>NZ_CP042344.1:0-1200000 GCF_007954405.1 Comamonas flocculans | reverse complement strand
ACGCGCATCGGCCAGCTCACGCGCCAGCTGCACACCGCGCTCTCCGAGCTCGGCTACGCCAACCAGTTGCGCAGCACCATGAGCGAGCTGCCGGATGCGCAAAGCCGCCTGTCCTACATCTCGCGCCTGACCGGCCAGGCGGCGGAAAAGGTGCTGGGCCGCGTGGAGATGGCCAAGGCCATCCGCGACCGCGTGGCCGACGAGGGTGAGCGCACCTTCGACGCGCTGGTGGCCGACCCGGTGGCGGCCGTGGCGCGCGGGCAGATCTACAACTTCCTCGTCGACCTGCGCCAGGCGGGCGAGGAGCTCGACGGCCACCTGACCGAAATCATGATGGCGCAGGACTTTCACGACCTGACCGGCCAGGTGATCGCGCGCGTGGTGAACCTGGCCGCGACCATCGAAGAGCAGCTGGTGCAGCTGGTGATCCAGACCGCGCCGCCGGGCACCATGGTCCAGGCGGCGCCCGCCGAGCCGCCGCGCCTGCAGGGCCCGGTGGTCGAACCCGAGAAGAACCCCGGCGAGGTGGTCACCGACCAGTCCCAGGTGGACGATCTGCTGGCCAGCCTGGGTTTTTGAGCGGGCTGCAGTTTCATCCATCAAATCGGCCGCAAACGCTTGCTGGACAAGTGTTGACAGCTATGATTTTGAAGAAGCCGGCCTTGTGCAGGCTGGGCTGAACAAGGGCCGAGCAGCCCCGCTGTTCGGGCTTTAGCCTTCGCCCCATCTTCCGACAATGGCCTGACCCCACGGGCAGGCCGAGATGGATTCAAGTCAGGACAAACAACTCCCCGCAACCGAGCGCAAGCTGCAGAAGGCGCGTGAGGATGGGCAGGCGCCGCGTTCGCAGGAGCTGTCGCACCTGGCGGTGCTGGGCGTGCTCGGCCTGATGCTGTGGTCCTTCTTCCCGACGCTGCTGGACGTGCTCACGCGCGAGATGGGGCGCCAGCTCAGCTTCGACGCCGTCGCCCTGCGCGCGCCGGCGGACATGTTCACCCGGCTGCAGGCCATGCTGCTCGTGGGCCTGGCGATCAGCCTGGTGCTGGCGCTGCTGGCGGCGCTGGCGGCGGTGGCGGCGAGCCTGGGCTCGGGCGGCTGGATCTGGAGCCTGAAGGCGCTGCAGCCGCAGTTCAGCCGGCTCGACCCGCTGCAGGGCGTGAAGAACCTGGTGTCCAAGCAGAAGCTGTCCAACCTGGGCAAGATGCTGCTGCTGGCGACGGCGCTGATCTACGTGGCCTGGAAGTACATGTCCACCAGCGCCGAGAAGATGGCCCAGCTGGTGCTGCAGCCCGCGGCCCCGTCGCTGCGCGATGCCGGGCAGTGGGTGGGCACGGGCGTGGCGCTGCTGCTGCTCGTCGTGCTGCTGTTCGCGGTGGTGGACGTGCCGCTGCAGCAGTACCTGCACCGCTCGCGCCTGAAGATGAGCCATGAAGAGGTCAAGCAGGAGCACAAGGACTCGGACGGCAACCCGCTGATACGCCAGCGCATCCGCCAGAAGCAGCGCGGGGTGGCCGAGCGCGCCAGTGTCAGCGCCGTGCCGCGCGCCGACTTCGTGGTGATGAACCCCACGCACTACGCGGTGGCGCTGCGCTACGACGAAGCCACCATGGGCGCGCCGCAGGTCATCTCCAAGGGCACCGACCTGGTGGCCTTTCGCATCCGCGACCTGGCCGGCACGCACGACATTCCGGTGCTGCGTTCGCCCATGCTGGCGCGCGCGCTCTATGCCCATGCCGATCTGGACCAACCCATCCCGGCGCAGCTGTACACCGCCGTCGCGCAGGTGCTGGCCTACGTCTATCGCCTCAAGGCCGCGATGCGCGGCGAAGGCCGCATGCCCGATGCCCCGCCGGTTCCCGATGCGCACATTCCGCCGCAGCTCGACCCCCATTCACCCCAGGCGCAACACAGGTAAAACACGATGACGACGCCTTCCATCCAGACCGCCCGGGCCTGGGCCAGCGACAACCGCTCGCTGCTGCAGGGCCTGTCCATTCCGGTATTGGTCGTGGCCATCCTGGCGCTGATGGTGCTGCCCTTCCCGCCCTGGCTGCTCGACACCTTCTTCACCTTCAACATCGCGGTGGCGCTGATGGTGATGATGGTGGCCGCCTACATGATCAAGCCGCTGGACTTCGCGGCCTTCCCCGCGGTGCTGCTGCTCACCACCTTGATGCGCCTGGCACTGAACGTGGCCTCCACCCGCGTGGTGCTGCTCGAGGGCCACACCGGGCCGGGCGCGGCCGGCGCGGTGATCGAGGCCTTCGGCCACTTCCTGATCGGCGGCAACTTCGCCGTCGGCCTGATCGTCTTCGCCATCCTCGTGGTCATCAACTTCATCGTCGTCACCAAGGGTGCCGAGCGCATCGCCGAGGTCTCGGCGCGCTTCACGCTGGACGCCATGCCGGGCAAGCAGATGGCGGTGGACGCGGACCTCAACAGCGGTCTGATCGACGAGTCCGCGGCCAAGCAGCGGCGCCTGGAGATCCAGGACGAGGCCAACTTCTTCGGCGCCATGGACGGCGCGAGCAAGTTCGTGCGCGGCGACGCGATCGCCGGCATCCTGATCCTGATCATCAACATCATCGGCGGCTTTGCCATCGGCATGCTCTCGCACGACCTGTCGGCCAGCCAGGCGGCCAACAGCTACATCCTGCTGGCCGTGGGCGACGCGCTGGTGGCGCAGATTCCGGGCCTGTTGATCTCGGTGGCCGCGGCCATGGTGGTGTCGCGCGTGGGCGCGCGCGACGTGGACGTGGGCCGCCAGATCGTGCAGCAGGTCTTCATGTCGCCGCGCGTGCTGGGCATGGCCGCCGCCATCCTGGTGCTGCTGGGCGTGATACCCGGGATGCCGCACACGGTGTTCCTCATCATGGGCTCGGCCCTGGGCTGGATCGCCTGGATGCTGCTGCAGGCGCAGCGCAAGCCCGCGCCGCAGGAAGAGGCCGCGCCGGCGCCGGTGAGCGACGGCGAGGCGAGCTGGGACGACCTGCAGCCCGTGGACCTGCTCGGCCTGGAGCTGGGCTACCGCCTGATCGCGCTGGTGGACAAGGCGCGCCAGGGCGACCTGCTCACGCGCATCAAGGGCGTGCGGCGCAAGTTCGCGCAGGAGGTGGGCTTCCTGCCGCCCGCAGTGCACGTGCGCGACAACCTGGAGCTCAAGCCCAGCAGCTATCGCATCCTGCTGCGCGGCGTGGTGGTGGGCGAGGGCGAGGCCTTCCCCGGCATGTTCCTCGCGATCAACCCGGGCGGCATCTCCACGCCGCTGATCGGCACGCCCACGACCGACCCGGCCTTCGGCCTGCCCGCGCACTGGATCGACGCGGCGCAGAAGGAAGCAGCGCAAATGGCGGGCTTTACCGTGGTTGATTCGGAAACCGTCATGGCCACCCATTTGTCACACTTGATGCAGGTGCAGGCGGCGCGGCTCCTGAGCCGTACCGAGACGCAGCAGCTCGTGGAACACGTGATGCGCCTTGCACCCAAGCTGATTGAAGAAGTGGTGCCCAAGATGGTCTCGATCACGACGTTCCAGAAAGTGCTGCAGCTCCTGCTGGAAGAGGCGGTGCACATCCGCGACATCCGCACCATCATTGAAACCCTGGCCGAGTTCGCCGGCACCACGCAAGACCCGGCAGAGCTGGTCCGGCAGGTGCGCATCGCCCTGGCGCCGGCCATCGTGCAGCAGATCTACGGGCCGACCAGCGAGCTCAACGTGATCGCCATCGAGCCCGACCTGGAGCGCCTGCTGGTGCAGGCCCTCACCGGCAGCAACGGCCCGGCGCTGGACCCCGGCGTGGCCGACCTGCTCACGCACAAGGCGGCCGAGGTGGCCACCCGGCAGGAAGAGCTGGGCATACCCGCCTGCCTGCTGGTGCCCGACGCCATCCGCAGCAGCATCGCCCGCCTGGTGCGCCGCCTGGCGCCGCGCCTGCAGGTGCTCTCGCACAGTGAAATCCCTGAAACCCATTCCATCCGCATCGGTCCCGTCCTGAAAGGTGCAACGCCATGAACATCCAGCGCTTTCACGCTCCCACTGCACGCGAGGCCTTGGCCAAGGCACGCATGACCTTCGGCGACGGCACGCTCATCCTCTCCAACCGCCCGGTCGACGGCGGCGTGGAGGTGGTGGCCACGGCCGAAGACTCGCTGCCCGAAGCCCAGCCGCGCGCGCAGCTGCAGCCGGCCGCGCCGGCGGCACGCCCGCGCCTGCACGAGCGCGCGGCCGACCTTGCCGCCAGCCCCGTGCGCAGCCTGCAGGGCGGCGAGGGCTTTGCGCGCAGCTCGGTCGCCAAGGACACCGAAAAGCTGGCGATGAGCACGCTGTCCTTCCAGGACTACGTGCGCGAGCGCATGCTGCGCCGCCGCCATGAGGCCTTGCACGGCGCCGACGGCGCAGGCGCTGCCGCGCAAGTGCAGGAAAGCCCGGCCGCCAGCGCCGGCACGCGCCGCCCCGCTGCTGCCGAGCCGCCGCCCGCGCGGGCGCACACCGGTGCGGCCCAGCGGCGCAGCGGCGCGGCCACCGCCCCCACGCTGGCGGCCGGCGCCGGCCAGCAGAACGTGATGCATGAGCTGCAGGCGATGAAGGAGCTGATCGAAGAGCGCTTCAACACCCTGGCCTGGCTGGGTCAGGCGCGCCAGAACCCGGTGCAGTCCAGCCTGATGCTCAAGCTGATCCGCTCGGGCTATTCGCCCGCGCTGGCGCGCGCGATGCTCGAACACCTGCCCGAGAGCCTGCCCGCGGCCAAGGCGCTGCAATGGCTGATGCAGGTGCTCGAGCGCAACCTCAGGACCGATGCGCTGGCCCTGCCGCTGCACGAGGAAGGCGGCATCCACGCTCTGGTGGGCGCCACCGGCGTGGGCAAGACCACCACCGCCGCCAAGCTTGCCGCCATGTGCGCGCGCACCCATGGGCCGGGCAGCGTGGGCCTGATCACGCTGGACACCTACCGCGTGGGCGCGCACGAGCAGCTGCGCCAGTACGGGCGCATGCTCGGCGTCGTCGCCCACCTGGCGCACGACCGCGCGGCGCTGCAGGATCTGCTCGGCCTGCTCTCTTCCAAGAAGATGGTGCTGATCGACACCACCGGCGCCGCGCCGCGCGACCCGCGCCTGCAGGAGATGCTGCAGGTGCTGGACCTGCCCGATGTCAACCGCCTGCTGGTGCTCAACGCCTGCAGCCACGGCGACACCTTCGATGACGTGCTCACCGGCTTCAAGAGCAGCGGCACGCAGCAGGCCATCCTCTCCAAGACCGACGAGGCGGTGAAGCTCGGCCCGGCGATCGACGCGCTGGTGCGTCACCAGATGGTGCTGCGTGGCGTCACCTGCGGCCAGCGCGTGCCCGAGGACTGGGAGGCAGCCGATGCGCGCCAGCTCGTGGCCGCATCCATGCGCAGTTCGGTCAAGTCGGCCTTCGATCCGCGCGAGATCGAGCTCAACTACTTCTTCACCCAGGCCCCGTCCGGCCTGGCCGAAGAGGCGGAGCTCGCGGATGTGGCCTGAGACGCACCAGGCGGCCGGTCTGCTCGGCTTCGCGCGTGCGCCCGGCGTGCGCCTGATCCCCGTGCTCAGCCACCCCGAGGCGACGCTGGAGCTGGAGGTGCTGTGGCAGCTCGCCCTGCGCCTGCAGCAGCTCGGCCATGCCACGCTGGTGCTGGATGCCACCTCGACCGAGCATGGCGCCGAACCCGGCCTGCTGCAGTGGCTGCATGCCGGCGCCGGAGTCCGCCCCGACCCCGCGGGCCAGCCCGTGGTGGCCGCAGCCGCGCACGGCCTGCAGGCGCTGCGGCGGCAGCCCGGCGGTGATGCGCTGGCGCTGCTCGAACCCCTGCTGCGCCCCTTTGCCGCGGTACTGCTCCATGCCCCGCCGGCGGACGTGGCGGCGCTGCTGGGCGCGCGCGGTGCAACGGCCCTGGTGCTGAACGTGCCGGGCGACGCGGCGGTGCTGCGCAGCTATGCGCTGCTCAAGCAGATGGCCGCCTTGCCCGGCCTGGACGCCAGCCTGGCCACGGTGATGGCGGCACCCGCGCAGGCAGAGCGGGCCCAGCGCAGCCTGCAGGCGCTGCGCGAAGGCTGCGCGCGCTGGCTGGGCGCCAGCCCGCGCGCGGTGCTGGTCAACGGCGCGGACGCGCAGGCGCTGGGTGCGCTGGCGCTGCGCCTGATGGAGCAGGCCTGTACCCTCGCGCCGCAGGCCCCGCGCCGCGCCGTCGCCCAGGGTGGCAGCGCCGTGATAACGCGCTACCATGGCCTTTCCGTGTAGCGACTTTGCATGATGTATACCGCCAAGGGCCAGCTCGACCGTGATGCGCTGTTTCGCCAGCACGTCGGGCTGGTGCAGCGCATTGCGCACCACATGATCGCCAAGCTGCCCCCGAACGTGGAGGTGGACGACCTGATCCAGGTCGGCCTGATCGGCCTGAGCGATGCGCTCACCCGCTACGAGGTGACCCAGGGCGTGCAGTTCGAGACCTTCGCCAGTCAGCGCATCCGCGGCGCCATGCTCGACGAGCTGCGCGACAACGACTGGATGAGCCGCAGCTCGCGCAAGAGCCAGAAGGACATCGAACGCGCGGTGCAGCGCGCCGAGCAGCGCCTGGGGCGCACGCCGCTGGAGTCCGAGATCGCCGGGGAGCTCGGCATGGAGCTGGCCGACTACCAGTCGCTGCTGGGCCGGGTGCGCGGCGCGCAGCTCGTCTACCTGGAGGACATGGGCCACGGCGGCGACGAGGACGGCGCGGGCGAGGGTTTCCTCGAGCGCAACGTGGCCGACGAGGGCGCGGACCCGGTGGCGCTGCTGCGCGACCAGGGCATACGCAGCGCGCTGGTGGCCGCCATCGGGCAACTGCCCGAGCGCGAGCAGTTCATCATGGGCATGTACTACGAAGAGGACATGAACCTCAAGGAAATCGCCGCGGTGCTGGGCGTGACCGAGTCGCGCGTATGCCAGTTGCACAGCCAGGCGATTGCGCGCCTGCGCACCAAGATGCGCGGGCATTGAGCGCCGCCGCACCCGCCCTGCAGCGGCGGATGTGCTATTATAATACTAGCTTTCAGCGCTTGCCCAGCAAGCGTTTGGGCTGTATCTGGTTCAAATTTTCAGGAGAGTGAGCGCCAGGCCTGCGCCTTGCCGCTGGCGCCTGGCCCGTAGGTGAGCTCCTGCGTGTGCGGCAGCAGCGAGGCGGCCTGCTGCGCGGTGATCGCCAGCACGCGGGCCAGCTGCTCGCGCGTGCTTGCCAGGCGCGCGCCGACCGCATGCAGGCGCCGCGCGGCGTCCGGTGGCCAGGCGGCGGGTGTGCCGTCCAGCGCGTCGGCGCAGGCGGTCATGGCCTGGCGCAGCGCGTGGGCGCGCTGCTCCAGCATGTGCGGGGGTGAAGCGGGGTCCGCCAGCGCGGCCTGCAACTCGGCCAGCGCGGCTTCGAGGGTGTCCAGGGCAGGGGCGGGGACCATGCCTAAGGGGTGGGTGTGCGCGGGGTGCGGACCCCGGTGCGGGCGGGCATCAGTGGCTGCGTTGCTGCTGCGCGCGCGAGAGGGTTTCGTAGGCGTTTTCCAGCATCTTGTCGGCCACGGCCTCGGCGTTGACGCGGTAGCTGCCGTTGCTGATGGCGGTCTTGATCGCATCCACCTTCTCGGCGTTGAAGTCGGCGTTGGCGCGGCCCACGGCGGCGCCGCGCACGTTGTGCGACAGCGTGACCGGCACGCCCGCCGCCGCTGCGCGCGAGGCCGAGCGCGGCGCGGCCTCGCCTGCCGGTGCGGCGGCGGCCGGCTTGGCCTGCTGCTTGTTGGCCGCGGCACGCGCCAAGGCCTGGGCGGGGTCTGCGTGGTTGTCGATTTTCATGTCACTCTCCGCCGGCCCCGAACCAGGTGCGGGGCCTCTAGGCAGATTAACGGCAGTTGGGGCGCAAGCTTGAGCGTGCGCCGCAAAAAAACGGGTTTCGCATCATAAAGCGGCTTCAATTGTTCCGTCGGCATTCACGATGCCGGTAATCATCTTGCCATTGGTCATGCGGATGCGCACATTTTGCCCGGCCGAGCCGGCCATCATCGCCTGGCCCGACGAGGTGACGGCATAGCCCGGGCCCTGCACCCGCACCTGCACCGGGTTGCCCGCCTTGAACAGGTGGGGCGCGCGCACCATGTGCTGGCGCAGCGTCTGGCCGGCCACGAGCTGGCGCGCGGCCACCTGGCCCAGCCAGGCCTCGCGGCTCGCCACCACGGCGGCGGGCTCGGCCGCCCAGTCCACCTCGGCCTGCACCGCGTCGGCTTCGGTGAGCGCATGGCCGGTGGCGACGTTGCCGGTCAGCACCCAGGCCGGGCCGTAGGCCTGCACCGTCAGCGGCAGAAAGACGTTCCAGCGGGTTTCGCCTTCCAGGCAGCGCAGCCCCAGGCGGGTGCGGCCCCACAGGCGCGCGCCCGGCGGCAGGTAGGGCTCGACCCGCGCGCAGGGCGTGAGGCGCAGGCGCGCATCGAGCTGGCCCACCGTCACCTCCATGCGCAGCGTGGACGATTCGGCGGGCAGTTGCGCCAGCGCCTGGTCCACCCATTGCTGGGTCAGCGTGACCAGGTCCTGGGCGGAGCTGGCCTGCTGCGCCTGCGCGGGGCCGATCAGCACCGCGGCCAGGGCGGCGGCCAGCGCTTGCAAGAGGCGAATCAATGACATGGCGGCAGCTCCTCGGGGCTTGCTTGCGCCGGGGCGCAGAGGCTTTGGGACGCCTGTGACTTTAGGGCCGGGTGCTGCCGCGCAATGCGTGAAACAGCGGCCGGCGCGCTGTCCTTATCGCGCTTTAGAAAAGCGGTGCGGTTTTCATAATCGACGCACGCCAGACAGCCTGCCTTGGCGCCATCCCCGAGAGGCACGCCATGCTCGACAAACTGACTTCCACCCTGAACCTGCACGGCAATGCGCTGCTGCTGCGTTCCGAGCGTCAGCGCGTGATCGCCAGCAACATCGCCAACGCCGACACACCGGGCTACAAGGCGCGCGACTTCCGGTTTTCCGAAGCGCTCAAGCAGGCCGGCGCCGTGCCCGACGAGCGCGCCCCCGCGGCCCGGGGCGTGCGCAGCAGCGGCCACATTCCCCTGCGCCCGGGCGGCTCGGGCGACCAGGCCGGCAAACCCGGCTACGCGCTGCAGACCGAGCCGGCGCTGGACGACAACAGCGTGAACATGGACCGCGAGCGCGCCGCCTTCATGGACAACGCGGTGCGCTACGAGGCGACGCTGCGTTTCATCAACTACCAGTCGCGCACGCTGCAAAGCGCGATCACCGGCCAGTAAGCCAAGAGGCTTCGAGGAGCTGCCATGTCGATGTTCTCCATCTTCAACATCTCGGCCAGCGCCATCGGCGCGCAGGCCCAGCGCCTGAACGTGGTGGCCAGCAACCTGGCCAACGTGGATGCGGTGGCCGGCCCCGACGGGCAAAGCTACAAGGCGCGCCAGGTGGTGTTCCAGACCACGCCCATGGGCGAGGAGGGCGGCGCGGGCGTGCGCGTGTCCGCCATCCAGGAAAGCGACACCCCGGGGCGGCGCGTGCTCGACCCGGCCAACCCGCTGGCGGACGCCGAGGGCTACGTCACGCATTCCAACGTCAACGCGGTCGAGGAGATGGTCAACATGATCTCCGCCTCGCGCGCCTACCAGAACAACGTCGAGGTGATGAACACGGCCAAGGGGCTGCTGCTCAAGACCTTGCAGATGGGGCAATAGAGATGACCATCACCGCCATCGATACCAGCGCGCTGGATGCGGGTGCCAGCACCACCGCCAGCCGCAGCACGACCGGCCCGGCCGCGATGCAGGACACCTTCCTGAAGCTGCTGGTCGCGCAGCTGACCAACCAGGACCCCATGAACCCCATGGACAACGCCCAGATGACCACGCAGATGGCGCAGATCAACACGGTGACGGGCATCCAGGAGCTGAACCTGTCCATGCAGACCCTGGCCGAGCAGTTTTCGGTCATGCAGACGCTGCAGGGCACGCAGATGATCGGCCGCTCGGTGCTGGTGCCGGGCGACCGGCTGGCCCAGGGCGAGGACGGCGCGGCCACCGGCGCCTTCGACCTGGCGGGCGCGGCCGCGTCGGTCAAGGTGGAGGTGCTCACGCCCGGGGGCGCGGTGGTCGCCGCCGTGGACATGGGGGCGCTGGAGCAGGGCCGGCACAGCTTCAGCTGGGACGCCAGCGGCTACGACGGCGACCCGGGCGCCCTGACGTTTCGCGTCGCTGCCACCAACGCGGGCGATGCCGTGGCCAGCACGGCGTTGACGCAGGCCAGGGTCACCGGCACCGGCGCGCAGGCCGGCGCGCTCACGCTGACGCTGGACGACGGCAGCGTGGTCAATTACGCCAACATCAGCGCCGTGCTCTGAGGGCCGGGCCGCATCCATTCACCGACAAGGAGCACACCATGGGTTTCCAGCAAGGCCTCTCGGGCCTGAACGCCTCCAGCAAGAACCTGGACGTGATCGGCCACAACATCGCCAACTCCAGCACCGTGGGCTTCAAGGCCTCGCGCGCCGAGTTCGCCGAGATGGTGGCCACGGCCATAGGCACGGCCAGCACCGGCAACGCCGGCATCGGCGTGCAGGTGGACGCCATCGCCCAGCAGTTCACGCAGGGCAACATCACCGTCACCGGCAACAACATGGACCTGGCGATCAACGGCGACGGCTTCTTCAAGATCCAGCAGCCCGACGGCAGCTACGCCTACACGCGCGCCGGCAATTTCAAGCTGGACAACCAGGGCTACGTGGTGACCAACAACGCCGGCAAGGTGCTGGGCTACCCGGTGGACCCGGACACCGGCCTGCGCAGCTCCAGCACGCCCGAGCCGCTGGTCTTTCCCACGGGCGCGCCGATCCCGGCCAAGCAGACCGAGAACGCCAGGATCAGCTTCAACCTGGACGCGCGCGCCACCGACGCGGCTGGCGATCCCACCGCCACACCGCCGATAGACCCGACGCCGCGCTCGACCTACGGCACCTCGATCAACGTCTACGACAGCCAGGGCGTGGCCACCACGGTGAGCCTGTATTTCGAGAAGAACGGCTCCAACACCTGGGACGTGTACACCGAGCTGGACGACCCGGGCGCCACGCCGCCGGTGGTGGCCACGCCCGTGGGCCAGCTCGTGTTCGACGGCACCGGCAAGATCACCAGCGGCTCGCCGCTGTCGCTCAGCGTGGACCCGGCCAGCGCCAACCCGAACAACCCGCCGACGTCGTTCACCGTCTCGGTGGATCTGAGCGGCTCGACCCAGTTCGGCACCAAGTGGTCGGTCTCCGAATCGACCCAGGACGGCTACACCGCCGGCCAGCTCACTGGCATCAACATCGGCAACGATGGCACCATCATGACCAGCTACTCCAACGGCGTGACGCGCGCCGAGGGGCAGATCGCGCTGGCCAGCTTTCGCAACACCCAGGGCCTGGCCGACATCGGCAACAACCTCTGGGTGGAGACCTACGCCTCGGGCCAGCCCACCATGGGCGCGCCCACCGACGGCGCCTTCGGCTCGCTGCGCTCGGGTGCGCTGGAGGACTCCAACGTCGACCTGACGGCCGAGCTGGTGAACATGATGACCGCGCAGCGCGCCTACCAGGCCAACGCGCAGACCATCAAGACGCAGGACCAGATCATGTCCACGCTGGTCAACCTGCGTTGATGCAACAGGGCTGAGGAGGGCGCGCCATGGACCGCATCATCTACACCTCGATGACCGGGGCCAATGCCTCGATGCAGCGCCAGGCGGTGCTGGCGCACAACCTGGCCAATGCCTCGACCACCGGGTTTCGCGCCGAGATGGCGAACTTTCGCGCCGTGCCCATGCAGGGCGAGGGCGCCAAGACGCGCGTGTTCGCGCTGGAGGCCACCTCGGGCCACCGCAGCGCGGCGGGTCCGGCGCAGACCACCGGCCGCCCGCTGGACGCCATGGCCGTGGGCAATGCCTGGTTCGCGGTGCAGGGGCTGGACGGCACCGAGGCCTATACCCGCGCGGGCGACTTCCAGCTCACCGCCCAGGGGCAGCTGGTGACGGGCAACGGCCTGGCCGTGCTCTCCGACGGCGGCGCGCCCATCGACGTGCCCCAGGGCGCCGAGCTGGTGCTGGGCGGCGACGGCACGCTCACCGCGCAACTGCCGGGCCAGCCGGCGCAGGCGATCGCCCGCCTGAAGCTGGCCAGCGAAACCGCGGATACGCCGCTGCAGCGCGGCGACGACGGCCTGTTTCGCACCGCCGGCGGCGAGCCGCTGGCGCAGGACCCCAACGCCCAGCTGCGCGCCGGCATGCTGGAAGGCTCCAACGTCAACGCGGTGGAGTGCATGGTCGGGATGATCGCCGCGGCGCGCCAGTTCGAGCAGCAGGTCAAGCTGCTGCAGACCGCCGAGAGCGACGACAAGAGTGCCGGGCGCCTGCTCAGCCTCACTGCCTAAGGAGTTTTTGCCATGATGAATTCGCTGTGGATCGCCAAGACCGGCATGACGGCGCAGCAGACCAACCTGGATGTGATCTCGCACAACCTGGCCAACGTCTCGACCACCGGCTTCAAGCGCAACAACGCGGTGTTCGAAGACCTCGTCTACCAGAACCTGCGCCAGGTGGGCGCGCAGGCCGACGAGCAGAACCAGCTGCCCACCGGCCTGCACCTGGGCCTGGGCGTGAACGTGGTGGCCACCAGCCGCAAGTTCACCCAGGGCAGCCTGCAGCAGAGCGAAAACAACCTGGACGTGGCGATCGACGGCAAGGGTTTTCTGGAAATCACCATGCCCGACGGCACCACCGCCTACACGCGCGACGGCTCCTTCAAGCTCGATTCGCAGGGCCGCGTGGTCACCTCCAACGGCCTGCCGGTGGCGCCGGGCCTGATGGTGCCGCCCGACACCAAGAACATCAGCATCGCGCAGGACGGCAGCGTCTCGGTCACCGTGGCGGGCAACCCGCAGCCGCAGCAGATCGGGCAGTTGACCATGTCCAGCTTCATCAACCCCGCGGGGCTCGAGCCCGTGGGGCAGAACCTGTTTCGCGAGTCCGCCGCCTCGGGCGCGCCGCAGCAGGGGCAGCCCGGCACCAATGGCCTGGGCATCCTCAAGCAGGGCTTCGTGGAGAACTCCAACGTCAACGTGGTCGAGGAGCTGATCAGCATGATCCAGACCCAGCGCGCCTACGACCTCAACTCCAAGGCGGTGCAGACCAGCGATCAGATGCTGGCGCGCCTGTCGCAACTGTGAGCGCGATGACGGAGGCCCCCATGCGCGTGCTTGCCCTGTTCCTCCCCGCCGCCATGGCGGCGCTGCTGGCCGCCGGCTGCGCCAGCGTCAACCCCGCGCCGCCGATCGACGTGCTGCCCACCGAGCCGCCGCGCCTGGCGCCGCCGGCGCCGGTCAGCGGGCCGGCCACCGGCAGCCTGTTCAACGCCGCCACCTACCGCCCGGCGATGGAAGACCAGCGCGCGCGCTTCGTCGGCGACCTGGTCACCATAGAAATCAACGAAACCATAGACGCCAAGCAGAACAGCCAGTCCGAGGTGGCGCGCAACGGCTCCAACAGCGGCGGCATCACCGCGCTGCCGCTGGTGCCCGCCAGCATCCTGGGCAAGGCCAGCATAGGCGCGGGCTACGAGAGCGACTTCAACGGCAAGGGCAACACCAGCAGCAACAACCAGTTCAAGAGCAGCGTCACCGCCATGGTCACCGAGGTGCTGCCCAACGGCAACCTGGTGATCGCCGGCGAGAAGCAGGTGGGCGTGAACCGCAGCGTGGACGTGCTGCGCTTCTCCGGCACCATCGACCCGCGCCACCTGCGCCGCGGCGCGGGCGGGCACACCGGCAACGTCATCGACTCGCAGTACGTGGCCAACGTGCGCGTGGTCTCGCGCGGCCTGGGCGAGCAGGCCGAGGCCCAGGCCATGGGGTGGCTGGCGCGCGCCTTCAATTCGATCACTCCTTTCTGAGGGCGGGCGATGCGCGGCATGGGCAGGTGGCGTGGCTGGCTGCTGGCGCTGGTACTCGGCGCCACGGCGCTGGGCGCCGGCGCGCAGGGGCAGCGGCCCGTGGTGGTCTGGCCCAACATCCCGCTGATCCGCGCGGCCGACCTCGCGGAATACGCGCAGGACCGCCAGGCGATCGCCGACCTGCACGCCGGCAAGGCCGAGCCGGAAAAGCTGCTGGCCGCGCTGCAGGCGATGGACGCGCTGCAGACGCATGCGCAGCAGAGCGCCCTGGCGGAGCTCGGGCGCAGCCTGAACGTGCAGCTGATCGCCGAGCTCGACGCCCTGGCGCGGCGCCACGGCATCACCGAGCCGCGGCTGCGCTTCGACTTTTCCGGCATCACGCCCCAGCAGCTGCAGCGCCCGCTGGTGCTGGACGCGCTGCAGGAGCGCCTGGCGCAGATCCAGATGGCCGGCTACATCACCTACACCCGCCTGGACGGCACGCTGGTGCAGGCCACGCTGACGCTGGTGCGGCTCGCCAGCGGCGCGGCGCAGAGTTTTTCCGCCACCGTGCCGGTGCAACTGCTGGCGCGCACGCTGGCGCAGGACGTGTTCGACCACTTCGAGGGCGCGCGCCTGGCGCCGCACCGCCGCCCGGGCGAGGCGGGCCACTGGCTGGCTTCGGCTCCCGGCCATGCCGATCGGCTGGTCTCGCGCGAGGCGGCCCTGGGCTATTGCCGCTCGCAGGGCGCGGTGCTGCCCACGGCGCAGGAACTGCAGGCCGCCGAGGCCGCGGGCTTCTACGGCGGCGGCCTGGCACTGCGCGCAGGCGGCGTCTACCACGTGCAGACCGGCCTGTACGACACCGCCCTGGCCCAGGACGGCGACGCGCGCGTGCGGCCCAACTTCATCGCCAGCGTGCCCAACGGGCTGTACTACTGCCTGCGCCATGCGGCGCCGGCTGCGGCGCGCAGGCAGCGCTGAAAATCACGGTATTTTTGGCCTCAAACGCTTGCTGGGCAAGCGCTGACAGCTATGTATTACATAGTTGGCGGCATAGGCCTGGACGGCGCGCCGCTTCTGTGCGCCGGCGGCTGGCGCACGGTGGAAGCGCCGGACGCGGCAAAGCCGGCAACAGCCCGCCCGAGCGTGCGCTTTTCGGGCTTTAGAAATTTGCCGCCGTGCCCACAATGGGCGCATGAAACCCCTGTCCGCGCGCTCCCTGTTGCCCTGGCTCGTGGCCATGCTCGTGCTGGCCTGGCTGGCGCCGGCGCAGGCGGCGCGGATCAAGGAGATCGCCGCGGTGCAGGGCGTGCGCAGCAACCAGCTCTCGGGCTACGGCCTGGTGGTGGGGCTGGACGGCACGGGCGACCAGTCCACGCAGATGCCGTTCACCGCGCAGGCCATGGCCAACTACCTGCAGCAGATGGGCATCTCGCTGCCGCCGGGCACCACCGCGCCGCAGCTCAAGAACGTGGCCACCGTCGTCATCACGGCCGAGCTGCCGGCCTTTGCCCAGCCGGGCCAGGCGATCGACGTGGTGGTCTCCTCCATCGGCAACGCCAAGTCGCTCAAGGGCGGCACCCTGATCGCTACGCCGCTGCGCGGCGCCGACGGGCAGATCTACGCCCTGGCCCAGGGCAACGTGGTGGTCAGCGGTGCGGGTGCGGCCGCGGGCGGCTCCAAGGTGCAGATCAACCACCTTGCCGCCGGGCGCATCCCGGAGGGCGCGCAGGTGGAGCGCAGCGTGCCCACGCCGCTCAACGAGGGCGACACCATCACCCTGGGGCTGAACGCTTCGGACTTCCAGCTGGCGCGCAAGGTGGCGCTGGCCATCAATGCGCGCTCGGGCCCGGGCACGGCCATGGCGCTCGATGGGCGCACGGTGCAGGTGCGTGCGCCGACGCAGCCGGGTGCGCGCGTGGCCTTCATCGCCGAACTGGAAGAGCTGCAGCTGCCCGACTCCACGCCCGCGGCCAAGGTGGTGATCAATGCGCGCACCGGCTCGGTGGTGCTCAACCAGGCGGTCACGCTCGGGCCCTGCGCCATCGCGCACGGCAATCTTTCGGTGACCATCAGCTCCATCCCGGTCATCAGCCAGCCCAACGCCTTCGGGCAGGGGCAGACCGTGGTGGCGCAGCAAAGCGCCATCACCATCCAGCAGCAGGGCGGGCAGGTGCAGCAGATGCCGGCCGCGCCGCAGCTCGCGGACGTGGTGCGCTCGCTCAATGCGCTGGGCGCCACGCCGCAGGATCTGCTCGCGATCCTGCAGGCCATCAAGGCCGCCGGCGCGCTGAACGCGGAGCTGGAGGTGATCTAGCGATGGGCATCGCTTCCACCGGCATGGGCGCGCCAGGGCTGGCCGCCGACGGTCGCGGTCTGGACGCGCTCAAGCTGCAGGCCGGCACGGGCGACGCCCAGGCCCGGCGCGCGGCGGCGGCGCAGGCGGCGCGCCAGCTCGAATCGCTCTTCATGCGCGAGCTGCTCAAGAGCATGCGCGAATCGACCCGCCAGCTCAACCCCGACAGCGGCAATGAAGGCAGCCTGGCCACGGACCTGTTCGACCAGCAGATGTCGGTGCAGATGGCCGGCCAGCCCGGGGGGCTGGCGCAGATGATCGAGCGCGAGCTCACGCGCCAGCTCGGCGCCAGCGCCGCGGCCAGCGCGCCCGCCGGCTCGGGCGTGCTGCCCAAGAGCACCTTCGGTTTTGCCGGCGCCGCGCCGCCGCCGTCCCCGAGCTTTGCGCCCTCCAGGAGCCGCGACGACTTCGTGCAGCAGCACCGCGCGGCGGCGCAGGCCGTGGCGCGCGAGAGCGGCATACCGGCGGCCTTCATGCTCGGCCAGGCGGGGCACGAGACCGGCTGGGGCAGGAGCGCGATCCGCACCGCGGACGGGGGCAATTCGCACAACCTCTTCGGCATCAAGGCCACGGGTGGCTGGGGCGGCAAGGTGGCCGAGGTCACCACCACCGAATACATCGATGGCAAGCCGCGCAAGCTGGTGGCCAGGTTCCGCGCCTACGACTCGTACGAGGAGTCGTTTCGCGACTATGCCCGTCTGATCACGCAGAACCCGCGCTACGAAAAGGCGCTGGCCAAGGTCGATTCGGTGCAGGGCTGGGCCACCGAACTGCAGCGCGCGGGCTACGCCACCGACCCCAACTACGCCAGCAAGCTCAGCCGCGCCATCCAGAGCACCATGGCGCTGGCGCGCCCGGCCGGCGCCGACCAGGCCTGAAACGGAGCTGAACCATGAGCCTGCTCAACGTCGGCGCCCGCGCCCTGCTGACCAACCAGGTGGCGCTGCAGACCACGGGCCACAACATCGCCAACGTCAACACGCCGGGCTATTCGCGCCAGAGCGCCCAGCTCGTCACCGTGCAGGGCCAGTACACCGGCAGCGGCTACATCGGCCAGGGCGTGGCAGTGCAGACCATCCTGCGCAACTACAACGAGCTGCTCACGCGCCAGGCGGCCATGGCGGGCTCGGTGCAGGCGGCGGACCAGGCGCGCTCGGACAAGCTCAACCAGCTGCAGGACGTCTTCAGCGGCGGCGCCAGCGGCCTGGGCGCGGCGATCACCGACATGATGAACGCGCTGTCGGACGTGGTGCATTCGCCCACCGACCTGACGGCGCGCACGGTGGCGCTCACGCGCATGGACGAGACGGCGGCGCGCATGCGCGCCTCGGCGCAGCAGATCGACGACCTGCAGTACACCGTCAACGAGCAGCTGCGCAACGACGTCGTCAAGATCAACAGCCTGGCAAGCAACATCGCCGGGGTGAACGAGCAGATCGCGCGGGCGCGCGGCAACGGCCAGACGCCCAACGACCTGCTGGACCGGCGCGACCAGCTCATCCGCGAGCTCAACCAGTACATCCAGACCACCCAGGTGCCGGCCGACGACGGCACCATGGGCCTGTTCGTGGGCGGCAGCCAGCCGCTGGTGCTGGGCACGACGGCCACGCAACTCTCCGTCAGTGAAAGCACGAGCTATCCGGGCAGCGGCCAGCTGGCGCTGTACTTCGGGCGCAGCGGCGGCACGCCCATCGAGCTGAACCCCGACATGCTCGGCGGCGGCGAGGTGGCCGGGTTGATGCGCTTTTCCAACAACGACCTGGCCGAGGCGCGCAACCTGCTCGGGCGCATGGCCCAGGCCATGGGCATGGCCCTGAATGCGCAGAACCGGCTGGGCCTGACGCTGGACGGCAGCCAGGGCGGCGACCTGTTTGCGCTGCCTGCCAGCGCCATCGGCTACACCAGCAGCGCCACCGCGGCGGGCAGCGTGAGCTACACCGACGCGACGCAGTTCGCGGCGTCGGACTATGAAGTGCGCTTCACCGGACCCAACGCCGGCCAGGTGGTGCGCCTGTCGGACGGCAAGACCACCGCGTTCACCAGCCTGGCAGATCCGGCGCTGCAGGCCATCGACGGCCTGAGCTTCAACCTCACCGGCAGCGGCAACGCGGGCGAGAGCATCCTGTTCAAGCCCTTCTCGGGCTCGGCCTCCAACGTGCAGGCGCTGGTCTATTCACCGCGCGACCTGGCGGCGGCCAATCCGGTGAACGCGGCCATGGGCACGTCCAACGGCGGCACGCTGCAGCTGCTGGGCCTGCAGGCCACGGGCCAGCCCGACCCGCCCGGCCTGGTGCTGCCGGCCGACGCCGATCCCGCCGCCACCCCCCCGATCGTCGGCGGCGTGCTGCTGGAATTCCACGCCGGCCCGCCACTGACCTACGACGCCTACGACCAAAGCACGCCGCTGCCGACCCTGCTGGCCACGGGGCCCTACGTCTCGGGCCAGCCCATCGACCTCAATGGCTGGCGCATCACGCTGCAGGGCACGCCCCAGGACGGCGACACCGTGACCGTGGGCAACGCGCTCGACCCGCAGTACGGCGACATCTACACCCGCGACGCGGGCAACGCCCAGGCGCTGATGGACCTGCGCGACGTGCAGATGTTTGACAACGCCACGCTGCAGGACGGCTGGGCCGGCGCCATGGCCCAGGTGGGCACGCGCGTGCAGAGCGCGCAGTACGCGGCCGCGCTGTCCTCGGCCATCGCCGACAACCTGGAGGGCGACCGCAGCGCCGTCTCGGGCGTGAACCTGGACGAAGAAGCCGCCAGGCTGATCCAGTACCAGCAGGCCTACCAGGCCTCGGCCAAGGTGCTGCAGGTGGCGCAGAGCATTTTCGATACCCTGATCCAGACCATGGGTCGTTGAGCACGGAGAGCGCCATGAGCAGCAACACCATCCAGCGCGTGGCCAGCGCCAGCATGTACGACAGCGCCATCCGCAACCTGAGCCAGCGCCAGGGCGCGCTGGTGAACCTGCAGGAAAACCTCACCAGCGGCAAGCGCGTGGTGCGCGCCAGCGACGACCCGGTGGCCGCCGCGCAGGCCGAGCGCGCGCTCACCCGCCTGTCGCGCCTGCAAAGCGAGCAGCGCCAGCTGGAGCTGCAGCGCGGCGTCGTGGCGCAGGCCGAATCCACGCTGGGCGACGCCATAGGGCTGGTGCAGGAGATGCGCCAGCTGCTGGTGGCCGCGGGCAATGGCTCACTCAAGCCCGAAGACCGCCAGACCTATGCGGTGCAGCTGCAGAGCCTGCAGGACCAGCTCAAGGAGGTGATCAACCGCAAGGACGTCAACGGCATGCCGCTGCTGGGCGCGCTGGGCAGCGCGCTGGCGCCCTTCGTCGGCCCGGTCTCGGGCGCGGCCGACTACCTGTACAACGGCCTGCCGGGGCAGGCGGGCAGCCAGGGCAGCGGCATCGCCGCGCAGTTCGACGGCCATGCCGCGCTGATGTTCGATCCCCAGCGCGACGGCATGTACGGCGCGGCGATTTCCACCACCAACGCGGCCAACCCCCTGAGCGGGCGCCAGTTCAGCACCACCGAGGTGAAGGTGGAGCACCCCGAGCTGATCCCGCGCAACACCACGGCCGGCGGCCAGCCCTATGCCTACCAGGTGGTCTTCGGCGCGACCACGCTGAACGCGGACGGCAGCTACGACATCAGCTACCAGGTGCTGCGCGACGACGGCACCACCCTGGTCGGCCCCACCACCATCGGCAACCTGGAAGCGGACAAGGCCCAGGAGCTGCCGATCGGTTTCACCGACGGCGGGGCGAGCTTCAGTTTCACCCTCAAGGCCCTGCCGCAGCGCGACGCCAGCGGCGCCCTGATCGCCTCGCCGGAAAACGGCGACACCATAGACATCGCCGCCACGTCCAGCCTGATGGGCACGCTCGACGACGTGATCGGCGGGCTGCGCAAGGCCGGCAACAGCAACGCCGGCATCCAGGCCGTGGGGCAGGCGCTGGCGCAGGTGGACTACGCCATGGACCAGCTGAACAACGTGCGCGGCTACGCCGGCGAGCTGCTCAACCGGGCCGAGCGCATTTCGGGCGACCAGGGCAGCCGCGCCATCCAGCTGGAGGCCGACCGCTCGCGCGCCGAGGACCTGGACATGGTCAAGGGCATTTCGGACTTCCAGAACGCCAGCGTCGGCTACCAGGCGGCGCTGCAGTCCTACGCCATGGTGCAGAAGCTGTCGCTGTTCAACTACATCGGCTGAGGGGTCGCCCGCAGGCGGCGCGCGCCTTGGTTGACAATAGCCGCAGCATCCGCGCGCACGCCCCATGGTTCAATCGGTTCTAGGCAGTCTGGTCCTCGGCTACCGCCCCTTGTGGAACGGGGCGCGGCGCATGGCCGGCGTGCAGCTGTTCGTCGCCGGCGACGACAACGTGCAGGTGGACGCGCTGCACCTGCTGCGCACCATCGAGGAGCTCTGGGACGCCAGCTCCCCGCCGCTGCTGCTGGCGCCGCGCACGCCGCAGATCCTGGCCGAATGGCTGGAGCACGCGCCCCCGGGCTCGCCCTCGATCGAAGTGACCGACGCCTGGCTGGTGGACCCGGCGCTGCTCGCGCGTGCGCGCGCCGCCCAGCGCCGCGGCCTGAAGCTGGTCTGGCACGGGCCGCTGGGGCGCCTGCCCGAGCCCGAGGTGGCGGCGCTGTTTCACACCAGCGTGCTGACGCTGGACGCGCAGGACGCGGTGGCCGCACTGCGCGCCGGCAAGGCGCAGGCGGCGCGCGGCGCCGGCGCCAGCGCCAGCCCCATCATCGCCGGGCAGATCTACGAGGGCGTGGACAGCCGGGCGCTGATGCGCCATTGCCTGGACGGCGCCGGTGCGCTGGCGCTGGCCGGCTGGCCCGCGGACGACGTGCTCTACAGCCTGCGCCACCAGAGCCCGGCGCCGGCGCACGAGGTGGTGCTCAAGCTGCTCAAGGCGATCGATGACGAGCAGTCCATCGACGCGCAGGAGCAGGTGCTGGGCGAAGACCCGCTGCTCGCCTACCGTTTCATGACCTATACCAACTCCGCCGCGCTGGGCCTGCGCACCGGGGTCGATTCGGTGCGCCGCGGCCTGGTGATGATGGGCTATGGCTCGATCCAGCGCTGGCTCGGCGACCAGCTGCCCGGCGCCAGCACCGAGGCGGACCTGCGGCCGGTGCGCGAGGGCGCGGTGCTGCGCGCGCGCCTGGCCGAGCAGCTGATCGAAGCCGGCGTGGGCAAGGAGCTGCGCGCCGAGATGTACCTGTGCGCGCTGTTCTCGCGCCTGGACGCGCTGCTGGGCGAGCCGCTGGGCGCCATCCTGCGGCGCCTGCCGCTGTCCGACCGGGTGTACGACGCGGCGGTGCTGCACGCCGGCCCCTATGCGCCCAGCCTGGACCTGGCGGTGGCGCTGGAGGGCGAGGACGCCGCGTTCATCCGCAAGCTCTGCGAAGACCACGGGCACGACCGCGAGCAGGTCAACCGCTCGCTGCTGCACGTGCTGCGCGCCTGGGTGGTGCCGCGCACCCCGACTGGGGCATGATCGGCCTTTTTCCCCGGGAGCCCTGAGATGCCTGTACGCCCTGCGCTGGCGGCCACGCCGCTGTGCGAACTGCTCGGTTGCCGCTACCCGCTGGTGCTTGCCGGCATGGGCGGCGTGGCCCGCGCCGAGCTGGCCGCGGCGGTCAGCGGCTTCGGCGGCCTGGGCATCCTCGGGATGGTGCGCGAGCCGCTGGCGCTCATCGAGCGTGAAGTCGCCGAACTGCGCCGGCGCACCGACCGGCCTTTCGGCGTCAACCTGATACCGGCGGGCACGGCGCGCGCGCTGCTGCGCTCGCAGGTGGATCTGTGCATCGCCCTGCAGGTGCCGGTGGTCGAGCTGTTCTGGGAGGTGGACGAGCCCACCATCGCGCGCCTGCGCGGCGCCGGCATCGTCGTGCTGCACCAGGTGGGCAGTGCGCAGGAGGCCCTGCAGGCGCAGGCCGCGGGCGCGCACGCCATCGTCGCCCAGGGCGTGGAGGCGGGCGGCCACGTGCGCGGGCGCCAGCCGCTGATGCAGCTGCTGCCCGAGGTGCTGGGCTGCGTGCAGTTGCCGGTGGCCGCCGCCGGGGGGCTGGCCGACGGGCGCGACGTGGGCCGTGTACTGGCGATGGGCGCGCAGGCCGCGGTGCTGGGCACGGCGCTGATGATGACCACCGAATCCTTTGCCCACGAGGTGCACAAGCAGCGCCTGGCGCGGGCCGAAAGCCGCGAGGTGCTGCTGACCGAGGACTTTCACGTCAACTGGCCGCCGCTGGCCGCGGTGCGCGTGCTGCCCAACGCCGTCACGCGCGGCGAGCGCGGCGACCCCTTCACCAGCGCGCCGCAGGTGATCGGCGAGGAAGAGGGCCGCCCCATCTACTGCTTCAGCACCGACTCGCCCCTGCGCTCCATGACCGGTGATCTCGAAGCCATGGCGCTGTACGCCGGGCTGGGCGTGGGGCGCATCAGCGACATCGTGCCCGCGGCCGAGCGCCTGCAGGCCCTGGCCGCGGGCGCGGCCGCGCACCTGCAGCTGGTGGGCGCGCCGCCCCAGCCCCTGGCCTCGCCCGTGTGCTATGCGCCCGAGCAGCAGCAAGAGCAACACGCCCGGCTGGCCGGGCGCCTGGGTGCGCTGCTCGCGCCCGAGCGCGCGCTGGCCGCTGCGCTGCATGCGTTGGGGCTGCAGACGCGCGCCGGGGTGCACGCGCAGCACCTGGCGCCGCTGCTGCAGCTCCAGACGCAGCTGGCCGGCGTGCTGGTGCGTGCGCTGCGCCGGGCCGATGCGCCGGTGGCGGCCGCCGAGGACGGGGCGCCGGCGGCAGCGGCGCAGCCGCTGGCCGCGCTGCTGGCCAGCGCCGCGGCCTTGCAGGCCGAATGGAAGGCGCTGCTCGAGGAGCTCGACGCAGAGCTTGCCCAGCAGGCCCGCGCGCTGCTTGCGGCGCGTGCGCAGGCGCTCGATGCGCTGCTGGCCGCCACCCCACAGGGCTGAAGTGGCTGACCCGATGACCACCGATATCGTGCGAGCAGGGGCGGCACATGCCCTGGGCTGAATTCACCGCGCTGTTCCTGCTGGCCACGGCCATGAGCTTCACGCCCGGGCCCAATACCTCGCTGGCCACGGCGATCGCCGCCAACCGGGGCCTGGGGCCGGCCATGCGCTTCGTGCTCGCGGTGCCGCTGGGCTGGTGCCTGATGCTGGTGCTGTGCGCGGCCGGGCTGGGCGCGGCCGTCACCGCGGCGCCGGCGCTGCGCTGGTTCATCAAGCTCGCCGGCATCGCCTACCTGCTGTGGCTGGCCTGGCGGCTGGCGCGCTCGCGCCGGCTGGCGCAGGCCGACGGCTCGCACCTGTCGGTCGGCTTCTGGGAGGGCGTGCTGCTCCAGTTCGTCAACATCAAGGCCTGGCTGATGCTGCTGGCCATCGTGGCCAGCTGGATCATCGGGCGCGAGGACGCCTTCGCGCGCCTGCTGCTGGTGCTGCCGGTGATGGCCGGCTTTGCCTTCGCCAGCAACCTGGCCTATGCCAGCGTCGGCGCGCTGGCGCGCCGCTGGTTGGCGCACGGCAGCCGGCTGCTGTGGTTCAACCGCGCGATGGGCCTGGTGCTGGCCATCACCGCGCTGTGGATGCTGGGCGCCTGATACGGCTTCGCCCTGCGGCGCCGCGTCGCCGCCGGGACAAGGGGCGCACCTGCGCGTTCGCACAATCGGCGGCCATGGGAACCCTCTACCTCGTGCGCCATGCGCAGGCTTCGCTGGGTGCGAGCGACTACGACGAACTCAGCGCCCGCGGGCAGCTGCAGGCGCAGCGCCTGGGTGCGTGGTGGCAGGCGCACGGGCAGCGTTTTGACGCCGTCTGGAGCGGCACGCTGCGCCGCCATGCCCAGACGCTGCAGGGCCTGGGCGTGGCGCTGCACGGCCTGCCCGCGGCGCAGCGCTTTGCCGCGCTGGACGAATACGACGGCGCCGCGCTGGTGCGCGCGGTCCACCCCGGACCCTTGCCGGCGGTGCAGTCGCCCGAAGGCTTTCGCAGCTACTTTCGCCTGCTGTGCGACGCGCTGGCGCAGTGGATGGCCGGCACCCTGAGTCCCGAGGGCATGCCCGACTGGCAGACGTTTTCCGCCGGCGTGCGCGCCTTGCTCGAACAGGCGCGCGCGCAGCATGCGGGCCAGCGGCTGCTGGTGGTCTCCAGCGGCGGCCCGATCTCCACCGCCATCGCCCAGGTGCTGGGCAGCGCGCCCGAGGTCGGCATCGCGCTGAACATGCGCCTGCGCAACACGGCGGTGAGCGAGCTCGGCGTGAGCGCGCGGCGCCTGGCACTGCAGACCTTCAACACCCTGCCGCACCTGAGCGCGCCCGAGGACGTGGCCCTGCAGACCTACGCGTAAAAGCGGATCGGGTCGGGCGTCCGGCATCGGACGGCCGCAGCCCGCGGGGCGCTCAAGTCCCCGCGGGCAGCGGCAAGCCCTGCAGCTCCACCATCAGCTGCGCCAGCGCCTGCCCCGCGGCCTGCACCAGCTGGCGGCCCTTGTCGGCGCTGGCGGCGCTGGCGTCGCCCACGGCGCCGCTGGGGTTGTAGTCCTCGATCATCCAGCCCAGGCGCACGCTTTTGCCGTTGCCCGCGATGGGGCAGCGCTCTGCCCGGTCCTGCGAGCTCGAGCGCCAGTGGCGCGCCTGCGCCATCCGCACCGTCTCGGGCGCCAGGTGCAGCATCATCGAAGTCTCGACCGCGCCGCCGTGGATGCCGAAGCGCCACTCCTCCTCGCTGAACAGCGCGCGCACCGGCGCGGGCAGCGGCAGGTCAGGCCAGCTGCAGCGCCACACCTGCAGGCCCAGGCGCTGGCGCAGGCTGCGCGCGGCGATGTCCATGGGCGCGACGTTGCCGCCGTGGCTGTTGAACAGCAGCAGCCGGCGCACCCCGGCGCGCGCCACCGCCTCGCCCAGCGCGTCCCACAGCGCCAGCAGCGTGGCCGGCGGCAGGCTGAGCGTGCCCGGGTAGGACAGGTGCTCGGTAGACAGACCGACGTTCTGCGCCGGCAGCACCAGCAGCGCCAGCGTGGGCGGCAGCTGCGCCAGCGCCGCGTCGAGCACGCCCTGCGCCAGCACCGCATCCACGCCGAGCGGCAGGTGCGGACCGTGCTGCTCCAGCGCCGCCAGCGGCAGCACCGCCAGGGTCTGCGCCGCCAGGCCGCTGTCGCGCGCGGCGGCAAAGTCGCGCGTGCCGAGCGCTTGCCAGTAGCGGGAAGGGTAGGGCATGGCGTGCGTGCGGTGCGTCAGGAGCCGTGGTGGTCGTGGGTGTGGGTGGCGTCGTGCTCGTGGCTGGCGCCGGCCGCGCCGTCGGGGGCATTTTGCCGCACCGGCACCTGCACCGTCTGGCTCAGCTTGGCGCCCTGGGCGTCGCGCAGCTGCAGCGTGATGTCGATCTGCGTGCCGGCCTTGAGCGGCTGCCTGAGGTCCAGCAGCATGATGTGGTGGCCGCCGGGCTTGAGCGTGACGCTCTGGCCCGCGCCCAGCTTGAGCGAGGGCACCGGATGCATGCGCATGGTGTTGCCCTCCAGCTTCATCTCGTGCACCTGGGTGACGCCGGCCACCGGGCTGCTGGCGCCCACCAGCTCCAGGTCGTGGTTGGCCTGCAGCGTCATGAAGGCGCCGGTGCCGCCCTGGCCCGGCACGGTGGCGCGCGTCCAGGCGTCTTGCACCTGCACGCGCGCTTCGTGCGCGAGCGCGCCCGCGGGCGCCAGAAAACACAAGGCCAGCGCCAGCAGCGCGGGGCGAATGGAAAAGGAAAGTGCTTGCATGGTGTTCAGGATTCGTTGAAAGACGGGACGGTGCGCCGCCCCGCCGCGGGCCGCAGCCGGGCGGAGTGGACGCGCTGGAATGCGATGGTGCGTTCTCAGGCGCGCGGCGGCCCGCGGGCGGGTGGCACGTCCACATCGTGGCCGCCCGCCAGGGCCGTGGGCCGCGAGCGCAGCCATTGGCCGAGCGGCGGCGCGGCGCAGGGCAGGCCCGCCCAGGCGGGCGGCGGCGGCACCACCGGCAGGCACAGCGGGCAGTCCAGGTGGCTGTGCCCGGCCGGCGCGCTGCCGGTATCCAGGCCGCCCGCGTTCCAGGCGGGGGCGCTGGTGCAGATGTCGGGTGCCATGCCCGACTGCACGCCCGGCGCGGCCGCGGCCGCGCCCAGCGCCAGGGCGAACCACAGCAGCAGCACGCGGCCCGGCAAGCGGGTGGCGCTGCGGCGAAGGCGGGCAAGCAGGCTCATGGCGGGCGGTCATGATACCCAAGCCGCCGGGGTCTCTGCCCTGGTCCTAACATCGGCGCTCCCCGGAACCAAAGCCGGGGCCCGCCCTCCAAGCCGCACCATGTTTGCCCGACTTCGCCTCTTTCTGCCGCGCGCTCTGTTATTGATAGCTGCAACCGCAATCGGCACCAGCGCCGCAGCCCAATTTCAATTGAAGAGTACGTCGGGGGCCGCGGCCGGCAGCGTGGTGACTACGCCGCACGTGCGCGCCGAGCTCGTGGCCCAGGCGCCCGAAGGCGTGGCGCCGGGCAAGCCGCTGACCCTGGGGCTGCTGCTCAGCCACCAGCCGGACTGGCACACCTACTGGCTCAACCCGGGCGATTCCGGCCTGCCCACGCGCCTGCAGTGGACGCTGCCCGCCGGCGTGGATGCGGGCGAGATCGCCTGGCCGCTGCCGCGCAAGATCCCGATCGGCACGCTGGCCAACTACGGCTACGAGGGCCAGGTGCTGCTGCCGGTGCCGATGAGCGTCTCCAGCCTGTTCGCGCCGGCGCCGGGGCAGACGCAGGCGAGCTTCACGGTGCATGCCTCCTGGCTGGTCTGCCGCATGGAGTGCGTGCCCGAGGAAGGCACGCTGACGCTGCAACTGCCGCTGGCGGGCACGACGGCGCTGAACGCCGACGCCTTTGCCGCGGCCGAGCGCGCGCTGCCGGCGCCGCTGGCCCCGGGCCAGAGCACGGCGCGGGTGAGCGAGGACGCGATCGAGCTGCAGGTGCAGGGCCTGCCCGCTGCCTGGCGGGGCCAGGTGCTGGACGTGTTCCCCGAAACGCCCGAGGTGGTGCAAAACGCCGCCGAGCCGCGCCAGCAATGGCAGGGCGAGACCTGGACGGCGCGCGTGCCGCTGTCGCCCGAACGCGCCGCCAGCCCGGCGCTGATGCCGGTGGTGCTGGGCTGGCAGGGCGCGGGCCGGCGCGTGCCGCTGCCGGTGCAGGGCAGTTGGCCGCCGCTGCCCGAATTCCCCGCGCCGCTGCCGGTGGCGGCCGCGGCGGCGGCATCGGCGGCGCCGCCCGCGCTGGCGCCGCGCGCACCGCCCGCGCCCGGCGTGTGGCTGCTGGCGCTGGGCGGGGCGCTGCTGGGCGGACTGTTGCTCAACCTCATGCCCTGCGTCTTCCCCATCCTGGCGGTCAAGGTCGCCGGCTTTGCCCGCCATGCCGACGACCGGCGCGCGCGCCGCGCCGCCGGGCTGGCCTATGGCGCCGGCGTGGTGCTGTCCTTCATGGCGCTGGGCGCGCTGATGCTGGCGCTGCGCTCGGCGGGGCAGGCGGTGGGCTGGGGCTTTCAGCTGCAGTCGCCGCTGGTGGTGGCGCTGCTGGCGGCGCTGTTCACGCTGATCGGGCTGAACCTGGCGGGTGTGTTCGAGGTCGGCATGCTGCTGCCGTCCCGCTGGGCCGCGGCGCAGGCGCGCCATCCGGTGACCGACGCCTTCCTCACCGGGGTGCTGACGGTGGCCGTCGCATCGCCCTGTACCGCGCCCTTCATGGGGGCTTCGCTCGGGCTCACCCTGGGCCTGCCGGCGGCGCAGGCGCTGGGCATCTTCGCCGCCCTCGGCCTGGGCCTGGCCGCGCCCTATCTGCTGGCCAGCTGGTGGCCGGCGGTCGCGCGCCTGCTGCCCCGCCCGGGCGCATGGATGCAAGTCCTGCGCCGGGTGCTGGCCTTCCCGATGTTCGCCACCGTCGTCTGGCTGGTCTGGGTGCTGGGCCAGCAAAGCGGCATCGACGGCGCGGCGGCGCTGCTGGCCCTGCTGGTGGCCATGGCGCTGGCGGTCTGGAGCCTGACGCTGCGCGGCAGCGCACGCGGCGTGCTGGCTCCGCTTTCAATAGCTGTTGGCGCTTGGTTGGTAACGATTTGGGGGCCAAAAATAGTTGAAATGCAGGCCCCGCCTGCGCTGGCAGCTACACAATCTGCAAACGGCTGGCAAGCCTGGCGCGCCGGCCTGCCCGAGGAACTGCTGGCCCGGGGCCGCCCGGTGTTCGTCGACTACACCGCCGCCTGGTGCGTGACCTGCCAGTACAACAAGCGGACCACGCTGGCCAATGCCGAGGTGCGCCGCGACTTCGCCGCCAGGAACATCGCGCTGCTGGAGGCCGACTGGACGCGCCAGGACCCGGCCATCACCGCCTCGATCAACGCCTTCGGGCGCAGCGGCGTGCCACTGTACGTGCTCTACGCGCCGGGCCGCGCGCCGGTGGTGTTCAGCGAAATCCTGGGCGTGCGCGAACTGCGCGAGGCCATGGCCGCGCTTTAAGGCAAGGCTGAAGAAGCCCCTCGCGCGGCGCGCATCCCACCCGGTGGCGGTCTGCGGCGTTACAAATCCTCGCAATAGCTTCGACTATGGCTGCGGTTTGCGCCTAGCAGCCCATCCCCAGGCTGGGCGCGCACCATCGCGGGGACTTCTTCAGCCTTGCCTCAGCCGGGTGGGCCGCTTTCCCGCCGCAGGGCCAGCGCGCGTTCATAGAGCGCGTTGCGCCCTTCGCCGGTGAGGGTCGCGGCCAGTTGCACCGCGCGCTTGAGCGCGAGTTCGGGCAGCAGCAGGCGCAGCACCTCGTCGCCGCGCGACGGCTGGCTGCCTGCGCCGGCGGCCTGCGGGTGCAGCACGATGGCGAATTCCCCGCGGCTGCGCTGGGCGCTGTGCTGCAGCCAGGCGGCGCAGTCGCGCGCGGGCAGCGTGGCGACTTCCTCGAACTGCTTGGTCAGCTCGCGCGCCAGCGTCACGCGCCGCTCGCCCAGCGCGGCCAGCTCGTGCACCAGCTCGCCCATGCGGTGCGGCGCTTCCAGCAGCACGGTGGTGCGCGGCTCGGCGGCCAGCTGCGCCCAGGCGCTCTGGCGCTCGCCCGCGCGCGTGGGCAGAAAGCCGTGGAAGACGAAGCCCTGCGGGGCGTCGGCGGGCGCGACGGCGCCGGCCACGCTCAGGCTGGCGGTGAGGCTGCTGGCGCCGGGCAGCGGGATGCAGCGTACGCCCGCGGCCTGGGCCGCGGCCACCAGGCGCGCGCCGGGGTCGCTGATGGCGGGCGTGCCGGCGTCGCTCAGATAGGCCACGCGCTCGCCCAGCGCCAGGCGCTGCAGTACGGTCTGGGCGGCCTCGGCCTCGTTGTGCTGGTGCAGCGCCAGCCACTGGCCGGCGCGCTTGTCCAGGCCATAGGCGCGCAGCAGCTGCTGGCTGTGGCGCGTGTCCTCGCAGGCCAGCAGGTCGGCCAGCTGCAGCACCTGCAGCGCGCGCAGCGTGATGTCGGCCAGGTTGCCTATCGGCGTGGCCACGACGTAGAGCGCGCCCTGCGGATAATCTTGCGCACCGGCCGCCTCGCGCGCGGCGACAAGGGCAGTGAGGTAGGAGACGCTCAATGGGATTCCTCGGTAACAAGAACGCGGCCGGCCCGAAGCCCACCACGCGCCTGCGCGGCCAGCAGGCGGAAGACGCGGCGCTTGCGCACCTGCAGGCGGCGGGCCTGAAGCTGGTGCAGCGCAATTATCGAACCCCGGGCCGCGGCGGCGGCGAGATCGACCTGATCCTGCGCGACGCCGACGGCACGCTGGTCTTCGTCGAGGTGCGCAGCCGCGCCTCGGCCGGCTTTGGCGGCGCCGCGGCCAGCGTCGGCGCGCTCAAACGCCGGCGCCTCGTCTTCGCGGCGCGCCACTACCTGATGCGCCTGCCGACGCTGCCGCCCTGCCGCTTCGACGTGGTGGCGCTCGGTCCGCAGGGCCTGCAATGGCTGCGCGCGGCGTTTGACGCGCAGTAGTGCGAGGCGCTCGGCCAGGGGTGCTTGCGCGCCGCCGCTACACCTGCATGTTCATGATGTCGGTATAGGCCTGCACCAGGCGGTTGCGCACATGCAGCGTGGCCTGGAAGCCCACCTGGGCCTTCTGGATCGCGACCATGGTCTCTTCGATGCTGACCTTGGGGTTTTCCAGCTGCACCTGCTTTTGCAGCTCGTCGGCCTGGTTCTGCGCCTGGCTCACGGCGCCCAGAGCCCCCTTGAGCGCGCTGGAAAAACCGGCCTCGGGCGTGGCGCCCTGGGGCTGGGCCATGCGCCGCGCCGCCAGCGCGCTGGCAAGCGGCATGGGGGTGGTGGAGATGCGCAGGTCCATGGTGTGCTGCCCGGTCGTGGTGCGAAGTGGCCCTATCCTAGGGCACAGGCGTGCCGGCGGAAGAGGGAACAGCCGGCCAAATCCGCGCCTTATTGGCGCAACGCTGGCAGGGGGGGCGTGAATAATCGTCGCACCGCCCCTGCCTGCCCGGGGCGCAAGCCATTGCCTGGAAAGCCGCACGATGCCCAATGCCGCCGTTGCCGAAATGCCGATCGCCGCGCCGCTGGCGCAGGGGCCGTGGGCGCAGCGCTTTTCCTCGCTCGACCGCGCGGCGCGCCTGCGCCTGGGGGTGGGCCTGGCGCTGTTCGTGCTGATGGCGGTGGCCGCGGCCTGGTTCGCCGCGCGCCCCGACTACCGCGTGCTGTTCGCCAACTTGAGCGACAAGGACGGCGGCGCCATCGTCGCGCAGTTGGCGCAGATGAACGTACCCTACAAATACACCGAAGGCGGCGGCGCCATCATGGTGCCGGCCGACCGGGTGCACGACGTGCGCCTGCGCCTGGCCTCGCAGGGGCTGCCCAAGGGCTCGGTGGCGGGCTTCGAGGTGACCGAGACCAGCCGCTTCGGCGTGACCCAGTTCCAGGAGCGGCTGAACTTCCAGCGCGGGCTCGAGGGCGAGCTCACGCGCTCCATCCAGGCGCTGGCACCGGTGCAAAGCGCGCGCGTGCACCTGGCGCTGCCCAACCAGAACGGCTTCTTTCGCGAGCAGCAGAAACCCTCGGCCTCGGTGCTGGTGAGCCTGTACCCCGGGCGCTTCCTGGACCGCGGCCAGATCGCCGGCATCGTGCACCTGGTGGCCGCGAGCGTGCCCGAGCTGGCGCCGCAGGCGGTGAGCGTGCTCGACGACAGCGGCAAGCTGCTGTCGCAAAACCCTGAGGGCATGGGCGGCGCGCCCACCGGCGAGCAGCTGGCCTATGCGCAAAAGCTCGAGCAGCAGTACACCCAGCGCATCGTGGACATCCTCGCGCCGGTGGTCGGGCGCGACAACGTGCGCGCGCAGGTCACGGCCGACGTGGACTTCAGCCAGACAGAATCCACCATGGAGCAGCACCGCCCCAACCTGGCCGCCGACGCCAGCGCGGTGCGCAGCCAGCAGGTGATAGAAAACGCCGCCAAGCCCGGTGACAAGCTGCCCGCCGGCGTGCCCGGCGCGGTGAGCAACCAGCCGCCGCAAAACGCCAGCGCCCCGGTCAACGGCGCCAACCCCGCGCCCGACGCCGGCGCCCAGGGTGGTGCGGCGGCGGGTGGTGGCAGCGTGGGGCACCGCGAGATCACCACCAACTACGAGGTGGACAAGACCACCAGCGTGACGCGCGCCGCGCAGGGCGTGGTCAGGCGCGTGAACGCCGCCGTGGTGGTGAACTACCGCATGGTGGCGCAGCCCGGCGGCAAGCCCGCCGTGGCCGAGCCGCTGTCGAGCGAGCAGATCGAGCAGATGACCGCGCTGGTGCGCGAGGCGGTGGGCTACAACAAGGAGCGCGGCGACTCGGTCAACCTGATGAACGCCCAGTTCCAGAGCGACGCGCTGGCGCCGGCCGAGCTGCCGCTGTACAAGCAGCCCGAGGTGCTAGAGCTGGCGCGCAGCCTGGGCCTGCCCATAGGCCTGTCGCTGGCCGCGGTGCTGCTGCTGATGGCGGTGGTGCGCCCCGCGCTCAGGGCCGGCCGGCGCGTCGAGAAGCTGCAGGCCACGCCGATGCACAAGGTGGATGCGCTGGCGGCCGAGCAGATCGAGCGCCCGGCGCTGGCCGCGCCCGTGACGCAGCCCGAGCAGCCGCCGACCGAAGAGCAGCTGCGCTTGCAGGAGGCACGCTCGCTGGCCAAGGAAAATCCGGTGGCCGTCGCCAACATCGTCAAAACCTGGGTCAACGGCGAATGAGGCCGGGGCCACTGCAGAGAGAACACCATGGACGAGCAAGGCCTCAATGACGCAGCCGTCCTGCTGATGTCGCTCGGCGAGGAGGAGGCCGCGGAAGTCTTCAAGCACCTCTCGCCCAAGGAGGTGCAAAAGCTCGGCGAGACCATCGCGCGCATGCGCACCATCTCGCACGAGCGCGTGCAGGAGGTGGTCGCGCGCTTCACCAACGAGGCCGCGGCCCAGAGCCTGCTGGTGTCGGACACCGGCAACTACGTGCGCGCGGTGCTCAAGCGCGCCCTGGGCGACGACAAGGCGGCGCTCTTGATCGACCGCATCCTGCAGGGCGGCGACGTCTCGGGCATAGAGAGCCTCAAGTGGATGGACCCGCTGGCGGTGGCCGAGCTGCTGCGCAACGAACACCCGCAGATCGTCGCGGCCATCCTGGTGCACCTGGACCCGGACCATGCGGCCGACATCGTGATGCAGTTGAGCGAGCGCCAGAGGGGCGAGATCATGCTGCGCGTGGCCACGCTCGAAGGCATACAGCCGACGGCGCTCAAGGACCTGAACGAGGTGCTGTTCAAGGTGCTGGCCGGCGGCGACAAGGTGCGCAAGAGCTCGCTGGGCGGGGTCAAGGCGGCGGCCGAGATCGTCAACCTGTTTCGCGGCGGGGTCGATGGCACGGTGCTCGAGAGCATCCGCGAGCAGGACGCGGAGCTGGCGCAAAAAATCATGGACAAGATGTTCGTGTTCGACGACGTGATGAAGCTCGACGACCGCGCCATCCAGACGGTGCTGCGCGAGATCGCCTCCGAAACCCTGGTGGTGGCGCTCAAGGGCGCGCAGCCCGAGCTGCGCGAGAAATTCCTCAAGAACATGTCCACGCGCGCCGCCGAGGCCATGCGCGAAGACCTGGAATCGCGCGGCCCCATCCGCCTGTCCGAGGTCGAGGCGCAGCAGAAGGAAATCCTCAAGACGGTGCGGCGCCTGTCCGACGAAGGGCAGATCGCCCTGGCCGGCAGCGGCGACGACGCCTTCGTCTGACTGCGGGGTGCAAGCACATGCCTGGATCGAACCTGCGCAACTACACCCGCTTCATCCCCGGCGAGGAGATCTCCGAGGCGGTGCGCTGGCAGTTCGGCGCGATCGGGGACGACGGCCTGGAGCTGCTCGATGCCGCACCCGCCGCGGGCGAGCAGGAGGCGCCCCCCGCCCCCGCGCCGGTGGACGAGGCGCAGCTGCAGCAGGCCCGCGATGAAGCGCTGGCCGAGGGCCGGCGCCAGGGCCGCAGCGAGGCCGCCCAGGAATGGCAGCAGCGCCTGGACGACTACGTGCGCGGCCAGGGGCGCCAGGCGGGTGAACAACTGGCCGCGCTGGTGCAGCGCCTGCAGGAGAGCTTCGCCGGCCTGCAGCAGCAGATGGCCGATGAGCTGCTGCAGCTCGCTTGCGAGATCGCGCGCCAGGTGGTGCGCCAGGAGCTGCAGTCCAACCCGCGCGCCCTGCTGCCCGTGGTGCGCGAGGCGCTGGCCACCTTCGTGCAGGACAGCCGTCCGGCCACGGTGCGGCTGAACCCGGCGGACTGGAAGCTGCTCGAATCGCAGCTGCGCGAGGAATTCGGCAACCAGCGCGTGCAGTGGCAGCCCGACCCGGCGGTGCAGCCTGGCGACTGCAGCGTGGAGAGCGCGGGCGCCCTGGTGGACGGCGCGCTGGACACCCGCTGGCGCCGTGCGGTGGGGGCGCTGGGGCTGGTGTCGGCCTGGCGGGAGATGGGCGATGGCGATTGAAGACGCCGGCGCCTGGCAAGATTTCATCGAGCGCGCGCGCGCACGCGCCGCCGAGCCGCAGGCGCTGGCTGCCAGCGGCACGCTCACGCGCCTGACCGGCCTGGTGCTGGAGGCCGCGGGCCTGCGCGTGCCCGTGGGCGCGCAATGCCTGGTGCGCCAGGGCGCCCAGGAGCCGGTGCTGGCCGAGGTGGTCGGCTTCGCCGGCGAGCGCGCCTTCCTCATGCCCGCGGGCGACGTGCACGGCCTGTCCAGCGGCGCCAGCGTCACGCCCGCGCCGGCCTACGCGGCGCCGTTGCGCCTGGGGCCCGAAGGCCCGGCGCAGGAGGCCAGCGGCATCGGGGCGCTGCGCCTGCCGCTGGGCGAGGGGTTGCTGGGCCGCGTGGTCGACGCCCAGGGTCTGCCGCTGGACCATGCGGGCGCGCTGCAGGACGTGGCCGCCAGGGCGCTGCCGCGTGAGCCGATCAACGCCATGGAGCGCGCCCCGGTGCGCGAGCCGCTCGATACCGGCGTGCGCGCCATCAACGCGCTGCTCACCGTCGGGCGCGGCCAGCGCCTGGGGCTGTTCGCCGGCTCGGGCGTGGGCAAGAGCGTGCTGCTCGGGATGATGGCGCGCTACACCAGTGCCGACGTGATCGTCGTCGGCCTGATCGGCGAGCGCGGGCGCGAGGTCAAGGAATTCGTCGAAGACATCCTCGGCGCCGAGGACCGCGGCCGCGCCGTGGTGGTGGCCGCGCCGGCGGATGCGCCGCCGCTCCTGCGCATGCAGGGCGCAAGCTACGCCACCGCCGTGGCCGAATACTTTCGCGACCAGGGCAAGCACGTACTGCTGCTCATGGATTCGCTCACCCGCTACGCCATGGCCCAGCGCGAGATCGCCCTGGCGATCGGCGAGGCGCCGGCCACCAAGGGCTATCCGCCGAGCTGCTTCGCCAAGCTGCCGGCGCTGGTCGAGCGCAGCGGCAACGGCCTGAACGGCGTGGGCTCGATCACCGCCTTCTACACCGTGCTCTCCGAGGGCGACGACCAGCAGGACCCGATCGCCGACGCCTCGCGCGCCATCCTGGACGGCCACTTCGTGCTCTCGCGCGAACTGGCCGAGTCAGGCCACTACCCGGCGATCGACGTCGAGCAGTCGGCCTCGCGCGTGATGGTCAACGTGGTCGGCCCCGGGCACTTCGAGCTGGCGCGGCGCTTTCGCGCCACCTGGTCGCTCTACCGCAAGAGCAGCGACCTGATCCAGGTCGGCGCCTACGTGGCCGGCTCGGACGCGCAGCTGGACGAGGCGATACGCCTGTACCCGCGCATGCAGGCCTTCCTGCAGCAGGGCATGCGCGAGGCGGCGCCGCTTGCGGACAGCGTCGCCGCCATGGCCGCGGCGCTGGACGAGGGCTGAGGCGCGCGGCCATGGCATCGAACCACGCCTTTGAAGTCGCCATCGACCTGGCCGCGCGCCAGCGCGACGCCGCGCGCAACGCCCTGGTGCAGTTGCGCGGGCACCTGGCCAGGGCGCAGACGCAGTTGCACCAGCTTGCCAGCTACGCGCAGGAGACGCGCCAGCGCTGGGGCCCGCGCGAAGGCGCGCAGCTGCAGCCCGAGGTGCTGCGCCACCAGCGCCAGTTCCTGCAGCGCCTGGAGCACACGATGCAGCTGCAGCAGGGCGTGGTGCATGAGCATGAACAGCGCCTTGCGCGCGCGGTGGCGGCGCTGGCCGCGGCCGAGGCGCGTCTGGCCAGCCTGCGCCAGGTGCTGGAGCGGCGCCTGCGCGCGCTGGCACTGCAGCAGGCGCGCCGCGAACAGAAACAGACCGATGAGCTGGCCATGCAGCGCCACGTGCGCGGCGCCGGCCGGCAATTGACCCAGGGGATATGAGCCATGGACCCGCTACGCACGCCACCCGCCCAGCCACAGGCTGCTGCCCAGCCCGCCCCCCAGGCCGGGGCAAGCGCCGAAACCGGCGCCGCCGCCCAGGGCGCGCAGGAGCCGGGGACAACGCGCGAGGGCTTCGCGCTGCTGCTGGCCGCGCTGGGCGAAGGCGCGGCGCAGCCGGACCTGCCGGGCGACGGCGCGCCGGCGCCGGCTTCAGCGCCGCTGGAGCTGGACGCGCCGGCCGATGCCGATGCCCCCGATGCCCTGGCCCCCGATGCCCTGGGTCTGCCCTTGTCCGAGCACCTGGCCTTGCTGCTGCAGCAGGGCCAGCACGCGCAGGCCGAGCGTGCGCAGGCGGCGGGCGCGGCGGATCTGGCGCGTACGCAACCGAGTGAGCAAGTGCGCCAGCAACAGGCCGTGGTGCTCCTGGGACAGGAGCTGCATGCGCAGGTGGGACAAGGGCTGGCGCCGAGTTTGATGACAAAGGAGACAGGCCGGATCGATGCGGCCCAGCCGAGCGCGGTTGGCCCGCGCCGCAGCCCTGGCGCCGCGCCGGGCGCAGCCGCCGGCATGGCCGCGGCCTTGTCCGCGACCGGTGCGCAGACCGCGACGGCTTCGGGTCTTGCGGTGGCCCCAGGCGCTGGCGCGGATGCGGGCGCGGCGCTGGCCGACCTGCCCCCGGGCCTGCAGGCGCTGGCCCAGGGGCTGGAGAAGGCCGCCGAGGCGCAGCCGCGCGTGGCCCTGGCCCCCCTCGCCACCGGCGCACGCGGCGCCGAAGGCGCGCCATCGCCCGCGGTGGCGGTCGCGGCGGCGGCTGGCCTGGACGGGCCGGGGCGCAGCGCCGGCTCCGGCGGCGGCTCGGGCGCGCAGGGCGGCGCACACGCGGGCGGCCAGGGCGCGCTGGCGGCCGCGGCCCAGGCGCCGGGCGGCGCCGACGGCGCGGGCGCGGCGGGGGCGGATGCGGGCCTGGACACCAGCTTCCTGCAGGAGCTCGGCGAGCAGGTGGCCTTCTGGGTGCATCAGAAGAGCCAGCGCGCCGAGTTCACGCTGGACCGCGACGGCCAGGCGGTGCAGGTGCAGGTGGTGCTGGCCGGCGACGTGGCCAGGGTCAGCTTCCTGAGCGACCACGAGGCTTCGCGCCTGGCGCTGGACGCCGGGGTGGAGCAGCTGCGCAGCCTGCTGCAGCAGCAGGGCCTGGCGCTGGCCGACGTGAACGTCGGCGTGGCCGGCGAGCAGGGCGGCGCCGGTGCGCAGCACCCCGGCGGCGGGCGGCCCCCGGCCGGGCGGGGCGGCGGCGCCCAGGCCCGCGTGCTGGCCGAGGGCGACGCGCTGGCGCCGCAGCGCACCCGGGGCGATCGGGCGCTGGACGTCTTCGTCTGAGGCGAAGCGCGCGGGCCCGCCGGCGCGCGCGTAAGCGCCCGGTTTGCAGGCCTATTCTGGCTATCACCGCCCGCCACCCTGCCCAATAATGCGGTCACGGCAAGGGCGCGCACAGGCTGCGGCCGCGCCGACCGAACCCAGGCGCCCGCGCGGCGCGAGAAAGTGTGCACGTGGCCGAAGAAGAAACCGCTCCCCCGGTAGCTGCCAAAGCCAAGAAGAAGTGGCTGCTGATCATCCTTGCGCTGCTGGTGGTGTTGGCCATCGCGGCGGCCGGGGCGCTGTGGTTCATCGCCAAGCAGCGCAGCGCCAGCCTGGATGAGGACGCGGACGAGCCCGTGGCCCAGGTCGAGGACGACAAGACGCCGCCCGCCTTCCTGCCCATGGACAACATGGTGGTGAACCTGGCCGACCCCGGCGGCGACCGTTTCGCCCAGGTGGGCATCACGCTGCAGCTGGACAACGGCAAGACCGCCGAGCGCGTGAAGGCGCACATGCCCGCGATACGCAGCGGCGTGCTGCTGCTCTTGTCGCAGCGCACCTCCGACGAGCTGCTCTCGCGCGAAGGCAAGGAAAAACTGGCCGCCGACGTGCGCGCCGAGGTGCTGGACGCGCTGGGCTACGCGCCGCCCAAGCCGCGCAAGAGCAAGAAGCGCGCGGCCGAGGAGGACGATGACGAGGACGAAGTGCGCCCGCGCAAGCCGGCGCGCGACGGCAATGCGCCGGTGCGCGCGGTGCTGTTTTCCAGCTTCATCGTCCAGTAGCCGCGGGCCGCACCAGGAGAGCACAGACCATGGCCGACTCGTTCTTGTCCCAGGAAGAGGTGGATGCCCTGCTCGAAGGCGTGACCGGCGAGAGCCAGAAGCGCGTCGAGGAAGAGGTGGACGCCAGCGCCATCCGCACCTACGACATCTCCAGCCAGGAGCGCATCGTGCGCGGGCGCATGCCGACGATGGAGATCGTCAACGAGCGCTTCGCGCGCAACCTGCGCGTGGGCCTGTTCAACTTCATCCGCCGCAGCCCCGAGATTTCGGTGGGCACGGTGTCGGTGCAGCGCTACAACGCCTTCCTGCGCGAGATCGTGGTGCCGACCAACTTCAACATCGTGGCGATCCGCCCGCTGCGCGGCAGCGGCCTGGTGGTGTGCGAGCCGTCGCTCGTGTTCGGCATCATCGACACGCTCTACGGCGGTGCGGGCAAGTACCAGACGCGCATCGAGGGGCGCGACTTTTCCGCCACCGAGCAGCGCGTGATCCAGCGCATCGTGGACGTGATCACCAGCGAGTACAAGAAGGCCTGGCAGGGCATCTACCCGCTGGAGCTCGCCTACCAGCGCTCGGAGATGCAGCCGCAGTTCGCCAACATCGCCACGCCCAGCGAGATCGTGGTCTCCACCGCCTTCCACCTGGAGATCGGCGACCTGGCCGGCTCCATCCACATCTGCATGCCCTACGCCACGATGGAGCCGATCCGCGACGTGCTGTATTCCACCGTGCAGGGCGACGCCATCGAGGTCGACCGGCGCTGGGTCAAGGTGCTCTCGCGCGAGGTGCAGGCGGCCGAGGTGACGCTGGTGGCGGAGCTGGCGCGCGCCGACGCCACGGTGGAGCAGCTCCTGGCCATGCGCCCGGGCGACTTCATCGAGCTGGAGCGCCTGCCGCGCATCCGCGCGTCGGTGGGCGGCATCGATCTTTTCGAGTGCCAGTACGGCACGCACAACGCCAAATACGCGATCCGCATCGAGGAACGCCTGTACACCGGCGACAGCGCCGGCACGGGGAATGACTATGGCCACTGAGACCGAAACCCACAGCACCGAGGCCGAGGGCGGCCAGGCCGCGGCCGACGACGCCTTCGCCGACTGGGCCGAGGCGCTGAACGAACAAAAGGCCGCCGAGGGCGGCGCGGGCGCGCCCGAGGCCGAGCAGGGCGGGCCGCTGTCGGGCGGGCCGGCCATGCCCTCCTACGCCGGGGGCGACCCGGGCGTGCACGACATCAACATGGTGCTGGACATCCCGGTGCAGCTGTCGGTGGAGCTGGGGCGCACCAAGGTGCCGATCAAGTACATCCTGCAGCTCGCCCAGGGCTCGGTGGTGGAGCTGGACGCGCTGGCGGGCGAGCCCATGGACGTGCTGGTCAACGGCTACCTCATCGCCCAGGGCGAGGTGGTGGTGGTCAACGACAAGTTCGGCATCCGCCTGACCGACGTGGTCACGCCTTCGGAGCGCCTGCGCCGTGTCAGCCGGGGTTAGTTCGCTGTCGCTGCTGTGGGTGGTGCTGTTCATCGGCGCCATCGCCTGCCTGCCCTGGCTGGCGCGGCGCTGGCAGCGCGGGCGCGGCGCGCCGGCGCTGAGCGCGGGCGGGGCCGGCGCGCGCGTGCTCTCTTCGCTCACCATAGGCCCGCAGCAGCGCGTGGTCACCATGGAAACCGGCAGCGCCGAAGAGCGCGTGGTGCTGGTGCTGGGCGTGACGGCGCAGGCCATCACCTGCCTGCACGTGCTGCCCGCGGCCTCGTTCGCCGGCGCGGTGGCGGCCGCGCGCACCGAGCCTTCGCTGGATTGAGCATGGCCGCGGTACGTGCAGGCAGACCGTGGCTGGCGGCGCTGGCGCTGCTGGCGCTGGCGGGAGCGCAGGGCGCGCTGGCGCAGGAGGCGCCGGGCACGCTGCCGCTAGTGATCGGCTCGGGGCCCGGGGGCAACAGCTATTCGGTGCCGATACAGACGCTGCTGTTCTTCACCGCGCTGTCCTTCCTGCCGGCGGTGCTGCTGCTCATGACCAGCTTCACGCGCATCGTCATCGTGCTCTCGCTCTTGCGCCAGGCGCTGGGCACGCAGGCGGCGCCGCCCAACATGGTGATCATCGGGCTGTCGCTGTTTCTCACGCTCTTCGTGATGGGGCCGACGCTGGACAAGGTCTATCAGGACGCCTACGTGCCCTACACGCAGAACCAGCTGACGTTTGAGGACGCGCTGCCCCGGGCCGAGGCGCCGATGCGCGCCTTCATGCTCAAGCAGACGCGCCAGAGCGACTTCGGCCTGTTCGCCCGCCTGGCCAGGCTGCCCGCCGAGGTCACGGCCGAGACCGCGCCGCTGCGCGTGCTGGTGCCGGCCTTCGTCACGAGCGAGCTCAAGTCGGCCTTCCAGATCGCCTTCATGGTCTTCATCCCCTTTCTCATCATCGACATGGTGGTGGCCAGCGTGCTGATGTCGCTGGGGATGATGATGCTCTCGCCGGTGCTGGTGGCGCTGCCCTTCAAGCTGATGCTGTTCGTGCTGGCCGACGGCTGGAACCTGCTCATGGGGTCGCTGGCGGCCAGTTTTTCCGGCTGACGCAGGAGGCTTTCGATGACCGCGCAATTCGTTCTCACCTTCGGCCACAACGCGCTCATGCTGCTGCTGGCCATTGCCCTGCCGGCGCTGGGCGCGGTGATGGTGGTGGGGCTGATCGTGAGCATCTTCCAGGCCGTCACCCAGGTGCACGAGGCCACGCTGTCCTTCGTGCCCAAGCTGGTGGCGGCGGTGCTGGTGTTCGCGCTGGCCGGGCCCTGGATGGTGAGCACGCTGGTGGACTACCTGCGCACCACGCTGGAGACGATTCCCTCCGTCGTCGGCTGAGGCCGGGCCGCCATGCTGACCTTCGACGAAGCGCAGCTCATGGCCTGGGTTTCGCCCATCCTGTGGCCCTTCCTGCGCGTGCTGGCGATGTTCACCGCCGCGCCGATCTTCTCCACCCGCGCCATTCCCGTGCGGCTGAAGGTGGCGCTGGCCTTCCTGGTGGCGGTGTGCGCGCAGGCGGCGCTGCCGCCCCAGCCGGTCATCGCGCTGGACACGGCCGCCGCCTGGAGCGCGGTGGCGCAGCAGGTGGGCGTGGGCCTGGCGATCGGCTTTGCGGTGCGCCTGGTGTTCACCTGCGTGGAGCTGTCGGCCGAGGTCATCGGCCTGCAGATGGGCCTGAATTACGCCTCCTTCTTCGATCCGGCGAGCAATTCGCAGCGCGGCGCGCTCACGGGCTTCTACAGCAACGTGGCGCTGTGGCTGTTCATCGTGGTCAACGGCCACCTGATGGTGCTGATGGCGCTGCTGCAGAGCTTCAAGAGCTTTCCGCTCGACGGCAACGTGCTGCAGTCGCTCGCGCAGATGCGCCTGCACGAGCTGGGCGCGGGGCTGTTTTCCAGCGCGCTGTGGCTGGCGCTGCCCCTGATCGCGCTGCTGCTGTTCGTCAACCTCACCATGGGCGTGATCTCGCGCGTGGCGCCGCAGACCAACATCTACGCGGTCGGCTTTCCGGTGACCATCACCGTCGGGCTGCTGGGCATCACCGCCACGCTGCCGATGCTGGAGCAGCCGCTGTACACGCTGCTGCAGCAGACCATGGACCTGTTCGGCCCTGGTTGAAAAAAGAGAGCTGAAAGCGCGCTATAGGCAAGGATTTCAGCATGTTTCATATCTGAAACCCTTTGCCATTCAGCGCAAGCAGCTATGCTTTTCAGACGAGCTGGTTGCGTATCGCGTACACCGTGAGCTCGGCGTTGTTGCTCAGCCCCAGCTTGGCCAGCACCCGTGCGCGGTAGACGCTCACCGTCTTGGGGCTGAGCACCAGCTCCTGGGCGATGTCCGACAGGCGCTTGCCCGAGGCGATCTTCACCAGCGTCTGCAGCTCGCGCTCCGAGAGCTGCGCGTGCGCCAGCTCGCGCTCGGGCTGGGCCAGGCTGTCGGCCAGCAGCTGCGCCACTTCGGGCGTGAGGTATTTGCGCCCCTGCATGACGGTGTGCACCGCGGTGATCAGCTGCAGCGGATCGGCCGCCTTGTTCGCGTAGCCGTGCGCGCCGGCCTTGAGCGCGCGCAGCGCGTACTGGTCCTCGGGGTACATCGAGACGATCAGCACCTTGGTGCGCGGATGGCTCTCCTGCAGGCTGGCCAGCACCTCGATGCCGCTGCGTCCGGGCAGGTTCAGGTCCAGCAGCAGCACGTCGCAGGGGGCGTGGCGCAGCAGCTCGCGCAGTTCGGTATAGCTGCCCGCCTCGCCGCTCACGCGGATGTCGGGCGCCTCGGCCAGGGTGTCGCGGATGCCGCGGCGCACCAGCGCGTGGTCGTCACACAAAATCACGTCGATCATGGCGGCGATTGTCCGGTGTCGGCGCCGCCCGCGACCGGCAGGGTCAGCACCACGCAGGTGCCGCGCCCCTGCTGGCTGCTCACGTCCAGCCAGCCGCCGGCGCGCCGCGCGCGCTCGCGCAGCCCGCGCAAGCCGAAGGAGTGGCTCTTGCCCAGCGCGCCGGGCGCCACGCCCATGCCGTCGTCGCACACCTCCAGCAGCATCAGGCCCTCGTGCTCGGACAGCTCCACGCGCACCTGGCGCGCCTGGGCGTACTTCTGCACGTTGGTCAGCGCCTCCTGCACCGTGCGGTAGGCGACGAGCTGCAGCGCCTGGGCGATGGACAGCGGCTGCTGCGGCGCCAGCACGGCGCAGCGCATGCCGGTGCGCCGCTCGAAGGTCTGCGCCAGCCAGCGCACCGCCGCCACCAGCCCCTGGTCGAGCACCGGCGGGCGCAGGTTCATCATGATGCGCTGGCTCGCGCCCAGCGCGTGCTGCAGCATCTCGTTGGCGCTGTGCGCATGCTCGGCCATGGCGGCGTCGCCGCCGGCGTGGCGCGCGATCCAGGCCAGGTCGAAGCGCGCAGCGGTCAGCGCGCCGCCCACGTCGTCGTGGATCTCGCGCGCGATCGCCGCGCGCTCTTCCTCGATCGTCGCCTGCAGGTGCTCGGCCAGCTCGGCCAGGCGCCGCTCGGAAGCCGCCAGCTCGGCCGCCGCCTGTTCGCGCGCGCACCGCGCCTCGGCCATCTCGATGGCGCGCGCGATCACGTGCGGCAGGCGCGCCATGTCGTCCTTGAGCAGGTAGTCGGCAAAGCCCAGGTGCAGCGCATTGACCGCCGCCGCCTCGCCGATGGCCCCCGACAGCAGCACGAAGGGCGGGTGCGCCGCCAGCGTCTGCGCCTGCTGCCAGGCGTCGATGGCGGTGAAGCCGCGCAGCCGGTAGTCGGCCAGCACCAGGTCGAACTGCCCGCCGCGCAGAGCCTGCATCAGCGCCGCCAGCGTGTCCACCTGCGTGAGCTCGTGCGCCACCGGCGCGCGGCGCAGCGCCAGGCGGGCCAGCTCGTGGTCGGCGGCCGAGTCCTCCAGATGCAGCACGCGCACGGGTTTGTTCGCGGTGTCAAAGTCTGCGGGAGTAGCTATCATGTTTGTCATTCAGACTCACAGAGGGCGCGATGCCGCCACAGGTACCTGGGCACACATGCGTCGGCTGCGGGGATGTTAGTCGCTTGCCGGGCCCGGCCCGCCAACCGGGCCGGACTGCCGCGCGGCCACGCTGGAGACATGATGGCGTCAACCCCTGATCCTTCGACCGATCCCGTGCTCGCCATCCCGGTGCTGGTGGCGGCCGACATCCAGGACGCGCTGCTCACCTCGCTGCACGACCTGCACCGCCTGCAGGGCCTGCTGGACCATGCGGCGGGCAACCTGATCCAGCGCTTTGGCGACGCTGACGCGGTGCTCACGCCCGAGCTCACGCAGGCGCACCCGCGGCTGCTGGCGCTGCGCGAGGCGCTGCGCAACGCGATCACCGAGCTGCAGTTCCACGACATGGCCACGCAGCTCGTGGCGCACACCGGCAAGGTGCTCGAAGCCTGCTCCTCGCAGCTCAGCGCCGAGGCCATGGGCTCGGACGAGGGCGAAGAGCCCGCGGTGGTGCAGGGCGTGCCGCCCGAGCGGCCCAACCCCGTCACGCAAAGCGAAATGGACGCCGGCTCCATCGAGCTTTTCTGACTTGTATCAAGACCGTTACCGGTTAACCTACTAACTTCGGAGTGATTGGAGCCCCGCATGCAGTCGATACTGGCCGTCGATGATTCGCCCTCGATGCGCAAGATGGTGTCGTTCACGCTCACCAGCGCAGGATTCAAGGTGGTCGAGGCGGTGGACGGCGAGGACGCGTTCGAGAAGGCCATGGCGCACGACATCGACCTGATCCTGGCCGACCAGAACATGCCGCGCCTCGATGGCATCGGCCTCACGCGCCGGCTGCGCGAGCATCCGCGCTTCAAGGACAAGCCCATCCTGATCCTGACCACCGAATCGAGCGACGTGATGAAGCAGGCCGGGCGCAGCGCCGGGGCCACCGGCTGGCTGGTCAAGCCCTTCGATCCCACGCGTCTGGTCGAGGTGATCCGCAAGGTCATCCGCTGAGCGCGGCCACGGCCGGCCCGCACGTCAACGCACTGAAGCAAGAGGAAAGCAAACCATGGCAGACACCCACGCCCAGACCGGCGCCGGTGGCTCGGACTTCGACCTGAGCCAGTTCTATGGTGTCTTCTTCGAAGAGGCGGCCGAGAACCTCGACCAGATGGAGCAGATGCTGCTGGCGCTGGACGTGAGCGCGCCCGACGACGAGGAACTCAACGGCATCTTCCGCTGCGCCCACTCGATCAAGGGCGGCTCGGCCACCTTCGGCTTTGCCGACGTGGCCGAACTCACGCACAAGATGGAGTCGCTGCTGGACCGCCTGCGCCGCCACGAGCTGCAGCTGACCCCGCCGATGGTGGACGCGCTGCTCGAATCGGCCGACGTCTCGCGCAGCCTGCTGGCGCGCCACCAGGGCGGCGAGCAGGGCGCGGCCGTGCCCACGGCCGAGCTCGTGGCGCGCATCCGCGCGCTGGCCGAGGGCGCGGCCCCGGCTCCCGCGGCGGCCGCGCCCGAGCCCGCGCCGGCGGCTGCGCCGCAGGCAAACCCTGCGCCCGCCCCTGCCGCGGCGCCCACGCCGGCGCCCGCCCCTGCGGCCGCGCCCGGCGAGCGCGCGCTGCAGATCCGCATCGGCCCGCTGCCCCAGCCCGAGCTGGCCGACGCCATCAAGGACCTGTTTCGCGACATCGAAGGCCTGGGCAGCATCGAGGACCTGCCCTCGGACGAGCCGGGCGTGCGCGCCTACGCGGTCAAGACCCGTTCCTCGGACGCGGAGCTGCTCGACCTGTTCGTCTTTCACGTCGCGCGCGAGCAGGTGCAGATACACGAAGCGGGCGCGGGCGCCGCCGCGCCGCCGGGCAGCGACGGCGAACGCGAGGAGTTCGGCTTCTTCGACGGCGCCCCCGGCGCGCCCCGTGCCGGTGGCGCGGCGGCGCCCGCGGCTGCGGGCAGCGAACCCGCGCCGGCAGCGCCCGTGGCCCCCGCCCCGGCAGGGCAGCACAAGGCGGCGGCGCACGGCGCGATCGAGTCGAGCAGCATCCGCGTGGCGGTCAACAAGGTGGACCAGCTCATCAACCTCGTGGGCGAGCTGGTCATCACCCAGGCGATGCTGGCGCAAAACAGCCGCGACCTGGACCCGGCGCTGCACCAGCAACTGCTTGCCGGCCTGGCGGATCTGGACCGCAACACGCGCGACCTGCAGGAATCGGTCATGTCCATCCGCATGATTCCGATGTCCACCGTGTTCAGCCGTTTCCCGCGCATGCTGCGCGACCTGGCCAGACAACTGGGCAAGAAGGTCGAATTCGTCACCCACGGCGAGGCCACCGAACTGGACAAGAGCCTGGTGGAAAAGATCACCGACCCGCTGACCCACCTGGTCAGGAACAGCTGCGACCACGGCATCGAGCTGCCCGCCGAGCGCCTGGCCGCGGGCAAGACCGAGCACGGCACGCTCACGCTGTCGGCGGCGCACCAGGGCGGCTCCATCGTCATCGAGGTGCGCGACGACGGACACGGCCTGTCGCGCGAGAAGATCCTCAAGAAGGCGCGCGAGCGCGGCCTGGACGCGCCGGATTCCATGGCCGACGCCGACGTCTGGAACCTCATCATGCTGCCGGGCTTTTCCACCGCCGAGGTGGTCACCGACGTCTCCGGGCGCGGCGTGGGCATGGACGTGGTCAAGAAGAACATCGCCGCGCTCAATGGCACGGTGGAGATCGACTCGGTCGAGGGCGCGGGCACGCGCGTGTCGGTGCGCCTGCCGCTGACGCTGGCCATCATGGACGGCATGTCGGTCGGCGTGGCCGACGAGGTCTACATCCTGCCGCTGTCCTCGGTGGTCGAGTCCTTCCAGGTCAGGCACGAGGACATCAACACCGTGGCCCAGGGCTCGCAGCTGGTGAAGGTGCGCGAGGAGTACATGCCCGTGGTCTCGCTCGAGCGCATCTTCCAGGTGCCGCGCGCCGAGCCCGGCAGCGGCAACGACATCATGGTGGTGGTCGAGGCCGAAGGCTCGCGCGTGGCCGTGCTGGTCGACGAGCTGCTCGGCCAGCAGCAGGTGGTGGTCAAGAACCTGGAGACCAACTACCGCAAGGTGGCCAACGTCTCGGGCGCCACCATCATGGGCGACGGCAACGTCGCCCTGATCCTCGATACCAGCGCGCTGGTGCGCCGCGCGCGCCACTGAGGCGCGCGGGCAAGGAGAAGCAGCATGAGTGCAGTCCTCAAGAAGATCGAAGAAGCCAGTGGCCCCGGGGCCGGCGAATACCTGACCTTCCGCCTGGGCAAGGAAGAGTACGGCATCGACATCCTGAAGGTGCAGGAAATCCGCGGCTACGAAGACCCCACGCGCGTGGCCAACGCGCCGCCCTTCATCAAGGGCGTGTCCAACCTGCGCGGCACCATCGTGCCCATCGTGGACATGCGCCTGCGTTTCGGCTGCGAGAGCGCCGAATACAACCACCTCACCGTGGTCATCATCCTGAACCTGCGCGAGCGCGTGGTCGGCGTGGTCGTCGATTCGGTCAGTGACGTGATCGAGCTCGGCGAAGAGCAGCTGCGCCCCGCCCCCGACATCGAAAGCGCGATCGATGCGCGCTGCATCCGGGGCCTGGGCGCGGTGGGCGAGCGCATGCTGATCCTGCTGGACATCGAGCGGCTGATGAACAACCCCGACATGGGGCTGGTGCTGGCACAGGCCTGAGCTTTGCGGCGCGCCACCGGCATGCAGGCGCAGGGGCGAGGCAGAGGCGATCGATCGGGCGGCGTGCCATGAAAGGCTACAAGACTTCAGCCAGAAGGGCGGCAGCGCCCGTGGTGCCGCCCATGGCCGCCGCGGCGCCCGAGGCGCCCGAGGCGGGCGGTGCGGGCGAGGTGCGCGAGTTCGACTGGACCACGGCCGACTTCAAGCGCGTGCAGGCGCTGATCTACCAGCGCGCCGGCATCAGCCTGCACGACGGCAAGCACGCCATGGTCTACAGCCGCCTGTCGCGGCGCCTGCGCGAGACCGGCCACAGGCGCTTTGCCGACTATCTGGACTGGCTGCAGGGCCAGGACGGCCCCGAGTGGCAGGAATTCATCAACGCGCTGACCACCAACCTCACCGCTTTCTTTCGCGAGCGCCACCATTTCGAGCATTTCGCCACGCTGCTGGGCAGGCGCCCGGGCGGCCCCTGGCGCATCTGGTGCGCGGCCGCCTCCACGGGGGAAGAGCCGTACTCCATCGTCATCAGCGCGCTGCAGTCGCTCAACGCCGGCGCGCCGCTGCAGGTGCTGGCCAGCGACATCGACTCGCGCTGCATCGAGCTGGCCGAGCGCGGCGTCTACCGCGCCCAGGGCCTCAAGGGCCTGGCGCGCGAGCAGCTGCAGCGCTACTTCCTGCGCGGCAAGGGCGGCAATGAAGGGCTGGTGCGCGTGCGCCCCGAGCTGCGCCAGCCGGTAAGCTTCCTGAGCGTGAACCTGATCCGCGACGACTGGCCGTTTCGCGAGCCCTTCGACGTGGTGTTCTGCCGCAATGTCATGATCTACTTCGACGCCCCCACCCAGCGGCGCGTGCTCGAGCGCATCCACCGCGTGCTCAAGCCCGGCGGCACGCTGTACGTGGGCCATGCGGAGAACTTCAGCGAGTCGCGCGACCTGTTCGCGTTGCGCGGAAAGACGGTCTATGAGCGCCTCTGACGCCGCCCCCGCCGGTGTGGAACGCCGCCGCGCCCCGCGCATCGGAGCGGCCACGCCCGAGCCGGCGCGCGCCCCGGCGCGCACGCCCAGCCTGGATGAGCTCAAGAACGCCCCGCGGCGCAGCGGCGAGGCCGCGTTCTTCTTCTTCGACCAGCGCTTCCAGTTCAACGCGGTCAAGGTGCTGCCAGGCGAGTATTTCGTCTCCAACGAGAACCTGGTGATCCAGACCGTGCTCGGCTCGTGCATCGCCGCCTGCCTGTGGGACAGCCGCTCGCGCGTCGGCGGCCTGAACCACTTCATGCTGCCCGAAGGCAGCGGCGCCGACCAGTCGGGGCGCTACGGCTCGTATGCGATGGAGCTCTTGATCAACGAGATGATGAAGCTGGGCGCGCGCCGCGAAACCCTGCAGGCCAAGATCTTCGGCGGCGGCCAGGTCATGGCCAACTTCACGGCGCTGAACGTGGGTGAGCGCAACACCGCGTTTGTGCAGAATTACCTCGCCACCGAGCGCATACCCATCATTGCCGAGGACGTGCTGGACATCTACCCGCGCAAGGTGGCGTTCTTCCCCGCCACGGGCAAGGCCATGGTCAAGCGCCTGGCGCACGCCCACCCCGACCTGCTGCTTGCCGAGAGAACGCAGGGCAGCGCGGCGGCGGTGGTGCGGGCCCACCACGGTGGCTCGGTCGATCTGTTTTGAGGACAAGGAGTGAGGCTGGAGATGGGACGCAAGATCCGCGTGGTGGTGGTCGATGATTCCGCGCTGGTGCGCAGCCTGCTCACGGAGATCATCAACCGCGAGCCCGACATGCTGTGCATAGGCGCGGCCAACGACCCGTTGCAGGCGCGCGAGATGATCCGCAACCTCAACCCCGACGTGATCACGCTGGACGTGGAGATGCCGCGCATGGACGGCATCGACTTCCTGGGCCGGCTGATGCGCCTGCGGCCCACGCCGGTGGTGATGATCTCCACGCTGACCGAGCGCGGCGCCGAGGTCACCATGCGCGCGCTGGAGCTGGGCGCGGTGGATTTCGTCGCCAAGCCGCGCATCGGCCTGGCGTCGGGCATGACGCAGCTGGCGGCGCAGATCACCGACAAGATCCGCATCGCCGCGCAGGCCCGTGTGCACCGGCTGGTGGCGCCCGCGCCCGGCCCCGAGGGGCAGGCGCCGGCCGGCGCGCCCGCGCGCCCCGGCCTGATCGGGCGCCTGTCCACCGAAAAGATCATCGCCATCGGCGCCTCCACCGGTGGCACCGAGGCGATCCGCGAAGTGCTCACCCGCCTGCCCGCCGACTGCCCGGCCATCGTCATCACCCAGCACATGCCGCCGGGCTTCACCACCAGCTTTGCCGCGCGCCTGAACGGCCTGTGCCAGATGACCGTCAAGGAAGCGCGGGACGGCGAGCGCATCCTGCCCGGCCATGCCTACATCGCGCCCGGGGGCACGCAGTTTCACCTCGGCCGCAGCGGCGCCAACTACGTCGCGGTGGTGGACGACGGCGCACCCGTCAACCGCCACAAGCCCTCGGTGGAGGTGCTGTTCAAGTCCGTGGCCGCGCAGGTGGGGCGCAACGCCTGCGGCATCATGCTCACCGGCATGGGCGACGACGGCGCCGCCGCCCTGCGCGAGATGCGCGACGCGGGCAGCTACAACTACGTGCAGGACGAGGCCAGCTGCGTGGTCTTCGGCATGCCGCGGGAGGCGATTGCCCACGGCGCGGCCGACGAGGTGCTGCCGCTCAGGGAGATTGCCGGCGCGCTGCTTGCCCGCCTGGGCAGCGGCGCCGACCGTCAGCACAACCGCATCTGAGCGCCATGGCTCCGGCGCAATACGTGCGGTTCAGGCACTCCGCGCGGGGAGCGCGTACAGGCCACGGGCCTAGTCATGTTGCTCATCGCGGCTGTCCGCCGCCAGATGGCCGGTGTCGGCCCAGCCGACCAGGGTCAGACCGGTGCCGGGGTTCCACAGCAGGCGGTTGACCGCGGCGTTGGGCAGCTGCCAGGTGCGCGCCGCCTGCAGGTGCTGGCGCGTGGCCAGGCGGTAGAGCATGTCCATCACCCCGCCGTGCGCCACCAGCACGATCTGCTCGCCCGCGTGGCGCGCGGCCAGTTCGTCGACGGTGGCGGCAATGCGCTGGCGCAGCGCGCTCAGGTTTTCGCCACCTTCGGGCGCGTAGTGCGGGTCGCGTTCGCGCCAGCGCCGGGCGTGCTCGGGCGCCTCGGTCTGCACCTGCATGAAGCGCAGGCCCTCGTACCGGCCGAAGCTGCGCTCGCGCAGGCGCGGCTCGGTGACCAGCGGGGCGCCGGTCGTCTGCGCGAGGGCCTGCGCGGTCTGCAGCGCGCGCTGCAGGTCGCTGCTGTAGATGCAGCCCACGGTTTCCCGGCGCAGCGCCTGGGCGAGCCGGCGCGCCTGGCGCAAGCCGGTGGCATTCAGCTCCACGTCCTGGTGACCCTGGATGCGGCCCTGCACGTTCCAGTCGGTCTCTCCGTGGCGAATGGCAATGATGCGGGTAGGTTCTTGCATGCGTGAGCGCGGCTGCAAGCGCAGCGTAAATTGTCAGGATTTTGCTTCTGAAATCATAATGCCTGGCGCTTGAAGGGCAAGCGCCGGAGGTCGTTTTGATGGACAGGTTTTCACTATGAATTCGATAGTGTTTCCGCTTTGGGCAAAGGCCTTGGGTTGTGGTGCCCGGCAGCCCCAAGGGTCAATCAAGAATAAATCTCATTATCATGCGGTCTTTCGCACACCGGGCGGACGCTGCGGACACACGCCGTGCAAACGGGTGCAGCTTCCTGGGTGGGTCTATGGTGAATGATCGCAAAACCGGCGGGCAGACGCGCCGCCGCTGGATGGCCGGGGCCGTGGCCCTGTCCGCGCTCGGGGCGCTGGGCCGGGCGCCGGGTGCGGCGGCGCAGGGCGCGCGCCGCGCCAGGCTCACGCTCTCGGGCCCGTTTGCGCTGGTGTCCTACCCGCTGATGCGCATCGCCGACAGCGGCGCACTGGCCGATTTTGCCGACCAGGTGGAATTCATCGCCTGGAAGAGCCCCGACCAGCTGCGCGCCATCGCCATCGGCCAGACGGCGGACTTCATCGCCGCGCCGAGCAACGTGGCGGCCAACCTCTACAACCGCGGCGTGCCGCTCAAGCTGCTGGACATCAGCACCTGGGGCCTGCTGTGGATGGTCTCGCGCGAGGACGGCCTGCGCACCCTGGCCGACTACCGCGGCAAGGAGGTGGTGATGCCGTTTCGCGGCGACATGCCCGACATCCTGTTTCAGCTGCTGGCGCAAAAACAGGGCATCAAGGTGGGCACGGACATCAAGCTGCGCTACGTCGCCTCGCCGATGGATGCGATGCAGCTGCTCATCACCCGCCGCGCGGACCATGCGCTGCTGGCCGAACCGGCCGTCTCCATGGGCCTGCAGAAAAGCCATTCCTTCCCGGCCAAGGTGATCGCGCCCGACCTGTTTCGCAGCGTGGACTTGCAGCAGGAATGGGGCCGGGTGTTTCAGCGTGCGCCGCGCATTCCCCAGGCCGGCATCGCCGCACTCAAGAGCGTGCATGAAGACGCCGCGCTGCTTGCGCGCTTCGAGCAGGAGCACGCCAAGGCCCTGCTCTGGTGCAAGGAGCACCCGAAGGAGTGCGGCGAAATGGCCGCGCGCCACGTGAGCATGCTCACCCCCGAAGGCGTGGCTGACGCGATTGCCGCCACCCGCGCCACCATGGAGGTGATGCCCGCCCGCCAGGCCCGCGCCGACCTGGAGTTCTTCTACCAGCACCTGCTCGATCGCCAGCCCGGCCTGGTCGGAGGCAAGATGCCCGCTGCCGATTTTTACGGCTGACCGCTGCTCCCGCCCATCCCCATGTCCTTGCTGCGCCGCTGGTTCACCGGCATTCCGGCCTATCTCTGGAGTGGCTGGGGCGCGGTCGCCAGCTTGTTTCTGATGGTTGCCCTCTGGGAGGCCGTGGCCCAGATCTACGGCCCGCTGGTGCTGCCCACGCCGCTGGAGGCCGCTGACACCCTAGCACGCTGGGCAGAGCAGGGCGGCATGCTGTGGCCGGCGCTGGCCATCAGCGCGCGCCGCGCCTTCATGGGCCTGGCGCTGGCGCTGGCGGCGGGCAGCCTGCTGGGTGTGCTGGCGGGCGTGTCGATGACGGCCTCCATGATGTCGCGCCCCTGGGTTACCGTGCTGCTGGGCACGCCGCCCATCGCCTGGCTGGTGCTGGCCATGCTGTGGTTCGGCACGGGCGACGGCACGCCGGTCTTCACCGTCTTCATCGCCTGCTTTCCCGTGGTCTTTCTCGGTGGCCTGCAGGGCGCGCGCACGCTGGAGCACCACTGGCGCGACTTGGCGCGCGCCTTTGCGCTGCCCTGGCACATGCGCGTGCTCGACGTGTATTTGCCGCACGTCATCTCCTACCTCTTCCCCGCCTGGATCGTCGCCCTGGGCAGCAGCTGGAAGGTGGTCGTGATGGCTGAACTGCTGGCGTCCGACACCGGCATAGGCGCCGAGCTGGCCGCCAGCCGCGCGCAACTGGACATGGCCGCCACGCTGGCCTGGATAGGCGCCATCGTGCTGGTGCTGCTGGCGCTGGAATACCTGCTGCTGGAGCCCGTCAAGCGCGAGATCGAGCGCTGGCGCGACGCAGGAAGCGCCCGCGCGGGAGGGCAGCCGTGAGCGCCGCCGCCGCACTCACAGTGCAGGCGCTGTCCCACGCCTTCGGCCCGCGCGAGGTGCTGCAGGAAATTGCCCTGCAACTGCCCGCCGGGCATACCCTGGCGCTGGTCGGCCCTTCGGGCAGCGGCAAAAGCACCTTGCTGCACCTGTGCGCCGGCCTGCTCACGGTACGCGCGGGGCGGGTGGACAACGGCTTTGCGCGCACCGCCATGCTGTTTCAGCAGCCCCACCTGCTGCCCTGGAAGACGGTGCTGGACAACATCGCCCTGGGCCTGAAGGCGCGCGGCCTGCGTGCGCCCCAGCGCTTGGCCCAGGCCCGCGCCATGGGCGAGGCCATGGGCCTGGACGCGCTGGCCCTGGCGCAGTTTCCCGGCCAGCTCTCGGGCGGCATGCAAAGCCGCGCCGCCCTGGCGCGTGCACTGGTGCTGCAGCCTGATCTGCTGCTGCTCGACGAGCCTTTTTCCGCCCTGGACATCGGCCTGCGCGAGCAAATGCACCAGCTGCTGCTGGCCGAGCAGGCGCGCCGCCAGCTTGCCGTGTTGATGATCACCCACGACCTGACCGAAGCCGTGGCCCTGGCCGACAGTGTGCTGGTGCTTGCTGGCTCCCCCGCGCGCATCTGCTGGCGGCTGGACCTGGCCCTGCCCGCGCTGCAGCGCGACGACGACTGGGTGCACCGCCAGACTGCGCTGCTGCTGGCCCAGCCCGTGGTACGCGCAGCCTTTGAACTGCCCCCCGCCAAGCGGGAGGCTGCGCGCCAGCCCGCCGCGGACGTCACCGGCCTGCAGCCCGGCCAGGCCGTATTGCAAACGCCCGCGCTAGACACCCACCGCTGCGAGGTGCCGCTGTGAACGCCATGACTCTGCGCCGCGCCGCGCTCTGGCAGTTGCAGCACCCGCTGTGGCTGTGCCCGTTTCGCCCCTTCTTCGCGCTGGCGCTGATCTGGGCCTGGCTGGTCATGCTGCTGTGGGGTGGCTTTCTCTTCATGGGCTGGCCGCTGCCCGCCGTGCTCGGCGGCCCCTTCGTCTGGCATGCGCATGAGCTGCTGGTGGGCTTTGGCACCGCCGCCATCGCCGGCTTCGTGCTCACCGCCGTGCCGGAATTCACCGACACCCCGGCGTTTGACGCCGCGCCGGTGCGCCGCTTCGTCGCCCTGTGGCTGGTCGGCCGCCTGGCCTTCTGGTGCAGCGGCTGGTGGCCCACGGCGGGCCTGGCCCTTGCGGGTATCGCGCACCTCGCCCTGCTGCTGGGCCTGGCCCGCCTGCTTGCTCCGCGCCTGTGGCAGGACCCGGACCGCCGCCACCTTTCCTTCCTCTGGATGCTGGCCCTGCTTGCCGCGCTGCTGGCCGGGTTTTACGTCGATGCCCTGCGCGCCGGCGAGCCGCTGCGCTGGCTGCACGCCTGGCTGGGTGCGCTGGTGGCTCTCATCATCGTCGCCATGAGCCGCATCTCCATGAGCGTGGTCAACGCCAGCATCGACGCCCAGGTGCTGCTGGACAGGCTGGACCGCCCGCCCTACCTCGCCCGCCCGCCCCGGCGCAACCTGGCCCTGCTGGCCGTGGCGCTGTGTACCGCGGCAGAGTTCATCCAGGCACCGGGGCAGGTCACCGCCTGGCTGGCGCTGGCCGCCATGTGCGCCGTGCTCAACCTGCTCAATGACTGGCACGTGGGCCGCCCCCTGCTGCGCCGCTGGCCGCTCATGCTCTACGGCGTCTACGGCTTCATGGCCCTGGGCTACGGCGTCGGCGCGCTGGCGCGGCTCACCCAGGCCTTCAGCCCCAACGCCGGGGTGCACCTGCTGACCACCGGCGTGCTGGGGCTGAACATCTACATCGTGATCTGCATCGCCGGCTACACCCACGCCGGGGTGGAAAAGGATGGCCGCCCCTGGGTGCTTTGGGGCGCGCTGGCGCTGATGCTGGCGGCCGTGCTGCGGGCACTCGCCTACGTCGCCGCGCCCACGGCCCTGTGGATGGGCCTGGCCGCCGCCCTGTGGTGCGCCGCCTTCGCGCTGCAAAGCACGCGCATGCTGCCGGTGTTCCTGCGCCCGCGCGCCGATGGGCGCGAGGGCTGCGCCGGTGTGCTGGGCAAGCCCGGCTGAAGGCCGCCGGCCTGCAACCTTGATTCGTTTGTGGACAAGCCAAATTTGAATAATGGTGCCCATCGCGCCGCATGGCAGATCCGCCGGCGCAAGGCTTGGTCCGGCCCCTTGAAGCTTGCACTGCCGCTGGTTTTGGCCGCGAACCGTTTTCGCGGCTGAAACCGCTGCTGCAAGTCCAGGCGTCGCCGGGCCCGACCCTCACACTGAGACAGGAGCTTGAAGTGGGTGTTTCTTCGCGTGACCAGGACTTCCCGGCCTTCTTTGCCGACGTGCCCAGCCTCACCGTGCGTGACAAGCTGGCCCAGTTCCTCGGCGCTGCCGTGCACGGCGGTGCCATCACCTACGAATACGCCGACGCGGTGCGCCTGGCCGGCCATTCCTGCCCCACGGTGGCGGGCACCTGGCTGATGGTCCTGAACGGCCTGCGCGCGCTCTACGGCGACGAGCTGCCGGTGCGCGGCGAGATCGAGGTCTTCATGAGCGAGGGGCGCGACAGCGGCGCCAACGGCGTGGTGGCCAGCGTGGTGCAGCTGCTGACCGGCGCCGCGCCGGAAACCGGCTTCCATGGCATAGGCGGGCAGTTTTCGCGCGCCGATCTGCTCAAGTTCGACCAGCCGGTGCAGGGCGTGTTCGCCCTGCGCCGCATGGACACCGGCCGCGCGGTGCAGGTGTCGCTCAACGCCGCCGTCGTGCCCTGGACGGACGAGATGCGCGAAGTCATGCCCAGGGCCGTGGGCGGCTACGCCAGCGATGCAGACCTGGCCCGCTTCGGCGAACTCTGGCAGGGCAGGGTGTGCAAGATGCTCACCGAACACGCCACCGACCCCCAGATGATCCACGTGAGCGACTGGCAGCCGCGCGCCTGAGCCGCCCGTCGAGGCCGCCACAGCGTGGCTACCAATGAAAAACGGCACCGGGCCTGCAAAGCCCGGTGCCGTCCGGTCTGCGGCTTCGCAGCGCTTACTGCACCACTTGCGCCAGTGCGCCCGAGGCGTAGCGCTCGGCCATCTGCGCAAGACTCAGGCCCTTGACCTTGCTGCCCTGGCCTTCGCAGCCAAACTCCAGGTAGCGCGCCTTGCATACCGCCTTGGCCGCTTCACGCGCGGGCTTCATCCACTCGCGCATGTCGAACTTCTCCGGGTTTTCCACCTGGAACTTGCGCACCGCGCCGGTCATGGCCATGCGGATGTCGGTGTCGATGTTGATCTTGCGCACGCCGTGCTTGATTGCCTCCTGGATTTCCTTGACCGGCACGCCCCAGGTCTGCTTCATTTTGCCTCCATGCTCGTTGATGATGGCCAGCAGCTCCTGCGGCACGCTGGAGCTGCCGTGCATCACCAGGTGGGTGTTGGGCAGGCGGGCGTGGATTTCCTTCACGCGCTGGATCGAGAGCACGTCGCCGGTGGGCGGGCGGGTGAACTTGTAGGCGCCGTGGCTGGTGCCAATGGCAATCGCCAGCGCATCGAGCTGCGTGGCCTTGACGAACTGCGCCGCCTCCTCGGGGTCGGTGAGCAGCTGGTCGTGGCTGAGCTTGCCCACCGCGCCTATGCCGTCTTCCTCGCCGGCCTCGCCGGTTTCCAGCGAGCCCAGGCACCCCAGCTCGCCTTCCACCGTGACGCCCACCTTGTGCGCCATGGCCACCACCTCCTGCGTCACGCGCACGTTGTAGTCGAAGGACGACGGCGTCTTGCCGTCTTCCATCAGCGAGCCATCCATCATCACCGAACCGAAGCCCAGCGCGATCGCGCCCTCGCAGACCTTGGGGCTGGTGCCGTGGTCCTGGTGCATCACCATGGGAATGTGCGGCCAGGCCTCGCAGGCGGCGGTGATCAAATGCTTGATGAAGGGCTCGCCCGCGTACTTGCGCGCGCCGGCGCTGGCCTGCAGGATGACCGGCGCGCCCACTTCGTCGGCGGCGGACATCACGGCCTGGACCTGCTCCAGGTTGTTGACGTTGAAGGCAGGAATGCCATAGCCGTTTTCGGCGGCATGGTCCAGAAGTTCACGCATCGAGACTAGGGGCATGGAAAGCTCCGTTGGGTAGTTGCAAAAATCGGGTATTCGTAACGGCCGATTCTAGGAGGCCGGCGCGCATGGCATCGGTGGCGGTGGCCGCAGCCGCTCACCCGGGCAGGGCATGCGCCGCTCAGGCCGGGGTGGCGGCCGGCGCGGGCAACAGGGCCATCAGCGCCTTCTTCATCCCGCTGCCGCTGGGGCTGTCCACGAAGATGCAGCGCTTGCCAGTGCGCTTGCAGTGGTCCTTCACGCGCCAGTAGGCGTCATGGCTGATGCAGCCCGTCTGGCAGATCACGAGGTCCGCCGCCGCCAGCGTGGCGTCCAGCTTTGCCGGGTTGTGCTCCTCGCCGCCGTCGTGGTGCAGGAAGCGCCCGCCGGTCTGCTCGATCAGCTGGCGGTAGACCGGTACGCTGGCCTGGCGGCCGCCGACGCAGAGCACGGCGCATGCGGCCAGCCGCTCGGCCAGCGGGCAGGTGGCGCCAGACCCGTTCCCGCCGGTGGCGCCTTCCGCGGCCGTGCAGGCCTGGCGGCGCTGCAGGGCCTCGCCCAGTTCGTCCGCGCGGCGGCGCCAGCGTTCGGCTTCCTGGCGGGCCTGCAGCAGCGCGCGCTGCAGCTCACCGCGCTGCTCGCTCAGCTGCTGCACTTCCCGCGCCAGTTCCACGCGCGCCTGCAGCCCGGCCGCTGCCGCCTGCAATTGCTGCAGCGCATGGGCCTGTGCATCGCGCGCCAGCAGCTGCGCACGCAACTGCGCGTTGGCCGCCTCCAGCGCCTCGGTGCGCCGCGCATGCTCTTGTGCCTGGCGCTGGGCGCGCAGGGCGCTGGCATCCAGTTCCCGGGCCAGCTCGGCCACCCGTTCCTGCAGGGCTTCCAGGCGGTCGTGCTCCACGCGCGTGGCGGTGCCCACCTGGTGCTGCAGCATGTGCACCTGGCCTTCCATGCGGTGTGCCAGTTCCGCGCTGCAGCGGGCGTGCGTGAGGGTGGCCCAGAAGGGGCCGGCAATGTCCTGGGAGCGCAGCGCCCGCTCCCACCACGCGGCCAGCGCCTGCGTGGTCTTCAGGCGCGCGGCCTGCTGCAGCGCCAGCCGGTAGCGCTGGTCCAGCGTGCGCTGCAGCGTCTGGGCCACGGCGCTGCGGCTCTTGCACTCCGACACGGCAAGGCAATGCAGGTCGTAGTCGTCCTCCAGGGCCTGCCTGTCCAGCGCCTTGCCGAGCACCTTGCGCAGCAGCGGCAGTGGCATGCACACGCCCAGCACCGGGCAGTGGGCGTGGGAGTCGAGCTCCCACAGGCGCTTGCGGCGCGAGCTGCGGTCCGGTGCGACCCGATCTTCCGTGGCCGGTGTGCCCCGTTCGGCCGTGGCCGATGCGCCCGGCGCCCGGGTGAACAAGCCCAGGGTGCCTGTCCAGCCCGGGAGCGTGGTGGGCGTGCTTTGCTGCAGGAGATTCACGGCAGGCTCCTCGTCACGGGCGCCTTACGGGCGCGCGTCCGCCGCCTTGCCGGGCGTGGAGGGCGGGTCCGGCAACCGAGCGGCTGTCGTGCGCGGCGCGGCGCGGATGGCGCTTTCATGCAAACAGGCTTCAGGGCATGGGCCATGGCAGCTATCCGATCTCGGTCAATTAAATGATAACGATTCTCGTTCGTAATTCTACAGTCGGTCCACTTTTGGCGTGGTGCGTACTGCCGGTGCTGGCCGCGGCTGCCGTTGCATCGGCAATAATGAGAACGATTCCCATTTGATTTCATGAGACAGCGCCGCTGGCCGCCGCCTCGCCCCCTTGTATCCACGGCCGTCCCGTGCTCGAACGCCATTACCGCGAACTGCTGAACTTCATCGCCCGCGCCGTGAACAGCCGCAAGGCTGCGGCCGACCTGACGCAGGAGAGCTACGCCCGCGTGCTGGCCGCGCAGCAGTCGGGCCGGCCGGTGCGCAACCCGTGCGCGCTGCTGTACCGCACGGCACGCAACCTCGTGGTGGACCGCTACCGCCGCGCCGAAGTACGCGCCGCGGCCGGCATGGGCGCCTCGCTGGACGACCGGGAACTGGGCCTGGAAGACCTGCCAGGCCCGCCGTCGCGCCAGCCGGACGCCATCGTGGCCGAGCGTGAAAATCTGGCGGCCGTCACCGCCGTCATCGAGCAACTGCCACCGCGCTGCCGTGAAGCCTTCATCCTGTACAAGTTCGACGGCCTGTCCTACGCCGAGATCGCTGCACGCATGCAGATTTCGCCGCGCACCGTGGAAATGCAGTTGCGCATTGCCATGCAGGCCTGCTGGCAGTGCCTGCAGGAGCGCGAAGGCGCCGAAGCGCGCCCCGCACCGGCGCGGGGGCGCAAGAAACGCCCCGCGCCATGACGCGGCGAAAATCCCGCATGGGCCGCTGGCGCGCTACCGTATTGCGCGTCGCTGGTACGTCTACATCCACAGGCAGCCTTCTTTTTCCATGACCGCCCAGCCCACTCCACCCGAACCCGCCCAGTTGCCGGTCAGGCCGTGGTCTTTGTGCCGCATTTCCAGCGGCACGTCGAACATCAGCCGTCCGAGCACCAGGGCCAGTTCTTCACGCAGCGCCTTGTGCTGGCCGGCGTACTCGCGTTGCAGGTCTTTCCTGAACTGGCTGGAGACGAAAAGATCGCGCATCAGCCGCGCGTCTTGCCGGAGGGGAGTTCCAGATCGACGTCGCGGCTGGCCCGCAGGGCCTGGCCGGCTTCGATCTCATCGACCACCGACTGGTTGACCGGGCTCAGGCCCACCTCGAAGGGGATTTGCCGGGTTTTGGCCGTCCTGATGACGGTCATGCGCAGCAGGTCGGAAATGGTCAGGCCCATTTCACGCAGGACTTCCGCGGCGGCCAGTTTGTCGGCCTCGGTCACTCTTGCCTTGACGACGGTATCCATGGGGTTTCTCCTTGAGGGCTTCATTGTGGCCCTCATGTGTCCACGGCGGGGCCACATTTTCCAGTGGCACGCGCAGCGCGCCGCCCGGCTGGCGCACGCCAAAGAGGTAGTGGCTGCCGACGGCTTTGACACGCAGGCGGGGCAGCAAGTGGCCCCAGTCCTTGCAGGGGCCTTGGTCGGCGGCCAGGGCGGTGGTGGCGGTCTGGAACTGCCGGACGTAGGTTTGCCGCTGGGCCTCGCCTCACTTCGCGGCGGTGTGGAGGCTGATGTGGCTCAGGTCGGCACTTGCGCGGCAGGTGAGCGTGTAGGGGCGCTGCCGGGTCATGCCGCGCTGGTTTCGCGCGCTACTTCGTCGGCGATTTCAACGGCGCTGAGCGGCGAGACTTCGCCGCGCTCGGCCTCGGCCAGGCGCTCCAGCAGCAGGGCTTTCAGCTCTTGCAGGGCCTGCTCTTCATCCAAGGACAGCAGCCGCTCCGGCGCATATTGCTGGATGGTCTTGCCCGCCAGCGCGGCCATGGCCTTGCGGCTCTGGTGCTGCTGCTCGGTCACGTCGATGGTCAGGCGGCTCATGGTGCGGCTCTCGCAGGGTGCTGGTGATGGCGTTCACCCTAACCCGCAAATGTGGGTTTGTCGATTTCTTGGCCCGAAAGCGGGTTGGGTATCCGTGAACGGGTATTCCCGAAAAGAGAGCTGCTGGCGCTGATGGCCGTCGTCTTCATCGGCGGGGGCGTGGCGGCGCTGCAGGAGGCGGGCGTCATCGATGCCACGGCGGTGCGCTTCGTTTCGCTGCCGCTACTGGGCATCCACCCGACGGCCGAGGGGCTTGGCTTGCAGGCGCTGGCGCTGGTGCTGATCGCGGGCGGGCTGTGGGCGAACCGCAGGAAAGCGGCGCGGACGCCGGGGTGGCGGAGCTGTCCGCTCTGCGGCGCGAACCGGGGGGGCGCCGGCATTTGCATGGGGCCAGCGCACGCGGCAAGCCTTGACGCGCGCAGGCCGAGCTCCTGGAGCTGGCATCCACCGGGTCCATAGCCCCGTGCGCGTGTCCCGTCGGTTCAAACCATGCCGCTGGTGGGTGCGTCACCCGGCGTGTGCTTGCCCACCCCCATCCCGACGCCCATCCCCATTCCACCACTTCCTCCTCCAGCACCACCACCACCCCGTCCTCCCGAGGCGCCACCTCCCGCCGCCGCGCCCCGCGTACCGCGGGCACCGCCGCCTCCCGCGCTGGGCCGCAAGGGGCCTTGATCGGGGACATGCACGTCGTGCGGGATGGGCTCCAGCCACAGTGCCGCACGGATGAAGTCGCGCAGCGAATGCACCAGTGCTGCCAGGTGCACCGTGCGGCCCATCACCATGTCGTTGGCGGCGGTGGCGGCCAGGCGCACCTGCTCTTCGGTGCCCAGCAGGATGATGTCGGACAGCGCCGCCTCGACCGCGTCGCGGGTGCGCCGCCGGCGTTCGGCCACGCTTTCAGAGGGCAGCGATGGATCGGCCGAAGCGGCGGAGTCGGGTTCGCTGTCTGGTGCCTGGTCGGCGTTGGTGGCGCTGGCTTGGCCGTCGCTGGCGCCATCAGGGGCCGCACCCGCCTCGGTGCGCTGGTCGCGCTTGTGGGCGGGGTCTACCGACAGGTCGCCCGTGAACGAGCCGCCCAGTGTCTTGTAGGCTGCAATCAGCGTGCGCAGGCGCTCGTTGATCTGCCGGTTCTCGCGTTCACGGCGGCGCTGCAGGGTCTGCATCAGCACCAGCCGGATGCCGACCATCAGCAGGGATGCGAGCAGGAGGCCGATGGCGGTAGTCAGCAGAGTGTGCCAAGAGGTGAAGTCGAGAATGTTGCGCATGCGCGGCCCCGGAAAGCGTGCCTGGCAAGTTGAGGGCGTGGCGCCATGCTCCCCGCGCCGGGCGCGAGGCGCCTGGCATGGCCTGCTGCGGCGCGAGCCGGTGCCGGGGTGCGCGCAGTCGTACCCGGTCAGCGCACCTTGCAGATCTTGAGCATGTTGGTGCCGCCGGGCTGGCCCATGGGTTCGCCGCAGGTGATGGCGTACAGGTCGCCCGAGCGCACGATGTTGCGCTCCTTGAGCTGCACTTCGGCCTGGGCCAGGGCGGTGTCGCGGTCTGCGCTGGTGTCCATCAGCAGCGGGCGCACGTTGCGATAGATGGCCATGCGCCGCTGCGTGCTGATCTTGGGCGTGAGCGCGTAGATGGGAATATGCACGCGCTTGCGGCTCATCCACAGCGCGGTGGAGCCGCTGTCCGTCATCGCCACGATGGCCTTGGCGCCGAGGTGCTGCGCCGTGAACAGCGCGCCCATGGCGATGGACTGGTCCACGCGCCCCAGGGCCTGCACGCCGAAATCGGCGTCGTGCTCCAGGTCTTCGGCGGCTTCGGCGGCGGCGCAGATGCGCGCCACCTGCTCCACCGTCTCCAGCGGGTATTTGCCTGCGGCGGTTTCGGCGCTGAGCATCACCGCGTCGGTGCCGTCGAGCACCGCGTTGGCCACGTCGCTGACCTCGGCGCGCGTGGGTACGGGGTTGGTGATCATGCTCTCCATCATCTGCGTGGCGGTGATCACCACCTTGTCCATGCCGCGCGCCGCGCGGATCATCTTCTTTTGCAGCGCCGGCACCGTCGCATTGCCCACCTCCACCGCCAGGTCGCCGCGCGCCACCATGATGCCGTCGGAAGCCTGCAGTATTTCCTGCAGGCGCGGCACCGCCTCGGCACGCTCGATCTTGGCGATCATGCCGGGCTTGTGCCGCCACTGGGCTCCGGCCACGTTGCACAGTTGGCGCGCCATCTCCATGTCGGTGGCGTTCTTGGGAAAACTCACGGCCACGTAGTCTGCCTGGAAGGACATGGCGGTGCGGATGTCTTCCATGTCCTTGGCGGTCAGGGCCGGCGCGCTCAGGCCGCCGCCCTGGCGGTTGATGCCCTTGTGGTCCGAGAGCTCACCGCCTATGACCACGCTGGTGTGCACCGCATCGCCCTCGATGTCTTCGACGCGCAGCACGATCAGCCCGTCGTTGAGCAGCAGCACATCGCCACGGCGCACGTCGTGCGGCAATTCCTTGTAGTCCAGCCCCACGGCCGTGACGTCGCCCGGCGTCTGGCGCGCCGCATCGAGCGTGAAGTCCTGGCCTTCGCGCAGCAGCACCTTGCCCTGCTCGAAAGTGCCGACGCGGATCTTCGGGCCCTGCAGGTCGGCCATGATTGCGACTTCGCGCCCGGCGCGCGTGGAGGCTTCACGCACCATGGCCGCGCGCTCCTGATGTTCGCGCGCCTGGCCGTGGCTGAAGTTCAGGCGCACCACGTTGACGCCGGTAGCTATCATTTTCTCCAGCAAGGAAAGATTGCCGGAGGCGGGACCCAAGGTGGCCACGATCTTGGTGGCCCGTCGTATGTGGGCGGACATGTGCGCTGCTTCCGTGAAAAGGGAGTTGCGGCCATTGTGCCCGGCCCGACCGGGGCCAGGCACGGGCTGCGCCCCTTCAGGCGGCCTGGTGCGTGGGCCTGGGCGCGGCAGCCGGGCGGCGCAGCAGGACGGCCATCAGCAGCCAGTAGGCGGCATAGACCAGCACCGTCATCAGCGAGGGCTGGGCGCGGTAGCCCGTGATGCCGGCCACCAGACCGCCCACGCGCCCCATGTCGGGCAGCAGCCAGGAAGTGTCCCAGATGCCGTCCGCCAGCGTGGGCAGCCATTCCAGCATCTGCAGCTTCTCCACCCCGGTGACGATGAGCGAGGCCGCCAGCAGCAGCAGCAGGATCTCGGTGATGCGGAAAAACCGGGGCCAGGTCAGCACTTTGCCGCCCAGCTGCAGCAGCCAGAAGGTGGCCAGCGCCGCCGCCAGGCCGCCCAGCGCGGCCAGGCCCATCCAGGGCAGCTCGCTCGCGGGCGCGGCCGCCAGCGTTCCGTACAGGAAGACCACGGCTTCGCTGCCCTCGCGAGCGATGGCCAGTGCCGCCAGCACCGCCACGCCCCACCAGTTCTGCTGCTGCAGGTTGCGCGTCAGGCCCTGCTCCAGCTCGCGTTTGAGCGTGCGTCCGTGCGCGCGCATCCACAGCACCATCTGCACGATCAGTGCCGCGGCCACCAGCACCATCAGGGTCTGGAACTGGTCCTGCCAGTCCATCAGCAGCTCCTGCGCGCTGTAGATGCCCAGGCCCAGCAGGCCGGCCAGCAGCAGGCCGGCCACCACGCCGCCCCAGAGCCAGCGGCGGCCCGATTCGGCCCCCGGCGTGCGTGCGAGCCAGCTGTACAGGATGCCGACGACGAGCAGCGCTTCCACGCTCTCGCGCCAGATCACGAAGACGACTTGTTCCATGGCTATTTCATGACGAGGTGGCCCTGCGTCGTCTCCATGTGGAAGTCGTCGAAGAAGGGGTATTTGCCTGCGAGCTTGGGCGGCATGCGACGCGTGCGCGTGGCGCCGGGCGGGATGACGATTTCCACGCCCAGCGAGCGCGACTCGAATTCGGCCGGGGTCTTGCCCGTGTTCACCATCTCCAGCATGAAGCGTTTGCCGGCGGGCAGCTCGATCAGACGGGTGTTCACCGCGCCGTCGTTGAACTCGACGCGTGCGACGGGGAGGTCCTCGGCCGCGGCGGCAGCGGCCCGACCGGCCAGCGCCGCGGCCAGACCCTGCAGCAACCTGGTGTTGAAAGAGCGTCGATGCAGCATGAAAAAGGCTTTCTGTGTTCGGGAAAACGTCCGGACTGTCGATTGTGAGTCAAAAATGACAATGCCATCGATTCGCATTACGGGCAAAAGATTCCCTGAGCCTTGTCTGCATCGGCGCCGACGCCGTCCGCATCGGGCGGCGGCTGCAGTGTCAGTCCTTCATCAGGGCTTCGATCGCCTCGGGCTCGACCGGCACGCCCCGGCTCACCAGTTCGCAGCCCTCATCCGTCACGATGGCGTCGTCTTCGATGCGTATGCCCATGCCGTGAAAGGCCGGTGGCGCGCCGCTGTCCGGGCGCACATAGATGCCCGGTTCTATCGTCAGCACCATGCCGGGGCGCAGGATGCGGCTGGGGCGCCGGAGCAGCGCCTGGCCGCTGAGCGCGTCCGTCTCCTCGCGCGCCTGATTGGCCTCGCCGGGCTCGCCGTAGCTGCCGCAGTCGTGCACGTCCATGCCCATCCAGTGGCTGGTGCGGTGCATGTAGAAGGGGAAATAGGCGCGGCTGGCGATCACGTCCTGCGCATTGCCCACGGTGTTCGCATCGAGCAGCCGCAGGTCCAGCATGCCCTGCGCCAGCACGGCGAGCGCCGCGTCGTGCGGGTCGTCAAAGCGTGCTCCGGGGCGGGTGGCGGCAACCGCGGCCTGCTGGCTGGCCAGCACCACGTCGTAGAGCGCGCGCTGCGGCCCGGTGAAGCGCCCGTTGGCGGGGAAGGTGCGGGTGATGTCGCTGGCGTAGCCATCGAGCTCGCAGGCGGCGTCGATCAGGACCAGTTCGCCGTCGCGCACCGCTGTGTCGCCGGCGCGGTAGTGCAGCACGCAGGCATTGGCGCCGGCGGCCACGATAGAGTTGTAGGCTGGGGCCTGCGCGCCGTGTTCGCGAAAGGCGTGCAGCAGCTCGGCTTCGAGGTGGTATTCGCGCACGTCTTCGCCCTGGCGCAGCATGCGGGCGCTGCGCCGCATGGCGCGCACGTGGCCCAGGGCACTGATCTGCGCCGCCCGGCGGATGGTCTCCCGTTCACCGCTGTCCTTGATCAGGCGCATCTCATCGAGCAGCGCGCAGACGTCGCTCTGGTGCGCGGGGCAGAGCACGCCGGTGCGCGCGCGTGCCCGCACTTGCGCGAGCCAGCCTTCGAGCCGCGCGGCAAGACCGCGGTGCACCGCAAACGGCCACCACACGGTGCGGCGGTTTTCCAGCAGCGCGGGCATGCGCTGCTCGAGTTCCGCGCTGGAAAACGCCTCGTCCACGCCCAGGCTCTGCACCGCGGCCTGTGGCCCCAGGCGGTAGCCGTCCCAGATCTCGCGCTCCATGTCCCTGGGCTGGCAAAACAGGCTGCTGTGGCCGCTGCCATCCAGCACCAGCCAGGCGTCGGGTTCGGTGAAGCCGCTCAGGTAGTAGAAGTAGCTGTCGTGCCGGTAGGGAAAGTCGCTGTCGCGGTTGCGCAGCGCCACCGCCGCCGTGGGTATGAGCGCGATCGCGCCTTCGCCCAGCTGGGCAGCCAGGCGGGCACGGCGCTGTGCGTAGATGGAGGTCATGGGGCCGCATCGTACTGCGCCGACGGGGCGCCGGCCGCGGGCCTTAAACTGCCCGCGCCATGAGTGCCGCCGCGCCGTTTCAGGTTCCCGCGATGCTGCTTGCCGCTGGCCGCGGCGAGCGCATGCGGCCCTTGACCGACACCTGCCCCAAGCCATTGCTGCAGGTGCGCGGACGCCCGCTGCTGCACTGGCATTTGCGGGCGCTGGCTACGGCCGGCGTGCGCAAGGCCGTGATCAATACCGCCTGGCAGGGCGATGCAATCGGTCGGGTGTTTGGTGATGTTTTTGCGCCTTTCCCCTTGATGGACAAGCGCCAGAAGCTATCGATTTCATATTCGAACGAAGGGCGGGATTTTGGCCGCGCACTGGAGACCGCGGGCGGCATCGTCCGGGCCCTGCCGCGCTTGTCCGAGGTGTTCTGGCTGGCAGCGGGCGACGTCTTTGCGCCCGATTTCGACTATCCGGCGCAAGCGGTCGAGCGGTTCATGCACAGCCATGCGCTCGCGCACCTGTGGCTGGTTCCCAACCCCGAACACCACCGCGAGGGTGATTTCGGCCTCTCGGCAGACGGTCGCGCGCTCGATCTGCCGCCAGGCCATCCCGGCCCGCGCCATACCTACAGCACCATCGCCTTGCTGCGCGCGCAGCTCTTCATGCCGCCCTGGTGTGGCCTTGCCTGCGGCAACCCCGAGGGCCGCGCGGCGCCGCTGGCACCGCTGCTGCGCGCGGCCATGGCGGCAGGACGCGTCAGCGCCGAGCTCTACCGCGGCCTCTGGGTCGATGTCGGCACGCCGGCGCGGCTGGCCCAGCTCAACGGCCAGCCTTTCGGGCCAGCGCCTTGAATGTTCACGGCACGCGGCATGCCCTGCGTGTATGGGGGCAGGTCCGCCCTGCGGCGGCACGCCGGGCGCCGGACCGGGTGACGAATACAATTGCCGGTTCGCCGCTGCCCGCGCCGTTTGCCCGGGGCCCAGCCGGCCCACATGACCCCTCCTGGAGTAAACCGTGTTGATTTCTTCCGCATATGCCCAGACCGCGCCGGCCGCAGCCGCCGGCGGTGGTGACCTGATGAGCTCGCTCGGAGGCATGCTGCCTCTGGTGCTGATGTTCGTGGTGCTCTACTTCATCATGATCCGCCCGCAGATGAAGCGCCAGAAAGAGCACCGCAGCATGATCGAGGCGCTGGCCAAGGGCGACGAGGTGGCCACCGCTGGCGGGGTTCTGGGCAAGGTCACGCGTCTGAACGAATCGACGCTGCATGTCGAGATAGCGCCGGGCGTGGAAGTCCAGGTGCAGCGCAGCGCCGTGTCGCAAGTCCTGCCCAAGGGCACGATCAAGTAAACCGCGCCCCGTGCGGGTGCGGCGTGGCCCGGCCACGTCGAGAGAGCATGAAATGAACCGTTATCCGGCCTGGAAGTACGTGATCATCGCGGTCGCGCTGCTCGTCGCGGCGCTGTACACGCTGCCCAATTTCTATGGCGAGGCTCCGGCCGTGCAGGTCTCTTCGGCGAAGGCGACGATCAAGATCGACGCCGCGGTGCTCGAGCGCGTGCAGCAGGCCATCCAGGCGGCGGGGCTGAAGTCCGACTCGGTGGTGCTCGAGGGCAGCTCGGTGCGCGCGCGCTTCGACACGCCCGACGACCAGCTCAAGGCCAAGGACGCGATCGAGAAGGCGCTGATCCCCGACCCGTCGGACCCGCCCTACATCGTGGCGCTGAACCTGGTGTCGCGCTCGCCGGACTGGCTCACCGCGATCAACGCGCGCCCCATGTATCTGGGGCTGGACCTGCGTGGCGGCGTGCACTTCATGCTGCAGGTGGACATGCAGGCGGCGCTGACCAAGAAGGCCGAATCCTATGCGGGCGACCTGCGCACCTCGCTGCGCGAGAAGGGCATCCGTCACGGCGGCATTTCGCGCGAGGGCCAGAGCATCCGCGTGCGTCTGCGCGACGACGCGGCGGTGGCTGCGGCGCGCAATCTGGTCGGTGATCAGTTCCCCGACCTGCAGGTGGCTGTGGCACCCGACGGCGAGGCGCAGCTGCTCACGGCCACGATCAAGCCCGAGTCTCTGCGCAAGGTGCAGGAGCAGGCGCTCAAGCAGAACATCGTCACGCTGCACAACCGCATCAACGAGCTCGGCGTGGCCGAGCCGGTGATCCAGCAGCAGGGGCTGGACCGCATCGTGGTGCAGCTGCCCGGCGTGCAGGACACCGCCAAGGCCAAGGACATCCTCGGGCGCACCGCCACGCTGGAAGTGCGCATGGTGGATGAATCCACCGAAGGCCGTGCTGCGGAAATGGGCACCGGCCCGGTGCCGTTCGGCGACGAGAAGTACCTGGACCGCAACCAGCAGGCGGTCATCGTCAAGAAGCAGGTGATTCTGACGGGTGAAAACCTCACCGACGCCCAGCCCGGCTTTGACGGCCAGACGCAGGAACCCACCGTGAACCTGACGCTGGACGCCAAGGGCTCGCGCATCTTCAAGGACGTCACGCGCGAGAACGTGGGCAAGCGCATGGCCATCGTGCTGTTCGAGAAGGGCAAGGGTGAGGTCGTCACCGCGCCGGTGATACGCACCGAGATCGGGGGCGGCCGGGTGCAGATTTCCGGGCGCATGACCACGGTGGAAGCCAACGACACGGCGCTGCTGCTGCGCGCGGGCTCGCTCGCCGCGCCCATGGAGATCATCGAGGAATACACCATAGGCCCGAGCCTGGGGGCGGACAACATCCAGCGCGGCATCCACTCCGTGGTCTGGGGCATGGCGGTGATCGCCGCCTTCATGTGCATCTACTACCTGCTGTTCGGCGTGTTCTCCACGCTGGCGCTGTCGGTCAACGTGCTGCTCCTGATCGCGGTGCTGTCCATGCTGCAGGCCACGCTCACCTTGCCGGGCATCGCCGCCATGGCGCTGGCGCTGGGCGTGGCGATCGACTCCAACGTGCTGATCAACGAGCGCATCCGCGAGGAGCTGCGCGCTGGCGTTGCACCCCAGTCCGCCATCCACGCAGGCTACGAGAACGCCTGGGCGACGATCCTTGACTCCAACGTCACCACGCTGATCGCGGGTCTTGCGCTGCTGGCCTTTGGCTCCGGCCCGGTGCGTGGCTTTGCCGTGGTGCACTGCATCGGCATTCTCACCAGCATGTTCTCGGCGGTGTTCTTCTCGCGCGGCGTGGTCAATCTCTGGTATGGCAAGAAAAAGAAGCTCAAGAGCATCTCGATCGGCCAGATCTGGAAGCCCGAGGACGGCAGCGAGCTGCGCTCCGTGGCCGGTCGCGGCTACAACAACTGAACCGGCGGGAGCCAGAAACCATGGAATTTTTGGCTCCATCTCCCCATGCGTCGTGCGCATGCGGACTTCCGCCGAAAACGCTGGATAGAGGATAAAAAATGGAGTTCTTCCGCATCCGCAAGGACATTCCGTTCATGAAGTACGCGTTGGTCTTCAACGTGATTTCCTTCGTGACCTTCGCTCTTGCCGTCTTTTTCCTGCTCACGCGCGGGTTGCACCTGTCGGTGGAGTTCACCGGCGGCACCGTGATGGAGGTGGCCTACGAGCAGACTGCCGACATCGGCAAGGTGCGCGAGGCCATCTCCGGCCTGGGCTATCAGGACGTGATCGTGCAGAACTTCGGTACCTCGCGCGACGTGATGATCCGCCTGCCCGTGCAAAAGGGCGTGACCTCCGCGCAGCAGAGCGAGGACGTGATGGCGGCGCTCAAGGCGCAGGATGCCGGCGTCACGCTGCGGCGCACCGAATTCGTCGGGCCGCAGGTGGGTGATGAACTGGTGCACGGCGGCCTGATGGCGCTGGGCATGGTGGTACTGGGCATCGTCATCTATCTGTCGATCCGCTTCGAATGGAAGTTCGGTGTGGCCGGCATCATCGCCAACCTGCACGACGTGGTGATCATCCTGGGCTTCTTTGCCTTCTTCCAGTGGGAGTTCTCGCTCTCGGTGCTGGCGGGCGTGCTGGCGGTGCTCGGTTACTCGGTCAACGAGTCGGTGGTGATCTTCGACCGTATCCGCGAGGCTTTCCGCAAGTTCCGCAAGCTGACGCCGCACGAGGTGATAGACCATGGCATCACCAGCACCATGAGCCGCACGGTGATCACCCATGCGTCCACCGAGGCCATGGTGTTGTCGATGTTTTTCTTCGGCGGCCCCAGCCTGCACTACTTCGCGCTGGCGCTGACCATAGGCATCCTGTTCGGCATCTACTCTTCGGTGTTCGTTGCCGCCGCGATCGCAATGTGGCTCGGTGTCAAGCGCGAGGATCTGGCCAAGGTGCACACGCACAAGGGCGGTGACCCCAACGATCCGAACGCCGGAGCAGTGGTCTGAAGGTCTGGATGGCGGTGTCGCGCTGGTGACTATCGGCAGCGGGTAATATGCGGCTTCCATGGCCTCGACACCTATGTACCGCCCATCCAGCGACCTTGCCGGCGCAGCGCGCCGGCATTTCGTGCAGAGCTTGTGCGACAGCCTGCCGGGCGTGGACAAGGCGCTCTTTGATGCCTTGAACGAACTGGTCGGAGAGGTCGCCACGCACCAGGTGATGCAGCGCCGCCGCGACACCTGGCTGCATTACCGCAGCCACCACCAGAAGTGGGCAGACGGGGTCGCCCAGGCATGGCGTGACGCTGAAGGTGGCGCCCAGCGCAAATCCGCGCCGCATGGGCTCTCCGGCGGCGGGCTCGATGGTCTGCAGCTGGTGAGTGAAGATGCGGTGGAAAACCGCTTGCTCGGTGCGCGGCTTGCGCGTGCGATTGCCGCCAAGGCGGACAGCACGCTGGAGGCGGTGCGCCAGCGCACCAAATACCTCGAGGGTCGTGAGCTCGAGGCGGACGACGTGCTGCGCCCCGAAGTCGCATGCCTGGCGCTGGTGGACCAATGGTTTGACGCCGGCTTGTCGCGCGACGAGCTGGATCTCGTGTTCGATTCGCTCGAAACCGCCCTGACCAAGGCGGCAGTGCCGGCCTATGAAGCGGTGGTCGAGCTCTATGACAAACAAGGCGTGCCCGACCTGGCGGCGCTGCGCAGCCGAGTAGTCCGGCCGCCGTCGGCCACCTCACGCGCGCACGCGGGCGCAGCGGCGGCTTTTGCCGCCAGCCAAGCCGCGACTTCGGGCTATGGGGCGCTGGCCAGTGGCTCCCAGCTCGGTTCGGCGGGGGCGCATCTGGCGCCGCCCCCGGGCATGGTGGCTCCCTCGGCCTACGGCAGTTTTCCCGGCAGCGCCCAGGCGGTCGATGCGGCGCAGGCCTACGGCTGGTCGCAGCTGGACATGACGCGCCAGCGTGCCGAGGAGGTCATGGTGCAGCTGCAGCATTTGCTGATCCAGTCATCGACGGGGTTCAGCCCGGTGCACGCCCCGCCCGCAACCATGGCCTTGTCGCAGGCGCTCGGTTCCATGCAGGTGCAGGCCAATGCCTTCTATGGTGGTGCCGGGCCGCACATGCTGGTTTCCGCCTACACGCCGGTCGCCGTGGCCCAGGCGGTGACCGAAGTGCGCCAGCGCGCTGTCGAACTCAAGGAAAAGGCGGAAACGGCCAGCGAGAAGGCGATCATCGAAATCGTCGCGTTGATGTTCCAGAGCATTCTGGACGAGGATCGCATCCCGCCTTCGGTGCGCGTATGGTTCGCGCGCCTGCAGGTACCGGTGCTCAGGGTGGCGCTGGCCGAGCCCGAATTCTTCAACCAGGTGGACCACCCGGCGCGCAAGCTGATCGACCGCATGGGCTCGTGCGTGCTGGGCTTTGACGCCAATGCGATCAATGGCAGCGCGCTGGAGAAGGAGATCCGCCGGGTGGTCCAGGTCATAGAGCAATATCCGGAGACGGGCAGCAAGGTGTTTCAGATCGTCCACGACGAATTCGAGAAATTCCTTGCCGACTCGCTCGTGAAGGCGCAGAAGACCAGCTCCGAGATCGTGGGTGTGGCCCAGCAGATGGAGCAAAAGGAGACGCTCACCGTCCAGTTCACGATCGAGCTGCGCACCATGCTGCGCGACATGCCGGTGCGCGAGGAGATACGCGACTTCCTGTTTCGCACCTGGGCCGAGGTGCTGGCCATGGCGGCGGTGAAGTATGGGGTGCAGGACAAGGAGACCACGCAGTACAAGCGGGTGGCGGCCGACCTGGTGTGGGCATCGGGCGCCAAACCCAACCGCAGTGAGCGTAACCAGGTGATCCAGATGCTTCCGGGTATTCTCGAACGCCTGCGCCGGGGCTTGGCTCTGGTCGGCATGGAAGGTGAAGCGCAGGACGCGCAAATCAAGGAATTGACCGACACGCTGGCCGAAGCCTTCGTCGCCAAGACGGCGGTGATCGCCCAGGAGCGCATCGACGAGATGGCCCAGCGCCTGGTGGACCTGGAAGACTTCATCAGCGACGAGAGCCTGGGCGACATTCCGCTGAACGCCGAGAACATCGAGCTGCTGCTTGGCATCGATGCCTCCGCCATCGACGTCATCCCGGACACCGATGCGCCGGTTCAGAGCGAGGCGCTCAAGCGCGCCAACGAACTGCCTCTGGGCACCTGGTACACGCTGGACCACAACGGCGGCACCATGCGAGTGCAATACGTCTGGCATAGCCAGCGCAAGCAGTTGCATTTGTTCATTGCGCCGAGCGGGCAGAATTACCTCTTTCAGGCGCGGCGGCTGGCGGCCTATCTCCAGGCGCGGCTGCTCACGCCGCAGGATGTCGAAGGCATCACGGTGCGCGCCACGCGCAACGTGGTGGCCAAACTCAACGCCAACCCGGAGCGTCTGTTGAGCTGAGAGCTCGAGCCAGCGCATTCCTGCGGCGCGCCTTTCCTGCCCGTAGCTCAACTGGACAGAGCAATTGCCTTCTAAGCAATAGGTCGGGGGTTCGAGTCCCTCCGGGCAGGCCATCAGGGTCCGCAGGGTCCCGTTTCGGGACGTGGCTTGCGGGGCCGGGTGCGCGGTGCTAGATTGTCTGCGGGTGGGCGACCACCCCCCGCTTTCCTCCCTGAGCGGGGCCTCGGGCCGCATGCGGCCACAGAGGCTTGTCTGCCCGGCCATGTGCCGGGCTCCTTTTTATGGATGATGCCGCCGCATGCTGTGGGTCAAGTCTTTGCATATCGTTTTCGTGGTCAGCTGGTTCGCCGGGCTGTTCTATCTGCCGCGCATCTTCGTCAACCTGGCCATGGTGGCGCCAGGATCGGTGGCGGAGCGTCAGCGCCTGCTCCTGATGGCACGCAAGCTCATGCGGTTCATGAGTCTGCTGGCCGTGCCGGCGCTCGCATTGGGGCTGTGGTTGTGGCTGGGCTACGGCATAGGCCGGGGGCCTGGCAACGGCTGGCTGCACGCCAAGCTGCTGGTGGTTCTTGTTCTGTTGGTCTATCACGGGTGGTGCATGCTGGAGCTGCGCCGCCTGGCGCAAGGGTCCAGCCGCCATGGCCATCGGTGGTATCGCTGGTTCAACGAGGCCCCCGTGGTGCTGCTGCTGGCCGCGGTGGTGCTGGTCGTGGTCAAACCATTTTGAGCGGCTTTCTACAATGGCGGGCATGAACGATTCCCGATCCGCGCCGTACTATGGGCGGCATATCTTCTTTTGCCTCAATCAGCGCGACAACGGCGACTATTGCTGCGCCCAGCATGGAGCGCAGGAGGCATTTCAACACTGCAAGGGCCGCGTCAAGGACGAGGGCCTTGCGGGCAAGGGCAAGGTCAGGGTCAACAAGGCGGGCTGCCTGAACCGCTGTGCGGGCGCCCCGGTCGCCGTCGTCTACCCCGAAGGCGTTTGGTACACCTATGTGGATCTGGCCGACATCGATGAGATCGTCGAAGCGCACCTCAAGCACGGACAGATCGTTGAGCGTCTGGTGTTGCCTGACGAGGTGGGCCGGTGAACGCCATCGCCCCGCAAACCACGGTCTGATGCGCCATGCAGTCGCAGCGTCTTGAATTGGAAGGCCCCGCCGGGGCGATCGAAGCGGTGCGCAGCGCACCGGACGATGGAACGCAGCTGCGCGGTACGGCGGTCGTCGCTCACCCGCACCCGCAGTTTGGTGGCACCATGGACAACAAGGTCGTCCAGACGCTGGCACGCGCCTTCGTGATGGCCGGATTTGCCGCGGTGCGTTTCAATTTCCGGGGTGTCGGTGCTTCCGCCGGTGCCTACGATGGGGGCCGTGGAGAGTTGGAAGACATGCTCGCGGTCGTGCAGCAGGTCGTTCCCTCAGGGCCGCTGGCCGTGGCCGGCTTTTCCTTCGGCGCCTTTGTGGCAAGCCAGGCACTGCACGCGCTGTGGGAGGAACGCACCCCAACGCATGCAGTGCTGGTGGGCGCAGCCGCCAGCAATTTCGACGTTGCCCAAGTGCCCGAGCCGGCGCGCATGCGGACACTGGTGGTGCACGGTGAACACGATGATGTCGTGCCGCTTGCCGCCGTGTTCGACTGGGCTCGGCCTCAGCTACTCCCTGTCACGGTTGTACCCGGCGGTGCACACTTCTTTCACGGACAATTGCCGCTGCTCAGGGCGCTCGTCGGACGGCACCTGCAGGCCGTGTTCTGACGCTCGCATCGCGGGTGCGGCCCGTTTTTTCTTTCACAGACCCAGGCGCTCGCCCGCTGCGCGAACGCCACGCAACATGAAATTTCCTTTTGCTTTTCTTACACGGTGGGTGGCTCTGCTTGCGCTCGCGCCGCTGCTGAGCTTTGCGCAACTGCCGCCGGCCCCCGAGATTGCGGCGCGCAACTACCTGGTGATGGACCTGACCTCGGGCCAGATTCTTGCCGCCAAGGACATCGACGCGCCCATCGAGCCCGCTTCCCTGACCAAGCTGATGACGAGCTATGTGGTGTTTGACGCCTTGCGCGCCAAGAAGATCACGCTCGACCAGCGATTTTCGGTCAGCGAGCTCGCCTGGAAGATGCCCGGCTCGCGCATGTTCATCGATCCCAAGATGCAGGTGCCGGTGGACGACCTGCTCAAGGGCATGATCGTGCAGTCGGGCAACGACGCGTCCATGGCCTTGGCCGAAGGCGTGGGCGGCAGCGCAGAAAACTTCGTGCGCATGATGAACGATCAGGCCAAGGCGCTCGGGCTCGCCGGCACCTCGTACAAGAACCCGGAGGGCCTGACCGAGGCGGGCCACCATACGACCGCGCGCGACCTGGCGGTGTTGTCCAAGCATCTGGTGCAGGATTTCCCCGAGTACATGCATTACTTCGGGATCAAGCAATACCGCTATGAAGGCACGCCCAAGGCCAACGCCAACAACCGCAACGTGCTATTGTTTCGTGACCCCACGGTGGACGGACTCAAGACCGGTCATACCGCGGCGGCAGGTTACTGCCTGGTGGCGACGGCCAAGCGGGAATTCCCCCAGCTCGGCGAGCGACGGGTCGTGGCGGTCGTCCTCGGCGCCGACAGCGACAACATCCGCGCCAACGAAACGCAAAAGCTCCTGAACTGGGGCTACAGCGCTTTCGACGACGTCAAGCTCTTCGACGCGGGACAGGCCGTCGCGACGCCCCAGCTCTGGAAAGGGGCGCAGAACACGCTCAAGATCGGCCGCTCGCAAGCTACCGTGGTGACGGTGCCAGCCGGCAGCGCCGGAAAGATCACGACGCAGATCGTGCGCCCCGACCCCTTGGTCGCGCCCTACGCCAAGGGGCAGGAGGTGGGCGTGCTGCAGGTGATGCTGGGTGAGCAAAAACTCGCCGAGCTCCCCTTGGTTGCGCTCGAAGCGGTGGAGCAGGCCGGCCTGCTTGGCCGCGCCTGGGACGCGCTGCGCTTGTGGATCAAATAGGCGCGTAGCGCAGCTGCGGCGCCGCGCGGCTGCTATTATTCTGCCGATATCCGCAGCGCCCATCCCGCAGCCCAGGGGCCGAGGAAGGCCGCCAGCGCCAGAATCGCTCCCATCAACGAGAGGTGCGCTGAAACCCCCATGCCGGCCGCGCTCGACTGCACGGCGGCGGCGCCGAAGACGAGCACGGGGATGTACAGCGGCAGCACCAGCAGCGCGAGCAGAACACCCCCGCCGCGCGCCCCGAGGGTGAGCGCAGACATGATGGCGCCGATCAGGCTCAGGGCCGGGGTTCCGAGCAACAGCGACAGTGTGAGCACCGCCACGGCCTCTGCGGGCAGGTCGAACTGCAGCGCCAGGACGGGGGAGAGCAGGGTGAGCAACAAGCCCGAGCTCAGCCAATGGGCCAATATCTTGGCGGTCACCAGCATGGGCAAGGGCGTGGCGGCCAGCAGCATCTGCTCCAGGCTGCCGTCCTGGTGGTCATCGGCAAACAGGCGGGACAGCGACAGCATGGCTGCCAGCAGGGCCGCGACCCAGATCACGCCGGGCGCGATGGCACGCAGCAGCTGCGCCTCGGCACCGATGCCCAGCGGGAACAGGCTGACCACGAGAAAGAAGAAGACGATGGCGGCCGCAGAGTCCGTCTGGCGACGCAGGGCAATGCGCAAATCGCGCATGAACAATTGCCAGATGCCGGTCAGAGGCCCGGCAGGCGCGCCGGCTTGCTGCGCGGGCAGCGGGGCGTCCGTCATAGCGTCAGCACCTGCTGCGGCACCGTGGGTTCGAGAGTCACGCTCTGGTGGCTCGTAAGCACCACCAGGCCACCGCCGGCGACATGCCGCGCAATCAACCCGAGCAGCCACTGTGTCGCCACCTGGTCGAGCGCGTTGAAGGGTTCGTCAAGCACCCACAGCGGTGCGTGGCTCAGTACCAGTCGTGCGAGGGCCGCGCGGCGGCGCTGGCCTTGCGAAAGCGTGCGTACCGGCGCGTGTTCGTGACCTGCCAGGCCGGCCGCCTGCAGAGCGGCGAGAGCCGCGGACGCCTTGGGCCGCATGCCGCTCAGCGCAAGCAGCAGCTGCAGGTTCTCCAGCGCGGAAAGCTCGGGCTTGACACCCGGCAGATGCCCGAAAAACACCAGTTGGCGCCCATATTCCTCACGCAGACGAGCAATGGGCTGGCCCTGCCACAACACTTCCCCGGCGCTGGGTGACAGCAGACCGCAGACCATGCGCAGCAGGCTGGTCTTGCCGGCACCATTGGCGCCTTGCACGCGCAACACCTGACCGGCCGGCAGATCGAGGTGAAGGTCGGAAAAGAGAACACGACGCGCCCGTATGCAGCCCAGACCCACGAGTTGCAGGGCCGCAGTGCCAGCCCGGGCGGCGCGATCGGGCGGCGCGGTTGTAGCGGCCTCCACTTTGGGCGCCCTCAGTGCGCTACGACGCGATCGAGCACGATATGCACGCCGCTGCTGCCGGCGGCCACCCCATCCACATGCCCCTCGATATCTCCCGGCTGCGGCGTGGCGCTGCCACTCTTGGAAACCCGCGCCACCAGATTGACCTGGGTAAAGCGTGACAGCCGCAGCTCTTGGGCCATGGCGCTGCTGTCGTCGAGCGTGAAGGCCACGGGCCAACCCGTGGCGGATACGCGCAGCGCGGCCAGGGGCATGGGCGGACCCTTGGGGGCACGCGCGAAGACGAACAAGGTATCGGTGCTGGCAATCCGGTCGGCGATGCTCGGATCCACCGTGACGGAGCCGCTGATGGCAGCCCCACCGGCGGGGGCGGACGAAGATTGCGCGGTGGGCGCTTCGCCGCGCGCCCGCGCAATCAGCTGATCTATGGTCTCGGCGTCCTTTGCGCCTTCGGGCAACAGGGTCTTGAGGTGCTCCCAGTGCTGCAGCGCCGTCTTCGCGTCGCCCTGCTGCAATGCCGCCAGGCCGGCAAACGCCAGCGCATTGAGGTTGTTCGGGTCGATCTTCAAGGCCCGCTGAACCATGACGGTCGGCTCTCCCGAGAGGTCGCGCCCGTGCGCAACCGCAAGGGTATTGGCGTACTCGACCCACAGGTCGGGACTGTCGTCCACGAGTGCCGTGGCCTTGGCGTAAGCGGCCAAGGCCTCGTCGGCGTGTCCAAGCTGCATGCTCGCGCGGGCCAGCAAGACCCAGGAAGATGCATCCTGGGCATCGGCCGCCACACGCGCCCGCAAGGCCGCGAGCGTGGTTTCATCGGGCGCCTGGGGCGCTGCGTCACTGGCCTGGACGGCGACATGTTTGCTGCTGATCGCTCCCGGTTGCCCCACCGTCAGATAGACGCTCACCGCCAGCAGGGGCAGCGCCACGGCCGTGGCCAGGGCGACGGCCCAATTGGCCTGCTGGCTTGACTGGGCCCGCGCGTGCGCCGCCTGATCGGCCTGCAGCGCCTGGCGCTGCAGTTCCAGGCGCGCTCTCTCGTGTTCGGCCGCGCCCACGTCGCCCGCAGCCAGCGCCGCATCGAGCTCGCGCAGGCCGTCGGCGAGCACCGCCAGATCTTCGCCGCGCTGCAGCGGGCGCTGGCTGCGACGCAGCAGGGGAAGCAGTACCGCACCCAGCGCAGCGAGCACCATGACCGCGGCCAAGGCCACAAAACCGGACATCAATCCTTCTCCTTGGCAAGGCCAAGCAGTTGCTGTGCCTTTTGCTGTTCCTGGGGTGTGAGCGCACCTGGTTCAGGTGCGCCCGGGCGGCTTCTGAGTGCGCGCCACAGCACGAACAGGCCAAGCAGCAGCAAGACAAAGGGCCCACCCCAGAGCAGCAGCGTCTTGGCGCTCAGGCGCGGGCGATAGAGCACGAACTCGCCGTAGCGCTGCACCATGAATTCGCGAATCTGCGCGGGCGTGCGCCCCTGCCCAAGCTGGCTGCGTATCTGCTGGCGCAAATCGACCGCCAGATCGGCATGTGAGGCGGCAATGGTTTCGTTCTGGCACACCAGGCAGCGCAGCTCCTGCGCGATATCCATCATCTGTGCCTCCAGGGCCGGGTCGGCGGCCAGCGTGGGCGCCTCGCTGGCCCAGCCGCTGGCGCCAAGCCAGGCCAGGACGACGAGCATCAGGCGGGCAAGGTAGCTACGCACCGAGCTTCCTCATCAGCGGCAGGATGGTCTCTTGCAGCGCCTCGGGGGTGACGGGGCCGATGTGCTTGTAGCGGATCACCCCTTGGCGATCGATGATGAAGGTCTCGGGCACGCCATAGACCCCGAGGTCGATGCCCACCAGCCCCTGCGTGTCCGAGAAGGATTCCAGATAGGGATTGCCCAGACGCGCAAGCCAGCGCAGCGCGTCCTCGCGCTGGTCCTTGTAGTTGAGCCCGTAGATCAGGATGGACTTGTCGTTTCGAGCCAGATCCACGAGTACCGGGTGCTCCACGCGGCAGGCTACGCACCAGGAGGCCCAGACGTTGAGCATCCAGACCTTTCCGGCCAGATCCTTGGCGGCCACCGTCTGCTGCGGATCGCTCAACTGGGGCAGGGCAAAGGCGGGCAGGGGCTTGTCGATGAGCGGCGAGGGCAGCTCGCGCGGCTTGAGCGTGAGTCCTATACCCAAAAACACCATCAGAACGGCAAATACCGCCAGAGGCACGATGCCTTTTCTCATGGCGCAGCCACCTTGGCCGCACCCGGCAGGGGCAGTGCGCCCGGGGGCATGCCCGGCGTGCCGCCCGCGGCAGCGCGCGCCGGAGCGCTCTGGCGCCGCTTGAGCCGATAGCGCCGGTCCATCACCGCCAAGCCTCCACCCAGGGCCATCATCAAGCAGCCAAACCAGATCCAGTCTACGAAGGGCTTGAAGTACACCCGCACGATCCAGCGGGTGTTGGTCAGTCTGTCGCCCAGCGCCGCATACAGGTCGCGCGTGAGCCCGGGGTGGATCGACGCCTCGGTCATCGGCGTAGGGTTGGCCCCTGCGGTGTAGATACGCCGCTCGGGGCGCAGCGTGGTCACGCTCCGGCCGTCGCGCGTGACGCTGAGCACGCCCACGTCGGCGCTGTAGTTGGGGCCGCGCTTGTCGTGCGTACCTTCAAACAAGAAGGTGTAGCCGGCCAGCGTCACGCTCTCGCCCGGCTCCATGGTCACATCTTTCTCGATCTCATAGCCGTTGACGATGCTTACGCCGACGATGAACACCGCCACGCCCAGGTGCGCCAGCAGCATGCCGTAGTAGCTGCCCGGCTGCGTGCGTACACGCCGGCCCCAGCTCGGCGAGGGGTGGTTCTTGAGGCGCTCGTAGAGGTTGTAGAAGGTGGTGGCCGCGATCCAGAAAGCCAGGAACAGACCAAAGCCCACCAACGGCTTCCAGTTGCCCAGCAGCCACGGGGAGATGAGCGCGGCCAGCAGGCTCACGATGAGCGCCCAGCGCAGCTTGCGCACCAGCGCCATGGCGCGGTCTTCGCGCCAGCGCGTGAGCGGACCCACGCCCATGAGAAACAGCGCCGGGGCGATGAGCGGAACGAATACCGCTTCGAAGTAGGGCGGGCCCACCGAGAGCTTGCCCAGGCCCAGGGCATCGATGATGAGAGGGTACAGCGTGCCCAGCAGCACCGCGGCAAAGGCGACCAGCAGCACGACGTTGTTGAGCAGCAGCATGGCCTCGCGCGAGACCATGGCGAAGCGCGCGCCCAGGCCCACACGCGGTGCGCGCCAGGCAAACAGCAGCAGCGAGCCGCCCACCACCACGCTCAGAAAGGCCAGGATGTAGATGCCGCGCGAGGGGTCGGTGGCAAAGGCATGCACCGAGGTGAGCACGCCCGAGCGCACCAGGAAGGTACCCAGCAGCGACAGGGAGAAGGCGATGATCGCCAGCAGTGCGGTCCACAGCTTGAAGGTGTTGCGTTTTTCCGTCACGGCCAGCGAGTGCAGCAGCGCGGTGCTCACCAGCCAGGGCATGAGCGAGGCGTTTTCCACCGGGTCCCAGAACCACCAGCCACCCCAGCCCAGCTCGTAGTAGGCCCAGGCGCTGCCCACGGCAATGCCCAGCGTGAGAAAGGCCCAGGAGACGGTGGCCCAGGGGCGCGACCAGCGCGCCCAGGCCGCGTCCAGCCGCCCCGCCAGCAGCGCGGCCATGGCAAAGGCGAAAGCCACGACGGTGCCTACGTAGCCCATGTACAGCAGCGGCGGGTGCGCGATCAAACCCGGGTCTTGCAGCTGCGGGTTCAGGTCCTGCCCATTGGCCGCGGCGGGCAAGAGGCGCTCGAAGGGGTTGGAGGTGAACAGAATGAACAGCAGCAGACCCACGGAGATCAGGCCCATGATGGCCAGGATGCGCGCGCGCGTCTCGTCGTCGAGGTTGCGCGAAAACAGCGACACCGCCAGGGTCCAGCACGCCAGGATCAGCACCCACAGCAAGATGGAGCCCTCGTGCCCGCCCCAGACCGCGCAGATGCGGTAGATCAGCGGCAGCTGCGAGTTGGAGTGCTGCACGACGTAGAGCACGGAGAAGTCGTTGACCACGAACAGGTAGCTCAGGCAGGCAAAGGCGCCGGCCACGAAGAGGAATTGACCCCAGGCGGTGGGACGGGCAAGCGCCATCCAGTCGGCGTTGCCGCGTGCTGCCCCGATCAGTGGCACTGTGCCTTGCAAGAGGGCAAGGCACAGTGCCAGCACCAGGGCCAGTTGACCGACTTCGGCGATCATGGCCGCGCTCCGCCGCTGCCCGTCTCCAGCGAGGTGGTCTTGAGCATGTCCGCCACTTCCTTCGGGGTGTAGTTCTCGTCGTGCTTGGCCAGGACTTGCTCCGCGCGAAAACTGCCGTCCGCCTGCAACCGCCCTTGGGTGACTACGCCTTTGCCCTCGCGAAACATGTCGGGCAGCAGCCCGTCGTAGGTGACGGGGATGGCCTGGGCGCCGTCGGTGACGACAAAGTGCACGGCCAGGCTGTCGCTGCTGCGCTGCACGCTGCCTTCCTGCACCAGCCCGCCCAGGCGAAAGCTGCGATCGACGGGAGCCTCGCTGCTGGCCACCTGCGAGGGGCTGAAGAAGAACACCAGGTTGTCCTGGAAGGCGTTGAGCACCAAGGCGCTTGCAACGCCCAGCGCCGCCAGGCCACCAACGATGATCAGCCCGCGTTTGGTTCTGCTTCTCATGCTCTTACTCCATGTGCCGGCGACGGCTGCGAAGCTGCCAGATCTCGGCAGCAATGACCACCATCATCACCGCTAGCGAGCCCCAGACGTAGCGGCCGTAGCCGCCCATGTGCAGGAACTCGGACCAGCTCGACCAGTAAATCATGTGGGGGCTCCGGGGGGCGGCGAGGAAGGGGAGGATTCCAATGGACTTGCTCCGTGCCCTTGCAGTTCCCGTTGCACCCAGCTTGCATGGCGCTCGCGTTCAAGCATGATCAGCCGCACCCGCGCCAACACCACCGCAATGCAGTAGCACCACACGGCAGCCGAGCTGATCAACATGCCAGCCAACATCGGAGTGGCAATGCTCGGGGCGCTGGTCAGGCTCACCGAGGCCCCCTGGTGCAGCGTATTCCACCACTGCACCGAGAAATAGATGATCGGAACGTTGACCACTCCCACCAGCGCCAGAACGGCGGTGGCGCGGTCGGCGCGGCGCTCGTCATCGATGGAGGCATGCAGCGCGAGAAAGCCCAGGTACAGGAAGAGCAGGATCAGCTCGGAGGTGAGCCTCGCGTCCCAGACCCACCAGGTGCCCCAGGTCGGTTTGCCCCAGAGCGCGCCGGTCCACAGCGCCAAAAACGTCATCAAGGCGCCTGTGGGTGCCAGCGCCCTTGCCATCATGGAAGCCAGGCGCGTGTTGAACACCAAGCCTACACCGGCCCAGAATGCCATGGCAACATAGATGACCATGGACAGCCAGGCGGTAGGCACGTGCAGGAAGATGATGCGATAGGCGTCTCCCTGCTGCGCATCGGTCGGCGCCACCGCGAAGCCGATGAACAGCCCGAGCGCACCCAGCAGCACCGCAAGCACCGAAAACCACACCACCGCGCGGCCCGCGAGCGGGTAAAAGCGCGCGGGAGCAGCATATTTGAACCAGTTGATGGAGTTGCGTGGTGCCGTCGGTGCCGTCATGTGACTGGCTTTTGTATCGCGTTGGAGGTAATCCCGTATTGTCTGTGTTTGTCCGCAAAGCCCTCAAAGACCCTTCGTGCAGCTACACCAATGCCCGCGGCGCGCCGTGGGTCCCCGCAGGCCCTGTGGAACAGGCCGCATGCAGAGATTGCATTGGCGCGCAGAGCATAGTACACTTTCGGGCTTTTCCGGATTTCTTTGGCGGTTGGCTTGCGCGCGGCGCGGGTCGTGCCGCGGATTCACGCTTTAGGGACACGTAACTGCATGCCAACCATTAACCAACTCGTGCGCCAGGGCCGCACGGTCGAAGTTGTCAAATCCAAAAGCCCTGCAATGGAGAACTGCCCGCAGCGCCGGGGGGTGTGCACGCGTGTGTACACCACCACTCCGAAGAAGCCGAACTCGGCTCTGCGCAAGGTGGCCAAGGTGCGCCTGACCAATGGTTTCGAGGTCATCTCCTACATCGGCGGCGAAGGGCACAACCTGCAGGAGCACAGCGTGGTGCTGCTGCGCGGCGGTCGTGTCAAGGACCTGCCGGGCGTGCGCTACCACATCGTGCGCGGTTCGCTGGACCTGCAGGGCGTGAAAGATCGCAAGCAGGCGCGCTCCAAGTACGGCGCCAAGCGCCCCAAGGCCAAGTAATACATCGGCGCAAGCCGGCAAGGTGCTGCCCCCTGCGTGGCGCAGGGAGTGGCGTAATGGCCCCGCGTGCCGGGGTCGAGTAAGTGGAGGTCCCGGTTTGGCCTCCGTGGCGCCCGCAAGGCGCCAGCTGAAGCAATCGAAAGGTGAAAAATGCCACGTCGTCGCGAAGTCCCCAAACGTGAAATCCTGCCGGATCCCAAGTTCGGCAACGTAGAGCTGTCCAAATTCATGAACGTGATCATGGAGGGCGGCAAGAAGGCGGTTGCCGAGCGCATCATCTACGGCGCTCTCGAGCTGATCGAGAAAAAGCAACCCGAAAAGAATGCCCTTGAGGTGTTCACCACTGCCATCAACAACGTCAAGCCCATGGTCGAGGTGAAGTCTCGCCGTGTCGGCGGCGCCAACTACCAGGTGCCGGTCGAGGTGCGTCCCATCCGCCGCCTGGCCTTGTCGATGCGCTGGATCAAGGAGGCTGCGCGCAAGCGTGGCGAGAAGTCCATGGCGCAGCGTCTTGCCAACGAATTGATGGAAGCCACGGAAGGCCGTGGCGGCGCCATGAAGCGCCGCGACGAGGTGCACCGCATGGCCGAGGCGAACAGGGCCTTCAGCCACTTCCGTTTCTGAATTTCGCCCCTATTTCCCTCGAAGGCAACAAGCCCGACGTGCCGGTTTTCGGCGGCCGGGCTGTTGTCCGTTAACGAAAGATCATCATGGCCCGCACTACTCCCCTGGAGCGTTATCGCAATATCGGCATCTCTGCGCACATCGACGCAGGCAAGACCACGACCTCCGAGCGCATTCTGTTTTACACGGGCTTGACCCACAAGATCGGGGAAGTGCATGACGGTGCGGCCACGACCGACTGGATGGAGCAGGAGCAGGAGCGCGGCATCACCATCACCTCTTCGGCGGTGACCTGTTTCTGGAAGGGCATGGATCTGTCGCGTCCGGCCCATCGCATCAACATCATCGACACCCCCGGGCACGTGGACTTCACCATCGAGGTGGAGCGTTCCATGCGCGTGCTCGACGGCGCCGTCATGGTGTACTGCGCCGTGGGCGGCGTGCAGCCGCAGTCCGAGACCGTCTGGCGCCAGGCAAACAAGCACAAGGTGCCGCGCATTGCCTTTGTCAACAAGATGGACCGCACGGGGGCCAACTTCTTCAAGGTGCACGACCAGATGAAGACGCGCCTGAATGCGCATCCGGTGCCGGTGGTCATTCCCATCGGTGCGGAAGACGGTTTCCAGGGCGTGGTGGACCTCATCAAGATGAAGGCCATCATCTGGGATGAGGCCTCCCAGGGGATGAAGTTCGAATACCGCGACATACCTGCCGATCTCGTCGATCAGGCCACGGAATGGCGCGAGAAGATGGTCGAATCGGCCGCCGAAGCCAGCGAAGAGCTGATGAACAAATACCTCGAGGAGGGCGAACTCAGCGAGGAAGACATCATCGCCGGCCTGCGCCAGCGCACCATCGCCACCGAAATCCAGCCCATGTTGTGCGGCACCGCCTTCAAGAACAAGGGTGTGCAGCGCATGCTGGACGCGGTACTCGACTTCCTGCCGGCGCCGACCGACATCCCCGATGTCGCCGGCACCGATCCGGACGAGGAGGACAAGAAGCTGACGCGCAAGGCGGACGACAACGAGAAGTTCTCGGCGCTGGCGTTCAAGCTCATGACCGACCCCTTTGTCGGCCAGCTCACCTTCGTGCGTGTCTACTCGGGCGTGCTGACCAAGGGCGACACGGTCTACAACCCCGTCAAGGGCAAGAAGGAGCGCATCGGCCGCATCGTGCAGATGCACGCCAATGACCGCCAGGAAATCGAGGAAATCCGCGCCGGCGACATCGCCGCCTGCGTGGGCCTGAAGGATGTGACCACGGGTGACACCCTGTGCGACCTGAACGCCCACATCATGCTCGAGCGCATGGTCTTCCCCGAGCCGGTGATCGCCCAGGCAGTGGAGCCCAAGTCCAAGGCCGACCAGGAGAAGATGGGCATCGCGCTGTCGCGCCTGGCGGCCGAAGACCCGTCGTTTCGCGTGCGCACCGACGAAGAGTCGGGTCAGACCATCATCGCCGGCATGGGCGAGCTGCACCTGGACATCATTGTCGACCGCATGAAGCGCGAGTTCGGCGTCGAGGCCAACGTCGGCAAGCCCCAGGTGGCCTACCGCGAGACGGTGCGCAAGAGCGTCTCCGACGTGGAAGGCAAGTTCGTGCGCCAGTCGGGCGGCAAGGGGCAGTACGGCCACGTGGTGTTCCGCCTGGAGCCCAACGAGCCGGGCAAGGGCTTCGAGTTCCTCGACGAGATCAAGGGCGGCGTGGTGCCGCGCGAATACATCCCTGCGGTGCAAAAGGGCGTGGAAGAAGCGCTCACCGCTGGCGTGCTGGCCGGCTACCCGGTGGTGGACGTGAAGGTTGCGCTCACTTTCGGTTCCTACCACGACGTGGACTCGTCCGAGCAGGCGTTCAAGATGGCGGCCATCTTCGGCTTCAAGGAAGCCGCACGCAAGGCCGACCCGGTCATCCTGGAGCCCATGATGGCCGTGGAGGTCGAGACGCCCGAAGACTACGCCGGCACGGTGATGGGCGACCTCTCCAGCCGCCGCGGCATGGTGCAGGGCATGGACGACATGGTAGGCGGCGGCAAGGCCATCAAGGCCGAGGTGCCACTGTCCGAGATGTTCGGCTACGCCACGCAGTTGCGCTCCATGACCCAGGGCCGTGCCACCTACGTGATGGAGTTCAAGCATTACGCCGAAGCTCCGCGCAACGTGGCCGAAGCCATCATGGCTGCACGCGCCAAGTGATCCGAATGAAAACGGCTATCAGCGCTTGTCAGTAAAGCGCTGATAGCTATGTTTTTAATAGTATCTTGACGGTCTGCGATTCGGTGCCTCCCGGTGGTCCTGTGCCGGGGGAATCAGCAATCGGGTGCAGACCTTAAACCCTCGCACAGGCATTGCTCTTTTGGAGTTGGAACATGGCAAAAGGAAAATTCGAGCGTACCAAGCCGCACGTGAACGTGGGCACCATTGGTCACGTGGACCACGGCAAGACGACGCTGACTGCGGCGATCGCCACGGTGCTGGGCAAGAAGTTCGGCGGTGACGTCAAGAGCTACGACCAGATCGACAACGCCCCCGAAGAGAAGGCCCGCGGCATCACCATCAACACCTCGCACGTCGAGTACGAGACCGCCGCGCGCCACTACGCGCACGTGGACTGCCCCGGCCACGCCGACTACGTCAAGAACATGATCACCGGTGCCGCGCAAATGGACGGCGCCATCCTCGTGTGCTCGGCCGCCGACGGCCCCATGCCCCAGACGCGCGAACACATCCTGCTGGCCCGCCAGGTGGGCGTGCCCTACATCATCGTGTTCCTGAACAAGTGCGACATGGTGGACGACGCCGAACTGCTCGAACTCGTCGAGATGGAAGTGCGCGAACTGCTGTCCAAGTACGAATTCCCCGGCGACGACACCCCCATCATCAAGGGCTCGGCCAAGCTGGCGCTCGAAGGCGATACGGGCGAGCTCGGCGAGCAGGCCATCATGAAGCTCGCTGAAGCGCTGGACAGCTACATCCCCACGCCCGAGCGCGCCATCGACGGCGCCTTCCTCATGCCCGTGGAAGACGTGTTCTCCATCTCCGGGCGCGGCACCGTGATCACCGGGCGCGTGGAGCGCGGCATCGTCAAGGTCGGCGAGGAAGTGGAAATCGTCGGCATCCGCGACACGCAAAAGACCACCGTCACCGGCGTGGAAATGTTCAGGAAGCTCCTGGACCAGGGCCAGGCGGGCGACAACGTCGGCATCTTGCTGCGCGGCACCAAGCGCGAAGACGTCGAGCGCGGCCAGGTCGTGGCCAAGCCCGGCTCGATCACCCCGCACACGCACTTCACCTGCGAGGTGTACGTGCTGTCCAAGGACGAGGGCGGGCGCCACACGCCGTTCTTCAACAACTACCGCCCGCAGTTCTACTTCCGCACCACCGACGTCACGGGCGCCATCGAGCTGCCGGCCGACAAGGAGATGGTGATGCCCGGCGACAACGTGTCCATGACCGTCAAGCTCATCCACCCCATCGCCATGGAAGAGGGCCTGCGCTTTGCCATCCGCGAGGGTGGGCGCACCGTGGGCGCGGGCGTGGTGGCGAAGATCATCGAGTAATTCTTGGGACGACTGAGGATTATTCATGTCCAAGCAAAAAATCCGCATTCGCCTGAAGGCGTTTGACTACAAGCTGATCGACCAGTCGGCCGCCGAGATCGTCGATACCGCCAAGCGCACCGGCGCCATCGTCAAGGGTCCCGTGCCCCTGCCCACGCGCATGAAGCGTTTCGACATCCTGCGCTCGCCGCACGTCAACAAGACGAGCCGCGACCAGCTGGAAATCCGCACGCACCAGCGCCTGATGGACATCGTCGATCCGACGGACAAGACCGTCGACGCGTTGATGAAGCTCGACCTGCCCGCGGGCGTCGACGTGGAGATCAAGCTGCAGTGAACCCCCGCTGGCCGCCCAGCGCCCCAAGGCGCTGGGCGGCCAGCACTTGTTCTTGCAAAACGATTGGGTTAGAATCGCCGGCTTCGCGCAGAGAGCGTCTTCGCGAAGCTTGAACAACCTTCTTTCACGCGCCGGTGCGAATACGCGATACCTCGCGGATTCGCACCGGCGCAAACGTCAAGGCCAATTGAAGTCGGGACGGTGAAAGTTCTGGAGAATAAACATGAGTCAGAGCAACTCCCTGGGGTTGCTGGGGCGCAAGGTGGGCATGATGCGTCTGTTCGCCGATGACGGGGTTTCCATCCCCGTTACGGTGGTGGACGTCTCGGGCAACCGCGTTACCCAGGTCAAGACCCAGGACAACGACGGCTACGTGGCCTTGCAGGTCACCTATGGTGCGCGCAAGGCATCGCGTGTGACCAAGCCGCAGGCAGGGCACCTCGCCAAGGCGGGCGTCCAGGCGGGGCAGATCATGCGCGAGTTTCGCGTCAGCTCCGAAACTGCGGACAAGTACCCGGCCGGCAGCGCCTTGCCGGTCGCCGACGTCTTCGCCGCGGGCCAGAAGGTGGATGTGCAGGGCACGTCCATCGGCAAGGGCTACGCTGGCACCATCAAGCGCCACAACTTCGGTTCGCAGCGCGCTTCGCATGGCAACAGCCGCTCGCACAACGTACCCGGCTCCATCGGCATGGCGCAGGACCCGGGCCGCGTGTTCCCCGGCAAGAAGATGACCGGCCACATGGGCGACGAAACCGTGACCACCCAGAACCTGGACGTGGTGCGGGTCGACGAGGCACGCCAGTTGCTGCTCATCAGGGGCGCGGTCCCCGGGTCCAAGGGCGGCTTCGTGACCGTCCGTCCGGCCGTCAAGGCGCTTGCAACGAAAGGAGCGAACTGATGCAGCTCGAACTCCTCGATGAACAGGGCAATGCCGCATCCAAGGTGGATGTGCCCGAGACCGTGTTCGATCGTCAATACAACGAAGACCTGATCCATCAGGTCGTGGTTGCCTACCGTGCCAATGGCCGTCAGGGCACGCGTGCGCAAAAGGACCGTCAACAGGTCCGTCACTCCACCCGCAAGCCGTTCAAGCAAAAAGGGACGGGCAACGCCCGCGCCGGCATGACCTCCTCGCCCTTGTGGCGTGGGGGCGGTCGCATCTTCCCGAACCTGCCGGACGAGAATTTCACGCACAAGCTCAACAAGAAGATGTACCGCGCCGGCATGGCTTCCATCTTCTCGCAGCTGGTGCGCGAGGGGCGCCTGGCGGTGGTCGATTCGATCAAGCTCGATTCGCCGAAGACCAAGGCGCTTGCCAGCCGCTTCAAGGCAATGAACCTCGATTCCGTCATGGTGATCGCCGAAGAGGTGGACGAGAACCTGTACCTGGCATCACGCAATCTGAAGAACGTGTTCGTGGTCGAACCGCGCTACGCCGACCCGGTTTCGCTGGTGCACTACAAGAAGGTTCTCGTCACCAAGGGCGCCATTGACCAGCTCAAGGAGATGTTTGCATGAGCACGTCCAAATTCGATGAAGGTCGTCTGATGCAGGTGCTGATCGCCCCGGTGGTGTCGGAGAAGGCCACCATGGTGTCGGAAAAGTCGAACGTGGTGACTTTCAAGGTGCTGCAGGGCGCGACCAAGCCGGAGATCAAGGCGGCAGTCGAGCTGCTTTTCAAGGTGGAAGTCACCGGCGTGTCCGTGGTCAATGTCAAGGGCAAGACCAAGCGCTTTGGCAAAACCACCGGCCGGCGCGACAACGTGCGCAAGGCCTATGTACATCTCAAGGAAGGCCAGGACCTGAACCTGTCCGGGGAGGCGGCATAACCATGGCTGTCATCAAAATCAAACCGAACACTCCGGGCCAGCGTGGCGCGGTGAAGATTTCGCGCAATCACCTGCACAAGGGTGAGGGCTACGCGCCGCTGCTGGAGCCCAAGTTCCAGAAGGCCGGTCGCAACAACCGCGGTTGCATCACCGTGCGCCACAAGGGCGGTGGTCACAAACACCACTACCGCGTGGTGGACTTTGTCCGTGCCAAGGATGGCATCCCGGCCAAAGTGGAGCGTATCGAGTACGACCCCAACCGCTCGGCGCACATCGCGCTGGTGTGCTACGCCGATGGCGAGCGCCGCTACATCATCGCGCCGCGCAACATCGAAGTGGGCGCCACCGTGGTGAGCGGCTCCGAGGCGCCGATCCGCGTGGGCAATACCCTGCCGATCCGCAATATCCCCGTCGGCTCGACCATCCACTGCATCGAGCTCAAGCCGGGCAAGGGTGCGCAGATTGCGCGCTCCGCCGGCACTTCGGCGACCCTGCTGGCGCGCGAAGGGGTTTACGCTCAGGTGCGCATGCGGTCCGGCGAAGTCCGCAGGATCCACGTCGAATGCCGCGCCACCATTGGCGAAGTCGCCAATGAAGAGCACAGCCTGCGTCAACTCGGCAAGGCCGGTGTCAAGCGCTGGATGGGCATACGCCCGACGGTGCGCGGCGTGGCCATGAACCCGATCGACCACCCCCAGGGCGGTGGTGAGGGCAAGACCGGGGAAGGACGCCACCCTGTGGACCCGTGGGGCAATCTGACCAAGGGCTACCGTACCCGCAACAACAAGCGCACACAGAACATGATCGTGTCGCGTCGCAAGAAGTAAGGGGTAGCCAATGTCTCGCTCTGTCAAAAAGGGTCCGTTTGTTGACCATCACCTGTTGGCCAAGGCCGAGAAGGCCGTGGCTACCAAGGACAAGAAGCCCGTCAGGACCTGGTCGCGCCGTTCCATGGTGCTGCCCGAGTTCATCGGCCTGACCATTGCCGTGCACAACGGCAAGCAGCACGTGCCCGTCTACATCACCGATCAGATGGTGGGCCACAAGCTCGGTGAGTTTGCCCTGACGCGCACGTTCAAGGGTCACCCGGCGGACAAGAAAGTCCAGAAGAAGTAAGGAACGACCATGTCTGAAACACGTGCAGTCCTGCGGGGCGTCCGCTTGTCCGTGGACAAGGGTCGTCTCGTGGCAGATCTCATCCGCGGCAAGAAGGTGGACCAGGCCCTCGACATCCTGACTTTCACCCAGAAGAAGGCAGCCGGCATCGTCAAGAAGGTGCTGGAGTCGGCCATTGCCAATGCCGAGCACAACGACGGCGCCGACATCGACGAACTGAAGGTCAAGACCATCTACGTCGAACAAGGCACCACGCTCAAGCGTTTCACGGCGCGCGCCAAGGGCCGCGGCAACCGCATCAGCAAGCCGACGTGCCACATCTACGTGACCGTGGGCAACTGAAGGCGAGAGGAACACCATGGGACAAAAAATTCATCCTACCGGCTTTCGCCTCGCCGTCAGCCGCAACTGGGCCAGCCGCTGGTACGCCGGCAACCGCGATTTCGCGGGCAAGCTGGCCGAAGACATCAAGGTGCGCGAATTCCTGCGTCGCAAGCTCAAGAACGCCGCCGTCTCGCGCGTGCTGATCGAGCGTCCGGCCAAGAATGCGCGCATCACCATCTACTCGGCTCGTCCGGGAGTGGTGATTGGCAAGAAGGGCGAGGACATCGAGAACCTGAAGAAGGAGCTCGCAGTCATGCTCGGTGTGCCGGTGGCGGTCAACATCGAAGAGGTGCGCAAGCCCGAGATCGACGCCAAACTGATCGCCGACTCCATCACCCAGCAGCTGGAAAAGCGTATCCAGTTCCGCCGCGCGATGAAGCGCGCCATGCAGAACGCCATGCGCCTGGGCGCCCAGGGCATCAAGATCATGTCCTCGGGGCGCCTCAACGGCATCGAAATCGCTCGCACCGAATGGTACCGAGAAGGCCGTGTGCCGCTGCATACCCTGCGTGCCGACATCGACTACGGCGTGTCCGAAGCGCACACGACCTATGGCGCCATCGGCGTGAAGGTCTGGGTCTACAAGGGCGACACGCTCGGCCGTGGCGACTTGCCTGCCGTCGAGACCCCGCGCGAAGACGAGCGCCGCCCTCGCGGTGCGCGACGCGATGGCCGCCGCGACGCCCGCGGACCGCGCCGTACTGGCGGCACCAATACGGCGCCCGTGGACGGTAGCGACAAACCCGAAGGTGCTGCTGGCACCGACGCAACCACCGTTAAGCGCGTTGCCAAGGACGCGCCCGCTGCTGCAGCGGCGGACGGCAAAGGAGAATAAACATGCTGCAACCTGCTCGCCGCAAGTTCCGCAAGGAACAAAAGGGCCGCAACACGGGCATAGCCACGCGTGGCAATGCCGTGTCCTTCGGTGATTTCGGCCTCAAGTGCACCGATCGCGGCCGCCTGACGGCCCGCCAGATCGAAGCCGCACGGCGCGCCATTTCCCGCCACGTCAAGCGCGGCGGACGCATCTGGATTCGTGTGTTTCCGGACAAGCCCATTTCCAACAAGCCCGCCGAAGTGCGCATGGGCAGCGGGAAGGGAAATCCGGAGTACTACGTGGCCGAGATCCAGCCGGGCAAGGTGGTTTTCGAGATCGTTGGTGTCCCGGAGGAGCTGGCGCGCGAGGCTTTCCGCCTGGCTGCGGCCAAGCTTCCGCTGCGCACCACCTTCGTCTCTCGCCATATTGGCGCGTAAGGAATTTTCAACATGACGAAAGCTGCTGAACTCCGCCAGAAGGATGAGAGTGCTCTGTTGGAGGAAGTGAAGTCGCTGCAAAAGGCCCACTTTGGCCTGCGCATGCAAAAGGCAACCCAGCAACTGGGCAATACCGCGGCCCTCAAGACGACGCGACGCGACATAGCGCGCGCCAAAACCATACTTGCTGAAAAGCAGGCCGCCAAGTAACCAGGAGCGAACATGACGGAAGCAAAGACATCCCTCAAGCGCACCTTGGTTGGCAAGGTGGTCAGTGACAAGCGTGCGAAGACGGTCACCGTTCTGGTGGAGCGCCGTGTGAAGCACCCGATCTACGACAAGATTGTGATCCGGTCGAGCAAGTTCCATGCTCATGACGAGAACGGCGAGTACAAGCAGGGTGATACGGTGGAGATCGCCGAAAGCCGCCCGCTGTCCAAGACCAAGAACTGGGTGGTGACACGCCTGGTGCAGAAGGCTACTCTGGTCTGAGAGGCCGGTCCCGCTGCCAATGCAGCGGTGGCATGCTCATCGCTCTGCAGACGACCCACCTCGTGGGTCGTTTTTTTTTCCTTGCTGATTCGATTCAGCAACTCGCGGTTCATAGCGGCTATCGCCCGCTCAGCCAGACATCCCATACGCCGCAGGGTCGCGCTCAATGACGGGTTCAGCCCAGGGTCGCTTTCAGATAGTGCGCTCCCGGGTAAGGGCTGTGGTAGTAGGGCGGGATCTCGACGAAGCCCAGCTCTTCATACAAGGAACGCGCGGCCTCCATGTCGTCCAGGGTATCGAGCAGAACCGTGGCATAACCTTGGCGACTGGCCTCTTGCACAATAGCTTCTGCGAGAGCCCGGCCCAGGCCGAAGCCGCGAAACGCCTTGCGCACGTACAGCCGCTTCATCTCTGCCGCGTTCGGGTAATCGCATTCGTCGATCGGGCGCAGAGCGCAGCAGCCTGCAACACTGCCATCCACTTCGGCCAGATACAGGCAGCCGCGGGGCGGGGCGTACTCGCCGGGCAGCCGGGCGATCTCCTCTTCCAGGCCCTGCAGGCTCAGGTCCACCTCCAGAGACAGGGCATATTCCCTGAACAGCTCTCTGGCAAGCGCCATGTCATCTGCATGCGAGGCCACGAACAGGCGGAAAGAGGGGCGCTGCACTTTCTTCGAGGCAAGTGGTCAAGGGCTCGAGTGTAGCCGGCGCCGTCGCACGCCTGCCTCGCTGCGTGCCGTGTTCAGCAGCGGGGTGCAGGCGGGGTGATAATGCAGTGTTACCCTTTTGCCGGCCATGAAGACCTGTATCGTCCTTATCGCTCACGTACCGCTGGCCAGTGCGCTGCGCTCCTGCGTCTTGCATGTGTTCCCCGAATGCGAATCGGAGGTGCTGGCACTGGACGTTCCGCCCTGTGCCCAGCCGGCTGAGATGCGCGACGCTGCGCAGGATCTGATGAACCGCAGCGGTGCGCAGCAGTTTCTCCTGGTGTCCGACGTGGCTGGTGCCACGCCGCACAACATCGCCTGCGGCCTGGTACATGAGCCAACGGCAGGCCTGATCACGGGGGCGAATCTGCCGATGTTGCTGCGGGCCGTCAACTACCGCCATGAAGACCTGGATTCGCTGATCGAACGGGCGTTGGCGGGCGGCAGGCAGGGGATGCTGCGACCGCAGCTGCAAGCGAGCTGCGCTCACCAGTAGCCCAACGTGATCAAGACAAAGGCAACCATCGTCAACAGGCTGGGATTGCATGCGCGCGCGTCGGCCAAGCTGACCAAGCTTGCCAACAGCTTCGATTGCCAGGTCTGGCTCAGCCGAGGCGAGCGGCGGGTGAACGCCAAGAGCATCATGGGCGTGATGCTGCTGGCGGCGGGCATGGGAACGGAAATCGAGATCGAAACCGAAGGCGCGCAGGAAGAGGTGGCCATGCCGGCGCTGCTTGCCTTGATTGCCGACAAATTCGGCGAAGGGGAGTGAACGTGGGCGGCGTATCCGTGTACATGTTCATCGTTTGGATAGCGGGGCGGGAAGCCGCACGAGCGTGACGGTACGTGTGCATGGTCTGGCGATAACGGGAGGTGTTGCGCAGGGCCGGGCTGTGCTGGTGGGGCATAGTGGCTCGCAGATTCGCCGGTATCGTGTCGAAGTGGCGCAGGTCGACTCCGAGTTGGAGCGTTTGCGCAACGCGCGCGATGCGGTTGCGCGGGAGCTCTACGGCCTGCAGGCTTCGCTACCTGGCGATGCCCCGGTTGAACTTTCAGCCATGATCGATGTGCATCTGCAGATGCTGCACGACGAGGTGTTCAAAGCCGCCATCGCTCATTGGATCACGCGACACCACTACAACGCGGAGTGGGCGTTGTCGGCTCAACTGGACGTTCTTGTACGTCAATTTGACGCCATGGATGATCCTTATTTGCGAGAACGCAAGGCGGACCTTGAACAGGTAGCGGAGCGGGTTCAGCAGCACCTGCGCGGAGCAGCACAGCCTGTATCGGATATCGAGGAGGGAGGGGCGCGCATTCTCGTGGCGCAAGACCTGTCGCCGGCGGACTTGCTGAGGTATCGGGAGGGTGCCTTCGCCGGCTTCGCCACAGATGCGGGAGCGCTCACGAGCCATACGGCCATCGTCGCGCGCAGCATGGGGATCCCCGCCGTCGTGGCTGTGCGCGGGATCAGCCAGCAGGTCCGGCCCGATGATTGGCTGATCATCGACGGGGATGCCGGAGTCGTGATCCTGGAGCCTACCGTGGAAGAAAGAGCCGCGTATCGGGAGCGTGAACGCGACCAGATTCGATGCAAGGTGGAGCTTGAAGCGCTTGCATCGGTATCCGCCCGCACGAGTGACGGAGAAGCGGTTCATTTGCTGGCCAACATCGAAGGTCCGGAAGACGTTGCTGCCGCCTTGCACGTCGGTGCTGCGGGCATTGGGCTTTTTCGTAGTGAATTTCTTTTCATGGGGCGCGGCGCTGACCTGCCTTCCGAAGAAGGGCAGTACCACGCCTATCGCGCCGTGGTGCAAGGCATGCGGGGCCTGCCGGTCACGATACGCACGATTGACATCGGCGCAGACAAACCGTTGGATGGCGCGAGTCACCCGCATGCGGACAACCCGGCGCTAGGCTTGCGTGCCATACGCTGGAGCCTGGCCGATCCGGAGGCGTTTCGCACCCAGTTGCGTGCAATCTTGCGCGCGGCGGCCCATGGGCCGGTGAGCGTGCTCTTTCCCATGATTGGCCAACTGGGCGAAATCCACCAGGTGCTGGCTCAATTGCAGCTTGCGCGGGAAGAACTGGCCGCCCGCGCAGACGTGGCAGGGATCGTGCGTGTGGGAGCGATGGTCGAAGTGCCCGCTGCGGCGCTGCTCGCCGACGAATTCTTTCAATACTTTGACTTCCTGTCGATAGGCACCAACGATCTGATCCAGTACACCCTTGCGATCGATCGTACCGATGAGTCGGTGGCATACCTCTACGATCCCCTGCACCCCGCCGTCTTGCGCTTGATTGCAAGAGTGATTGCTGCGGGGGTCCGGTCGGGAAAAGAGGTGAGCGTCTGCGGAGAAATGGCCGGAGACGTCGCGTTGGCGCCCTTGCTGCTGGGTCTGGGCTTGCGCCACTTCTCCATGCAATCCGCGCAAATTCCACTCGTCAAACAGCGCATCTTGCGCAGTGATGCCACAGCGCTGAAGGAGTGGGCGGAACGGGTGATCGCGGCGCCGCAGCCGCGCCTGCTGATGGACAGCTGCCCTTCTTGAATGCGCGAATCGCGCGTGAGTTGGCTGCGCCAGCCATCTCTTGTGCTGGCGGTGCGGGTTGCAGCGGGCCCTTCAGGTCGCGAGGCTGGCACGTACATGCCCTGATTGCCTGCAAGGTTTGATTTGGAGGGCGTACAGCTCCCCGCCGCGCTAGCGCAGCTCTGGCAAATACGCTTCCGTCAACTGCAGGCGCCGCGACGTCACGCGCAGGAAAAGCATCAACAATTTGTTGCCCAGACGCGGCAGCGTGAGCAGGACATCCCGGAATGCGTCGCGCGAAAGTACGACCAGATCGACCGGTTCGCTGGAAATGCACGATGCGCGCAAGGGTTCGTTGTCCAGCATGGCCAGTTCGCCAAAGGTGTCGCCCGGTCGCAAATTGTGCAGCCAGATATCTTTGCCGTTGTCGTCGGTGCGCACTGCCTTGGCCATGCCAGTCAGCAAAATGATCATGTAGGCTGGCGAGCCGCCCTGATTCAGCAGTGTCGTGTTCGTGTGTGTGGAGTACACCGCCATGAAGTTGCACAGCAGCGTCGTCTCGGCAATGTCAAGAGGCTCGAAGAGCGGGGCGCTGACGAAGATGTCATGGATGTCGGCAGCGTAGTCCTGTGCGTTACCCAGGTACTCAAAGTGGGACGGCAGCGCTTCAAGCATTTATGGACAGTCTTGGCGGATGGACTGGTGTGATCCTATCGCCTTCTCCTGGCGGCGCAATAGCTCGATCAGATACCTTTTCCCCGCAGGTGATACCGATCCGGCTGAGCCATAATGCAAAACCGTGAATTGATTTACCTGTCATGGGGCCATCAAACACCATCACCTTTAGCGCCGAGCATCTCAGTCACCAGGGTTTCCTGACCGCCATGGAGCGAGACCTGCTAGCGGGAGATGCGCACTTCCCTACCGGACTCAAGTTGCTTGCCGCATTGCGGCGGGTGCTGGATGACCCCAATGCTTCGATAGCGCAGGTCACCAAGCTTGCCGGCGCAGAGCCGCTTGTGACCGCGCAGATTCTGCGCTTGGCCAACTGCGCAACGTTCAATCCTGGTGGGCGGGAGATCCTCAGCGTGGACAAGGCCATTCAGCGCGTGGGTTTCAACATGGTGCGTACCGCAGCCACTGCAGTTGCGGTGGCGCAAATGCGTGCGCTTGTGGGTGCGCCACACTTCAACGCGATGGCCGATGCCGCATGGCAGCGGTCGGTGCAACTCTCGGTGCTGGCTCGCATGCTGGCGCCTGGTTACGGCGCCGTGATGCCCGATGAAGCGGCACTGTGCGGACTGGTTTCGGATCTGGGTACTTTCTATCTGCTGCAGCGCGCCAGCCATGATCCAAGGTACAGCCTCCCGTCGGAAGAAGCCGTTTTGCGCAATCTGCTGGATTTGCATGCGCCGCAGGTCACCGCACGCCTTGTGCAAATCCTGGACATGCCCGCTGACATCGTGGCGGTGCTCAGCGCGTGGCATCAGAGTCGCGAGGTCGCCGAACGGGCGCAGGCGTTGATGGCCTGCATGCTCCATGCCGATGCTTTGATGCCGGGCGTTTTTGATCGCTCGCCCCACAGCGCCGATGTGCCAGATACCACAGCGTTTGCACCCATGACCGCCGAGCAGGTGGATGAACTCGTCCAACGGGCCACGGCAGCTTTCGATGATCTGCTGGAAGCGCTTGACGGCTGATGAGTAATCTGGGGGGGAACCGCTCCGTACTGCAGCGACGCGGCAATTTCAGCAACGCACTGCAGGCGGCGCTTGACGGCGCCGCCGTGCTGACGATTGCCTACCTGTTGATCCAGCGCCAAATCGGTGCATTGACCGCCCACTACACGGTGCTGGTGATGACGCTGCTCGTGATCATGGGTTTGCTCTACGATCAGTTTGCCATCTACCGCAGCAACTCCAACTTCACCGGCAAAGCCGTTCGGCTGATTCAAGCCTGGAGCCTGGCGTTTGCCGTACTGCTGCTGCTCGGCTTTCTGACCAAGCAGACCGATGTCTTCTCGCGTCGCCTGATCGCTCAGCTGTACGTGCTTGGCTTGTTCGTGCAACTGCTGTTGCACCTCATCGTGCGTTCGCTGCAGAAGTATTTCGTGCGCCACGCGGTCGAAACCGACAACGTGATCATCGTCGGCACCAGCCAGCTGGCCTCCTATCTGCATCAGCGGATTTCGCACAACCCGTGGCTGTCCGAGCGCGTTGTCGGGTGTGTCGCCCTGCAGGAGGATGCCGACAACACCAGCACTTCGCCGGTGGACGGGTTGCCCCCCGTGCTCGGGACGCTAGATCATCTGCTTGAACTGATAGAGCGCCACGGCGTCCGGACGGTGTATTTCGCCATCCCGCTGCATGCATCAGCGGTGGTTGAAGAGCTCTATTTCAAGCTGCTCGATGAGCATGTCGCCATTCATTGGGTGCCGGACATCTTCTCTTTGCGGCTCATCAACCACAGTGTGCGCGAGATCGCTGGCGTGCCCGTGCTCACCTTGTCCGAAACGCCCCTCACGGGCACGAGACGTCTGGTGAAGTCGCTGGAAGACGTGATTCTGGGCTCGCTGATCTGTCTTGCGGCTGTGCCTGTCCTCGGTCTGGTTGCCTTGGCGGTAAGGCTTGACAGCCCCGGCCCCGTGTTCTTCCGCCAGTCGCGCATGGGCTGGAATGGCGCCACATTTCGCATCTGGAAATTCCGCAGCATGTATGTGCATCCGGTGGAACAAGGCGTAGTGCGCCAAGCCACGCGGGGCGACCCCCGCGTCACCCGCGTGGGCGCATTCATTCGGCGCACCAGCCTGGATGAATTGCCGCAGATCTTCAACGTGCTGCGCGGCGAGATGTCGCTTGTGGGGCCACGCCCTCATGCGGTGCAGCACGACCAGGAGTATTCAAGCCGCATCCAGCAGTACTTCGCACGCCACAACATCAAGCCAGGGATCACGGGCTTGGCGCAGGTGCGGGGCTACCGTGGCGAGACACGGGACATCAATGAAATGGTACTGCGCGTCCAGTCTGACATCGAGTACATCAACAACTGGTCGCTGTGGCTGGACCTGTCCATCCTGCTGCGTACCTTCAGTGCGTTCACGGGCAAGAAGGCGTATTGACAGCCTAACGGAATAGTCCCAATGGGCCATTGCTGCCGCCCCCGGCCATGGCTACGCTTGGCCCCGTCTCAGATTAACCTTTTTGCGTAGTGTCTCTCGTGTTCAAGAACGTGATCCGAACCTTGGCTGCTTGCGTCGCCTTGGGGCTGGCTGGTGTGGCAGGCGCGGTACAAGTCAATGTACTTGATTCCTACAGCGTCGCCAGCGGGCAGCCGTTTTCGATTGTCACGACGGCAAGTGATCGTGACGCCAACGGCCAGCCCAACGGGCAGGCCTACACCGCCAACTACTTCTACGAGTTGGTGGCGGGTGCATTCGATACCTTGACCACGTTTGTTCTTGGCTCAACACGCGACGAGACCGTGCCAGTGCGCTATTTCCTTTGGCTGGATACCAATCCGACATTGCGCACGGCGCAGATTGCCGCCATCGGTACCGCCGGCAACGGTCTTGCCCAAGGCGCGCTCGCCGAGACCGTGCCCTATTTGACGGTGGGGCAGGGGTTTCAGTACGCGCTGCAATCAGGCCAGCAGTACGTTTTGCAGGTTCAGAAGAACGTCCCCGGGTGGGAGGCTGTCACCACGGATGTGACAGCGGTGCCCTTGCCTGGCGCGCTCTGGATGTTTGGGGCCGCACTGATGGGGTTCGTCGGTTTTTCCAGCCGCCGCAAGGTTTGACAACAGGTTTTTCAGCTTTTTTGGAGGGCACATGGCACTTGGCAAATTTTTCTGTGGCGCCGCCGTCGTGGCTACGATGGCGTTTGCCGGCGCAGCGCAGGCCAGCAATATCGTGGTGAACGGCTCGTTCGAGAATCCGGTCGTCGCGAGCGGTTCTTTCGTCTACACCGATTTCCTGCCGGGATGGAAGATGACTGGCGACGCAATGGTGGAGGTGCGCAACAACGTGGCAGGCCAGGCGTACGACCAGGACAACTATGTCGAGCTCGATTCCACCAAGAACATGAGCATCTGGCAGGACTTGGCGACGGTGATTGGCCAGACCTACCAGATCAGCTTCATGTACTCGCCCCGGATGAATCAACCCGCGAGCACCAACCCGATCGCAGTCACCTGGAATGGCGTCGCTCTGCCTGGGTCGCCTTATACCGGTACCGGGGGCAGCACCGGCAACGAGTGGGTGATGTATACCTTCAACGTGGTCGCTGATTCGGTGCTCTCGACGCTCAAGTTCAGCGCTGGCGGTACTTCGGATTCATTTGGCGGTGGCCTGGATGCCGTTTCCGTGAGCGCCGTGCCTCTGCCTGGCGCCGCGCTGCTGTTCGGCTCGGCCATGCTCGGTGCGGGCGTGTTGCGGCGCCGCAAGGCCGCCAATGAAGCAGAAGCTGACGCCTTGGCTGCTTGAAGCCGCTCGAGCATCTGTATGATCAGGGGGCGCTCAGGCCCCCTTTTTTGTTGTGTCGAACCTGCCTTCGACGCCGTTCTTGCAAACCACAGGCTTACGCTCATGCGCATCGTCTCATTGCTCAAGCAAACTCTGTTCGTTCTGGCCATCGCCACCATCTGGAGCGGATCGGCGTGGTCTGAGGCTCTGGCTCCGTACACCTTGCATCCAGCGGACAAGCTTCAGGTTTCGGTCTGGCGCGATACCGCGCTGCAGCGAGAGGTGCGCGTGCTGCCTGACGGCAGCATCACGCTGCCTTTGGTGGGCCGCGTCGTCGTGGCGGGCCTGGATACCGACACCGTGGAGAAAGAACTGGTCGAGCGACTCAAGCCCTACATGCCTGATCCCATCGTGACGGTATCGGTGGTTGCCGCCGAAGGCAATGTGGTGTACGTGGTGGGCAAGGTGGCCAAGCCGGGCGTGGTGCCGTTGATCGCGGATTCCACCACCGTGATGCAGGCGCTCAGCCTGGTTGGCGGGCTCGATCGTTTTGCCGACGGCAACGCAGTGCGCGTTCTGCGTCAGGACGCGGGCAAGCACACGGTTCTGGACGTGCGTTACAACGATCTGATCAAGGGCAACGACTTGCAGACCAATGTGGTTTTGCAGGCGGGCGATACGATACTCGTTCCGTGATGGCGCCGCGATCGGCAGCTCCTTTCGCGTTCTGCGCAGCGCTGCTCGCGTGGCCGGTATCGACGCTGCATGCACAGTCCCTGTACCAGCAAAGGATAGAGGTGTCGTCAGGCATCGAGCACGATGCCAACCCCGCCTTGACATCCGTTTCCAAGGGCGGCGTCACCCGCCTGCGTGTCAGCCCCAGCTACAGCCTGCTGCGCCGTGATGGCCCGGACGACTTGAGCCTGAAGCTGGGCGCCACGCTAGAGCAAAGCAGCAATACGGCACTGAGCCGTAACCGCCGCGACGGCACTGCGCTGGGCGAGTGGCAACATGCCAGCGAAAGAACGCTCTACGTGCTGCGTGCCGGTGTGGAGCAGTCGGCGTTGCGCGATGCGCTGCTGCAGGAAACCGGGCAACTGAGCACCACCGATGGCACGCGGACCACGCGCCGCGCCGATGCTACGGCGGTGCACCAGTTGGACGACATTCACATGCTCAGTGGTAGCCTGAGCGCGCGCTGGGATCGCTATACATCGCGCGCGGCCCCTGATGGAAGGCAGTACGGCCTCAATGCCGAGTTCAGCCGTGCGATCGGGCCAGGCAAAGATGTTTATCTCTCTGGCAGTTTGTCCAGTTTTGCCTCTGACCCGCTGGCACCTGGTACATCGGGCAGCCTCAACACCTTGATGCGCGGCCTCTCGATCGGCAACCGCTATGCAGCCCCCGACGACCCCTGGTCATGGGATGTGCGCGTGGGCGCAAGTCGCCTGTCGGGCGCCACGGGCGGCACCCAGGCTACCGCCGTGGGTCTGCTGGGCTACAAGGCGCCGCGCTGGAGCGCGGCTGTCTCGATCGCGCGCCAGCCTGTGCCCGACAGTTTGCGCGGCACCTTCTCACCCAGCCAGCAGGTGCGTGTCACGCTGGACTACGCGTTGACCGAATTCACGCGCGTGGCGCTCGATGCATCGTACAACCGAACCAGGAACACGCAGGTCGACACCTCGCGCGAGCTCGGCCTGCGCGTATCCACCGAACTCAGCCCCGCCTGGAGCATGGCGCTGCAGGTGCGCCGCATTCGCGTCAACCATGATGCGATCGCACTGCCTACACGCGCTGGTTCCACCGTCACCGGGCTGGTGTTTACCTACCTGAACCCGGATTTCTGACGCCAGCCGGCGTCAGCTCATCGTGCCTCCTGCCCAGCGCATGCCCCAAGAAGACTATCAGCCGTCGCTGCGCGACTACATCGCCATTGTTCGGCGCCACTTGCTGCTCATCGTGGCGACTTTTGTCAGCGTCTCCGCGCTGGCCATCGTCGTTGCCTTGCTCGTGCCGCCGGTCTATCAGTCCACCGGCACCATCATGATCGAATCGCAACAGATCCCGACCGATCTGGTGCAGGCCACGGTCACCAGCTTTGCCGATGAGCGCATCCAGGTCATCAAGCAGCGCGTGATGACGCGCGAGAACCTGATGCGCATCATCGACAAATACCAGTTGTTCAAGGATCGCTCCATCACATTCACACCGTCCGAGCAGATCGACGAGATGCGTGATCGCATCGGGGTCACCCTTGTCAACGCCAACCTGCAGGCCGGCAGTCGCGGCTCGGCAACCATCGCCTTCAAGGTTTCCTTTGAAGACCGCCGACCCGATATCGCGCAGCGCGTGGCCAACGAACTGGTGACGCTGTTTCTGAACGAGAACGTCAAGGTCCGTACCGAGCGGGCCACGCAGACGACCGAGTTCCTCACCCAGGAAGCCAACAAACTCAAAGCCGAGCTCACGACCATCGAGAGCCAGATCGCCAGCTACAAGCAAGAAAATGGCGCCGCGCTGCCGCAGAACAGCTTGCTGAGCATGAACGCCATCCAGCGCCTGGAAACCGATCTGCGCACTTCGCAGCGCGATTACAGCGCCGCAGAAGAAGAGGCCCGTTCGCTCGATGTCGAGCTGGCGAGCGCCAAGGCCGCAGTGGCCAGCGCGGCTGCCGCCGTGAGCGGCGGCGTCTCGGCCCCTGGTGGCGCCAATGCCGACGAGCTTGAATTGCAGAAGCTGCGTGTGCAATTGGCGCAGATGCAGGAGCTCTACACCGACAGCTATCCTGATATCCGCATTGCCAAACGCCGCATTGCGGCACTGGAAAAATCCATCGCCGAAGCGGCCAAACAGGCGGCAGCGGCGCCCGCCGATGGCGATCCGGCCACCAAGGCGCTGCCCATGGCCCCCAGCGTGGCAGCGGCACAGATGGTCGTGGCAAAAATCGAGTCGCGCATCAGCAGTGCGCGTTCGCGCATGACGGCACTGCGGGCAGAGCAGGGCCAGTTGCAGGCGCGCCTGCGCGACGCCGAAAGCCAGATGCTCAAGGCGCCGCAGGTCGAGCGCGGCCTTGCGTCGCTCATGCGTGACCACGAAACCGCACAGCGTAAGTACGAAGAAATCCGCGCCAAGCAAATGAGCGCCCAGGTCGCCGAGAACCTGGAGGGTGAGCAAAAGGCAGAGCGCTTTTCGCTGCTGGAGCCGCCCATAGCGCCAGATCGGCCAATCAAGCCCAATCGCAGGAAGATGATTGCGCTGGGTCTGGCGCTGGCCGCCATGGCGTCTGTGGGCATGGTGGTGCTGCTCGAGACCTTGCGCGGCACCGTGCGCGGCGCCGGCGCTTTGACCGCCATCGTCGGGCAGCGCCCGCTGGTCATCGTGCCCTACATCACCATTGCGCAGGAGGGCGTGCGCAAGCGCAAACTCATGGTGCGCGCCGCAGGCGCTGCGCTGGTGGCGCTGGTGGCCGCGTTGGTGGCCATCCATTTTCTGTACATGCCCCTGGATACGCTGGCGCTCAAGGTGCTCCTGCGGCTTTCGTAGATCGGTAGTGCCTCATGGAACGCATCAAACAGGCTCTGGAAAAAGCCCGCGCGCAGGCCGGCAGTAACACCCAGCACGTGCAGCCCGGGCCGAGACGCGCAGCGCCTGCAACTTTGCAACCCGCAGCGCCGCCCCTGGGTGATGGCGGCATCGATGTGAATTACACCCAGACGCAGGTCGTCACGCTCGACCCCGTGCATCTGGAGCGCCAGCGCATCGTCGCATTCAGCAAGACCAATCCCAACAACTGGGCGTTTGATGTCCTGCGCACGCAAATCCTGCAGAAAATGGATGAAAAAGGCTGGCGCACACTGGCCATCACGTCACCCACCGCCGAATCGGGCAAGACGGTGATTGCCATCAACCTGGCGATCAGCGTGGCGCACCACACGCAGCGCACCGCGATGTTGGTGGACTTCGACTTGCGCCGCCCGCGGGTCGGCAGCTACCTCGGCGTGCGCAAGACGCCATCGCTCAACGAAGTGTTGGCCGGCACGGCCCCGGTGGCCGAAGCCTTGATCAACCCTGACCTCCCGCGTCTGGTGGTGCTGCCGACCAACGAACCAGTCCAGCGTGCCGCCGAAGTGCTCACCTCCGCTCCGGTGGCCAGCCTCGTCTCCGATCTGCGCGAACGCTACCAGGACCGCACCGTCATCTTCGATCTGCCGCCGATGATGGCGGGCGACGACGTCATGGCCATCCTGCCGCGCATGGATGCCGTGCTGATGGTGGTGGGCAACGGCAACAGCACGCAACGCGAGATTGAAGAAAGCATGCGCCACATCCCGGCTGGACAGCTGCTCGGTGTAGTGCTGAACAAGGCGGACGCTGAAGTGCGCAGAGGCTACGAGTACGGCTACGGCAATGCGTGAAGGAGCACCATCGCGCTAGCAGGATGTGAAAGGCCAACGGCGACGGCGTGTCCATGTGCTACAAAACGCCATCAGCGCCCTCGTCCAAGACCAACATCCTGTGCTGGAAGCGGCCCTCACTGGCATGCCCGTGGACCTGGCCGTGCAACCGGCCGCGTCATCGACAGCACCCCGGTCACTTCGAGTGCGGCAATGATCACCTTGCGTGAAGGCCTTTCTGTGGTGTGCAGTCACGTCGAGATGGGGCCGGAGGGCTGGCTGCGGGATTCGGTGCTGGTAGAGACAGGCAACTGCATCGACCTCTGAGAGGCCACACCGCCGCAGACCTTGGCGGGTGAGGGCCGAGGCAGCATCTGGTCGGTCGGGCTGCGGCACAATGGTTTTCTTGTTCTATCCCAAAGCCCCTGAAGTCCACGCCCGACAAGCGTGGCTTGTTGTATGAGTGGCAAAACCATGCGCAGAAACTCTTCCCATCTCCTTCATCATCTGAGACTTTTTGTCGTCCCTTTGGTGGTTTTGTTATTGGCATGTGGCGGTGGTTCTGACGAAGCGGCTGCTGGCAAGCCGCCTGCCCAGGTGCAAGGTTCGGCGGGGCAGGTGGGGATCAACCTGCCGCAACTGAGCTACTGGGACCAGAGTTTTGCGATGGCTGACGTGGTGCGCCAGTCCAGCATCACCAACTCGGCGGGCGGCCTCGATGCGGATGGGGCTCCGCTGTCGGACTTCAACCTGTTCGTCAGCTCGACCAATATCGGCGCAGGCACCTACAAGCTGTCGTTTGCCGGGCAGGCGGTTCTAGGTATTAATGCGCAACCCGAGCGCGGGCGCATTGAAAACCAGCGCTACGACGCCGCGAGCAACCTCACCACGGCAGACGTCGTGTTGCCCGGAATCAGCGTACGCAACACTTGGCTCACCTTTCGCGACACCAAGCGCAGTGCCCAATCCAGCACCGCAGATGGCGTGACGAAACTTCACCTGTGGCGTCCCGGGTACGCGCCCAGCAACGACATCGTTTTCACCAGGGAGTTCATCCAGGCGATGCAGACCGTGCAGGTCCTGCGTGCGATGGACTCGCTGAACACCAACACCGACAACGTGACCGTCTCGTGGGCGGATCGGACGCGCCCGGATTACATCGGCAGAACAGACCCCCGAGGGCAATCCATAGAGTGGCTCGTCGCACTGGCCAACGCGACCGGGCGAGACATCTGGGTGAACGTTCCCATCTTTGCCAACGAAGACTACATGACCAAACTGGCGCAATTGCTGCGCTACGGCTCGGACGGCAACCTGCCCTACACCACCGCCCAGGCCCACCCGGCCTACCCACCGCTCAATGCCGGACTCAAGGTCTATGTCGAATACGCCAATGAACTGTGGAACTGGGGCTTTCAGGCCACGCACTGGCTCACGCCCATCGTCGATGCGGCCGCGGCCGACCCCAGCCACCCCATCAACTTCGATGGTGCTGCCAAGGGCAGGGAGAGGGCGCGCTACATCGCCTGGCGCTCGGCCCTGATCAGCGAGAAGTTCCGCGCGGTCTGGGGTGCGGAGAACATGGGCAGTCGTGTCCGCCCGATACTGGCCTCGCAAGTGGGCAATGCCAACGCGTTGCTCTCCGAAGGGCTGATCTGGGCCGCCGGGTATTACAAAACCAATGACCTCTCAGGCATCTGGTGGGGCGGGGGCGGCGCGCCGTACTACGGCGGTGGTTCCGTTGACATCAAAAATCCTACGGCGGTACAAGACTACTTTGACGCGCAGCCAGAGCAGAAGGTCGTTGACAAGATCAAGCTCGATACCGTATGGACCCAGGGTTTTGGCCTGCGCAACGTGGCGTACGAGGGCGGGCCGGAGCCTGGCACGGGTGTGAAGGGAGAGGCAGGCAAGGCGATCGCCAACACGCTCAACACCGACCCGCGCATGGCGCAAGCGATGAGCCGGATGCACGATGCATGGAATGCCAACGGTGGTGACTTGTTCGTGTACTACAACTACACCAGCATGGGAGATCCATGGCGCTTTGTGGACGAGACCAAGAACCCCACGGCCTCGGACACCAGCAGCGTGAAGATGCAATTTCTTGCCAGCCTGGCTACGCGCCCTGTTGCCGCGCTCACCCTGGGCGGCGCGGTGCCGGGCACGGTGGCGCTGCGCGATCCGGCGGCGGAGGTCGTGCACCGGGGAGATTCCAGCGGAAGCTGGGCGAACAATGGTGCGTGGTTGTTGAGGGAAAACGGCGCAAATGCGCACAACGAATTCTTGCTCGTGCCGGTGCGCACAACGCGAGCTGGACGCTACGCCGTGTCGGTGGTGACGCTGGCAAAGAAGGAGCGGCCCTCGCTCGAGTTGCTGGTCAACGGTCAATCGATCGACGTGGTCACGCAGCCTCCTGCGGACGCGGGCGCAGCCGTTGCGTCAAGCGCCGCCGAAGTGAATTTGCCCGAGGGCCTGTCGGTAGTGCGCATTCAACTGAAGGAGGGCGCAGAGGCCTGGCCTCGTGACCTGGTCTTCGCAGCACGGTGAGGGCGGCCTTTGGTCGAGCGGTGCGAGGTCTCGTGACACTTGGATGGCCCGTCCACTAGCTGAACACGCGAGGCTTACTTGAGAAGACTGGGACCACGTGGGACGCTGATCGGCGTGCTTTCGGCGTGGTTGCTGCTGTTCTGCCCGCGCCTGCTATCTGGCATCGACCTCAAATCGCTTGCGTGGCTTGCAATCTCGGCTTTCTTGTTCTGGCCGCTCGCGTTTCGGCGCTGGTCGCTGTGCTTGGCCGTTGTCGTGCTGGCGGTGGCCGCGGTGCTGGATATCTTTCATGTCTACTACTTTGGCAAGCTGACGGACGAATACCTGTTTGCCACGGCGCTGCGCACCACGCCAGCGGAGCTCACCGATTTCTTTTCGATGTTGCCGCTGCGGCCGGTGATGCTCAGTGCGCTGTGGCTGGTCTGGTGCGTGCTGGCAGGGCGGTGGCTGGGCCGTGTGGCGCCGGACGGGCTTCGCGGCCACCGTTTGCTGCGATGGACTTGGTTGGCGCCGGTTCTGGTCTGGCTCGCGTTGGCGGTGGCAAATGTTTGGGGCAGCGACGCGCTGCGCTGGCAGATTCACGACAAGACATACAAGATCTATCCGACGCACCTGGCTTGGTCAGCGTGGAAGTACCACTTGATGGGCACGGCAGTGATGGACCCGCCACTGCTGCCCGAGGCAACCGCAGCGCCCGCGCAGGCGGATACCGTCGTGGTCATCCTCGGCGAAAGCGCCTCTGCACAGCGCTGGTCCTTGTTGGGCTACCAGGGCGACGACACCAATGCGCCGTTGCGCCATCTTGACGGGCTTGCTGCGACCACGGTGCTCGCGCGCGGGCTCAATACCGCCGGTGCGCTGCCCTTTGTGCTGACCGGTCAATCGAGTGTGGACAGCGTCCGCCACCGGGCGCCGTCGTTTCTCGATCTGGCGCACCAGGCGGGCTACAAGGTCTTTGTTCTCAGCAATTCACGCAACGCACCGGTCGCGGACTTCTTCGATCAGGTGCTGCGCCGTTCTACCGCCGTTTATCGGAAGCTGGGGGACGGCGGGCCACGTGACAGCATCCTCACGCCTGCCTACGAACAGGCGCTGGCCGACCCGGCCCCGCGCAAGCTGATCGTGCTGCATACCTTTGGCAGCCACGAGATCGTGCAAGACAGATATCCGCCCGAGCTGGCGGAGTTTGCAGATCCCTACGACAACTCCATTTTCTACACCAGCACGCTGCTCAAGCAGTGGATAGGCATGCTCGACGCCTCCGGCGCGCGCCGATCAGTGCTGCTCTACACCAGTGACCACGGGCTGATCATGCCGCCATGCAGCAGCGACTATCGCCATGGCCGCAGCATGGCGAGCCTGGAGGTGCCGTTTCTGGCGTGGGTCAATGCGGGTGCGAGAGCGCTTTTGCCTGCCTTGCTGCCAAAGGGTGAGCACAGCAATGCGCTGATGGCCGAGGGGGTCATCCGCGCCGTCGGCTACGGCGCTCTGATGCAGCAACCAGGCTGGCCCGGCAGTGCCAACCCCACGTTTGAAGGCCACGACTGGCAGGCCCTGCGCAGGCTGGATGCGTGCACGCTGCGCTGAAATGATCGTTGCCTTTGCCTGCCGGCCCAGGCCTTGGTGGGTGCGCCCGAGCTTGCAATGACTGAATTATCAAAAAAGCTAGCTGTCGGCGCATACCCAGAAAGGGCTAGGGCCATAAAACACCATCAAACGAAGTCCCCTCCACGCTCCTGGGCGCGCTACCCTGCTTGGCGCAGCGCAATCCACTGCACGGGCAGCTTGCCGTCCAGCTCGATCTGGTAGCTGCCATCCTTGTATGTGGCGGGCAGTGCTATCCACTGGTTGAACGGGCCGTTGCGCCAAGCCTTCAAGCCTGCCGGGGCCTTTACCGTAATGCTGCCGGCCAGCGGCTCTACCGCGAAGGGCGCGCGGTTACCTTTCTGGGGCAGCGAGCGTGTGCCGATGGAGACCATCACGTTGGCCGATGCGCCCAGCGCCGCGTCGTCCAGGCTTTGCACCGCCACCGAGGCATTGCCGGTCTGCAGGTTCAGCCGCACGGCGGGCAGACGCAGCTCGGCGCCGCCGATCCAGCCCATCGCCGCCTGGGTGCGAGCTGTGTTGATGGTGTAGGTGCCCTTGGCCCAGTCGCGCGTCAGCTCACCGGTGTCGCTGGTCACTGCTTGCGCGCCTTCGGGCAGCAGTGTCTTGGAAGGGTCCTTGATGACGATGGCCCCCGCCGGCGGCGCGCGGCGCGTGAGCCAGGGCAGCTGCGGCGTGGCAGGCATGGCGATCAAGAGGCGCCCCATCTCCGCGGCCGTGCGCAGCGCGGGGGCGTTGCCCGCAGAGGTGGCCTGGCCAAAGAAGGCCTCGGCGCCCGGGTCATACACATAGGTGGTTTTTGCCGGGTGCACGTCGCCACGCCGATACATCAGCGCGGCCGCGCTCAGCATGGGCAGCAAAGAAGGGTCGTTGTACGAGTGCCAATTCCCGGCGCCGCCGTCCTCGCGCGGGCTCTCCTGGGTGTAGGCGTAGTGCATCAACGCACTCCAGCCCTGGTGTGACGCCATCGCCGCCACCAGCAGTGGCAGCGTGTGCCTGTCGTACGCGGGGAAGGGCTCGGCGTTCCATTCGCTCACCGCCAGCGGCATGCCCACCACCTGCGCCGCCGCCATCCAGTGGCCAAGGGTGGCAGACCAGGCAGGGTCTTTTTCCAGTTGCCCCGGGCCGCCGTAGCTGTGCGCGTCGATCATGTCGCCACTGGTGAGCGCAGGCAAGGAGAACAGCGGGTTGTTGCCCCAGGTGTTGGTGGTGGCGATGGCCTGCCTGGCGCCCAGGTTGCGCAGTTGTCCGATCATGTCTTCGTCAAAACGCTGCTCCAGGTCATTCAAGAAGATCTTGCTCGGCCCCGGCTCCCAACTGCGCCAGGTCTTGTTCTGCGGAAGATCGTGCCGGCGCGCAAAGGCATCGGCCGCGTTCATGTAGAGTTTGCTGTGCAGCGGCACCTTTTTGTCGGGCAGCATCGCGTTGCCGAAGTGGTGCGTCACATCGTCCTCGTTGGTGATCAGCAGCGCAACGATGGCCGGGTCGTCCTTGTACGCCAGGTGGGTGTAGGCGTTGCGGTGCGTCACGTAGGCTTCGTTGAAGCGGCGCATGGCTTGCTGCAGCGTGATGTTCACGTAGTTGAAGCCCTTGATGTCCGCGCTGTCCTTGCCTTTGGCGATCTCGTCAAAGCCGTAGATGTCGTCTCCCCGCTTCACGGCGCGGCCCACATGCAGGTCCAGCCAGATGGCAATGCCCTCGTCCTTCAGGCATTTGATCCACCAGTCCAGCCTGTCCAGCGCCTCGGCATCCAGCGTCTGCGTGTCGGCCGTGGTCTTGGGGTTGCCAAAAACATTGGGGTTGACCCAGGGTGAATCGTGGTGATGCAGCCGCACCAGGTTGTAGCCCAGTTGGGCCATGCGCCGGGCCTGCTGCTGCACCACCTCGCGTGGGGTGTTGAACAGTGCGTAGGCAGTGACGTTGGTGCCCCAGTAGCGGGTCTGCGTCTTGCCCTCGCCCGCGCCCGCGTGCAAGGGGGCAAAGGTCTGGAAGTCTTTGAGTGCCGTGCCCAGCAGATCCGCGGGTGCGGTGCGCACATCGATCGCATCCCTGGGCCACTGCGCTGCCGGCGGGCCGCCCAGGCGCTCGGCCAGCGGTGCCTGCCAGCGGGCGTCCCCCGTCCAGCTCAGCGTCACGGTGTAGCGCTGTTCACCCGCATTGATCGAGCCGTCGTAGAAATAGGCGCGTATCTCGGCCGGGTTGTCGCGTTCAAAAAACACCTTGGGAAGCGCCGGGGAGAAGCGCAAGGTCATTTGTGCCGAGCCTTCGCGCCCCCACTGCCAGCCGGTGTTGCCCGGCAGCAGCGTGGGTTGGCCCATCGCCGCGCCAAAGGTTGGCAGGTCGAACTTGAAGACCGCGCCGCCGCCAATCACGCCCGTTTGCGCGCCGCGCGCGGCCATGCGCAGGTCGTAGGTCAGCGTGTGTTCGTCGGGGCGCTGGGTCTGGGCCATCCAGGCCACGCCCAGATCCGCCGCTTCGCCCGCCAGCCGATAGTCGCCCTGGCCATTGCCCGCCAGAGCGGCGCGCGTGCCCACCCATTTCCACTGGGCGCCCCAGAAGTTCCAGCTCGCCGCCACGCCAGTCTGACCGCCTGCGCTGGCAAGCGGCAGGCCATCGCGTTCGCTGAGTTGAACGTGCCACGTGGGCGCGGCCGTGGCCAGAGCGCTCAGCAGCGTCAGCAAAAAAGCCATCCCTAACGGCAGCAGGCGCATATGCTTGATCCTCCGGATGACAGTATGCGGTCTGTGTGCGGTCGTGTGTGATTGATCACCATTCAGCAGCCATCCGTGCTGAACCACGACGGAGGCTATGTGCGACGTCTGTTCTTGTTCCTGCAAAATGCGCATCCTCCGCCAGAGTTGAGAAGCGATGCATGCGCGCTTAGCAAGCGCGCCGCCTGGGGCCATGAGATCCTCGCGTGCGCTTCCTTGTCCAAGCTAGCCCGCGCTGACCATAGATGACTGTCTGCAATGCCCAATTACCTCAAAGCGTACATCGTTGTCATGGCCGTGGGATGTCTTTGTTATCTCTTGTGGACGAAAGCCGGGAGAACGCTGCAGTTGGACGGCGTGCCGTCGACGGGCCCCAGTTCGGTCAGCAAGCGCTATTTCGTGGCATGGGCGCTGGTGACGTCTGCAGCCTTCTTGGCTTCAAACTATTACGTTTTCATTCTGCTGGCCTTGCTCGTCGTTCCCTTCGTCAAGAACCGAGTGCCCGTGCATGCGCAGGGCGGCCTCTTTGTCGTGCTGCTGCTGTCCGTTCCGTCGTTGGGCCGGGTCATGCAGGGCTTCTTCGGGTTGAACAAGATCGTCGAATTGTCTTGGCCCATGGTCTTGGGCCTGAGCTACCTCTTGTCTGGAACGCGGCGCCGTACGCCTGTCGGCCGGGAGCGCGTTTCGCTGGCGGTGATTTTGCTGTTTGTGTTGATAGCGCTGCTGTCGTTTCGCGACACGACCGTGTCGGATGGATTTCGCGAGACGTTTGTCTATTTCAATCTCATTTTGGTGCCTTATCTCATTGCTAGAAAAACTTCGTTCGAATTGAGAGACGCAAGGTATATTTATTTTGGTTTTACTTTCATCGCAATTATTCTGTCTGGGATGGGAGTGTTTACCATGTTAAAGCACTGGAATGTTTATGATGAATTACGCGGTGCGCTTGATTTGCCCGATTTGATGATTACGACTTATAAATACCGTGGGGGTTTTCTGAGAACTTCCGCAACCGTGGGGGCCATCCATTTGGCGGCGATTGGTAGCTGCGCGATGGTGGTGTTTGCGTATCTTATCAAAGATGTCCAAAAATCGGCAGTGCAAAAGTTATTGTTTTTATTGTTGCTTTTATCGGTGGTTTTTACGTTTTCTCGCGCGCCTTGGATTATAGGTGCAGGGATGGTTGTGTGGTATGCGATACTCAGTTATAGGTCACGCGGGATTTACTATGTTTTCATTGGGGTAATATTCGTTTCCGTGTTGTTATTTGCTACCGGCCTTTTCGATTCCGTGGCTGATGGCCTGATGCTGAAAGATTCTGGCAACGTGGATTATCGGCAACGCTTGTTGGAGCTTGGGATGCAGGAAATCATGCAACATCCATTGACGGGAAATCCCCATTTCATGAGTGCACCTCGCTTGCAGGTACTGCGCCAAGGCGAAGGCATCATAGATATTGTCAATACCTATCTTCAGGTAGGTTTGCAGTATGGCTTGGTCGCCATGGTCTTGTTCGCCGGCCTGATATTTGCTTGGCCGCTTGCGGTCTACCGGCGAGCCAAGCGTGGTGGTGATGGTGAGGTTCTTGACGCCGCGCGGGTCTACATGGTGATTATGGTGGGTCTGGGAATGGTGATATTTACCGTCAGTTCTTTTGGCAAAGGGAGTGTGTTTTTCCCGTTGTTGATGTTCCTGGTTGGGATGGGTCATGGCATCCGGAAAAATTGAACTGCTCATATTTGCGCCAAGTGTTCCACTGGAAGAAACGCCGAATGGTGTGTGCACCTATGCAAGGAATCTGATGGCCCTTTTGCAAGGGCTGGGGGCCATCAAGGCCGGCTTGGTTGCCAAGAGTGGTAGTCCGCCCGGTCTGCAACACGATGGGACATATGGCTACTATCTGTCGCAGCGCTCGTTGTTGCGACGTCTGACCCTCAGGATGTTTGGCGTCGATGCCTATGAATCCATGATGGCATGGAAGTTCGGCCGTTTCGTCAAGAATGGGCCGATGCAAAACAGCCGATGCGTCATCGAAATGGAAGAGGCATTCGGGCAGTCTCGCGCGGTTGCCACGCACGCCGGCGCCCCTGTCGTCGTGAGGCTGCATGGCCCTTGGTTTCTTGTGGGGCGCGCGCAGGGCGTTCTTGATGATGCCCGCTACCGAGCACGCGTTCAGAGGGAAGGGGAAGCCATTTTTTCTGCGGCGGCGGTCTCGGCGCCGTCCCGGTTCGTGCTGGATGCGGTCGAGAAATTTTATGAAAAGAAGATTGACAAGAAAACCGTCTTGCCCAATCCCTTACCGGTTTATGCGAGCGATGAGCAGTGGAAATTTGACCCAGAGAACAAGACCGTGGTCTTCGTCGGTCGGTTCGACAAGGTCAAGGGCGCGGATATTTTCATCGAGGCCATGTTCAAGCTCGCATCCAGGCGGGAGGCGGTGCGTGCGATTTTTGTCGGTCCGGACGATGACCGAATGCAGATCGGCGATGGCACACCGCAAAGTCGGAAGGATTTTGTCGCGTGGTGCGAGGAAAGGTATGCGATCGCCTGCCCCATCGAGTTCCTCGGCAGGAAGAACGGACCTGAGGTGACGCGCATCAGAAAAGCGGCGGCGGTATGCGTGGTGTCCTCGCGCACGGAAATATTCTCGTACGCCGTAGCCGAGGCGTTCGCGCAGGGAGTGCCGACGGTGGCAAGCCGCGTTGGCGGCATTCCCGAAATCATCGAGGACGGGCGCACCGGGCTTTTGTTCGAGAGCGAGGATGCCGATGGGCTGGGCGCATGCGTGCAGGCCGTGCTGGACGCCCCGGAGCTTGCCCTGCGGTTGTCGGAGAATGCCAAGAAGGTTGCGCGCAAAAAGTTTTCGGGGCAAGCCTTGGCCGATGCCTATCTGGCGTTTTACCAAGAAGTGGCCGATGTCCGAGCGGGGGGGGCGTAAGCGCCTGCGATGCGCTGCCGATCGCGCTGACGCCGCTGCCCTTTTTTCGTTTTGCTTGCTGTTTGATGATTCAACTGATTTCCACCGTCTGGCATCACCTTGGCCACAAGCGCCGCCTGCAATTGGCGACGGTGGCGCTGCTGATGGTGGCCGGTGCCTTTGGCGAGGTGTTCACGCTCGGCGCCATCGTGCCGTTTCTCGGCCTGCTCGCCAGTCCCGAGTTCGTGGACAAGGCCCCGTGGTTTGCTCATCTGCTCGATGCGGTGGCGGGTCTCATCGGGGGCACGCGCCTGTTGGCCGCGTCCCTGCTGTTCGGCTGCGTCGCGTTCATCGCCGGGGCGCTGCGCTTGCTCCTCACCTGGGCCAGCAATCGGGTGATCTTTGCCATTGGTACCGACTTGGGTGTGCAGGTGTTCGGCCGGGTGCTGCATCAGCCCTATGCCTACCACTTGGGTCGCAGCAGTAGCCAGACGCTTTCAGCGATGGAGAAGGTCGGCCACCTGACCGCGGGGGCGTTGGCGCCGCTCATGCTGATGATGGTGGCCGCAGTGATGGCGAGCTCGATTCTCGCGGCCCTGCTGTGGGTGGATGCGGTGGTGGCGCTGGTGGCGGGCTGCCTGATTGGCGGGATGTACGTCGGTGTCAGTCTGTGGGCCAAGCGGCGCCTGCAGCACAACAGCGAGACGGTGGCGCGCAATGGCATCCTGCGGTTTCAGTACCTGCAAGAAGGCCTGGGCGCGATCCGAGACATCACGCTGGAGCACAACCAGGAGGTGTATGTGCACCAGTTCGCCTACGTGGATCGCGAGTTGCGTGCGGCCCAGGCGACCAATCTCACGCTGGGCGGCGCGCCCAAGTACGTGATCGAGAGCATCGCCATCATCCTGGTGGTGGCGCTGGCCAACTGGCTGGTGCGCGGCCCTGGCGGTGTGGTGGATGCCCTGCCGGTGCTGGGCGCGCTGGCGCTGGGCGGCCAGCGGTTGCTGCCGCACGTGCAAGTCATTTACAACGGGTACGCGAGCTACCGCGGCAGCCTCGCCACCGTGCAAGAGACGCTGGCGCTGCTGGATTTGCCGATGCCCCGGCCAGGCCCCACCGTGCACGCAAGGACTGGCGTATCCGAGGCGGGGGTTTCCGCCATCGAACTGCGAGAGGTTCGATTCGCCTACGGACCAGACCAGAAAACCGTGCTCGATGGGGTGAATCTGCGCATCAATGCCGGAGAGCGCGTGGGTTTCGTCGGCGTGACAGGCGGCGGCAAAAGCACGCTGCTCGACATTTGCATGGGCCTTCTGCGACCCACGAGCGGCGTGGTGGTCGTCAACGGCGAGCCCATCACCGAGGCGAATTTGCCCTGGTGGCACAAGCGCATCGCCCACGTGCCGCAGGCCATTTTCCTGGTGGACAAGTCGATTGCCGAAAACGTGGCACTGGGCGTGCCCCCCGGCGAGATCGATCATGCACACCTGGCGCAAACGCTGGAGGCGGCCCAGCTCTCCGAGTTCATCCGGCAATTGCCCGAGCGCACGCGCACGCGCGTAGGTGAGCGCGGCATCCAGCTCTCGGGCGGGCAGCGCCAGCGCATTGGCATTGCCCGCGCCTTGTACAAGAAGGCCGATGTACTGGTGCTGGATGAGGCCACAAGCGCACTGGATGGCGAAACCGAGACCAAGGTGATGGATGCGATTTATCGGCTCAACCCCAGCCTCATCATCCTGATGATTGCCCACAGGGTTTCCACGCTGGCGCGGTGTCATCGAATCTTCCACTTGGAAGGCGGATTGATTCGAGAGACTGTATCGAAAGATATCAGGCGAAATTAAATCCAAACGTCTGTTGGACAAATGTAAGCAACTATGGAATATATAGTGGGTAATATTTTGTATAGTCACCCGCTGTAGTTGCGTATTTGTGATTTCAATCTGAATCTCAGAAAATTTGACATGTTGGAACGAAGTTCTGAAGATACGGCCTTGTCAGGGTATGGCTCTGTGTCCGCCTCTCCCGGATTTCTAGCGTTATGGGGCGCTATAGCACACTGAGCATTATTTTGCAGAGCCATCGCCAGCATCCGACATTAAGACCTGAAGGCTTAGAGTTCTTTATCCTTAACAGGTCGTTGAAATACTAGGTTGTCTATTGACTTGTCCAAAATATCAGCCGCCAAAAAAGGAATGCAAGCGATTTTTTCAAGCTTGGCAAAAGATGAGGCGCTCTCAAAAGTGTTGTGTTGTTTCCGAGTATTCCAGTTATAATGCAATAGCCTGCTAGGCCGAGATTGATGAAAATAATTTGGCGAGTAGAAATTGATGAACCAAAAAAAAGAAGTTAATTACAATGGTGTCGAAAAGATATTTTGAATATGAAGATTATGGATTATTGACAAATGGGGAAAATTGCAATCGTCATCATCAATCACAAAACTCCAAAACTTGTGACGGAGTGCCTCGTTTCATTGGTGCGTGAGCGGGATGCTGAAAATCGCTTTAAAATCTATGTGGGAGATGCAGATTCTGGCGATGATTCCTTGAGTATCATTAATTGCTTCATAAAAGAGAAAAATTTCGATTTTGTAACCTGTTTTCCTATTGGAGGGAATTATGGATTTGCGTACGGCAATAATTTTGTTTTAATAAATTATGTTTTGTGTGATAAAGAAATAGAATATGTCTATTTTTTAAATCCGGATACATATATTAGAGCCGGTGCGGTTGATGCGCTCGAAGATGCCTTGCGAATTTACCCGAAAATTGGTGTTGTCGGGAGCCGTCTCGAAAATCCAGATGGAACTGTGCGTGCGTCCGGTTTTCGTTTTCCGACTCCGTGGAGAGAATTTTTTTGTGGTGTGCGATTGTCTTTCTTGGGACGTATGTTTCCATTTACAGAGGTGATGGTTTCGGAACTTGAGAATGCACAAAAGGTTGATTGGGTAACTGGTGCGAGTTTTATGATGCCGCGCACGGCGCTTCAGGAAATCGGCTTGATGGATATCCAATATTTCTTGTATTTCGAAGAGGTTGATCTAATGGCTCGGATGAAAAAGGCAGGATATGAAATATGGCATATCCCCGAAAGCCGCGTCGTCCACCTGCAGGGTCAAGCGACAGGAGTACGTGCGCAAGACGCCGTTAAGCGCATTCCGGATTATTGGTATCAATCCAGATTTAAATTTTTTAATGATTACCACGGGCGTGTTGGTGCTATATTTGCCAATGTGCTCTATCTAATCGGCGATGTGTTCTATAGAATTCATCGTGGCCTGCGATTTAAGCCGATCATGGATCCACCATATCTTTGGCATGACATGCTGACACATGGTTTCGCCTTGCCAAAGGCGAAAGGCACCTCACAGTGAAAAACCCCTTTGATACTCTCGAAACTGTTGGCGTCATTGCATCTAACAGCACTGACTATGTCAGACGGCTACTGTCTAATTTAGCTCAGGGGTTGGTATCCGTTCCGCTGACCGGATCGGGTGACGAAGAGCGTTTGGCTTTCACTCATACCAACATCATTCAGCGTACTGACACGGAAGGAGGATGGATTGCCGAAAAATTCACTTCACGAAGTGGCGATGATGCGGCGCAGATTTCATTTACATCTGGCACACAGGGCAAACCCAAGGCCGTACTTTTGAGTCATGGCAACCTGCATGACGCAGTTTGTCGCGTAACCGAAACGATGGAAATTGACAATGAAATACGGGAGTACGTGGGTGTTCCGGTGTATCACAGTTTTGGTTACGGGCGCTGTCGCGTGGTACTCAATGCCAGCGGGGCATGTTATGTGCCATCAGGCGGTTTTGATTTGGCGGAAATACGGCACATGCTGATTGCCGGTGAAATCAACGCGATTTCCGCCGTTCCAAGTTTGTGGCGTGTGTTTTTGGCTGGGCTTGATCGGTTTGGTGGCGAACTTAAGCGTGTGCGTTGGGTCGAAATTGGCAGTCAATATATGTCTGCGACCGAAAAGGCCGCGTTGCGTTCTGCATTGCCTAATGCGCGTATCGTGCAACATTACGGGCTGACCGAAGCTTCGCGCACGACGTTACAACGGATTCATGAGGAACCCGCTGAGACATTGGGTTCGGTCGGCCAAGTGTCAGGCGCTGTACGTGTGCGTATCGGAGACGACGGGCGCATCGAGATCAGTGGGCCGCACGTTGCCCTTGGCGTGGCCGAAGGTGAGTATTGGAGGGCATTGGGTCACGAAGTTTGGTTGCAAACTTCGGATTTGGGGCGAATTGATGATGGTCGCTTATATTATTTGGGCCGAGCCGACGATGTGATCAATTGCGGCGGAATCAAGCTTTCGCCGGACTTGATGGAAGCGGCTGTCCGCACGGAACTGCTAGCGCGCAATTTGGATGTGGGCGAATTTGCCATACTAAGGCGGCCCGATCCGATGCGTGGAGATGGCATTGGCGTGGTTGTGACGTCCCCGGTTAAGCTTGTTCAGGATACGTTGGTGGATGCGGTAGCGATGCAAGCGGGAGCACAAGGTGCAAATGCACGTGGTGCGATCAGTGTCCATGAAGTGCAAAGCTTGCCTCGGACCGCGACTGGGAAAATTCAGCGAGTAGAGCTCGCGCATGTTCTGGAGGCGCGGCTGACTTTGGAGGAAAGCGGTCGCGACGAAACCAACGATACGTTTAGTCAGTTCTTAGAGCGGCTGGTCGGCCATCCGATATCATTAGACATGCTCTTTGCCGATTTGGATGGTGATTCTTTGATTCATTTGCAGGTTGGCATTGCTCTGGAACGCGCTTTAGGAGACATCCCTGCCGGATGGGAGTCTTGGCCGTTGCGTCGGCTTGTTAGCGTGATTGAAGGTGCTGGCTATTATCATTTCCGTATGGCGGCGGGGGAAAACGCTCCGCCTCTGCCCGATGGCTCGCGCAACATGAATCCGGATAATATTTCTTTCTGGAATTTGGTGCGCGAGGATTACCGGACAAATGAAAAGAAAATTATGAGCCAAGGCTTTCTGATGCTTTTTGTTCATCGGTTCGGTAATTGGCGTATGGGTGTGAGAAAAAAAATTTTCCGGGCACCACTGACGATCATTTATAGGATACTGAATAAAACAGCGCAAATTGTCTGTGGAATTAAGCTTGATTACACGGTCCAGCTTGGGCGTCGTGTTAAACTTGAGCACTTTGGTGGAATGATTTTAGGTGCTCGAAAAATTGGCAATGATGTTATTATTCGTCAAAATACAACATTTGGCATTCGTAGTATTGATGATTTGAATGCTAAGCCAATCATAGGCGATTTTGTAGATATTGGTGCTGGAGCGGTAATTGTTGGAAATATAGAGATAGGTGAAAATACCATCATTGGGGCGAATTCAGTGGTATTTGTTGATATCCCGCCTAATTCGATAGTCATGGGTAATCCTGGGCGCATAATTGGTGTTAATCGGCGCAAAAATCTGGCGGCGTATAGTGAGTCGAGCAAGGTTGACAAAAATGCAGGTAGTTCAAGAGGTTTGGAGTGAACAGGTCAGGGTTGGGGCGTCGGTGGATGGATCGGCAAGGCGCTATAAGCCTTTGTATGGCAATGGTTTAGTTTCCGCATGGGGAACAACATGGAATCAGACGCCTGTGCGGTGCTGGCGGATGCCAGCGCTCAAGTGCCGGATTGGTCCCGCGAGGCACGGCGCCCCGGCGAGTGGAATCCAGGCAAGTGTCTGCTCGCCAGCCTGCGCGACTATCAGCGGCTGGCCGCATCCCCTGGTGCATGGGCGATGTTGTGCAAAAAATGGGCGGTGCTGCGTCATCGGTTCTGGAGCGCGGTGAGCGGGGCCGATATTCCGCTGAACACGCAGATCGGTGGCGGCCTGTTGTTGCCGCATCCCAATGGCGTGGTGATTCACCCTGACGCGCGCATCGGCCCCAATTGCCTGATTTTTCAGCAGGTAACGCTGGGCACACGCGGCGATGGCGGGGCGCCGGTGCTGAAAGGGCACGTGGATGTGGGCGCAGGCGCCAAGTTGCTGGGGGGCATCACTGTGGGGGCGCATGCGGTGGTCGGTGCCAATGCGGTGGTGTTGGTCGATGTACCGCAGGGGGCGGTAGCGGTGGGAATTCCAGCAGTCATTTCAGGTTCTAGCGCCCATGAATAAAGCGCAACAAGCTATTGGAATCGTAGTGATTGGCCGCAACGAAGGCGAACGCTTGCGTGTGTGTTTGCAGTCGGTGGCGTACAAGGCGAACACGGTGGTGTATGTCGATTCGGGCTCGACCGATGATTCCGTGGCGCTGGCGCGCAGCCTGGGTGTGGTGGTGGTGCCCTTGGACATGAGCGTGCCCTTTACGGCAGCGCGCGCGCGCAATGCGGGGTTCCAGGCGCTGCGGCAGACAGATCCTGAAATGGCATTGGTGCAGTTTGTTGATGGTGATTGCGAAGTGGTTGGCAGCTGGTTGTTGGCGGCCAGCGAGTTTTTGACAGAGTCAGGACATGAACGGTACGCCGTGGTGTGCGGCAGACGTCGTGAGCGCCATCCCGCACGCTCGATCTATAACCGGTTGTGCGATGTGGAGTGGGACACTCCGGTGGGCGACGCAAAGGCCTGTGGCGGCGATGCCATGATGCGCACGGATGCGCTGCAGGCTGTGGGCGGCTACCGCGATGATCTGATTGCGGGCGAAGAGCCCGAGTTGTGCGTGCGCCTGCGTGCGGCGGGCTGGAAGGTGCGTCGCCTGGATCAAGAGATGACCTTGCACGACGCCGACATCACTCGTCTAAGCCAATGGTGGCGACGCGCTACGCGCGGGGGTTACGCGTTTGCGCAGGGTGCCTGGCTGCATGGTGCATCGCCTGAGCGGCACTGGGTGCGTGAGACGTACAGCGCGCTGTTTTGGGGTGTCGCATTGCCGCTCATCGTGGCGACGGCGACGTTATGGCTGGGTGCAGGCGCGTTGTTGCTGCTCTTGGTGTATCCGGCGCAGGTGTTGCGCTTGTATTGGCGGCACAACGATTGGGAGCGCGCGTTGTTTCTGGTATTGGGCAAGTTCGCCGAAGGCTGGGGCGTACTGAAGTTTGTTTTCAAGCGCGTGTTGCACCAGCGCCAAACCATCATTGAGTACAAGTGAGCCATGGCCCACTCCGTGCTGACCGCTATCAACGTGCCGGATTTGAGCCCGGTTGATGACGCATTCACACAGTTGCAAACGCGCCATGTGCTGCGCTGGGTGGGTTTGAGCGGGCAACCGGCCAATGCGCTGGAGCGCCGCATCTGGGGCGTGCGGCTGTCGCGCTACCGCGCTGCCGCGCAGGCGGCGCTGCGTGCCGGGCCGCGCAGCTTTGTCATCTCGCATCTGCCCTTGATGACCGCCGCCGTTGCCCATTTGCTGCGTCTGCGCGGCGATGTGCCGCATCTGGGTTTTGCCTTCAATTTCACGCGGCTGCCGACGGGCAGGCGCTTGCAGTATCTTCGGGGTGCTTTGCGACGTGTGGACAAGATGGTGGTCTTCTCTCGTTACGAACAGGGACTGTATGCCGAGCACTTCGGGATCGAGCGCGAGCGCTTTCAACCGGTAATCTGGACGCAAGAGCCGCCGCCGGTGCAGGCCGAAACGGGCTTGGGTGATGTCAGACCCTATCTGTGCGCCATTGGCGACGAAGGGCGAGATTTTGCCTTGCTGATGCAGGTGGCGCGCAGGCTGGGGCCAACCACGAAGATGGTGGTGGTGGCGCGCTCGCAAAGCCTGACAGGCATGGAAGTACCCGAAAACGTCACCGTGCTCACCAACATCTCGCTGGCGCGGACCTGGGCGATTGCGAATGGCAGTTGCGGCGTGCTGGTGCCGTTGCTGAGCCGCGAGACTTGCTGTGGCCACATCACGCTGGTGGGTGCCAAGCTGTTGGGCCTGCCATTGGCAACGACGCGTACCCACGCCGCGCATGAGTATGTCGAGGGGCGAGCCGCTGTGTTGCTTTGCGAGCCTGGCGACGTTGCGGAATTTACGTTACATGCCCAGCGAATGATTGATGATGCGCAAATCATGCGATCGCTCGCAAAATCACAGGTCGCACGCGAGACCGCCATTCACGACCGCAAGCACTGGGCGAGTTGTCTTGACGCATTTATTGAGTGCCAAGTAGTTGGGTCGGTGGAATAAGTTTCCGATCATTCGAAAGAAGATGATGGCATTATCTTTCTTTGACAATTTTGGAAAAATCTGGATCATCAACCTCCCTCACAGGGTAGATCGCCGGCGGGAGATGGAGCGGCAATTAAGGAGGGTAGGGGTATTAGCACATGATCCGCGGATCACTTTTTTCCCTGCCATCAGGCCGGATGATGCGGGTGGCTTCCCCACAATAGGCACGCGCGGTTGTTTTATGAGCCATCTGGCGGTATTGCGTGAAATTCAGACATCCGATGCCAAATTTGCGTTGATTTTGGAGGATGATTGTAATTTCGATTTGCGCGCTGTGAATAATCTGACGAATCATATTCTATTAAAAAACACCATGATGTATGGTGGTGTGCTAAATACGGTCAAATCCCAACCGCAGGGAAAAGAGGGGTTCGTTGCAGTAGGGGCTGATATGGCGCTGATGGGGGCCCACTGCATCGCCGTCGAACCAAAAGTGGCTAAAGACATCGCAGATTATTTTGAGAAAATACTGCGCCGACCACCGGGAGACCCCGAAGGAGGGCCGATGCATGTTGATGGTGCTTATTCGTGGTATAGAAAGATGCACCCCGAGCGTGCGACAGTACTTGCGGTACCCGAAATTGCATATCAAAGAAGCTCGGCTACGGATATACATGAAGGTAGGTCTATCCGTCGATCGATATTGCCTGTGCCGCTGATCTCTTTTTTGAGGAAGATGAAAAACACGGTACGACAAGTTTTCCGATAATGATTGAAGCCAAATGATTACGTTCAGCAAACTTGGAAACTATGGGCGGCTCGGCAACCAACTTTTTCAATATGCCTATCTACGAAGCATGGCGTTGAGATTGGGGACGGATTTTTGGTGCCCTCAGTGGGATGGAGACCGAATTTTCGATTTGCATGATGAGGGGGTTCGAATAAACACCGCGCCTGAAAAGTTGGGTGACTTGTACGATCAGGGGGTGCAGGCCGGGTTTTCGATGTCTGCGTTGATGATCAAAGATGGCGTGGATATTCAAGGATATTTTCAATCGGAAAAATACTATCAAAGTCGCAACGTTATCAGAGAATGGTATAAATTTAGTGAGGCTATCGTTAAAGGAGCGGGTGCTAAATTTGATGTCGGTCAGGCGACTGATTCTGTGAGTATATCACTTCGCTTGGACGAAGATTATGCGAAAACGCGGGAATTTTTTCCAATGTACCCGCCGGAATACTATTCTGAAGGCATCGCTAAGGCGGCGAACGCTCGGCGAGTCTTGGTGTTTGCCGACAGGATTGACTTGGCTAAGAAATTTGCTGAAAAAATTGAATGTGAACTTCCGTTGATGTTTGTCGAAAAATTGAGCCCACCGGAACAACTTTGGCTGATGACCCGATGTACTGAAGGAAACGTGCTTGTCAATTCTACTTTTGCGTGGTGGGGTGGCTATTTGAACGCTAATGAAAATGCGGTGATTGTTGCTCCAAAAGAGTGGGTGCGGCCCGGCGTTCCTGTACCTATTGTGAATATTGTTCCTGATGGCTGGATTAAGATAGATTCGTTACATCCGATTTGGGACAATTTTCAGATCTGGCGAATAACTCATCCCGGAGAGACTTTGAGGAGAGTTTTGAGAAAGTTTGAAAAATAGTGCGCGCCGCCTACTTCGTCAACCAGTACCCCAAGGTTAGTCACAGCTTCATCCGCCGCGAAATCCTGGCGCTGGAGCGCCAGGGCGTGCAGGTGCAGCGTTATGCGCTGCGCGGCTGGGGCGATGCCGTGGCCGATCCGGAAGACGCGGCCGAACAGCCGCGTACACGCTACCTCTTGCGTGGGGGCTTGATGGGCCTGGCGAGGGCCAGCGTGCGTGTGGCGATGACACGTCCGCGCCACTGGGGCCGTGCCTTCATGCTGGCGCTGCGCATGGGCTGGCGCGCCGACCGCCCTCTGCCCTTGCATCTCGTGTACTTGGCGGAGGCTTGCCAGCTTTACCTGTGGCTGGTGGATGCTGGCGTGCGGCACGTGCACGCGCACTTCGGCACCAATTCGGCCGAGGTGGTGATGCTGGCGCACGCACTGGGCGGGCCGGGTTACAGCTTCACCGTGCATGGGCCTGAAGAATTCGACAAGCCGCAGGCGCTGCACTTGGGCGAGAAGATGCAGCGCGCACGATTTGTCGTCGCAATCAGCTCGTTCGGGCGCAGCCAGCTCTACCGCTGGTTGCCGGTGGCTGAGTGGTCCAAGGTGCAGGTGGTGCATTGCGGCGTCGATCAGGCGTTTTATCAGGGGGCCACGCAGCCGGTCCCTTTGACTGCCCGGCTGGTTTGTGTGGGGCGCCTGTGCGAGCAGAAGGGTCAGTTGCTGCTGGTGCAGGCGCTGGCTTTGCTCAAGGCGCGCGGCGTGGGCTGTGAGCTGGTGCTGGCGGGTGATGGCGAGATGCGCGGCGTGGTCGAGGCAGAGGTCGCGCGCCTGGCGCTGCAGGCGCAGGTGCGCATCACCGGCTGGATCGCGTCTGCGCAAGTGCGAGAGGAGCTGCTTGCCGCCCGCGCGCTGGTGCTGCCCAGCTTTGCCGAGGGCCTGCCCGTGGTGATCATGGAGGCGATGGCGCTGTGCCGCCCGGTGCTCAGCACCTATGTGGCCGGCATTCCCGAGCTGGTGCAGCCGGGGCGCACCGGTTGGTTGTTCCCCCCGGGGGATGTGGGTGCCTTGGCCGATGCGATGCAGGCCTGCCTGGCCGCGCCCCCTGGTGAGTTGCAGGCCATGGGTGACGCAGCGCGCGAGCGCGTGCTGAAGCGTCACGACGTGGACGCCGAAGCCGCCAAGCTGCATGCGCTGTTTGCGCGGTACGCGGGGCAGAGGTGATGGGGCAATGGCCTGGCTGATGGTCTTCCTGTGGGCCGCCTTGCTGCTGCTGGGCGTGCCCGTGCTGGTGCTGGCGCTGCAGGTGGGGGCGGCCTGGCCCCGGCGCGCGGATGGTCTGCCGCTGCAAATGCCGGACGTGCCCGTGGGCCCTACGCCCCGCATCGCGGTGCTGGTGCCCGCGCATGACGAGGCGGTGGTGATAGGCCAGACGGTGCGGCGCCTGCGCGACGCGCTGACGCCCCAAGACGTTCTTTGCGTCGTTGCCGACAACTGCGGTGACGACACCGCGCGCATCGCGCGTGAGGCGGGTGCGCAGGTGGCCGAACGTTTTGATGCGCAGCGCCGCGGCAAGGGTTATGCGCTGGACCATGGGGTGCGCCATCTGTCGGCGTTGGAGTGGGCGCCCGATGCGCTCTTGATCGTTGATGCCGACTGCACGGTGGCCACCGCTGGCGGCCTGCACGGCCTGGCGCGGCTGGCACTGGCGCAGGGCAGGCCGGTGCAGGCGCTGGACCTGATGCATGCCCCCGAGGGCGCGGGCCTGAAGCTGCGTGTGGCGGCTTTTGCCTGGCGGGTGAAGAATTGGGTGCGGCCGCTGGGCGCGTTGGCCATGGGCTGGCCGTGTCAGTTGATGGGGACCGGCATGGCCTTTCCCTGGGCCATGGCACGGCAGATGCCTTTGGCCAGTGGTGAGTTGGTGGAAGACATGCAACTGGGCATGGCGCTGGCCCTGACGGGCACGCCGCCGCTGTTTTGCCCGCAGGTGCTGGTCAGCAGCGAGTTCCCCGATGCGGCGTCGGCCGTGCAAAGCCAGCGCCGCCGCTGGGAACATGGCCATCTGGGCATGATCGTGCGCCACGTGCCGCGCCTGTTCGGACAGGCCATTGCGCGGCGCGACGGACGCTTGCTGGCACTGGCGCTGGATCTGGCGGTGCCGCCGCTGGCGCTGCTGGTGTTGCTGCTGCTGGCGGTGAATGCGCTGGCGCTGCTGACGGCCCTGCTGGGTGGCGGCGCCGCACCGCTGGTGCTGGCCATGGCGTGTCTTGCATTGCTGGCGGCGGGCATCCTGGCGGCGTGGTGGGGCTGGGGGCGCGCGGTGGTGTCGGCGCGCGACTTGTTGGCGGTGCCGTGGTATGTGCTCTCCAAGTTGCCGCTGTATCTTGGCTATTGGTTCAAAAGGCAAAAAGAATGGGTGCGTACGGATCGGGAGTGAATGGATCAGGGCTGCTACTGGGTGCCGAGGCATCGGGTTGGAGTGCAAATTGGTGACAATTTGCCACCAATTTGCTAGACTGCGACCGTTGAATTGATGGAGCCTGAACATGACCACCACGGCGCTTGAGCGTGGGCGCATCACGGCCCGTGTGCCGATGGCGGTGCAGGAGACCCTGGAGATGGCCGCCAGCCTGACCGGGGCGACCTTGAACCAGTTCGTCGTCCAGACAGCCTTGCGCGAGGCTGAACGCATCATCGAGCAGGAGCGCGTCATCCGCCTTTCCGTCCGTGACACGGAGGCGTTTCTGGCTGCACTGGACCATCCGCTGCCGCCCAATGCCGCGCTGAAGGCGGCCCTCGAAAACTTCACCGCACGACGCAATGATCAGACTGGAACCCTTGACTGGGCGCCACGACCGAAGCGAGTTTGATTGTGGTGTCGAGGCGCTCGATGCCTGGCTGAAGCAGACCGCGCTGCAACATCAGACCAAGGGGATTTCTCGTACCTTCGTTGCCGTACCTGCTGATGAGGCGGGACTGCGGTCGTGGGCGCAGCTCGGGTTCATGGTTGATGCCTGCAGCATCCTCGGCTTTTACGCGCTGACCTCGGCTTTCGTGCTGACCGATGATCTGCCGGCAAAGCAGGCCAAGCGTTACCCACGCCAGATTCCGGTCACGCGCCTGGGCCGTCTGGCCACGCGAGTCGACATGCAGGGGCAGGGCTTGGGCCGGTTGCTGCTCGCCGATGCCGTGAACCGTGCCCGCACGGCGGCGCAGGCTGTGGGTGGTGCAGGCTTGTTCGTGGACGCCAAGAACGAAGAGGTTGCACGTTTTTACCAACGCTACGGGTTCGCACCCGGCGCTGACCAGCCGCTGAAGCTGTTTCTGCCGCTGTGGTGAATGGTGTGTCATTGGGCGTGGCTTCGAACGGATGCCCTCCAAACACTTCAATGTTGGCAACAACATCATTTCCCCTTTTGAATCAGCAGGCGGCGCTGGCCTGCTTGTCTGGCTCCAAACCTGCATGGCTTTTCTGACGCAATGATGGCCGACCCGTATCCCCCTGTTTCTTCCCCGCTTGTTCAAGCGCCGCCCGCAAGGCAATGCGTGACCGTGGCCGGGCTGCCCTTCGATGTGGTCGATGCCGCAGGTGCCGTCGAACGGCTGTGCGCGGCGATGGTCGATGGCCAGCGCATGTTTTTGTCCACGCCCAATCTCAATTTTCTCGTCGCGGCGCAGCGCGATGCCGCCTTTCGACAATCGGTGCTGGCCAGCGATCTGAGCGTGGCCGACGGCATGCCCGTGCTGTGGCTGGCGCGCCTGCAGGGCACGCCGCTGCCGGAGCGGGTGGCGGGCTCTACGCTGTTCGAGCGCCTGCGCGCGGGCGAGGGACAGGCGCTGCTGGCGCGGCCCATCAAGGTGTATTTTTTTGGCGGCCCGCCGGGCGTGGCGCAAAAGGCCTGCGATGCATTGAATGCCGAAGGCGGGCACATGCGCGGCGTGGGTGCGCATAGCCCGGGCTTTGGCACGGTCGAGGACATGTCTGCGCCCGAGGTGATCGATGCCATCAATGCCAGCGGTGCGGATTTTCTGGTGGTGGCTCTCGGCGCGAAGAAGGGGCAGGCCTGGATCATGCACAACCTCGGCCGGCTCACCGTACCGGTGGTGAGCCATCTGGGTGCGGTGGTGAACTTCGTTGCCGGGACGGTAGAGCGCGCGCCGCTGGCCTGGCAGCGCTGGGGGCTGGAGTGGCTGTGGCGCATACGGCAGGAGCCCGCGCTGTATCGCCGCTATGCGGCCGATGGTCTGGTGTTGCTCAAGCTGATGCTGTGCGCGCTGGCAGGGAAAGCGTTGGGGCCTAAACCGTTGGAGCGGTGAGCCGCGCATCGCGCGGGCGTGCGGCACAATGGCCCGCCTGTTTTGTCGCCCGCCGGGCCGACTGATCTGCACATGACCGCTGATAAACCCTCCCTTGTTCCCGTCATCCTGTGCGGCGGCAGCGGCACGCGGCTGTGGCCGCTGTCGCGCGAGCATTACCCCAAGCAGTTTCTGGCGCTGGGGCAGGAGGGGCGCAGCATGCTGCAGGACACCGCCACGCGGCTCGACGGCGTCTCGGGCGCGATCGCGCGCGCGGCGCCCATCGTGGTGTGCAATGCGGAGCATCGCTTTCTGGCGGCCCAGCAACTGCAGGAAGCGGGCGTGCAGGACTCGCGCATCGTGCTCGAGCCCGTGGGCCGCAATACCGCCCCCGCACTGACGCTGGCGGCGCTGGTGGCCGAGCCGCACGCCGTCATGCTGGCCATGCCGGCCGATCACGTCTTTACCCGGCCGGGTGAATTGCAGCGGGCCGTAGAGCGGGCGTGGCCGCTGGCGGTCGAAGGGGCCATGGTGACCTTTGGCATCACGCCCAGCCGCCCGGAAACCGGTTATGGCTATATCGAGAAGGCCGCGCCGGTGGCGAATGGCGCGGCCTTTGCCATAGCCAGTTTTGCCGAGAAGCCTGACGCCGGACGCGCGCAAGACTATCTCGCGAGCGGCCAGTACCTGTGGAACAGCGGCCTCTTCATGGTGCGCGCCGATCAATGGCTCAAGGCCATGCAGGCGCTGCAAGCGCCCATGCTGCGCGCTTGCCGGGCGGCCATGGCGCAAAGCCGCGAGGACATGGACTTCATCCGCCCGGGCGCGCAGGATTTTGGCGCCTGCCCGGCCGATTCCATTGACTACGCGGTGATGGAGCATCTGCCCGCGCAGCCGGCGCTGGGCGTGCCCGCGTGCGTGGTGCCGCTGGATGCGGGCTGGTCCGACCTGGGCGCCTGGGATGCGCTGTGGGACGTGATGCCGCGCGATGCCAACGGCAACGCCACGCGGGGCCAGACCCTGGCGGTGGACACCCGGGGCAGCCTGCTGCTGTCCGAGACCAGCCTGATCGCCACCGTCGGCGTGGACAACCTGGTCGTGGTCGAGACGGCGGACGCCATCCTGGTAGCGGACCGGCGCAAGACGCAGGACGTGAAGAAGATCGTGGCCGAGCTCAAGGCGCAGCGGCGTGAACTGGTCACGACCCACCGCAAGGTGCATCGCCCCTGGGGCTGGTATGACTGCATCGACCATGGCGAGCGTTTTCAGGTCAAGCGCATCGTCGTCAAGCCCGGCGCCAGTCTGAGCTTGCAGATGCACCACCACCGCGCCGAACATTGGGTGGTGGTGCGGGGAACGGCCGAAGTCACACACGGAGAAAAGGTTTTTCTGCTCTCCGAGAATCAGTCCACCTTCATCCCGCTGGGCCACACGCACCGCTTGCGCAACCCCGGCAAGGTGCCGCTGGAGATCATCGAGGTGCAGTCGGGCAGCTATCTGGGCGAGGACGATATCGTGCGGCTGGAAGACAGCTTTGGCCGGATGGCCGAACTGCCGCAAGACGGCGCGCCTCAGGCGTAGCCGTTGGGGTTCCGGCTCTGCCAGCGCCAATGGTCCAGGCACATCGTTGCCAGCGTGCGTTCGGCCTTCCAGCCCAGATGCTCCCGCGCCAGCGACGCGTCGGCGTAGCAGGTGGCGACGTCACCGGCGCGACGGGGTGACAGTTCAAAGGGCACGGCACGGCCGCTTGCGGCTTCGAACGCGCGCACCACCTCCAGCACGCTGTAGCCCACCCCGGTTCCAAGGTTGATCGCCGTGCAGCCGGGCTGCCTAAGCCACTGCAGCGCCTTGAGATGGCCGAGCGCGAGGTCGGTGACGTGGATGTAGTCGCGCACGCCGGTGCCGTCGGGCGTCGGATAGTCGCTGCCCCAGACATTCAGATGCGCACGGCGGCCCACCGCGACCTGGGCGACGTAAGGCATCAGGTTGTTGGGCGTGCCTTGCGGGTCTTCGCCGATGAGGCCGCTGGCATGCGCCCCCACCGGGTTGAAGTAGCGCAGGATGGCGATGCGCCATTCCGGTTGCGCGTGAAACAGGTCACGCAGCATGTCTTCGATGAAGAGCTTGCTGCGGCCATACGGATTGGTGGCCGAGAGCGGATGCGATTCGTCCAGCGGCAAGCGCTGCGGTTCGCCGTAGACCGTGGCCGAAGAGCTGAAGACCAGCGTGCGCAGCCCGCAGCGCTGCATCGCGCACAACAGGCGGTGCGTGCCGATGATGTTGTTGTCGTAATAGGCCAGCGGCTGCGCCACCGATTCGCCTACCGCCTTCAGCCCCGCGAAATGGATCACCGCGTTGCACTGGTGCTGGCGCAGCGCGGTCTCGATCGCGGCCTGGTCGCGGACGTCGCCTTCAACCAGCTTGGGGGTGGTTCCGGCTATCTGCGCCACGCGGTGCAGCGCCTCGGGGTGGCTGTTGCTGAAGTTGTCGAAAACGACGACCTTGTGGCCCGACTGCAGCAGTTCAACGCAGGTGTGCGAGCCGATGTAGCCGGCGCCGCCGGTGACGAGGATGTTCATGCGGCTATTTTGCTTGTAGCGGCGTGCATGTGAAGCTTGGGCGTGCTACGGATGGCCCCATTGGCCTATGCCGGACGCTTGACGTTCCGGGGTGTACGCGGGCAAGCTCGCTCCTTGGGTTGAAAGCCTAAGAACGGGAGCCTGATTTCAATGAACACGCGGATTGCACTTGACAAGCTGGGGCCGCAAACGGTGGTGCGTGAGCCGTTCCCTCATCTGTGTGTGGATGACATCCTGGATGCGCAGTTTGCGCAGGAGGTGTGGGCTGCGTTCCCGTCGTATCAGGAGGCGCGCCAGAGCGGCAGGGAATTTGCCACGGTGAACGAGAAACGCAAGATTCAGATCACCGACTTTCGCAAGTTCCCGGCGCCGATTCGCGAGCTGCATGACCTGCTTGCCAGCGATGCCTTCGTGGCCCTTGTCGGGCGCATGTTCGGAATCGAGAACCTGCTGGCCGACCCCGATCTCAATGGCGGTGGCATTCACGAAACCAATTCTGGCGGGCACCTGGACGTGCACATCGATTTCAATTTCCTCAAGGAAAAGCAGTGGCACCGCCGGGTGAATCTGCTCTTCTATTTCAACAAGGACTGGAAAGAAGAGTGGGGCGGTTACCTTGATTTGTGGGACAAGGATGTCAAGCAGCGCATTGGCTACTATGCGCCGCAGTTCAACCGCATGGCGGGCTTTGCCACGGGTGCGCAGAGCTGGCACGGTGTGACGCCGGTGGCGTGTCCCGAGGGGCGGATGCGCCAGTCCTTTGCGGTGTACTACTACACCAAGGAGCCGCCGCTGGGCTGGGATGGTCGGCAGCATTCGACCATATTCAAGGCGCGCCCTGATGAGTGGATGAAGGGCAGGGTGGCGATGCCGGCCGAAGCCGCGTTGCGCGGATTGCAGGATGGCGTGCGGGGGCTCAAGCGGGGGGTCAAGGGCCTGATCGGGCGGCAGTAAGCGCTCTTTCGGCACTGCTGGCGGGTTGCTTGTTCCCGAGCCCCGGTGCGGGTTCTGGTGCTTTCCTGATGGCGCAGACCTGCATCAGGTGCCAGCCGTCGCTAGCTCCATCGGCCTATCGCGGTGAACTTCGCGACTCGGATACGCTCGGTTTCCGCTGTTAGCATGCCACTCGCCTGCAGAATCACCTTTGCCACGTGCCTTTTCATTTCCGTCTTCCGCGCAATGAGCAGTTGCTGCTGCTCGGTGTCCTGCTGGCCATTGCGGCGTTCTGGGGCGGGCTGTCCGAGTTGGTGGGCCGCTGGTACCGACAAGAGGAATACAGCCACGGCTTTTTCCTGCCGTTGATTTCGCTGTTTTTGCTTTGGTACCGGCGCGATGTCTTGCGCAAGAGCCGGGGCGCGCCTTCGGGCTGGGGCCTGGTGCTGCTGGTGGTGAGCGCGTTGCTTCTGGTGCTGGGCGAGGTCACCGCGCTGTTTCTGGCGGTGCAGATCGGTTTTTTGATAGCACTCGTCGGACTGGTGTTGTGCTACGGCGGTGTCTCGCTGCTGCGCGTGGCGTGGATGCCGATCGCGTTCTTGCTGTTCGCGATCCCGCTGCCATATTTCATCGATTCGCAGATTTCCTGGCGCCTGCAGCTGATGTCGTCCAGCCTGGGTGTGGGTTTGCTGCGGCTGATGGGCTACGCGGTCTATCTTGAAGGCAACGTGATCGACCTGGGCAGCTACAAGCTGCAGGTGGTCGAAGCCTGCAGCGGCCTGCGCTACCTGTATCCGCTGTTGAGCCTGAGCTTTTTGATGGCCTACATCTATCCGGCGAAGATGCGCTGGCGGGTGCTGGTGTTTCTCTCGGCGGTGCCGATCACGGTGCTCACCAACAGCGCGCGCATCGCGATGGTGGGTGTGCTGGTGGCGCGCTGGGGCAGCGGCATGGCCGACGGCTTCTTGCACTATTTCGAAGGCTGGGTGATCTTTCTCGTCTGCCAGCTCATCCTGATGGCCGAGATCTGGGTGATCGAGCGCTTTACGCTGCGTCGCGGCTTGCTGGAGGTGCAGCAGCAGATTCCTCTACCGCCGGTGGCACGGCCCACGGGGATCTACAGCGCACGTTGGTCACGCCCGCTCGTGGCGGCGATGGTCTTGCTGGCGGCGGGCATGGCGGCGGCGCTCACCGTGGGCGGGCGCACCGAGGTCAAGCCGCTGCGTCACAGTCTGGTCACTTTTCCGCTGGAGCTGGGCAACTGGCGCGCCACCGAATCGTCGCTTTCCATCGAGGTGGAGCAGGCGCTGGGCTTCAGCGACTACGTGCTTGCCGATTACCGCGATGAGGCGGGCGATGTGGTGAATTTTTATACCGCGTATTACGCCTCGCAGCGCAAGGGCGTGTCGCCGCATTCGCCACAGGTCTGCATTCCCGGTGGTGGCTGGGTGATATCGGATATCCATGGCGACGTGATCGAACTCAACGACGGCTCGCCGCTGGAAGTGGTGCGTGTCGTGATCTCCAAGGACAATCGGCACCAGCTCGTGTACTACTGGTTCGAGCAGCGCGGCCGGCGCATTGCCAACGAGTACCTGATGAAGTGGTATCTGCTGGAAGATGCCCTCCTGCGCAATCGCACCGATGGCGCGCTGGTGCGCATGGTGACGCCGATGCGCCCGGGTGAGGCGGCGGGGGCGGCGGATGCGCGGCTCACCGCGTTTGCCCGCGTGGCGGTGCCGCTGCTCGGGCCCTTTGTGCCCAAATAGCGGGTGCGTGGGGCGGGACAAGGTACTCGCCATTTTTTGAATGAAATTGGGCTCTGGCGCTTGTCTGTATTGCGCGATCAGCTATCAATTGACGTATCGGCCCGAGTGATGGGGCCGGGGAGTAAGAGATGCCCAGGCTATCGATGATGAACAGGGGCGGCGTGCGCCGCGGAGTGTCGGCGGCGCTGCTGGCGCTGTCCGCGCTGGCGTTGGTCGCTTGCTCTTCGCCCGAGGAAAAGGTGGCTTCGTTTGCCAAGAAGGGACAGAGCTATTTGCAGGCGGGAGACGTGGTGAAGGCGCGGCTCGAATTTCAGAACGCGCTGCAGATCAACCCGAACAACGTGCCATCGCTCTATGGCCTGGCCGAGATTGCCGAGCGGGGCAGCGACTGGAACCGCACCTACGGCCTGCTGAGCAAGGTGGTGGAACTCGACCCGACAAATCTGGCGGCGCACCTCAAGCTGGGCAAGCTGCTGCTGGCCGCCGGCCAGATGGACAAGGCGCTGACGGCAAGCGAAGCGGCGTCCAGGCTCAAGGCGGACGATGCCGATGTGCTTGCGCTGCGTGCGGCGGTGATGTTCAAGCTCGGGGATCGCAAGGCCGCGGTAGATCTGGCGCAGCAGGCGCTGAGCCGCAACCCCAAGCAGTCCGATGCGCTGGTGGTACTGGCATCCCAGCGCCTGATGGACGGCGATGGGGATGGCGCACTCAAATACCTGGACCAGGCGCTGGCGGACAATGAGCGCGACGTGGCGCTGCAGCTCATCAAGGTGCAGGCGCTGGAGAAGATGTCCAGGCTCGACGGCGCGCAAGAGGTCTTTCGCAAGCTGATTGCGTTCTACCCCGACAACAAGGTGCTGCGCCACATGCTTGCGCAGTTCTTCATGACGCACGGCATGCCTGCGCAGGCTGAAGACACCTACCGCGACATCGTCAAGGCCCAGCCCAGGGACACCGAGGCCAAGCTGGATCTGGTGCGTTTCGTCGGGCAGCTCAAGGGCCCGGCGGCAGCCGCTGCCGAGTTGCAGGAGTTCATCAAACAAGACCCCAAGGCCTGGGACCTCAAGCTGATGCTCGCCAATCTGCGGCAGCAAGAGAACAAGCCTGAGGCAGCGCGGGCTCTGTGGAACGAGGTGGTGGCCGAGGCCGGCAAGGATCCGGCCGGGCTGCGCGCCCGCGCCGCGCTGGCCGCCGACCTGCTGGGCAACGGCAAGCGGGCGGAAGCAAACGAGCTGATCGCGCAGATCCTCGAGGCCGATGCGCGCAATGAACAAGGCCTGTTGCTGCGCGCCGGCGTGGCGCTCGATGAGCGGCGGCTGGACGACGCGGTGGCCGACTTGCGCACCATCTTGCGCGATACGCCTTCGTCGGCGCAGGCACACGCCATGCTTGGGCGCACGCTGGAGATGCAAGGCTCCAAGGACCTGGCACAGGACGAATACGCGCGCGCCGCGCAAGAAGGCAAGTTCGCGCCGCTCTATGCGATGCCTTACGCGGAGTTCCTGATGCGCGTGGGCAAGCCCCGGCTGGTTGAGCCCGCGCTGCGCGAGACCCTGCAGGTGGCGCCGCACTACCTGCCGGCCTACCAGTTGCTCGCACAGTCCTACCTGAATGTCGGCGAACTCGTCTCGGCGCAGAAGGTGGCGGACCTGGTGGCCAAGCTCGGAAACCAGCAGGTAGCGGCCAACCAGCTCCAGGGCGCGGTGGCGGCGGCGCGCAACCAGTTCGACAGCAGCATCGCCGCGTACAGGAAGGCGTATGAACTCTCGCCCGACGAAATGCAGCCCATGGTCGCACTGGTCGGCACCTATCTGCGCGCGGGCAAGCTCAAGGAGGCGCAAGGCTTTTTGCAGTCGGTCATCGCGGCGTCGCCCGACAACGTGGGCGCGCGTCTGCTGCAGGCGCGGCTGGCGGCGCAGTCGGGCGATGCGGCCGGCGCAAAACAAGGCTTTGAGGAAGTGCTCAAGCGGAATCCCGAGAGCGCCCAAGCCTACCTTGGACTGGTGGGTTTGCTCAGCGATGCGGGCCAATTCGACGAGGCCGACGCCCTGCTGGTGCGCGCTCTGGAGCGCATGCCCGGGGACTTTGGCTTGCGCCTTTCGCGCGCCAGCTTGTACGAGCAGCGCGGCAAGGTGGACGACGCGCTGGCCCTGTACGAAAAGCTCAACAAGGAGCGGCCCAATGCCGAGGTGGTGGTCAACAACCTGGCCAGCCTGCTCACCGACGCGCGCACCGACGAGGCCAGCCACAAGCGCGCCTACGAGTTGGCGCAGGGCCTGCGTTCAAGCAACGTGCCGCAGTTCAAGGACACCTTTGGCTGGGCGGCGTACCGGGTGGGCAGGTATTCAGAGGCCGCGACGCCCCTGCGCGATGCCGCCAAGGCCATGCCCGACTTGCCGGTGCTGCACTACCACCTGGGCATGAACCTCTTGGCACAGGGCAACAAGACCGGAGCGCGTGAAGCCTTGCAGCACGCACTGGACCTGGCCACCAGGGGCGCCCCCTTTGCCCAGGCCGACGAGGCCAAGAAGGCCCTGGCCGGGATCTGATGCAAGCATGTACGAAGCTTATTACGGGCTGCGCGAGAAGCCGTTTTCCATTCAACCCGATCCGGAATTCCTCTACCTCGGCAGGCGCCACGCGCTTGCTTTCACGATGCTGCAATATGGCATCCAGAACCGGGCAGGCTTTTCCGTCATTTGCGGCGAGATCGGCTGCGGCAAGACGACGCTGATCCGCCACCTGCTCAATACCTTGGGCGATGAGCTCACCGTCGGCCTGGTCTACAACACGCACAGCGATATTGCCGACCTGCTGGAATGGATCATGCTGGCGTTTGGTCAGCCCTACGAAGGCATGTCGCCGGTGGCGCGCTATGACGCGTTTCAGCGCTTTCTCATCAAGGAATACGCCGCGGGACGACGCGCGGTGCTGATCGTCGATGAGGCACAGAACCTCTCGGCGGGGGCGCTGGAGTCGCTGCGCATGCTCTCCAACATCAATGCAGACAAGGACCAGTTGTTGCAGGTGATCCTGGTCGGCCAGCCGCAACTGCGCGATCTGCTCAAGCAGCCGCAGCTGCAGCAGTTTGCGCAGCGCGTGGCGGTGGACTTCTTCATTCCGCCCCTCACGACGCAGGAAGCGGCGCGCTACGTCCAGCATCGTCTGCACGTCGCGGGGCGCGATGAACCGCTCTTTACCGAAGGCGCGATCGCGCTCATCGCAAAGGCCGCACGTGGCATACCGCGCAGCATCAACATCCTCTGCGACATGGCGCTGGTCTATGGTTTTGGCGCAGACGCTCAGACCATAGACGCGATGTTGGTCGGGGAGGTGTTGGCTGATCGGCGCGACTTCGGCGTGCTCGGGACCACCGACCCCGTCGGTTGACCGCCGGCGATCCGTTTGGCAATGACGTTTCGGCAACAGGATGTAGTCCGATAGGCTCATTGAAAACGATTGAAGCGGTCGATAGCATTCGTCCACTTTCTGTATTTGCGGACGGGTGTCCAAAGGACGAAGAACCATGAACTTTGCCATCAAGAGCCTTGGCGCGTCGTTGTGCGCTGCGGCATTCGTTTTTGCGGCGCCGGCCGTTTCGGCGTCGACCGTCACGATGAAATTTACCGGGGTTGCTCCCGGCATTTCGGGACAGGTGGACACCAATCTCGGTTCGGGTACGCATTGGCAGTCGACGAAGATGGGCGCCCTCAACTGGAATGTGACCGGTCACTCTGGCAGCAGCGTGCTCGATGGCCTGTCGTCGCTGTTGACCTGGTGCATAGAGTTGACCCAGGGGGTCTCGCAAGGGTCGAGCTACACCTACAACGTCGTGGAAGATGTCACCGACAGCTGGGTGAACCAGGTGGAGCGCCTGTACACGGCGAACCAGAGCGCAATCGGCACGAACGTCGGCGCAGCGGCGATGCAGATGGCGATCTGGGAGCTGACGCACGCCGGCGGCGACAACGGCAACGTCACGAGCGGGAACATCAAAACCAGGGCGAACGGAAACGCAAGCGTCTACAACCAGGCAGCGACCCTGGCGAATTCATGGCTTGCCGATCTGGAAAACGCTACCGCGGTCGGCTGGAAGGTGGTCAAGCTGACGAACGACAAGGCGCAAGACCAGATCACGTTCCAGCAGGTGCTTGCTACCCCGCTGCCGGGTGCCGCCTTGATGTTCCTCTCGGCGCTGGGCCTGGGTGGCATGGCGCGGCGCAAGAAACGCGTAGCCGAACCATTGGCAGCCTGAGTTCAGCCGGGTTGCTCCATCCCCGTCAAGCCCGCCACCGGCGGGCTTGCGCACTTTCGGCGGCAGTACTTTTCCTTAGTCCATTCGAGCCATTGCGGTAGTTGGTCGCTTTCGTATACTGCGGATGCATAGATTTTCCTAATCCTTCTGAAGGATGACCATGAAAGCTTTTACCAAGACTCTGGCAGCGTCGCTCTGTGCCGGGGCGCTGTCGCTGGCTGCTGCTTCAGCCTCTGCGGCAACGGTCAATCTCACCGAGACCGGGCAGCTCTTCAACGGCACCGCGCCGGAAATGGTGGTGCGTACGCCCGGCAACCCGGCAACCCAGATGTGGGTGGGCGGTTACACCGAGTTGGTCAACAGCGTCTCGGGCACGTCGCTGTTTGCGGCAGGCCAGTCCATCATTTCGTGGTGTCTGGACGTCGCCTTGGGCAAGGGGACGACGGCGGATTACACGGTCACCGAGGTCACCGGCGACACCACGCCGTCCTGGGTTTCCAAGCTCGGCCAGTTGTTCACGCAGTTTGGCAGCCAGGTGACGGATGTCATCAGCTCTGCGGCAATGCAATTGGCCGTTTGGGAGATCGTTGGGGACACGGGGACGACGGGCACCCCGACTTACTCGCTTGGCAGCGGCAATTTCCAGGCCTCCGCGATGACGACAGGCGATTACATCGCGTCCAGCACCGCTGCACGCGACCTGGCGGAGAGCTGGCTTGGCGCGATGAACGCCAACCCCAATGCGTGGGGCGACGGCTACAGGATTGTCAAGTTGACCTACGGCGATATTCCCGACAAGCAGGATCTCGTGACCTTCATCCCCACGCCGCTGCCGGGTGCTGCGTTGCTGTTCCTCTCGGCTTTGGGCCTTGGGATCTTCTCTCGCCGCAAAGGCGGCACGGACAAAGGCGCCTTGGCCGTCTGACGCATTCAAGATATTGATGAAAAGGCCCGCTGCAAGCAGCGGGCCTTTTCATTTCTGGGTTGCCGCCGCGTGACGATAGGTGTCGATCTTGGCAACGGCCTGAGTGCGGTTCAGCACATCGAGCTTCTTGAAGATCCGTTGCATGTGATTTTTCACGGTGAATGCGCTGATGTCCAGAATCATGCCGATCTCGGGATTGGTTTTGCCTTGGCGCACCCATTCCATGATCTCAAGCTCGCGCACGCTGAGTTCTCCCGCTGGCATCGATGCGGTCGCCACTTCCGCTCCGAGCGGATTCCGACCCCCATTTTCGCGTTCGAGCGGTTGTTTGTAGTACTGCCCAGGCAAATGCGCAATCTGCCGAAATGACGCATCGATGTAAGGGAGCAGGAAGCGCAGGGACGCCAGTTTCTTGTCTCGATCGTCAGGCGCGTCATCGCTGAGCAGCACATACAGGCAGTCGTGACGACCACGCTGATCCTTGATGCCGTGCACGAGCCGGACGTGCATTTTCGTGAACGTGTGGACCGTGTCGTCATCGTCCAGGCGCTGGAATGCGGAATCACCCAGTGTTTCGTTGATGAAAGGTTTGCTGCCGTGCTCGATCCAGCGCTTGAACAATGAACAGGTGAAGGGACGCAAGGCCTCATTGCTGAAGCTGCGCGTGCGCATGCCTTGCAGAGAAGAGACCACATCGTGGCAGACAAGGCCAATCGAGAAATCTCCCCATGCGGCGATGACGATCTCATGCGGCAGCAAACGCTGGACGTCGTTGCGCAGCCAGTTGAATAGCGCGTAGTGGCTGTCCACCTTCAGCGAATGCTGCATGGCTTCCAGCAAATGACCCAATTCTTCAACCGACAACCGGCCCAGCAGCGGCATCCGTGTCGTCCTTCGCGTACGTGTTGTATTCGTGAGAGCCAGAGCGCCCTGCAAGGCGTTCGGGCCGAGAACCTTGCATTATGCGACGGCGCTTGATTTTGAGCCTGCTGTGCGAATTGCAAGGGTACGAAGCGGGGCAGGGCCCATGGGGGAGCCATCCGTCACGTGCGCTCGACGAGCAATTCGGCGCCATGGGTGCGCAGCCAAGTGGCGGTCTCGGGCGTCACGGTGCCTGCGACCAAGGTGGCCAGCGCCAGATGACGCGCCGTTTCCAGCATGGCAATCAACAATTGGCGTGTTCCGGGACTGGTTGACGCGCGCTCGACGAAGTCGCCCCCCAGCTTGACGAACCGCAGTTTCACCTGGTGCAGTTGGTTGAGCGCCATGGGCGATTGATCGAGCCTGCGCAGGGCGACTTCCGCGCCGTAGCGGGCGACCTCCGGGGCAAATTCGGTCACCTCCTCCGTCTCGGCTTGCAGCGCGTAGGCGTCGAACTCGAATACCAGTCGCGCGGCGATCCCCTCCGGTGCCGATTGCAATGTTGTTTTCACTTGCGGGAGGAACGAGGCGGATTGAATGGACGCAAGAGAGATGCGGATGACCAGGGTTTCATGGGTGTTTTGCCGCAGCCAATCGAGAGCAAGTTCGATTGCCTTGAGGTCGAATCCCGCTGAAAGCCCCAGTCGCAGCGCAACTGGCAGAAAGAGTGTCCCGGCAAGGGTGGTTTTGGCATCGGGGTGAGCCATGAGTGTGGCTTCGTGATGCAACACCGGGCCCGTGGCGCGCGACGCGAACGCGCGCAATTGCAGCGAGAGTGCGCCAGGCGTGGTCAGCGCGCTGTGCAGCAGGTGCTGCCATTGACGTTGCGCCTGATGGTCGTTGACGTGGTTTTCACTTTGCAGCGGCGCGTACTCGACCTCGTCGCTGCCGGCGCTTTCTGCTCGCATCAAGGCTTGGTCAAGCCTGGCAAGGGTGCTGCCGACGCTGCCGCCGGGGAGGTAGTCCGTCAGCGCGTAGGCCCAGCGGCAGCGCTCTCCATGCGGGAGCGGGATGCGCAGGCTTTCCAAGGCCTGGCGTATCGTTTCAACCAGCACCAGCGCCTCGGGCCCCGCCAGCTGCGGCAGCAGGACGATGAAATCCGAACCGTTGAGGCGCGCAAACTGCGAACCCGGCGTAGTCGGGGACGATTGCGTGAGGATGTTGCTCACTTGTCTGGCCATCCGGGCAAGCCACGCATCGGTCTGCGCATGGTTGAGTTGCGCGTTGACGGCCAGCAGGTCGCGTTGGCGAAAGAGCATCAAATGCCCCGTCGCCATCTCTTCGTCGGATTCGGCCTCCAGCACGCGGCGCAACTCGTTGATGAAATAGCGCCGATTGGGCAGGCCCGTGACGGGGTCGGTGTGCAATTCCAGTTGCAGTGATTCGATCTGGTCGCTCTGCTCCCGGGCGGTCGCACGCACCCTCTCTCGCGTTGCCTGGATGGCGCTGACCACTGCCGCAAGTTCGCTTACGCGGGCGGGCTCGGAGTGCCCGCTCTCAGCGTGCGCTGAACGGCTGGCTTGTCCGGCGATGGCCATGACCTGGTCTTCGACCTGCTGATGCAGCACCCGGCGAAACCACCGAAGAAGTACGGCCACAAAAATGGCCCATGCCAGTCCGGCGACGATGACCAGCAGGGAAATGCGTGTGCTTGAACGCCATAGCGCGTCGTAAGCGTAGCCGTTGTCTACCGTAAGGCTCAGTTGCCCCACCTGTTTCCAGCCGTCGCTGATGGCTCGTTGCGCTTGCGGCGCACGCAGGGGCAGCAGAGCCACGAACCAGCCCGGTGCCTGGCCGCGGTAGCGTGACTGCGGGGTCTGTCGCCGCTCGAACAGCGACTTTCCGTCCAGGCCCGTGAGCGTGATCGCGCTGAACTTGCCGGTGTCGAACAAGGCCATCATCAGCAAGTCGCGCGTGACCGGATCCTGGTTTGCGGGCTGGGAAAGCGAGAGCGCAAGCGCGGATACCGCGTTGTCGCCTTCGGACTGCAGTTGGCTGTCGAGATATTGCCGCGCCGATGTGACGCTCCAGCCGAGCGTGCCCATCAGGATGGTGGCAATCGCCAGAGTCACGCTGAACAGCAAACGATTGAGCAAAGACATGGAGTAGCCCTTTCAAGGCAAGAACCCTTCCTGCTGCATGCGCGCCAGCAGGTCGGGCCAGCGACTGATGCGATCGGCAGGCGTGGGTTGTCGGCCGGGCAGATAGATGCCCTGGCCGTTGAAGCTGAACACGGGGATGAGATCGGGGCGTTCCGTGGCGGGCAGGATGTCGCTGGTGAGGCTGTCGAGCACCAGCGGTTCGGCTTGCGGGGTGGCGTAGTAGCCCAGCACCATGTGAGCGATGCTTTGCGTGCTGCCGCTTCCGCCGATGCGCGCGCGCACATAGATGAAGCGCAACCTCTCGGTCGGAACGCGCAGATGGAGCAATGAAAAATATTTTCCGATGACGTAGTCGTCGCAATCACCCGCTCGTTTGCCGAGCGACTCCAGCGGCGTCGCCCAGTAGTCGACTTGTCCCCAGACGCTGAGGTCATCGGATGCCACCACGATGCGGTTCCAGAATTCGTTGATGGCGATCAACTGGGCGTTGAGCGGTCGCGCGGCCTGCGTATCAAGCAGCGAGAACCATTGGTGCAAGGCTTGCACGCCGGCCTCCCCGAAGCGCGAGCGCATGCTGCTCTCCAGCCGATCGCGATCCAGAGTGACGGCGTTGGCGCTTGCACTGAAACGCAACACCAGGGAGGCAATGGCACCTGCGCCTGCGCACAGCACCACACGGCGACGCCGGGGGGCGATGTCTGCACCGTCTTCGTCTGCCATGGGTCGCACGATCGGCATGGTGGGCTGGAGATGAGTTCGGCCCGCAAACTGGTGTTGGCGTGGGCGTCGCTCGAATGCCGACGATAGCCGATATGGCGGCTATTGCGAAAGGGCCGTGGCCAGAAGCACCGGCCGACTGCGCACGCGGGGTTCGCGTGCGCAGCGGGGGGACGGCCCCGCGATTCAGCCCTGATCCATGCCGTGCTTGCCTTGGTCGATCACGGACTGAATCATGGTGTTCACGTTGCCTGCCGCGTCGGGCAAGGCGAGGTCAACGGAGCCACCGCCTGCGTCACCTGCGCCCCCGGCTTGGCCGGCGCTGCCTGCATCCCCGCTTCCGGCACCTGCACCTGCGCTGGTATCGCTGCCTCCGCTGCCGGTGTCCGCAGGTGGCGGTAGCAGATGGCCGATATCGTCGGGCTGAGCCGGGTCAGACAACAGATCCGCAATGGCCAGGGGGCCACCTTGTCCGCCGGCGCCATCGTTGCCGCCCGTCGCCTCGTGATCGGTGAGACTGTCGGCAGTCTGCGTGCCTTGGCCGGCATCGATGCCATCGCCCAGTGTGCCCCCGTCGTCAGCGAGCAGGCCATGCAGGCTCGCCGTCGCCATGAGTGGCGCCAACGGAGTGTGTGCTGCGGCTGTTTCGGGAGGCGGCGTGATGATGAAGGCCCCGTCCACGAACTCGGGTTGGCCCACGTCGCCAGTCACCGTCTGGTTCGGGTTCACGACCAGGTTGCCGTTGCTGTCCAGCGTGCGGTCGTCCAGTGTCGCCGTATCCATCCCTGCAACATCGGTGTTGTCAAAGAACTTCAGGTAGGCCTGATCCACCGTGTCGCCGATGCCAATGGCATGTACCTTTCCGCCGTTTTCAGTCAAGGGTGCGAAGGCGTCCAGCGCCAGCTGCATGTCCCTGTAATCGGTAGAGCCGGCAAAGTAATCGGTCTGGCCGTTGTACACCGTCGGGTTGCCGTCGGTAAGGAAGTAGGTGATGTTCTGGAAGTTGTTGTCCGGCGTTGGTGTGGTCTGGCTGCCCAGCCAGCTGGCCGCCGCGTCGAACGCTGCTTCATAGTTGGTCGCACCCTCCGGTGTCAGGCCATTGATGGCATCCACCAGTGCAGACACGTGAGCGGCCACATCACCGGACGTGAGCCCGGTGACGCTGTGCACCAGACTGGCACCGGTGCTGAAGCTGACCAGGCCGATGTTGACCTGTCCGTCGTAAGCCGACAGCGTCGTCACCAGCTGATGCAGCGCATCTTTCGTGATCTCCATCCGGGTTTGTGTGAACCCGGCAGGGGTTTCATCCATGCTCCCTGAAATGTCGACCAGCAGCGCGATGTTGTAGTTGAGAGGCAGCGGTGGCTCGACGGGAGGAGGCGGCGGCTCAACGGGAGGAGGCGGCGGCTCAACGGGAGGAGGCGGCGGCTCAACGGGAGGAGGCGGCGGCTCAACGGGAGGAGGCGGCGGCTCAACGGGAGGAGGCGGCGGCTCAACGGGAGGAGGCGGCGGCTCAACGGGAGGAGGCGGCGGCTCAACGGGAGGAGGCGGCGGCTCAACGGGAGGAGGCGGCTCGACGGGAGCAGGCGGTTCGACGGGAGGAGCAGGCGGCTCAATCGTGGTTTCGTCCACGTCCACGGCCGCTTGCGGACGGGGTATTTCGTCACCCGGCATGCTTACCGGGTAATTGAGCGCGAGCGGCGTGGTGAGCTCGATCACGCTGGCCAGACGCACGAAGGAGTGCTCTCCTCCTCCGCCGCCACCCAGCATGGCAGCCGTGGGATCAAGCTGTGCCAGCGGGTCTTGTCCGGCATTGATCGCGTTGATGACGTCGTTGACGGCCGCATCGCTTGGCTGGGTGACCGAGGCCTCATTGGATGGCGGGGGTGAAACCAGGTCAGCGGTCAGAAGAATGTCCTGCCCTTCGCCTATCGTGACCGATGGCATGTTGTCGGCCTGCACCTGCACGCTCGCTCCCGTGGCGGTGACGATTTCTGCATCAGCGGCGATGCGCATGCCCTCTCGCAGGGGGGTGAGCATGCCATCGGCGCCGCGGACCCAGGCTTGACCGGTGAGATGGGTAACGAGAACGGTGGTTGCAGCGGCCATGGTGGTAATCGTGTGTGGATTGAACTGAATCGCTGCCCTGCGAGCGCTTGGGCCGGGTGGCAGCGCCTTCGCGGGGACGACGGCCGTCATCCTATGAAGGGACGCCCACCCTGTCTATTGGCGCCAGCGCCAATGCGGGGCGAGTGGCGCGAGCTCAGCGGCTGATGCCGTGGACCTTGAGGGCCAGTTGCAGGCGGTCGCTGACTTGCAGCTTTTCGAAGGTGGCGGACAGGTGGGCCCGCACGGTGCGTTCGGTGATGTTGAGTTCTTGTGCGATGTCGCCGTTGCTGCGGCCCAGCGCCGCCCGCTCCGCGACCATGCGTTCACGCGCCGTGAGGGCGGCGGTCCACGCAGCCTCGTGCCATGGCGATTCAACCGGGGGCAGGCGCTCACCCACGTCGGCGAGCAGGCGTTCAAGCAAGGCGCGACCGGTCCAGATGCCGCCGTGGGCGATCGTCTCCAAGATGTGGTTGAGCGCTTTTGTGGGCGTGAGGGCGTGTGCGTAACCGCTGGCCCCCTGGGCAAGCGCGTGGTGACCTTGTTCGACACTTGGGCGGGTGCTCAGCACGAGGATGTGTTGTTGACGAAAGAGGGTGCCGTGAGCACGTTCGGCCCACGCGGGTAGGCCGGGCAGGTCGGCGTCGAGCAAGGCCCAGCGCTGCGCTTGCGTGCACCACGCCTGCAGATCGGCGGCGGTAGCGCCATGTTGCGGTAGCCATCGGTCGTTGCGCAAGGTCTGCCAGTGTCGCCACAAGACGGCGTTGGCGGTCAGCATCAGGATGGGTTCGGCAGCTTGCAACATCGGTGGCAGTGGGGTCAGCGCTCGGTCAGGGCGTTGGCTCTGGCGCGCAGGATGGGCTTGAGCAGGTAGTGCATCAGCGTGCGCTGACCGGTCAGGATGTTCACGTCGGCCTGCATGCCGGGGATGATGGGGCGCGAGTTGTCTCCCACGTGCACGCCCTCGGTGCGTACCTTGATCACATAGTAGGACGTGCCGTGTTCGTCGGTGACGGTGTTGGCGCCGATCTGCTCGACCTTGCCCTTGAGGCCGCCGTAAACCACGAAATCGTAGGCGGTGAACTTGACCTGGGCCTGTTGTCCGTCGTGCAGAAAACCGATGTCCCGCGGGCTGATCCGCACCTCGAGCAGCAAGGTGTCGTCGGCCGGAACGATGTCAAGGATTTCCTTGCCGGGCTGTACCACGCCACCGACGGTATTGGCCATGAGGGTGTTGACCGTGCCGCGCAGGGGGGCGCGAACTTCCGAGAGTTTCACGCGATCGGCCAGCGCCACCTGGCCCTGTTCCAGCGAGGAGAGCTTGGCGCGCACATCCGAGAGCTCGATGCGCGCCTGGTTGCGCACGTTGAGCTCGGCCTCGCGGATCTTGCGTTCGGCTTCGTTGATCGCCGCTGCGATGCGTCCGAGCTGCGCCTCGGCCGATTTGGCCTCGCCACATGAACGCGCCACGTCGCGCTGCAGTCTCAGCAGATCGACCTCGGAGACCGCACCGGTGCTCAGCAGCGGGCGGGTGACCTTGAGCTCTTCGGCCGTGAGTTGGCAGCTGCTCGTGGCTTGGTCGCGGGTAGCCTGGGTCGCGCGCAGCTCCTGCTGGCGCTGGCGCAGCTGGTCCCGTGCAATGCTGACGGTGTTTTCCAGCTCCTGGGAGCGCGATTGCCACAGGCGCCGCTCCATCTCCACGACCTGGGGCGCGTCGCGCACGAGTTGGTCGGGTACGTGAAACGCTTCGCTCGTAGCCAGCGCCGTCAGCCGTGCGGCCTTGGCCTGCAGTGCAAAGCGCTCGACCCGGTTTTCTCCCAGCGAGGCGGTGAAGCGCGTCGGATCAATGCGCAGCAGCACTTGGCCTTGTTCGACCTGTTCGCCCGGGTGCACGAGGATCTCCTGCACGACGCCACCATCCAGGCTTTGCACCACTTGGACCTGACGTGATGGCACTACCTTGCCCATGCCGCGCACGACTTCGTCGATTTGCCCGACGCTCGCCCACACCAGCAATGCGACCACGGCGGCGAGCGAAGCCCAGATCAGCAGCCGCGAACCGCGAGCCTGCTCGTGGCTGGCTGCCCACTGTGCATCCACGGCCAGGTCGCACGTTTGCACGCGCTCGCTCATGCGTGGCCTCCGGCGCGGCCGATGCGCCCCTGCTTGAGCGCGTCGATCACCTGCTGTTTGGGCCCGTCGGCCATGATGCGCCCGCCGTCGATCACCACCAGGCGGTCGATCAGCTCCAGCATGGCCGTACGGTGCGTCACCAGCACGAGCGTCTTGTCCGTGCAGGCCTTGCGCAAGCGCTGCTTGAGTTGCGCCTCACTCTGGTTGTCGAGATTGCTGCTGGGCTCATCGAGCAGCAGCACCGGCGGGTCGTTGATCAGCGCGCGAGCCACGGCGATCGCCTGACGCTGACCGCCCGACAGCGACTCGCCACGCTCGCCTATCGTCATGTCGTAGCCTTGGGGGTGGCGTGCGGCGAACTCGTCGACACCCGCGATGCGGGCGGCATGCAACATCTCGTCTTCGGTGGCCCACGGCGCGCCCATCAGCAGGTTTTGCTTGAGGCTGCCATAGAACAGCATCGCGTCCTGAGGGACATGGCCTATCGCGCGGCGCAGGTCGATGGGGTCGATCTGACGGGCATCCACATCATCAATAAAGATAGCTCCTTGCGTAGGCTGGTAAAGGCCTAGCATCAATTTTTCAATGGTAGTTTTGCCCGAACCTATGCGCCCGATGATGCCGACCTTTTCGCCAGCGGCGATGCGCAGGTTGATGCCTGCGAGCGCCGTCTGCGTGCTGCCGGGATAGTTGAAGCTGACATCGCGCAGCTCCAGCGTGCCGCGCAGGTCGGGGCGGGCCACGTAGTCTTGCGCTTCGTCATGCTCGATGGGCATTTTCATGTAGCCGTCGATCGATTCGAGCGACAGGCGAGCCTGATGGAACTGCATCATCAGGCCCGCCACCTGACCGAGCGGAGCAAGGCAGCGGCCGGCAATCATGGATGCGGCGATGATGCCGCCCATGGACATTTGCTGCTGCTGAATTTCATACACGCCGATGATGATGACGGCGACCGAAACCAGTTGCTGCATGGCGGCGACAAAGCCGACGGTGAAGGCCGACGTGAGCTTGAGCTGGGTGCCTATGTGGGCGATGAACTCGGTGGAGCTTTCCCACTGGCGCTGCACGCTGCCCTGGGCGTTGAGTGTCTTGACGGCTTCCAGATTGGTCAATGATTCCACGAGCAAGGCATTGCGCTGGGCACTGGCCTGGAAGGTCTTGAGAGTGAGCGCCTCCATTCGCGCCTGCGCAACGAAGGACACCATGAGTGCCAGCACGATGGCGACGATGGGCGGGATCAGCATCCACGGCGAGATCCACCACATCGCCAGCAGGAACAGCAGCACGAACGGCAGGTCGACCAGCGTCGTGAGGCTGGCCGAAGCGATGAAGTCACGTACCGACTCGAATGCACGCAGGTTGGAAGCGAACGATCCCACCGATGCGGGTCGTCCCTCCATGCGCAAGTCAAGCACGCGTTCCATGATCTGCGCGCTCAGGCGCACGTCAACGCGTTTGCTGGCGGTATCGACCACGTAGGCGCGTATCGTCGTGAGCGCGTAGTTGAACAGCACGATGAGACCGATGCCCACTGCGAGCACCCACAGCGTGTCGATGGCATTGTTGGGCACGACGCGGTCGTACACGTTCAGGTTGAACAGCGGCAGTGCCAGCGCAAAGAGATTGATCAGCACCGCGGCGACCAGCGCGTCGCGGTACAGCCGCCAGTTGTCGAGGATGGCGGACCAGAACCAGTGCCCGGCGCGTGGGGCCTGGCCTTTGACAAGCGCTCGGCGTTCGAAACGGTACCGGGGCCGCACAAAACACATCACCCCCGTGTAGGCGTTCAGCAGTTCGTCGCGCGGCATTTCGACGGGGCTGGCCGATTCGGGATGCTGGATCAGCCAGCCGCGCTCACCCCTGTCCTCCAGCAGCAGGCAGGCGCGGTTGCCGTGCAGGATCAGGATGGCGGGCAGCAACCCAGGGGGGACGCCCTCAAGCGTTCGGCGCACGATGCGCGTGGTGCAATGCGCGCGGGCGGCGGCGCGTGCCAGCAACGCCGGGGTCAGCCGCTGATCCACCAGCGGCAGTCCACTGGTGAGCGCCTGAGCGGTGAACGGGGCGCCATGCAGGCGGGTGATTTCGACCAGGCAGGCCAGGAGCGGATCGTCGTGCGTGAGGTGTGAAGGCACACGCCAAGCTTCTTCCCGCTGTGCAGGGAAGGTGGTTTCTTCGGAAGCCATGCGTTTGGATTGTGGTGGATCAGAGCAAGGGTTCGTCGTCTCCGATCAGGTCCAGACTGTTGCGCAGGCGTTCGCGCGCTCTCCTGCGCTGGTCGAGTTTGGCCAGCGCTTGCGGGGGCAGGTCGGTCAGGCGCAAGGTGCCGTTGGCCAGCAAGGCGTCAACCAGATCTTCCAGGACGCGGATGAAGTCTGCATCGAGTGCAGACAGCTGCAACAGCTCCGCCTTGGAGGCGTCCTGATCCTTGGCGCTATCGGACACCGCTTGCGCTCTCCGGCCCACTCGGCCCGTGACTCAGTGTTTGCCCGTTTCAGCGGTGCTTGCAGTGGCCGTTGTCGCCGGCACTTGCGTGGCCGTTGTCGCCGGCACTTGCGCCATCGGTGTCAGGTTGCTGATGTCTGGCACGACGCCTTCGCAGGATTTGAGCACTTCGTCGGGCAGTACCAGCTCGTTGTATTCATCGGGTTGTTGGTCGGCATACGGTTGTGCCAGACCCAGCGCCTGAAGAATCTGGCTGGCATTGACCATCCATTGATACTCGTATTTTTTCAGGTCGCTTTCCGCGTTGACCTGCGCGATGCGTGCCTGAAAAAGCTCGTTTTGGGTGTCAAGCAGATCAAGCAGCGTGCGCTGGCCAATCTGGAACTGCTGGATGTACGCCGTATGGACCTTGGAGGTGGCCAGTACGTGTTCGCGCAGAAATGGCAACTGCTGGCGCAGGCGCATGATGTTGTCCCATGCGATGGATAGGTTTTGCTGGACGTTGCGGCAGGTGTAGTCGCGCACGTCCTGCGCGGCATAGCGTTGCGCGGCAGTCTGGCGGCTGCGCGCGTCGTCGGCGCCACCGCGGTAAAGGTTGTAGGTCAGCAAAAGCTGAATGCTCGAACTTTGAATGTTGCCCCGTGGGTCTGATGCCGCGGCCATGGTGCGGTCGCGACCCGTGGATGCGACCAGCTGGAGCTTGGGCGCGTAGTTGGCCTTGGCCATCTCTTGCACCGCCTCGGCAGCCTGCACGAGTGCCTGTTTGGACAGCACCGTGGTGTTCTCGCGCAGCGCCTGCTCGAAGTCCTGCGTCGTGCCGGCGGGCAGCTTGACGACGTCCGTTGCGGGCACCGGGTCAAGCGTGGCTGCCGGGTATTCACCGACCAGGCGGCGATAGCGTTGCGACACGTCGTTGAGGTTGCCGCTTTCGGTCATCAGATTGACCTGAGCCAGCGCGAGACGCGCATTGGCTTGCTCCAGATCGACTCCACGACCAACGCCCGATTGTTGGCGCTGGCGGATCTGATCGAGCGTCGTCTTGTGGACTCCATAGTTGTTCTCGGCCAACGCACGGGTCTGGCGATAGCGCTGCACATCCAGGTAGGCGATGGCCACTTCGTTGGCCAAGGATTCGCTGGTGGCGCGCAGGTCGTAGAACTTCGAGAGCTTGGTGAAACCGTAATTGCGCGTCAGGTTGCTCGTCAGGCCACCGTCGTACAGCAGCTGGGTCAGCGTCAGGCCCCAACCCGGGCGGTTCCAGTCAAACGATGGCGATGCCGGGACGTTGCTGCGCCATTCGTGGCCCACCCAGGCTTGGGCATCGACCCGAGGGCGCCAGCCGGCACCGGCGATGTTCTTGTCTTCAAGCGACGAGGTGAAGTCGTGAAAGCGCGCTTGTACTTCAGGGTGTGAATGGATGGCCTTTTTGACCGCATCGGGTAGCGTCTGCGCCGGCCCCGCTGTCGCGGCAGCTTGCGGTGCGCTTTGCGCGTTGACCATGCACGACAACGCGGCTGTCCCCAACGCTGCGACCACCTGTACCACGATATCCTTCATTACCGCCTACTTTCCATGATTTTTGCCAACGACGTATTTTGCCGAATGATCTGGCCTGCTCAATGGGTCGAAGCGACTAACCGGTGGGCTTCGCACGCGCGCCGTGTGCACGCCAAGACAAGATGCCGGCGCATTGCGCGCTTGCCCTAGGCTCGCTTGGCCGCCACCTCAGTTCGACAGCCGGGCTTGGAGGTGCCGTGCCAGCTGGCGGGCCACGTCGAGCCAGGAGGCCTGCACGCCCGCCGTCGCAAGGTCCACCGTCTGCAATCCGACGTAGCCGCAGGGATGAATGCGCTGGAAGGGCTCCAGGTCCATCGCCACGTTGAGCGCCAGCCCGTGGTAGGTGCAGTGGTTCGCAACCTTGATCCCGATGGCGGCGATCTTGCCCACGTCGGTAAAGTCCGGCACGGGCGGCGGACTGCCGGGCAGGCGCAATTGCGGGCGCTGGGGCAACAGCGCGTGGCTGGCGGGTTCGCTCAGGCGCACGTAAATCCCCGGAGCGCCGGCGACCCGATGGCCGGTGACGCCAAAGTCTGCCAGGGTCCGGATCACCGCCTCTTCGATCCGGTACACGTACTCCTTGACGTAGTAGCCCGCTTGCCGCAGGTCCATCAAGGGGTAGGCAACTACCTGTCCCGGACCATGGTAGGTGACTTGTCCGCCGCGGTTGGTCGCCATCACCGGAATGCCTCCTGCATGCAGTACATGTTCGGGCTTGCCGGCAACGCCTTGGGTGAAAATGGGTTTATGCTCGCAAACCCATAGCGCATCGGCCGTGTCGGAACTGCGCGAAAGGGTGAAAGCCTGCATGGCGCGCAGTGTCGCCGCGTACTCCACCTGGCCCAGCCAGCAAAGCCGGGGAGCAGTCACAGCACGACTTTGACCATGGGGTGCGAGGTCAAGGCCCGGTACAGACCATCGAGCTGTTCCCGGCTCGTTGCCGTCACCGTGACGGTTACCGCGAGGTAGTGTCCCTGGCGACTGGGCCGCAGTTCCACGGTGCTGGCATCAAACTCCGGATCAAAGCGGCGTGCGATCTCCGTCACCGCTCCCACGAACCCGTCCGCGCGCGGTCCCATCACCTTGATCGGAAAAGCACTCGGGTACTGGATGAGGCTTTCCCGTGCTGAGGACGGGTGTTCGCTGCCGACGACCGCGAGTGAGGGGGGTATTTTGGCCATGCGTGCAAGGATAGCAGTGCCCGGCGCCGAGCGCCGCCTCGGCAGCGGGGTGCGGTTTCCGGTGAATGCCCGGTCTGCAACGTCGGAGACCATCGGGTTTTTACGTATAATCGCAAGGTTTTGTAATCCGGTTCGGGTGTTGTGGCCGTGTCCATCGATGCGAGTGAGGGCGGTCCGGGCCGCAGCGGGATTGCAAGCGGGTCTGGGACCGGCAGGTCTTTCGGCGCCGAGGATGACTTCAAGGCCTTGACGCCTGAAGAAGCCAGGCAGTGGCGCTTGCGCCATCCGCAGGTGCCGGTGTCGCGGGCCCTGCGATGGCAGCTGATCATCGGTGTGGTGGCAGCGTCGGCAACGGGGCTGTTGACCCGCCGTCCCGAGCTTGCATGGTCGGTGGCCTACGGGGCCTTGGCAGGCTTTCTGCCCGCAGCCATTGCGGCGGCAGGCACCATGCGCTGGGCTCGGCCGGGGTTTCCGCCGACCGCTGCGCTGGCGGGCCTGCTGTTGTGGGAGGTTGTCAAGCTGGTCTTGACGGCGGGGTTGCTGCTGGCGGCCCCGAGATTTCTGGGTGCGCCGAACTGGCCGGCTTTGCTGATCGGTTTGGTGCTGACAATCAAGATGTACTGGGTTGGTCTCCTCTGGGTCCGACCGCTGAAGTCTGGCAAGGTACAGACGCAGAAAGAGCATACCGATGGCTGTTGAAAACGCTGTGGCATCTACTGTGGAAACGGGACCGACCGCCGGGGAATACGTCATTCACCACCTGCATTTCTGGCAGAACAAGGCGTCGGATGCGGTGTTCGACATGTCGGTGATTCACATCGACACCGTCTTTTTCTCCGTGCTGCTGGCGGCGTTGACCTTCTGGATCCTCTGGGCCGCGGCGCGCAAGGCCAGTTCGGGCGTCCCCGGACGCTTTCAGGCAGCGGTGGAGATCCTGGTCGAGTTCGTCGACAACGAGGCCAAGGGCATCATCAAGAATGCCGAGAGCCGCAAGTATGTGGCGCCTCTGGGCCTGTCGATTTTTGTCTGGGTCACGCTGATGAACACCATGGACCTGCTGCCGGTGGACCTGATTCCAACGGTGTGGGCCTGGCTGGTCGGCCTGTTCGGCGGCGACCCTGCGCACGCCTACATGCGCGTGCTGCCTACTGCGGACGTCTCCGGTGCCATGGGCCTGTCGGTGGCCGTGCTGCTGATTTGCCTGTATTACAACATCAAGATCAAGGGCATGGGTGGCTGGGCGCACGAACTGGTGACGGCGCCTTTTGGCACCAGCAAGAACCCGATCGTCGCGGTGCTGCTCGGCATCGTCAATTTCGCGATGCAGCTGATCGAGTTCGCCTCCAAGACGCTGTCTCACGGTCTGCGACTTTTCGGCAACATGTATGCGGGCGAGCTCATCTTCATGCTGATCGCCCTCATGGGGGGCGCGTTCGCGCTCACCGGTACGGGCATCGGTTTGGCCGTGGGCCATATCATCGCGGGTCTGGCCTGGGCCATCTTCCACATCCTGATCATCATCCTGCAGGCCTTCATCTTCATGATGCTGGCGCTGGTGTACATCGGGCAGGCGCACGACCAGCATTGATCGCGGTCGGCCCCGTGCCGACCGGGATGCATCCTTTCCTTCTCGTTTCCTTTCTCAACCAACCTTGTTCCTTTAGGAGTCATCATGGAAGTTATCAGCTTTGTTGCCCTGGCCGCCGGCCTGATCATTGGTCTGGGCGCCGTCGGTGCGTGTATCGGCATCGGCCTCATGGGCAGCAAGTTCCTCGAGTCGGCCGCTCGCCAGCCCGAGCTGATGGGCGAACTGCAAACCAAGATGTTCCTGTTGGTCGGTCTGATCGACGCGGCCTTCATCATCGGCGTGGGTATCGCGCTGTGGTTCGCCACGGCCAACCCCTTCCTGGGTCAGATCGCCCTGATCGCCAAGTAAGTTCCGGATCGGGTTGGGAAGGGCGGCGCTTCCGTGTGTTGCGCCAGCCCGGCCACTGAGTATCGCGGCTTCGTGCCGCTGCAATCCAAGGAACCAAAGTGAGCATCACCGCTACCCTCATCATTCAAATCATCGTGTTTCTGCTCCTCGTGGCATTCACGATGAAGTTTGTGTGGCCGCCGATTGCCAATGCATTGGACGAACGGGCGCAGAAGGTCGCCGATGGCCTGGCAGCGGCCGACAAGGCCAAGACCGAGCTGGCAGCGGCCAATCAGCGGGTCGAGCAGCAGCTCGCCGAAACGCGCAATGAAAGCGCGCAGCGCCTGGCGGACGCGGAAAGCCATGCGCGCGCCATCATTGAAGAGGCCAAGGCCCGTGCCGCCGAAGAGGGCAACAAGATCGTTGCCGCTGCTCGGGTGGAAGCCGAGCAGCAGGTCATCCAGGCGCGCGAAGCGTTGCGCGAACAGGTCGCCCAGCTGGCCGTCAAGGGCGCCGAGCAGATTCTGCGCAAGGAAGTCAATCCGTCCGTGCACTCCGAATTGCTCACCCGTCTGAAGACCGAGCTGTAGGAAGGGGACGAACATGGCGGAACTTGCCACTATTGCCCGTCCCTACGCGGAGGCCTTGTTCAAGGCCTGTTCGAGCCAGAAGGCCGACTTCGCTGCTGCCGTGCAGTGGCTTGACGAGCTGGCTGCCATTGCGGCGAACCCGCAGCTGCTGCAGATGGCCGAAAGTCCGAAAGTGACGGCGTCGCAAATTCTGGAGATCATGACCGGCGTGGCTCGCAGCAAGCTGCCCGCGAGCGCGACCAACCTGCTGACTGCGGTGGTCGAGAACGGACGTCTGCGCGTTCTGCCGGAAATCGCGGCGCAGTTTCGTGCGCTGGTCAATCAGACGGCGGGTTCGTCGGACGCCCTGGTAGTCAGCGCCTTCGACCTGTCGCCGCAGCAACTGCAGGAGCTGGGCGTGACGCTGGAGAAGCGTTTCGGGCGCAAGCTGAATTTGTCGCTGAGCGTGGATCCGTCATTGATCGGCGGCGTGCGCGTGGTGGTCGGTGACGAGGTGCTTGATACTTCGGTCAAGGCCCGTCTGGAACAAATGAAAGCGACGCTGCTGGCCTGAGGGCGGCGGGCGTGGCAACTTAAGGAAAGAAGGAAAGAGTCATGCAACTCAATCCCGCAGAAATCTCCGAGCTCATCAAGAGCCGCATCGAAGGACTGGCTGCTGGTGGCGACATTCGCAACCAGGGGACCGTGGTTTCGGTGACCGACGGCATCGTGCGCATCCATGGCCTGTCGGACGTGATGCAGGGCGAAATGCTCGAATTCCCGGCCGATGCCGAAGGCCAGCCCAGCTACGGCCTGGCCCTGAACCTCGAGCGCGACTCCGTCGGCGCCGTGATTCTGGGTGGCTATGAACACATCTCCGAAGGCGACACGGTCAAGTGCACCGGACGCATTCTGGAGGTGCCCGTGGGTCCCGAACTGGTGGGCCGGGTGGTGAACGCGCTGGGCCATCCCATCGATGGCAAGGGTCCGATCAACGCCAAGATGACCGACGTGATCGAGAAGGTCGCCCCGGGCGTGATCGCGCGCCAGTCGGTGGATCAGCCTCTGCAGACCGGTCTGAAGTCCATCGACTCGATGGTGCCGATCGGGCGCGGTCAACGTGAGCTGATCATCGGTGACCGCCAGACCGGCAAGACGGCGGTGGCCATCGACACCATCATCAATCAGAAGGGACAGGACGTCACCTGCGTGTATGTGGCGATTGGCCAGAAGGCCTCGTCGATCAAGAACGTGGTGCGCTCGCTGGAGCAGGCGGGTGCGATGGACTACACCATCGTCGTGGCGGCTTCTGCTTCGGAATCGGCGGCCATGCAGTACGTGTCGGCCTATTCGGGCTGCACCATGGGCGAATATTTCCGCGATCGCGGTCAGGACGCGCTCATCATTTATGACGACCTTTCCAAGCAGGCCGTGGCCTACCGCCAGGTTTCGCTGCTGCTGCGCCGTCCGCCGGGACGTGAGGCTTTCCCGGGCGACGTGTTCTATCTGCACAGCCGTCTGCTCGAGCGCGCCGCGCGCGTCAACGCCCACTACGTGGAAGAGTTCACCAAGGGTGAGGTCAAGGGAAAGACCGGCTCACTCACCGCGCTGCCCGTCATCGAGACCCAGGCGGGGGACGTGTCGGCCTTCGTTCCGACCAACGTGATTTCGATCACCGACGGCCAGATCTTCCTGGAAACCAGTCTGTTCAATGCCGGCATCCGCCCGGCCATCAACGCCGGTATCTCGGTGTCGCGCGTGGGTGGCGCCGCGCAGACCAAGCTGATCAAGGGGCTGTCCGGTGGCATCCGTACCGACCTGGCACAGTACCGTGAGCTGGCCGCGTTTGCACAGTTCGCCTCCGATCTGGACGAAGCCACGCGCAAGCAGCTTGACCGCGGTGCGCGCGTGACGGAACTGCTCAAGCAGGCGCAATACCATCCCCTGCCCATCAGCCTGATGGCGGCGTCGCTGTTCGCGGTGAACAAGGGCTTCCTCGATGACGTCGATGTCAAGAGGGTGCTGGCGTTCGAGTCGGGCCTGCACCAGTTCCTCAAGGCCAGCCACGGCGAGCTGCTGGAGCGTCTGGAGAAAAGCCGTGCGTTCGACAAGGAAGGCAAGGATGAGGCAGAGCTGACCCAGGCCATCACGGCGTTCAAGAAATCCTTCGCCTGAGTGCAGGGGGAGATCCGACATGGCAGCAGGCAAGGAAATACGCGGCAAGATCAAATCGGTGGAGAACACCAAGAAGATCACCAAGGCCATGGAGATGGTGGCCGCGTCCAAGATGCGCAAGGCGCAGGACCGCATGCGCGCTGCTCGTCCGTACGCCGAGAAGGTACGTTCGATCGCCGCGCATCTGGGGGATGCGAATCCCGAATACGTGCACCCCTTCATGAAGCTCAACGACGCCAAGGCGGCCGGCATCATCGTGGTGACCACCGACAAGGGTCTGTGCGGCGGCTTGAACACCAACGTGCTGCGCTCGGTCACCAACAAACTGCGCGATCTGCAGGGCGAGGGCAAGGAAGTGCAGGCGGTCGCCATCGGCAGCAAGGGCCTGGGCTTTCTCAACCGCATTGGTGCCAAGGTGGTGTCGCAAGCGACCTCGCTGGGCGACACGCCACACCTGGACCGGCTGATAGGCCCCGTCAAGGTCTTGCTCGACGCCTACGCCGAAGGCAAGGTGAGCGCGGTGTACCTGAGCTACACCAAGTTCATCAATACCATGAAGCAGGAGGCCGTCGTCGAGCAGTTGCTGCCGCTGTCTTCCGAAGAGATGCGCAAGCACAAGAGTGGCCCGGGCTGGGACTACCTGTATGAGCCGGATGCGCAGAGCGTGATCGATGAACTGCTGGTGCGCTACGTCGAGTCCCTGATCTACCAGGCGGTTGCCGAGAACATGGCCAGCGAGCAGTCGGCCCGCATGGTGGCCATGAAGGCGGCGACCGACAATGCCGGCAACGTGATCGGCGAGCTCAAGCTGGTCTACAACAAGACACGCCAGGCGGCGATCACCAAAGAACTTTCAGAAATCGTTGCCGGCGCGGCGGCGGTCTGAATCCGGTTTTACCTATTTTTGGAGCAAACAAGATGGCTCAAGAGAATACCCAAGCAAGCGCTGGCGTTCAGGGCAAGATCGTTCAATGCATCGGCGCCGTGGTGGACGTGGAGTTCCCCCGTGAGCACATGCCCAAGGTCTATGACGCGCTCAAGCTCGAAGGCTCGGCGCTGACGCTGGAAGTGCAGCAGCAGCTGGGCGACGGTGTGGTCCGCACGATCGCGCTGGGCTCAAGTGACGGCCTCAAGCGCGGGCTGATGGTGTCCAATACCGCGGCCCCGATCACCGTGCCGGTGGGCAAGGGCACGCTCGGACGCATCATGGACGTGCTCGGCAACCCGATCGACGAGCGCGGTCCCATCGACCAGACCCTGACCGCCTCCATCCACCGCACTCCGCCCGCCTATGACGAGTTGTCCCCGTCCCAGGAATTGCTGGAAACCGGCATCAAGGTGATCGACCTGGTGTGCCCGTTCGCCAAGGGTGGCAAGGTGGGCCTGTTCGGCGGCGCCGGCGTGGGCAAGACCGTGAACATGATGGAGCTCATCAACAACATCGCCAAGGCGCACTCGGGCCTGTCGGTGTTCGCCGGCGTGGGTGAGCGCACCCGCGAGGGCAACGACTTCTACCACGAGATGAGCGACTCCAAGGTCGTGGTCCAGGAAGATCTGAGCCAGTCCAAGGTTTCCATGGTTTACGGCCAGATGAACGAGCCCCCGGGCAACCGCCTGCGCGTGGCCCTGACCGGTCTGACGATCGCCGAGTCGTTCCGCGACGAAGGCCGCGACGTGCTGTTCTTCGTGGACAACATCTACCGCTACACCCTGGCCGGTACCGAAGTGTCCGCCCTGCTGGGGCGCATGCCCTCCGCCGTGGGCTACCAGCCGACGCTGGCCGAGGAAATGGGCAAGCTGCAAGAGCGCATTACCTCGACCAAGGTGGGTTCGATCACGTCCATCCAGGCGGTGTACGTGCCCGCGGACGACCTGACCGACCCGTCTCCCGCGACCACTTTCGCCCACCTGGACTCGACCGTGGTGCTGTCACGCGACATCGCCGCGCTGGGCATCTATCCGGCCGTGGACCCGCTGGATTCCACCAGTCGCCAGCTCGACCCCCACGTCGTGGGTGAAGAACACTACAGCGTGGCCCGCGCGGTGCAGGGCACGCTGCAGCGCTACAAGGAACTGCGCGACATCATCGCCATTCTGGGCATGGACGAACTGGCCCCCGAGGACAAGCTCACGGTGGCGCGCGCGCGCAAGATCCAGCGCTTTCTGTCGCAGCCCTTCCACGTGGCCGAGGTATTCACTGGAACGCCTGGCAAGTATGTGCCGCTGGCCGAGACCATCCGCGGCTTCAAGATGATCGTCGATGGCGAGTGCGATCACCTGCCCGAGCAGGCGTTTTACATGGTCGGCACCATCGACGAAGCCTTCGAGAAGGCGAAAAAGCTGGCTTCCTGACGGGCGACGAGCCCGGGCGCGGTACGGTGTTTTTACCGTCCTTCGCCTCGGGGTTGTCACTACAGTGAAGCATCCAAGGAGTTTGCATGAGCACCATACACGTGGACGTCGTCAGTGCCGAAGAGTCGATCTTTTCGGGTGAGGCGAAGTTCGTCGCTCTGCCCGGTGAAGCGGGCGAGCTGGGCATCCTGCCCAAGCACACGCCCTTGATCACGCGCATCAAGGCGGGCTCGGTGCGTATCGAGCTCGCCAGCGGCGGTGAAGAATTCATCTTCGTGGCAGGCGGCATTCTCGAGGTGCAACCTGATCGCGTGACGGTGCTTTCCGATACCGCCATCCGCGGTCGCGACCTCGACGAGCAGAAGGCCGAAGAAGCCAGAAAGCAGGCGCAGGAAGCCTTGTCGCACGCCAAGAGCGAGATCGATCTGGCCCGGGCCCAGTCTGAACTGGCCATCATGGCGGCCCAGCTTGCCGCCTTGCGCAAGTTCCGCGAGAAGCGCTGAGCGCGCGCCGTTCAGCCACTGACGAAGGGCCCGCTTTTGCACGGGCCCTTTTTTCATTTGCACGATGGATCCGTAGCCGTTTGTCGCCAACCTCCGGGCATGGGTTTCCGCTGGCTCCCGTGGATATCCGCATGGCGAGCGCTGGTCCATGCGGCGGCCCGAGTGACGCCGTGGGAAAAAGCGGCAGGATGGCTGGGGCAAAATTGCCTGCATGGACGAGATCGTCAAGCGTGCACTCGAGAAGTGGCCTGAGGTTCCCCACTGCTTCGGCTGGCTGGGGTTGGATGCCCGTGGGCAGTGGTATTTGCGCGATGCCTCGGTTCAGGCGTGCGGACCCTTCCCCTTATGCAGGGGCGAGCGCCTGCAACATCAGGGCTTGCTGGATTTCATCGCACGCAACTACCTGCACGACGACAAGGGGCAGTGGTTCTTTCAGAACGGACCGCAGCGCGTCTACGTCGAACTCGAGGCTGCGCCCTGGGTCTGGCGCGTCGGTGCGGATGCGCAGCTGGTTTCCCATACCGGGCAGCGCACGCGCGCCGGACAGGCCATCTGCGATGAACACGGCAGGCTCTATATTGCGACCCCGCTGGGGCTCGGGCTGATGCACAGCCTCGATGTGGTGGTGGCTGCGCAGTTGCTGGAGCAGGGGGTGTGGACAGCGCCAGAGCCGGTCGACGACAGCGCATTGCCCGCGCGCTACCGGTTCGTACGCAGCCCGCAGCAGCAGGGCATTGCGGGAATGAAAAAGCCGGCAGGCTGAGAGCACTGCCGGCCAAGGGCGCGGAGGGCGCGGAAAGCGCACTTACCGGGCGGAATTCACCAGGTATTCAACCGCAGCCTTGAAGTCCGCGTCGGAGGCGTTCGAGCCGCCCTTGGGCGGCATGGCGCCCTTGCCGTGGGTGGCGATTTTCAACACCTCGTCGAAGCCCGCCGCCAGCCGGGGCGCCCAGGCAGCCTTGTCGCCGAACTTCGGGGCGCCAGCCACGCCGGTACCATGGCAGGCTGCGCAGGTGGTGTCGTAAATTTTCTTGCCTGCGGCGGCATGCGCGTCATCTTCAGCGCTGGCCGTCTGCGTGGGGGCGGGCGATGCGGCAGCCGGGGTGGCAGACGATTCCCCGGCCGCCGGCTGTTCGGGGGTAGGCGCAGGGGTTGCGGACGACTCTCCAGCTGCCGGCTTTTCCGCCGCGGCCGAGGCCGCAGGTGCCGGAGCACTCGCGGGTGCGGCAGCTGCCGGCTCGGAAGCGGCGGAGGCGTCGTCGCTCGCCGCTGCGGGTTCTTCGAACTTGGCCCCGGCGGCATTGGCCATGTAGACCACGGCGCGGGCAATCTCGGTGTCGTCGAACTGGCCACCGGCCTGCGGCGGCATGGCGCCCTTGCCCTTGAGCGCGGAATGCTCCAGCGCTTCCAGGCCCTGCTTGATGCGCGGTGCCCAAGCCGCGGCATCGCCGAACTTGGGCGCGCCGGCAGCGCCGCTGGCGTGGCAGGCGGCGCACTGCGCCTTGTAGACCTCTTCAGCGCTGTGCGCGGCACGCGGGCTGTTGTCGCTGACTTCCAGCTTGCCTACTTTCTGGATGCGCTGATCAATGGACTGGGCGCTGTTGTCGCCGCCCGGCGCCATTTTGGGTGCAGAAGAGTAGTAGTACACCAGACCCATGATGACGAATACGGGCGCCAGAAACCCCAGCGAAGCGGCCAGCAGGGTCTGGCCCGGGGTCTTGATCAATCCGTGGCTTGTCTCTTCATTTTCGTTGGTCATTGTTTTCTCGCATTTGACGGACGGATCGCCTGCGCAATCCATTCTCCATTATAGGAGCGTGCCTTTGTTCCCTGCTGCCGGGCAGCGAGCCCACCGGCCCAGGGCTTCAGCCGCGCCCGGTGGCCGCGGTGGTGTCTTCCCCCGCGCTCCATCCTCCGCCCAGCACCTTGTACAACACTACCTGGTTTTGCAGCTGCTGCAGCCGCGTGAGCACCAGTGCCTGCTCGGAAGCGAACAGCGAGCGCTGGGCGTCGAGCAGGTCGAGGTAGCTTGCCACGCCATTGCGATAGCGCAAATCCGACAGTTCGAAGCGGCGCGTGTCCGAGCGCGTCTGCGCCATCTGGGCGTCCAGCTGGTCCTGCAGCGTGGCGCGACCGGCCAAGGCATCCGCCACCTCGCGGAAGGCCGTCTGTATGGACTTTTCGTACTGGGCTACCGCGATCTCGCGGCCGACCTGCGCCGCCCTGAGGTTGGCCTGGTTGCGCCCGGCATCGAAAATCGGCAGTACCGCCTGCGGTGCCAGCGAAAAGGCCCAGCTGCCGCCCTTGAACAGGCCCGACAGTTCGGTGCTGGTGCTGCCGAACTGTGCGGTCAGCGCGATGCGCGGGAAGAACGCCGCGCGCGCCGCCCCTATGCTGGCGTTCGCGCCGATCAGCTGCTGTTCCGCCGCCATGATGTCCGGGCGGTGCTGCAGCAGCTCCGAGGGCAATCCGGCCGGCAGGGGCTGCATGGGCGCGGTCCCCGCCAGGCGCCTGTGGCCGGGCCGGGTCAGGAGCTCGTCCGGGATGGCCTGGCCCACGAGCAAGGCCAGGGCATTTTCATCCAGCATGCGCTGGCGCTCCTGCTGCGCCAGCGTCGCACGCGCCTGTTCAGCCAGGCTTTCCGCCTGGCGCAGGTCCAGCTCGGAACTGACGCCATGGTCCAGGCGCAGGCGCGTGAGCTTGACCGACTCCTCGCGGGTCTGCAGGGTGCGCCGCGACAGGTCCATCAGTTCTTCGTCGGCCACCAGTGCGAGCCACCCGGAGGCGACCGCCGCAACCAGGCTGATCTGGCCGGCCTTGCGGGCTTCGTCGGTGGCGAGGTATTGGGCCAGCGCCTGTTCCTTCAGCGCCGCGATGCGCCCGAAGAAGTCGATCTCCCAGCCCGTGACGGCCAGGCCCGCCTGATAGACCGAGCCGTACTTGTTACCGTTGGCCGGGTTCGGCTGGCGCGTGAAGGTGCCCATGGCATTGACCGTGGGCAATTCCGCGGAACGCTGGATGTCGAACTGCGCGCGCGCCTGCTCGACGCGAAGCATGGCCACGCGCTGGTCGCGGTTGTTTTGCAGCGCCAGCCCGATCAGGGCCTGCAGCTGCGGGTCGGTGAAGTAGTCCTGCCAGCGGATGTCTGCGGCGGCCCTGGCGCCTTGCGCGTCCGCGGGGACTGCACCGGGATAGCTGGTGGGCAGCGGGGCCACTGGGCGCTCGTAGTTCGGAATGAAGCTGCAGCCGGCCAGCACGGCGGCCGCCAGGGCTGTTCCGGCGGCGCGCGTGCGCAGGAAGGGAGTGCTTTGGGTCATGGTTGGATTGCTCTCAGTGCACGTTGCCATGCAGTTGTGCCTGCTCGGCGTCATGGGCCTGCTGGCGCTTGCTGCCTTTGAAATAACTGCGCACCAGTACGAAGAAGACCGGCACGAAGAACACCGCCAGCAGCGTGCTCGTGATCATGCCTCCGACCACGCCGGTGCCGATGGCGCGCTGGCTGGCCGAACTGGCCCCCGTGGCCAGGAAAAGCGGCATCACGCCCAGGGTAAAGGCCAGCGAGGTCATCACGATGGGGCGAAAACGCAGGTGGGCCGCGGCGACGGCAGCCTCGAACACGCTCTTGCCCGAGGCATGCAGGTCCTTGGCGAACTCGATGATCAGGATGGCGTTCTTGGCCGACAACCCGATGATGGTCACCAGGCCGATCTGGAAATACACGTCGTTGGCCATGCCGCGCAGCAGCGTGGCCAGCAGCACGCCAAGCACGCCCAGCGGCACCACCAGCAGCACGGCAAACGGGATCGACCAGCTCTCGTACAGCGCCGCCAGCGCCAGGAAGACGGCCAGCAGCGAGAAGGCGTAGAGCACCATGGCCTGGCCGCTGGCCAGTTTTTCCTCGCGCGACTGGCCGGTCCATTCATAGCCGAAGCCTTCAGGCAGTTGCGCGGCGATGCGCTCCATCTCGGCCATGGCTTCGCCGGTGCTCAGGCCCGGGGCCGGTCCGCCGGCGATCTTCATCGCCGGGTAGCCGTTGTAGCGCACGGTCTGGGTGGCGCCCGTGACCCAGCGCGTGGTGGCGAAGGTGGACAGCGGAACTACCTGCCCCTTGTCGTTGAGCACCGGCAGGTCCAGCACCGCCTCGGGTTGCATGCGTGCGGCGCTGTCCGCCTGCACGACGACGCGCTGCAGCCGCCCCTGGCTGGGGAAGTCGTTGATGTAGGCCGATCCGAGCGCGGTGCCAAGCGCGCTGCCTATGCTGTCGAAGCCCACGCCCAGCGACGCTGCCTTGTCGCGGTCGATGTCGATCTGCATCTGCGGCGCGTCTTCCATGCCGTCCGGACGCACGCCGGCCAGCAGCTTGCTTTGCGCCGCCATGCCCAGCAGCTGGTTGCGCGCTGCCAGCAGCGCCTCGTGGCCCTTGCCGCCGCGGTCCTGCAGGCGGAAGGTGAAGCCGGCGGCGCTGCCCAGTTCGGGGATGGGCGGCGGGTTGATGGCGAAGAGGAAGGCGTCGCGGAAACCGTACAGCGCCATGGTGGCCCGCTGGGCAATGGCCTCGGCGCCGTGTTCCGGGCCGGGACGCTCGTCCCAGGGCTTGAGCGTCACGAAGGCCAGGCCCGCGTTCTGGCCCTGGCCGGAGAAGGAAAAGCCGGCGACGGTGACGATGTGCTGCACCTCGGGCTGGGCCAGCATGTACTCTTCCACGGCCTTGAGCGCCACTTCGGTGCGCGCAATGGACGCACCGGCGGGCAGTTGCACGTTGGTGATCAGGCTGCCCTGGTCCTCGTTGGGCAGGAAGGAGGTCGGCAGCCGGGTGTAGATGAGCGACACCACCCCCACCAGCACGGCGTAGACGATCATCATGCGCCCGCCGCGGTGCAGCAAACGCCCCAGCCCCGATTCATAGCGCGTGGTGGTGCGCCGGAAACCCCGGTTGAACCAGCCGAAGAAGCCGCGCTTCTGGTCGTGTCCTTCTTCCATGGGCTTGAGCAGTGTGCCGCACAGTGCCGGCGTGAGCGAGAGCGCGAGAAAGGCCGAGAAGGCGATGGAGGTGCCCATCGTGGCGGCGAACTGCCGGTAGATGTTGCCCGTCGAGCCCGGGAAGAAGGCCAGCGGCACGAAGACTGAAACCAGCACCACGGTCACGCCGATGATCGCACCCGAGATCTGGCCCATGCCCTTGCGCGTGGCTTCCAGCGGGGACAGGCCTTCCTCGGCCATGATGCGCTCGACGTTTTCCACCACCACGATGGCATCGTCCACCACGATGCCGATCACCAGCACCATGCCGAACATGGTCAGCACGTTGATGGAAAAACCCAGCGCCAGCAGCGTCGCGAAGGTGCCGAGCAAGGCCACCGGCACGACGATGGTCGGGATGATGGTGTAGCGGAATTTCTGCAGGAACAGCAGCATCACCAGGAAGACCAGCGCCACCGCCTCGAACAGGGTCTCGACCACCTTCTGGATGGATACGGAGATGAACACCGAGGTGTCGTAGGGGATTGCGTAGGCCACGCCCTTGGGGAAGAACTGCTGCAGCTCGTCGAGCTTGGCGCGCACGGCCTTGGCGGTTTCCAGCGCGTTGGCTGTGGGCGTCAGCTGCACGCCCATGCCCACGGCCTCGGCGCCGTCCAGCCGCGCGCCACCGCTGTAGTTCTGCGAGCCGATCTCGATGCGTGCCACGTCCTTCAGGCGCACCGAGGCGCCGTCGGTGCGCGCACGCAGCACGATGTCACCGAACTGCTCGGGGGTGTTCAGCTGGCCGCGCACCACGATGGTGGCGGTGGTGGCTTGCCCGGGTACGCTGGGCTGGTCGCCGAGGTTGCCGGCCGGAATCTGCACGTTCTGCGCGCGGATGGCGGCGTTGACCTGGTCGAGCGAGAGGCTGAAACCCTTGAGCTTGGCCGGGTCGATCCAGATGCGCATGGCCCGCTCGGCACCGAACTGCGTCACCGCGCCGACGCCGGGCAGGCGCTGCAGCTCGGGCACGATGTTGCGCGCGGCGTAGTCGTTCAAGGCCTCGATGTTGACGTCCGGCGTCTGCGTGGTCAGCATCGAGAACAGCAGGAAGTTGGAGCGCGACTTTTCCACCCGCACGCCTTGCTGCACCACCACCGCGGGCAGGCGCGGGGTGGCCCGCGCGAGGCGGTTCTGCACGTCCACCTGCGCCAGGTCGGGGTTGGTGCCGGGCTCGAAACTCAGCGTGATCGTGCCGGTGCCGTTGGCCTGGCTGGTGGTTTCGACGTACACCAGACCCGTGGCGCCGTTCATCTCGCGCTCGATGACGGCGAGCACCGAGTCCTCCAGGGTCTGCGCGGTGGCGCCCGGATAGACCGCCGAGATCTGGATCGTTGGAGGTGCGACCGCGGGGTATTGGGCGATCGGCAGTTTGGTGATCGAGACCGCGCCCGCCACCATGATGAAGATGGCGATGACCCATGCAAAGATGGGTCGTTCAATGAAAAACTTGGCCATGTGCTCGGCTCCGGGCGGTCAGGACTTGGCGGCGGGGGCCGCAGCCTTGTCGCCCGCGGCGCCGGGTGCCTTCCATGGCACGGGCTGCACGATCACCGGCTCGCCCGGCTTGCTGCGCGGCAGCTTCTGAAAGCCGTCCACCATCACCTGCTCGCCCGCCGTCAGGCCGTCCAGCACCACCCAGTTGTCGCCCTGGCTGGGCCCGAGCTTGACCGGGCGCGGCGCCAGCTTGCCGCCTTCGCCCACCACCAGCACCGAGTCGCCGGCCGCCGTGCGCGTGACCGCCTGCTGGGGCAGCAGCACGGCGTTGTCCGCCTGCGCCTGCTCCAGCCGCACGCGCACGTACAACCCCGGCAACAGCGCGTGCTCGGGGTTGGGCACTTCGGCGCGAAGCATCACCTGACCGCTGCTCGGGTCCACGGAGAGGTCGGTGAACAGCAGCTTGCCGGGGTGCGGGTAGATGCTGCCGTCTTCCAGCACCAGCGTTACCTTGGCGGCGTCGGCGCCGGCGGCCTTGTATTTGCCGCTGGCCAGCTGGGCGCGCAGCTTGAGGGCGTCGGCCGCCGACTGGGTGAAGTTGATGTAGAGCGGATCGATCTGCTGGATCAGGGCCAGCTGCGTGGGGCTGCCCTGCCCGACCAGCGCACCCTCGGTCACCAGCGCACGGCCTATGCGCCCCGAGATCGGCGCCGTCACCCTGGCGTAGTCCAGGTTGATCTGCGCGGCGGTCACGGCCGCCCTGGCCGCTGCCACGTTGGCTTCGCCTGCCTGGCGCGCGGCCACGGCGTTGTCGTAGTCCTGCTTGCTCACCGCGTTTTGCGCCACCAGCGGCGCATAGCGCTCGGCCAGCGCGCGGCTTTGCGCCAGGCTGGCCTCGGCCTGGGCCAGGCTGGCCTTGGCCTGCGCGACGCTCGCGCGGTAGGGGGCGTTGTCGATCAGGAACAGCTGCTGCCCGGCCTTGACCTCGCTGCCTTCGGTGAAGGTGCGCTTTTGCAGGATGCCGGCGGCGCGTGCGCGGACCTCAGCCACGCGCGATGCTTCCAGCCGGCCCGGCAGCTCGGCAACCAGGCCGACGTCGCCCGGCTGCACCGTCACCACGCCGACCTGTGGCGCAGGGGGCGCATTGCCGCCAGCCGGAGCCTGTGCCCCCGAAGGCTTGCAGGCGCTGACGATCAGGGCGCAGGCCAGCGTCAGCGCCAGGGCGCCGGCGTGCGAGCGCTGGGCGGAGCCGGCCGTGAAAGGCAGTCGAGACATTGCTTGTTTCCAGTAAGAGGGTGCGGCCCGCCGTTCCAGCCCATTGCGTCTGGAAGGGCCGAAAACACCGAAGGGTCTTCGGGCAAGGGCGCGATTATACATACATCAATGAATGTATAATCAAACCCACTGCATCAAACCGCGCATTTTCCCTGTTCCTGAAAAAATTGTCCGATGGCCCGACGCACCAAGGAAGAAGCCGACGCCACCCGGCAGGCACTGCTGGACGCAGCCGAGCGCGTGTTCTACGACAAAGGCGTGGGGCGGGCCTCGCTGGCCGAGATTGCCCAGGCGGCGGGCGCCACGCGCGGCGCGATCTACTGGCACTTCAAGGACAAGGTGGACCTGTTCAACGCCATGATGGACCGCGTCACCCTGCCACTGGAGGCGGCCATGGCCGATCCCCCCGCCGGGCTGGACCCCTTGCAGCGTGTACGCAGCGTGGTGCAGGGCCTGCTGCGCAGCCTGGCCGAGGATGAACACACCCGGCGGGTGTTTGAAATTGCCATGTACCGGGTGGAATACGTAGCCGAACTGGCGGGCGTGCGCGAGCGCCACCAGGCGGCGCTGCAGCGCCTGCACGCACAGCTGATGCGCGACATGACGCTCGCCGCCAGGCAGCAATCCGTGCGGCTGCCGCTGGCGGCGGCCGATGCCGCGCTGGGCCTGCAGGCCTTGTTTGACGGCCTGCTGCAGGCCTGGATCCTGGGCGGCGGCGCATTCGACCTGCAAGAGGCCGGTGCGGCGATGATGGAGGTCTATCTGAGTGGTCTGGGCTTCGCCACCCAGGGGCGCATGCGATAATTTGCGGCTTACTCCCAGCGGCTGTAGCTCAGTGGATAGAGTATTGGCCTCCGAAGCCAAGGGTCGTGGGTTCGATCCCCGCCAGCCGCGCCACCCCTCCTGCCCGCGCCGCCGCTAGCCGCGCAGCGGCAGCAGCGCCCCCAGGGCCATGAACACTCCCCCGCAGGCGCGGTTGAAGCGCCGCCCCGCCCGCGCCAGCCAGGGGCTGATGCGCTGGGCGGCGCTGGCCAGCAGGTATTCGGTCAGCAGTTCGGTGGCGGCAAAGGTGCCTGCCAGGATGGCAAACTGCAGCAGCAGGCTGTGCTCGGCATTCATGAACTGCGGCAGGAAGGCGGTGAAGAAGAGCAGCGCCTTCGGGTTGGTGGTGGCCGACAGCACGCCCTGGCCGAACATGCGCCGGGCACTGCCCGGGCCGGACTGCGAACGTTCCACCAGGGTGACCGGCGGAGCGCGCCAGACCTGGATGCCCAGCCACACCAGGTAAAGGCCGCCGCCCCATTTCAGCACCGTGAGCCATTGCGCGGAGGTACGGATCAAGGCGCCGATGCCGAACATCGACAGCGCGATCACCGCCACGAAGCCCAGCACCCCGCCGGCGATGGTGAACAGCGTGCGCCGCTGGCCGTACATCGCGCCATGCGTGAGCGCCAGCAGCCCGTTGGGCCCGGGCGAAAGCGACAGGCCGATGCTGGCCAGCAGGTAGATCAGCCAGGTATTGAGCGACATCGCGGCTCCCGCTTCTGAAGGGCGCGATGTTAGAGCCTGGGCGATAGCCGGTGGCAGCCGGCTCGCATACAGTTGGTCCATGACCGAAACCGACCGCGCCCTTGCGCTGCAAGGGGCCAGCAATTTCCGTGATCTCGGCGGCTATGCGGCGGCCGACGGCCGGCGCGTGCGCTGGCGCCGGCTGTTTCGCTCCGACCACCTGGCGGCATTGACGAGCGAGGACGCCCAGGCGCTGGCCGCGCTGGGCCTGGCGCGCGCCGTGGATTTTCGCGGCCAGGCCGAGCGTGCGCAGCATGCCTACGCGCTGCCCGGCGTGGCGCAGCTCGCGCTGCCGATAGAGCCGACCGTGGTGCGTCGCTTTCGCGAGCTGAGCGCGCGTGGGGAACTGCTCGATGCAAGCCATGCCGAGCGCCTGATGCACGACACCTACCTGGGTTTCGTGGCCGACGATGCACCGCAGCTTCGGGCCTTCTTCGGGCAATTGCTGGAAGACGGCGCGCCGCTGGTGTTTCATTGCACCGCCGGCAAGGACCGCACGGGCTACGCCGCCGCGCTGCTGCTGCTGGCGCTGGGCGTGCCGCGCGAGACGGTGATGCACGACTACCTGCTGACCAACCGGCTCTACCGCCGCCCGCCCGCGCCGGCCGACGACGCGCGCACGCGCGCGGTGCACGCGGTGATCTGGGGCGTGCATGCGGGCTATCTGCAGACGGCGCTCGATGCGATCGAACGCGAGCATGGTGGCGTACAGACCTATCTGCGCGAACGCCTGGGTCTGAGCGAAGCAGCGCGCCAGCAGCTGGCCCGGCTGTACCTGCAGCCGCCCGCGCGCTAAGCTGGCGGCCTGACGGCCACTTCAGGAGCGAACATGAGCAGCGACACATCCCCCTTCGGCTTCGGGCGTTTCGTGCCCGGTTTCGACTTCCTGCAGAAGCTCTCGGAAGGCGCGGCCAGCGCCATGCCGGCCATGCCGCCGCTGGCCGGCTGGGTCGCGCCGACGCTGAGCCTGCCCGAGATCGACCAGCGCATCCGCGAACTCAAGACCGTGCAGTTCTGGCTGGAACAGAACGCCGGGGCGCTGACGGCCACCATCCAGGCCCTGCAGGTCCAGCGCATGACACTGGCGACGCTGCAGGGCATGAACGTGGCGATGACCGACCTGGCCCGGGGTGCCTTCACTGCGGGCTCCGCCGCGCCCGAGCCTGCTCCGGCGGCTGAGCCTGCGCCTGAACCCGCGGCGCCGGAGCAGGGCGCCCGCACGGCAGCGCAGGCCCGGCCCGATGCCGATGAGGATGCGGCGCAGGCGCCCGCAGCGGCGGGCGTGGACCCGCTGCAGTGGTGGGGCGCGCTGACGCAGCAATTCCAGCAGCTGGCCAGCCAGGCCATGGGCGACGCGAACGCCCAGCAGGCGGCGCTCGATGCCTCGCGCCAGATGACGGCCGGGGCCGTCAAAGCGGCGCAGGAAATGGCTTCGGCGCTGAGCGCCGCGCCGGCGCCCGCCGCCCAAAAGGCGGCCAAGGCGCGCAAGCGGCCGGCCGCCGGCAAGGCCGTGCCCGCCAAGGCGGCGCGCAAGGCCGGCGGGAAGTCCGGCAAATAAACCGGTTTTGATAGCTGGCAGCGCTTGATGGACGGGCGTTAGAGCCCGTTTTGACCATAAAATCAAAAGCGCGGCAGTTCGGGGTGTGCGAGCCGCCCGCCACGCACCAGCATCTTGCCGTACTCGGCGCAGCGCGACAGCGTGGGGATGAGCTTGCCGGGGTTCAGCAAGCCCTCGGGATCGAAGGCATGCTTGAGCGCCAGCATCTGGGCGCGCTCCGCGGGCGAGAACTGCACGCACATGGAGTTGAGCTTTTCCACGCCCACGCCGTGCTCGCCGGTGATGGTGCCGCCCATGGCCACGCTAGTCTCCAGGATGTCGGCGCCGAAGGCTTCGGCGCGCTGCAGCTGGTCGGCGTCGTTGGCGTCGAACAGGATCAGCGGGTGCAGGTTGCCGTCGCCCGCATGGAAGACGTTGCAGCAGCGCAGGCCGTATTTTTTCTCCATCTCGGCAATCGCCAGCAGGATGTCGGCCAGGCGCTTGCGCGGGATGGTGGAGTCCATGCACATGTAGTCGGGGCTGATGCGCCCGCTGGCCGGGAAGGCGTTCTTGCGCCCGCTCCAGAAGCGCAGGCGCTCTTCTTCGCTCTGGCTCACGGCGATGGCGGTGGCGCCTGCGGCGCGCAGCACCTGGCCCATGCGCGCGATCTCTTCCTCGACTTCCTCGCTGGTGCCATCGCTTTCGCACAGCAGGATGGCGGCGGCCGCGAGGTCGTAGCCGGCATGCACGAAGTCTTCCACCGCGCGCGTCATGGGGCCGTCCATCATCTCCAGGCCTGCCGGGATGATGCCTTCGCCGATCACCGCCGCCACCGCGTTGCCCGCGTCGCGCACGTCGGCGAAGCTGGCCATGATGCAGCGGGCGGTCTGCGGCTTGGGAATCAGGCGCACCGTCGCTTCGAGCGTGACGGCCAGCATGCCCTCGCTGCCGATGACGGCGGCCAGCAGGTCCAGGCCCGGCGTGTCCAGCGCCTCGGAGCCGAACTCGACGGGCTCGCCCTGCACGGTGTAGCCGCGCACGCGCAGCACGTTGTGCAGCGTCAGCCCGTACTTCAGGCAGTGCACGCCGCCCGAGTTTTCCGCGATGTTGCCGCCTATGCTGCAGGCGATCTGGCTTGACGGGTCGGGCGCGTAGTACAGACCGTGGCGCGCCGCCGCTTCGCTGATCGCCAGGTTCCTCACCCCGCATTGCACCCGTGCGGTGCGCGCCAGCGGGTCGATCTGCACGATGCGGTTGAACCGGGCCAGCGACAGCGTCACGCCCATGGGGTGCGGCAGCGCGCCGCCCGACAGGCCGGTGCCTGCACCGCGCGCCACCACTGGCGCCCGCAGGCGGTGGCAGGTCTGCAGTATGGCCCGCACCTGCTCTTCGGTTTGCGGCAGGCAGACGAGCAGCGGGCGCTGGCGGTAGGCGGTCAGGCCGTCGCATTCGTAGGGCGTGGTGTCCTCGGGCTGGTAGAGCAGCGCATCGGCCGGCAGGCAGGTGGCCAGGGCTTGCACGAGCTCGCTTTGGCGCGCAGCGCGCTCGGCCGGGGTGGGTTCGGACTGCATGCGGCAACTCTAGCGCAAGCAGGCACGGGTAGCACACAATCCCGGAGTACCGACACCCCGGCCGACGCCGCGCACGCCATGCACTCCGCCGCATCCATAGTTTCCACAACCGTGCGCGGCCCGAAGCTGCTGGGCCTGCTGCCCATGCCGGCGGCCGCAGCGCTGGCGCTGGCCTGGGGCACGCGCGGCGACCTGCCGTGGTGGCTCATCTGGTGCGCCGCCCTGCTGGCCTGCCTCGTGGCCCTGGGCGCGGCATGGCACGGCGGGCTGGGCTTGTGGGAAGCACTGATGGCGCAGGCCGGCGCGATGGCCACCGCTACCGGCGCGCTTGCGCTGCCGTCCTGGCATTGCCTTGCCAAACCCGCTGCCATGGTGTTTGCTATCGCCGCGGTAGCTGCTGGCGCAAGTGGCACAAGGGGAAACGGCCGATTTTCCTTCAAACCCTTGCATGCCTGGCTGCTGCTTGCGCTGGGCGCATCGCTGGCGGGCGACGTCTTCCTCATGCTGCCCGACCGCTTCATTCCCGGCCTCGTGAGCTTTCTGCTTGCGCATCTTGCCTACATTGCGCTGTTTCGCCGGGGCAGCCGCTGGCTGGCCCAGCGCGCGGCGCTCGCGGCCACGCTGGCGCTGGGTGCGGGCATGTACGCCTTCCTGTGGCGCGGCGGGCTGCCGCCTGAATTGCGTCTGCCGGTGGCGGTTTACGTGCTGGCCATCGTGCTGATGGCGGCACAGGCCTGGGCGCGCTGGCAGGCGCTGCGCGGGCCGGCGCCGCTGTGCGTGGCGCTGGGCGCCTGCTGCTTCATGCTCAGCGACGCCTTGCTGGCCACCAGCCGGTTCGTGCAGCCCCTGCCCTGGGCGCCGCTGTGGGTGCTCAGCAGCTACTACGCGGCGCAGTTGCTGATCGTTGCCGGTGTGCTGCGCAGTGCCGACCGGGCAGCGCGCTGAAGTCGCCCTTCCATTGCGGTCGCCGGCGCGCGGGTGGGCCGCGCTGTGCCGGGGCAGATGGGCCTGCAGGCCCTACTTGCCGCTGCGCGGTGGCGCCGGTGCCAGCGCGGCGATGGGCTGCAGGGACGCGTCCGCCAGCCCGGCAAGCAAGGCCTTGCCGCCGGGCAGCACCCGAAACTCGCCGTAGCGCGCCCGGCTGAAGCGCTCGCCCTGGCCTTCGGGGAAGAAGTAGGCGTCGGTCACCAGCGTCCAGCGGCCCTTGAGGTAGCGCAGCGGCAGCAGCAGCTCATCGGCCGCCAGGGGCTCGTCCAGGCGGGCCAGGCGCTGCAGCTCGGCCACCCCCTGCGGGCCGAGCCGCGCCACGGCATGCCGGCGGGCATTCCAGTCGCGCCCGTCGGCTTGTCCAAGCTGCTCGCGCAGCCCGGCTGGCAGCGCAAAGTTGAGCGCCATGTAGTCGCCCTGCATCAGGGAGCGCGGATCGACCGGCGCCAGCGCCACGAAGACCTTTTGCCCCTGGGCGAGGAGCTGCTGCTTGTGGCGCGCGTCCTGGTGCACCAGCGCGACGGCGAGCAGCGCCACCGCCAGCGCCGTGAACGCCGCCGCCCGGCCGCGCCGCCCCGCTGCGGCCTCGCTCTGGGGGGCCGGCGCAAGCGGCCTTTGCCCAGAGGTGCGCGACAGCGCGGCCACGGCCAGCGCCAGCAGCGCGCCGGCGCCCGCGAGCAGCAGGGCCTTGTCGCTCAGCGACCACTGCAGCAGGTAATAGAACTGCGCCAGTTGCGCCAGCAGCACGGCCAGCGCCAGCCACCACAGGCGCCGGCGGCCCGTGCCCAGCGCCACCGTGCCGACCACGGCGGCCGTCTCCACCGGCAGGACCCAGCAGGCCAGCAGGAGCAGCGCATAGACCAGGGCCAGCAGCGGGCGGGCGGCGCGCATTTCGGCGGCCGCCTCGGCATCCGGCTGGCGCCGGCCCAGCAGCCAGGCGGCGCTGGCCGCTACCAGCAGGGTGCGCAGCGCGATGCGGCCGTTGAAGTCAAACAGCGCCGACAGGGTCTCCAGCGGCGACTGTGCGTCCATGCCGACCAGCCCCTGGGCCAGGCCCTGCAGCGCCATCAGCAGCGGAGCCGCCAGCAGCAGTGCCACCGCGGCGCCGTCGGCCAGCGCGCTCAGCCTGAGCGAGCAGGCGCGCGGGCGCATGCGGGCTTGCCTCAGGCACCACAGCGCCCAGGCGGCGGTGAGCAGCCAGAGGTTCAGACTGGCGCCGTCCGCGAGCGAACCCGTGAGCACGCTGTCGACGAGGTTGGCATCGGCATGCAGCCCAAGCGGAATGAAGACAAAGGTCCACGCCGCCGCCATGCCCAGCAGGCGCTGCACCCAGACCACGCGCGCCAGCCATGCCGCGCCCAGCTGCAGCGCCAGCAGGCCCAGCAGCGGCCCGACAAGCGCCGCGTGGTCCTGCGTCCACCAGTGAAGGCCCCAGCTCAGCAGCCACATCACCTGGCCGACGAGCAGCAGGCTGAAGGCCATCTGCGCGGCAAACAGGCCGCGTCGCGTGCGCAGCAGATACACCGCGGCGGCGGTGAGAGCCAGACAACTCAGCAGCGAGCCGGGCGGGCGAAAGATCGCGCCCCAGGACAGAAGCGCCAGCACGCCCAGGCCCAGCACCGTCACCAGACTGGCGCCGAGGTAGCCCAGCACCATCACCGGCCAGGAAGGCTGCGCCCCCTGCTGCGGCCCCTGCAAGGCCTGCGCGGGCAGCAGCCCCTGGGCGACGCCCTGCTGCAGCAGCTGCGCCTGTGCCTGTGCCTTCATGCCGGGGCGTCCCTGGCTTGCAGGCGGTAGAGCCAGCGCATGCTGAGCCCGGTGCTGACCGCCGCGACCAGCGTCAGCGCCAGCATGCGGCCCGCCGCAAAGTCGTTGCCGCCCTGAAACAGCCACCAGCCCAGCGTGCTCAGCCCCATCGCGTTGGCGGCCATCAGCGCCAGCGCCAGCACGCTGTATTCACGCGGCTGGCGGCGCCAGGCCAGCAGCACGGCCCCGGCGACGAGCAGCGCGCACAGCAGGAACTGCGCATCGGTATGGCGGCCAAGCAGATTGAAGATGCCGTCGGCGCTCCAGGCGGTCAAGGCCAGCAGGGCGGCGGTGGACCAGCTCAGCGTCGGGCGCTGCTGGCGCATCAGCCCGGTTGCGGACAAGGCCAGGGGCAGCAGGAACAGCGCCGCCCACAGCAGCAGTTCCAGGTAGCGGCGCAGCGAGGTGGGGCCGTCTTGCGCCCAGAGGACCTGCAGGCCCAGCGGCGCGCCGGCCCAGGCGAACAGGCCCGCGCCCGCTATCAACAGCCACAGCGCCCACAGCCCGTCGTGGCGCGCCAGCAGCGCCCAGGGCAAGGCGAGCAGCGCCCAGGTGGCAAACAGCTGCCAGGCGTCCGCGCCGGTCTGCCAGGTCTGGCCGACGAAGGCGAGCAAGGCGCCCAGCGCCAGCGTCGTCAGCAGCAGCAGGGCGGTGCGCGCACGCGCGAGCAGCGCAAGCAGCACGGCGGGCGCCAGCACCGCCGCCTCCAGCAGGTGCAGCCGGGTCTGCAGCGCCATGTGCTGCCAGTTGGCGGCCACCCAGAAGATCAGCGCCGCGCCCAGCAGCAGCGCCGCCGTCACGGCAAGCCCCCGTTGCAGCCCGGTGCGCAGCTGCGGTGGCGGCGCGTCCAGGCGTGCAAGCTGCCACAGGCGCTCGGCCTGCGCGGCGTCCAGCGCGTGGCGCCGGATCAGCTCTTCGATGAAGGTGTGCATGGGCCGTGGTGGAGCGGGGCGCGGCGCGGCTCAGGGGGCGGCCCGTGTCAGCGGTAGAGCAGCGTGGGCAGCCACATGGTCAGCGGCGACCAGAGCGCGGCGATGACCAGGTCCACCATGGAAACCAGAACCAGCGGCGCAATCGCCCGCGAAACCTTGCCCAGGCTGACCTGTGCGATGCCGCAACTGACAAACAGGCAGATGCCCACCGGCGGCGTGAGCATGCCGATCGCCAGGTTCACCACCACCAGCACGCCGAACTGCACCGGATCGACCTGCATCTGCGGCGTCAGCAGCGCCAGCACCGGCACCACCAGCAGCAGCGCGGCGGTGGTCTCCATCACGCAGCCGATGACGAGCAGCAGCAGCATCACCAGCAGCAGCAGGCCTATGGGCGGCAGCGCCAGCGAATTGACGAAGGTGTTGAGCAGCTGTGCGCTCTGTTGCATCGCCAGCAGCCAGCCGAAGACCTTGGCCATGGCGATGATGAACAGGATGCTGCCTGCCGTCGCCTGCGAGCGGATGACGAGCCGGGGCAGCTCGCGCCAGGACAGCTCGCGGTTGATCACGGTGCCTACCAGCAGTGCGTAGAACACCGCCAGGGCCGCGCCTTCGGTGACGGTGACGATGCCGCCCAGGATGCCGCCCAGCACGATGACCGGCGCGCCCATGGACCACAGCGCCGCGCGCCCGGTCGCGGCCACCTGCTTCCAGGTGAAGGGCTGGCGCTCGCCATAGCCCTTGCGCCAGGAGATGAACACCGCCACCGCCATGAAGGAGAAGCCCAGCAGCGCGCCCACCAGGATGCCGCCGGCGAACAGCTGCGAGGTGGAGATGTTGGTCATGAACCCGAAGAGAATCATCGGGATCGACGGCGGGATGATGATGCCTATGGCCCCGCCCGCCGCGACCACGGCCGCGGCAAAGGCCGGCGGATAGCCCTGGCGCACCATGGTGGGAATGACCACCGCGCCGATCGCCGCCGTGTCGGCCGCGGCCGAGCCCGAAATGCCGGCGATGATGATGGACGCGCCTATGGCCGCCGCCGCCAGCCCGCCCGGCGCCCAGCCCACCAGGCTGTTGCAGAAGTCGATCAGGCGGCGCGAGATGCCGCCCACTTCCATGATGGCGCCCGCAATCATGAACAGCGGCACCGCCAGCAGGTCGAAGGAATCGACACCGGAAAACAGCTGCTGCACCACCGTCTGCCCGAGCGCCGCCAGCGTCACCGAATCGGGGAACACGCCCGGCGTGATGATCAGGCCGATCGCCGGCAGGCCGATGCTCAGGGCAACCGGCAGGCCCAGGGCCATGAGGAAGAACATCAGCCCGAAGAGCAGGACGATGATCATGTGGACGCGGCGTGTTTGACGGGGCCGGTCAGGTCCACCAGCACGTGCAGCAGGAAGATGGCGGCCGAGACCGGCAGCACGGAGATCGGCAGCGACATCGGCATCTGCACCGCGGACGAGGTCTGCTCCCAGGCCTTGAGCGTATAGCCCACGCCGAACCAGGTGATCAGGCCGAAGCAGGCCAGGGTGAGCAGCTGCAGCAGGCGCACGATGGCACCCTCGACCACCGGGCCGAAGCGTGCGCCCAGCCCGGCCAGGCCGATGAATTCCGCGCGCTTGTAGGCCACGGTGGCGCCCAGGAAGCTGGTTGCCACCAGCATGTAGCGGCCCACCTCTTCGGACCAGCTCAGGGAATTGCCCATGTAGCGCGCCACCACCTGGGCAAACAGGATGAGCGAAAAGGCCACGCCGATCATCAGCAGCAGCCACTCCACCAAGCGGTTGGCGTGGTCACTGGCCCGGCGCAGCGCCTCGTGCAGTTTCATGCAGCGTATTGGCCTTCAACCCTTGATGCGCGAGCGCTGATAGCTCATTTTTCGCTAGCAAGAATCTTGTCGACGATGGTTTTGGTGTCGCCCTTGAGCGAGGCGTAGACCGGTTGTGTCCTGGCGCGGAAGGCCACGACGTCGGGATCCGTGACCACCTGCACGCCGGCCGTCTGCAGCGCGGCAAGCTCCTTGGCCTCGTTGTCGCGCACCTGGGCGCGCCCGTAGGCCGAGGCCTGGGCGGCCGCGTCCATGAAGGCCTTCTGGTCGGCCGCGGGCAGCTTGTCGAAGAAGGGCTTGCTGCCGACGAAGACCAGGGCCGAATACACGTGGCGCGTGAGCGTCAGGTACTTTTGCCCCACCTCGCTGAGCTTGGCCGCGGCGATCACCGAGATCGGGTTTTCCTGGCCGTCGAGCACGCCCTGCTGCAGCTGGGTGGTGATGGGCCAGGCCATGGGCGTGGGGTTGGCGCCGATGCCGCGCCAGATCGCCAGGTGGGTGGGCGACTCCATGGTGCGGATCTTCAGGCCCTTGACGTCCTCGGGCTCCTTGACCGCGTGCTTGGAGTTGGTCAGGTTGCGAAAGCCGTTGTCCAGAAAATGCATTCCCACCAGGCCCGCCTTGCCGAAGCGCGCGAGCAGGTCCTGGCCGATGGGGCCGTCGAGCACCTTGTCCGTCTGCTCATAGGAGCTGAACAGGAAGGGCATTTCTATGGCCTTGATCTCGGGCACGAAGGCTTCCACCGGGCCGGTGGTGCACACGCACATCTGCACCGTGCCCAGCTGCAACTGCTGCAGCACCTGGGTTTCGCTGCCGAGTGCGCCCGAGTGGTGGATGATCACCTCGTACTTGCCGGGCAGCTCCTTGTCCAGTACTTCCTTGAACTTCTGCGCCGACAGGGTATGCACGAAGGAGGGCGCGGTGACGATGCCGATGTTGACCTGCACCGGCGCGGCGGCCGCTGTCGTGGCCCAGGCCAGTCCGATGGCGCATGCCGCGGCGGCGAATGTGCGTGATATCCGGTTCATGTTTGCTCCTTTGGTTGGTGGATGCGGCTCTTCGCGGCGCTGTGGATCGGGACCGGAAAGTGATGCTATCACCGACCGCGGGGAGTCATGCGGTGCATCCTAAGCGCGCTTCTGCCGATCAACCGCGATTGTCGCAAGGGCTGCGTGGACTTTGGCGTCTTGCGCTTCGCCCGCGCGTGCCGCATCCGGCCAGAGCCACAGGCCGTCGTACACGCGCGTGGCGGGGCCAAGCATGGACACCGGATGCCCTTCGCCGGGCCAGGTGACCTGCAGCTCTCCGCCCGGCAGCCCCACCGTGACGTCCCGGCCCAGCCAGCCCAGGCGCCGTCCGGCCACGACAGCCGCGCAGGCGCCCGTGCCGCAGGCCAGGGTCTCGCCCGCGCCGCGCTCGTGAACGCGCAACCGGATGCGCTCGGGTGTCAGGATCTGCATGAAGCCGACGTTGACGCGGGCCGGAAAACGCGGGTGCCGCTCCAGCAGCGGCCCCAGCCTGGCCACGGGAGCGCGCCCCAGGTCGTCCACGCGCAGCACGGCATGCGGATTGCCCATGTTCACGACAGCCAGTTCCAGAGCCTCGCCCTCGACGGTGATCGGGTAGCTCAGCGCGGGTGCTGGCGCATCGAAGGGGATCTCGGCCGGCAGCAACCGCGGCACGCCCATGTCCACGCGCACGTCGCCGTGGCCGGTGATGTGCAGCTCGATCGCCCCGCCGCAGGTCTGCACGCGGATGTGGTCCTTGTCCGTCAGGCCCTGCTCGCGCACGAAGCGGGCGAAGCAGCGCGCGCCGTTGCCGCACTGCTCGACCTCGCCGCCGTCGGCGTTGAAGATGCGGTAGCCGAAGTCCACGCTCGCATGCGGCGCGCGCTCGACCAGCAGCAACTGGTCGAAGCCCACGCCGAAATGCCGGTCGGCCATGGCGCGGATGTCGCCGGGCGCGAGCGCGATGGCCTCGCGGGTCGCGTCGAGCACCATGAAGTCGTTGCCCAGCCCGTGCATCTTGGTGAACGGCAGGGGTGGGCGACGGGCGATTGACGGTGTCGTCATGGCGTGGCGGGCAGCGCGCGCTTGTGGCCGCTGGCCTCGAAGGCGCGCACGATGCGCTCGAAGTCCCGGGCGTCGACGTCCTGGCCGTGCAGGAAGGCGTCGATCGCGGTGTAGCCGACGCCGTGCGCGGCCTCGTCGGGCAGGCCGGGCCGGCTGTCCTCCAAGTCGGCCGTCGGCGTCTTGTGCACCAGGTGCTGCGGGGCGCCCAGCGCCTGTGCCATGGCGCGCACCTGGCCCTTGACCAGGCCGGCCAGCGGCTGCAGGTCGCAGGCGCCGTCGCCGAACTTGGTGAAGAAGCCCATCACCGCCTCGGCCGCGTGGTCGGTGCCGATCACCAGCCCATCGCTTGCGTTGGCGATGGCGTACTGCGCCACCATGCGCATGCGCGCCTTGACGTTGCCCAGCACCCGGTCGCGCAGCGCCGGGGGCAGCGGCTGCAGCAGGTCCACCAGCGGCCCCGCGAGCGCGGCGACGCCGGCCTCGATCGGCACGGTGCGCACCTCATCGGCGCGGACGAAGGCGAGCGCGGCCTGCGCGTCGGCCTCGTCGAACTGCGCCTGGTACGGCAGTCGCACCGCGATGAAGCGCCACGCGCCGCCGCCGCTGCGCTGGCGCAGGTCTTGCACTGCGAGCTGCGCCAGCCGGCCCGCGACCGACGAGTCCACGCCGCCGCTGATGCCCAGCACCAGGGCTTGGGCGTGGCTCGCCTGCAGCGTCTGCTGGATGAAGGCGATGCGCCGCGCGATCTGCGCCTGCGCGTCCTGCGGACCGGTGAACGGCGGCACGACGTGCAGGCTGCCGATGATGGCCTGTTGCGCGGGGTGCATGGTCTCAGGCGGCCGCGCCCGGCTGCCAGGCGTCGGGCGCGAAGTGCAGCGTGGCGAAGTGGTCCTGCAGCGTCTCGGCGCGGCGGATGCGCTCGACGCGGCAGTCCGCGGTGAGCAGCAGCTCCTGCGGGCGCAGGCGGCCGTTGTAGTTGAAGCCCATCGCGTGGCCGTGCGCGCCGGTGTCGTGGATCACGAGCAGGTCGCCGTCGGCCACGGGCGGCAGCGGTCTTTGCGTGGCGAACTTGTCGTTGTTCTCGCACAGCGACCCGACCACGTCCACCGGCGCGTCGTGCGCGCCGGCCGGCTTGCCGACGACGTCGATGTGGTGGTAGGCGCCATACATGCCCGGGCGCATCAGCGCCGACATGCAGGCGTCCACGCCCACGTACTCACGGTAGCCGTGCTTGTGGTTGATCGCGCGCGTGACCAGCACGCCATGCGGGCCGGTGACGTAGCGCCCGCTCTCCATGAACAGCGCCGGCGCCCAGCCGTGCAGCGCGTGGAATTGCGTGAACTGCTGGGCGGCCTGGCGGCCCAGCGCCTCGACGTCGAATTCCGGCTCTTCGGGCCGGTAGGGAATGCCCAGGCCGCCGCCCATGTTGACGAAGTCGAAGCGCACGGAGAGTTTTTCACTCAGCGCGCGTACCACGGACAGCAGCATGGCGATGGTCTTGACCATGTAGCGGCGGTCGAGCTCGTTGGACGCCAGCATGGTGTGCAGCCCGAAGCGCCGGGCGCCGCGCGCAATGGCTGCGCGGAAAGCCTCTTCGATCTGCTCGTGCGGCACGCCGTACTTGGCCTCCACCGGGTTGCCGATGATGGCGTTGCCGCTGCGCGCGGGGCCGGGGTTGTAGCGAAAGCAGATGCGCTCGGGCATCCGCGGCACTTTGTCCACCAGGCTGATGTCGTCCAGGTTCAGGATGCTGCCGCCGCCGTCCAGCGCCGCCGCGAACTCGTCGGAGGCGGTGTTGTTGGAGGTGAACATCAGGTCGTCGCCATGCGCGCCGATGCCGCGCGCCAGCTGCAGCTCGGCCACCGAGCTGCAGTCGAAGCCGAAGCCCAGGCTGCGCGCGATGGCGAGGATGCGCGGGTTGGGCAGCGCCTTGGCGGCGTAGTACTCGCGAAAGCCGGGTACGCCGGCGAAGGCGCGATTCAGGCGCTCGCCGGTCGTGCGGATGCCGGCCTCGTCGTAGATGTGGAAGGGGGTGCCGAAGTGCGCGGCGATGCCGGGCAGCAGCGGGTACAGGCGCTGGCGCAGCGATGCGGATGCGGGCATGGGGCTCTCTCGGAGGTCAGGCCAGTGCCTGGGCGATGCGCTGCATCGCCGCTTCGACGTTGGCCTGGCTGTTGAACGCGCTGATGCGCACATGGCGCCGGCCGCAGCGCCCGAAGCCCGCACCCGGTGTGCAGACAACGGCGGCCTTGTCCAGCAGCAGGCCGAAGAACTCCCAGGCGTCGCGCCCGGTGTCGACCCAGATGTAGGGCGAGTTGTCGCCGCCGGTGCAGGGCAGACCCATGGCCTGGAAGCCGGCGCGGATGGTGGCGGCGTTGCGCAGGTAGCCGTCGGTGAGCGCGCGCACCTGCTGGCGGCCCTCGGGCGAATAGACGGCCTCGGCGGCGCGCTGCACCGGGTAGGAGACGCCGTTGAACCTGGTCGTGTGGCGGCGGTTCCAGAGTGCGTGCAGCGATACGGCCTTGCCGTCGGCCTGCCACGCCATGCAGTCCCTGGGCACCACGGCGTAGGCGCAGCGCACGCCGGTGAACCCGGCGGTCTTGGAGTAGCTGCGAAACTCCACCGCCACCTCGCGCGCGCCGGGGATTTCGTAGATCGAGTGCGGCAGGCCGTCGTCACGGATGAAGGCCTCGTACGCGGCGTCGAACAGGATCAGCGCCCGGTACGCGCGGGCGTAGTCCACCCAGGCCTGCAGCTGCGCGCGCGTCATCGTCGCGCCCGTGGGGTTGTTGGGCGAGCACAGGTAGACCAGGTCGACCGGTGCGTCGGGCAGCTGCGGCACGTAGCCGTTTTCGGCCGTGCAGGGCAGGTAGGCGAGTCCTTCGTAGCGGTCCTGCATGGCGGCGCCAGTGCGCCCGGCCATCACGTTGGTATCCACATAGACCGGATAGACCGGGTCAGGGATGGCGACGCGGATGTCGGTGGCGAAGAGCTCCTGGAAGTTGCCCACGTCGCACTTGGCGCCGTCGCTGACGAAGATCTCGTCGGCGGCGATGGGTGCGCCGCGCGCCTGGAAGTCGTGCCGGGCGATCGCCTCGCGCAGGAAGTCGTAGCCCTGCTCCGGCCCGTAGCCGCGGAAGCTGCTGGCCCGCGTGAGCTCATCCACGGCCGCGTGCAGCGCCTGGATGCATGCGGGCGGCAGCGGCTCGGTCACGTCGCCGATGCCCAGGCGGATCAGCTCGGCGTCGGGGCGGCGCTGCTGGAAGGCGCGCACGCGCTGCGCGATGTCGGCGAACAGGTAGCTCGCCTGCAGTTTCTGGTAGTGCGGATTGACGTGGATCATGGAGGGGTGGTTTTCAACGGGGCAGGTCGGTCTGGCCCATGAGGAAGAAATCGATGGCGCGCGCGGCCTGGCGGCCTTCGCGGATGGCCCAGACGACGAGCGACTGGCCGCGGCGCATGTCGCCTGCGGCGAACACGCCGGGTTGGTTGGTGGCGTAGCCCGTGGCTTCGTCGGTGCCGGCCCGTGCGTTGCCGCGTGCGTCGGTGGCGACGCCGAAGCTCGCGAGCACGCTCGCGGCAGGGTGCACGAAGCCCATGGCGAGCAGCACGAGGTCGGCCCGCCAGAGCTGTTCGGTGTTCTCGACTTCGACGAAGCGGCCCGCATCGCTCGTCACCTGCGCCGTCTTGAGGGCCGTCAGGCGCCCCTCCCGGCCGACGAATTCCCTGGTGGCGATGGCGAACTCGCGCTGGCAGCCTTCGAGGTGGCTGGACGAGGTGCGCAGCTTGCAGGGCCAGTACGGCCAGGTCAGCGGCTTGTTTTCCTGTGCGGGCGGCATGGGCATCAGCTCGAACTGCACCACGCTCGCGGCGCCCTGGCGGTGCGCCGTGCCGACGCAGTCGGAGCCGGTGTCGCCGCCGCCGATGACGATGACGTGCTTGCCCGCGGCGGTGATCTGCCCGGGGACCGGGATGCCCGCGTTGACGCGGTTCTGCTGGGGCAGGTATTGCATCGCGAAGTGCACGCCGTCGAGCCCGCGCCCCGCTACCGGCAGGTCACGCGACTGCTCCGAGCCGCCGGTGAGCAGCACGGCGTGGAACTCCTGGCGCAGCTGCTGCGCGGTGATCGTGTGCGCTGCCTGGTGGGCGATCCCGCTGTCCGCGGGCAGTTCGCCCACCAGCGTGCCGGTGCGGATCTGCACCCCCTCGGCCACGAGCTGCTGCATGCGGCGGTCGATGTGCGACTTGTCGAGCTTGAAATCCGGAATGCCGAAGCGCAGCAGCCCGCCGACGCGCTCGTTCTTCTCGAACAGCACCACCTCGTGCCCGGCGCGGGCCAGCTGCTGCGCCGCTGCCAGCCCGGCGGGGCCCGAGCCGACGATGGCGACGCGTCGGCCGGTGCGTGTGGCGGGCGGTTGCGGCCGTACCCAGCCTTCGGCCCAGCCGCGGTCGATGATGGCGTGCTCGATCGACTTGATGCCCACGGGCTGGGTGTTGATGTTGAGCGTGCAGGCGGCCTCGCACGGCGCCGGGCAGATGCGGCCGGTGAACTCGGGGAAGTTGTTGGTCGACTGCAGCACCTCCAGCGCGCGCCTCCAGTCATCGCGGTACACCAGATCGTTGAAGTCCGGGATGATGTTGTTGACCGGACAGGCATGGTGGCAGAACGGCGTGCCGCAGTCCATGCAGCGCGCGCCCTGCTGGCGCGCCTGCCCGGTGCTCAGCGGATGGACGAATTCCTTGTAGTTGCGCACGCGGCTCTCGACGGGGTCGCAGGACTCCTCGATGCGCTCGAGTTCCAGGAAGCCGGTGATTTTTCCCATGGCGGTTCTCGTGTGTTCAGTCAGGCATGGGCCGGTTCGGAGATGTCCGCAGGCGACGCAGTGGCATCCTCTGACCGCGCCTGCAGCGCGCGCCGGTATTCGTGCGGGAACACCTTGACGAAGCGCGCGCGGGCGGCGGGCCAGTCGTCCAGGATGGCCTGCGCGCGCCCGGATCCGGTCCACTGCGCGTGCGCGCGCAGCAGCGCCAGGAGCAGCGCCTCGTCGCTCTGTCCCTCGTGCTGCACGATGCCGGCCGCGTCCTGCGCCTGCGCGCCCAGCACCGGCTCCAGCGCCACCTGCGCGGTGTTGCAGCGCGGGGCGAAGGCGCCGTCCTCGTCGTAGACGAAGGCGATGCCGCCCGACATGCCGGCCGCAAAGTTGCGCCCCGTCGTGCCCAGCACCACGACGGTGCCGCCGGTCATGTATTCGCAGCCGTGGTCGCCCACGCCCTCGACCACCGCGCTGGCGCCCGACAGGCGCACGCCGAAGCGCTCGCCCGCCACGCCGCCGAAGAAGGCCTCGCCGGAGGTGGCGCCGTACAGCACGGTGTTGCCGACGATGATGTTGCAGGCCGCATCGCCGCCGAACGCGCTGCTGGCACGCACCACGAGGCGCCCGCCCGACAGGCCCTTGCCGGTGTAGTCGTTGGCCTCGCCGCTCAGGCGCAGGGTGATGCCCCGGGCCAGGAAGGCGCCGAAACTCTGCCCGCCGGTGCCGCTGGCCTCGATGCGGACGCTGTCGTCGGCCAGGCCCTCGGGGCGCAGGCGGATCAGCTCGCCCGAGAGCAGGGCGCCGACGCTGCGGTGGACGTTGCGCACCCGCGTTTCGATCCGTACCCGTTCGCGGCGCTCCAGGCTTGCGCGCAGGGCCTCGATCCAGGGTGCGTCCAGCGCGTATTCCAGGCGATGGTCCTGGCGTTCCTCGTGGCGGCGCGCGACGCTTGCCGGTGCCGTGGGCAGTGCCAGGACACGGCTGAAATCGAGTCCCCTGGCCTTCCAGTGCGTGATGCCGGGGCGGGTGTCGAGCAGATCGGCGCGGCCGATCAGCTCCTCCAGCCGGCGCACCCCGAGCTGCGCCATGATGCGCCGCGCCTCCTCGGCGACGAAGAAGAAGAAATTCACCACGTCCTCGGGCGTGCCGGTGAAGCGCTTGCGCAGCACCGGGTCCTGCGTGGCCACGCCCACCGGGCAGGTATTGAGGTGGCACTTGCGCATCATGATGCAGCCCGAGGCCACGAGCGGCGCGGTGGCAAAACCGAATTCGTCGGCGCCGAGCAGCGCGCCGATGACCACGTCGCGCCCGGTCTTGAGCTGACCGTCCACCTGCACGCGCACGCGGGCGCGCAGGCGGTTGAGCACCAGCGTCTGCTGCGTTTCCGCCAGGCCCAGCTCCCAGGGAGTGCCCGCGTGCTTGATCGAGGTCCAGGGCGCAGCGCCGGTGCCGCCGTCGTGCCCGGCGATCACCAGGTGGTCCGCCTTGGCCTTGGCGGCACCGGCGGCGACCGTGCCCACGCCGACCTCGGAGACCAGCTTGACCGAGACGTCGGCGCGCGGGTTCACGCTCTTGAGGTCATGGATCAGTTGCGCCAGGTCTTCGATGGAGTAGATGTCGTGGTGCGGCGGCGGCGAGATCAGCCCCACGCCCGGCACCGAGTGGCGCAGCCGGCCGATGTAGCCGGAGACTTTTCTGCCCGGCAGCTGTCCGCCCTCGCCGGGCTTTGCGCCCTGCGCCATCTTGATCTGGATCTGGTCGGCCGAGACGAGGTAGCCGGTGGTCACGCCAAAGCGCCCGGACGCTACCTGCTTGATGCGCGAGCGCAGGCTGTCGCCCTGCTGGAGCGTGTAGTCCGCCATCACCACGCCGTCGCCGAGCAGGCTGCTCAGGCGTGTGCCCTGGGCGATGGTCTGTCCGCGCATTTCCTGGCGGTAGCGCGCCGGGTCCTCGCCGCCTTCGCCGGTGTTGCTCTTGCCGCCGATGCGGTTCATCGCGATCGCCAGGTTCATGTGCGCCTCGGGCGAAATCGAGCCCAGTGACATCGCGCCGGAGGCGAAGCGCTTGACGATCTCCGCCGCGGGCTCGACCTCTTCCAGCGGGATGGCGCGCGCCGGGTCGATGCGCAGCTCGAACAGGCCGCGCAGCGTCATGTGGCGGCGGCTCTGGTCGTTGATGATGCGGGCGTATTCCTCAAAGGTTTCGTAGCGGCCCGAGCGCGTGCCGTGCTGCAGCAGGGCGATCGCGTCGGGCGTCCACATGTGCTCCTCGCCGCGCGTGCGCCAGGCGTAGTCGCCGCCGTCGTCGAGCATGGACGCAGGCGCCGGCTCGTCGCCAAAGGCGCGCCGGTGGTTGCGCAGCACCTCCTCGGCCAGGTCGAAGATGCCTATGCCGCCGATCTGGCTGGTCGTGCCCGCGAAGTGGGAGCGCACCAGCGACTCATCGAGGCCGATGGCCTCGAAGATCTGCGCGCCGCAGTACGACATGTAGGTGCTGATGCCCATCTTGGACATGGTCTTGGACAGGCCCTTGCCGACCGCGTGGATGAAGTGCTGCATCGCCTCGTCGGCCGTCGTGCCGAGCGCGGGGGCCATGTCGCCGACGCTCTGCAGCGCCAGCCAGGGGTGCACCGCCTCGGCGCCGTAGCCGGCGAGCACCGCGAAGTGGTGCACCTCCCAGGCACTGCCGGTTTCCACCACCAGGCCGGCCGCGGTGCGCAGGCCGGTGCGCACCAGATGGTGGTGGATGGCCGAGAGCGCGAGCAGCGCGGGGATGGCCACGTGCTCGCGGTCCATGCGGCGGTCGGTCAGGATCAGGATGTTGTCGCCCGCCTCGATCGCCTCGGCCGCCTTGGCGCACAGCGCGGCCAGGCGCGCTTCCATGCCTTCGCGGCCCCAGGCGGCGGGGTAGGTGATGTCGATCTCGTGGCTGCGCAGCTTGCCGCCGGTGTGGCGGGCGATCTGGCGCAGCCGCGCCATGTCGTCCGTGCCCAGCACCGGCTGCAGCACTTCGAGCCGGATCTGCGGGTTGACCGCGTTGATGTCCAGCAGGTTCGGGCGCGGGCCGATGAACGACACCAGCGACATCACCACCGCCTCGCGGATCGGGTCGATCGGCGGATTGGTCACCTGCGCGAAGAGCTGGCGGAAATAGTGGTACAGCGGCTTGCTGCGCTCGGACAGCACGGCCAGCGGCGCGTCGTCGCCCATCGCGCCCATGCCCTCGCCGTCACCGCGCGCCATCGGCGCGAGCAGGAACTTGAGGTCTTCCTTGCTCATGCCGAAGGCCTGCTGGCAGGCGGTCAGCGCCGCGGGTTGGGCCGGGGCGGCGGGCAGAGCGGGCGCGGGGATGTCGTCGAGCCGGATGCGCACGTTGTCTATCCACTGGCGGTAGGGCCGCGCCGAGGCGTGCAGGTTCTTGATCTCGTCGTCCTCGACGATGCGGCCCTGCTCCAGGTCGATCAGGAACATGCGCCCCGGCTGCAGGCGCCACTTGCGCACGATGCGCTCCTCGGGGATCGGCAGCACCCCGGCCTCGGAAGCCAGCACGACCAGGTCGTCGTCGGTGACGATGAAGCGCGCCGGGCGCAGGCCGTTCCTGTCCAGCGTCGCGCCGATCTGCCGGCCGTCGGTGAACACCATGGCCGCCGGGCCGTCCCAGGGTTCGAGCATCGCGGCGTGGTATTCGTAGAACGCGCGGCGCTGCGCGTCCATCAGCGTGTGCTGCTCCCAAGCCTCGGGGATCATCATCATCACCGCCTGCGCCAGCGGGTAGCCGGCCATCACCAGCAGCTCCAGCGTGTTGTCGAAGGTGGCGGTGTCGGACTGCCCCTCGAAGGTGATCGGGTAGAGCTTTTGCAGGTCGCTGCCCAGCACCGGCGAGCTCATCGATCCCTGGCGCGCGCGCATCCAGTTGAAGTTGCCCTTGACGGTGTTGATCTCGCCGTTGTGCGCCACCATGCGGTAGGGGTGGGCCAGCGGCCAGGAGGGAAAGGTGTTGGTGGAAAAGCGCTGGTGCACCAGTGCCAGCGCCGAGACCACGCGCTCGTCCTGCAGGTCCAGGTAGTAGCGGCCCACCTGGCCGGCCAGCAGCAGGCCCTTGTAGATCACGGTGCGGCACGACATGCTGGGCACGTAGTACTCGGTGCCGTGCGTGAGCGCGAGGGCCGTGATGCGTGCCGACGCGGTCTTGCGGATCACGTAGAGCTTGCGCTCCAGCGCGTCGGGCACCAGGATCTCGGCCCCGCGGCCGATGAAGATCTGGCGCACCACCGGCGCGCTGGCGCGCACCGCGTCGGACATCGGCAGGGCGTCGTCCACCGGCACCTCGCGCCAGCCGAGCAGCACCTGCCCCTCGGCGTGCACCGCGCGCTCCAGCGCATCCACGCAGGCCTCGCGCGAGGCGGCCTCCTTGGGCAGGAAGACCATGCCCACGCCGTACTCGCCCGGCGGCGGCAGCTCCACGCCCTGTTGCCGCATCTGCGCGCGGTAGAAGGCGTCGGGGATCTGGATCAGCAGGCCGGCGCCGTCGCCCATCAGCGGGTCGGCGCCGACGGCGCCCCGGTGGTCCAGGCTCTCGAGGATGCGCAGCCCCTGCGCGACCACGGCATGCGACTTGACGCCCTTGATGTGCGCCACGAAGCCGACGCCGCAGGCGTCGTGCTCGGCCTGCGTGTACAGGCCTCGTGCGTGTGCCATGTGGATTTCCTCGGGGCTGGCCGGGGCTGCGGCCTGCAAGGCGTCGGCGAGGGAGGTTTCCAAAACCGTCAGGGACATGTCGGGGCGCTCCGCATCCTTGATTGAAACGACGTGGTCGTCAGGAAGCCGCGCGGGTGCGGCGGCTCTTTTCAGATCGGTTTTGCAAGGAGCGTGCCAGGCCTTGGCGTGCAGTCAGGGCCTTGTTTTTCCAGGGCTGCCCGCCTTTGGCCAGGTGTTTTGCCTGGTTCCATGCACCATCGCGGTGCATCCCCGCATCAATACCGTGCGTGCATTCATCTATGCATATATCGCATAGTGAGGCCGATGGCGGCGTTTTACCGGGTGTAGGCGCGCTCGCCGTGCGAGGCGATGTCCAGACCCTCGCGCTCGGCTTCTTCCGGCACGCGCAGCCCCACGGTCAGGTCGGCCGCCTTGCAGGCGATGAAAGCCGCCGCGCCCGACCAGACCACGGTGAGCAGCACGCTCTTGAGCTGTACCCAGACCTGCGCGCCCATGGCGAAGGTGTCGGGCGTGGGGCCGCCGGTGCCGCCCAGGCCCTGCGCGGCGAAGATGCCCGTCAGGATGGCACCGGTGATGCCGCCCACGCCGTGCACGCCGAACACGTCGAAGGCGTCGTCCACCCCCAGCAGGTGCTTGAGCCCGCCCACGCCCCACAGGCACAGGGGGCTGACGACCAGGCCCATGGCCATCGCCCCCATCGGGCCGACGAAGCCCGCCGCCGGCGTCACCGCGACCAGGCCCGCCACCGCGCCGGAGGCGGCTCCCAGCATCGAAGCCTTGCCCTTGTGCAGCAGGTCGCCCGCCAGCCACGAGAGCGTGGCCGCCGCCGTGGCCAGCACGGTGTTGATGAAGGCCAGGCCCGCCGTGCCGTTGGCCGCGCCGGCCGAGCCCGCGTTGAAGCCGAACCAGCCCACCCACAGGAGCGATGCGCCCACCATGGTCAGCGTCAGGCTGTGGGGCGTCAGCGCCTCCCGGCCGTAGCCGATGCGCCGGCCCACCATGCGCGCGCCCACCAGCGCGGCGATGCCGGCGTTGATGTGCACCACGGTGCCCCCGGCGAAGTCGAGCGCGCCGTCCCGGCCCAGCAGGCCGCCGCCCCAGACCATGTGCGCCATCGGGACGTAGCTCAGGGCGAACCACAGCACCGAGAAAATGAGCACGGCCGAGAAGCGGATGCGCTCGGCCCAGGCTCCCACGACCAGCGCCACGGTGATGGCCGCGAACGTGCCCTGGAAGGCCACGAACACGTACTCCGGCACCGTTGGCAGCACGACCGAGAGCGTGTCGGGCGCGATGCCGCGCAGGAACAGCCGGCCCGCGTCGCCAAGGAACCGGCCTTCGCCGTGGAAGGCGAAGCTGTAGCCGAAGAGCGCCCACAGCACGCTGACCAGCGCGAAGACGACGAAGACCTGCACCAGTACGGACAGCATGTTCTTGGCGCGCGCCAGCCCGCCGTAGAACAGCGCCAGGCCGGGAATGGTCATCAGGATGACGAGCAGCGTGGAGGTGAGCATCCAGGCGGTGTCGCCCGCGTCGAGCCGGGGTGCGGGCGCGTCGGACGCCCGGGCCAGCGGCACCAGGGACAGCAGCAGGAAGGCGATGGGCGCTCTCATAACGCGTCTGCTCCGGTCTCGCCGGTGCGGATGCGGATGACCTGCTCGAGCGCCGAGACGAAGATCTTGCCGTCGCCGATCTTGCCGGTGCGCGCAGCGCCTTCGATCGCGTCGATCGCACGCTCGACCAGCACGTCGTCCATGGCAGCCTCGACCTTCACCTTCGGCAGAAAATCCACCACGTATTCGGCACCGCGGTACAGCTCGGTGTGGCCCTTCTGGCGCCCGAAGCCCTTGACCTCGGTCACCGTGATGCCGTGTACGCCGATATCCGAGAGTGCATCGCGCACCTCGTCGAGCTTGAAGGGTTTGATGATGGCAGTCACCATTTTCACGATGCGGCTCTCCTTTGAACGGGCTTGTCCGGGTTGGCGAGCAGGGTTTTGAGGGATTCGGGGACCATGGCCATTCCTGTGGGCGAAGCGTGCCCCGTGAGCAGCATGGACCGTGCCAGGCAAGAAAAATTTACAGTGTTTTAGGGCTCTAACGCTTGTTCCATAAGCGCTGCCAGCTACGGTATCGGGAGCGACGTGGCATGTGTCGCGGCGGCGTGCGCGCGCCTGGCGGGCAGGACGGCGCACGGCACGCACCATGGCGGGGAGCCCGGTGCGCACTGTGCACCGATCGGGCGCGCTCAGCCGTCCTGGTCGTCGTCGGCCGCGTCCTGGTGCAGCCCCAGTTCCTTGAGCTTGCGCGTCAGCGTGTTGCGTCCCCAGCCTAGCAGGGCGGCCGCGTCCCTGCGTGCGCCCGCGGTGTGCTGCAGCGCGGCGGTGATCATGGTGCGCTCAAAGGCCGGCAGCGCCTGCCCCAGCAGGTCTTGCGCGCCGTGCGCCAGGGCGTGGGCCGCCCACTGGCCCAGCGCGCGCTCCCAGGCGGCGGTCGAGGCGCCGCCGCCTGCCTCCCCGTCCTGCGCGGCGTGGGGCGCGAGCAGTTCGGGCGGCAAGTCCTCGACGTGGACTTCGCGGCTGGCGGCCATCACCGTGATCCAGCGGCAGGCGTTCTCCAGCTGGCGCACGTTGCCCGGCCACGGCAGCCGTGCCAGGTACTGCTGCGTCGGGGGCAGGAGTGTGCGTGGCGACATGCGCAGCTCCCGCGCCGCCTTCTGCAGGAAGAACGCCGCCAGCCGGGCGATGTCCTCGCGCCGCTCGCGCAGGGCGGGCAGCTGGATGCGGATGACGTTGAGCCGGTAGAACAGGTCTTCCCGGAAGCGCCCGTCCCGCACCAGCGCCTCCAGGTTCTGGTGCGTCGCGGCGATGATGCGCACGTCGGCGCGCACGCTGGCATGACCGCCCACCCGGTGGAAATTGCCTTCCGCGAGCACGCGCAGCAGGCGGGTCTGGGTATCCAGCGGCATGTCGCCGATCTCGTCGAGGAACAGGGTGCCGCCCTGCGCCTGCTCGAAGCGGCCCTGGCGCTGGGCCGTGGCGCCGGTGAACGCCCCTTTCTCGTGTCCGAACAGTTCCGATTCGATCAGGTCCCGCGCAATCGCCGCCATGTTCAGGGCGACGAACGGCCCCGCGCCGCGCGGGCTGTGGCGGTGCAGCGCGCGCGCCACCAGTTCCTTGCCCGTCCCGGATTCGCCGTTGATCAGCACCGTGATCTCCGATTGCGACAGGCGGCCGATGGTGCGGAAGACCTCCTGCATCGCCGCGGCCTCGCCGATCAGCCCATCCGCCTGCCAGACCACCGGCGCAGAGGGTATGGAAACCGCCTTGTGCGCCAGCGCCCGGCGCACCAGCGCCACGGCTTCGTCCACGTCGAAGGGCTTGGGCAGGTACTCGAAGGCGCCGCCCTGGTAGGACTGAATGGCGCTGTCCAGGTCGGAGTGTGCGGTGGTGATGATGACGGGCACGCGGGAGCCGGCCGTCTTCAGGTGCTGCAGCAGCCCCAGGCCGTCCTGGCCGGGCATGCGGATGTCGCTGACGATGGCGTCGGGCCATTCGCCGGAGGGCACCTGCAGCGCCGCGTCGGCGCTGTCGAACGAGCGCGTGGCCAACCCGGCCTGGCCGAGCGCCTTCTCCAGCACCCAGCGGATGGACTTGTCGTCGTCGATGATCCAGACCAGCTCAGGGGTGGGCATGGATAGGGGCTCCTGTGTTGCCGTCCGCGACGCGGCGAAAGGGGATCAGCACTTTGAAGACGGTCTTGCCCGGCCGGCTCTCGCACTCGATCAGGCCGCCGTGCTGCTGCATGATGGCCTGCGCGATCGGCAGTCCCAGGCCCGTGCCCTGCGAGCGCCCGGTGACCATGGGGTAGAACAGCATCTCGCGCAGCTCTTCGGCGATGCCGGGGCCGTTGTCCTGCACCTCGATCAGGCACAGCAGCGGGTAGCGCCGGGTGCCGATGGCCGACTGGCGCAGCACCCGCGAGCGCAGGGTGATGCAAGGCGGCTCGCCCGCGGCGGTGCTCCCCCCGGGGCGCGGCATCTCCAGCAGGGCCTGGGCCGCGTTGCGCATGATGTTGAGCATCACCTGGATCATCTGGTCCGCGTCGGCCCAGACCTCGGGCAGGCTCGGGTCGTAGTCGCGCACCCACCGCAGGGCGTCCCCCACCTCGGCCTGCAGGATGACGCGCACCCGCTCCAGCACCTCGTGGATGTTGACCTCGCGAAAGCTCGGCGGCCTGCGCGCATCGAGCATCCGGTCGGCCAGTGCGCGCAGACGGTCGGCCTCGCCGATGATGACTTGCGTGTATTCGCGCAGCTCGGCGCGGGCGAGCTCGCGCTCCAGCAGCTGGGCAGCGCCCCGGATGCCGCCCAGCGGGTTCTTGATCTCGTGCGCCAGACCCCGCACCAGAGCGCGCGTGGCCTGGTTGGCGGTAAACAGGTTGTCTTCGCGGTTGATGTGCAGGAGCCGGTCCAGCGGCAGCAGCTCGATGAGCAGCTGCGGCGCATGTTCCCGCCCTGGTGGCACGGGCGTGACGACGTAGTCCACCGTGACCGGCAGCGTGCTGCCCAGGCGGTGCAGCCGCGCCTCGCGTTGCGTGTAGGCCTGCTGCAAGTCCAGCGCATGCCGCAGCGCCGCCGCGCTCCAGTCGGCGCCGTCGAAGAACGCGTCCAGCGGCTGTGCGTGCAGGTGGGCGAGGCTGGTGGCCAGGAGTTGCTCCGCCGCGTGGTTGGCGTAGTCCACGCACAGCTGCCCGTCCAGCAGCAGCACGGCTGTCGAGAGGCTGTCCAGCAGGTGTGCGGGCCGGGCCGCCTGCGGGCGGCGCCGGTGCTGGGGATCGACCGTGTTCACGCCTGCTCCGCGCCCTGGGAAAAAGACTCAAAGACTGTAATACATGTCGAATTCCACTGGGTGCACGGCCTGCCGCAGGCGGCTCACCTCGTCCATCTTGCATTCGATGTAGGCCTGCAGCATGTCTTCGGTGAACACCCCGCCCGCGAGCAGGAACTGGTGGTCCGCGGCGAGCGCGTCCAGCGCCTGGTCCAGGCTGTGCGCCACGCGCGGGATGCCCGAGGCTTCTTCGGGCGGCAGGTGGTACAGGTTCTTGCTCATCGCATCGCCGGGGTGCCTTTTGTGGGCGATGCCGTCCAGCCCCGCCATCAGCAGCGCGGAGAACGCCAGATAGGGGTTGGCCGTGGGGTCGGGGAAGCGGCACTCGATGCGCCGCGCCTTCGGGCTCGCGACGAAGGGGATGCGGATGGCCGCCGAGCGGTTGCTGGCCGAGTAGGCCAGCATCACCGGCGCCTCGAAGCCCGGCACCAGCCGCTTGTAGGAGTTGGTACCCGGGTTGGTGATGGCATTGAGCGCGTGCGCGTGGTGGATGATGCCGCCGATGTAGTACAGCGCCAGTTCCGAAAGGTTGGCGTAGCCTTCGCCCGAGAACAGGTTTCGGCCACCCTTGACCAGCGACTGGTGCACGTGCATGCCCGAGCCGTTGTCGCCCACCAGCGGCTTGGGCATGAAGGTGGCGCTCTTGCCGCTGGCGTGCGCGGCGTTGTGCACGCAGTATTTGAGCATCTGCACCTCGTCGGCCTTGCGCACCAGGGTGTTGAAGGCCACGCCGATCTCGCACTGGCCGGCCGTGGCCACCTCGTGGTGGTGCACCTCGATCTTCAGGCCCATGGCCTGCATGGCGGTGCACATCGCGGTGCGCACGCCGCCGAGCGAATCGACCGGCGCCACGGGGAAGTAGCCGCCCTTGACGCGCGGGCGGTGGCCCGGGTTGCCGCCTTGCATGTCCAGCTCGCTGGCCCAGGCGCCCTCGGCCGAGACGATCTTGTAGGCCGCCTCCTGCATCTGCGATTTCCACTGCACCGCGTCGAAGATGAAGAACTCGGGCTCGGGCCCGAAGTAGGCGGTATCGGCGACGCCGGTGGAGCGCAGGTACATCTCGGCACGCCGGGCGATCGACCGGGGATCGCGCGCGTAGCCCTGCATGGTGGCCGGCTCGAGCACGTCGCTGCGCACGATGACCGTGGGCTCCTGAGCGAACGGGTCCATCACGGCGGTCTCGTCGTCGGGCAGCAGCACCATGTCGGAGGCCTCGATGCCCTTCCAGCCCTGGATGGACGAGCCGTCGAACATCTTGCCGTTCTCGAAGGCGTCTTCCTCCATGGCTTCCGCCGGGAAGGTCATGTGGTGTTCCTTGCCCATGGTGTCGGTGAAACGCAGGTCGACCCAGCGGGCGCCGTGCTCTTGGACGAGGGAGTGTGTTTTCGATGACATGGTCGTGCTTCCGTCGGAATTGGGGTGGTCTACCAGGTGGCAACCACTCAAAGCAACAACCATGCCGCGCCGGGCTGGCGGCGCATTTTCGCGGACCGCCGCAGTGCAGCCGGCGGCGCAGCGGTTCATCAGGGTGCGTGCGTGGGCGCCGCTGCACCAATATGGAACACGACCCGATTCAGGCCGACTCGAACAGCCCCCCCGCCGCTCCCGGCGGTTGCAGGCCCAGGTGTCGCCAGGCGGCGAGCGTGGCCACGCGCCCGCGCGGGGTGCGCTGCAGGAAGCCCTGCTGGATCAGGTAGGGTTCGATCACGTCCTCGATGGTGTCGGCTTCCTCGCCGATGTTGGCCGCGATCGTGTCCAGCCCCACCGGCCCGCCGTCGAAGCGCTGCACCACGGCTTCGAGCAGCTTGCGGTCCATCACGTCAAAGCCCTGCGGGTCCACGTCCAGCATGGCCAGGGCGCGCTGCGCGATGTCCTGCGTGATGCGCCCGTCGCCCTTCACGTCGGCGTAGTCGCGCACGCGGCGCAGGAGCCGGTTGGCGATGCGCGGCGTGCCGCGCGAGCGCCGTGCGATCTCCATGCTGGCATCCTGGTCGATGGGCGCGCTCATCAGGCCGCTGCTGCGCGTGACGATGCGCGAAAGTTCTTGCGGCGTATAGAACTCCAGCCGCGCGACGATGCCGAAGCGGTCGCGCAGCGGGTTGGTGAGCATGCCGGCGCGCGTGGTCGCGCCCACCAGCGTGAAGGGCTGCAGGTCCAGCTTGATCGAACGCGCCGCAGGGCCTTCGCCGATCATGATGTCGATCTGGTAGTCCTCCAGCGCCGGGTAGAGGATTTCCTCGACCACGGGCGAGAGGCGATGGATCTCGTCGATGAAGAGAACGTCGTTCCTCTCCAGATTGGTCAGCAGTGCCGCCAGGTCCTTGGGCTTTTCCAGCACCGGGCCGCTGGTCTGGCGCAGGTTGACCCCGAGTTCGTGCGCGATGATGTGGCTCAGCGTGGTCTTGCCCAGGCCGGGCGGGCCGAACAGCAGCACGTGGTCCAGCGCCTCGGCGCGCTTTCCGGCCGCCTTGATGAAGATCTCCAGCTGCTCGCGCGCCTTGGTCTGGCCCACGTATTCATCCAGCAGCTTGGGGCGCAGTGCCCGCTCCAGCGCTTCTTCCTGCGGCGAGGCCGCCGCCGCGGAAACCGTGCGCAGTGCCGCCGGGGGCGCGGGTGCGAAGTCGTCGGTGTGGATGCTCATGTGCCGCGCATTGTCCGTCAGGGCTTGAGCCAGCGGTGCAGCGCCTGCGCGAAGCTCAGCTCGAAGCGACCGAAGTAGTCGCGGCCCGCGGGATTGCTGCAGCTGGAGGTGCCGCCAAAGAGCTGTCCCACCAGATAGCGGCGCTGCCCCAGCGTGATGAAGGCCCCGGCGCCGCTGCTGCCCGGCTCCACCACGCCCTGCTGCCAGTTCACGGCGAGGAAGGTGGCGCTGGTCGCGTCGCCCGCGATGCACAGATTGGTGCTGGTGTTGCACACGCTGTAGCCGGTGAGCGTGCCGCGGCTGAGCTGCTGCAGGTCGCCTTGCGGATGGTGCACGACGGAGACGGCGGTCCCGGGCAGCGCTTCGGAGCCGAAATAGGAGCCGGCGTAGACCACGCCGGGCGGGGCGCTGTCGTTCAGCCGCAGGAAGCTAGTGTCGCTGCCCTCGTCGGCATACAGCAGCGTGGCGCCGCCGGTGCGCTGCACGTGACCCGCCGCGGTGCTGCTGGCGCCGCAGGCGCTGGCGCGCAGCAGCCAGTCGGTGCTCAGCGTGGAGGCCGTGCCCTGGTCGGCGATGCAATGGCGCGCGGTGAGCAGCCAGGGCGTGCCGCTGGAGCCCATGTCGTTCATCAAGGTGCCGCTGCACTGGTAGGCGCGGCCGTCGGCTTCGACGTAGCGCAGGCGCGCGACCGAGCGGCCTTGTTCGATGAATTCCGGGCTGCAGCTGACGCTGGCTTCGCAGCTGCCTGCGGCCTTGGCCAGGCCCAGCTGCTGCTCTGGCGTGACGGTGGTGTGCGAGAGCAGCGGCACTGCCAGACGCACCTGGGCGGTGGGCGCATCGGCCGGGATCTCGAGGATGAGCGTGGCCTGTTCGCCGGCCAGCTCGGGGCTCCAGTAGCGGCGGGCGCTGTCCTCGTCCATGCCGGCTGCGGTGTTGCGGGCGGCCAGGGCCTGCCATTGCGCGGCGGTGCCCAGCTGCGCTTGGCCCGTGGCGTCGACGAACCACAGCCGGGCGTCGGCCGGCAGGGCCTGCACCTGCAGGCCGAGGCGCAGACCCTGCGCGCCCCGGGCCACGAAGCGCAGCGCGGCGATGCGCGTGCCGCGGCCGCTGTCCTGCCAGTGCAGCAGTGCGGTGGTGCGCTCGGTGCTGGCCGTGGCTGTCAGGCTGCGGCCTGTGCCGATCTGCAGTGGCGCGCCCGCATCCGCATCAACTCCAGCCGGCGGCGTTGGCGCGAGCGGTGGCAGCGTCAGCTGCGTGATCTGCGCCGTGGCGGGCAAGGCCGGGGCAGCCGGTTTGGCCATGGGCGCCTGCTTGGCCGCGAGACCCGGGTCGAAGGGCTCGATGCGGTCGGTCGCGGCGGGTGGCGGAGCTGGCGGCTCAGGGGCGGGCGCGGGTGCAGGGGGCTGCGGTGCGGGCGGCGACTCGGAGCTGCCGCCACCGCAGGCGGTCAATGCCAGCAGGCAGGCCAGCAGGGCGAGTCGGGTGGCGTGGGAGTGCATGAAAACTGCGTCCTTCATTTGGCAAGCGCCTTGAGCGCGAGCTTGATGCCTTCGCTCACGCCCACGTCGGGCGGCAGCGCCTTGAGGCTGCTGGCCGCTTCCTTGTCGTTGTAGCCCAGCGCCAGCAGGGCTTGCAGGATGTCGTTCTGGGCCGCGCTGCCCGGCTGGGCACGCGCGCCGATGTCGGCGCCGAGCTTGCCCCTGAGCTCGAGCAGCAGGCGCTCGGCCGTCTTCTTGCCTATGCCCGGCACCTTGACCAGGCGCGCGCTCTCCTGCAGCGTGACGGCCTGGGCCAGGTCGGCGGCGTCTATGCCCGAGAGGATGGCCAGCGCCGTGCGCGGGCCCACGCCGCTGACCTTGATCAGTTCGCGAAAGGTGCGCCGCTCCGCCGCCGTGCCGAAGCCGTAGAGCAGTTGCGCGTCCTCGCGCACGATGAGGTGGGTGAGCAGGCCGATCTGCTCGCCCGCCGCCGGCAGGTTGTAGAAGGTGCTCATGGGCACCAGCACCTCATAGCCCACGCCGTGGCAGTCGATCAAGACCTCGGGCGGGTTCTTCTCGAGCAGCCGGCCCGTCAGTTTGCCTATCATTCACATCCTCTGCCGCCTGAGCGCGGCGCCTGCCGGAAATTATCCGCGTGATCCTGCGCCATACCTTCACCCCCCTGAGCAATCTGCGTCTTGCACATCTGTGCGGCCCGGCCGACGAGCATCTGCGCCAGATCGAGCTGGCGCTGCAGGTGAAGATCTCGCACCGCCAAGAGTACTTCAGGGTGGAAGGCCCCAAGGCGGCGGCCACGCGGGCGATGGAGGTGCTGCAGGCCCTGTACGAGATGGCGGCGCGCCCGCTGCGCCCCGAGCAGGTGCAGCTGCTGCTGGCCAGCGAGGTGGCGCTGGCGCAGGACGAGGATGGGGCGCTGCGCCTGTCCACGCGGCGCAGCGACCTGAAGGCGCGCACGCCCAACCAGAGCGGGTACCTGCAAAGCATCGCGGGCCACGACATCACCTTCGGCATCGGGCCGGCCGGCACCGGCAAGACCTACCTGGCGGTGGCCTGCGCGGTGGACGCGCTGGAGCGCCAGGCGGTGCAGCGCATCGTCCTCACGCGCCCGGCGGTGGAGGCGGGCGAGCGCCTGGGCTTCCTGCCGGGCGACCTGACGCAGAAGGTCGATCCCTACCTGCGCCCGCTCTACGACGCGCTCTACGAACTGATGGGGTTTGACCGCGTGCAAAAGGCCTTCGAGCGCGCGCAGCTTGAAATCGCGCCGCTCGCTTTCATGCGCGGCAGGACGCTGAACAACGCCTTCGTGATCCTGGACGAGGCGCAGAACACCACGCCCGAGCAGATGAAGATGTTCCTCACGCGCATAGGCTTTGGTTCGCGCGCGGTGGTGACGGGCGACGTCAGCCAGATCGACCTGCCGCGCGGCGCCACCAGCGGCCTGGTGGATGCCGAGCGTATCCTCAGGCGCGTGGCCGGCATCGCCATCACCCACTTCACCAGCGCCGACGTGGTGCGCCACCCGCTGGTGGCGCGCATCGTCGATGCCTACGACGCGCAGCGCAAGGCGCGCGCCTGAGACCGTCTTTCCTTTTTTCTTCCCATGATCCTTACCCTGCTCAAATCCAAGATTCACCGCGTGCGCGCCACGCATTGCGACCTGCACTACGAGGGCTCCTGCGCCATCGACGAAGATCTGCTGGACGCCGCCGGCATCGTCGAGAACGAGCAGGTGCACATCTGGAACGTGGACAGCGGCCAGCGCTTCGTCACCTACGCCATCAAGGGCGAGCGTGGCAGCGGCATGGTGTCGGTCAATGGCTCGGCCGCGCGCCGCGCCTGCGTGGGCGACCTGCTCATCATCGCGGCCTTTGCCCAGGTGAGCGAGGAAGAACGGGCCACGCACCAGCCGCGCCTGGTCTTCGTCGACGAGAAGAACCGCCAGGTTTCGCTCAGCCACCGCGTGCCCACGCAGATGATGGATTCCTGATTTTGATAGCTGCCAGCGCTTTATCCACGGGCGCTAGAGCCGTTTTTCATTGAAAATGTCCCTCGCGCAACTGGCCCTGTCCCTGCAGTTTGCCCGCGACGCCGCGCAGCACCGCGCGCTGCTGGCCCGCCACCGGGTGGCGCGCTGGTTGCGCCATGCGCTCGATGCCGACGCCGAGATCACGGTGCGCATCGTGGGCGAGCCCGAAGGCCGCCAGCTCAACGCCACCTACCGCCGCAAGGACTACGCCACCAACGTGCTCACCTTCGACTACCAGCAGCAGCCCGTGGTGGTGGCCGACCTGGTGCTCTGCGCTCCGGTGGTCGAGCGCGAGGCGCGCGAGCAGAACAAGACGCTGCAGGAGCACTACGCGCACCTGCTGGTGCATGGCGCGCTGCACGCCCAGGGCTGGGACCACGAAACCGGCGAGGAGGATGCGCGCGCCATGGAAGCGCGCGAAACCGCCATCCTGCTGCGCCTGGGCTTTGCCGACCCCTATGGGGGCCCTGGGCACTGAACGCCTGGCGCCGGGCTTGATTCCTGCGCGGGCCTGCCTCCCGAACCGACGCCCCCATCGACCACACGACCATGGACATTGCCCTGCTGCTCATCGCCGCCTTCTTCGCCGGCACCCTGAACGCCGTTGCCGGGGGCGGCAGCTTTCTCACGCTGCCCGCGCTGATCGCCGTGGGCGTGCCCTCCGTCACTGCCAACGCCACGGGCACGGTGGCGCTGCTGCCGGGCTACGTGGCCAGCATCTTTGGCTCGCGCGAGGACATGGAGCCCGCGCCCGGGCTGTCGATGCGCCTGGTCATCGTGCTGTCGCTCGTCGGGGGCGTGCTGGGCGCGGCGCTGCTGCTGGTGACCTCCAACGCCGCCTTCAACCGGCTCATCCCCTGGCTGCTGCTGGCGGCCACGGCGATGTTTGCCTTCGGTCCGCAGCTGCGCCGCTGGGCCGATAGCCACCGCGCCGAAGGCGCCCAGCCTTCGCGTGCCAAGGCGGTGGCCGGCTTGCTGCTGGTATCCGGCTACGGCGGGTATTTCAACGGCGGCATGGGCATCCTGATGCTGGCGCTCTTCGGCCTGCTCGGGCAGACGCGCCTGAACGCGATGAACGCGATCAAGAACCTCGTCTCCACGCTGCTGACCGCGATCGCGGTGGCCATCTACGCGGCGGGCGGCATCGTGCAGTGGAAGGAGGCCTTCATCATGATGGTCGCGGCCACGCTGGGCGGCTACCTGGGCGCGCGCGGCGCGCGCAAGCTGCCCGCGCCGGTACTGCGCTGGGGCATCGTCGTCATCGGTCTGGTGATGACGGTGCTGTTCTTCCTCAAGCTCTGATGGCCCCGCGCCGCGCCAGCCAGGCGGGCAGCTCGGCCATGTCGGTGAGCACATCCACCACGCCCGCGTCACGCAGTTGCTCGGCCGTGTTGACCGCGCCGCGTACCGGGCGGTAGCCGACCACGGTGGCGCCCGCGTCCACGCCCGCGCGCACGCCGATGGCCGTGTCTTCCACCACCAGGCAGCGCTCTGGCGCGACGCCCAGGCTGGCAGCGGCCGCCAGGTAGACGTCCGGCGCGGGCTTGCTGCGCGGCAGGTCGTGGCCGCTGAAGACGTGCGGCCCGAACCAGGGTGCCAGCCCGGTCTTGGCGAGTTGCATCAACACCTTGGCGCGGTCGGCGCCCGAGGCGCAGGCGATGCGCCCATCGAGGTGCGCGTGCACCCTCCGCACGGCCTCAAGCGCCCCGGCGATGGGCTCAAGCTCGGCTTGCAGACGCGCGTTGCGCCGCTCGTAAAACGTGGTCATCCAGGCATCGGTCAGCGGCCGGCCGGTTTCGCGTTCGATGCGCGCGGCCTCGCTGCGCACGGCCTTGCCGATGAAGATGTCGAGGCACTCCTGGGGCGACAGTGCCCAGCCGGATTCGTTGAGCATCTGGCACAACACGCCGTTGGTGATGGCTTCGCTGTCGACCAGCACGCCATCGCAATCGAACAGCACCGCGGTGAGGGTTCCCGTCATGCTTTCAGTGTCTCGAATTTGGCGGTGAGGCGTGCATCATCGTTGGTTGCCAGACGCACACCTGGTCTCGCCCGGCCTGCTTGGCAACGTACAGCGCGGTGTCGGCGCGGCGCACGAGTTCGGCGGCGCGCTGCAACAGCGTGTGCGCGTCATCGCCCGCCGCCAGGGCCAGCGGCTGCACGCTGGCCGCGCCGACGCTGATGGTGATGATGCCGTCGACCATACCCTCGCGGTGCGCCATGCGCAGTTCGCGGATGGCCTCGCGCAGGCGCTCGCCCACCGCCTGGGCCTGCTCATCGGTGGCGCCGGGCAGCAGCACGGCAAATTCCTCGCCGCCATAGCGCGCCACCATGTCGCCCGCGCGCCCGGTGGCCGAGGCCAGCGTGAGCGCCACGCGGCGCAGGCATTCGTCGCCCGCCAGGTGGCCGTAGTGATCGTTGTAGGCCTTGAACAGGTCGATGTCGATCATCAGGATCGCCAGCGAGGTGCGCCCGCGCTCGGCGCGCTCCCACTCCTGGCCCAGCGCCTCGTCCAGCGCCAGCCGGTTGGCCACCTGCGTCAGCGGGTCGATGCGCACCTGCGCCTCCAGTGCCGAGCGGTAGCGCTCCAGCGCTTCCTCGGTCTGCTTGCGTTCGGTGATGTCCTGGACGGTGCCGACGATGCGTTGCCGCTGCGTCTCCTGATCCTCGGTGTAGTCGCCCAGCACCTCGATCCAGCGCGTCTGCCCGTCGCCCTGGCGCAGGATGCGGTGCTGCATGTGCAGGGGCTGGCGCGTCAGGATGGCTTGGCGGTTTTTCTCCCAGACGCGGTCGCGGTCGCGTGGGTCAACCCGTGCCAGCCATTGATCGCGCGTGGGTGTCAGGCCGGGTTCGATGCCGAAAATTTCACAAGCCATGGGAGAGGCGCGATAAGTCTTCGCGCTCAGGTCGTAGGCGTAGTAACCGATGGCCGCGGCCTTTTGCGCGGCATCGAGCCACAGCATGTGCTCTTGCAAATCGCGCTTGAGCGTGCGTTCGCGCTGCCACGCGCCGCGCAGCCACAGCAGCGCCAGGCTGCCCGAGAGCAGCAGCACCAGGCTGGCGCCGAGCCCCAGCACCTGCCAGTTGCGCTGCTGCACCTCGGCGAAGGCCTCGGCCGTGTCCATCTTGGAGACCACCAGCCAGGGGCTGTCGGGCACCGCGCCCGCCGTGGCCACCACGCCATGGTGGCGGTAGTCATGCGCGTAGAACACGCCGCGCACGCCGCGCATCAACTGGTCGGAGAGGGCGCCGGCCGCGTGCCCCGTGGCCATGTAGCGCGTGAGTGGCGCGTCGTCCCATTGGCGCAGGGGGCTGGCGTACAGCAATCCCTGTTCATCCTGCTGCACCAGCAGCGATTCGGCGCTGTGGCTGGTGGTGGGCCAGCCCTGCAACAGCGGGTACAAAGTGGTGCTCGCGTCCATCACCAGCCAGACGGCGGCCAGGCTTTGCCCGTCCATGTCGAAGAGGGGAACGAGCATGCTGAAGTAGGCGAAATCGAAGCTGCTGCTCCGGCGCAGGCCGACGATGACCGGCCCTGCCTGCGCGAAGACCTGCGCCAGCGCCTCGGCCTCCACGGCGGGCAGTTGTCCATCGGTGGGGCCCTGTGCGCCCAGGAGCCGTCGCCCCTGGGGGTCGACGAGAAAGGCGCCGCTGTACTGCAAGCGCTCCACCAATGACCGCAGCCGCGTGCGCAGCAGCGCTTCATGCGTCGGGTCACGCTGTTTGAGCCACAGCGAAGCTGCGGTGGCCAGAGTTTCGTCGTCGCTGAGCATTTGCGCTTCCGCCAACTCATGGGCGCGCCACGCGCCAATCGCGCTGATCTGCAACTGGTTGACCGCGTTCAACCCCGCCTCCACCTGGTGGCGGAAACGCACCTCGCGCGCCGCGTAGGTGTTCCACAGCGCCCAGGCCATCACCGCGAACGCCGTGACCAGCAGCAGCGCCCACCCGAACATCGCGTGTCGGGTGGCTGTGTGTCGACGCGGTTGCCAACGCATGATTGTTTCTGGATATTTCAGAATACCGGGCGCGCAGCGTACCATGGTGCATGGGCGAACGAATGCACGCGCATGCTCAGGTGCATGGGTCGCCCGCCATCTCAAGACATGGAGTTTTCGGATGACGGTTGCTCGCTCGGATCATGGAACGCATATCACGGGGGCTGCGCTTGATCGGCGTCAGTGGCTGGCCCGGGCGGTGGCGGCGGGCGCGGCCTCCATCGCTGGCGGGCTGCCCCCGGCGTGGGCCGCCAGCGGCTCGCGCGGCGTCACGCTCAGCACCACGCAGGAGCCCTCCAGCCTCGATCCCACCACCGACGCGCTGGCCGCGGTGGGCGGCGTCACGCACTACAACATCCTGGAGGGGTTGACCAAGATCGAGGAAAACGGCAGCGTCTCGCCGCTGCTGGCCGAACGCTGGAGCACCAGCGCCGATGGCCTGCGCCATACCTTCGAGCTGCGCCAGGGCGTGCGCTTTCACGATGGTGCCGCCTTCACGTCGGATGCCGTGCGTTTCAGCTTCGAGCGCTCGGCCGCGCCCGGCTCGACCAACAAGGCGCGCAAGGCGCTGTTTTCCAACATCGCCCGCATCGAGACCGAGGGCCCGGGGCGCATCCATCTGACCTTGCGGCACGCCGACGCGCAGTTCCTGTTTCACCTGGGCGAATGCACGGCCGTCATCCTGCACCCCCAAAGCGCGGGCCAGGTCGCGACGCAGCCCGTGGGGACCGGCCCCTACCGGATGGCCGAATGGCGCAAGGGCCACAGCCTGCGCCTGACGCGCGTACCGAGCTACTGGGGTGAACGGCCCAGGATGGAAGAGGCGGTTTTTCGCTTCATCACCAGCGCCGACGCGCAGGCCGCCGCGCTCGATTCGGGCGAGGTCGATCTGCTGTTCCAGTTCGCCACGCCCATCGTGCAGCGTTTTCGCGGCAACCCCGATTTCCAGGTGCTGGTCGGCGGCTCCAGCGGCAAGACCATGCTGGCGCTGAACCATGCCCGCAAGCCGCTCAATGACTTGCGGGTGCGCCGCGCGATCACGCACGCGATCAACCGCGAGGCGATCATTCGCCGCGCCTTCGAAGGCCGGGGTGACCCCATCGGCAGCCACTTCGCCCCGACCGACGCGGGCTACCTGCATCTGGAAAACCTCTACCCCCACAGCCCGGAGCGCGCGCGCGCGCTGCTGGCCGAGGCCGGAGTGCGCGTGCCGCTGCACCTGCGCTGCGCCTTGCCGCCCACGCCCTACGCGATCACCGGCGCGCCGCTGCTGGTGCAATACCTGGCCGAGGTTGGCATCACGCTCGAACCCGTCCCCATGTCCTGGAAGGAGTGGCTGGCCGGGCCGTTCAAGGGCGACTTCGATACCACCTTCATCAACCATGTCGAGCCGCTCGATTACCTGATCTACACCGATCCCGACTACTACTTTCATTACGACAGCGCCGCCTTCCGCGAACTGGTGGCGCAGCATGCGACGGCCGCTAACCCGCGTCTGCGCCAGCAGATGTTCCAGCGCATCCAGCGCCACCTCGCGCAGGACGCGGCCAACGTGTGGGTCTACACCCCTCAGGTGGGCACCGTGGTGCGCAAGGGCCTGCGCGGCGCGTGGGTGAATTACCCCATCGTCGCGCACGATGTCGCGGCGTTGTGGTGGGGGTGAATTCAAGCAAAAAGTGGCTGTAACGCAGTACAGTAAAGCGCCACCAGCTATCAATTTGAATAATCAATGCGGCATCTGGTCCGAGGGGGAACCCGTGCCTGCTGCGACAATCCGGGTCATGAACCACACCTATGTGCTGACCTTGTCCTGCCCGGACCGCCTCGGGCTGGTGCATGCCGTCTCGGGTTTCCTGCTCGAGCACGACGGCAACATCGAAGAAGCGGCGCAATACAACGACCCGGCCACGGGCCTCTTTTTCATGCGCGTGCAATTCGCCTGCGAGCGCCACGATCACGCGACGCTCGCCGCGCGCCTGGCCACCTTTGCCGAGCCCCATGCGATGCGCTGGAGCCTGCACGATCTGGCGCGGCCCATGAAGACCGTCATCCTCGTGAGCCAGCAAGGCCATTGCCTCAACGACCTGCTGTTTCGCGTCAGGAGCAGCCTGCTGCCCATTGAGGTCGCCGCGATCATCAGCAATCACCGCGATTTCTACCAGCTCGCCGCCAGCTACGACATCCCGTTCCACCATCTGCCGGTCACCGCGGCGACCAAGGCGCAGGTCGAGCAGCGCCAGCTCGAGATCATCGAATCCGCCGGGGCCGAGCTGGTGGTGCTGGCGCGCTACATGCAGATTCTCTCGAACGACTTGTGCGGCAAGCTGGCCGGGCGCGCGATCAACATCCACCACAGCTTCCTGCCCAGCTTCAAGGGGGCCAAGCCCTACCACCAGGCCCACCAGCGCGGGGTCAAGCTCATCGGCGCCACGGCGCATTACGTGACCGCCGACCTGGACGAAGGGCCGATCATCGAGCAGGACGTCGCGCGCGTGGACCACACCCACACCGTGGAAGACCTGACCGCGCGCGGGCGGGACACCGAAAGCCAGGTGCTGGCGCGCGCCGTCAAGTGGCACAGCGAGCACCGCGTGCTGCTCAATGGCCACAAGACGGTGGTGTTTCGCTAGCTCGACAGTTCTTCCCAGCGCTGCAGCGCCTGCATCAAGAGCTCTTCGATCTGCGCGTCGCGCTGGTGCAGCGACACCGCGCGTGCGTTGTCGCGGCTGTAGAGCGTGCCGTCGGCCAGTTCGTCGCGCAGCGCCCGCTGCTCGGCTTCCAGCGCATCGATCTGGTCGGGCAGTTGTTCGAGTTCGCGCTGCTCCTTGTAGCTGAGCTTCTTCTTCTGCGGCGGCGCCTTGGCGGTTTGCGTGCGTGGCGCGTCGACCTTGGGTGCGGCCGCCGCCGGGGCCTTGGCCGCGGCCCATTGCGCACTGCGCCGGGACTGCGCAAGCCAATCCTGCACGTTGCCTTCGTATTCGCGCCAGCGCCCCTGGCCTTCGCTGGCGATGATGCTGGTCACCACGTTGTCCACGAAGCGCCGGTCGTGGCTGACCAGGAAGACCGTGCCCTCGTAGTTCTGCAGCAGCTCTTCCAGCAGCTCCAGGGTGTCTATGTCCAGGTCGTTGGTCGGCTCGTCGAGCACCAGCACATTGGCCGGGCGCGCGAACAGGCGCGCGAGCAGCAGCCGGTTGCGCTCGCCGCCCGACAGTGAACGCACCGGAGAGTGCGCGCGCGCTGGCGAGAACAGAAAGTCCGCCAGATAGCTGCGCACGTGCTTGCGCTCGCGTCCGATCTCTATCCATTCGCTGCCCGGGCTGATGAAATCCTCCACCGTCGCATCCAGGTCCAGCTGCGCGCGCAACTGGTCGAAGTAGGCCACCTGCAAGGTGCTGCCCAGGCGCACCGTGCCGCTGTCGGGCTGTAGCTCGCCCAGCATCAGCTTGAGCAGCGTGGTCTTGCCTGCACCGTTGGGCCCGAGCAGTCCGACCTTGTCGCCGCGCAGGATGATGGCGCTGAAATCCTGCACCACCCGCTTGTCGCCGAAGGCCTTGGACACATTCTCGAGTTGCGCCACCACCTTCCCCTGGTAACCGCCACTGGCCGAATCAACATCCATCCTCACGCGCCCCAGCGTCTGGCGGCGCTGCGCATGTTCCTGGCGCAGCGCCTGCAGGCGGGCGATGCGGCTCTGGCTGCGGGTGCGCCGGGCCTCCACGCCCTTGCGTATCCAGACTTCCTCCTGGGCCAGCAGCTTGTCGGCCTTGGCGTGAATGAGTTCCTCGCGTGCCAGCTGCTCGGCCTTCTGACGTTGGTAGGCGGCAAAGTTGCCGGGGTAGGAAAGCAGCTTGCCGCGGTCCAGCTCGACGATGCGTGTGGCGATCGCGTCCAGAAAGCTGCGGTCGTGCGTGATCGTCACCACGCTCCCTGCAAAGCCCAGCAGCAGCTCTTCGAGCCAGGCGATGGCATCCAGGTCGAGGTGGTTGGTCGGCTCGTCCAGCAACAGCACCTGTGGCCTGGCCACCAGAGCCTGCGCCAACGCCACGCGTTTTTGCATGCCGCCGGAAAGCTCGCCCATGGGCTGTTCACCAGGCAGATTCAAGCGCTGCAGCGCTTCCTGCACGCGCTGCTCCCAGGTCCAGGCATCGAGCGCTTCGATGCGTGTTTGCAGGTTTGCAAGCTCGACCGCGTCGCTGGTCTGCTGGTAACGCTCGCGCAATGCGATCGCCTCCTGCAGGCCCAGGGCCACGGTGTCAAAGACCGAAGCCTGCGGCTCGAAGCGGGGTTCCTGTGCCACGTAGGCCACCCGCGTGCCTTGCTCCAGCACCAGCGCGCCATCGTCGAGCGTCGCCAGACCCGCCAGCACCTTGAGCAACGAGGACTTGCCCGCCCCATTTCGCCCGATCAAACCCACGCGCTCGCCCGCCTCAAGCGAAAAACCCGCCTTGTCCAGGAGCGGCCAGTGCCCGAAGGCAAGCTGCCCCTCCATCATCGTGATCACTGCCATGCGGCCAGTTTATAGGGGCGGTCCTGATCTCCTGAAACTTTTTCTCTCCATCTCTTGCGCGTGGTGCAAAACTTGGTATAGAATTCATGGCTTCGCTGATCGCAGCGCCTTTCTTGATCCGGGGTTCTTGCAGTAGGACTTTTGGGGTTGAGGTGGGGTAGGGTTCGTTAACAACACACAGCCGATAAGCGTGGGCGTTTGGTTGGATGCACCTGCAGTGGTGCGCCTGTCTTGGCGGGGAGAGGGTTTGGCTTTTGTGGTGATGGTGGCGTGCAAGCGCTGGCTCACTGCGGGAGGCGATCTCTCCTTGTGCTCGAGCAAACCAAACGCTCATGAGAAAAGGAAGTGAGGATTCACTTCAATTTCCGTTTTTGAGTGAGCAAAGCAAAGAGATCGAACTGTAGAGTTTGATCCTGGCTCAGATTGAACGCTGGCGGCATGCCTTACACATGCAAGTCGAACGGCAGCGCGTCCTTCGGGATGGCGGCGAGTGGCGAACGGGTGAGTAAAGCATCGGAACGTGCCCGGTAGTGCGGGATAGCTCGGCGAAAGCCGGATTAATACCGCATGAGATCCGTGGATGAAAGCAGGGGACCCCTTGTGGGCCTTGCGCTACTGGAGCGGCCGATGTCGGATTAGGTAGTTGGTGGGGTAAAGGCCTACCAAGCCTGCGATCTGTAGCTGGTCTGAGAGGATGATCAGCCACATCGGGACTGAGACACGGCCCGAACTCCTACGGGAGGCAGCAGTGGGGAATTTTGGACAATGGGGGAAACCCTGATCCAGCCATGCCGCGTGCAGGATGAAGGCCCTCGGGTTGTAAACTGCTTTTGTACGGAACGAAAAGTTCTTCTCTAATACAGGAGGGCGATGACGGTACCGTAAGAATAAGCACCGGCTAACTACGTGCCAGCAGCCGCGGTAATACGTAGGGTGCGAGCGTTAATCGGAATTACTGGGCGTAAAGCGTGCGCAGGCGGTCTTGCAAGACAGTGGTGAAATCCCCGGGCTCAACCTGGGAACTGCCATTGTGACTGCAAGGCTGGAGTACGGCAGAGGGGGGTGGAATTCCGCGTGTAGCAGTGAAATGCGTAGATATGCGGAGGAACACCGATGGCGAAGGCAGCCCCCTGGGCCTGTACTGACGCTCATGCACGAAAGCGTGGGGAGCAAACAGGATTAGATACCCTGGTAGTCCACGCCCTAAACGATGTCAACTGGTTGTTGGGGATTCATTTCTTCAGTAACGAAGCTAACGCGTGAAGTTGACCGCCTGGGGAGTACGGCCGCAAGGTTAAAACTCAAAGGAATTGACGGGGACCCGCACAAGCGGTGGATGATGTGGTTTAATTCGATGCAACGCGAAAAACCTTACCCACCTTTGACATGGCAGGAATCCTTCAGAGACGAAGGAGTGCTCGCAAGAGAGCCTGCACACAGGTGCTGCATGGCTGTCGTCAGCTCGTGTCGTGAGATGTTGGGTTAAGTCCCGCAACGAGCGCAACCCTTGCCATCAGTTGCTACGAAAGGGCACTCTGATGGGACTGCCGGTGACAAACCGGAGGAAGGTGGGGATGACGTCAAGTCCTCATGGCCCTTATAGGTGGGGCTACACACGTCATACAATGGCCGGTACAAAGGGCAGCGAAGCCGCGAGGTGAAGCCAATCCCATAAAGCCGGTCGTAGTCCGGATTGCACTCTGCAACTCGAGTGCATGAAGTCGGAATCGCTAGTAATCGTGGATCAGCATGTCACGGTGAATACGTTCCCGGGTCTTGTACACACCGCCCGTCACACCATGGGAGCGGGTCTCACCAGAAGCAGGTAGCCTAACCGCAAGGAGGGCGCTTGCCACGGTGGGGTTCGTGACTGGGGTGAAGTCGTAACAAGGTAGCCGTATCGGAAGGTGCGGCTGGATCACCTCCTTTCTGGACATATACAGAAAAAAACGCAAGAGCAAAAGCAAGGCAGGAGCCACGCAGCGCTGCGCAAGCGCTGGCCAGGCGCCCACACTTATCGGTTGTTGGACAGCACAAGGGGTGTGTGTCGCCAGCGGTCCGGGCCCCCGGTGGGCTCGCATGCAGTTTGACCGATTGGGGTCTGTAGCTCAGCTGGTTAGAGCACCGTCTTGATAAGGCGGGGGTCGTTGGTTCGAGTCCAACCAGACCCACCAATCCCTGGGCACAAAAGATCGTGACAACAATGAACGATCAAGATTGCGGATGACAGGCAAGGCGTGAGGAAGGGCAAGTAGCAGAGCGTGCTACACAGCCGGCCGAGCAACGCAGCATGGCGCCCGCCAAGGGGGATTAGCTCAGCTGGGAGAGCACCTGCTTTGCAAGCAGGGGGTCGTCGGTTCGATCCCGTCATCCTCCACCAACGCACACACGGGCGTGCAGTGGCAATCTCAAAGCAAGACAAGAGCCTGCTTTGACATTGGCATATGCCAAGAACTGGAAGCTGCAAGGCTTCCCGGCTGTTCCTTAAAAATTCACAGAGTCGAATCAGCGCTGCTGATGGAAAGCATCCGAGAGGATGCGCCGTGCCATCGGCGGCAAGAATTTGATTGCGTCAAAACGAACACGAGATTCGAAAGAAAATCTGTTCAAGTAATGACGAATGGTTCTCGAGGGCACTGCCAGAAATGGTAGAGCCAGGAAGAAAGATTCGCGTTACGGCATGAAACGCGCGAGGTGCGAGACCTCGCAAGTTGACTTGAAAGCAAACCTTGGGGCTGCAAGGCTTCAAAGTTATAGGGTCAAGTGAACAAGAGCATGTGGTGGATGCCTTGGCGATGATAGGCGAAGAAAGACGTGGTAGCCTGCGAAAAGCTTCGGGGAGCTGGCAAACGAGCTGTGATCCGGAGGTCTCTGAATGGGGAAACCCACCCGATGAGGGTATCGGCATCTGAATACATAGGATGCACGAGGCAAACCAGGGGAACTGAACCATCTCAGTACCCTGAGGAAAAGACATCAACCGAGATTGCGAAAGTAGTGGCGAGCGAAATCGCAGCAGCCTTCTAGAGATAGTCAAGCGGTTAGCAAAGCGGCATGGAAAGGCCGGCCATAGTGGGTGATAGCCCCGTATGCGAAAACCGTTTGGTGGTACTAGGCTAGAGACAAGTAGGGCGGGGCACGAGAAACCCTGTCTGAACATGGGGGACCATCCTCCAAGGCTAAATACTCATCATCGACCGATAGTGAACCAGTACCGTGAGGGAAAGGCGAAAAGAACCCCGGGAGGGGAGTGAAATAGATCCTGAAACCGCATGCTTACAAAAAGTCGGAGCCTCGCAAGGGGTGACGGCGTACCTTTTGTATAATGGGTCAGCGACTTACATTCAGTGGCAAGCTTAACCGAATAGGGAAGGCGCAGGGAAACCGAGTCCGAACAGGGCGTTTTTAGTCGCTGGGTGTAGACCCGAAACCAGGTGATCTATCCATGGCCAGGATGAAGGTGTTGTAACAGGCACTGGAGGTCCGAACCGACTGGTGTTGCAAAACCAGCGGATGAGCTGTGGATAGGGGTGAAAGGCTAAACAAACCTGGAAATAGCTGGTTCTCTCCGAAAACTATTTAGGTAGTGCCTCGCGTATTACCTTCGGGGTAGAGCACTGTTTAGGCTAGGGGGTCATGGCGACTTACCAACCCTAGGCAAACTCCGAATACCGAAGAGTACAGCGCGGGAGACAGTGCACCGGGTGCTAACGTCCGGACACAAGAGGGAAACAACCCAGACCGCCAGCTAAGGTCCCTAAAATTGGCTAAGTGGGAAACGAAGTGGGAAGGCTAAGACAGTCAGGATGTTGGCTTAGAAGCAGCCATCATTTAAAGAAAGCGTAATAGCTCACTGATCGAGTCGTCCTGCGCGGAAGATGTAACGGGGCTCAAGCCAGTTACCGAAGCTGCGGATGCACAGTTTACTGTGCGTGGTAGGAGAGCGTTGTGTAAGCCTGTGAAGGTGTCTGGTGACGGATGCTGGAGGTATCACAAGTGCGAATGCTGACATGAGTAGCGTTAAAGCGGGTGAAAAGCCCGCTCGCCGTAAGCGCAAGGTTTCCTACGCAACGTTCATCGGCGTAGGGTGAGTCGGCCCCTAAGGTGAGGCAGAGATGCGTAGCTGATGGGAAACGGGTCAATATTCCCGTACCGCTCAATGGTGCGATGTGGGGACGAAGAAGGTTAGCTCAGCCAACTGTTGGACATGTTGGTTCAAGCCTGTAGTCGTGGTCCTTAGGCAAATCCGGGGATCTGAGATGAGGGGTGATAACGAGGGCACTTGTGCCTGAAGTGAGTGATACCCTGCTTCCAGGAAAAGCCACTAAGCTTCAGCCATTGACGACCGTACCGCAAACCGACACTGGTGCGCGAGATGAGTATTCTAAGGCGCTTGAGAGAACTGCGGAGAAGGAACTCGGCAAATTGATACCGTAACTTCGGGAGAAGGTATGCCGCGAGTAGGTGATGCCTGTACAGGTGGAGCCCAAAGCGGTTGCAATAAATCGGTGGCTGCGACTGTTTAATAAAAACACAGCACTCTGCAAAGACGAAAGTCGACGTATAGGGTGTGACGCCTGCCCGGTGCTGGAAGATTAAGTGATGGGGTGCAAGCTCTTGATCGAAGTCCCAGTAAACGGCGGCCGTAACTATAACGGTCCTAAGGTAGCGAAATTCCTTGTCGGGTAAGTTCCGACCTGCACGAATGGCGTAACGATGGCCACACTGTCTCCTCCGCAGACTCAGCGAAGTTGAAATGTTTGTGATGATGCAATCTCCCCGCGGAAAGACGGAAAGACCCCATGAACCTTTACTGTAGCTTTGTATTGGATTTTGAACGGATCTGTGTAGGATAGGTGGGAGGCTTTGAAGGGTGCTCGCTAGAGTGCCTGGAGCCAACGTTGAAATACCACCCTGGTGCGTTTGAGGTTCTAACCTTGGGCCCTGATCGGGCTTGGGGACAGTGCATGGTAGGCAGTTTGACTGGGGCGGTCTCCTCCCAAAGCGTAACGGAGGAGTTCGAAGGTACGCTAGTTACGGTCGGACATCGTGACGATAGTGCAATGGCACAAGCGTGCTTGACTGCGAGACTGACACGTCGAGCAGGTGCGAAAGCAGGACATAGTGATCCGGTGGTTCTGTATGGAAGGGCCATCGCTCAACGGATAAAAGGTACTCTGGGGATAACAGGCTGATACCGCCCAAGAGTTCATATCGACGGCGGTGTTTGGCACCTCGATGTCGGCTCATCTCATCCTGGGGCTGTAGTCGGTCCCAAGGGTATGGCTGTTCGCCATTTAAAGAGGTACGTGAGCTGGGTTTAAAACGTCGTGAGACAGTTTTGTCCCTATCTTCCGTGGGCGCTGCAGATTTGAGGAGACCTGCTCCTAGTACGAGAGGACCGGAGTGGACGCACCGCTGGTGTACCTGTTGTCACGCCCGTGGCATCGCAGGGTAGCTATGTGCGGAAGAGATAAGCGCTGAAAGCATCTAAGCGCGAAACTCCCTCCAAGATGAGATCTGCCGGGGGCTAGACCCCCCTGAAGGGTCGTTGTAGACCACAACGTTGATAGGCTGGGTGTGCAAGAGCAGCAATGCCCGCAGCTAACCAGTACTAATTGCCCGTGAGGCTTGACCCTATAACCTTGAGGCCCATAACCAAAAACCCCAAGGTACATGCCAAAGACACAATCAAATTCCCAACCGATTCGACTGCTGTGAATCAGCTGCACAAAAAAGGCACCACAACGCCCCCCCGTGCAGCTACCCTTTACGCCTGATGACAATAGCAAGCCGGAACCACCCCTGCCCATCCCGAACAGGACCGTGAAACAGCTTCGCGCCAATGATAGTGCGGAATCCCGTGTGAAAGTAGGTCATCGTCAGGCACCATTTGATCAACAACCCCCTGCCCGTTTACAATGGCAAACGACAGGGGGTTTGGTTTTTTCTGGATACCCGAGACGTGCAATTGGCGGATGCGCTTTATTCCCAGGGTTTCGGAACTCGCCGGTACTGCCGCGCGTTGATCGAGAGCGGCCGTGTTGCGCTCCATGGGCGAGGTCCGGCGCCGCATACCGTGCGGGAGCCCGGCCAGGAGGTGGACGAAGAAGGCCTGGTGCTGCGCGTCGAAGGCCAGGATTGGCCGTTTCAGCGCAAGGCCTATCTGATGCTGCACAAACCGGCCGGCACCGAGTGCTCCCAACGGCCGCGGGCCCACCCCAGCATCTACAGCCTGCTGCCTGCACCGCTGCGCCAACGGCCGGTGCGGGGCGGCACGCCGGGCGTGCAGGCGGCCGGCCGCTTGGACCAGGATACGACCGGGCTGCTGCTCTTGAGCGACGATGGGCAGTTTTTGCACCGCATGAGCTCGCCCCGGCACCATGTGCCCAAGCGTTACCGGGTCTGGACGCGGCACCCGGTCGACACGCGCCAGACCGATGCGCTGCGCGCTGGCGTGGTGCTGGATGATGATCCCGGGCCGGTGGCCGCCGCCGCGTGCGAGGCTTTGGCCGAGCGCGTGCTCGATCTGACCCTTACCCAGGGCAAATACCACCAGGTCAAACGCATGTTGGCTGCCGTCGGCAATCGTGTCGAACGGCTGCATCGCGTGCAGATCGGCGCGCTGGCTTTGCCGGACGATCTCGCACCCGGCCAGTGGCGCTGGCTGGACGCCGAACAATTGCGCCTGGCTGGCACCGCGGCGCTGCCCTGATTTGGCCTGCGGTCGCGGCCTCCCTAGAATCGGACTGGCGGCCCCGCTCCCGGGGCCTGTTCGAGACTATGTCCGTAACCTACACCATCAGCGACCTGGCGCGCGAGTTCGACCTGACTACGCGTGCCATTCGTTTTTACGAGGACATGGGCCTGCTGCGGCCCACGCGTTCCGGCCCTGGCGGACGTTCGCGCGTGTACAGCGGGCGCGACCGCACGCGCCTGAAGCTGACGCTGCGCGCCAAGCGGCTGGGCCTGTCGCTGACCCAGGCCAAGGAAATCATCGATCTGTACGAGAGCCCGCGCGACACCGGCGCCCAGCTGCGCAAGTTCCTGCAGGTGCTCGGGCAGCATCGGCGCGAACTGGAAGCGCAGATGCAGGATCTGCAGGCCAACCTGGACGAGGTGCAGGAGCACGAGCGCGAGGCCCTGGGTCTGCTGTCCAGGCTGGCGCAGGCACAAGAAAGAAATGCCGGATAATTGACGTTTACGTAAACGTAACTTAACTGCCGGCATCGCCCGGCTTTCAGGAGGACACCATGGCGACTGCACACTCTCTGCCGGGCCTGAACTTTCAGTTGGGCGAGGACATCGACGCGCTGCGTGACGCGGTGCGGGACTTCGCGCAGGCCGAGATCGCGCCCCGGGCTGCCGAGATCGATCACAGCGACCAGTTTCCCATGGACGTCTGGCGCAAGCTGGGAGATCTGGGCGTACTGGGCGTCACGGTGCCCGAGCAGTATGGCGGCGCCAACCTCGGGTACCTGGCGCACATGATTGCGATGGAGGAAATCTCGCGCGCCAGCGCTTCGGTGGGTCTGTCCTACGGCGCGCACAGCAACCTGTGCGTGAACCAGATCAACCGCAACGGCAGCGAGGCGCAGAAGGCCAAATACCTGCCCAAGCTGGTTTCCGGCGAGCACGTGGGCGCGCTGGCGATGAGCGAGCCGGGTGCCGGTTCGGACGTGATCAGCATGAAGCTCAAGGCCGAGGACAAGGGCGGCTACTACCTGCTCAACGGCTCCAAGATGTGGATCACCAACGGGCCGGACGCCGACACCCTGGTGGTCTATGCCAAGAGCGAGCCTGAGCTCGGTGCGCGCGGCGTGACCGCTTTCCTGATCGAGAAGGGCATGAAGGGCTTTTCGATCGCGCAGAAGCTCGACAAGCTGGGCATGCGCGGCAGCCATACGGGCGAGCTGGTGTTCCAGGACGTGGAAGTGCCGGCGGAGAACGTGCTGGGCGGCGTGAACAACGGCGCCAAGGTCTTGATGAGCGGTCTGGACTACGAGCGCGCGGTGCTCACCGGAGGGCCGCTCGGCATCATGCAGGCGGTGATGGACAACGTCATCCCCTACATCCACGACCGCAAGCAGTTCGGCCAGAGCATAGGGGAGTTCCAGCTCATCCAGGGCAAGGTGGCCGACATGTACACCGTGCTGCAGGCGGCGCGCAGCTTTGCCTACACCGTGGCCAAGAACCTCGACATGCTCGGCAAGGACCACGTGCGCCAGGTGCGCAAGGACTGCGCCAGCGTCATCCTCTGGTGCGCCGAAAAGGCCACCTGGATGGCGGGCGAGGGCATACAGATCCATGGCGGCAACGGCTACATCAACGAATTTCCGCTGGGGCGCCTGTGGCGCGACGCCAAGCTTTACGAGATTGGCGCGGGCACGAGCGAGATTCGCCGCATGCTGATTGGCCGCGAATTGTTCGCGGAAACCTGTTGAGCAGCAGTTCTGCCCGAAAACCCATAGGAGAGGCTTGATGCCTACGACGAATATTGCCGATCTGTTCGAGAACAACCGCGCCTGGGCGGCGCAGATGGAGAAAGAGCGCCCGGGCTTCTTCACCAAGCTCAAGGCGCAGCAGAAGCCGCGCTACATGTGGATAGGCTGCTCGGACAGTCGCGTGCCGGCCAATCAGATCTCGGGCCTGGAGCCGGGCGAGGTCTTCGTGCACCGCAACATTTCCAACGTGGTGGTGCCCACCGACCTGAACTGCCTGTCGGTGGTGCAGTACGCGGTGGACCAGCTCAAGGTTGCGCACCTGATGATCGTCGGCCACTACGGCTGCGGCGGCGTGCTGGCGGCGCTGCAGGACCAGCGCATCGGCCTGGCGGACAACTGGATCCGCCACGTGCAGGACGTGCGCGACAGGCACCTGGCGCTGCTGGAAAAGACCCCGGTGCAGTGGCGCCACGACGTGCTGTGCGAGCTCAACGCCATCGAACAGGTGGTGAACATCGCGCACTCCACCGTGATCCAGGATGCCTGGGCGCGCGGACAGAAGCTCGAACTGCACGCTTGGTGCTACGGCCTGAGCGATGGCTTGATCACCGACCTGAAGATGTCCGTGCCCAGCGTCAACGGGCTGCAAGCGGCCTACCGCGACGCCGTCGCGCTCGTAGGCACGCGCGGGCGCGGCTGAACTGCTGCCGGCGGGGCGCGCCATGCCTTCCGAGCGCCTCGATGCCCCGCAGGCCTGGGAGATCGCCCGGGCCATGGTCGATGGCTTCAACCGGCACTACTCGCTGTTTCGGCTGGAATCGGCGCGCGCCAAGCACCGTTTTGAAACACGGGACTGGCACGGCCAGCAGCGCGCCCAGCGCGAGCGCATCGAGTTCTACGATCTGCGCGTGCTCGAATGCGTGCGCCGGCTGAACAAGGAGTTCGATGCCGCCAGCCTGCCCATGGCGCTGTGGCACCAGGTCAAGCTGCATTACATCGGCCTGCTGGTGGAGCACCGCCAGCCCGAGCTGGCCGAGACTTTCTTCAACTCGGTCACGACCAAGATCCTGCACCGCACGCACTTTCACAACGACTTCATCTTCGTGCGCCCGGCGGTGAGCACCGACTACCTGGAAGACCACGCCAGGGACGCGCGCCCCAGCTACCGCGCCTACTACCCGCAGGCACAAAGTCTGCGGGAGACGCTGCGGCGCATCGTCGAAGACTTCGATCTGCAATGTCCCTTCGAGGACCTGGAGCGCGACATGGCGCTGGTGCACTCGGCCCTGGCGCCGCGCATTGCGGCCTTCACGCTGCGCGCCAACTTCCAGATCCAGGTGCTCGCCAGCCTGTTCTATCGCAACAAGGGCGCCTACCTCGTGGGCAAGGTGATCAATGGCTATGCCGAACTGCCTTTTGCCCTGCCCATCCTGCACGCCGAGGACGCCCGCCTGTACATCGACGCGATGCTGTTTGGCGAGGACGACCTGCTGGCGCTCTTCAGCTTTGCCCGCGCCTACTTCATGGTGGACATGGACGTGCCCAGCGCCTGCGTGCAGTTCCTGCGCAGCCTGATGCCGAGAAAGCCCGTGGCCGAGCTGTACAACGCCATTGGCCTGGCCAAGCAGGGCAAGACGCTGTTCTACCGCGAGTTCCTCTCGCACCTGAAGCATTCCAGCGACCAGCTGCGCATCGCGCCCGGCATCAAGGGCACGGTGATGCTGGTGTTCGACCTGCCGAGCTTTCCCTACGTGTTCAAGCTCATCAAGGACAGGTTTGCGCCGCAAAAGGAGACCACGCGCGCGCAGGTGCAGTCCAAGTACCTGCTGGTCAAGCACCACGACCGCGTCGGCCGCATGGCCGACACGCTGGAATACAGCCTGGTGGCGCTGCCGCGCGAGCGTTTTTCCGACGAGCTGATGGCCGAGCTGCTGGCCGAGGCGCCCAGCCAGATCGAGCTCAGCGAACGCGACGGGCGTGAAGAGGTGATCATCCGCCACCTCTACATCGAGCGGCGCATGGTGCCGCTGAACCTGCATCTGAAAGAGCTGCTGGACGCCGGAATCGAGCGGCCCGAGGTCGGCGCGCAGCTCGAGCGCGTCGTCATCGAATACGGCAAGGCGCTCAAGGACCTGGTGGCGGCCAACATCTTCCCGGGCGACATGCTGTGGAAGAATTTTGGCGTGACGCGGGGCGGGCGCGTGGTGTTCTACGACTACGACGAGATCGAGTACCTGACCGATTGCCGCTTCCGCGCCGTACCCGAGCCGCGTACCGAAGAAGAAGCCTTGTCCGGCGAGGTGTGGTACCCCGTCGGTCCGCGCGACGTGTTTCCCGAGACCTTTGCGCCCTTCCTGCTCGGCCATCCTGCCGTGCGGGACATTTTTTTGCGCCACCATGGTGAGCTGCTCACGCCCGAATACTGGCAGGCGCACCAGGAACGCATACGCCAGGGCCACCTCTATGATGTTTTCCCCTATGGCGTGGAGCGCCGCTTCGATACGCACCGCGTCGCGGTGTGAGACTTTCCGTTGATTCCCTCAGGAGATTGAAAATGCAAGATCCCATCGTCATCGTCGGTGCCGCCCGTACTCCCATGGGCGCCTTCATGGGCGATTTTTCCGCGCTCGCCGCGCACGACCTGGGCGGCGCGGCGATCAAGGCCGCCGTCAAGCAGGCCGGCATCGCCCCCGAGAAAGTGGACGAGGTGCTGTTCGGCAACTGCCTCATGGCCGGGCAGGGCCAGGCGCCGGCGCGCCAGGCGGCGCACAAGGCGGGGCTGCCGCGCAGCACCGGGGCGGTGACGCTGTCCAAGATGTGCGGCTCGGGCATGGAGTGCGCCATCCTCGCGCACGACCAGCTGGTGGCCGGCAGCCGCGACGTCATGGTCGCCGGCGGCATGGAAAGCATGACCAACGCACCCTATCTGCTGCAAAAGGGCCGCGGCGGCTACCGCATGGGGCACGACAAGGTCTATGACCACATGATGCTCGACGGCCTGGAAGACGCCTACGAGCCGGGCCGCTCCATGGGCACCTTTGGCGAGGACTGCGCCGCCAAATACCAGTTCACGCGCGAGCAGCAGGACGCGTTTGCGGTCGAGAGCGTCAAACGTGCGCAACACGCGGCGCAAAGCGGCGGCTTCGACGCCGAAATCGCCCCGGTGAGCTTTACCACACGCAAGGGCGAGGTGACGGTGTCTATTGATGAAGGCCCGGCCAAGGCCAGGCTGGACAAGATCGCCTCGCTCAAACCCGCGTTCAAGAAGGACGGCACGATCACCGCAGCATCGAGCTCCAGCATCAACGACGGCGCGGCGGCGCTGGTGCTGATGCGCGAATCGACGGCCAAGGAATTGGGCTGCAAGCCGCTGGCGCGCATCGTCTCGCACGCCACGCACGCGCAGGAGCCCAACTGGTTCACCACCGCCCCGATCGGCGCGACCGAGAAGGCGCTGAAGAAGGCCGGCTGGAGCGTGGCCGACGTCGACCTCTGGGAAGTGAACGAGGCCTTCGCCGTGGTGCCGATGGCGCTGATGCGCGACCTGGAGGTGGCGCACGAGAAGGTCAACGTCAACGGCGGCGCCTGCGCGCTCGGCCACCCGATCGGTGCCAGTGGCGCGCGCATCATGGTGACGCTGCTGTATGCGCTGAAGGCGCGCGGCTTGAAGAAGGGCCTGGCCACGCTGTGCATAGGCGGCGGTGAGGCCACGGCGGTAGCGCTGGAAGTACTTTAGTATTTATTTGATAGCTGCTGGCGCTTGTCCACCAAGGGTTTGCGCCACTTTTTATTGGAAATACGGCGATGGCCAGGGTTTTGATAATGGGGGCTTCGCGGGGCTTGGGGCTGGAGCTGGCGCGCCAGTACCTCGCCGCGCGCGATGAAGTGTTTGCCACGGCGCACAGCGACGCGGGCGTTCAGGCGCTGCAGGGGCTCGGCCTTGCGCCGCTGCGCCTGGACGTGCGCGACGCGGCCAGCGTGCAGCAGTTGGGCGAGCGGCTCAAGGGCGAAAAAATCGACATCGCCTGGCAGGTGGCCGGCGTGATGTGCAGCCGCCGCGACGCGCGCCATGCGCCCAGCCTGCAGGAGTTCGATCGGGTGATGCACACCAACGTGCTGGGCGCGATGCAGACCATTCCCGTGGTGGCGCCGCTGGTGGAAGCGACGCAGGGGCGCTTTGGCTTCCTCACCAGCATCATGGGGCAGGTCGGCAGCGCCAGCGCCAGCAACGCCTGGCTGTACCGCACCAGCAAGGCAGCGCTGAACATGGCGGTGGCCTCGGCGCGGCACAGCTACCCCAGGGCCTTGTTTGCGCTGTTTCACCCCGGCTGGGTCAAGACCGACATGGGCGGCGAGAAGGCCCCTTTGGGGGTGCGCGACAGCGCGACGCGGCTGCGCGTGACGCTGCAGAGCGCGGGCGCCGCCGACAATGGCGCGTTCTTCGACGAGGAGGGCGCGCGCCTGGGCTCCTGGTAGCGGCGTTCAGTGCGCGCCAGGCGGCGTGCCGGCCGGCTTCGGCGCATCACGAATCAGCAGCTGCGCGGCGCGCGCCGCCTGCACGTAGATGCCGGGCAGCTGGTAGCCGCGCCGGGCCAGGGGCTGCAGCCCCACGCCGACCGCGAAGTCCTCGCTGTCCTGCGGCGCGGGCAGCGCCGCGTCGTGCAGGGATCGCAGCGCCAGGCGCCCGGCCTGCTCGCCCAGGCCTTCGGCCGAGGGCGCGATGGCTAGCGCCCCGCCGCCCTGCACGAAGCGCTCGCGCACGCTGATGGCCAGCGGGCCGGCGTTCGCCTCGGTCCAGCGCGCAACCTCCAGCGAATCGACGACGCCAGGCTCGCCCGCCGAGCGCGGCATGCCGGCAAAGCTCAGCACCAGCAGCACGTCGGCCTTGCCGTCCGCGTCACGCACCGCCTGCTGCCACTGGGCGTAGGTGTCCACCAGTTGCACCGGCGCAAGCAGGTGGCGCTGCCAGTCGAAGGCCTGAACCTGGTCGCGCTCGACCTCGCCCGTGGGGTCTGCCATGCCCAGCGCCTGAATGCGCAGCGGCCGTCCTTCCAGCACCTCCAGCAGGTCGCGGATCTGCGCCAGCGGCAGCAGCTCGCGCACGCCGGTGACGTTGGCCGCGCCCGGGTAGCCAAAGCGCTGCGGGTCTTCGCCGGTGGCATAGACCAGGCGCTGCGCCCGCGGGTCCTCGGAGACGTAGCGGTAGCCCAGCCACTGCTGCGCCTCTTCGCCGACGATGAGCAGCACGTCGGGCTTCCAGGAATTGACCACCGCGCGCGCCCGGGCGCTGGCCGCCTGCCATTCCGCGCTGCTCTGCACCTCGGCGTCGGAAAAGCTCATGTAGTGCCAGCGCACGGCCAGCGGCTGGCGGTTGCCGGCCAGCGCGCGCCGCACGCCGCCGTCGAACAGCTGCTCCCAGTTCCCGTCCTCGGAGGAGGTGTGCAGCACCAGCAGCCGCGGCTTGGCGTGGTTGAACGCGATCAGGAGCGCAAACAGCAGCAGCACGAAGGCGCACAGGCAGGCGACGAGGATGCGGCGCGGCGTCATCCGTCCAGCCCCAGCCAGCGCCACCAGGGAATGCTGGCAAACGCCAGCAGCACGCGCACGCCGTTGAGCCACCAGGCGTAGCGAAAGAACAGGCCTTCATCGCAGCGCTGGCGCATGCCCGCGCCCTGCAGCTGCGCAAACGAGGACTGCTGGTGGGGCATGAACCAGATGTCGGAAAACAGCGAGGTCAGGAACACCACGATCCACGGGTGGATGCCGTTGGCCAGCCCTATGGGCAACAGCAGCGTGGCCGCAAGAACCATGCCGGCCGTCGTCGGCAGCGCCAGGCGCAGCGCTACGGTGACGAACAGCGCCAGCAGCGTGAACCAGACCAGGTCGCCGTGGATCCAGCCCAGCAGCGGCATCAGCACCTGCAGCATGGCCTTGTCCAGCTGCAGGTAGCCGATGGCGTCGGTGAAGCCGTCCAGGCACAGCAGGAAGAAGATCGTGGGCCAGTCGATCTTGCTCTGGAAGCCGCTCTTGTCCAGCAGGCCCAGCACCATCAGAGCGACCAGCACCAGCCCCGCCAGCCAGGCGGCCTGCGACTGGTGCCACTGCGGCAGCGCCGCGCCCAGCACGAAGGTGGTGAAGGCCAGCGCCGCCGCCCATTCCGCCGGCTGCAGTGGCCCGAGCGTGGCCAGCTGCGTGCGGATGCGCGCCAGCGGCAGGGCCGTGCGCTGGCCCGGCTGCCAGGCGCGGCGCATGACGAAAAAATGCACCAGCATGAAGCCCAGCGCCACCACCGCCGCGCCCAGCAGCCAGGTGATGCCCTGGAAGTTCAGCCGCACCTGCGCGGGCAGCATCGCGAAGGCCGCGAGGTTGGAGCTCTTGGCCGTGAGCAGCAGCGGCGAGAACAGCGTCGCGCCGGTGAAGGTGGCCACCACCAGCGCGCTGGCCTCGGGTGAATGGTTGCGCGCGCCCAGGCTCGCGTCCATCTCCTTGTACAGCGGCAGCATCAGCGCCAGGCGCGCGTTGGACGACGGCATGACGATGGACAGCACCATGCCGAAGAAGGTCAGCGCCGAGCGGTGCCAGAACGGCGTGTCCGGCAGGCGCAGCAGCGTCCAGAGCATGAGCCGGTAAGCGAGCCCTGAAGCCACCACCACGGCCGACACCGCATAGACCCCGAGCAGCAGGATGAAGGTGCGTGAATAGAACCCGTGCAGTGCCACGCGCGCCGGCACCAGCTCGATGAACAGCATGGCGACGACGGCGATCAGCGGCGGGATGTATTCGTCCACCAGCGCAAACAGCCACATCAGCGCGGCCATGGTGAACAGGCCCAGATAGACCGCCGCCTGCGGGGTGAGCCCGGCCCGCTGCCCCATCCACCAGGCCAGCGGCGACAGCAGCATGGTGGCGAGCCACCCGAGCAGTGCCTTCCAGGGCAGGGGCGCGTCCGCCAAGGCACCGCCCGCGCCGGCAGTGGGGGCGGCAGGCGCGGGCGGCGCCAGTTCCCCCAGGGAGCGGGCCAGTTCCGCCAGCGCAGCCGACTTCAGCTGCGGCCGGCTGGCCAGCAGCGTGCGCAGCGCGCCGCGCTCCAGGCGCAGCGCGCTCACGTCGGTCAGCGCCGTGGCGCTGGCCAGGTAGCGGTTGTCGCTGGCGGTGCCGTCGGCGAAGGCCTCGGCGCCCAGGCCGTCGCCCGGCCCGGCGGTCTGCGAGCGGGTGCTGGACAGCTTGGCCGTGCCGGCGGTGATCCAGTAGTAATGCTCGGACGGCGCGCCGGCCTCGAACAGGCGCTCTCCCGCCTTGAACTGGCAGGCCGTGGCGGCCGCCAGCAGCCGCGCGTGGTCCAGCCGCGAACAGCGGGCAAACAGCGGATGGGCGCGCAGCAGGGCGGCAGTGTCGGCGGGCATGGGCGTCGGGCAAAGGCGGCCGGGCGGACTCGCAAGGCGGGGGCAATCCTACAGTCCCCGGGCGCCGTCTGGCAAAGCGTGGCGCGGCCGCTGCGGTGCTGTGAAAGAATCGGCCTGTTTGCGCGCTGCCCCGCAGCGCCCCCACCTATGCAGGCTGCCCCATGTTGTTGACCCAAGACCAGGAAATGATCCGCGACGCCGTGCGCGACTTCGTGCGCGAGCAGATCACGCCCCACGCCGCGCGCTGGGACAAGGAGCACCACTTTCCGCGCGAGGTGCATCAGGGCCTTGCCACGCTGGGTGCCTACGGCATCTGCGTGCCCGAAGAATACGGCGGCGCGGGGCTGGACTACCTGACGCTGGCGCTGGTGCTGGAGGAAATCGCCGCGGGCGATGGCGGTACCAGCACGGCGATTTCCGTGACCAACTGCCCGGTCAACGCCATCCTGATGCGCTACGGCAATGAGGCGCAAAAACGCGACTGGCTCACCCCGCTGGCGCGCGGCGAAATGCTGGGCGCCTTCTGCCTGACCGAGCCGCACGTCGGCTCGGACGCCTCCGCGCTGCGCACCACGGCCACGCTGGAAGGTGGCGAGTACGTGATCAACGGCGTCAAGCAGTTCATCACCTCTGGCCAGAACGGGCAGGTCGCAATCGTGATCGCCGTGACCGACAAGGCCGCGGGCAAGCGCGGCATGAGCGCCTTCATCGTGCCCACCCGCACGCCGGGCTACACCGTGGCGCGGCTGGAGGACAAGCTGGGCCAGCACAGCAGCGACACGGCGCAGATCCAGTTTGACGACTGCCGCGTGAGCGCCGCCAACCTGATCGGCGCCGAGGGCGAGGGCTACCGCATCGCGCTCTCCGCGCTGGAGGGCGGGCGCATCGGCATCGCCGCGCAAAGCGTGGGCATGGCGCGCGCGGCGCTCGATTGCGCGCTGCAGTACAGCAAGGAGCGGGAGAGCTTCGGCACGCCCATCTTCAACCACCAGGCCGTGGGTTTTCGCCTGGCCGACTGCGCCACGCAACTGGAGGCGGCGCGCCAGCTCATCTGGCACGCGGCCAGCCTGCGCGACGCCGGCCGCCCCTGCCTGAAGGAGGCGGCCATGGCCAAACTGTTCGCCACCGAGATGGCCGAGCGCGTGTGCAGCGCCGCCATCCAGACGCTGGGCGGCTACGGCTACGTGAGCGACTTCCCGGTGGAGCGCATCTACCGCGACGTGCGCGTGTGCCAGATCTACGAAGGCACGAGCGACGTGCAGAAAATCATCATCCAGCGCGCGCTGGCATGAGCCAGGCCTGCCCCTGCGGCCGGTTGGGCGCACGCGGCCAACCCCTGGCATATGCCGAATGCTGCGGGCGCTACCTGGACCACTTCGACACCACGCCCGCGCCCGACGCCGAAAGCCTGATGCGCTCGCGCTACAGCGCCTATGTGCGCGAGGACGAAACCTATCTGTGCGCCACCTGGCATGCAAGCAAGCGCCCCTCGCGCGTGCGTTTCGATGCGGGCGTGAAGTGGCTGGGCCTGGAGGTGCGCCTGCATCGGCAGACGGGCGAGCACGGCGCCGAGGTGCAATTCATCGCCCGTTGCCGGGGTGCAGACGGCAAGGCCACGCGCATGCATGAGCTCAGCCGCTTCGTGCGCGAGGGTGGGCGCTGGTATTACGTGGATGGTGATTGGCGGTAACTCGCCCGGTATTGCTGCGGCGAGCAGCCGGCCCAGCCGCGAAAGGCGCGGGCGAAGCTCTTGTCGCTGGCAAAGCCGGCCGCTTGCGCCACCTGCTTGACGGGGCGTTCGGTGTGGCGCAGCAGGTGTTCGGCCTGGGCGCGGCGCACTTCGTTCTTGAGCTGCTGCAGCGAGGCGCCTTCCTGCTGCAGCTGGCGGTGCAGCGTGCGCTCTGAAAGGTGCAGCGCATCGGCCACCAGCACCGCGCTTTGCAGCATGGCCGGGTCGCTGCCCAGTAACTGGCGCACGCGCGCCACCAGCAGGCGGTCGCGCTGGTATTGCCAGACGGTGAGCGGCAGCGCGCGCTGCAGCATGCGCTGCAGGGCGGCCTCGTCGCGCGCCAGTGGCAGGGTGAGGTGGCGCGCGTCAAATTCCAGGGCGGCCTGGGGCGCGCCAAAACGCACCGGGCCGGGGAACAGCAGCGGGTACACCCCGGCGTGCGGCGGTGCGGCAAACGGGAATTGCACCTGCATGAGCCGCAGGCGCGTGTCGATCAGCCAGCAGGCCAGGCCGTGCAGGTTGCGCAGCGTGGACAGCAGGCACATTTCGCGCAAGGTGTCGCCCCGGCCCAGCGGGCGGTGCTGCGTGATGGCTATGCGTGCGCTGCTGCGTTCGTGGCTCAGGTGCAGGCGGATGTCGTCGGTCAGCAGCGCATGGTGGCGGCACCAGCGCGCCAGTGCCAGCCCCAGATGCGCCGAGGTGATGGAGGCGCGCGCCAGCATGCCGTAGCTGCCCCAGGGCAGGCGACGGCTGAACCAGCCCAGGGCCTCGTCGTCCAGCTCGCGCATGGCGGCGGCGCACAGGCGCTCGAACTGCGGGGCGGTCACGTAGCCGCCGCTGCGGTCCAGCTGGTTTGGCGTGATTTGTGCCTGCGCCAAGGCATCGCCGGGGTCCATGGCACGGGCCTCGTAGGCTCGAAGCACATCCAGGACCAGAGCGACGGGGGTGCGGGCCTGGGGACTGCGTGCGGAGCGGACATCGGGCATGCGCCAGTGTGCATTGGGGTGGCAGGATTTGCAACTTGTCTGGCGCCCCGCAGGGGGCGACAAGCGCTAAAGTCCTTCAGGTGCGGCGCCGGGAGCATCGCCAGGAATATGGGTCAAATCGGCCTCAAACGCTTGCTGGACAAGCGCTAGCAGCTCTCAAAACGATAGATGAAGGACATCCCATGTCGGTTTTGCAAACCAAGCTCAACCCGCGTTCGGCCGATTTCCAGGCCAATGCCCAGGCCATGCGTGCGCTGGTCGATGACCTCCAGGCCCAGGTGGCCAAGGTGGGGCAGGGCGGCGGCGAGGCGGCGCGCAAGAAGCACCTGGGCCGTGGCAAGCTGCTGCCGCGCGTGCGCGTGCAGATGCTGCTGGACCCCGGCACGCCGTTTCTGGAGATCGCCCCGCTGGCCGCGCTGCACATGTACCCCGACCGTGACGGCAGCGACAGCGCGCCGGCGGCCGGTCTGATCGCCGGCATAGGCCGCGTCTCGGGCGTGGACTGCATGATCGTGTGCAACGACGCCACGGTGAAGGGCGGCACCTACTACCCGATGACGGTGAAGAAACACTTGCGCGCGCAGGAGATCGCCCAGCAAAACCGCCTGCCCTGCATCTATCTGGTGGACTCGGGCGGCGCCAACTTGCCCAACCAGGACGAGGTCTTCCCCGACCGCGACCACTTCGGCCGCATCTTCTACAACCAGGCCAACATGAGCGCGCAGGGCATTGCGCAGATCGCCGTGGTCATGGGTTCGTGCACGGCGGGCGGTGCCTATGTGCCGGCGATGAGCGACGAGTCCATCATCGTCAAGAACCAGGGCACCATCTTCCTGGGCGGCCCGCCGCTGGTGAAGGCCGCCACCGGCGAGGAAGTGAGCGCCGAAGACCTGGGCGGGGGCGACGTGCACACGCGCCTGTCGGGCGTGGCCGACCACCTGGCGCAGAACGACACCCATGCGCTGGCCCTGGCGCGCGAGGTGGTGGCGCACCTGAACCACACCAAGACGCCCGCCGGCGCGCTGCGCAAGCCCGCGCCGCCCAGGTACGCACCCGAAGAGCTCTATGGCGTGATCCCCAAGGACACGCGCAAGCCCTTTGACGTGCACGAGATCATCGCCCGCATCGTGGACGAGAGCGTCTTCCAGGAATTCAAGGCGCGCTTCGGCACCACGCTGGTCTGCGGCTTTGCGCACATCGAAGGCATGCCCGTGGGCATCATCGCCAACAACGGCATTTTGTTTTCGGAATCGGCGCAAAAGGGCGCGCACTTCATCGAGCTGTGCTGCCAGCGCAAGATCCCGCTCGTCTTCCTGCAGAACATCACCGGCTTCATGGTCGGGCGCAAGTACGAGAACGAAGGTATCGCGCGCCACGGCGCCAAGCTGGTCACGGCGGTGGCCACGGCCAACGTGCCCAAGTTCACCGTCATCATCGGCGGCAGCTTCGGCGCGGGCAACTACGGCATGTGCGGGCGCGCCTACAGCCCGCGCTTTCTCTGGATGTGGCCCAACGCGCGCATCAGCGTGATGGGCGGCGAGCAGGCCGCCACGGTGCTGGCCACCGTCAAGCGCGACGGCATCGAGCGCAAGGGCGGGCAGTGGAGCAAGGAGGAAGAAGAAGCCTTCAAGACCCCGATCCGCCAGCAGTATGAGGAGCAGGGCCACCCGTATTACGCCAGCGCCCGTCTGTGGGACGACGGCGTGATCGACCCCGCCGACACCCGCCGCATGCTGGCGCTGGGCCTGTCGGCGGCGCACAACGCGCCGATCGGAGACGTGAAGTTTGGCGTGTTCCGGATGTAAACCTCGACCTTGGTGTTGAAATGGATCCGCATTCCCACTTCGCCACTCTGGCCCGCTACAACGCGTGGGCTACGCGCCGTGTGCTGGACGCCGTGGCGACCCTGCCCGAGGCGGACTACCGACGTGACGCAGGGCTATTTTTCAAGAGCATCCACGGCACGCTGGGCCACCTGCTGGTGGGTGAGCATTTGTTGTGGTTTCGGCGTTTTGCCGAGGGCGTATCCCCCCGCGTGGCCTTGAACGACGAAGTCGAGCCCGATCGCACGCGCCTGGCCGAGCGCCTGCTCGAAGGCGCCGCGCGCTGGCAGCCGTTGATCGAAAGCTGGCCAGCGGAACGCTTTGACGGCGCGCTCGACTACACGACGATGCGCGGCAGCGCGGCCTCGCTGCCCTTCGCCGCCACCCTGGCCCACGTGTTCAACCACGGCACGCACCACCGCGGGCAGGTGACTGCGGTGCTCACGGCGCTGGGGCAGCCCTGTCCTGAACTGGATCTGGTCTACATGCTGCAAGAGGAAACCCCGACATGACGACGGCTGTTCATACCGACATGCAAGGCCATGTGGCCACCATCACGCTCACGCGGGCCGAAGTGCGCAACGCCTTCAACGACGAAGTCATCGCCGAGCTCACGCAGGCCTTCACCGATCTGGGCGGCCGCGCCGACGTGCGCGCCATCGTGCTGGCCGCCGAGGGCCCGGCGTTTTGCGCGGGCGCCGACCTGAACTGGATGCGCCGCATGGCCGACTACACGCGGGGCGAGAACCTGGCGGACGCCGCCAAGCTCGCCGAGATGCTGCGCGTGATTTACGAATGCCCCAAGCCCACCATTGCCCGCGTGCAGGGCGACGTGTACGCCGGTGGCATGGGGCTGGTGGCCGCCTGCGACCTGGCGGTGAGCGTGGACAGCGCGCACTTCTGCCTGAGCGAGGTGCGGCTGGGCCTGGCCCCCGCCACCATCAGCCCCTACGTGATCCGCGCCATGGGGGCACGCGCGGCGCACCGCTACTTCCTGACGGCCGAGCGCTTCAGCGCGGCCGAGGCGCACCGCATCGGCTTCGTGCATGAGGTGGTTGCGGCCGAGCAGCTCGATGCCACCGTGGCCGCCTGGCTCAAGGCGCTGACCAGCGCCAGCCCGAACGCGGTACGCGTGTGCAAGCAACTGGTGCGCGACGTGGCCGAGCGCGAGATCACGCCCGCGCTGGTCGCCGCCACGGTGCAAGGCATTGCCGACATCCGCGCCAGTGATGAAGGCAAGGAGGGCGTGCAGTCCTTCCTGCAAAAGCGCAAACCCAACTGGCTGGTGTCTTGAGAAAGTGTGCCGTGTTGTTTCAAGCAAAATCGGCCTCAAACGCTTGCCTGGCAAGCGCTGACAGCTATCGAATTGATGGAATTGCCCCTCTCCCCTCTGGGGAGAGGCCGGGTGAGGGGCTGCAGGCGCTGGATTGGACGGGCGGTGTCCGCCGAGGCCCCGGCCCTCACCCCAGCCCTCTCCCAAAGGGAGAGGGAGCAAATGCCGGGGCGGGCAAGGTTTGAGAAGCCATGAGCACGCCCATCGGCACTTTCGTCCAATGGCTGCACGGCCTGGGCATTCACGTTGCGCCGCAGGCAGCGGACGCGGCAGGGCAGGTCGCGGGCCAGGTGGGCGATGCGGTGGGCCGCGCTGCCGCCACGCTGGACATGCCCGGGCTGGTGGCGCTGGCGGCGGCGTTGGGCTGGGCCAGCGGGTTGCGGCTGTATGCGGTAGTGTTCCTGGTCGGCGGCATGGGCGCCTTGGGCTGGATTGCGCTGCCCGCGGGACTGCAGGTGCTGCAGCATCCGGCGGTCTTGACGGCGGCGGGCTTCATGATGTTCGTGGAATTCTTCGCCGACAAGATTCCCTGGGTGGACAGCGCCTGGGACGCGGTGCACAGCGTCATCCGCATCCCCGCCGGGGCGCTGCTGGCGGCCGGCGTGTTTGGCGCCGATTCGGGCACCCTGGGGCTGGTGGCGGGGCTGCTGGGCGGCTCGCTGGCGGCCACCTCGTTTGCCACCAAGGCCACCACCCGCGCGGCCATCAACACGTCGCCCGAGCCGTTTTCCAATGGCCTGGCTTCGCTGTTCGAGGATGGCCTGGTGGTGGGCATCGTCTGGCTGGCCATCGCGCACCCGCTGTGGTTTGGCGTGGCGCTGGTGGTGATGGTGCTGGTGTCTGCCCTGCTGCTGGTGCTGCTGTTTCGTTTTCTGCTGGCCGTCTGGCGCCGTTTGAAATCCTTCTTCGGCGTGTCGGCGGCGCCTGCGCCATTGAATTGATGAGGAGAAATCCATGTTTGAAAAAATCCTGATTGCCAACCGCGGCGAAAACGGCTGCAACGCAGACGTTTCACCAAATTGCGTGGCACGCGCCAGCGTGCAGCAGGCGATGAGCCGCGGAGGGCGCCATGTTTGAAAAAATCCTGATCGCCAATCGCGGCGAAATCGCCTGCCGCGTCGCCGCCACCGCGCGGCGCATGGGCGTGAAGACCGTCGCCGTCTATTCCGATGCCGACGCGCACGCCAAGCACGTGCTCGCCTGCGACGAGGCGGTGCACATCGGCGGCAATGCGCCGGCAGAGAGCTACCTGCAATGGCAGCGCATCATCGACGCCGCCAAGGCCACGGGCGCGCAGGCCATTCACCCCGGCTACGGCTTTCTGAGTGAAAACGAAGCTTTTGCCCACGCCTGCGCCGATGCCGGCGTGGTCTTCATCGGCCCGCCCGCCAGCGCCATCCAGGCCATGGGCCTGAAGGCCGAATCCAAGCGCCTGATGGCCAAGGCCGGTGTGCCGCTGGTGCCGGGCTACCAGGGCGAAGACCAGGACCCGCAGCTCTTGCAGCGCGAGGCCGACCAGATCGGCTACCCGGTGCTGATCAAGGCCAGCGCTGGCGGCGGCGGCAAGGGCATGCGCGAGGTGTTCAAGAGCGAGGACTTTGCCGATGCGCTCGCCTCCTGCAAGCGCGAGGCGGCCAACAGCTTTGCCAATGACGCGGTGCTGATCGAAAAACTGGTGCAGCAGCCGCGCCACATCGAAATCCAGATCTTTGGCGACACCCAGGGCAACTACGTCTACCTCTTCGAGCGCGACTGCTCTACCCAGCGCCGCCACCAGAAGGTGCTGGAAGAGGCCCCGGCGCCCGGCATGACGCCCGAGCTGCGCCGCCAGATGGGCGAGGCCGCCGTGGCGGCGGCGCGCGCCGTGGGCTATGTGGGCGCGGGCACGGTGGAATTCATCGTCGAGCAACCCGGTGGCTACGCGCACCCGGAGCAGATGCAGTTCTACTTCATGGAGATGAACACCCGCCTGCAGGTGGAGCACCCGGTGACCGAGGCCATCAGCGGGCAAGACCTGGTGGAGTGGCAGTTGCGCGTGGCCGCGGGCCAGCCGCTGCCTTTGGCGCAAGAGCAGCTCGTCATCCACGGCCACGCCATCGAGGCGCGCATCTGCGCCGAAAACCCGGACAAGGACTTCCTGCCCGCCACCGGCACTTTGCATGTGTACCGCAAGCCCGCGCACGTGGCGTTTGAAATCGGCGCGGTGCGCTTTGACGACGGCGTGCGCGAGGGCGACGCCATCAGCCCCTACTACGACAGCATGATCGCCAAGCTCATCGTGCACGGCAAGACACGCCAGGAGGCGCTGGCCAGGCTCGATGCCGCGCTGGCCGCCACGCACATCGCCGGGCTGCAGACCAACGTGCAGTTCCTGCGCCATCTGCTGGCCACAGCCTCCTTTCGCCAGGCGCGGCTCGATACCGCGCTGATCCCGCGCGAGGCCGACCACCTGTTCAACCAGGACCCGCTGGGGCGCGACCTGGTCGTGGCCGCCGCCGTGGCGCAAACCGTGCTGGCCGAGCGCGCCGCCGAAACCTTCGACCCCTTCAGCCGCACCGACGGCTTTCGCTCGCACGGCGTGGCCACGCGCCGGGTCGATCTGCAATACCAGGGCGAGCCGGTCGTCGCCAAGCTGCGCTACCTGGACGATGGCCTGCAACTGCAGGTGGGCGATTCCGAAGCCCGGCCGCTGTCCATCACCGCGCTGCCCGATGGCCGCATCGACCTGCGCTACGGCGACCGGCGCGAACTGGTGCAGGTGCATGCGCTGGGCGAGGAGGAATACGTCTTTGCCACCCACGGAGCGGCGCGCATCACCGAGCTGGACATGCTCTCGCGTGCCGACGAAGGCGCGGCCGAGGGCGGGCGCCTGACCGCGCCCATGCCGGGCAAGGTGGTCTCGATTGCGGTGCAGGCCGGCGACAAGGTCACCAAGGGCCAGGCGCTGGCCGTGATGGAAGCCATGAAGATGGAGCACACCATCGCCGCGCCGCAGGACGGCGTGGTGCAGGAGGTGCTCTACGCGCCCGGCGACCAGGTGGCCGAAGGCGACGAGCTGCTGCGCCTGGGCCAGCCCGCGTGAAACTGCTGCTGCACGACGCCAGCGAAGCCCGCCCCGACGGCTGGCTGGGCGCCTTGCGCGCCGTGCTGCCGCAAGCCGACATCACCGTCTGGCAAGCCGGCCTGCCCAGCGACTGCGAGGTGGCCCTGGTCTGGAACCCGCCGCAGCAGTTGTTTGACGAGCAGCCGCAGCTCAGGCTCATCTTCAACCTGGGCGCGGGCGTGGACCAGCTCCTGGCCTTGCGCCTGCCGCCCCACGCCAAGGTGCTGCGCCTGCAGGACGCCGGCATGGCGGTGCAGATGGCCGAATACGTCTGCCATGCACTGATCCGTTGGTACCGCGAGCTGGATCGCTACGGCGCCCAGCAAGCGCAGGGGCAGTGGCTGCGCCACCCCCTGCAGCCGCGTGCGGACTTCACCGTGGGCCTGCTCGGCCTGGGCGTGCTGGGCCAGCGCGTGGCGCGGGCGGTGCAGGCGTTTGAATTCCCGCTGGCGGGCTGGAGCCGCACGCCGCGCCAGCTGGATGGCATGCGCTGCTTCGCGGGTGCGGCCGGGCTGGACGCCTTTCTGGCCACCACCCGCATGCTGGTCTGCCTGCTGCCGCTGACGCCGCAAACCCGCGGCCTGCTGAACCACGAGCGCCTCTCGCGCCTGCCGCGCGGCAGCTACCTGATCAACATCGCACGCGGCGCGCTGGTGGTGGAAGATGCGCTGCGCGCCCTGCTGGACAGCGGCCACATCGCCGGCGCCGCGCTGGACGTGATGGCCGAAGAACCCCTGCCCGCCGGCCACTGGATGTGGACGCACCCGCGCGTGGTGCTGACCCCGCACATCTCGGGCATGACGCGGCGCGATGCCGCCGCCGCCCAGGTGGCGCAGGCGCTGCAGGCCCATGCCGCGGGTGCGCCGCTGCCCGGCCAGGTCGATCTGGCGCGGGGGTATTGAGGCCGGCGGCAGTGCAGCCCCGGGCCGATCGCCGCACAATCGTTCCCCCATCTCTTGCCATCCGAGTGAACGCCATGTCTCTTCCCTCCCGAGTCCGCCTCATCGACGTCGGCCCGCGCGACGGCCTGCAAAATGAGAAGCAGCCGGTGGCCAGCAGCGACAAGATCGCGCTGGTCCACAAGCTGCAAGAAGCTGGCCTCGCCGAAATCGAAGTCACCAGCTACGTCAGCCCCAAGTGGGTGCCGCAGATGGCCGACAACCACGCGGTGATGCAAGGCATGCAGCGCCAGGTGGGCGTGCGCTACAGCGTGCTGGTGCCCAACCTCAAGGGCTGGGAGGCGGCGGTGCAGGACCGGCCCGACGAAATCGTCGTCTTCGGCGCGGCCAGCGAGGCCTTCAGCCAGCGCAACATCAACTGCTCGATCGCCGAGAGCATCGAGCGTTTTGCCCCGGTGGTGCAGGCCGCGCTGGCCGCCGGCGTGGCCGTGCGCGGCGCGATGAGCTGCACCGTGGGCTGCCCCTACGAGGGCGACATCGCCCCCGAGCGGGTGGCCTACCTTGCCGGTTTGATGAAGGGCATAGGCGTGCAGCGCGTGGACGTGGCCGACACCATAGGCGTGGGTACGCCGCTCAAGGTGCAGCGCGCCATCGAGGCCGTGCTCAGGCACTACGACATCGATCACGTGAGCGGCCACTTTCATGACACCTACGGCCAGGCGCTGTCCAACACCCTGGCCGCGCTGCAGATGGGCGTGTGGAATTTCCAGTCCTCCGTCGCTGGCCTGGGTGGCTGCCCCTACGCCAAGGGCGCGACGGGCAATGTGGCGACCGAAGACGTGGTCTATCTGCTGCACGGTCTGGGCGTGGAAACCGGCATCGACCTGGACAAGCTGGTGGACGCCGGGGCCTTCATCAGCGGCGTGCTGGGCAAGCGGCCCCAGTCGCGCGTGGCCGTGGCCATCCTGAACAAGCGCGCGGGCTGAATCATGACCTTGCATCTCTGGCTCGCCTACCTGGTGGCGGCGATCGCCATCGCGCTCTCGCCCGGGCCGGGCGCGGTGCTGGCTATGAGCCACGGCCTCTCCTGGGGCGTGCGCGCGGCCAGCGTCACCATCCTCGGGCTGCAGGCGGGGCTGGCGCTCATCCTGCTGGTGGCCGGAGCGGGCGTGGGTGCGGTGCTGCTGGCCTCCGGCACCGCGTTCACCGTCGTCAAGGTGCTGGGCGCGGCCTACCTGCTGTGGCTGGGGCTGCACCAGTGGCGCGCCCCCGTGGCGCTGGCAGGCGGGGTGGATGGCGCTGCCGCCCGGACATCGCCCGTCCAGGCACCGCTGCTGAGCGCGCGCCAGCGCTTCCTGCGTGGCCTGCTGACCAACGCCACCAACCCCAAGGGCATCGTCTTCATGGTGGCGGTGCTGCCCCAGTTCATGGCTCCCACGCGCGCGCTGGTGCCGCAATTGCTGGTGCTGCTGGCCACCACCATCACGGTCGATTTCATCGTGATGCACGGCTACGCACTGCTGGCCGCCAGCCTGCGCGGATGGCTCAACTCGGCGCGCGCGCAGCGCACGCAAAACCGCATTGCCGGGGCGGTGCTGATGGCCATGGGCGCAAGCCTGGCCTTTGTAGGTCGGGTGGCCAGAGCGTAAAGGGCGCTGGCCTTGCTCTAAAGTCGCTTCATGGCTGAAACCACTTCCCTCCCCTTGAACGACAGCGTGCAGCGCGTGGTGGCGGCGCTGGCTGCCGCCGGCCACCCCCACGCCCCGCAAATGCTCGACAGCTCCGCGCGCACCGCGCAGGAGGCGGCCGACGCGCTGGGCATCACCGTCGGCCAGATCGCCAAGAGCATCATCTTCCGGCGCAAGAGCGACGATGCCGCCGTGCTCGTCATCACCTCGGGCGACCGGCGCGTGGATGAAAAAAAGGTCAGCGCCCTGGTCGGCCCCACAGGCCGTGCCGACGCCGACTTCGTCAAGCGCGCCACCGGCTTCACCATCGGCGGCGTCTCGCCCGTGGGGCACACCACGGCGCCGGTCACCCTGATCGACCGCGAGCTGCTGCGCTTCGACGAGATCTGGGCCGCGGCCGGGCACCCGAACGCGGTGTTTCGCCTGAAGCCGCAAGACCTGGAGCGCCTGACCGGCGCGCCCGTGGCCGACGTGGTGCAGGCGCCCAAGGCCAGCGCCTGAAAAAGTGTGGCGGCTGGCGCGGCCCCTCACCCCGGCCCTCTCCCCAAAGGGGCGAGGGTGAAATACCGTACCGGCTTTGCCATCTCTTTTCAAAGGGGCGAGGGTGAAATACTGCACCGGTTTGCCCCTCCCCCCAAAAAAGGCGAGGCGAAATACAGCCTCGGTTTTTTTCCCTCTCCCTCTGGGAGAGGGCAGGGGTGAAGGCCTGCGGCCTGTGCGCTACCCTCCTGATGTTCACCGCCAGAGTCCACCCCGCCATGCACGAAATCACCTTCTACCTGGACTTCGTCTCCCCCTACGCCTGGCTCGCCTTCGAGCAACTGCCGCGCACCCTGCAGGGCCTGAGCGCGCATGTGCGCTACCGCCCGGTGCTGCTGGGCGCGCTGCTGCAGCACGCGGGCAACCCCGGCCCGGCCGCCATCGCCCCCAAGCGCGCCTGGACGGCGCGGCACGTCGCCTGGCTGGGGCAGTCGCTCGGCTGCGGGCTGGACCTGCCCCCGCACTTTCCCTTCAACAGCCTGCCCCTGCTGCGCCTGGCGCTGGCGCACAGCCCGGACGGCTGCATCAACCGCTACACCGCGGGCAGCGTGCTGCGCCACGTCTGGCTGGGTGGGCAAGACCCGCTGGCGCCAGAGCGCATCGCGGCGCTCACCCAGGCGCTGGCCGAGCAATGGCAGCCCGAGGGCGACGCCGCCGCCCACGCCAAGGCGCTGCTGCGTGCCAACACCGACGAAGCCGCCGCGCGTGGCATCTTCGGCGTGCCCATGCTGGAGGTGCAGGGCAGGCACTTCTGGGGGCTGGACAGCCTGCCCATGCTGCGCGCCGCACTCGATGGCGATGCGTGGTTCGACGGCCCGGCGTGGGAGGAAGCAGCGCAGCGGCCTTCCGGCGTGCCGGGGATCCAATAGGGTTTCAATCTGCTTTCAAGACAATAGCTGATGGCGCTTGCTGGACAAGCGTTTGATCCGTATTTCATTGAAAATCCATGCCCCTGTCCTGGAACGAAATCAAATCCCGCGCGCTGGCCTTCAGCCGCACCTGGCAGGACGCGGCCAATGAGGACTCCGAGGCCAAGCCCTTCTGGATCGCCTTCTTCGAGATCTTCGGCATCACCGACAAGCGCGTCGCCACCTTCGAACTGAACGTCAAGAAGCACGGTGGTGGCCAGGGATTTGTCGATTTGTTCTGGCCCGGCATGCTGCTGGTGGAGCAGAAGTCGCGCGGGCGCAGTCTGGATGCCGCCTTCGACCAGGCGCTGGGCTACTTCCCCGGCATTCTTGAACGCGACCTGCCGCAGATCATCATCGTCTGCGACTTCGCGCGCTTTCGCGTGCACCAGCTGGCCAGCGGCAAGACCACCGAATTTGCCCTGGCCGACCTGCACAAGCACGTGCGCCTGTTCGGCTTCATCGCCGGCTACCGGGTGCAGGAGATCACCGCGCAGAACCCGGTCAACATCCACGCCGCAGAGCGCATGGGGCGGCTGCACGACGCGCTCAAGGCCAGCGGCTACGGCGGCCATGCGCTGGAGGTGCTGCTGGTGCGCCTGCTGTTTTGCCTGTTCGCCGACGACACCGGCATCTTCCAGCCCGCGCAGGCGCTGCGCCTGTGGGTGGAAGAACGCACCGCGCCCGACGGCAGCGACCTGGGCCCGCGCCTGGCCCAGCTCTTTCAGGTGCTCAACACGCCCGAACACCTGCGCAGCAAGCACCTGGACGAGCAGCTTGCCGCCTTCCCCTACGTCAACGGCCGCTTGTTCGAGGAACCCCTGCCGCTGGCCGACTTCGACGCCGACATGCGCACCGCGCTGCTCGACGCCTGCGCGCTGGACTGGTCGGCCATCAGCCCCGCCATCTTCGGCAGCCTGTTCCAGAGCATCATGGACGCCAGGGCGCGGCGCAACCTGGGCGCGCACTACACCAGCGAAGAGAACATCCTCAAGCTCATCAAGCCGTTGTTTCTCGATGCGCTGTGGGCCGAGTTCCACAAGGTCAGGAACAACCGCAACCGCCTGTTTGAATTCCACAAGAAGCTGCGCCAGCTGACCTTCTTCGACCCGGCTTGCGGCTGCGGCAACTTCCTCGTCATCAGCTACCGCGAACTGCGCCTGCTGGAGCTGGAAGTGCTGCGCGCCAGCTACCAGAGCGGCCAGCAGACGCTGGACGTGCACCAGCTCATCAGCCTGGACGTGGACCAGTTCTTCGGCATCGAGATCGAGGAATTCCCCGCGCAGATCGCACAGGTGGCGCTGTGGCTGGTGGACCACCAGATGAATTTGCGCGTGAGCGAGGAATTCGGCCTGTACTTCGCACGCATCCCGCTCAGAAGCAGCGCGCGCGTGGTGCATGGCAATGCGCTGACGCTCGATTGGAACGAGGTGCTGCCCATGGAGCAGTGCAGCTACGTGCTGGGCAACCCACCCTTCGTCGGGGCCAAGTTCATGGACGTGGCGCAGCGTGAAGACACCCGCGCGGTGTTCGAAGGCATCCCCAACGCCGGCCTGCTCGACTTTGTCGCCGCCTGGTACGTCAAGGCCGCGCGCTACCTGCAGGGCGTTTCAACTCCCTCCCCCTCTGGGGGAGGGCAGGGGTGGGGGCCGACGGCGCCCGCACAACACCCCCCCTTCGCCAGTGCCGCCAGCCCCCATCCCAACCTCGGTGCTGGCGGCGAGACGCCGCCGCTCTTCAGGCCGTCCCGTTCCGCGCAGGCGGAACGGGAGCCGCGGCCTTCAGCCCCAAAGGGGGAGGGGGCAAAACCCCGCGCCGCCTTCGTCTCCACCAACAGCATCACCCAGGGCGAGCAGGTCGGCGTGCTCTGGGGCTGGCTGCTGGCGCAGGGGGTGCGCATCCACTTTGCCCACCGCACCTTCTCCTGGAGCAACGAGGCCAGCGGCAAGGCCGCGGTGCACTGCGTCATCGTCGGCTTTGGTCTGCAAGACGTGGCCGACAAGGTGATCTACGAATACGAGGACATCAAGGGCGAGCCGCTGGCGGTGCCGGCCGCCAACATCAATCCCTATCTGGTGGATGCGCCCGATGTGGTGCTGCCCCGGCGCAGTCGGCCGATTTGTGCCGTGCCCGAGATTGGCATAGGCAACAAACCCATCGACGACGGCAACTACCTGTTCACCACCGAAGAGCGCGATGCCTTCATCGCCAGGGAACCGACCAGCGCGCTCTGGTTCCGGCGCTGGCTGGGCGCGATCGAGTTTCTGAACGGCTACGAACGCTGGTGCCTGTGGCTGGGCGACTGCCCACCCGCCGCGCTGCGCGCCATGCCCGAGGCCTTGAAGCGCGTGCAGGCAGTGAAGAACTTTCGCCTTGCCAGCAAGAGCGCACCCACGCGCAAGCTGGCCGATACGCCGACGCGCTTTCATGTGGAGAACATGCCCGACGCGCCCTATCTGGTACTGCCTGAAGTGTCTTCCGAGCGTCGCGCCTTCATCCCGTTCGGTTTCGAGCAACCCGAAACCCTGTGCAGCAATCTGGTCAAGATGGCACCCGGCGCCACGCTGTTTCACTTCGGCGTGCTCTCCAGCACCATGCACAACGCTTGGGTACGAGCCGTCTGCGGGCGCCTTGAAAGCCGTTACCGCTACTCCGCCGCCATTGTCTACAACAATTTCCCCTGGCCCGATCTACCGCCAAAATCAGAGCCAAATCGGCCTCCAACGCCCGCCCATAAAGCGCAAACAGCTATCGAAACCGCTGCGCAAGCCGTGCTCGATGCCCGCGCCCAGTTCCCCGCCAGCAGCCTGGCCGACCTGTACGACCCGCTGACCATGCCGCCCGCCTTGCTCAAGGCGCACCAGAAGCTTGACGCTGCGGTGGATGCCGCCTACGCCCTGTGCGGCGGCAAGAAAACCTGGAAGAGCGACGCCGAGCGCGTGGCCTTTCTCTTTGAACGCTACCAGCAGCTCACCAGCCTGCTGCCGGTGGGCAAGGCCAGGGCCGGGCGCAAGCGGGCCTCAGCAAGCGGCAGAAGTCCCGAGGTGTGACGTGCCTGTCATCTTCCGCCACCAAGCGTTTCGCTTTTTCTTCTACTCCAACGAAGGCAATCCGCGTGAAGCCATGCATGTGCATGTACGCAGTGGCGAGGGCGAAGCAAAATTCTGGCTGGCGCCGGAGGTCTATCTGGCCGACAGCGATGGCTTTGATGCCAGCACCTTGCGTAAACTGCGCGAACTGGTGGTCGAGAACCAGACTTTGATTGAAAGGGCGTGGAATGACCATTTCGCCTAAAGCCGTGCGGTTTGATGCGGACATGCTGTGGGTCGATTTGTCCGATGGGCGCACCATCGCCGCACCGCTGGCCTGGTTTCCGCGTCTGCTGGGTGCCAATCCGCAGCAACGCGCTCAGGTCGAGCTGAGCCGCTACGGTCTGCATTGGGAGGCTCTGGATGAAGACATTTCGGTCGAGGGTCTGCTCGCAGGGCAAGCCGATCGGACGCGCAGGGTGCAGCACGCGCCGGTGTGAGTCATGCCCACCATCGCGATCTTCTTCGGCATCATCGTGCGCATGTGGCACGACGATCATCCGCCGCCACACATTCACGTTGAATCTGGACCGCATTCAAGGAGCAGATCGTGATCAAGTTGCTTGAGGTCACTTCATTTGGCAAACACCGGCTGGCGCTGGTGTTCAGCGATGGCGTGCATGGCGTTTTTGATGGCGGCGCCTACCTCGCCACCCGCCAGGGGCCGTTGCTTGAGCCTTTGCGCGACGCGGCTTGCTTTGCGCGCTGCTTTGTCGACGCGGGTGCGCTGTGCTGGCCCAACGGACTGGAATTGTCTGCCGCGCGTCTGCATGGCCTGGTGGAAAACGCGCAAACCGCGTGATCGGGCACGTCTGGGGGCGGCGCACCCCGTGAAGTCTTCAGCTTTGGACTTCGCGTGCTCAAAGCTACACTGAAACCGTGGGCCGACGTATCGGCATCCGATGGATCCACACCCGGAGTACGACATGACATCCGCCGTTCAAACCCTCAGTGCACAGGCCTTGAAGTTGCAGCCGAAGGAACGCCTGCAGGTAGTCGAGCAGATTCTGGACAGTCTCGACCAGGCTGATGCGTCCATCCGCGATCTGTGGGCGCAGGAAGCCCAGGCCCGCCTGGCTGCTTACCGGCGTGGAGAAATCGGCGCGGTGGCGTTGCCGGATGTGATTGCGAAGTACGCGATCAGCACCTCTGGCGCATGAGCCTTCGGCTGCTTGAGCCTGCGCAGGCGGAGCTGGATGAAGCCGTTGCGTGGTATGCCGATCAGGCACCGGGTTTGGGCGAGCGCTTTTTGCTTGAATTTTTGCAGGCGCTGCGGCTGACCGAGCAGTTTCCGCTGGCCTGGCATCCGTTGACGCCTGATCTGCGGCAGTGCCGTCTGCGGCGTTTTCCCTACAGCGTGATCTACGCCACAGACGATGCGGGGGTGTTGGTGCTTGCGGTTGCGCACCAGCATCGCAAGCCCGGCTATTGGCGTGATCGGCAGCGCACGCCGTAGCGCATGGGCTTTTCCGTGCGATGGCGTTTGTCTGCTGGCTTGCCACAGCATCGAGTAACCCCAGTTCCAACCCTTCCTGCGTCTACGGCCTAGAATTTTTGCCCCACCCACCCACAGGCCAGCCGCATGTCCCAGGGACGCATCCGCATACGCGGAGCCCGCCAGCACAACCTCAAGAACCTCGACCTCGATATCGCCACCGGCACGCTGACGGTGGTCACCGGCCCGAGCGGCAGTGGCAAATCCAGCCTGGTGTTCGATACGCTGTACGCCGAGGGGCAGCGGCGCTATGTCGAGACCTTCAGCCCCTACGCGCGCCAGTTTCTGGATCGCATGGACAAGCCGGCGGTGGACAAGGTGGAGGGTGTGCCGCCCGCGATCGCCATCGACCAGACCAACCCGGTGCGCTCCAGCCGCTCCACCGTGGGCACGATGACGGAGCTCAACGACCACCTCAAGCTGCTGTTCGCACGCGCCGGCCAGCTTTTTGACCGGCAGACCGCGCTGCCGGTGCGCCACGACAACGTGCAGAGCATCCATGACGAACTGCAGCGGCGCTGCGGATTCACCGCCGGGCCGCCCCAAGGCGAATCAGCCCCCTTGGGGGGCGGCGAACCACGCGCAGCGGGGAGCGTGGGGGCGCATGGCCTCGCGGGCGACCCGCGCATCGTTCTGACCTTTGCCACCGAGCTGCCGGGCGGCACCACGGCCGAGCAGATGCAGCAGTGGCTGTCCGCCAGCGGCTTCACGCGCGTGCAGGCCGAGCGCGAGGTGGAGGGCAAGAAGCTGCTGGACGTGGTGGCCGACCGCTTTCGTTTTTCCAGGGTCGAGCGCGCGCGCGTGATGGAGGCGCTGGAAACCGCGCTGCTGCGCGGCGGCGGGCGCATGGCGGTGTATGTGCTGGGTGAGGAGGGAGAGACGCAGGATATCTGGCGTTTTTCCACCGGCCTGCACTGCCCGGAGAGCGACATCCGCTACGCCGAGCCCATCGCCTCGATGTTCTCTTTCAACTCGCCCGTGGGCGCGTGCGAGACCTGCCGTGGGTTTGGCCGCGTGATCGGCGTGGATTGGGGGCTGGTCATCCCCGACGAAAAACTCACGCTGCGCGCCGGGGCCATCAAGGCCATCCAGACGCCCGCGTGGAAGGAAATCCAGGACGACCTGATGCGCTGGGGTGAGGCCGCCGGCATCCCGCGCGACACGCCGTGGAACAAGCTCACCGAGGCGCAGCGGCGCTGGGTCATCGAGGGCACGCCGGACTACCGCGAGGGCAACTGGAACCGCCAGTGGTATGGCATCCGGCGCTTCTTCGCGTATCTGGAGACCAAGGCCTACAAGATGCACATCCGCGTGCTGCTGTCCAAGTACCGCAGTTACACCCCCTGCCCGGTGTGCAGCGGTGCGCGGCTCAAGACCGAGAGCCTGCTGTGGCGCGTGGGCAGCAAGGAGGATGCGGACGCGGTGCTGGCACCCGCCGCGCGCTTCATGCCGCAGGGGGTGCAGTGGAGCCGGGCGCAGCTGGAGGCGCTGCCGGGGCTGTGCTTGCATGACCTGGTGATGCTGCCGCTGGTGAAGTTGCGGCAGTTCGTGCAGCGGCTGCTTCTTTCTCCCTCCCCCTTTGGGGGAGGGCAGGGGTGGGGGCTGACGGTGCCAAGTTCAGGCGATCTTGTGGATGTGGACGCCGCTGGCCCCCACCCCCACCCTCCCCCAGCGGGGGAGGGAGTCAATGCGCAGGCGCAGGCGCGCGCGCAAATCCTCGAAGAAATCGCTACCCGCCTCAAATACCTCTGCGACGTCGGCATCGGCTACCTCACGCTCGACCGCCAGAGCCGCACGCTCAGCGGCGGCGAGGTGCAGCGCATCAACCTGACCACGGCGCTGGGCACCTCGCTGGTGAATACGCTGTTCGTGCTCGATGAGCCCAGCATCGGCCTGCACCCGCGCGACATGGACCGCATCAACGTGGCGATGCGTCGCCTCGTCGATGCGGGCAACACCCTCGTCGTCGTCGAGCACGACCCGGCCGTGATGCTTTGTGCCGACCGCATCATCGACATGGGCCCGGGGCCCGGCGAACGCGGCGGGCAGATCGTCTTCGATGGCGCCGTGGCTGCGCTGCGCCAGGCCGACACGCTGACCGGTGCCTACCTTGGTGCGCGCAAGTCCGTCGGCATGGGCTTCAAGCGGCTGGTGGCGGAGTCCACGCCGCGCCTGATTCTGGAAGGCGCGCGCGAGCACAACCTCAAGGGCATCACGGTGCAGTTCCCGCTGCAGCGGCTGGTGACGGTGACCGGCGTGTCCGGCTCGGGCAAGTCCACGCTGATTCAGGACGTGCTCGCGCCCGCGCTGATGCGCCACTTCGGCAAGGCTACCGAGGCGCCGGGCCGTCACGACAGGCTGCTGGGCGCGGACTTTCTGAGCGATGCGGTCTTCGTGGACCAGTCGCCCATAGGCAAGACGGCGCGCTCCAACCCCGCGAGCTACGTCGGCGCGTGGGACGGCATCCGCGAGATTTTTGCCGCCGCGCCACTGTCCAGAGAGCGCGGCTACACCGCCGCCAAGTTCAGCTTCAACAGCGGCGACGGGCGCTGCCCGACTTGCGGCGGCTCGGGCTTCGAGCATGTGGAGATGCAGTTTCTGTCGGATGTGTATCTGCGCTGCCCCGACTGCAATGGCCAGCGCTACCGCCCCGAGGTGCTGGAGGTGCGCGTGGAGCGCGGCGGGCGGCTGCTCAACGTGGCCGACGTGCTCGACCTCACGGTGAGCGAGGCGGCGCAGCTTTTTGCCGCCGACGCGGAGGTCAGGCGCGCGCTGGCGCCCATCATGGACGTGGGCCTGGAATACGTGCGCCTGGGCCAGCCCGTGCCCACGCTCTCGGGCGGCGAGGCGCAGCGCCTGAAGCTTGCCGGTTTTCTTGCCGAAGCCGCGCGCGTGCGCAGCAAATCGCGCCAGCCAGTGGCGCGCAAGGGCCAGCTTTTCCTGTTCGACGAGCCGACCACGGGGCTGCACTTCGACGACATCGCCAAGCTGATGCGGGCGCTGAGAAAGCTGCTGGATGCCGGGCATTCGCTGATCGTGATCGAGCACAACCTCGACGTGATCCGCGCGAGCGATTGGGTGATCGACCTCGGCCCCGATGGCGGCGATGCGGGTGGCGAGCTGGTGGCCGAAGGGCCGCCCGAGGAGCTGCGCCAGCACCCGGGCTCATACACCGCGCAGGCGCTGCGCGAGTATGAGGCGGCGCTGGGGGTGGGACTGCAGACGGCGCGTGAGTTTTCACCCCTTCCCCCTTTGGGGAAAGGCAGGGATGGGGGCCGGGGCGTATCAAGGGCGGCGGTTTCTTCTGCAAGCGCCGCTGGCCCCCACCCCCACCCTCCCCCAAAGGGGGAGGGAGACATACAGATCGTCAACGCCCGCGAGCACAACCTGCGGCACCTCTCGGTCAACATCCCGCGCGGCAAGTTCAACGTCATCACCGGCGTCTCCGGCTCGGGCAAATCCACGCTCGCCTTCGACATCCTGTTCAACGAAGGCCAGCGGCGCTACCTCGAATCGCTCAACGCCTACGCGCGCTCCATCGTGCAGCCGGCCGGCCGGCCCGAGGTGGATGCGGTCTATGGCATTCCGCCGACGGTGGCGATCGAGCAGCGCCTCTCGCGCGGCGGGCGCAAGAGCACCGTGGGCACGACCACCGAGATCTGGCACTTCCTGCGCCTGCTCTACGTCAAGCTCGGTGTGCAGCATTGCATCCACGACGGCGCGAAGGTAGCGCCGCAGAGCGTGGAAAGCATCGTCGCGCAGGTGCTGCGCGACTACCGCGGCCAGCACGTCGGCCTGCTCGCGCCGCTGGTGGTGGGGCGCAAGGGTGTCTATACCGAACTGGCCGACTGGGCGCGCCCGCGCGGCTACACGCATCTGCGCGTCGATGGTGAATTCCTGCCGACCACGGGTTTTCCGCGCCTCGATCGCTTCAAGGAGCACAACATCGAACTGCCGGTGTTCAGCCTCGACGTGGTACCCAGGGATGAAGCCCTGCTGCGCGAGCAATTGGAAAAGGCGCTGGCGCTGGGCAAGGGCGTGGTGCAGGTGCTGAGCCAGATGCAGGGGCTGGAGGCCGCGCTGGCGCAGGGCCGGCCCACGGCGGGCATAGGCAGGGTGCAGGTCTTCTCCACCCAGCGCGCCTGCCCGGTCTGCGCCACCAGCTATGCCGAGGCCGATCCGCGACTGTTCAGCTACAACAGCAAACACGGCTGGTGCCCGGACTGCATGGGCACCGGCGTGCAGCTCACGCGCGCGCAGCGCAAGGTGATCGACGAATCCCTGCACGCCGACCGTGAGCTCGGGCGCGAAAAGACCTTTGGCGAGCCTGAGCTGGAAGATCTGGAAGACGTGCCTTGCCCCACCTGCCACGGCACGCGGCTGAACCCGGTGGCGCGCGCCGTGCTGTTCGACGGCCGACCCATCACCGACGTGGCGCAGCTCTCGGTAGCCGACGTGCGCGCCTGGGTGCGGGGGCTCAAGCTCGATGGCCGCGACGCCGAGATCGCGCGCGACCTGCTGCCCGAGATCGAGAGCCGTCTGGCCTTTCTGGAGGAGGTGGGCCTGTCCTACCTCACGCTGGACCGCGGCGCGCCCAGCCTGAGTGGTGGCGAGGCGCAGCGCATTCGTCTGGCGGCGCAGCTGGGCAGCAACCTGCAGGGCGTGTGCTACGTGCTCGATGAGCCGACCATAGGCCTGCACGCGCGCGACAACCGCATCCTGCTGAACGCATTGCAGAGCCTGAGCGACAAGGGCAACACCCTGGTCGTCGTCGAGCACGACGAAGACACCATCCGCAGGGCCGAGCACCTGATCGACATCGGCCCCAGCGCCGGCAAGCGCGGCGGGCGGCTGATCGCCGAAGGCAGCGTGGCCGACATCGAGGCCGCGCCCGATTCGCAGACCGGGCGTTATCTGCTGCATGCGATGCGCCACCCGTTGCAAGCGCGCCGGACGGTATTACCCCCTCCCCCGTCGCAGGAGGGCGCTCTCTTGCTCCCTCCCCCTCTGGGGGAGGGCAGGGGTGGGGGCCAGCCCGGTGCCGCCTCTGGAAAATATCAGTCAAATCAGCCCCAAACGCTTGCCCAGCAAGCGCGATCAGCTATCAAAGCGGAAGCTTCCAGCCCCCACCCCAACCCTCCCCCAAAGGGGGAGGGAGTGGATGCCGCTGCGGTTTTCGCTCCCTCTTCCCCCGCCCTGCGCTGGCTCACCGTGCACGACGCCAGCCTGCACAACCTGCAGCACCTCACCGCCCGTGTGCCGCTCAACCGCCTCGTCGCCATCACCGGTGTTTCCGGCTCGGGCAAATCCACGCTGGCGCGCGACGTGCTGCTGACCAACGTGGCGGCCTGGGTGGCCCAGCGCCAGACCAGGGCCGGGCGCGAGGCCATGGACAGGGACGGCAAGGCACCGCCGCTGATCGGCTGCACCGGCCTCTCGGGCTTCGAGGCGATAGACCGCGTGCTGGAAGTGGACCAGACACCTATAGGCAAGACGCCGCGCTCCTGCCCCGCGACCTACATCGGTTTCTGGGACCTGATCCGCAAGCTCTTTGCCGAAACCCTGGAAGCCAAGGCGCGCGGCTACGCCGCCGGGCGCTTCAGTTTCAACACCGGCGCGGGCCGCTGCCCGTCCTGCGAGGGGCAGGGCATGCGCACCATAGAGATGAGCTTCCTGCCCGACGTGAAGCTGCCCTGCGAGGTCTGCCACGGCGCGCGCTTCAACCCCGAGACGCTGGCCGTCACCTGGCGCGGCAAGAGCATAGGCGAGGTGCTGCGCATGGAGGTGGACGAGGCGGTCGACTTTTTCGCCAGCATGCCCGCCATCGCGCACCCGTTGCAGCTCCTGAAGGACGTGGGCCTGGGCTACCTCACGCTGGGCCAGCCCTCGCCCACGCTCTCGGGCGGCGAGGCGCAGCGCATCAAGCTGGTGACCGAACTCACCAAGGTGCGCGATGACGTGACCCGCCGGGGGCAGAAGACGCCGCACACGCTCTACGTGCTCGATGAACCTACCGTCGGCCTGCACATGGCCGACGTGGACAAGCTCATCCGCGTGCTGCACCGCCTGGTCGATGGCGGCCACAGCGTGCTCGTCATCGAGCACGACCTGGACGTGATCGCCGAGGCCGACTGGGTGATCGACCTCGGCCCCGAAGGCGGCGCGGGCGGCGGGCGCATCGTGGCCAGCGGCACGCCGGAAGAACTGGTGCGCCTGGGCACACACACCGGGCAGGCGCTGGCGCCGGTGCTGGCGCGCGGCTGACTACGCCGTGCGGCCCCCTGCGGCTTCGGCGTGCGCCGCCATCTGGTCGATCGCCAGCGCCGAGTGCGCATAGGCGCCGCCCGCGCGCATTTCGGCCGCGACCCAGATCGCTTCCATGATCTGCCCCTCGGTGGCGCCGGCCTTGAGCGCGCCATCGGTGTGGCCGCGGATGCAGTACGGGCACTGCGTGACGTGCGCCACGGCGACGGCGATCAACTGCTTGGTCCTGGCGTCCAGCTCGCCTTCGGCAAAGGCCGCGGCGCTGAACGCGCGAAAGGCCTCGAGCTGCCGGGGTGCCAGTTCGCGGCGCTTGCGGGCGATCTGGACGTCGCCCAGGCCGGGGTACATCGGGTGCTGCATGTCGCTCTCCTTCATTTGACGTCCAGGCCGCCCGCGCCGAGCAGATAGCCGCGCAGGGCCACGGCGTTGTTCACTTCCTCGTCGTGCGCGCCATAGACCAGCGTGACGACGCCCTTGCGCGCGCGCTCGCGCAGCGCCTCGAAGGCCTCTGGGTGTTCGGCCAGTTCGGCGGCGTAGCGGCGGCGGAATTCCGGCCAGCGCTCAGGGTCGTGATCGAACCATTTGCGCAGTTCGGCGCTGGGTGCCAGATCCTTGTTCCATTCGGCCAGCTGCAGTGCCTCCTTCTTCACGCCGCGCGGCCACAGGCGGTCGATCAGGATGCGTTCGCCGTCGTCGGGCGCGGGGTCCTCGTAGGCGCGCCGGGTGCGCACGTGGCTGGCGGGAATTTTCTGGCTCATGGCGTGGTCTCCACGCCCTTCAGGATACGCCGGCGCGCCGGGCATGTCGCCCCCATGGGCATGGCGCGCGGCCGGGGCGCGCTCAGCTGCGCCAGCGCAGGCGCAGCCAGAAGGTGGGCGGCACGCGCCCGTCCAGCGGGCCCTGGATCGAGGTGACGAGCGACCAGCGCCGCTCGCGCAGGTCCATGGAATGCATCAGGCCCAGCGTCCAGCCCGCCCCTTCGACGGTCTGGTTGGACATCTGCGTGAAGCGGCCGCTGCGATAGACCAGCGACAGCAGCGTGTAGTCGCGCCCGCCATGCTTCCAGACGTTGACCAGCACCCCGGTGTGGCGCGGGAAGCCGGGCAGGGCGTTGCCGGGAAAGTATTCGCCGGTGTTGCGCGAATGGCTCCAGGTGTAGCCCGTCAGCACGCTCCAGCGCGGCGACAGGATGCGGTTGTAGGCGACAGCCACCTGGCTGAGCCTGCCCCGGTCGAACTGCGGATCGCCGTTGTAGGCGTCGATGACGGTCTGCGCGGTCTGGATCAGCGGACCGAGCGAGCCGACCTTGTCGCTGTAGAGCACTTCCAGCGGGTAGAGCATGCTGCCGTTGTCGTACTGTGCATTGGTGATTTTCTGGTGCGACAGGCTCAGCCAGGCAAAGCTGCGCCGGTCGATTTCCCAATCGAGCTGCATGGCCAGCTTGCGCGCCAGGCTGCCGGGGATCTGGTACTGGTAGTCGATCGGGATGGCGCCCACGGACACGGGGGCGAGCGTGTGCGAGGTCGGCGAGTACATGCTTTCGACGTAGGCGAAATGCAGCGCGCGCCCCGGCGCGAAGCGGTAGGACAGGCCCAGGCGGGGGCGCAGCCGGCGCCGCTGGCGGCCCGCGTCGTCGTAGGGTTCGGACAGGTCTTCACCGGTCTGGCCCAGGTATTGGCGATGGCGGTAGCGCATGTTCAGGCGCGGCCAGCTGGCCATGGCCGAGCCGCTCCATGGCCCCTGGCCGTATTCCCAGGCCAGCCAGGGCATGTCGTAGCGCAGCCGCGAGTGCTCGGCACCCGTCACCAGGCTGTAGCTGAGCGCGCTGTCCAGGTCCACGCTGGCCCATTCCCAGCCTGCCGACCAGCGCATCGGGCCCTGCTGCACGGTGTGGCGCAGCATCCATGCGCTGTGCGCGTCCGCGCCGCGGTAGCTGTAGGGCCCGGCCGCCTCGTCGTTCGCGAGGTAGCGGGTGCCAAAGCGCGCGCGGCTCCACTGCAGCCAGGTTTGGCTGTCCGCCGACCAGCGCCAGGAGCCGCCCACGTCGGTGCGACTGAACGGCTGGCGTATGGCGCCGTCGAGCGTGCCGTCGGAGAAGCTTGCGCTGCCGGGGATCCAGGTGCGCGCGCGGTCTTCGTCGTGCAGCAGCAGCAGGCTGAGCCGGTCGCTGGGCTTGATGCCCAGGCCCAGACGCGCCGCGCCCGAATTCATGCGCGGGCTGAAAGGGCCGCCGCGAGGGTGGAAGTCCATCGCGTCCAGGCCCACGCGCCAGGCCATGGGCACGGGCTGGGTGGTCAGACCCCGGTGGCCCAGCTCCACGGCGCCCGTGTGGCGGTCGGGATTGCGCTCGGCGCTCATGCCCGCGATCCATTCGCTGCCTTCCACCGGGAGCACGGGGGCGGTCCTTTCACTGGCGCCAAAGGCAAGCGGGTCGGCCAGGTAGCCCTGGTGCATTTCCGAATCGCGGGCAAAGCTGCTTTCGTAGCGGTCGGCCATGAAGAAGTGGCTGCCGGCCCACAGCGGGTAGTAGGACTGCTGGGCATAGGCGCGCGCCCAGTGTTCCAGGCCGAAGTCGGCCAGTGCCTTGCCCAGGTTGGCCGAGCCCTGGCTGTCGCTCTTGAGCGGCTCCAGCGACTTGAGGTAGGGCAGGCGCACCAGGGCCTGGCGGGCAGCGGCGATCGCCTCTTCGGCCTGGCCGTCGTCGTTGCGCAGGATGGATTCGATCTGCCAGGGCAGCGGGTCGTTCGGGTCGGCCAGGCGCGCCCGCGCCAGCGCGTCCAGCGCCGCCGGCAGGTTGCCCAGCTGGTATTCCGCCACCGCCAGCCAGACCTGCGCCTGGGCGTAGCGCGGCTCGATCACCAGCGCCTTGAGCAGCTGGGTGCGGGCCAGCTCGGCTTCGCCGCGCTGCAGCGCCAGCAGGCCGTCACCGGCCAGCGCCACGTAGTCGTCGCCCGATTGCGCCAGGGCCGCGGCGAAGCCCTCGGCGGCCTCGGCGTGGTGCAGCGCCTGGGTGTCCGCGGTCGCGGCGCGCGCGCGGATTTCGGCGTTGTCGCCCTGGCGCTGCACCGCCCGCGCCAGGGTCTCGCGTGCCGCGGCCAGGTCGCCGCGCTCCAGCAGGGCACGCCCCAGACCGGCTTCGGCCTCGGCCTGCTCGGCTTCACCCCGTGCCTGGGCCACGGCCTGGCGGTACAGTGCCAGCGCGGCCTCGCCCTGGCCCTGCAGGCGCCGGGCATCGGCGTCGGCCAGCAGCAGGGCGAAGGCCTGCGGGGCCTGCCGGCGCGCATCGGCGATGAACTCGCGCGCCTCATCGCCCCGGTCCAGCGCCTGCAGCAGCTGCGCGCGCCGCGCCGCCGCGCGGCTGTCGCGCTGCGCCTGCCACAGCGCCAGCAGGCTCTGCTGCGCCGCCTCCAGCCGGCCGTCCTGCGCCTGCAGCTCGGCGCGCAGGCGCAGCGCCAGTGCGTCGTCGGGGGCCGTGGCCAGGCGCGCATCCACCTGTTGCTGCAGCGCCTGCAGCTGGCCGGCGCGCAGCGCCTCGCCGGCCCGCGCCCGCCAGGGCGGTGCGGCGGCGTCCAGTTCGGGCCACAGCGCCGGCACCAGCGCCGGGGCCATGACCCACTGCACGCGCTCGCGCGGGTTCACCAGCCGGTGCTTGACGGGCGCCTGTCCCGGCGCGACGCTGGCCTGCTCGGACGGGCCGACCTCCACGCTGCCCTGCGCGTTGGAGACCGCTATCAGGCCCGAGAGCACGGTCAGCGTGGTGTGCCCCTGCGCATCCACCTCCACGTCCCAGTCGGTGCCGCGCACCGCCGCCACGGCCGCGGGGGTCTGCAGCTGCAGGCCGGCGGCCTGGCCCTTGGTGCGCGTCCAGATCCGCCCCAGCCCCAGTTCCAGCCGCGTCTGGCCGGGTCGGGCGTCGCAAAGGCGGATGCGGGCCTGCGCGGCCATGCGGATCTGCGTGCGGTCGGCCAGCAGCAGCGCGGCCGAGGACAGCGCCAGCGTGCGCATGTCCGCGCCCGGGTACAGGCGCTGGGAAAGGGTGGCGGCGGTCCAGGGCGCATCGGCCTGTGCCCGGGCCTGCCCCTGACCGCTCAGCGCGACGATCTGCGCCGCCGCGCCGTCGGCATCGGCCACGGCCGTGCAGGGCGGGGTTTGCGCCCAGGCGACGCCCAGACACCCGAACATGGCGGCCCACACGATTGCCAGGCGCTTGCGCATGCGCTTTCCTCGTCGAATTGGAGCGCGTCCACCTTAGGGGCGCGCGGCATCGGCGTCAATAGGACACATCCCTTGCAAAGGGTCACAGTTTGTCGAGCGCCACCGCGGCCGACCAGGGGGCGTCCGCCGGCAGTTGCGCCAGCGCGCGGGCGCGCTCGGCCAGGCGCTGTGCGGCGCGGTCGCTGGGCAGCCGAGCCAGCAGCGCGGCCAGATGCGCCTGGGCCGAGGGAGCGTCGCGCGCATGCAGCGCATCCAGCGCCGCCCGCGACAGGCGGCAGACCTCGGCGTCCGCGCAGGGCGTGAACACCCGCACGGGCGTGCTGCGCCCTTGCACGATGACGTCGTCCAGCGGCCGCAGGGCGATGTCCGGCGGCAGCCGCGCCGCGGTTTGCGCCGAAACCAGGATCCCGGTGCCGAAGGCCTTGTTCGCGCCTTCCAGGCGCGCCGCCAGGTTCACCGCGTCGCCGATGGCGGTGTAGGCAAAACGCTGGCGCGAACCGACGTTGCCCACGACCACACGCCCGGTGTGCACGCCGATGCGCATGCGCAGCGCCGGCAAGCCGCGCGCGCGCAGGTGCTCCGCCAGCGGCTGCATGGCCTGCTGCATCGCGACCGCGGCGTGCACCGCGTGCGCCGCGTGCGCCGCGTCGGCCAGGGGTGCGCCCCAGAACGCCATGATGGCGTCGCCGATGTACTTGTCCACCGTGCCGCCGCTGGCGTGGATCAGCGGCGTCATGGCGTCGAAGTAGGCGGTGAGCACCTCCACCGTCTGTTCGGCGCTCAGGCGCTCGGCCATGGCGGTGAAGCCGGCAAGGTCGGTGAACAGCAGCGTCACCTCGCGCACCTCGCCGCCCAGGTGCAGCAGCCCGGGCTGCTCGACCAGGCGCGCTACCACTTCGGGCGGCACGTAGTGCGCGAACATCTCCCGCGTCTGGCGCGCGCGCCGGCGTGCCGCGGCCCAGGCCGTCAGCGCGGTGGCCGCATAGAGCGCCAGCATGGACGCGGCCGGCCACAGCGGGGCCAGCCACCAGCGCTGGCGGCTGAACAGCCACCAGGACAGCGCCAGCGTGCCCAGCACCAGCGCCGCGGTCAGCGCCGCCGTCGCCCCCGGATGCCAGCGCGCGCCCGCGCCGAGCAGCAGGGCCGCGGCCAGCAGCACCAGTACCATGCCGGCGGCCGCCGGCGCAATGCGCAGCCCGTCGCCCTGCAGGCGGTTGTCCAGCAGCGTGGCCTGCAGCTCGACGCCGGGCATCAGGCGCTCGCCCCCCAGCAGGCCGAAGGGTGAGTTGAAGGTGTCGGCCTGCAGGCCCTGGGACCCGCCGCCCGCAACCAGCGCCTGGCCCACCAGCACCACCTTGCCCTGGAAGAAACCTGCGGGCAGCAGGCCGGGTTCCACGGCCTGGTAGTAGGAGCGGGTGTCGAAACTGCCGCGCGGGCCGCGGTAGGCGATCAGCTCGGCGTTCGCGCCGCCGTCCCGGCCCAGGGCCCGCGCCAGGCTGGCGGAAAAGCTGTCTTCGCCAGCCGGCGGCCGGCGCACGACGAAGTCCTCGTCCGGCTGCACGCCCGCATCGCCCGTGCGGGCGCCCGCAGCCAGCAGCTGCGGCAGCGGCGCCACCTCGGTCCAGAGCAGGGCGTTGGCATTGCGCGCCTGCTCGCGCGCCGAAGCCAGCACCAGTGGCACGCCGGCGCGGGTGGCGCGCGCGATGGCCGCCGCCAGCGCGGCGTCCTGCGCCGGGTCGCCCGAGGGCTCGGCAAACACCACGTCGAAGGCGATGGCGGCGGCGCCGTCCTGCACCAGCCGGTCGATGAGGCGGGCGTGCAGGCTGCGCGGAAACGGCCAGGGCAGGCCGACCTGCTGCAGGCTGGGCTCGTCGATCGCCAAGATCACCAGCGCCGGCGCGCCCCGGCCGGGGGCGGCCAGCGTGCTCCAGAGGTCGAAGGTCTTGAATTCCAGCGCATGCCAGGGGCGCGTGAGCGAGGCGGCCCAGATCAGCGCCAGGGCCAGCAGGGCGACGCCCCAGCGCATCAGGGGCGCGCGCGGCATGCTCGCGTGTGCGGCGCGCGGCCGCTGCCCGGGAGGTGAAGGCCGGTGCGCCGGCACGCCCCGGAGCGCTGGTGCTGGGCCCTGGCGGCGCGGCGGACCATGGCCCGGCGCTACAGCCGAAACAGGTTGGTCGCGGCCAGCGTCAATACCTCGCGGCCGTCCTGCTTGCTCAGCGCCCAGTCCCAGCGCAGCACGCCCAGGCCGGACTTGGAGATGCGCTTGTCCACGACGGTGATGGCCAGGCGCAGCGTATCGCCGGGGCGCACCGGCTGCAGCCAGCGGATGTTCTCCAGCCCCGGGGAGACGTAGGACTCGGAGCCCGCGAGAAAGGCGTCGACCGCCAGGCGCATGGCGATGCAGCAGGTGTGCCAGCCGCTGGCGATCAGGCCCTCGAAGGGGCCGCTGGCGGCCGCCTCGGGCTGGGTGTGAAACCACTGCGGGTCCCATGCTCTGGCGAAGGCGAGGATTTCCTCCTCGCTCACGGTGGCCGGGCCCGCATGCAGCACCTGGCCGACTTCATATTCCGCGAATTTCATCGTGCGCTCCTTGGTTCCTGCGCGATGCTGCCACACTTGCGCGCATGCGATGCGCCCGTGCGGACCTGTCTTGACCACGACGCCCGACTTCTTTGCCGACGAGCTCCCGCTGGCCGGCAGCTGCGCGCCGCTGGGCGTGGCGGCCGTGGTCTTGCGCGGCTTTGCGCTGGCGCGCGTGGACGTGCTCTGGCCGCTGCTGCAGGCGGTCGTCGCCCAGGCGCCGTTTCGGCACATGGTGACCCCGGGCGGTCTGAAGATGTCGGTGCCGCTGACCAGCTGCGGTCCGCTGGGCTGGACCAGCAGCCGCGCAGGCTACCGCTACCAGGGCGCGGACCCGGCCAGCGGCCGTCCCTGGCCGGCCATGCCCGCAGCCTTTGCGGCCCTGGCCCGGGACGCTGCCGCCGAAGCCGGCTTCACCGGCTTCGCGCCCGACGCCTGCCTGATCAACCGCTACCTGCCGGGCAGCCGCCTGGCGCTGCACCAGGACAGGAACGAGCGCGATTTTTCCCAGCCCATCGTCTCGGTGTCGCTGGGCGTGCCGGCGGTCTTCCTCTGGGGCGGCCTGCAGCGCGGCGCACGGGCACGGCGCGTGCCGCTGTTTCATGGCGACGTGGCGGTCTGGGGCGGCGCCGACAGGCTGCGCTACCACGGCATTGCGCCGCTGCGCGAAAGCGTCCATCCCCTGACGGGCAGCGAGCGCATCAACCTCACCTTTCGCAAGGCGGGGCCGGCCTGAGGGCCGGGCGCTCAGACGTTGAACAGGAAATTCATCACGTCCCCATCCTTGACGACGTAATCCTTGCCTTCGGCGCGCATCTTGCCGGCTTCCTTCGCGCCCTGTTCGCCCTGGTACTGGACGAAGTCGTCGAAGGCGATGGTCTGGGCGCGGATGAAGCCGCGCTCGAAGTCGCCGTGGATCACGCCGGCCGCCTGCGGCGCGGTGTCGCCCTGGTGGATGGTCCAGGCGCGCACTTCCTTGACGCCGGCGGTGAAGTAGGTCTGCAGCCCCAGCAGGCCGTAGCCGGCGCGGATCAGGCGGTTCAGGCCGGGTTCCTCCAGGCCCATTTCCTGCAGGAACATCGTGCGGTCTTCGTCGTCCATTTCGGCCATTTCAGCTTCGATCTTGGCGCAAATGGCGACAACAGGCGCATTTTGCTCGGCAGCATAGGCCTGCAGGCGCTGCAGCAGCGGGTTGTTCTCGAAGCCGTCCTCGGCCACGTTGCCCACGTACATCGCGGGCTTGGCGGTGATCAGGCACAGCGGCTTGAGCAGGGGGGCGTCTTCCTTGCTCACGGGCACGCTGCGCGCGGGCTTGCCTTCGTTGAGCGCGGCCTGCAGCGGGGTGAGCAGGGCGACGAGCTTGGTGGCTTCCTTGTCGTTGCCGCTCCTGGCCGCCTTGGTGTGGCGCTGCAGCGCCTTTTCCACGGTGGCCAGGTCTGCCAGGCAGAGCTCGGTCTGGATAACCTCGATGTCGGCGATCGGGTCCACGCGGCCGGCGACGTGCACCACGTTCTCGTCTTCGAAGCAGCGCACCACGTTCACGATGGCGTCGGTTTCGCGGATGTGCGCGAGGAACTGGTTGCCCAGGCCTTCGCCCTTGCTCGCTCCGGCCACCAAACCGGCGATATCGACGAATTCGACGATGGCCGGCACGACGCGCTCGGGCTGCACGATCTGCGCCAGTTGCGCGAGGCGCGGGTCGGGAACTTCCACCACGCCGGTGTTGGGTTCGATGGTGCAGAAGGGGTAGTTCTCGGCGGCAATGCCGGCGCGGGTTAAGGCGTTGAACAGCGTGGACTTGCCGACGTTGGGCAGCCCCACGATGCCGCATTTGAGGCTCATGGCAAGGAACTCCGGGAATCTGGGAAAACCCTCGATTCTATGGACCGGCGCCCGGCCCGCGCCGGCCTGCGCCTGGGCGCCCGCGCGGCCAGGGCCGGGCGGGGGTGGCTCCTACAATCGCCGCCATGGCGCAAAGCTTTGATATCTGCATCCGCGGCGCGGGCATCGTCGGCCGCACGCTGGCCTTGCTGCTGGCCCAGAGCGGCCTGCGCGTGGCGCTGGTGGCGGCGCCGGCGCGCCAGGGCGCGGACGTGCGGGCGTATGCGCTCAATGCGGCATCGCGCGGCACGCTGCAGGCACTGCGCGCCTGGCCGCAACCAGAGCACGCGACGGCCGTCGCGCAGATGCAGGTCTGGGCCGATGGCGAGGGCAGCGTGGCCTTCGACGCCGCGCGCCAGGGCGTGGAGGCGCTGGCCTGGATCGTGGACGTGCCGGCGCTGGAGCAGCGCCTGCAGGACGCCATCGGCTTCCAGTCCCAGGTGCAGATGCTGGACGCGCCGGTGGCCGCGCCGCTGACCGTCGTCTGCGAAGGGCGCGCCAGCGCCGCGCGCGCGCAGTTGGGCGTGGAGTTTGCCGCCACGCCCTATGGGCAGGATGCGATCGCCACGCGCCTGCGCTGCGAATTGCCGCATGCGGCGGTGGCGCGCCAGTGGTTTGGCGCGGACGGCAGCATCCTGGCCTTCCTGCCGCTTGCCGGGAGCCAGGGGAACTCCGTGGCGGTGGTGTGGTCAGTTGCCCATGCCTCATCCTCCCACTGGCTCGCCTGCGACGAGGCGCAATTCCTCGCGGCGCTGCAGGCAGCCAGCCGGCAGGCGCTGGGCCGCCTGGAACTGGCCGCGCCGCGCGCGTGCTGGCCGCTGGTGCAGGCGCGCGCGCTGCGCTGGAGCGGCACCGTGAGCGGCACGCGCGAGCAGGCCTGGGTGCTGGCCGGCGACGCGGCGCACGCGGTGCATCCGCTGGCCGGGCAGGGCCTGAACCTGGGCCTGGCCGACGCCGTGGCGCTGGCGCACACCCTGCGCACGCGCGAAACCTGGCGCGGCCTGGCCGACCTGCGGCCGCTGCGCGCCTACGAGCGTGAACGCAAGGCGCAGGTGCAGCTGGCCATGCTGGCCATGGACGGCCTGCAGCAGCTGTTTGCCCGCGACGGCGCGCTGCCGGGGCGGCTGCGCAACCACGGCATGACGGCGTTCGACCATTGCGCCCCGCTCAAGCGCTGGGCCAGCCGCCACGCCATGGGCGTGGCCTGAATTCATCCACTCGGGCGCGCTGCCCTGCTCAGGAACCCATGAAGACTCTTGCACGCACCATTCCCTTTCTGCTGGCCGCCTTGCTGCTGGGTGCGCAGGCCGCGCATGCGCAGGAGGCGCAGATCCGCAAGACCCTGGGCGAGCGCATCCCGCAGTTGGCGCAGATCGACGAGGTCAGCACCACGCCGATGAAGGGGCTGTACGAAATCCGCCTGGGCACCGACGTCTACTACACCGACGCCAGCGGCAACTTCCTGATCCAGGGCGAGCTGATCGACACCGGCGCGCGGCGCAACCTGACCGAAGACCGCGTGAACAAGCTCACCGCCATCGACTTCAAGTCGCTGCCGCTGCAGGACGCCTTCAAGGTGGTGCACGGCAAGGGCGAGCGCCAGCTGGTGGTGTTCGAAGACCCCAATTGCGGCTATTGCAAGCGCTTCGAGAAGGACATGCAGAAGGTGGACAACGTCACCCTGCACGTCTTCCTGTACCCCATCCTGAGCGCCGATTCGGCCGAAAAGTCGCGCAACATCTGGTGCGCCAAGGACCCCGCCGCCGTCTGGCAGGACCACATGCTGCGCGACGTGGCCCCGCCCGCCGCCAGTTGCGACGTGGGCGCGCTGCAGCGCAACCTGGCGCTGGGGCGCAAGCACAAGATCACCGGCACGCCCACGCTGATCTTCCCGGATGGCTCGCGCGTGCCCGGCGCCATCGCCGGCGCCGAAGTGGATCAGCGCCTGAATGCGCTGGCCAGCACCAAGTAGGGCTTGCCGATTTCGATAGCTGTTTGCGCAGGCCAGACAAGGGTTTGAGAATGAAAAATATCCGAAATCGTTTGTATACAAGCGCTGGCAGCTACGGTTTTTGAAATGGCCACATCTGCCCTGCCGCCCGTGCACTACCGCGTCGACCTGCCCGACCCGCGCACCCACCGCTACCACCTCACGCTCACCATCGCGCGGCCGGCGGCGCGCCAGAACGTCTCGCTGCCGGTGTGGATCCCGGGCAGCTACCTGGTGCGCGAATTTTCACGCCACCTGGTGAAGCTGCGCGCGCGCCAGGGCGGGCGCGCGGTAGTGCTCACGCAGCTGAGCAAGTGCCAGTGGCAGGCGCTGTGCCGCCGCGGCGAGCCGCTGGTGCTGCACTACGAGGTGCTGGCCAGCGACCGCTCGGTGCGCGCCGCCTGGCTGGATGCGACGCGCGGCTTCTTCAACGCCACCAGCGTGTGCCTGCGCGTGCACGGCCAGGAAGAGCAGCCGCACGGCCTGCAGGTGCTGCGCCCGGCCGCCTGCGGCAACTGGCAGCTGGCCACCGCGCTCAGCCCCGTCAAGGCCGCGCGCCACGGCTTTGGCAGCTACCAGGCGGCGGACTACGATGAATTGGCCGACTGCCCGGTGGAGATGGGCGTGTTTCAGAGCCTGCGCTTCGTCGCCTGCGGCACGCCGCACCGCCTGGTGGTGAGCGGCGCGCCGGCGTCGTTTGACAGCGCCCGCCTGCTGCGCGACGTGCGGCGCATCTGCGAAGAGCAGATCCGCTTCTGGGACGAAGACGCCCGGGCGCCGTTCGCGCACTACACCTTCTTGCTCAACGCGGTGGACGAGGGCTACGGCGGGCTGGAGCACAAGAGCAGCACCGCCCTGATCTGCAACCGCCGCGACCTGCCGCGCCTGGGCGAGGCCAAGGCCTCCGAGGGCTACACCACGCTGCTGGGCCTGTTCAGCCATGAGTACTTTCACGCCTGGAACGTCAAGCGCATGCGCCCGAGCGAATTCACGCGCTACGACTACACGCAGGAGAACTACACCGAGCTGCTCTGGTTCTTCGAAGGTTTCACCAGCTACTACGACGACCTGCTGCTGCGCCGTGCCGGCCTGATCGACCAGGCCGGCTACCTCAAGCTGCTCGCCAAGACCATCAACCAGGTGCTGCAGACCCCCGGGCGCCAGGTGCAAAGCGTGGCCCAGGCCAGCTTCGACGCCTGGGTGCGCTACTACCGCCCGGACGAAAACACCCCTGGCACCACGGTCAGCTACTACACCAAGGGCGCGCTCGTTGCGCTCTGCCTCGATCTGTCGCTGCGGCGCAGCGGCCGCTGCACGCTCGACGACGTCCTGCGCGCGCTGTGGCGCACGAGCAAGGGCGGCCCCATCACCGAAGCCGCCGTGCGCCAGCAGCTGCGCCGCTGCTCCGGCCGGCACTGGGGCGACGAACTGCACGCCTGGGTGCACGGTACGGGCGAGCTGCCGCTGGCCGAACTGCTGGCCGCGCACGGTGTGCAGATGCAGGGCGACACCGACCAGCCGGCCCAGCGCCTGGGCCTGCGCGTGCAGGAGTCGGGCGGCGTGCGGGTCAAGCTGGTGCTTGCCGGCAGCGCCGCCGAGCGCGCCGGCTTCATGGCCGGCGACGAATGGCTGGGCGTGGAGGTGGCCGGCCAGGGCTGGCGGCTGAACAAGCTCGACGACCTGGCGCTGTACGCCGGCGCGCAGCCCGAGCTCACCGCGCTGGTGGCGCGCGACGCCCGCCTGCTGCGCCTGGCGCTGAGCTTGCCCGCGCCGCAGGCCCCCGCCAGCAGCGTGCGGCTGGCCGTTGCCGAGCCTGCGCTGGCCGACCAGTGGCTGGGCCTGCCCTGAAGAGCGGCCGCCGCCCGCCATGCGCCGGCCGGGCGCGGCCCGCCGCTCCCGCGGGCCCCGGGCCACTCGCTATATTCAGGCGTTCGAATCGAAAAACACCGGAGTAAACCATGGCCTACGAATGCATCCTCACCCGTGTCGAAGCCGAAAGAGTCGGCGTCATCCAGCTCAACCGCCCCAAGGCGCTCAACGCCCTGAACGACCAGCTCATGGACGAGCTGGGCGCGGCGCTCAAGGCCTTTGACGCCGACGAGGCCATAGGCTGCATCGTGCTCACCGGCAGCGAAAAAGCCTTTGCCGCCGGCGCCGACATCACCATGATGGCCAAGTACAGCTTCGCCGACGCCTACAAGGGCGACTACATCACGCGCAACTGGGAAACCATCCGCTCCATCCGCAAGCCCGTCATCGCCGCGGTCAGCGGCTATGCCCTGGGCGGCGGCTGCGAGCTGGCGATGATGTGCGACTTCATCATCGCTGCCGACAACGCCAGGTTCGGCCAGCCCGAGATCAAGCTCGGCGTCATCCCCGGTGCCGGCGGCACCCAGCGCCTTCCGCGCGCCGTCGGCAAGTCCAAGGCCATGGACATGGCGCTCACCGCCCGCATGATGGATGCGCAGGAAGCCGAGCGCGCCGGGCTGGTCAGCCGCATCGTCGCGCTGGACAAGCTGATGGAAGAGACGCTTGCCGCCGCCATCACCATCAGCGGCTTCTCGCAGATCGCCGTCATGGCCGCCAAGGAATCGGTCAACCGCGCCTTTGAAGGCACCCTGAGCGACGGCGTGATGTTCGAGCGCCGCCTGTTCCATTCCCTCTTCGCCACGCAGGACCAGAAGGAAGGCATGGACGCCTTCGTGAACAAGCGCCAGGCCAAGTTCACCCACCAATAAAATATCGGTCAAATACGGCTCTGGCGCTTGCCGGGCAAGCGCTGGCAGCTATCAATTCAGTGGTGAATCATGGACAAGGATCTCGCGGCCCCGTTTCGCATCGCCTTGCTGATCGACGCCGACAACGCGCCGGCGGAGCTGATCGACGAGATCCTCACCGAGCTCTCCACCCTGGGCGTCATCAACATCCGGCGGGCCTACGGCAACTGGACCAAGCACGCGCTGGAAGGATGGCGCTCGCGGCTGCTGGAGTTTGCCATCCGGCCGATGCAGCAGTTCGACTATTCCCGGCAGAAGAACGCCAGCGACATGGCGATGACCGTGGACGCGATGGAGCTGCTCTACACCGAACGCCCGGACGCGTTCGGCATCGTGTCCTCGGACGCGGACTTCACCCCGCTGGTCATGCACCTGCGCGCCAAGGGAGCCGCGGTGTTCGGCTTTGGCGCGGCGCAGACGCCCAGGCCCTTCGTCAACGCATGTTCCCGCTTCCTGTACCTGGAGGCCTTGCGCGATGCGGCGGCAGAAGCCGAGGCGGACGCCGCCCCCGCTGCCGCTGAACGCGCGCCAGCGGCTGGCGCCAGTGCGCCCGCCCGGCCCTCGCGTTCGGGTGTCCATGCCGATGCGCCCGCTCCCGCTGCAGCGCCCGTCGCCGCGGCGCAACGCATGCGCGTGCCCACGGCGCAACTGCGCCAGGACACCGCGCTGATGAACCTGCTGCGCGACGCGGTGAACGCGATGCAGGACGAATCGGGCTGGGCCAAGGTGAGCGCGGTTGGCACCCAAATCGGCAACAAGGCCAGTTTCGATCCGCGCAACTACGGCTACGCCACCTTGAGCAAGCTGCTGGCGGCGATCGGTGCGTTCGACTTCCGCGACGAGGGCACGTCCCGCGTCAGCGTGCGCGACAAGCGCCACGGCGCCTGACCTGGGCTGCTCCGCCCAGCCCGCGATCGGGCGAGCGCAGGCGCTGGAAGGAAAGCGCAACGACCGCACGCAGCTGCCGGAAAGCGCGGTCTTTTCGGCTAGAATGCGCGCCTTCGGTGGTATAGCTCAGTTGGTTAGAGCGCAGCATTCATAATGCTGATGTCCCAGGTTCAAGTCCCGGTACCACCACCAGACAGAAATAGGAAAGCCCGGCGTGTTCCGGGCTTTTTTGTGCGTACTGCTGGGGCCTCAGCCCGAGGCTTCGCTACCCAGCCGCACCATCCCCGCAGCCGCCGTCTGGTGGCTGGCGTCGTCGATCAGGATGAAGGCGCCGGTGCTGCGTTCGCTGTCGTAGTCGTCCAGCGCCAGGGTGTCGCGCGTGCGGATGCGCACCCGGCCGATGTCGTTGCTGGCCAGCGGACCGTTGTGGGGCACGCTGCGCAGTTCGCTGATGTCGCGCTTGGCCTTCACCGCCGTGATGCGTGCCTGGGTCAGGCGTGCGCCCTGCTTGAGCCAGTACCAGCGCGAGGGGTTGAGCGTCTGGCGGTCCAGCCAGCACAGGTCGGCGTCGAACTCGCGTGCCACCTGGGGCGGCTGGCCACCGGCCACCAGCAGGTCGCCGCGCGAGATGTCGATCTCGCGGTCCAGCGCCACGGTGATGCTGTCGCCCGCGGCGGCGATCTGCAGCGCCTGCTCGCCCAGCTGGATCGCTTGCACCTGGGCGGTTTCGCCGCTGGGCAGCACCGTCACCGCATCGCCCACGCGCAGCGGGCCGCCTTGCACCTGGCCGGCGTAGCCGCGAAAGGCGTGGGTGCTGCTGCCCTCGTGGCGTATCACCCATTGCACGAAGAGGCGGGTGCCTTGCTGCGCGGTGGCGCCTCGGTCCAGCGGCAGGGATTCCAGCAGCGGCAGCAGCGGCTGGCCCTGGTACCAGGGCATGTGCGGGCTGGGTTGCACCACGTTGTCGCCGGTCAGGGCCGACAGCGGCACGCAATGCGGCGTGGCCATGCCCAGGCGCTGTGCGAGCTGCTCGGCGGCCGTGCGGATGCGCTGGTACACCGCCTGATCCCACTGCACCTGGTCCATCTTGTTGATGGCGATGAGGGTGTGGCGCAGGCCCAGCAGTTGGGCCAGCGTGGCGTGGCGCTTGGTCTGGGGCAGCAGCTCGCCGTCTTGCGCGCGCGCGGCGTCGATCAGGATGACGGCGGCATCTGCCGTGGAGGCCCCGGTGACCATGTTGCGCGTGTACTGCTCGTGCCCCGGCGCGTCGGCAATGATGAATTTGCGCGCCGGGGTGGCGAAGTAGCGGTAGGCCACGTCGATGGTGATGCCCTGCTCGCGCTCGGCTTCCAGGCCGTCGGTGAGCAGCGCCAGGTCCAGCGCGTCGGCCGGGGCGCGCGAGTAGCGCGAGCCCGAGATGGCGCTGAGCTGGTCGGCGAACACGCCCTTGCTGTCCAGCAGCAGGCGGCCGATCAGGGTGGATTTGCCGTCATCGACGGAGCCGGCGGTGACGAGGCGCAGCACGCCCTTGTTGCGCGCTTCGGGCCAGAGATCGTTCACGGCGTTCATCAGAAGTACCCCATTTTCTTGCGGCGTTCCATCGACGCCTCGTTGAGCTTGTCGTCCATGCGCGTGGCGCCGCGTTCGGTGATGGTGGTGACGGCGGTTTCGGCAATGATGTCGGTGGGCGTGGCGGCGCTGGATTCCACCGGGCAGGTGCAGGACACATCCCCCACGGTGCGAAAGCGCACGCGCACTTCTTCCACCACCTCGCCCTCGCGCGCGGGGGTGAGCGGCGTGACGGGGGCCAGCAGCCCCTTGCGGCGCACGACCGGGCGCACGTGGCTGTAGTAGATGCTGGGCAGGGCGAGTTCCTCGCGCGCGATGTACTGCCAGATGTCGAGCTCGGTCCAGTTGGAGATCGGGAAGACGCGGATGTTTTCGCCCGGGTGCACGCGGGTGTTGTAGAGATTCCAGAGTTCGGGGCGCTGGTTTTTCGGGTCCCACTGGCCGAATTCGTCGCGCAACGAGCAGATGCGCTCCTTGGCGCGGGCCTTTTCCTCGTCGCGGCGCGCGCCGCCAATGCAGGCGTCGAAGTTGAATTCGGCGATGGCCTCCAGCAGCGTGGTGGCCTGCGCGGCGTTGCGCGAGTCGTTTTCATGGCGCAGCACCACGGTGCCGCGCGCGATCGAATCTTGCACGCTGCGCACGATCAGCCGCTCGCCGAGCTCTTGCGCGCGCTGGTCGCGAAAGGCGATGACTTCGGGGAAGTTGTGCCCGGTGTCCACGTGCAGCAGCGGGAAGGGGAACTTGCCGGGGCGAAAGGCTTTTTCCGCCAGGCGCAGCAGCACGCAGGAATCCTTGCCGCCGGAAAACAGCAGCACGGGCCGCTCGCATTCGGCGGCAACCTCGCGCAGGATGTGGATGGACTCGGACTCCAGCCAGTCCAGATGGGTACGTTGGGGGGCGGTGATGGCAGTCATGGCTTCAGGCGGCAGGGGTGGGGTCGCTGGGTTCGAGGTGGCTGGCGGTGTTGACCGTGGTGTGCAGGCCGCACTCGGCGTTGTTTCTCTGCTCCCACCACCAGCGGCCGGCGCGGATGTCCTCGCCGGGGCGAATGGCGCGGGTGCAGCATTCGCAGCCTATGGAGGCATAGCCCCGGTCGTGCAGGGGGTTGTAGGGAATGCCCAGCGCACGCACCACGGCCCAGACTTCGTCGGTGTGCCAACTGGCCAGCGGGTTGTATTTGTGCAGGCCGAAGGCTTCGTCCCACTGCGCTTCGGGCAGTTCGGCGCGCGTTGCCGACTGTTCACGCCGCTGCCCGGTGATCCAGGCGCTGTGGCCCGCAAGCACGCGGCGCAGCGGCTGCACCTTGCGGATGTCGCAGCACAGCTTGCGCAGCTCCACGCTTTCGTAGAAGGCGTTCAGGCCGTGGGTTTGCACGTAGTGGCGCACGGCCTCGGGCTCGGGGTGCAGCACCTGCACGGTGATGCCGTAGCGCTGCTCGATGGTGCCGACCATGGCCAGTGTTTCCTTGTGCAGGCGGCCGGTGTCCAGCATGAAGACGCCCAGGCGCCTGGGCAGTTGCATCAGCGCGTGGATCAGCAGTGTGTCTTCCACGCCCATGGAGGAGGCGAGCAGCGCGTCCGGGTGCTCTTCGGCGATGCCTTGCAGCAGGGTGAGCAAGGCGTTCCAGCGCTGCGCCAGCGGGGTGGTCAGGGTCGTTGCCATGAAGGTGTCCTTTCTATGCGACGAGCAGCGCGGCGTCTTCGGGCGCGCTGGCTGCGGCGGCGCTGCCCTGCGGCGTCAGCGTCTGGCCAAACCAGGCGAGCTCCTGCCCCAGCGCGGCGACCGCGCCGACGATGAACAAGGCGGGTGAGGCGATGGCGTGCGTGCGCGCCTCGTGCGCCACGCTGGCCAGCGTGGCGTGCAGCGTGCGCTGCCCGGGGCGCGAGCCGTTTTCCACCATGGCGCAGGGCGTGTCGGGTGGCAAGCCTTGCCGCAGCAGCTGCGCGGCCAGCGTGGCCAAGCGTTCCACACCCATGTAGAAGACCTGCGTGTGCTGGCGCGGGCTGCGGGCCTGCTCGGCCGCTTCGCGCCGGTGGGCGGTGGCCAGTGTCAGGGTGTCGGCCAGGCCGCGGTGGGTCAGCGGTATGCCGGCGTAGGCACCGCAGGCCAGCGCCGCGGTGATGCCGGGTACGACTTCGTAGGCGATGCCGTGCGCACGCAGCAGTTGCAACTCTTCGCCGCCGCGCCCATAGACCAGCGGGTCGCCGCCCTTGAGGCGCACCACCGTCTGGCCCTGGCGGGCGTGTTCCACCATCAGCGCGTGGATGCGCCGCTGCGTGGCTTCGTGGTCTTCGCCGGGGGTCTTGCCCACGCTGATGCGCAAGGCGTCGCGCCGGGCCAGCTGCAGGACGTCCTCGCTCACGAGGCGGTCGTGCAGGATGACGTCGGCCTCATTGAGCGCGCGCAGGCCGCGCAGCGTCAGGAGCCCGGGGTCGCCGGGGCCGGCACCGACGAGCAGCACCTTGCCTGGCGCCGGTGGTTCGCCCTGGCTCAGGGCTTGCGTGAGCAGGTCCGCAGCCTGCCGCGGCCGGCCGGCGCGCAGCGCGGCGTGTACCGGGCCGTCCAGCAGCCAGTGGTAGAAGCGCCGCCGCGCGGACAGCTCCGGGCGGGCGCGGCGGATGGCGGCGCGCTGGCCCTGGGCCAGGGCGGTGAGCGCACCGATGGAGGGCGCGACGAGCGATTCGATGCGCTCGCGCAGGCGGCGCGCAATCACCGGGGCGCTGCCGCCCGAGGAGATGGCGATGGTGATGGGCGCGCGGTCCACGATGGCGGGCACCTGGGCGCTGGAGCGCGCGGCGTCGTCCACCACGTTGCACCACAGCTGGCGTGCGGCGGCGGCTTCGGCCACGCCGTGGTTCAGCGCTTCATCGTCGGTGGCGGCGATCACCAGCCACATACCCTGCAGCCAGCGCGGCTCGAAGGCCGTCAAATGCAGTTCGATCTCGCCGCGATCGGCCTGCACCTGCACGCTGGGGTGGGCTGCCTTGGCCACCACGGTGACGTGGGCACCGGCCGAGCGCAGCAGCGCGATCTTGCGTGCAGCGATGAGGCCTGCGCCAACCACCAGCACGCGGCGCCCGCGCAGGTCGAGAAACAGGGGAAAGTGTTGCACGGCGCAGGCTCTCAATACTGGATGGCGGGGCGGCGCTTGGGCGGCTCGACCACCCCGGTGCGCGCCACGAAGTCGCCAAAATGCTCGCCCGGCTGGCGCTCGGCGGCAAAGCGGCCAAAGAGCGCGTCGAGCGAGGCCAGAATCACCTCTTCGCCCACATTCTCCTTGTAGAGCGCATTCAGCCGTTCGCCCAGATGGTCGGCCCCCAGGCGCAGGTCGTACTTGCCGATGGCGCGACCCACGAGGGCGATCTCGCCGATGTAGGGGCGCGAGCACCCGTTGGGGCAGCCGGACATGCGAAAGTGGATGGGCTCGTCACGCAGGCCGTGTTTGGTGAGCAGCGCTTCCATCTTGCGCACGATGGTGGGCAGGTAGCGTTCGGATTCGGCCATCGCCAGGCCGCAGGTGGGCAGGGCCACGCAGGAGATGGCGTTCAGGCTCAGGCCGCTGGCCTGGATGTGGTCATCCAGCCCGTATTCCTTGACCAGTGCATCGATTTGGGCCTTGTCCCTGGTGGCTACCTTGGCGACGATGACGTTCTGGTCGCAGGTCATGCGCAGCTCGCCCTTGTGGATGCGCGCAATCTCGCGCATGCCGCTCTGGCGCGGGTGGCCCGGCACGTCCAACAGGCGGCCGCTGGGGATGCGCAGCGTGAGGTTCCATTGCCCCTTGCCGGCCTCGACCCAGCCGAAGCGGTCGCCGTTGTGCTCGAAGTGGTAGGGCCGGGGCGGCTCGATCTTGAAGGGCAGGCGCGACTGCAGTTCGTCGTGATACCACTGCAGGCCGCGGTCGTCGATGGTGTACTTCAGGCGCGCGTGCTTGCGCTCGCTGCGGTCGCCAAAGTCGCGCTGCACGGCGATCGCGTGCCAGCAGGTTTCCAGCAGGTGCTCCTTGGGCACGTAGCCGATCAGGTCGCCCAGGGCGGCATAGGTCTTGGCATCGCCCGCGGTGGCACCCATGCTGCCGCCGGGGGCGAGGTTGAAGCCCTGCAGTTCATTTTTGTCGTCAAAGATGGCGATCAGGCCGAAGTCCTGGGCAAAGACGTCGATGTCGTTGTACGGCGGGATGGCAATGCCGAACTTGAACTTGCGCGGCAGGTAGCTCTTGCCCAGCAGCGGCTCTTCGTCCTGCGCGCCGTCGCTCACGCGCTCCAGTTTGTCCAACCACAATTCCTTGTAGGCGGTAGTCTGGGGCTTGACGTGGTGCATGAGCTTGAGCGCCCATTCATAGGCCTGTGCCTGCATGGCGGGCACGAGAGGGTTGACCGAGCAGATCACGTTGCGCACGTCGTCGCCGCAGGCGGCCAGCGTGGACAGGCCGGTGGCGTTGATGCCGCCGATCACGTCGCGCAGGCGTTCTTTCTTGATCTCGTGAAACTGGAAGGTCTGGCGCGTGGTGATGCGCAGGCCGCCCTTGGAGTGCTCGGTGAGCGCGTCCAGGTCCAGCCACTGCCGGGGCGTGAGCACGCCGCCGGGCAGGCGCACGCGCACCATGAAGCCGTAGTCCGGCTCCAGCTTCTGGCGGCGGCGCTCGTCGCGCACGTCGCGGTTGTCCTGCATGTAGCTGCCGTGGAATTTCAGCAGCTTGGTGTCGGGCTCGCTGATGGAGCCCGTCGTGCGGTCCAGCAGGCCAAGGTCTATGGTGCCGCGCAGGAAGCGGCTTTGCTCCTTGATGTGCTCAAGGGCAGAGAGCTTCTTGTTCTTGGTGATGGTGAGCGTATCGGTCATGGAAAGGGTGCACAAGGCTGGCGAAGGCGGCGCTGCGCCTTCGCTGAAACAGAAAATCGGATGGCGTTTCGAGGGGCTTGGCGCTCAATAAACGTCGCGGGCGTAGCGGCCCTCGACCAGCAAGGTCTTGACCCAGTCGGCGGCGTCCTCGGGCGTCTTGCCGCCGTGCGTCACGGCAATTTGGGCCAGCGCGCGCTGCACGTCGCCAGCCATGCGTTCGGCGTCGCCGCAGACGTAGAAGTGCGCGCCGCCCTGCAGCCATTGCCAGACTTCACTGCCGTGTTCGATCAGGCGGTGCTGCACGTACACCTTTTCAGACTGGTCGCGCGAGAAGGCCACGTCCAGATGGGTGAGTGCGCCCTCCTTGGCGGCTTGCAGCCATTCGGCCTGGTAGAGGAAGTCGCTGTGCCGATGCGGGTTGCCGAAGAACAGCCAGTTGCGGCCCGTGGCCTCGTCGGCCTGGCGCTGCTGCACGAAGGCGCGAAACGGCGCGACGCCGGTGCCGGGGCCCACCATGATGACGTCACGGGCAGGGTCCGCGGGCAGGCGGAAGCGCTCGTTGGCCTCGATGAACACCGGCACCTGCGCGCCTTCTTGCGCCGCGCTCAAATAGCGGCTGCCCACGCCCCAGCGGGCCTCTCCATCTCTGTCGAACTGCACCAGGGCCACCGTCAGGTGCACCTCTTCATCCACCAGCGCCTGGCTGCTGGCAATGGAATACATCCGGGGTGCCAGCGGCCGGAGCGCGGCGACGATGGCATCGGCGCTCCACTGGGCAGGCCAGGCGCGCAGCACGTCGATGAGCTGCGAGGTGTTGAGCAGCCTGGCCAGCTCCGCGCTGCCTTCGGGCTGCAGCAGGGCCTGGAGCGCCGCATGCCCGCCACGCTCGGCCAGCGCGGCGATGAAGGGGCGGGTGAGCACGGTGAGCTCGCGCCGGTGGCTCAGCCATTCGGTCAGTGCCAGGGTTTCGCCGCCGTGGGTGGCGGCGGTGTCGCCGCTCAGGTTCAGAACGTCCAGCACGCGGTGCACCAGCTCGGGCGCCTGCGTGGGCCAGACGCCCAGCGCATCACCCGGCTGGTAGTGCAGGCCGCTGCCCGCCAGGGACAGTTCGATGTGGCGCACGTCCTTTTCGCTGCCGCTGCCGACGATGCGCTGGTTCACCAGCACCTCGGCCAGGTAGGGCCGCTCGCGCGACCAGGCGGCGTGCGTCGGGCGCAGCGCCAGCACCTCGGCGCCGGCCGCGCTTGGCACGCTTGGTTGCTGGGGGGCCAGCACGGTCCTGGCCTGCTGCAGCGCCTGGGCGGCCCAGGGGGTGGCGACGTAGTCCACGTCCACGTCGGCGTCGGCACGTTCCAGCACGCGCCTGGCGCCCAGGGCGGCCAGGCGTTCGTCGATCTGGCGGCCGATGCCGCAGAAATCGACGTAGCTGGAATCGCCCAGCGCCAGCACGCCATAAGAGAGATGGGGCAGTTGCGGCGCGCGCTTGCCGGTGAGGAATTCATAGAAGCCGCGCGAATCGTCCGGCGGCTCGACCGCGTCGCCCTCGCTGTGCGTGCTGATGACGATGTAGAGGAATTGCTCTTTCTTCAGCTCTGCCGTGCGGTAGGCGTCGGCGCGCACGATGCGTACCGGCAGGCCCGCGGCCTGCACTTCGGCCGCGAGCTTTTCGGCCACGCGCTTGGCGTTGCCGGTCTGGCTGCCGTAGAGGATGGTCAGCTGCTGCTGCACCGCGGTGCCCGCGGCCAGCGCGACCGGCGTGGCGGCCTGCGGTGCATCGGCCCGCAGGCGCGCTGCCGCCCCCGCCATGAAGCCGGCCAGCCACTCCAGTGCGGGGCGGTCCAGCCCCTGCACCAGGTCGGCCGCGGTTTGCGCTTTCTCGCGCGAGATGGGCAGGACGTCGAGTACGGCGTCGGCTATCTGTGTCATCGGGACCCTCTGCTGCTGATTCGTTTGGCACCGCGCGCGGCGGGCGTCTTGTCGACTGTAGTAAGCGGCCCGGCAAAGGGGAAGAATTGATTTCTCATAACCAAAGCAGTCGTATGCATAAGGAAAAAAGTAGCTGGCAACGCAAGCGGGACAAGGGTTTCAGCCCAAAAACACCCTGGAGTTCTGGGGCCGTGCGATGAAGTGCTGGCATCCGCGCGCGCGGATGCGGTCGAACTCCTTGCTGGGCATCACCACTTCGATGATTTCCTGGGTGTCCTCGCGCGTCAGTTCCAGCTGCGCCAGCGGCCCCAGCGCCTGCGCGCGGTGCAGGCTCACGCGCAGCTCGCTGTCGTGCCTGGGGCGGCGCTGCGGCTCGCAGGGCTCGATCTCGATCTCGTGCGGGCGCACGTAGGCGGTGCCGCTGGCGTCCGGGCTGCCCTGGCCTGCGGGCAGGGCAAAGTGCATGCTGCCCGAGCGCAGCTGCCCGCCCTGCACCCGCCCGTGGAACAGGTTCATGTGGCCCAGGAAGCCGCAGACAAAGGCGGTGGCCGGCTCGTCATAGACGGCCTGCGGCGCGCCGCGCTGCTCCACGCGTCCCTTGTGCATGATGACCACCTCGTCGGCCACTTCCAGCGCCTCTTCCTGGTCGTGGGTGACGAAGATGCTGGTCACCTGCAGCTCGTCGTGCAGGCGGCGCAGCCAGCGGCGCAGTTCCTTGCGCACCTTGGCGTCCAGCGCACCGAAGGGCTCGTCCAGCAGCAGCACGCGCGGCTGCACGGCCAGCGCCCGCGCCAAGGCGATGCGCTGGCGCTGCCCGCCCGAGAGCGCGGCGGGGCGGCGGTCGGCCAGCCAGTCGAGTTGCACCAGCTGCAGCAGCTCCATGACCTTCTCGCGGATGCGTGCCTCGCTCAGGCGTTCGCGCCGGGGCTTCATGCGCAGGCCGAAGGCGACGTTGTCGAACACCGTCATGTGCTTGAACAGCGCGTAGTGCTGGAACACGAAGCCCACCTGGCGCTCGCGCACGTCGGCATGCGAGGCGTCTTCGCCGCCCAACAGCACCTGGCCGCTGTCGGGCGGCTCCAGCCCCGCGATGATGCGCAAGAGCGTGGTCTTGCCGCAGCCCGAGGGGCCGAGCAGGGCGGTCAGCTGCCCGTCGGGAAAGTCCAGCGTGACGTCGGACAGCGCCGTGAAGGCGCCGAACTGCTTGTGGATGGCACGCACCGCAATGCTCATGGGAACTCCTTGTGTGCCTGGGCGGCCTGCGTGCGCAGGCGCCATTCGGCCAGCGACTTCAGGCCCAGCGTCACCAGCGCCAGCAGCGCCAGCAGCGAGGCGACGGAAAACGCGGCTGCGCCCTGGTATTCGTTGTAGAGAATCTCGACGTGCAGCGGCAGCGTGTTGGTCAGGCCGCGGATGTGACCGGAGACGACCGAGACCGCGCCGAACTCGCCCATGGCGCGCGCATTGCACAGCACCACGCCGTAGAACAGTCCCCAGCGGATGTTGGGCAGCGTCACGTGCCAGAACACCCGCCAGCCGCTGGCGCCCAGCACCAGGGCCGCTTCCTCTTCCTCGCTGCCCTGCGACTGCATCAGCGCGATCAGCTCGCGCGCCACGTAGGGGAAGGTGACGAAGAGCGTGACCAGCACGATGCCGGGCACGGCAAACAGCACCTGCAGGTCGTGGCGCTGCAGCCACGGGCCCAGCCAGCCGTGCGCGCCGAACAGCAGCACCCAGGCCAGGCCGGCGATCACCGGCGAGACGGAAAACGGCAGATCGATCAGCGTGGTGAGCGCGCCCTTGCCGGGGAATTCGAAGCGCGCTATCGCCCAGGCCGCGCATACGCCGAACACCACGTTGACCGGTACCGCGATCAGCGCGACCAGCAGGGTCAGGCGCAGCGCGGCGAGCGCGTCGGGCTCGGTGACGGCCGCCAGGCTTGCCGCCCAGCCGCGTGCCAGCGCCTCGCTGAACACCGCGGCCAGCGGCAGCAGCAGGAAGATGAACAGGAAGACGAAGGTCAGCGCCAGCAGCAGGCGCTGCAGCCAGGGAGCGCGGACCGCGCCCGCGCGGCGTGGGGCCGTGGTGCGGGACAGGGCCATGCTCATGGCGCGCTCCGGCCCGATGCGTGGCGGCGGCTGCCGGCCTGCAGCAGGTTGATCAGCAGCAGCAGCGCAAACGAGATGACCAGCATCACCAGCGCGATGGCGGTGGCGCCGGCGTAGTCGTATTGCTCTAGCCGCGTGACGATGAGCAGCGGCGCGATTTCCGACGCCATGGGCATGTTGCCCGCGATGAAGATCACCGAGCCATATTCACCCGCCGCGCGCGCGAAGGCCAGCGCAAAGCCGGTGAGCAGCGCCGGCAGCATGGCGGGCAGCAGCACATGCGCAAAGACCTGCAGACGCGAGGCACCCAGGCTGCGCGCGGCCTCTTCGTACTCGGGCGAGAGGTCCTGCAGCACCGGCTGCACCGTGCGCACCACGAAGGGCAGGCCGATGAACACCAGCGCCACGATGATGCCCGCCGGCTGGAAGGCTACCTGCAGGCCCAGCGGAACCAGCCAGCGCCCGAGCCAGCCCTGCGGTGCATACAGCGCGGTCAGCGCGATGCCGGCCACGGCCGTGGGCAGGGCGAAAGGCAGGTCCACCAGCGCGTCGACCAGCTTCCTGCCCGCAAAGCGGTGGCGCACCAGCATCCAGGCGGTCATGCCGCCAAACACCAGATTCACCAGCGCGGCCAGCAGGGCGCTGCCAAACGACAGCTTGAGCGCGGCGAGCACCCGCGGCGTGGCCACGGTCTGCCACAGCGCCCCCCAGCCCGGCGCGCTGGCCGTCAGCGCCACGGCGGCGAGCGGCAGCAGCACCAGCAGACCGAGCCAGGCCAGGGTCAGCCCCAGGGTCAGCGTCTGCCCGGGCAGCACCGGCGGGGTGCGGCGCAGGCGCGGCGCTGCGGCAGGGGCAAGCGTGGTGCTGGACATCGGCGGCCTCAGGTGGATGCGCGGGCGCCGCCCTGGTAGATCTGGTCGAACACGCCGCCGTCGGCGAAATGCCGCTGCTGCGCCTGCGCCCAGTTGCCGGCCACCTCTTCCAGCGTGAAGGTCCGCAGCGGCGCAAAGCCCGTGGCCGGCTGCAGGCAAGGGCGCAGGAAGTAGCGCGCCGCCAGCGCCTGCGCTCCCGGGCTGTAGAGGTAGCGCAGATAGGCCAGCGCCAGCGCGCCGGTGCCGCGGCGCGTGGCCACCTGGTCGACCACCGCGACCGGCAGCGCCGCGCGGATACTGCGCGCGGGCGTGATCAGCTCGAAGCGCCGCGTCCCGAAGGCGCGCTGCGCCAGCAGCGCCTCGCATTCCCAGGCGAGCAGCACGTCGCCGATGCCGCGCTCGACAAAGCTCATGGTGGCTGCGCGCGCCCCGGAATCAAGCACCGGCACCTGGCGAAACAGCTGGCCGACGAACTCGCGCGCCGCCGTTTCGCTGCCGCCGGCGCGCAGCGCGTGGCCCCAGGCGGCAAAGTAGTTCCAGCGCGCGCCGCCGGAGATCTTCGGGTTGGGCGTGAGCAGGCGCAGCCCCGGTTGCAGCAGGTCGTCCCAGCCGCGCACGCCCAGCGGATTGCCCGGGCGCACCATGAACACGATGGTCGAGCCCCAGGGGCAGGCCTGCTCGGGCAGCGCCGTGCGCCAGTCGGTGCGCACCAGGCCGCGGCGCGCCAGCATGTCGATGTCCGGTGGCAGCGCCAGCGACACCACGTCGGCCTGCAGGCCGTCGAGCACCGAGCGCGCCTGCTTGCCCGAGCCCCCGTGCGACCGGTAGATGGTCAGCGGCTCGCCGGTGCGCTGCTGCCACTGCGCTGCAAACGCGGTGTTGGCGGCGGCGAAGAATTCGCGCGTGGCGTCGAAAGCCGCGTTCAGCAGCGTGCGCTGCTGCGCAGCCGCGCTGCCCAAGGGGGCAAGCGCAAGAGGCAGGGCGAGACAGGATCGACGCAGCATGCACGGACGGCGGGGTAGCAAAGCCCGCAAGCTTAGGCAGCGGCCGCGGCAAAACGAACGATTAGTTTGCTTGAACCTTATGTGCGCGGCGCATTAGGGCGACATGCGCATGCGCGCCGCGCAGCCCGGCTTTGCACTCACAGGCCGAGCAGGGGCCACAGCCACACCAGCGCCACGGTCATCACCAGATAGCGTGCGAATTTGCCCACGGCCATGTACAGCACGCAGGGCCAGAACGGCAGGCGCAGCCAGCCCGCCACGGCGCACAGCGGGTCGCCCACCACCGGCAGCCAGCTCAGCAGGCAGGCGCGCGGGCCGAAGCGCTTGAGCCAGGCGAGCGCGCGCGTCTCGGTGCGCCGCCCGCGCAGGTGGTCCACGGCGCGGTGCGCGCCCAGGCCCATCCACCAGCTGATCGCGCCACCCGCGGTATTGCCCAGCGTGGCCACGGCGATCGCCGGCCAGAAGAGTCCGGGGTTGAGCTGCACCAGCGCGAAGACGGCCGGCTCCGAACCCAGCGGCAGCAACGTGGCCGAGACCAGCGCGACGACGAAGACCGTCACCAGGCCGTGCTGCGGCAAGGCCAGCCAGTGGGCCAGTTCGATCATCCAGGCGTCCATGGGCGCTCAAGTGTAGGCCGGCCGCGCGCGACGTCTGCCCAAAAAACGGGCATCTACAATGGCAGGCTTTGCAGGCCGGCGCGCTGGCCCGTTTTGCCCCATGAACCCGCTTTCCATCGGTCCCGTCGTCCTGCCCAACCGCGTGTTCGTCGCGCCCATGGCGGGTGTGACCGACCGGCCGTTCCGGCGCCTGTGCCGCGAGCTGGGTGCGGGCCATGCGGTCAGCGAGATGGTCACCTCGCGCAGGGAACTGTGGGACAGCCTCAAGACCAGCCGGCGCGCCAACCACGAGGGCGAGCCGGGCACCATCGCGGTGCAGATCGCCGGCACCGACGCGGCCATGATGGCCGAGGCCGCGGCCTACAACATCGATCGCGGCGCGCAGCTCATCGACATCAACCTGGGCTGCCCGGCCAAGAAGGTCTGCAACAAATGGGCGGGCTCCGCGCTGATGCAGGACGAGCCGCTGGCGCTGGCTATCGCCGGGGCGGTGGTGGCGGTGTGCGCGCCGCGCGGCGTGCCGGTCACGCTCAAGATGCGCACCGGCTGGAGCGAGGCGCACAAGAACGCGGTGCAGCTTGCGCGCCGCTTCGAGCAGGCGGGCATCCAGATGCTGACGGTGCACGGGCGCACGCGTGAGCTTGGCTACCGGGGTGAAGCGGAATACGACACCATCGCCGCGGTCAAGCAGGCGGTGGCCATACCGGTGGTAGCCAACGGCGACATCACCGGCCCGCGCAAGGCGCGTGCGGTGCTTGCCGCCACCGGAGCGGACGCGCTGATGATCGGCCGTGCGGCCCAGGGGCGCCCCTGGATCTTTCGCGAAGTGGCGCACTTCCTTGACACCGGCGAGGAGCTCGCGCCGCCGCTGGTGGCCGAGGTGCGGCGGCTGCTGCTGGCGCATCTGCAGGACCACTACAGCCTGTACGGCGAATCCACCGGCGTGCGCAGCGCGCGCAAGCACATCGCCTGGTACGTGCATGGCCTGCCGGGTGGCGATGCGCTGCGCCGCCACATCAACCAGGTACAGGAAAGCCGCGCGCAGTGGTGCGCGGTGAACGACTACTTCGAGCGGCTGGAGCAGCAGATGGAGCGCCTGCCGCGCATGAACGAGGCCCCGGCCGTGTCCGAACAAGCCACCGCCGAGGGCGTGCACGCATGAGCCCGGCCAACACCAACATCGAAGCCTGCGTGCGCGACAGTCTGCTGCGCTATTTTGAAGACCTCGGCGGTGAATCGCCCGAGGACTTGTACGAGATGCTGCTGCGGCTGGTGGAAAAACCGCTGCTGGAGGTGGTGATGCAGCACGCCGGCAACAACCAGTCGCGCGCCGCCGAATGGCTGGGCTTGAACCGCAACACGCTGCGCAAGAAGCTGGTGGACCATCGCCTGCTGTAATTTTCTATCGAATTAATAGCTGCTCGCGCTTGTGTGGCGGGCGCTAGAGCCCTATTTTGTTTGAAAGTCTGGAGCCACAAGAGTGACCAATGCATTGATATCCGTCTCGGACAAGAGCGGCATCGTGGACTTTGCCCGGGCGCTGCATGCCCGGGGCGTGCGGCTGATTTCCACCGGCGGCACGGCCAAGCTGCTGGCGGCCGAGAACCTGCCAGTGACCGAGGTGGCCGAGCTCACCGGCTTTCCCGAGATGCTCGACGGCCGCGTCAAGACCCTGCATCCCAAGGTGCATGCGGGCCTGCTGGCCCGGCGCGAGCTGCCGGCCCACATGGCGGCGCTCAAGGACCACGGCGTGGACACCATAGACCTGCTGGTGGTCAACCTCTACCCCTTCGAGGCGACGGTGGCCAAGGCCAGCTGCACGCTGGCCGACGCGATCGAGAACATCGACATCGGCGGCCCGGCCATGGTGCGCAGCGCCGCGAAGAACTGGAAGGACGTGGGCGTGGTCACCGACGCGGGCCAGTACCCCGCGGTGCTGGCCGAGCTGCAACAGCACGGCCACCTGACGCACGCGCTGCGCTTTCAGCTGGCGGTGGCGGCGTTCAACCGCATTGCGCAGTACGCCGGGGCGATCAGCGACTACCTCTCCTCGGTCGAGTTCGAGCCTGAAAAGCTCTCGGACACCTACGTACCGCGGCGCCAGACCTTCCCGGCCCAGAGCAATGGCATCTTCACCAAGGTGCAGGACCTGCGCTATGGCGAAAACAGCCATCAGAGCGCCGCGCTGTACCGTGACCTGTGCCCGGCGCCGGGCTCCATCGTCACCGGCGAGCAGCTGCAGGGCAAGGAGCTGTCCTACAACAACATCGCCGACGCCGACGCTGCCTGGGAATGCGTCAAGAGCTTCAAGCTGCCCGCCTGCGTCATCGTCAAGCACGCCAACCCCTGCGGCGTGGCCGTGGGCACCAGCGCGCGCGAGGCCTATGCCAAGGCCTTCCAGACCGACCCGACCAGCGCCTTTGGCGGCATCATCGCCTTCAACCGCCCGGTGGATGGCGCGGCGGCAGAACAGGTGGCCAGGCAGTTCGTCGAGGTGCTGATGGCGCCCGATTTCACGCGTGAGGCGCTTGCCGTGTTCCAGGCCAAGGCCAATGTGCGCCTGGTGAAGATTGCGCTGCCCGCCGCGGGCGGCGCCAGCGCCTGGAGCCAGGGCCGCAACCTGATGGACGCCAAGCGCGTGGGCTCGGGCCTGCTGCTGCAAAGCGCCGACAACCACGAACTGCAACTGGCCGACCTGAAGGTGGTGACCGAGCGCCAGCCCACGCAGGAGCAGATGCAGGACCTGATGTTCGCCTGGAAGGTGGCCAAGTTCGTCAAGAGCAACGCCATCGTGTTCTGCAAGGGCGGCATGACCATGGGGGTCGGGGCGGGGCAGATGAGCCGGCTCGACTCCGCGCGCATCGCCAGCATCAAGGCCGAGGCCGCGGGCCTGTCGCTCAGGGACACGGTGGTGGCGAGCGACGCCTTCTTCCCCTTCCGCGACGGCCTGGACGTGGTGGTCGACGCCGGCGCCACCTGCGTGGCCCAGCCCGGGGGTTCGATGCGCGACCAGGAAGTGGTAGACGCGGCCAACGAACGCGGCGTCGCCATGGTCTTCACCGGGGTGCGCCATTTCCGCCACTGAGGCGCTGCCCGCCGCGCCGCCGCGGCGCCAGGTCATCGGCCTGGGCCATCTGTTGCTGGGCCTGCTGATCGTGGCCATCTGGGGCAGCAACTTCGTGGTCATCAAGGTGGCGCTGGGCTCCTTTCCGCCCATCCTGATGGCGGCGCTGCGTTTTGCCAGCGCCACCGTGCCCGCGATCTTCTTCTTTCGCCGCCCGCAGGTGCCCTGGCGCAACCTGGCCGCCTACGGCCTGCTGATCGGCGGCGGGCAGTTCAGCCTGCTGTACCTGGCGATGCAATCGCAGATCTCGCCGGGCCTGGCTTCGCTCGTGGTGCAGGCGCAGGTGCTCTTCACCGTGGGCCTCGCGGTGCTGCTGCAGGGCGAGCGGGTGCGGCCCTTCCAGCTGCTCGCGGCCTTGCTGGCGCTGGCGGGCTTTGCGGTGATCGGCCTGCACACTGACGGCACCACGACCTGGCTGGGCATCGTCATGGTGCTGGGTTCGGGCCTGTGCTGGGCGCTGGGCAACATGGTCGGGCGCAGCGCAGGGCGCGTGAACATGCTGGCCTACATGGTCTGGACCAGCGCGTTCTCGGCGCCGCCGCTGGTCGCACTCTCGCTGCTGGTGGAGGGCGGTCCGGCGGTGCTCGGGCAGTCCATGGCCGATGCGCCGCTGCTGGCCTGGGGCGCGATCCTGTGGCAGTCCATGGCCAATACCCTGCTCGGCTATGGTCTGTGGGCCTGGCTGCTGGTGCGCTACGACGCGGCCACGGTCACGCCGCTGGCGCTGCTGGTGCCGGTCTTCGGCATGGCCAGCTCGGTGGCGCTGCTGGGCGAGCCTTTTCCGGCATGGAAGGCGGCGGCCATGCTGCTGGTGATGGCGGGCCTGAGCCTGAACGTGCTCTGGCCGCGCCTGCGCGCGGCCTGGCTCGCGCGCTCAGGCTGAGGCCAGCTGGCGAAACACCGCACGCGCGGCGGCCACGGTCTCTTCGATGTCGCCCGCGCTGTGCGCGCTGCTGACGAAGCCCGCCTCGTAGAGTGCGGGCGCGGTGTAGACGCCGCGCTCCAGCAGGCCGTGGAACAGCCGGTTGAAGCGCGCGCCGTCGCTCTGCAGCACCTCGGTGTAGTTGCCCGGCAGCTCGGGCAGCAGGAAGTAGCCCATCATGCCGCCCTCGCTGTCGCCGCACAGCGCCACGCCCTCGTCGGCCGCCGCGCGCGCGAGACCTGCGATGAGCGCGCGCGTGCGCTCGGCCAGGCGCGCATGGAAGTCCGGCTGGGCCACCTCCCGCAGCGTCGCCAGGCCGCAGGCCGTCGCCACCGGGTTGCCCGACAGCGTGCCCGCCTGGTAGACCGGGCCCAGCGGCGCAAGCTGCTCCATCACCTCGCGGCGCCCGCCAAAGGCCGCCAGCGGCATGCCGCCGCCCACCACCTTGCCCAGCATGGTGAGGTCGGGCGCAAAGCCCGCAATCTCCTTCGCGTACAGGCTTTGCGCACCACCGAGCGCCACGCGAAAGCCGGTCATCACCTCGTCGATGATGAGCAGCGCGCCGTGCTTCGTGCACAGCTCGCGCGCCGCGCGCATGAAGGGGATGCTTGCGCGCACGAAGTTCATGTTGCCCGCGATCGGCTCCATGATCACGCAGGCGATCTGCGCGCCGTGCAGCGCGAAGGCCTCTTCCAGCTGCGCCACGTCGTTGTACTCGAGCACCAGCGTGTCCTGCACCACCACCTCGGGCACGCCCGCGCTGGTGGCGTGGCCGAAGGTCGCCAGGCCCGAGCCGGCCTTGACCAGCAGCGCGTCCGCATGGCCGTGGTAGCAGCCGTTGAATTTGACGATCTTGCTGCGTCCGGTGGCGCCGCGCGCCAGGCGGATCGCGCTCATCCCCGCCTCGGTGCCCGAGCTCACCAGGCGCAGCATTTCGATGGCGGGCATGTGGCGCACGATCTCCTCGGCCAGTTCGCTTTCGCGTTCGGTGGGCGCGCCGAAGGACATGCCCTGGTCGACCGCGCGGTGCACGGCCTCGAGCACCGCGGGGTGGCCGTGGCCCAGGATCATCGGCCCCCAGGAGCCGACATAGTCGATGAGGCGCCGCCCGTCGGCGTCCCAGAGGTAGGCGCCCTGGCCGCGCGTGATGAAGGCGGGCGTGCCGCCGACCGCGCGAAAGGCGCGCACGGGCGAATTCACGCCGCCCGGGATCAGGGCCCTGGCATGGTCGAAGAGGGCGTCGTTGGGGTCTTGGGCATGTGTCATGGTCCGCATTTTCGCTTCAGCCGCGCCGCGGGCGGGCAGCCGGCTCGCTGCGGCCGGTGTTGCACCGATGAGGCGCCGCGGAATTTGCGGCGCGCACATTACGTAGAATCGTTGCAATTGGGAGAAAGCACCTATAAGCTTGCTGAAGCTGCACTTGCGCGATGGTCTTCATGAACAGGTGCAAGAGCAATATCCAAAGGAGCGGGACAAATTGGCGACAGCGACTACCGGTCCCACGATCAAGGTGCTCGTGGTGGACGACAGCAACACGATCCGGCGCAGCGCCGAGATATTCCTCAAACAGGGTGGTCACGAGGTCTTGCTTGCCGACGACGGCTTTGACGCGCTGTCCAAGGTCAACGACTACCAGCCCCAACTCATCTTTTGCGACATCCTGATGCCCAAGCTCGATGGCTACCAGACCGTGGCCATCATCAAGCGCAATCCGCGTTTTGCCGACACCCCGGTGGTCATGCTGTCCTCCAAGGACGGTGTCTTCGACAAGGCGCGCGGGCGCATGGTGGGCTGCCAGGACTACCTCACCAAACCCTTTACCAAGGATCAGTTGCTGCAGGCGGTGCAGCAATTTGGCCGTGTGCAACCAGGAGCTCAGTAATGGCGATCAAGAAAGTGCTGGTCGTGGATGATTCCAAGACCGAATTGGTGTTTCTGTCCGACCTGCTGCAAAAGCAGGGTTATGAAGTGGCCACGGCGGAAAATGCCGACGAGGCCTACCGCGCGCTGGAGACGGCCAAGCCCGACCTCATCCTCATGGACGTGGTCATGCCGGGCAAGAACGGCTTTCAGCTCACCCGCGCGCTCACCAACGACCCCAAGTATTCGGACATCCCGATCATCATGTGCACCAGCAAGAACCAGGAAACCGACCGGGTCTGGGGCATGCGCCAGGGCGCGCGCGGCTACATCACCAAGCCGGTGGACGCGGCCGAGCTGCGCGAGAAGATCAGCGCGCTGAACTGAGCCCACCACACCCTTTGCCATGGCAGAACGCGAAACACTCAAGGACGTTCAGCTGCGCCTGCTCGCCCGCCTGCAGGCGGCCAGCGCCGAAAACGTGGCCGTGGCTTCGTGGCTCGCCGTCGAATGCGCCGACTTGCGGCTCTTGCTGCCGCTGACGCAGGCGGGCGAGATCTTCTCCTGGTCGGGCACGCAACCCGTGCCCCACGCCCGCCCCTGGTTTCTGGGCGTGGCCAATTTGCGCGGCGTGCTCGCCGGCGTGATCGATCTGGCCATGCTGCTGGGCGCGCCGGTGCAGGCGCGCTCGGAGCAGGCGCTGTCCGAATGCGCGCTCGTGACCATGGGAGCGGCGCTGGAAGTCAATGCGGCGCTGCTGATCGACCGTTTTGCCGGCCTGCGCGGCGCCCAGGATTTCGTTGCGACGCAGCCACCGGCGCCAGATGCCTTGCCATGCATGCGAGCGGTGCAGATCAATGCGCGCGACGAACACTGGCAGATCCTCGACTTGCAGACGCTCGCACAGGATGCGGCGTTTTTGAACATCGGCGCTTGAGAGCGGGCGCACCGTCGTGATTGGGGGAGCACTATGTCCTTGGTTGATGCACTGAACAGACTCCTGGGGCGGGCGCCGGCGCAAGCCGAGGCCCAGCCCAGCCGGGTCGATCTCGGGGTGGACCCGCAGCATGGCGAAGGCCTGTCCACGGCGTTTCGCTCGGACGGCGCCGAGAGCATCCGCGGCGAGGGTGGAGAGCCCGCCGCACCGGACGCTGCCTCGAGCGAAGACGACAAGATCACGCTGCCGGTGCTGGGCCGCGCCACTGCGGCGACCCACCAGCGCCACCTGCTGGCCCTGCTCGGCATGGGCGTGCTCGTTCTCGTGCTGTTCGGCGGCTGGCTGGTGCAGCGCGCGCAGACCTCCGCGCGCCAGTTGACCGCCGTGGGTGAAGCCCTGACGCAGTCGCAGCGCCTGGTCAAGGCGTTCGACGAGGCGCTGGGCGGTCGGCCCAAGGCCTTTGAAGAACTGGCCGACAGCTCGCGCGGCTTTTCGCGCAACATCCAGGCGCTCACCAGCGGCAACAGCGAGCTCGGGGTGAAGGCGCTGGGCGCGTCCTTCCGCGCCGAGCTCGAGGACATGCGCCCGATCATGGAGCGTGTGGAGCGCTACGTCTCGGCCATGCAATCGCAGACCTCCACGCTGGTGGAAACGCGCAAGGCCATGCAGGCGATGAACCAGGAGTCGGGCGACTGGCTGCGCGCGGCCCGCGCGGTCGCGGCACGTGCCTACCAGGACGGCGACATCGCGGCCATGGACGCCGCCGGGCGCCTGGCCACGCTGACCCAGCGCATCATCCTGGACGCGAACCTGGTGTATGGCGGCGCCGGCGTCGGCGTGCAGGCGCAGCTCGACGAGGACGTGGCGAACTTCCGTGCGCTCACGCAGCGCAATTCCCAGCTGCTGGTCGGCTCCGACGGCGCGGCGCTGCTGGCGCTGTACGACGAGAACGAGCCGCGCGCCACGCTGCTGCTGGACAGCGCCTCCGAACTCTCGGCCTCGCGCAGCGCGCAGTCGGTGCTGCTGGCCGACGCCGAGCCCGCGCGCGAGTCACTGGAGTCGATCCAGGCCAAACTCACGGCGCAGGCCGGTTACGGCATCAGCGAGATCGCCCTGCTGGCTGTGCTGGCCCTGTTCGTGCTGCTGTGCGGCGTGGGCATTGCACGCGTGCAGCTGCGTGAAAGCGAGCGCCGCCAGCTGCTGTCCGAGCAGCAGCGTCAGGAAGCGCGCCTGCAGGAGCTCGAGGCCAAGCGCATCAACGACGCCAACCAGGCGGCCATCTTGCGCCTGATGAACGAGCTGCAGTCGGTGGCCGAGGGCGACCTGACGCAGGAAGCCACGGTGACCGAGGACATCACCGGCGCGATCGCCGACTCGGTGAACTACACGGTGGAAGAGTTGCGCGTGCTGGTGGGCAGCGTGCAGAACACCGCCACGCGCGTGGCGCAGACGACCACGCAGGTGGACGGCACCTCGACCGAGCTGCTGGCGGCCTCCAGCGAGCAGCTGCGCGAGATTCGCGAGACCGGCCAGTCGGTGCTCGACATGGCGGCGCGCATCAACCAGGTGTCCTCGCAGGCGCAGGAATCGGCCTCGGTGGCCCAGCAGTCCAGGCAGGCGGCCGATGAGGGCCTGAAGGCGGTGCAGAACGCCATCGGCGGCATGAACGCGATCCGCGACCAGATCCAGGACACCTCCAAGCGTATCAAGCGCCTGGGCGAATCGTCGCAGGAGATTGGCGAAATCACCGAGCTGATCTCGGGCATTACCGAACAGACCAACCTGCTGGCCCTGAACGCCGCCATCCAGGCGGCATCCGCCGGCGAGGCGGGGCGCGGCTTCTCGGTGGTGGCCGAGGAAGTGCAGCGCCTGGCCGAGCGCTCGGCGGACGCCACGCGCCAGATTGCCGCGCTGGTGAAGGCGATCCAGACCGACACCCAGGACGCGGTGGCCGCCATGGAGCGTTCCACGCGCGGCGTGGTCGAGGGGGCGCGCCTGTCCGACAGCGCCGGTACCGCGCTGTCCGAGATCGACAACGTCTCGCGCAAGCTCGCCGAGCTCATCGAGAGCATCTCCTCATCCACGCTGCGCGAAGCCAGCCTGGCCAACGGCGTGGCCGAGAACATTCAGCACATCTTCGCGGTGACCGAGCAGACCGGTGAGGGCACGCGCACCACGGCGCACCAGGTGCGCGAGCTGTCCAAGATGGCGGAGGAATTGCGCCAGTCGGTCGCGCGGTTCAAGATTGCCTGATCGCAGGGAAGCCATGCCTCAAGCGACCACACTCGGAGGGCAAGCCATGTCACCCACGGGGGCCCCGCACGCAGCGGTGCGCGACGTTCGTTATGAGGAGCAGGACCTGGGTCCCCTGGCATGGGTACACGCCGAGCTGCGCAAGATGCTGGACGGCGCAGTCAAGCAGCTGCGCCATTTCGCGCATGAAATCGAGAGTTCGGGCGAATCCGACCTTGCATCGCACGACGTCACGCCGCTGCGCAACGTGCGCCTGACGCTGCACCAGTGCACCGGCGCGCTGGTCATGGTGGGCATGGAGCAGACCGCACTGGTGCTGCAGGCCATGGAAGCGGCGCTGCAGCGGCTGACCCAGCAGCCCGAACTGTGCCGCAACGAGGCCGTCTCGATGCTCGAGGGCGCGAGTTTCGCGGTCATCGAATACCTGGACAGCATCCTGGCGGGCAAGAGCACTTCGCCGGTGGCGCTGTTCCCGCAGTACCGCCAGGTGCAGCAGCTTGCGGGCGTGCCGCACGTGCATCCCATGGACCTGTGGCCGGCCGAGCGGCGCATGCGCGAGCCGGTCTTTCCCGGCTCGGTACTGCCCCTGCCCTACAGCCCCGAGGTGCGCACGCATCTGGATTCGGCCGTGCTGCGCATCGTCAAGAATGGCGACGTGGATGCGGCCATGGACATGCAGCATCTGTGCATGGGTTTCGCCGCGGCGCAGCAGCAGACCCAGCCGCGCCTGTTCTGGAAGGCTGCCGCGGGCTTCTTCGAGGCCATAGGTCGACGCTGGCTGCCGGTCGACGCCTACGTCAAGCGCACCACCTCGCGCGTGCTGATGCAGTACACCGCGCTCGCGCGTGGTGACACCGCGCTGGCCGAGCGCCTGCTGCCCGAACTGCTCTTCTTCTGCGCCCAGGCGCGCATGCCCGAGGACGCCACGGGCGTGACCGCCCTGCGCTCGGTGCGCCACGCCTGGGACCTGCAGCGCAGCGCACCGGTCGACTACGAATCGCCGCGCTTCGGCCTGTGCGATCCGGCGCTGCTGGCCCAGGCACGCAAGCGCATTGCGGCGGCCACCGAAACCTGGTCGGCGCTGGCGGGCGGCGACAAGCACAAGATCAAGCTCGCGGCCGACCAGTTCAGCCTGGTCTGCGATTCGCTGCGCAAGCTGCAGCTCGATAGCGAGCCGCTGGCCGAAGCGCTGATGCGCGCCGTGGCCGTGCCGCTGCATTCGGCGCAGCCGCCTGCTCCCGCATTGGCGATGGAGGTGGCCACCGCGGTGCTCTATCTGCAGGCCGCGTTCGAAGAGCTCGACGCGGCGCGCGAACACATGGCCGAGCGCGGCAGCAGGCTGGCCGGGCGGCTCGACGGCGTCACGCTGGGGGGGGAATCCCAGCCGCTCGAACCATGGATGGAAGAGCTGTACCGGCGCGTGAGCGACCAGCAGACCATGGGCAGCGTGGTGGGCGAGCTGCGCGTGACCCTGGCCGACGTGGAAAAGTCGCTCGACCAGTACTTCCGCAAGCCCGAAGATACCGCGGTGCTTGCCCCGGTGCCCGGGGGCATGCAGCAGATGCGCGGCGTGCTGTCGGTGCTTGGGCTGGAGCAGGCCTCGCTGGCAGTGCTGCGCATGCGCGACCTGATCGAGCAACTGATGCTGCACGAAGTGCCGGCCCAGGAGCAGCCGCGCGTGGTAGAGCGCCTGGGCAACAGCCTGGGGGCGCTGGGCTTTCTCGTGGACATGCTGGGTTACCAGCGCGCCATGGCCGCCAAGCTCTTCGTGTACGACGAAGAGCTGGGCGAGCTCAAGATCGTCATGGGCTCCACTGCCCGCACCCGCATGGAAGACAGCCAGGACGACGCCGAGCACGTCCTGGCGGCGCGCGCGAGCGATGCGCCGGAGTTCGAAGTCGATCCGCAATTGCTCGCGCCGACCGAGGCGCCGTCGACACCCGCGGACCCCCTGACGCCGCAGGCCTCCGATACGCCGGCTGCAGAAGCCCCGGGCGCGTCTGCGCTGCTGGACTTGGACTTGCCCACGCTGGACCTGGGAGGGCATTTGGATGCCGCGCCGGCCGCCCCCGCGCCAACGCTGGCGGCCGACGAGGCACCGGCCCCGCTCGTGCCGGCCGTCGCCGATCCGGCGATGGTGCCCGAGCAGGCTGCGGCGCCGCAAGAGCGTGCGAGCGAAACGCCCGCCGCCGAACCCGAGCAGGCGCAGATCGACGAAGAACTGCTGGAGATCTTCATCGAGGAAGCGCGCGAGGTCATCGCCAATGGTCTGGCGGCCGTGCAAGCGCTGCATGAGCAGCCCGGCGACATCGAAGAACAGACCACGCTGCGCCGGGCGTTTCACACGCTCAAGGGCAGCTCGCGCATGGTCGGCCTGCAGGAATTCGGCGAAGCCGCCTGGGCCATGGAGCAGGTGCTCAACGACTGGCTGGTCCACCAAAAACCGGCGTCGGTGGAGCTCAGAACCCTCTGCCACGACGCCTTGCAGGCTTTTGCCGCCTGGATCCAGGACCTTGCGCAGGGTGGTGCCCGTGCCTGGAGCGCCGCGGACTTCCAGGGTGTGGCCCAGGCCATGCGCGCCGAGGGTGTGCTGCGGCCCTGGGTGCATGCCGGGACCGGTGCGAGCGCGGACGCCGCGCACGCCGAAGTCGATGGTGCGGTCGACCCGATGGTGGGCACCGCACCGCTGCCGACGCCCGTGCCCGAAGCGCCAGGCGAGAGTGCGCACGATTCGGGTTTTGGTTTTGCCGACACCCTGATCGAAGGCCCCCTGGATGCCGCAGCCGAGGCCGCGGCGCCAAGCGCATCCGACGTGCCCGGGCACTCCGCGCTGCTGCCCGAGGACCTCTTCGCGCCGGCGACCGAGGCGGGCACGCCGGCGGCCGAAACCGAGCCCGAACCGACCGAGTTTGCGCCGGCGCTGCCGAGCATCGTCGACGGGGAGTTCAAGGAGGTCGGGCACCTGCGCGTGCCTGCCGCCCTGTACAACGTCTATCTGAGCGAAGCGGAGGAATGGTCGGGGCGCCTGGTCGCCCAGGTGCAGGAATGGGCGAGCGCGGTCTCGCCCGCCGTCTCGGAAGAGGCGGTGGCGATGGCGCATTCGCTGGCTGGCAGCTCCGCCACGGTCGGCTTTGTGGATCTGTCCGCTCTGTCGCGCACGCTCGAGCATGCGCTGCAGCACCTGCAACTGCTGGGGCACGTGCCGGCCGAGCACCTGGGCACGCTCAGTGAGGCGGTCGATGAGATCCGCCGCCTGCTGCACCAGTTTGCGGCCGGCTTCCTCAAGGTGCCGCAGGTCGCGGTGCTGCAGCAGCTCGATGCATTGTTGCAGACCGATATCAGCAGCGGCTCGCAGTCCCTGGCGGCGCAGGCGCCGCAGGACGAGGCCGACCTCGAGGAAACGCTGATCAACCGCCTGCAGGAATGGCGCGACTCGCAGATCGGGGCGCTGTCCGCCCCGGCCGAACCCGAGGCGCCCGCGCAGCCCGAGCCGGCCGGTGGGCCCGCACCAGAGGCGCTCATCGAGCCCGAGGCTGACGCCGACGCGATTCCCGAGCATGCCCCGGCTTCCGAAACGGAACCAGATGCTGCAGGCGAGCCCCAAGCTGCATCGGAACAGGACGATCAGGCTGCTCCTGCAATCGAGGCTGCCGCCCCGGCCCTGCTGGCGGTCGACGAGGTGTCCGACGACCCCTTCCAGCACGATCAGGAGATCGACCGCGCCATCGCCCAGGCCATCGCCGCCGATGCCGACGAAGACGAAATCGATGTCATAGACACCATCGATCCCGATCTCTTTCCGATTTTCGAAGAAGAGGCGCAGGAGCTGTTGCCGACTCTGGGCGGCGCCTTGCGCCAGTGGCTCGAGCAGCCGGCCGACATGGCGGCGCGCGCCGAATTGCTGCGCGCGCTGCATACGCTCAAGGGCAGTGCGCGCCTGGCGGGCGCCCTGCGCCTGGGCGAGATGGCCCACCGCATGGAATCGGCGGTCGAGGGGGTCGATGCCGAGTCCGCGACGGTCGCGGACATCGACCCCTTGATGACGCGCTTTGACGGCCTGCAGGCCACCTTCGACGCCTTGCGCGCGATGGGGCAGGAGCCCGCCGAGCCGGCGTCGCAGGCGAGCGCCGGCGCGACCGATGCACCAGAGAGCGCCCTTGGCGCCGACGACGCCCATACCGCAGCCAAGCCGCTGGTGGCCCAGGCGGCGGTAGTGCGGCCGGTGGAGCTGGTGCGCGGTTCCGCGCGCACCGGCGGGGGGCAGCAGGTGCGCGTGCGCTCGCAGCTGCTCGACCGCATGGTCAACGACGTGGGCGAGGTGCTGATTGCGCGTTCGCGCCTGTCCACGCGCGTGCTGCAGATGCGCGGCTCGCTCGACGACCTCAGCGGCAACCTGGAGCGCCTGCGCGCCCAGCTGCGCGACATCGAGGTGCAGGCCGAATCGCAGATGCAATCGCGCCAGGCGCAGTCGCGCGAGAGCGCGGCGGCGTTCGACCCGCTGGAGTTCGACCGCTTCACGCGCATGCAGGAGCTCACGCGCATGATGGCCGAATCGGTCAATGACGTGGCGACGGTGCAGCGCGCGCTGCAGCGCTCGGTGGAAGGCGCGGAAGACGACCTCACTGCCCAGGGCCGCCAGGCGCGCGAGCTGCAGCGCGAGCTGCTGCGCACGCGCATGGTGGAGTTCGATTCGCTCTCCGAGCGTCTGTACGCGGTGGTGCGCCAGGCCAGCCGCGAGACCGGCAAGCAGGTGCGCCTGGACATCGTCGGCGGCACGATAGAGATGGACCGCGGCGTGCTCGAGCGCATGGCCCCGGCTTTCGAGCACCTGCTGCGCAACTGTGTCGGCCACGGCATCGAGTCGGCTGCGGCCCGCGAAGCGGCGGGCAAGCCGGTGGCCGGCACCATCGTGGTGACGGCCGGTTACGAAGGCAACGACGTGTCGGTGGAGTTCCGCGACGACGGCGCGGGGCTGGACGTCGAGCGCATCCGCGAGCGCGCGCTGGCCCAGGGCCTGATCGCGCCGGACGAGGCCATCGACGTGCAGCGCGCGGCCGAGCTCATTTTCCAGCCGGGTTTTTCCACCGCCGCCGAAGTGACCGAGCTGGCCGGGCGCGGCATAGGCATGGACGTGGTGCGCACCGAGGTGCAGTCGCTGGGCGGGCGCATCGAAACCACCAGCACGGCGGGGCAGGGTACGGCATTTCGCATGGTGTTGCCCCTGACCACGGCGGTGACGCAGGTGGTCATGGTGCGCCTGGGCAAGCTCAGCATGGGCATACCCGCAAACATCATCGAAGTGGTGCGCCGCGCCAGCTCCGAAGAACTGGAGCAAGCCTACGCCGCTGGCGCTTACCTGGAGGCGCCGCTGTACTGGGCGGGAGCGCTGCTGCAGGCTTCGGCCGGCAGCACGCAGGCGGCCGAGAAGACGCGCCCCGTCGTCATCGTGCGCAGCGCCTCGCAGCGCCTTGCGCTGCATGTGGACGAAGTGCTCGGCAACCAGGAAGTCGTGGTCAAGAACCTGGGGCCGCAGCTGTCCACGCTGCCTGGCCTGGCAGGCATGTCGGTGCTCGCTTCGGGCGCGGTGGTGCTGATCTACAACCCGGTGGCCCTGGCCACGGTGTACGGCGAGCAGGCGCGTGCGGTGATGCGCTCGCCCGAGGCGCTGCGCGGCAAGGCCGCGCCGGCCCAGGCGCTGCCCGCAGCGACGGCGCTGCAGTCCACCGCGGCCGTGCCTCTGGTGCTGGTGGTGGACGATTCGATCACGGTGCGCCGCGTCACCCAGCGCCTGCTGCAGCGCGAGGGCTACCGGGTGGCGCTCGCGGCCGACGGCCTGCAGGCGCTGCAGCGCCTGCGCGAGGAGCGCCCGGTGGTGGTGCTCTCCGACATCGAGATGCCGCGCATGGATGGCTTCGACCTGGCGCGCGCGATACGGGCCGACGACAAGCTCGCCGACCTGCCCATCATCATGATCACCTCGCGCATGGCCGAAAAGCACAAGGAGCACGCGGTGGCCCTGGGCGTGAGCCACTACCTGGGCAAGCCCTATTCGGACGAGGTGCTGCTCGGCCTGGTGCAGCGTTACGCGGAAATGGAGCAGGCGGTGGCCCAGGACTGAGGCGCCGGGCAAGGCGGTGCGCCAGCGCGGTGCGTGAAAGCCGCGCAGGGTTCAATAAAATGGGTCCATGTCCGCCGATCCGACGACCGTCAACCTGACCAACCATTTCCTGATTGCCATGCCCGGGCTGCGCGACCAGACCTTCGCGCACAGCGTGGTCTATGTCTGCGAGCATGGCGCGGGCGGCGCGCTGGGCCTGGTGATCAACAAGCCGACCAAGCTCGACATGCAGGACCTGTTCGAGCGCGTGGAGCTGTCGCTCGGGCGCGAAGACCTGACGCGCCAGCCGGTGTTCCACGGGGGGCCGATGCAGATGGAGCGCGGCTTCGTGCTGCACGAAGTCATGCGCCCGGAGGTACTCGATTCGCCCCACCCGGCGAGCACCATGGTGGAAATGGAGGACGAGCCCACGCCGTACGCTGCAACGCTGGCCGTACCGGGCGGGCTGGAGATGACTACCTCGCGCGACGTGCTCGAGGCCCTGTCGCATGGCGCCGGCCCACGCCGGGTCCTGGTGATGCTCGGCTATTCCGCCTGGGGCGAAGGCCAGCTCGAATCGGAGCTTGCGGCCAACGCCTGGCTGACCGTGCTGGCCGACCCCGAGGTGATCTTTGAAGCGCCCATCTCCGAGCGCTACGACCGCGCGCTGGCGCTGCTGGGCGTGAGCGCGGCCAGGCTCTCGCCCGAGGCAGGGCGGGCATGAACGCCGGCCCGGGGCGGCCCTTGCCGCCCGCCACGCTGCAGTCCTTCCTGGCCTTCGACTACGGACTCAAGCGCACCGGCGTGGCCACGGGCAATCGCCTGCTCGCGCGCGCCAGCCCGCAAAAGAGCATCCATGCCGAGGGTCAGGCGCGCCTGGAGCAGGTGGCGCGCTACGTCAGGGAATGGCAGCCCGATGCGCTGGTGGTCGGCGTACCCTTTCACCCCGACGGCGCCGAACATGAAAACACGGTGCGCGCGCGGCGCTTCGCTCGCCAGTTGCACGGGCGCTTCGGCCTGCCGGTGTACGAGGTGGACGAGCGTTACAGCACCACCGAGGCGCTGTCCAGCGGCGCGCGCGATGCGGATGCGGCCTCGGCCTGCATCATCCTGGAGCAATTTCTGAGGAGTCTCGAATGAAGCCAACGGCGGCCACCGCCGGCCATCTGGCGCTGGATGCACAGGCGCTGTACCTGCAGTTGCGCGAAGCCGTGCGCCGCATGCTCGAACCGGGCACGCGCCTGGTCGGCATCGCCTCGGGGGGCGCCTGGCTGGCCGAGCGCCTGCAGCCGGAGCTGTCGCTGGCGCACGAGGCGGGCGTGCTGTCTTCGTCTATGCACCGCGACGACTATGCCCAGCGCGGCCTGGCCGCCAGCGTGCAGACGCGCCTGCCCTTCGACGTCAATGGCGCCGACATTCTGGTGCTCGACGACGTGCTCTACACCGGGCGCACGATACGCGCGGTGCTCAATGAGCTGTTCGACTACGGCCGCCCGGCACGCGTGCGCCTGGCGGTGCTGGTGGACCGCGGCGGGCGCGAGCTGCCGGTGGCCGCCGACTTCGCGGCGGCGCGCATCAGCCTGCCGCCCGGGCTGCACCTGGGTCTGGCGCGCACCGCCGAAGGCGACTTTCACTTCGACGTCAAGGAGGTCTGAGCGTGCCCAGTCCGCGCAATCCCCAGCTCAACCAGCACGGCGAGCTGATCCACCTGCTGTCGCTCGACCGCCTGCCGCGCGACATCCTCACGCATATCCTGGACACCGCCACGAGCTTCGTCGGCATGAATGAGCGCGAGGTCAAGAAGGTGCCGCTGTTGCGCGGCAAGAGCGTGTTCAACCTGTTCTTCGAGAACAGCACGCGCACGCGCACCACCTTCGACATTGCGGCCAAGCGCCTGTCGGCCGACGTGTTCACGCTGGACATCGGCCGCTCGTCCACCTCCAAGGGCGAGACGCTGCTGGACACCGTGGACAACCTCTCGGCCATGGCCGCCGATCTGTTCGTGGTGCGCCACAGCCAGTCGGGCGCACCCTACCTGATCGCGCAGCACGTGGCGCCGCACGTGCATGTGGTCAACGCCGGCGATGGCTGGCATTCGCACCCCACGCAGGGGCTGCTGGACATGTACACCATCCGCCACTACAAGCAGGATTTCTCCAACCTGGTGGTGGCCATCGTCGGCGACGTGCTGCATTCGCGCGTGGCGCGCTCGGACATCCATGCCCTGAAGGTGCTGGGCTGCCCCGAGGTGCGCGTGGTCGGGCCGCGCACGCTGGCGCCCGCGGGTTTCGAGAGCATGGGAACGCGCGTCTTCGACAACCTGCAGGAAGGCATCAGGGATGCGGACGTGATCATCATGCTGCGCCTGCAAAACGAGCGCATGAGCGGCGCGCTGCTGCCCTCGCGCGAGGAGTACTTCAAGACCTTCGGCCTCACGCCGGAGAAGCTCGCCTGGGCCAGGCCGGATGCCATCGTGATGCATCCGGGGCCGATCAACCGCGGCGTGGAGATCGACTCCGCCGTGGCCGACGGGCCGCAGGCGGTGATCCTCTCGCAGGTGGCATTCGGCATCGCGGTGCGCATGGCGGTCATGGCCATCGTGGCCGGTAACGACGCATGAGCCCTCTTGTTTTGATAGCTGTCAGCGCTTGCTGCACAAGCGCTAGAGCCTGTTTTTGCTTGAAACCATGAAACTACGCATAGACAACGGCCGCGTGCTCGATCCGGCCACGGGTCTGGACCAGGTCTGCAGTCTGGCGGTGGCCGCGGGGCGCATCGTCGGCCTGGGGCGCATTCCCGAAGGCTTCACGCCTGCCCGGATCATCGATGCCCGGGGCTGCCTGGTGCTGCCCGGCCTCGTGGACCTGGCGGCGCGCCTGCGCGAGCCCGGGCACGAGCACGAAGGCATGCTCGAGTCCGAGATGGGCGCGGCCGCGGCCGGCGGCGTCACCAGCCTGGTGTGTCCGCCCGATACCGACCCGGTGCTCGACGAGCCCGGCCTGGTGGAGATGCTCAAGTTCCGCGCCGAAAAGCTGCACCAGTCGCGCCTGTTCCCGCTGGGCGCGCTGACCCGCGGGCTCAAGGGCGAGGTGCTCACCGAGATGGTGGAGCTCACCGAATCGGGTTGCGTGGGCTTTGCCCAGGCCGACGTGCCGCTGCCCAGCAACCAGGTACTGCAGCGCGCGCTGCAGTACGCGGCCACCTTCGGCTACACGGTGTGGCTGCGCCCGCAGGAGCTGAGCCTGGGCAAGGGCGTGGCGGCCAGCGGGGCGATGGCCACGCGCCTGGGGCTTTCCGGCGTGCCCGTGGCGGCCGAGACGATCGCGCTGCAGACCATCTTCGACCTGGTGCGCGCTACCGGCGCCCGGGTGCACCTGTGCCGCCTCTCCAGCGGTGCGGGCGTGCAGCTGCTGCGCGCGGCGCGGGCCGAGGGCCTGGCGGTGAGCGCCGACGTGAGCATCAATTCACTGATGTTCACCGACGAGGCCATAGGCTATTTCGACAGCCGCGCGCGCCTGGTGCCGCCGCTGCGCCAGGAGGCGGACCGCGCGGCGCTGGCGGCGGCGCTGGCCGATGGTTGCATCGACGCGCTGGTGTCCGACCACACGCCGGTCGTCGAAGACGCCAAGGTGGTGCCCTTCGGCGAAGCCGAGCCCGGTGCCACCGGGCTGGAGCTGCTGCTGTCGGTCGCGCTGCACTGGGCCGGGACGCAGCAGGTGCCGCTGGCGCGCGCGCTCGCGGTGGTGGGCAGCTCGGCCGCGGGCGTGCTGGGCAATGCGCTGGGTACGCTGCAGGCCAGCATGGGCCGCCTGGCGGAGGGCGGCGTGGCCGACCTGTGCATCGTCGACCCGCAGGCGCGCTGGAGCGTCGCGGGTGCCCGGCTGGTCAGCCAGGGTCGGCATACCCCCTTCGAAGGGCAGACGCTGCCGGGGCGGGTGCGCTGGACCATCGTGGGCGGCCAGGTGGCCTACGAGGGGCGCTGAACGGGTCGGCGCAGCCTGCGGCGCGTCGGATCGGCGGGCGTGCCCGGCGTCGCTTCAGGCCTGGCGCGCGAAGGTCACCACATGGTCCACCTGCGGGCGTATGCCTATCCATTCACCCACCGCATGGTCGTGGTGGCTGGGCACGTGGGCCAGCACCACCAGGCCATTGGCCAGCTGCAGCGTATAGAGAAACTCCGAACCGCGAAACGACTTGCGCAGCACCTTGGCCTTGACCGGCGCCGCGTCGTCGTGCACCAGGTCGTCGGGGCGCAGCAGCACGTCGCATTCGCCGCCCGGGTACTGCGAAGGCAGGGGGCATTCCTCCAGGTCGCGCAGCTCGCCCAGCGGCGTGTGCGCGACCACGCCCTGGGCCGACTGCACCAGCGTGGCCGGCGCAAACACGCCGTGACCGATGAAGTCGGCGACGAAGCGCGTGGCCGGGCGGTGGTAGAGCGCGTAGGAGCTGTCCCACTGCTGCAGCTGCCCGTCGCTGAGCACGCCGATGCGGTCGCCAATGGCAAAGGCCTCCAGCTGGTCGTGCGTGACGAAGAGTGCGGTGGCGCCGGCGTTCTTGAGGATGGCGCGCACCTCGTGGGCCAGGCGTTCGCGCAGGTCGCTGTCCAGGTTGGAAAACGGCTCGTCGAGCAGCATCAGCCGCGGGTGCGGCGCCAGCGCCCGGGCCAGCGCCACGCGCTGCTGCTGCCCGCCCGAGAGTTCATGCGGAAAACGCGCCTCGCTGCCGGCCAGGCCCACCAGCTCCAGCACCTCGGCCACGCGCCGCTGCTGCTGCGCGCGCGGCAGCTGATGGATGCCGAAGGCCACGTTGCGTCCCACGTTCAGGTGGGGAAAGAGCGCATAGTCCTGAAACACCATGCCGATACGCCGCACCTCGGGCGGCACGCACAGGCCGCAGCAGCCGACCAGCTCGCCGTCGAGGTGGACGGCGCCCTCGGCAATCGGCTCCAGGCCCGCCACCGCGCGCAGCAGTGTGGTCTTGCCGCAGCCCGAGGGACCGATCAGCACCCCGATCTCTCCGGCTGCAAGGCCCAGGGAAACATGGTCCACGGCGGGGCGCGCCTGGCCCGGGTAGTGCACCTGCAAATCGGAAACTTGAAGAAACATGCAGCGATTCTAGGGATGTGCGGTGCGTAGAATAATTCGCATTTGCAACCGGGAGGCCCATTGACCGTCCACGCCCTGGCAGGCGCGCGCAGCGCCGTGCGCAGCCTGCCTCTGCTGCTGCTGGCCGGCGCATTGATGCTGCCCGTGCTGGCCCTGCTCGGCGCATGGTTGCCCCTGGGGCCTGAAGGCGCGCAGGCCGGCGCGGTGCTGCGCGAGATGGCTGCCACCGTGCTGCCGCAGTACGTCTGGACCACGCTGTGGCTGGGGCTGCTGGTTGCCGTGGGCGCGGCGGTGGTGGGCAGCGCCGGCGCGGTGGCGGTGACGCTGTACGACTTTCCCGGCCGGCGGCACATGGAATGGCTGCTGCTGCTGCCGCTGGCGCTGCCGGCTTACGTGATTGCCTACGCCTATACCGATTTTCTGCAGTTCAGCGGGCCGCTGCAGAGCTGGTTGCGCGAGAGCCTGGGCCTGCAGGGGCGCATGCTGCCCGACATCCGCAGCCTGGGCGGGGCGGTGTGGGTCTTCATCTTTGCGCTCTACCCCTACGTCTATCTGCTGGCGCGCACCGCCCTGGGCGAGCGCGCCGCCCAGCTGGTGGAGGCGGCGCGGCTGCTGGGCGCTTCGCCCGCGCGGCGCCTGCGCAGCGTGGCCCTGCCGCTGGCGCGCCCGGCGGTGGCCGCGGGCGTGGCGCTGGTGCTGATGGAGACGCTGGCCGACTTCGGCGTCACCAGCTACTTCGGCATCCAGACCTTCACGGTGGGCATCTACAAGGCCTGGCTGTCCATGGACGACCGGGTGGCGGCGGCGCAGCTGTCCACCTTTCTGCTGCTGCTGGTGGCCGTGCTGCTGCAGCTGGAGCAGCGCGCGCAGCGGCGCATGCGCTTTGTCGGCAATGCGGTCAACCGCGCGGGCGCGGGCAGCGGCCAGCCGCAATGGCTGCGCGGGCGCCACTGCGTGCTGGCCTGGCTGGTGTGCCTGCTGCCGGTGCTCATGGGCTTCGTGCTGCCGGTGCTGTTCATGCTGCGGCCGCTGGCGGCCGACTGGTCGGTGCTGCCCTGGTCGCGCTTTCTGCAATGGGCCGGCAACAGCGTGCGCCTGGGTGCGATCACCGCGGTGCTGGGCGTGGCGATCGCGCTGCTGCTGGCCTATGCGGCGCGGCGCAACCAAGGCCGGCTCACGCGTGCGGTGGTGCGCCTGGCGGGTCTGGGCTATGCGGTGCCCGGTGCGGTGATCGTGGTGGGCATCCTGCTGCCCGTGGGCTGGATGCAGCTGGCGGCGCCTGGCCTGGGGCTGACGGCGCTGGTGACCACCACGGCCTTCGGCATCGTCTGGGCCTATCTGGTGCGCTTCAGCGCGGTCAGCCTGCAGGCGGTGCAAAGCGGCTATGCGCGCATTCCGCTCAGCATGGACGATTCCGCCCGCATGCTGGGCGCGGGGCCGCTGCGCTTGCTGGCGGGCGTGCACTGGCCCCTGCTGCGGCGCTCCACCGCCGCTGCCGCGCTGCTGGTCTTCGTGGATGTGATGAAGGAGTTGCCCGCGACCATCGTGCTGCGCCCCTTCAACAGCGACACCCTGGCCGTGGTCGCCTACCAGCTGGCACGCGACGAGCGCCTGGGCGAAGCGGCGCTGCCCTCGCTGGCACTGGCGCTGGTCGGGTTGGTGCCGGTGATCATGCTCAGCCGCACGCTGCGCGCGGGCCGCGGCTGAGCGCCTGGCCGCGGCAGCGGGCAAGCGCGCCGCTTGAACCTACACTTCAGGCCATGAAGGTCACGATCTACCACAACCCGCGCTGCAGCAATTCGCGTGGCGCGCTGGCGCTGCTGCGCGAGCGCGGCATCGAGCCCACCATCGTCGAATACCTGCACCACCCCTGGGACCTGGCGGGCCTGAAGGCACTGGTGCAGCGCACCGGCGAGCCGCTGCGCGCGCTGCTGCGCACCAAGGAGGCGGCGTACGCCGAGCTCGACCTGGGCAACCCCGCGCGCACCGAGGACGAGCTCTACGCCGCGGTGCTGGCCCACCCGGTGCTGCTCAACCGCCCCATCGTGCTCACGCCCAAGGGTGCGCTGCTGTGCCGCCCGCCCGAGCGCGTGCTGGAGCTGCTGTGATGGATCGCCTCACCCTGCGCCGGCCCGACGACTGGCATCTGCATCTGCGCGACGGCGCGCAGCTGGCGGCGGTGGTGCCGCACAGCGCGGCGCAGTTTGCCCGCGCCATCGTCATGCCCAATCTGCGCCCGCCGGTGACCACGACCGCGCAGGCACTGGCCTACAAGGCGCGCATCCTGGCTGCGGTGCCGCAAGAGCTGAAGTTCGAACCGCTGATGACGCTCTATCTCACCGATGCGCTGCCGGTGCAGGAGATTGCCCGCGCGCGCGCGGGCGGCATCGTCGCCTGCAAGCTCTACCCCGCGGGCGCGACGACCAACAGCGACGCCGGCGTGACCGACATCCGCAGGATAGAGCCGGTGCTCGAAGCCATGCAGAAGGCCGGCCTGCTGCTGCTGGTGCATGGCGAGGTGGCCGACCCCGAGATCGACGTCTTCGACCGCGAGGCGGTGTTCATCGAGCGCCAGCTGATTCCCCTGCGCCAGCGCTTTCCCGAGCTCAAGATCGTCTTCGAGCACATCACCACGCGCGAGGCGGCGCAGTACGTCGCCGAAAGCGGCCCGCATACCGCCGCCACCATCACGGCCCACCACCTGCTGTACAACCGCAACGCCATCTTCACGGGCGGCATCCGCCCGCATTACTACTGTCTGCCCATCCTCAAGCGCGAGCAGCACCGCCAGGCGCTGGTGCAGGCCGCCACCGGCGGCAGCGCGAAGTTCTTCCTCGGCACCGACAGCGCGCCGCACCCGGCGCAGCTGAAGGAGCACGCGAGCGGCTGCGCCGGCTGCTACACCGCCCATGCGGCCATCGAGCTGTATGCCGCGGCCTTCGAGGCGGCTGGCGCGCTGGAGCGGCTCGAAGGCTTTGCCAGCCTGCACGGGCCGGCCTTCTATGGCTTGCTGCCCAACGAAGAACGAATCACGCTGCGGCGGCAGCCCTGGACGGTACCCGAGCATCTGGCCTTCGGCGAGGGTGAACTCAAGCCGCTGTGCGCCGGGGAGACGCTGCACTGGCGGCTGCAGCCGCCCGCTGGCGCCTGATGCGCGCTTGCCGTCCCGGCCGCTGCCACCCTGGCTCGCCTGGGGGCGCCCGGACGGCGGCTGCAGGCTCCCGCTGGTTCGGGGCTGGACCGCGGGCCCGTGGCAAGGGCGCTGGCGTATGCCCCGATGCCGATAATGCCAGCCCATGCGCCTGCGGCACATAGAAGTCTTCCACGCCATCATGCTCAGCGGCAGCGTCAGCGGGGCCGCGCGCATGCTCAACGTCACCCAGCCGGCGGTCAGCCGCACCCTGCAGCATGCCGAGCTGCAGCTCGGGTTCGCACTGTTCCAGCGTGCGGGCGGGCGCCTGCAGCCCACGCCCGAGGCCCAGGCGCTGTTCCCCCAGGTGGAGCGCCTGTTCGCCCAGCTGGGCGACGTGCAGCGCCTGTCCGCCAACCTCAAGGCGGGGCGCGAGCAGGGCGTGTTGCGGATACTGACCGTGCCCGGACTGGGCCTGGAGGCCTTTCCGCGGGCGGTGCAGCGTTTTCGCGTCCGCCACCCGCGCGTGCTGCTGCACCACCAGACGCTGCACACCGCGCAGATCCTGGCCGCGCTGGTGCTCCAAGAGGCAGACCTGGGCTACGTCTTCAACGTGGGCGCCCACCCGGCGCTGGTCTCTGAGGCCATGGTCCAACAGGACGTGGTGTGCGTGGCGCCCAAGGCCATGCTGCCCGACGAGGTGGTGCGTTCGGGCAAGGTGGCGCTTGCGCAGCTGGCCGGCCTGCCGGTCATCGGCATCGACCACGGCGACCCGCTCGGGCGCGTACTCGGCAGGGCCTTGGATGAAGCGCAACTGCGGCTGGACGTGGTGGTCTCGGTGCAGACCTATCACGTGGCGTTGGCGCTGGCGCACCACGGAGTGGGCGTGGCTCTGGTGGAAGCCTGCACCGCCGTGTCGGCAGACCGCGGCCGGGTGGACGTGCTGCCGTTGCTCCCCGACCTGCATACCGCGGTGCATGCGCTGCGGATGAAGGTGCAGGCGCCATCCCAAGCCATGCGCACGTTCACGCGCTGCATGCAGCAGACGCTGCGGCAGATGCTGGACGAGCGCGTGTAAGCAAGCGCGCCACGCGCCGGGCGCTGCCGAAGGCCAGCGTCAGGCCCAGTGCTCCGTGGCCGGTATTCAGGCAAAGGTTGCCGGGCGCGCCCGCGATCGGGCCGATGACGGGCTCGCCCAGCGGCGTCGCCGGACGCAGGCCGGCCCAGGGCGTAAGCTGATCGTAGCGCCCACCCTGAGGAAAGATGTCGCGTGCCGCAGCCTGCAGCGAGGCGATGCGCACCGGGTCGATCGACCAGTCTTCGCCGGCGAGTTCCGCCATGCCGGCAATGCGCAGGTGCTGCCCGAGACGGGCAAAGACCACCTTGCGTGCCGCATCGGTGACGTTCACGCGCGGCGATGCGGCCCTGCCGTCGCCGGCGGGCACGGTGATGCTGTATCCCTTGAGCGGATAGACCGGAACCTGCCACGCCACGGCCAGGCCCAGCGGGCGCAGCAGCGCCGGCGTGCCCGTTCCCAGGGCCAGCACGAAGGCGTCGGCCGTCTGCACGTTGCCGTCTGCCAGCCGCGCGCCACTGACCCGCCCGCCATGCAGCTGCAGCCGCGTGACGGCCTGGCCGGTGATGAAGTGCACCCCGCGCTCGCGCAACAGGGCGGCGAGCCTTTGCGCCAATGCATGGCAGTCGATCGCACACTCGCCCGGCGTGTAGATCGCGCCCGAGATGCGCGGCGCGTAATGTGCCAGCGCCGGCTCGATGGCGGCGCATTCGCCTGGCGTCACCGCGCTCTGCTGCACGCCCAGCGACTGCTGCAGCGCAAGCTGCTCGCGCGCATGCGCGAAGGCGGTATCGCCCGTGTACAGCACCAGCTTGCCGGTCGCCGAAAAATCGCAGTCGCTCCCTGTGCCCTGGCGGAACGCGTCGAACGCGGCGCGGCTTTCGGCCGCAAGCTGCAGCAGCCGCACGGTGGTGCGGCGCGAGACGCGGCCGCGGCAGGCGGCGAGGAAGCGCAAGCCCCAGGCCCATTGCCAGGGGTCGAAGCGCAAGCGCAGGCTCAGCGGGGAATCGCGTGCAAGCAGCAGACGGGGCAACTGCGCCCAGATGGCAGGGTCGGCCAGTGGCTGGACGTAGGCATAGCTCAACTGGGCGCCGTTGGCGCTGCTCGTGCCCTCGCCGGGCGGCCCGCGGTCGACGACCGTGACCTGCGCGCCTGCCTGCAGCAGTTCCCAGGCCGTCGCCAATCCGACGATGCCTGCGCCCAGAACGCAGACGTGTGCTGGGGAGGGGTGCACGCTTGTCATGGCCGGCCCACTGTAGCCGGCGCGCGGAACGTGTGCCAATACCGTTTGCGCCACCATCCATGACCGCAGATCATGCGCCCAGGGTGTCCGCGGCCTGGGCGCATGGTGCGCCGCCGCATAACCCACGGGCATGGGCGTGGCTCGTAAAAGCATGGCGCAGGCAGCGCGCATGCATGCATACTCTTTTCGGATGGTATGCGGCTGCGGACCCGATTCCCCCTCATTACTGGTTAACCCGATGGGTACTGCAGCCATCTGCCGTTATGGTGTCCGCGTGCCGCTTGACCAGCCTCTTGCCCGCGGGCGGGCCGAGCGGGCCGCCGGGCCTTGCTGGCAGGGGGGCAGCCCTGCCGGCGAGCCGCGGCATCCGGCATGGAAAGCGCTTTTTGCCAACTGAATCGACCACCAAGGAGTCCTGCATGCACGTCCGAACCGCCTTCAAGATCACGACCCAGATTCTTGCCCCCGTTGCCCTGGCCTGCGCCGCACTGGCCAGCGCCCCGGCCGCAGCGCAACAGAAGTTCGTCACGATTGGCACGGGTGGCGTCACCGGCGTGTACTACGCGGCCGGCGGGGCGATCTGCCGCCTGGTCAACAAGGACCGCGCCAAGAATGGCCTGCGCTGTTCGGTGGAGTCCACCGCGGCCTCAGTGTTCAACGTGAACGCCATCAAGGCCGGTGAACTGGATCTGGGCTTTACCCAGTCGGACGTGCAGTACAACGCCGTCAAGGGGCTGGCGCAGTTCAAGGATGGCGGCGCGGTTTCCGACCTGCGTGCGGTGTTTGCCGTGCACCCCGAACCTCTGGTCGTGGTGGCGCGCAAGGAAGCCAACGTCAGCAAGTTCGAGGACTTCAAGGGCAAGCGTTTCAACGTAGGCAACCCCGGCTCGGGCACGCGTGCTTCCATGGAGGAACTGCTCGACGCCATGGGCTGGAAGATGTCCGACTTCGCGCTGGCTTCCGAGCTCAAGGCCGACGAGCATGGCCCGGCGCTGTGTGACGGCAAGATCGACGGCTTCGTCTTCGCGGTGGGCAACCCCAGTGCCAACATCCAGGACCCGACGACGACCTGCGGCGCCAAGCTGGTTTCGCTGAAGGGCGCTGCCGTGGACAAGCTGGTTGCCGAAAAGCCGTACTACGCCAAGACCACCATCGCTGCCGGCCTGTATCCGAACAATCCCCAGGCGACCGACACCTATGGCGTGTTCGCGACCGTGGTCGCCTCGAGCAAGACGCCCGACGACACGGTGTACGCCATCACCAAGGCGGTGTTCGACAACTTCGACGAGTTCAAGAAGCTGCATCCGGCGCTGGCCCATCTGAGCCCCGAGAGCATGATCAAGGACGGCCTGTCGGCGCCCTTGCATGACGGCGCGCTGCGCTACTACAAGGAAAAGGGCTGGATCAAGTAACTGGCCCACCCGGCCTGATTGCGTGAAGGGGCGAAGCCTGTCGTTTCGCCCCTTTTTTGTTGCCCAGCCAGGAGCACGACCATGGCTTCCGAAATGGACAAGGCGCCCGACGCCTTGCAGCAGCTCGTCGCCGAGACCGACACCGGCGGCCGTCAGCCCGAGGGCTTGACCAAATACCTGATTTTCGGCGTGGCGCTGGTCTGGGCGCTGTTCCAGTACTGGTACGCCTCGCCGCTGCCCTTCGCCCTGGGTTTCGGCATTCTCAACGACACCGAGGCGCGCGCCATTCACCTGTCGTTCGCCATGTTTCTGGCGTTCACGGCCTGGCCTGCGTTCAAGCGTTCGCCGCGCAATCGGGTGCCGCTGGCGGATTGGGCCATGGCCCTGGTGGGGGCGTTTGCCGCCGCCTACATGATGCTGTTCTATGCCGACCTGGCCAACCGCCCCGGCAACCCCATCACCCAGGACATCGTGGTGGCCTGCGCCGGCTTGATCTTGCTGCTGGAGGCCACGCGCCGCTCCGTGGGCTGGCCCATGGCGGTGCTGGCGATTGCCTTCATCGCCTACAGCATGGCCGGGCCGTGGCTGCCTGACGTGATTGCGCACAAGGGCGCTTCGCTCAACCGCATGCTGACCCACATGTGGCTGACCACCGAAGGGGTGTACGGCATTGCGCTGGGGGTGTCGGCCACTACCATCTTTGCCTTCGTGCTGTTTGGCGCGCTGCTGGATCGCAGCGGCGGCGGCAACTACATGATGCAGGTGAGCTTTGCCGCGCTGGGGCATTTGCGCGGCGGCCCGGCCAAGGTGGCGGTGGCGTCTTCGGCGCTCAACGGCATGATCTCCGGCTCATCGGTGGCCAATGTGGTGTCCACCGGCATTTTCACGATACCGTTGATGAAGCGGGCGGGCTACGGCCCGGTGAAGGCCGGTGCGATCGAGACCATGTCTTCGGTGGACGGGCAGATCATGCCGCCGGTGATGGGCGCGGCCGCCTTCCTGATGGTGGAGTACGTGGGCATACCGTATTCGGACATCGTCAAGCACGCCTTCCTGCCGGCCATCCTGTCCTACATCGGCCTGTTCTACATCGTGCACCTGGAAGCCTTGCGCATGGGCATGCAGCCGATCGCGCAGCGCAGGCACCGGGCCTGGCGCGATCGCATCGTGCGCAACCTGTTTGGCGTGCTGGGCACGGTGATCGTGGTGGGGGCGCTGTACTACGCCATCGGCGCGATGAAGGCGCTGCTGGGCGCGGCCGCTCCCTGGGCGGTGGGCGCGACGGTGCTGGGGTTGTACCTGGTGGCCGTCTACCAGGCGGCCCAATGCCTGGACCTGCCCACGACCATCGAAGGGGCGGTGGTGGACGGGCACCTGCGCGACACCTGGCCCACCGTGCGTGCGGGCCTGCACTTCATCATGCCCATCGGCATCCTGGTGTGGTGCCTGATGGTGGAGCAGATGTCGCCGCCGCTGTCGGCCTTCTGGGCCGTGACCTCGCTGGCGGTGCTGATGCTGACGCAGCAACCCTTGACCGCGCTGTTTCGCGGCAAGACCCTGAAGGGCAGCTGGCACGAGGGCGGCAACGCGGTGGTGGAAGGTTTTCACAACGGTGCGCGCAACATGATAGGCATAGGCATTGCCACGGCCACCGCGGGCATCGTGGTGGGCGGCATCACGCTGACCGGCCTGGGCCTGCGCATGACCGAGTTCGTCGAGTTCATCAGCCAGGGCAACGTCATCATCATGCTGCTGTTCGTGGCGGCCACCTGCCTGATCATCGGCCTGGGCGTGCCGACCACGGCCAACTACATTCTGGTGGCCACGCTGATGGCGCCGGTGGTGGTGGAGCTGGGCGCGCAGTCGGGCATGGTGATACCGCTGATCGCGGTGCACATGTTCGTCTTCTATTACGGCATCATGGCCGACATCACGCCGCCGGTAGGGCTGGCGACCTTTGCCGCTTCGGCCATTTCCGGCGCCGGCTCCATCGAGACCGGGCTGCAGGGCATCATCTACGCCTCGCGCACGCTGATCCTGCCCTTCATCTGGATCTTCAACCCGCAGCTGCTGATGCTCACCATCGACAACGGCTGGGAGGCCTTGCGCGTGATTCTGGCCAGCGTTGGCGCGATGCTGCTGTTCGCGGCGGTGACCATGGGCTGGTTCCGGGTCAAGAGCCGGTGGTGGGAAGCGGCCTTGCTGCTGCTGGCGGTCACCTTGCTGTTTCGCCCCGACCTGTTCATGGACCGCATGGCGCCGGAGTACACCAGCGCGCCCGCGGCCAGCGTCTACGACGTGGCCCGGGACCGGCCCGACGACGGGCGGCTGATCCTGCGTATCCATGGCATGAACCTCGAAGGCGAGGAGCGCAGCAAGACGGTGGCGGTGCAGCTCGGGGGCAAGCAGGGCGAAGACGGACGCAAACGCCTGGCGCAAGCCGGCGTGCAGCTGGTCCCGCTGGGCGAGCAGTGGCAGATCGGCGCGGTCCGGTTCGGTTCGCGCGCGGCCAAGGGCGGCTTTGAGCAGGGCTGGGACGTGCAGGACGTGCAGGTGCGCACCGACCGGCCTTCCACGCACTGGTTCTACCTGCCGGCGATCTTCCTGGTCTGGCTGGTGTGGTGGTTGCAGGGTCTGCGCATGAAGCCGGTCCCGGCGCAGCCGCGGCTCCCCTGAGGCCGCGGCCCCCGATGCCGGGGGTTATGCATCTGCTGCATGACAGGGGGAAACCCGGGGAAGATTCAATGGGTTTGCGAGATCAGTCCGTGCACAATCGAGGAATCCGTCTACGCGGGAGTCTGCCGGCACCTGCCGGCGCGCGCCGACGGCGGGAACTTTCATTTCAACTTTCAGGAGTCCTCCATATGAAGAAACTGTTGCTCGCGGCAGCCGTGACCTTTCTGGCCAGTGGTGCCGCCTTGGCGCAGGCACCCGACACCCTGGCCAAGATCGGCGAACGGGGCGCGGTGAACCTGGGCGTGCGCGACTCCTCCGGCCTGGCCTTCACGCTGGGCGGCGGCAAGTACGTGGGCTTCCACACCGAGATGGCCGAGCGCATCGTGGACGACATCAGCAAGCAGCTGGGCAAGCCCTTGACGATCAACTACCAGGTGATCACCTCGCAGAACCGCATCCCGCTGATCCAGAACGGCACCATCGACTTCGAGTGCGGCTCGACGACGAACAGCCGCGCGCGCCAGAAGGACGTGGACTTCGCCTACACCACCTACGTGGAAGAAGTGCGCATGGCGGTGAACACCAAGTCGGGCATCAAGTCGATCAACGACCTGGGCGGCAAGACGCTGGCGGTGACCACCGGCACCACGTCGGTGCAGCACATCCGCAAGAAGGCGCGTGACGCCAACCTGGACTTCAAGCAGGTCATGGGCAAGGACCACGCCGACAGCTTCCTGCTGCTCGAGTCGGGCCGCGCCGACGCCTTCGTGATGGACGGCTCCATCCTCGCGGCCAACATCGCCAAGGCCAAGAACCCCAAGGACTTCGCCATCGTCGGCGAGGTGCTCTCGGTGGAACCCATTGCCTGCATGCTGCCCAAGGGCGATGCCAAGCTCAAGAAAGCCATCGACGATTCGATCGCGCGCCAGGTCAAGGACGGCTCGCTGGCCAAGCTCTACGACAAGTGGTTCATGCAGCCGATTCCGCCCAACAACGTGAATCTGAACATGCCCGCGTCCGAGAGCACGAAGAACGCCTGGGCCAATCTCAACGACAAGCCGATGGAAGACTACGGCAACTGAGGATGCCACCGGTGCCCTCGTCCTGAGGGCGCCCAGCGCCCGCCGGGCACGATGCCGGTGGGCGTTTTGCGTTTGACGCTGCGGCGCCCGCACGCCGCGAAAGGAATGCAATGGCCATGGATTGGGAAGTGTTCTGCAAGGACACCCTGGACGGGGTGGTGCAGTCGGGCTGTTTCGGCCACGGCCGGGACATCACCTACCTGGACTGGCTGCTGTCGGCCTGGGGCTGGACGGTATCGGTATCGCTGACGGGCCTGGCGATTGCGCTGGTGGCCGGCTCCATCATCGGGGTGATCAGAACGCTGCCCGCCAGCCCCTGGCTGGTGCGCTTTGGCAATGCCTGGGTGGAGCTGTTTCGCAACATCCCGCTGCTGGTGCAGATCTTCCTGTGGTACTTCGTCGTGCCGGCGCTGGTGCCGCCGATGAAGGCCTTTCCGCCCTTCATCCTGGTGGTGCTGGCGCTGGGCTTCTTCACCTCGGCGCGCATCGCCGAGCAGGTGCGCGCAGGCATACAGGCGCTGCCCAAGGGCCAGCGCTACGCCGGCATGGCCATGGGTTTCACGACAGTGCAGTACTACCGCTACGTGCTGCTGCCCATGGCGTATCGCATCATCATCCCGCCGCTGACCAGCGAATCGATGAACATCTTCAAGAACTCGGCCGTGGCCTTTGCGGTGTCCATCCCCGAGCTCACGCAGTACGCGCTGCAGGTGGGCGAGGAGACCGCGCGGCCGATCGAGGTCTACATCGCGGTGACCATCCTCTACGCCATCTCGGCTTTCGTGATCAACCGCATCTTCGCCTTCATCGAACGGCGCGCCCAGGTGCCGGGCTTCGTCGTCGCCGGCACCGGCGCGGGGGGGCACTGAGATGCTCAACCTCGATTTCTCCTTCCTGAACTGGACCTTCATCCAGGGTTTCATCCTCAAGGGCCTGTGGTTCAGCATCATCCTCACGGTGGTGGCCACCGCGGGCGGCATCTTCTTCGGCACGCTGCTGGCGCTGATGCGGCTGTCGGGCCGCAAGTGGCTGGTGCTGCCCGCGGCCTTCTACGTCAACGTGATGCGCTCGGTGCCGCTGGTGATGGTGATCCTGTGGTTCTTCCTGCTGGTGCCCTTCATCATCGGCCGTCCGGTGGGGGCGGAGTATTCCGCCTTCATCACCTTCATCGCCTTCGAGGCGGCGTATTTTTCCGAAATCATGCGCGCGGGCATCCAGTCGATTCCGCGCGGCCAGGTCTATGCCGGCATGGCCATGGGCATGAGCTACGGTCAGAACATGAAGCTGGTGATCCTGCCGCAGGCCTTTCGCAACATGATTCCGGTGCTGCTCACGCAGACCATCATCCTGTTCCAGGACACCTCGCTGGTCTACGCCATCGGCGCCTACGACCTGCTCAAGGGCTTCGAGACCGCGGGCAAGAACTTCGGCAGGCCGATCGAGACCTATCTGATGGCCACCGTGGTGTACTTCATCATCAGCTATTCGCTGTCTTCCGTGGTCAAGCGCGTCCACGGCAAGATCGCCATCATCCGCTAAAGGAGTCCGGCATGGCCGACCGCATGATCGAGTTGAAGAACGTCTCCAAGTGGTATGGAGCCATCCAGGTGCTCAACGACTGCAACCTGAGCGTGGACAAGGGCGACGTGGTCGTCGTCTGCGGCCCATCGGGTTCGGGCAAATCCACGCTGATCAAGACCATCAACGCGCTGGAGCCGGTGCAAAAGGGCGAGATCGTCGTCAACGGCACCGTGGTGACCGATCCGCGCACCGATCTGCCCAAGCTGCGCAGCCAGGTCGGCATGGTGTTCCAGCACTTCGAGCTGTTTCCCCACCTTTCGGTCACCGAGAACCTGACGATCGCCCAGGTCAAGGTGCTGGGGCGCAAGCTCGACGATGCCAGGGCGCGTGGCCTGAAGATGCTCGACCGCGTGGGCCTGATGGCGCACAAGGACAAGTTTCCCGGCCAGCTCTCGGGCGGTCAGCAGCAGCGCGTGGCGATCGCGCGCGCGCTCTCGATGGACCCGATCGTGATGCTGTTTGACGAGCCCACCAGCGCGCTCGACCCCGAGATGGTCGGCGAGGTGCTCGACGTCATGGTCAAGCTCGCCAGCGAAGGCATGACCATGATGGTGGTCACGCACGAGATGGGTTTCGCGCGCAAGGTGGCAAGCCGCGTGATCTTCATCGACGTCGGCGGCCACATCCTGGAAGACTGCGGCAAGGAGGAATTCTTCGGCCACCCCGAGAACCGCCAGCCGCGCACCAAGGACTTCCTGAGCAAGATCCTGCAGGGTTGAAACCCTCAGAAAAGAGAGCTGCCTGCGCTTGTTGGATAAGGGCTAGAGCCTGTTTTTATTCAAAATGACGCGTGCCAGCTCGGCAAACCCCGCGCCGCGCTCGCCCTGGGTCACGTAGCGCGGCAGGTGCCTGAGCTGCGGCAGAAAGCGCGCGATGTTGGCCACACCCACGCTGTGCGCGAAGTGCTCGAACATGCGCTCGTCGTTGGTTGAATCGCCCACGTAGACCCAGCGCTCCAACTCTGCATCCAGATCGCGCCCGAGCAGCTCGCGCACGATCCAGCGCGCGCCCTCGAGCTTGTCGTGGCTGCCGTACCAGCCGTTGATGTGGATGCTGCTCACGCTGGCATTCATGCCCGCCGCGCGCATCATCGCGACGCATGCGTCGATGGCGTCCTGGGGCAGGTGGGTGAACTCGCTGTGGTCTATGGCGATGTCGCATTCGCGCCCCGCCGAGTCCTGCGCCCGCCGCGCGCCCGGCACCTGAGCCTCTATCGCCGCCAGAACCTCTTGCATGCGCGCGTACTGACGTGCGCGCGTGGCGGCGTCTTGTTGGTATGTTTTTCGTAGCTGCCGGCGCGCGCCCCGCGGGCGGTTAAGGCCATTTTTGTCCTTATTCTCAGGCAGGAGCGCCACGGCGCCATTCTCGGCCACGATCGCATCCACCGGCCAGGTGGTGGCAAAGGGCGCGCTCCAGCCCACGGGCCGCCCGGTGATCGCGATCAGGTGCAGCCCCGCGGCTTTCAGATCGCCCAGCGCGGCCAGGGCGTCGGCGGTGATCGCGCCGTCCGTGGTCAGGGTGTCGTCGATGTCGGTGAACAGGCCCGCGAGCGGGCCGGGGTGCCATTGGTTCAGCGGTTTCACGAAAGCAGCTTCAGCAGAGGGCGCTCCACCCAGCGATACCAGAGCAGGCTGAGCAGCACGATGACGATGGGTAGCGCAATGAGAAAGGCCAGCAGCAGGCGCGGCGACTGGATGTCGAGGTGGAACCGCCACCGGCCGCTGGCGTCGAGCAAGAATGTGTGCAGCAGATAAAGACTGTAGGACGCGTCCCCGATCGCGACCAGCACTCACGGTACCGGCGGCGGCTACCCGCGCGCTCGCCATCACTTCGAATGACGCTGTGGGCCAGCATACCTTGACTGAGGGCTGCGTCAGCGCTCGTCATCCACCAGCGTCGGTGTCAGGGCATCGCGCGGGACGTTGCTGACGTCGTAGTGCAGAAAGGCGATCAGGAACTGGATGCCTATGATCAGCGGCAAGGCGGCGAGCATGACCGTGCCGCTGCTGGCCGCCCGACCAGTGAGCAGACTGTCGAGCCAATGCACGCCGCCGAAGACGGCACCCACCAGACACAGCATGGCGCCGAGCAAGCTGTAGAGGCTGCCGATGTTGAAGTCGCGCAGCAGGTACAGGTAGGCGTAGCGTTTGACCAGCCGCACCGCGTGCTTGCCCAGGAACTCGGGCAGCACCTTCGATACCTTCAGGTTGGACGCCTCCTCGCCATACACCGCATCCATGGGGACGTCGTGCACCACGGCGCGTATGGTGTTGAGGTGGTAGAGCATGTCCGTTTCGAAGAAATAGCGGCGCTCCAGCTTTTGAAGCGGCAGCTTGCGCAGCACCGCCGTGTGCACCGCGGTGTAACCATTGGTCGGGTCCATGGACGACCAGTAGCCGCAACTGAACTTGGTCATCAGCGACAGCACGGCATTGCCGAACAGGCGCACCGGCGGCATGCCACGCAGCGATTCAGGGCGGTAGAACCGGTTGCCCTTGGTGTAGTCGGCCTGGCCACGTGCGATCGGCCGTACAAACTGTGGCAGCAGCGCGGGGTTCATCTGCCCGTCGCCATCCACCTTCACCACGACGTCCATGCCGTCTGCAATGGCCGCTTCGTATGCCGTCACGACTGCGCCGCCGACACCCCGGTTCTCGGCGTGGTAGAGCACGCGCACCCGGGGATCGCGGTTGTTCTCTTCGATGAAGCGGCCGCTGCCGTCGGGGCAGGCGTCATCGACAGCGTAGATGGCCTGCACCTCGGGGCCGATGGCGGCAATCACGCCGAGCACGTGCTCGGTGACCTTGTAGCAGGGGATGGCGACGGCGATGCGCATCGGACGGGGCCCTTCAACTTGTGGAAGCCAGCGCCACGCCGGCCATGATGAGCGCCCCGCCCGCGAGCGTGCGCCAATGCAGCGGCTCTCCCAGAAACATCCAGGCCAGGGTCGGCACGATCAGGAAAGCCAGGCCCATGAACGGGTAGGCAAGATGCAGCGGGGCGTGGCGAAGTATCCAGATCCAGCCGAGGGTGGTGGCACCGTAGAGTGCGAGGGATGCAATGAGCCAGCCATTCAACACCCAATCCATGGTGTGGGCGTCCGCAGGCAAAGCGAGCGCTGCCTTCTTGAACAAGATTTGACCGGCGGAAATGCAAAAGACGCAAAGCAGTGTCGCTAAAACAGTCAGGCTTGGCATGGGCGCTTTCTGCAGTCAGGGGGTGCTCGTCACAGGCTGTCTGGTCGAGCGACTCCGCGGACATTTCTGGCAAGGAAGAGGGTCGCGATTCTGCTGAATGAATCTGATGGGAAACAGCAATAGCGGCGCATAAAAGAAGGCCAGAAGATATCTGTATTCCGCGGCAATCGAGAACAGGAAAATGCCGCCCAATTGAAGCAGCAGCGTACTGCTGATTACCAGCTCGTCCAGATGGCGTTCTTGCAGGGCCCGTTTGAAAACCAGCAGCACGAGAATAATCCCGACAAAAGGGCTCCACAGCACAAAGCGCCAGTTGTAGCTGGTTTCGTAAATCTCATTCAGCGTATTTGGCAATGAACTCAAATTAAAGGGGTTGTACGTTGAGAGTGTGGTGACGCCGGCGAGGCCATGGCGGGCGTTGTCCGGACCGACCATGCCGCCTTGTGCCAGCGCGGAAGCAAGGAATATGTTGATTCGACTGGCGGTAAATGCAGGAATGTTTCGCCACAGGTTGTAGGTAAAAAAATCCGATCGTAGGTGGCGAAAATCAATCCTGCTCATCTCGCGAAACCGAACGCGATCCTGATTGAGGTGCCACAACGTGTCCCAATAGTCGCGATCGTAGAGGCTATCAATATCTTCTTGACTGATGTAACGGTGCATGATCTCCTTGGTACGATCGGTCACCATGTGGCGCGTTTCCCACAAATTCATCGGCCGCGTTTGCATGAAGTTGGTTGTCTCAAACAGAATGAGTGGCCGTAGTGCGCCGTGCCCATGACCCAGATTAGCCACCGTACCGCCCCATTGAATGGCTGCCGACCATGACAAGACGATGGCCACGATTACCCATCGTGAGGTTGTCTTCAGCCGTATTGCCAAATAAAGCATCGGCAGCAAGATGATGATGCCGTTCGCCTTGAAATAACAGGCAGCAGGGAACAAGATCGCAAGCCATGCGATGGACCAGGTGCTCAGGCGTCGATGGCCCAGAATCAGCCAGATCTCAAACAGCAGCGCAACGAAGGCCAGACTGAAGACCGCATCGGGATACAAGCTGCTGCCATAGTTGAGGACATGCGGTGTGCAGGCGACCAGCAGCAGCAAGGCCGTGGCCGTGATCGGATACCTGCGAACGTAAATCCAACCAATAATGCGCGCCAGGGCAGCGACCTGAAGCAGCAACAAGGGCAACACAAGTACTTCGACCCGTTGACTCAGGCCGTAGGTGGCCAAGGCATACAAAAGCCATGCCGGATCCTTGCCGGTATACCGGGGAGCGCTCTGGTTGATGTTGGCGATCAGCGAATAACCGTCCTGACCCAGCGGCCCCGGCCATACGCCGGCATACCAGATGCCGTATGCCAATAATAAAATCAGGGTCGTGCAAAGATAAATCCGAATGATGCGCAGCCTTTCGGCACCCCCTTGACGGGGCAATGAAGACGGCATCATGAGCGTCCCTGCAACGCCAACCCCGCATGCTCGCGCAGCGGGTGAAAGTGGATCTTCGGAAACCGCTCCTGCGCCAGGCGCACGTCATACGGGCTGGTGCACAGGTAGGCCAGCGCGTCGGCCGCGTCGCGGGCCATGCGCAGGGGGTAGGCGTCCTCGAACTGGCGCAGCTCGGCGGGGGTGTCGGCCGTGATCCAGCGCGCGCCGGTGTACTGGCAGCCCTCCAGGCGCACGTCGCAGTCGTACTCGGTCTTCAGGCGGTGCTGCACTACCTCGAATTGCAGCTGGCCGACGGCGCCCAGCAGCATGTTGCCGCCGGCGTCGGGCTTGAAGACCTGGATCGCACCTTCCTCGCCCAGCTGCATCAGGCCCTGCTGCAGCTGTTTGGTGCGCAGCGGGTTCTTGAGCACCACGGTCATGAACATCTCTGGAGCAAAGAAGGGCAGGCCGGTGAACTGCAGCGCCGGGCCGTCGGTGATGGAGTCGCCCAGCTGCACGCCGCCGTGGATGGTAAAGCCGATGATGTCGCCCGCGTAGGCCTCTTGCACCGCCTCGCGGCGCTGGCTCATGAAGGTGACGACGCTGGTGGGGCGCAGCTCCTTGCCGGTGCGCTGCACGCGCATCTTCATGCCCGGCGTGTACTTGCCCGAGGCGATGCGCACGAAGGCGATGCGGTCGCGGTGGTTGGCGTCCATGTTGGCCTGCACCTTGAAGACCACGCCGGCGAAACCGGGGTCTTCGGGGCGGATGGTGACCTCCTCGCGCTGGTGGTTCACTTCCCGGTAGGCCAGGCGTGGGCCCGGAGGGGGCGACATGTCCACCACGGCATTGAGCACCTCCTGCACGCCGAAGTTGTTCACGCCCGAGCCGAAGAACACCGGGGTGAGCTTGGCGGCCAGAAACTGCTCATGGTTCCATTCGGCCGACGCCCCCACCGCCAGCTCCATGCTCTCCAGCGCCTCGTCAAAGGCGCTGCCAAAGCGCCGGCGCAGCGTCCCGGTTTCGCTCAAGGGGATGACCTCGAAGTCCTGCGGGCGTTTTTCCGTGCCGGCCTGAAAGACGGTCATGGTCTGGGTGCGCAGGTCGATGATGCCGCCGAAGCTCTTGCCGTGGCCCACGGGCCAGGTGACGGGGCAGCAGGGCATGCCCAGTTCGCGCTCCACCTCGTCGAGGATGTCGAGCGCGTCGCGCACCTCGCGGTCCATCTTGTTCACGAAGGTGATGATGGGCGTATCGCGCTGGCGGCAGACCTCGATCAGGCGGCGCGTCTGCGCCTCCACGCCGTTGGCCGCGTCGATCACCATCAGGGCCGAGTCGACGGCGGTGAGCACGCGGTAGGTGTCCTCGGAAAAATCCTTGTGGCCGGGGGTATCGAGCAGGTTGATGACGTGATCGCGCCAGCTCATCTGCATCACGCTGGAAGCCACCGAGATGCCGCGTTGCTTTTCGATCTCCATCCAGTCGGAGGTGGCGTGGCGGCTGGCCTTGCGGCCCTTGACCGCGCCGGCGATCTGGATCGCGCCGGAGAACAGCAGCAGCTTTTCCGTCAGCGTGGTCTTGCCGGCGTCGGGGTGGGAGATGATGGCAAAGGTACGGCGGCGCCGGGTTTCTGAGGCGAAGGACACGGGTATTGGGTGTGGAGGCTGCGCGCAGTGCGCCGCGACAAGGCGATGGCGGGCCAAGGCCCGCCCCGAAAGCCCGCGATTTTAGGCGTTCCGTATAATTTGCCCCTTCTCCGAGGAGCGTTGCAGCACCCCCAGCACGCGGGGCGCGAGGCTCGGAAACTCCCCCTTTGCAACGACGCTCACCCACGCTGTGCCGGTGCGGTGAATCGTGATTCCAGATGCTGGCGGCGTGGATCGTTTCATTTGAAGGACCACACCATGAGCGCTGTTCTCTCCGCCACGCCCGATCACGTGATCGCCGATATCTCCCTGGCCGGCTGGGGCCGGCGCGAGATTGCCATCGCCGAAACCGAAATGCCCGGCCTGATGGCGATCCGCGAGGAGTTCGCGGCCAGTCAGCCCCTGAAGGGCGCGCGCATTGCCGGCAGCCTGCACATGACGATACAGACCGCCGTGCTGATCGAGACCTTGAGGGCGCTCGGCGCCGAGGTGCGCTGGGCTTCGTGCAACATCTTTTCCACCCAGGACCACGCGGCCGCGGCGATTGCCGAAGGCGGCACGCCGGTGTTCGCGGTCAAGGGCGAGAGCCTGGCCGACTACTGGGATTACACCCACCGCATCTTCGAGTTCGGCACCAAGGGCGCCAAGGGCGAAGGCCCGAACATGATCCTGGACGATGGCGGCGACGCCACGCTCTTGATGCACCTGGGCCAGCGCGCCGAGAAGGACGCCTCGGTGCTCGCCCACCCCACGAGCGAGGAAGAGCGCGTGCTCTACGCCGCGATCAAGGCCAAACTGGCGCAAGACCCCGGCTGGTACACGCGCAAGAGTGTTGACATCATCGGCGTGACCGAAGAGACCACGACCGGCGTGCACCGCCTCAACGACATGTCGGCCAAGGGCACGCTGCTGTTCCGTGCGATCAACGTCAACGATTCGGTCACCAAATCCAAGTTCGACAACCTCTACGGCTGCCGCGAGTCGCTGGTGGACGGCATCAAGCGCGCGACCGACGTGATGATCGCCGGCAAGGTGGCGCTGGTCGCCGGCTATGGCGACGTGGGCAAGGGCTGCGCGCAGGCCCTCGCCGCCCTGCGCGCGCAGGTCTGGGTGACCGAGATCGACCCGATCAACGCGCTGCAGGCGGCGATGGAGGGCTACAAGGTCGTGACCATGGAATACGCCGCCGACAAGGCCGACATCTTCGTGACGACGACGGGCAACAAGGACGTGATCCGCCACGAGCACATGGCGGCGATGAAGAACGAGGCCATCGTCTGCAACATCGGCCACTTCGACAACGAGATCGACGTGGCCTCGCTGGAAAAATACCAGTGGGAAGAGGTCAAACCGCAGGTGGACCACATCATCTTCCCCGACGGTCACCGCATCACGCTGCTGGCCAAGGGGCGCCTGGTGAACCTGGGCTGCGCAACTGGCCACCCGAGCTATGTGATGAGTTCGAGCTTTGCCAACCAGACGCTGGCGCAGATCGAGCTCTTCACCAGGCCCGATGCGTACGAGCCGGGCAAGGTCTACGTGCTGCCCAAGCTGCTCGACGAGAAGGTGGCGCGCCTGCAGCTCAGGAAGCTGGGCGTTGAGCTCACCACGCTCACGCCGGAGCAGGCGGCCTACATCAACGTGCCCGTGGAGGGGCCGTACAAATCCGACGCCTACCGTTATTGAGGGTGCAGCGCCATGGCTGTACCCCTCAGTTTCGAGTTCTTCCCACCCAAGACGCCCGAAGGCGTGAACAAGCTGCGCGCGGTGCGCCAGCAGCTCTATGCGCTGGCGCCCGAGTTCTGCTCCGTCACCTACGGCGCGGGTGGGTCCACCCAGGCGGGCACCTTCGCCACGGTACAGGAGATACTGGGCGAGGGCGTGGCCGCCGCCTCGCACTTTTCCTGCATCGGCGCCACGCGCGCGGGCGTGCGCGCACAACTCGCGCAGCTGCGTGCCATGGGCGTGAAGCGGCTCATCGCCTTGCGCGGCGACCTGCCCAGCGGCTACGGCACGGGCGGGGAATTTCAGTACGCCAGCGACCTGGTGGCCTTCATCCGCGCCGAGACCGGGCGAGACTTTCAGATCGAGGTTGCCGCCTACCCCGAGATGCATCCGCAGGCGCGCTCGCCCGAGTCGGACCTCAAGGCCTTCGCCGCCAAGGTGCAGGCCGGCGCCGATTCCGCGATCACGCAGTACTTCTTCAATGCCGACGCCTATTTCCGCTTCGTCGACGAGGTGCGCGCCGCAGGGCTGCAGCTGCCCGTCGTGCCCGGCATCATGCCCATCCTGGGCTCCACCCAGCTGCTGCGCTTTTCCGACGCCTGCGGCGCCGAGGTGCCGCGCTGGTTGCGCCTGCGCCTGCAAGGCTTGGGTGACGATGTGGCCAGCATACGCGCCTTTGGCCTGGATGTGGTGGCGCGCCTGTGTGAACGCCTGGTGGCCGGCGGTGCGCCGGCGCTGCACTTCTACACCATGAACCAGAGTGCGGCGACGCTGGAGCTGTGCCGCCGCCTGGGGCTGGGGCGAGGCTGATGCCCGGCGGGCGCGGCGGGCGGCGCAGCGCCGGCCTGGCATGGCTGGCCCTGCTGCTCGCGGCCTGCGCCGTCGCGCCACAAGGTGTGCCCGTGCCGCAGGCGCCAGATACGCCGCGCGCTGCGTCCGGGCTGGATGCGGCCGCGAACGCGCCGATGCCGGCCCCGCGCACCGCAGAAAGCCCACCCTCGGCGCCCGCGCTGGCGGACCAGGCGGCGGCGCAAACCGCGCTCGCCGTGCAGGCCGCACCCGGGGCGCAGGCGCGGCGGACGGCACCCGAGCCGCCCGAGCCGGACGATGACGAGGCAGCCGACGCGCTGCTGCTCGACGAAGGCCTGGCTTCATGGTACGGGCCGGGCCTGAACGGGCGGCGCACCGCCAGCGGCGAGCGCTTCGACCGGCTGGACTTCACCGCCGCGCACCGTACCTTGCCGTTTGGCACCCGGGTGTGCGTGCGCAGCCTGGCCGACGGCAAGGCGGTGCTGGTGCGCATCAACGACCGCGGGCCGTTCTCGGGCAATGGCGAGCGGGTGGTGGACCTGAGTCAGGCGGCGGCGCGCGAGCTCGGCATGACCGGTCTGGGCATCAAGGCGGTGCAGCTGTGGCAGGTGGATGAAGACGGCAGCGGCTGCGTGCCCGCGCTGGGCGCTGCGCCGGCGCCGCCCGCTGCCCGGCGGTGATACGGCGGGCCCGGCTCAGCCGGCTTCCAGCAGATGGCCGGCGTGCCCGTCCTGCGCCAGCAGGCGGGCCAGCGCCGGCAGGGCCACCTGCAGCTGGGCCTGCAGGGTATAGGGTGGATTGACCAGGAACATGCCGCTGCCCGGCAGACCCGGGCGCTGCTCGCTGCCGTCCTCGCGCCGGCGCACGCGTGCCGACTTCACGGTCAGGCTGGCATGCAGCCAGGGCTTGCCCGCGCGCGTGGCCAGCGCCTTCAGGCGCCGCGGCAGTTCGTGCGCCTCGGGGCGCGCAATCACCGGGTACCAGATGGCATAGCAGCCCGTGGCAAAGCGCTTGAGCCCCTCTTGCAGCAGACCGTGCACGCGCGCGTAGTCGCTCTTCAATTCATAGCTCGGGTCGCAGAGCAGCAAAGCGCGGCGGGGCTGCGGGGGCAACAATTTCTTGATGCCCTCAAAACCATCTTCGGAGAGCACGCTGATCTGCCGCTCGGCCTGCAGCTGCGCCACGTTGCGCACCAGCGTGGGCAGGTCGCTGGGGTGGATCTCGAACAGGCGCAGGCGGTCTTGCGGGCGCAGCAGGCGCTGGCTGATGAAGGGCGAGCCCGGGTAGATGCGCAATCCGCCCTGGGGGTTGAAGCTGCGCACCACCTCCAGATAATCCTGCAGCAAGGGCGCCAGCCCAGCGGCCTGCGCCAGGCGCAGGACGCCGTCAACGGCCTCGCCGCTGGTGCGCGCATAGTCGCCATCTAGCCGGTACAGGCCGGCGCCCGCGTGGGTGTCTATCACCGTCAGGCCGGTCTCCTTGTGCGTGAGGTGGCGCAGGCAGGCGATGAGCACGGCGTGCTTGAGCACGTCGCCGTGGTTGCCGGCGTGAAAGGCGTGGCGGTAGCTGAACATAGGGGCGCAATGGTAGCTGCAGCGGTCTCGGGGACGGCGCGCGAGCAGGGCCGATGTGCGATGCTTCGCCTTTGCCGGAAAGGGACGCATGCGCAAGACGATACTGGAGCTGCAGGCTTCGCAGATACGCGAGGTGGCCAACCTGGGCATGGGCAGGCCCGAGGTGTTGCCCTTCTGGTTTGGCGAGAGCGATGAGGCCACGCCCGAGGCGGTCCGCGCCGCGGCCATGGCCTCGCTGCAGGCGGGCGAGACCTTCTACACCCACAACCTGGGCCTGCCCGCGCTGCGCGAGGCGCTGGCGGCCTATGTGAGCGGCCTGCACGCGCCGGTGGCGGCCGAGCGCATCGCCATCACCTCCGGCGGCGTGAACGCGCTGATGCTGGCCGTGCAGGTGCTGGTCGACGCGGGCGACGAGGTGGTGGTGCTCACGCCCGTCTGGCCCAACCTCGTCGGGCAGCCGCAGATCATGGGCGCACGGGTGCGCTGCGTGGCGCTCAAGCCGCGGGCCGATGGCGCCTGGGCGCTGGACCTGCCCGAGCTGCTGGCGGCGATCACGCCGCGCACCCGGCTGCTGGTGCTCAATTCACCGAACAACCCCACGGGCTGGACGCTTACGCAGGGCGAGCAGCAGGCGATTCTTGCGCACTGCCGCGGCACCGGCACCTGGATACTGTCCGACGAGGTGTATGAGCGCCTCTACTACCGCGATGACACCGCCAGCGGCGCGGCGCCCTCCTTCCTGGATCTGGCGCAGTCCGAGGACAGGCTGGTGGTGGTGCAGAGCTTTTCCAAGGCCTTCCTGATGACCGGCTGGCGCCTGGGCTGGATGGTGATGCCGCCCGCCATGGCGGCGCAGATGGGCAAGGTGATCGAGTTCAACACCTCGTGCGCGCCGGTCTTCGTGCAGCGGGGGGCGCTGGCGGCGCTGGCCCAGGTGGACGCGATCACGCCGCGCATCGTCGCCCACATGCGCGCCTGCCGCGACGCGCTGGTGCCCGCGCTGCAGGCGCTGCCCGGCGTGCGCACCAGCCGGTCGCCCGGGGGCATGTATGCGTTTGTGCAGATAGCAGGCTTTGCCGATTCGCTGGCCTTGGCCAAGCGCCTGGTGCTGGAGGCGGGCGTGGGCTTGGCGCCCGGCGCGGCCTTTTCGCCCGAAGGCGAGGGCTGGCTGCGCTGGTGCTTTGCTTCGCGCGACCTGGCACGGTTGACTCAGGGGGTGGAGCGCCTGGGCCAGTGGCTGCGCACTCAGCGCGGCTGATGCGGTTCAGTTCAGGGCGGTGATGCGCGCCTGCGTGGGCAGCGCCATGGGGGCGCTGCCGCTTTGCTGGCGCAGGTAGTCGGCCAGCGCGTCCACGTCCAGCCCGCCGCCCACGATGTCGCGCCCTTCGGCAAACACGCTGAAGTTGTCGCCGCCCGTGGCCAGGTAGTTTTGCAGGCCGATGCGGTAATCCTGCGTGGGCACGATGGCCTGGCCCTTGAGCTGCATCTGGCTGATGCGCTGCCCGGTCGGCTGGCTGCGGTCAAACGCGTAGCTGAAGCCTTGTGAAACCTGCAGGATGCGCGGGCTCTGCACGGTGTTGGTGCCGCTGTCGAACTGCTGCTCCAGCACGGCCTGCAGCTGCGCACCGCTGAGGGTCAGGCTCAGCAGGGTGTTGCCAAAGGGTTGCACGGCGTACACCTGTCCGTAGCTCACCGTGCCATCGCTTGCGGGGACAAGGTCGGCGCGCACGCCGCCGGAGTTCATGAAGGCGATTTGCGCGCCACCAGCCTCCGGGGCTTGCGTGGCGGCCAGCACCGCGTCGGCGGTGATGCGGCCCAGCACGCTTTCGCCGTTGGCCAGCAGCTCGCGCGTGGCGGTGGCGGCCAGCCGCCCGGCGGGTGCGCTGGCCAGCGGGGCGGCTGCTGCGGCGTAGCGGTCTATCAGGCTGGTGACCGCGGGGTCGGCCGGGTAGGCGGGGTAGCTGGTGGCGGCGTCGGCGTCCTTGTTCGCCCTGGCTGCGCGCACCACGTGCTGGCGTGCGCTGTGCGCGATCACGCGGCGCCGGGTGGTGTCCACCGTCAGATTGATTTCGGTCAATTGCGTGCCGTACAGGCCGGCGCTGGTGAGCAGCAGGGGCCTGGCCGGGTCGATGCGGCGGTAGTCGCACAGGTAGGACTGGTGGGTGTGGCCGGAGATGACCACGTCCACCTCGCCCGACAGGCGCTGCACGATGGGCAGGATGTCGCCCGAAAGGCCGGCGCAGCTGGTGTCCTGCAGCGGCTGGGTGCTGCTGCCGCCCTGGTGGATCAGCACCACGATGACGTCGGCCCCCTGCGCGCGCAGCGGTGCGATCTGGGCGTTGGCGGCGTCGGCCTCGTCGGTGAAGCTCAAACCCGCCACGCCGCTGGGGCGCACCATGTTGGGGGTGTTCTTCAGAGTGAGGCCGATGAAGCCCACGCCGATGCGCGCCTTGCCTTCCTCAAAGAATTTCACGCCCGTGGGGGGGAACAAGGTGCCGCCGTCCCCGGTCTGCGTGTTGGCCGCCAGGTAGCGAAACTGCCCGCCCGCGAAGGCGGGGTTGAGTTGGCAGGGTGTCTTGCTGGTGTATTGCGCGCAGCCGCCGTCCTGCATGCGTTGGAGCTCCTGCCAGCCCTGGTCGTATTCGTGGTTGCCGGTGGAGGCGAAGTCCAGGCCGATGAGGTTCAGCGCCTCGATGGTGGGCTCATCCAGAAACAGCGAGGACACCAGCGGCGAGGCGCCGATCAGATCGCCCGCCGCCACCACGGCGGTGTGCGGCTGCGCCGCGCGCCGGGCGGCCACCAGCGAGGCCAGGTAGGCCGCGCCGCCTGCGGGCACGGGCTGGGCCGGTTCGCCTGCCTGGGCGATGTTGACGCTCAGCCCCGGCGGCTGCAGGTTGCCGTGAAAGTCGTTCAGGCCCAGCAGCGTGATCTGCATGCGCTCGGGCTGGACGATGTCCGACGAGCTGCCGCAGGCGGCCAGCCCGAGCAGGGCGGTGGTGGCGGCCAGGCCCAGCAGCCAGCGCTGCGCACCGTGGAGGCGGGTCGTGGCTGGCATGGGTGTTTCGGCAGGTTCCAATATTTGAAAGAAATACGGCTCAAACGCTTGATGGGCAAGCGCTGGCAGCTATCAAATCAGTGAATCCGCATGCCGGGCTGCGCGCCGGGGAAAGGCTCGAGCACATAGATGCCGGGGTGCGCCTTCTCGTCGGCGTGGCTGGCCGCCAGCACCATGCCTTCAGACACGCCGAACTTCATCTTGCGCGGCGCCAGGTTGGCCACCAGCACGGTGAGCTTGCCCTGCAGCTGCTCGGGCTGGTACATGCTGGAGATGCCCGAGAACACCTTGCGCAGCCGCCCCTCGCCCGCGTCCAGCGTGAGTTGCAGCAGCTTGGTCGAACCTTCCACCGCCTTGCATTCGACGATTTTGGCGATGCGCAAATCGACCTTCGCGAAGTCGTCGATCTTGATCTCGGGGGCGATGGCTTCGCCGCCGGGCAGCACTTTTTCTTCCACTGGCTCGGGCAGCGCGAACAGCGCATCGAGCTGCTCGGTGGTCACGCGCTGCATCAGGTGCTGGTACTGGCCTATGGCCTGGCCGGTGCCCAGCAGGGTTTGCGCATCGTCGAACGCAAGCGGCGCCACCTTCAGAAAGGCTTCGACCTGCTGCGCGGTGTGCGGCAGCATGGGCTTGAGGTAGATCGTCAGCAGACGGAAGGCCTCGATGCAGGTGCTGCAGACCTCGTGCAGGCGCTGCTCCATACCTTCCTTCTTGGCCAGCTCCCAGGGCTTGTTGGCGTCCACATAGCTGTTGACCTTGTCGCACAGCAGCATGATGTCGCGCGCGGCGCGGGCGGTGTCGCGCTCTTCGTAGGCTTGCACGATGGCCGGGCGGTGCGCGCGCAGCTCGGCCAGCAGCGCCTCGCCGTCGCTGCCCGGCTGGCCCAGCCGTCCGCCAAAGCGCTTGGCGATGAAGCCGGCGGCGCGCGAGGCGATGTTGACGTACTTGCCCACCAGGTCGGCGTTGACGCGCGCCATGAAGTCATCGGGGTTGAAGTCGATGTCTTCATTCCTGCCGTTGAGCTTGGCGCCCAGGTAGTAGCGCAGCCACTCGGGGTTCATGCCCAGCGCCAGGTACTTGAGCGGATCGAGCCCCGTGCCGCGGCTCTTGCTCATCTTCTCGCCGTTGTTCACCGTCATGAAGCCGTGCACGCAGATCTTGGTCGGCGTCTTGCGGCCTGAAAAATGAAGCGTGGCGGGCCAGAACAGGGTGTGGAAGGTGATGATGTCCTTGCCGATGAAGTGGTACTGCTCAAGCATGGGGTCGGCCATGTAGGCCTCGTAGTCCTCGCCGCGCCGGTCCAGCAGGTTCTTGAGCGATGCCAGGTAGCCGATGGGCGCATCGAGCCAGACGTAGAAATACTTGCCCGGCGCGTCGGGAATCTCGATGCCGAAGTAGGGCGCGTCGCGCGAGATATCCCAGTCGTCCAGCCCCGTGCTGGTGGAGCCGTCGGGGTTGGTGCGCGTGCCGAACCACTCCTTGACCTTGGCGGCCACTTCGGGCTGCACGTGCTGGCCGTTTTGCGTCCACTCTTTCAGGAATTCCACGCAGCGCGGGTCGGACAGCTTGAAGAAGAAATGCTCCGAGGTCTTCAGCTCGGGCTTGGCGCCCGAGAGCGCCGAATAGGGATGGATCAGTTCGGTGGGCGCATAGACCGCGCCGCAGACCTCGCAGTTGTCGCCGTACTGGTCCCTGGCGTGGCAGCGTGGGCACTCGCCCTTGATGAAGCGGTCGGGCAGGAACATGCCCTTTTCAGGGTCGTAGAACTGCTCGATGGTGCGGGTTTCGATCAGGCCGGCCTGTTTCAGATCGAGGTAGATCTGCTGCGCCAGTTCGTGGTTTTCCGGCGCGTCGGTGCTGTGCCAGTTGTCAAACGCGATGTGAAAGCCGTCCAGGTATTCCTTGCGCCCGGCGGCAATCTCGGCGACGAACTGCTGCGGCGTCTTGCCGGCCTTTTCGGCGGCGATCATGATGGGCGCGCCGTGCGCATCGTCGGCGCCGACGAAGTTGACCTCTGCCCCCATCATGCGCTGCGCCCGCACCCAAGTGTCGGCCTGGATGTATTCCATGATGTGGCCGATGTGGAACCTGCCGTTGGCGTACGGCAGGGCGGTGGTGACGAAGATCTTGCGCGCGGACATGGCTGAGGAAGGGGCAGGGCAAAACCGGGCATTGTAGAAAGGGCCCGGCGCGGCCTCAGCGCTCTTCGTCCACGGGCTTGTCGCGGTACATCGCTTCGTCGGCGCAGCGCAGCAGGTCGCTCGGGTTCTCACCGTCGCGCGGAAACAGCGCATGGCCTATGGCGGCGCCCACGCTCAGCGTCCGGCCCGCGGCCTCGCCCTTGAGCGTGCGCAGCGGCGCGCCGATGGCCAGGCGCAGCGCCTCCATCAGCTGAAGCGCCTGGTCGTCGTCGCCCACGCCCTGGGCGACGACGACGAACTCGTCGCCCCCCAGGCGCGCGAGCGCGTCGCCCGCGCGCAGCTGCGCGCGCAGGCGCTGGGCAATCTCGCGCAGCGCCCGGTCGCCGTTGTCGTGCCCCCAGCGGTCGTTGAGCGGCTTGAAGCGGTTGAGGTCGATGAACACCAGCGCGAACGGCACCAGCTGCCCGTCGACCGCGCTTTCCTGCGTCAGCCTGGCCAGCAGGTGGTTGAGTGCGCCGCGGTTGCTCACGCCGGTGAGCGGGTCCGTGAACAGGCTCTGGCGCATGGCGCGGAAGTTGCGCGCCAGCTCGCCGATCTCGTCGCCGCGCTGCAGCCGTATGGGCGCATCCATGTCGCCCGCGCCCATGCGGCGCATCGCGTGGGTGAGGGTGCGCATGTCCCGGGCCACGCCGCCGAAGATGTGCAGGCCTATGGCCAGCGCAAAGCCCAGCACCAGCAGGCCGAGCGCGCCCAGCAGCAACAGGTCGCGGCGCACGCCGGCGAGCATATCCTTGTGCGGCAGCGCCACCACGGCCAGCCAGTTCAGCCCGGCCGAGTCGGTGATGCGCTGCCAGGCCACCTGCACCTTGTCGCCGCCGGCCTCGATCACCAGGTTCGCGCGCCGGCCTGCAGCGCCTTGGCTGACGGCGTCGCGCAGAGCCGCATGGCTTTCCCTGAGCAGGGTATTGGCGCTGCCCGCGGCGTGCACACGTTCGGGCCGCCCGTCGCTGCCGGGGCGCATGTTGGCCGCGCCGGAAATCGCGATCACGGCGCCGTCGGGCTCCAGCAGCATGGCCTGGCCGCCGGGCACCATGGGCAGCTCGTCGACGAAGCGCTGCAGCGCATTCAGGAACAGGTCGGTGGCCACCACGCCCTGGGCCTGGCCGTCGGGGCCGGGCACGCGGCGCGCGCGCGTCATCACCAGGTCGCGCGCGTTGAAGTCGATGTAGACCGGCGTCCAGACGTCGGTGGCGGCCTGCCGGGCGGCCTTGAACCAGGGCCGGGTGCGCGGGTCGAACACCGTCGCCTCGGTGGATACCGCGCGCGCTCGGGCGTCAATGCCGTCCAGCCGGTAGTAGGTGCGCGGCTCCTGCGCGCGCGTCTTCATGCGCAGTTCGGCCTGCGTCGGCGTCAGGCGCAGCAGCCCGATGTTCTGCCCCGCCACGTTGCCGTAGTGCACGTAGTCGCCCATGCGCCCGCTGAGCGACGTGGCGGCCCACAGCCGGGTGCGCAGGCTGGCCAGGTCCTCGCGGATGTCGGGGCCGGCCGCCAGTCCTTCGGGGTAGACCGCCTGCAGCATGGCGCCCGAGTTGTGCAGGTGCGCGCCCACGGCCTGCACCATGCGCTCGACCATCTCCTGCATGAGGTGGCGCGAGAGGTCGGTCGCGGTGCGCGAACCCGACCAGTACCACATGACCCCCAGGCCCCCGGTGAGCAGCGCGATCAGGCTGACGAAGGGCAGGATGAGCGACAGGCGCAGCGTGCGCTGGCGCGGACGCGCCGTCGGGGGCGTCCCGTGCGCGGGTGCGGCTGGCGGGCGCTGGCGCTCAGGCATGGGCCTCCTGCGGGGTCTGCGCGGGCAGGGTCCAGCCGAAGAAGGCCAGCACCTCGTCGCGGCGCGCGGCCACGTCGGCGCGGCCCAGCGCCATCAGCTCGCGCGTGTAGCTCTCTTCGAACAGCAGGTAGCTGGCCAGCGCCGCGCTGCGGATCTCGTCCCGCTGCGAAGACACGCCTATGCTGCCCAGCAGCGTGCGCAGTGCCACCGGCAGGCACTGCACGTGGCGCGCGGCCACGGCATCGAGGCGCTGCGAGGGCGCGATCACCAGCAGCTGCATCGGACGCAGCACGCTGCTGGCGCGCAGGTGCGGCGGGATCAGCGCCAGCGTCTTGTTGATGCGCTGCATGCGCTCCACGTCCACCCACAGCGCGTCCAGGAAGATGTTGGACAGCGCATGCCCCGCCACCTGCGCGAGCGAGGGATAGCCCGAAGACGGCGCGGCCGTGGGGTCGCGCCCCGACTCGTGCATGCGCCCCGCGCCCACCACCAGGATGCGTTCGGCCCCGAGGTGGATGGCCGGCGCGATGGGCGCGGACTGGCGCATGGAGCCGTCGCCGAAGTATTCGGTCGCGCCGTCGATCTCTATGCCCTGCGCCGGAAAGATGAAGGGTATGGCCGAGGACGCCAGCAGGTGCTCGTGGCGGATCTCGTCGCGCACCGAGCGCCGCTGCGAGCGCGCCCAGGGCACCAGCCGGTCGCCCGCCTCGAAGAAGGTGATGTGCTCGCCCGAGCTGTAGCTGGAGGCGGTGATGGCCAGCGCATGCATGTGCCCCTGGCGCATCAGCAGCGGCAGGCGCACCAGCGGCACCAGCTGCTGCAGCAGCTGGGCCAGCGGCGCGTTGTCCAGCAGCGAGCGCGGGCGCATGCGCTTCCAGCGCGCGAGCATCCAGCCCAGCGAGAGCAGCGTGAGCCAGCTGGCGCCGCTGCGCAGCATGCTGATGGAGTCCGAGCGGTAGATGTGGTGGGTGTGAAAGTGGCTCCAGACGCGCGCCACGCGCCGCACCGCGCGGTCGAACTGGTCGGCCCCGCAGGCCAGCGCGGCGGCATTGATCGCCCCGGCCGAGGTGCCGGCCATGACGGGAAAGGGGTTGCCGCGCGCGCCCGGCTCGCACAGCCGGCGCAGCTCGGAGATGCCCTGCAGCACGCCCACCTGGTAGGCCGCGCGGGCGCCGCCGCCGGTCAGCACCAGCCCGGTCAGCGGCGTGTCGGGGCGGGGCGCGCTGGAGGCGTTGGGCAAGCCTTGCATGGAGGGTGGCGGGGCGCCGTGGAGTCAAACCCGCCTCTTATAGGAGATTTGCCTGTTTGTGAACAGTTCGGGCGAATACGGGGTTGCGGTGGGTAAAATCGCCGCCGTCACTGCCCGCACCACGCGATCGGCGTGGTCCGCGCGGCCGTCCACTTGATCCCACCAGGAGCGTGCATGCTGTTCGGAAAATTATTGCCCCGCGAGGGCAATTTTTTTGAGATGTTCAACCAGCATGCCCATTGCATCGTCGATGCCTCCAATGCCTTTTCGGCGCTGGTGGCCAACTACGCCGATCCGCGCATGCGCGAGAAGTACCAGCACGAGGTGGACGACGCCGAGCGCGCCGCCGACCGCGTCACGCACGAGGTCAATCGCGCGCTGCACCGCACCTTCATCACGCCGATCGACCGCGAGCAGATCCACCTGCTCATCAACAGCATGGACGACGTGGCCGACCTGCTGCAGGACACCGCCGAGGCCATGGCCCTGTACGACCTGCAGCATGTGACCGAAGAGGTGGTGCTGCTGTCGGACCTCAGCGCCAAGTGCTGTGCGCTGGTGCAGGAGGCGGTGCAAAAGCTGGGCCGCATCGCCGACCCGGCGGTGACCGAGCAGGCGCTCAAGCTGTGCGAGGAGATCGACCGCCTGGAGGGCGATGCCGACCGGGTGCTGCGCAGTGCCATGAGCAAGCTGTTTCGCGACGCGGTGGACGCGCGCGAGATCATCAAGCTCAAGGAAATCTACGAACTGCTGGAGAGCGTCACCGACAAGTGCGAGGATGTGGCCAACCACATCGAGGGCGTGATCCTCGAAAACTCCTGAACCCTTCCTCCCGCCTTCTGGCCCTCTTCGCAAAGCGCACATGGATACCGTACAGACCGCCCTGTGGGTCGTGACCCTGCTGGTGGCGCTGGCCATCGCCTTCGACTTCATGAACGGCTTTCACGATGCGGCCAACTCGATCGCCACCGTGGTCTCCACCGGCGTGCTCAAGCCCACGCAGGCGGTGCTGTTCGCCGCCTTCTTCAACGTGGTGGCGGTCTTCGTCTTCCACCTGAGCGTGGCGGCCACCATAGGCAAGGGCATCGTGGACATCCACGTGGTGGACACGCACGTGGTCTTCGGCGCGCTGGTGGGCGCCATCACCTGGAACGTCATCACCTGGTACTACGGCATACCCAGCAGCTCATCGCATGCGCTGATCGGCGGCATCGTCGGCGCGGTGATCGCCAAGACCGGGGCCGAGGCGCTGGTGGCCAGCGGCATCTTCAAGATCGTGGTGTTCATCTTCGTCTCGCCGCTGCTGGGCTTTGCGCTGGGCTCCATGATGATGGTGCTCATGGCCTGGCTGCTCAGGCGCGTGCGCCCGCAGCGGGTGGACCGGTGGTTTCGGCGCCTGCAGCTGGTCTCGGCCGGCGCCTACAGCCTGGGGCACGGCGGCAACGACGCGCAAAAGACCATAGGCATCGTCTGGCTGCTCTTGATTGCCACCGGCTACGCCTCGGCCTCGGACGCCGAGCCGCCGCTGTGGGTCATCGGCGCCTGCTATTCGGCGATGGGGCTGGGCACCATGTTCGGCGGCTGGCGCATCGTCAAGACCATGGGGCAGAAGATCACCAAGCTCAAGCCCGTGGGGGGCTTTTGCGCCGAGACCGGCGGCGCGATGTCGCTGTTCCTCGCGACATGGCTGGGCATACCGGTGTCGACCACGCACACCATCACCGGCGCCATCGTCGGCGTCGGCTCGACCCAGCGCGCCAGCGCGGTGCGCTGGGGCGTGGCGGGCAACATCGTCTGGGCCTGGATCCTGACGATTCCGGCCAGCGCCTTCGTCGCCGGCGTGGCCTATCTCATCAGTCTGCAGCTCTACTGAAAAACACCCAAAAAGATAGCTGCCAGCGCTTGTACAGCAAAGGCTGGAGGCGTTTTCGGCCAGTGTGCACCGGCGACGCGGACTGCGCGCGCGGCGCCTATTGCGAGATCTTGCGCGCTTCCTCGATCTGGTACTGCCAGAAATGCTCGAAGCCGAAGGCGATCGTGGCCATCAGCACCGCGGCGCCCACCAGCAGCGCGGCGGCCACGCCGAATACCGTGAGCCAGTAGGTGCGCCCCGCCGGGTGTTCGGCCGGCGCGCCGGGGTTGTGGCGCGCATTCCATTTTTCCTGCGGCGCCAGGCCGTAGACGATGGCGGTGAGCGCGCAGGCCGCGATCACCAGGCCCAGCAGCGGCACCAGCACCCAGCTGAGCTGGTCGTCCACGCCGAGCTGGCGGATGCGCTCCACGCCGAACAGGCCCAGCGCCGTGGGTACGGGCAGCAGCCAGCCCAGCCAGTCGCCCGGCCCGTGCAGATAGAAGCGGTGCAGCCCGAGCGGACCGCCGAGAAATGCCAGCCAGGTGGCGAGGGTCTTGCTTTTCATGGCGGCGATTATTCCCCGAGTTGGCCAGCCGCTATAATGCCGGGCTTTGCTGCGTGTCGCTGGCCGGGTGGCCAGTTGCGTGTCTCAACGCCGCAAGATCCGCCGCCCCCGGCATGGGCAGGGACGCGGCAACCACCCGAAGGATACAAACATGGTCGTCATTCGACTCTCGCGCGGCGGTGCCAAGGGCCGTCCGTTCTTCAACATCGTCGTGGCCAACAAGCGCGAGCGCCGTGATGGCCGCTTCATCGAGCGTCTGGGCTTCTACAACCCCTCGGCCAAGGGCGGCGAAGAAACGCTGCGCGTGGTGCAAGACCGCGTCACCTACTGGAAGGGCGTGGGCGCGCAGCCCTCTCCCACCGTGGAGCGCCTGCTCAAGCAAGCCGCCAAGCAGGCTGCCTGAGCACGGCTTCAGCGGCCAGCACGCACAGCGGGTTCGTCGGCAGGGCTGACGGACCCGTTTTGTTTTCACGCCCGTCCGGCTTCACCTTGCGCGATTGCCACCCATGAACGAAACCCCGCTGCTGCCCGCGGCCTCCCTGCCGCACGACGCCGTCGAGGTCGGGCGCATTGGCCAGGCCTGGGGCGTCAAGGGCTGGTTCAAGGTGTTTGCCCACAGCCCCGAGCCCGAGGCGCTGCTCGCCACGCGCGACTGGTTCCTGCAGGCCGCGACGCAAGGCCCCAAGAGCCCTTTCACCGGTACGGTGCACCTGGCGGTGCGCGAGGCGCGGGTGCACGGCGACGCGCTGGTCGCCAGTGCCGAGGCCATTGCAGACCGCTCGGCCGCCGAAGGCCTGCGCGGTGCGCGCGTGTTCGTCTCGCGCGCGGCCTTCCCCGCACCCGCGGATGACGAGTTCTACTGGGTGGACCTGATCGGCCTGGCGGTGCGCAACCGCGAAGGCCAGGCGCTGGGCACGGTCAAGGGCCTGATGCCCTCGGGGCCGCAGACCACGCTGGTGCTGGAATACGCGGACGAGGAGGGCAAACCGCGCGAGCGCCTGATTCCCTTCGTCTCCGCCTTCGTCGATCGCGTGGACCTGCCGGGCGGGTGCATCGGCGTGGACTGGCAGGCCGACTACTGAGCCGGTGCGCCCGGGCCGCCCATGCGCTTTGACCTCATCACGCTGTTCCCCGAGCTGTTCGCGCCCTTTCTGGCCAGCGGCGTCACGCGCCGCGCCTATGTGTCGGGGCAGGTGCAGGTGCGGCTGTGGAATCCGCGCGATTACGCCGAGGGCCATTACCGCCGGGTGGATGACCGCCCGTTTGGCGGCGGGCCCGGCATGGTGATGCTCGCCGAGCCGCTGGCGCGGTGTCTCGCCGCCATCCGCGCCGACCGCGCCGAAGCGCCCGGGGCGCAGGCGCCGTGCGTGCTGTTTTCACCCGCGGGCCGGCGCCTGGACCAAGCCGGCGTGCAGGCCTGGGCGGACAGCGCGGGCGCCATCTTGCTGTGCGGGCGCTACGAGGGCGTGGACCAGCGCTTCATCGACGCCTGCGTGCAGCAGCAGATCAGCCTGGGCGACTTCGTGCTCTCGGGCGGCGAGGTGGCCGCGATGGCGCTGCTCGACGCGCTGGCGCGCCTGCAGGAGGGCGTGCTGCACGACGCCCGCAGCGCCGTGCAGGACAGCTTCAGCCCCGCTTTGCAGGGCCTGCTCGACTGCCCGCACTACACCCGCCCCGAGGTCTGGCGTGGCCAGCAGGTGCCGCCCGTGCTGCTGGGTGGCAACCATGGCGAGATCGCGCGCTGGCGCGAGCAGCAGCGGCTGGAGCTGACGGCGCGCCTGCGCCCCGACCTGCTTGGCGCACCGGCGCACGCCCCGCCTCCGGCCGGGCGCGGCCCGGCGGGTGGCGGGCGGTGAATCCGCTTGTATAATCACCTGTTTTTTTGATCCTCTGCCCGGCCGGCGCGCCAACGAGCGCCCACCACAAGGCACCATGGTGGTGCCGCAGCCAATCATGGCGCGGACATGATCAAGGGATGCAGCCATGAATTTGATCCAGACCCTGGAACAGGAAGAAATCGCCCGCCTCAATTGCACGATTCCGTCCTTCGCCCCCGGCGATACCGTCATCGTCAGCGTGAACGTCGTCGAAGGCACGCGCAAGCGCCTGCAGGCCTACGAAGGCGTGGTGATCGCCAAGCGCAACCGCGGCCTGAACAGCGCCTTCACGGTGCGCAAGATCTCCAGCGGCGAAGGCGTGGAGCGCACCTTCCAGACCTACAGCCCGCTGATCGCCAAGATCGAGGTCAAGCGCCGTGGCGACGTGCGCCGCGCCAAGCTCTACTACCTGCGCGGCCTGAGCGGCAAGAAGGCGCGCATCAAGGAAAAGCTGCCTTCGCGCGTCAAGGTGGACGACGCCAAGGCCTGATCCCGCCACCGGCAGCCCTGCCTGCAAACCGCTACAGTGCATGTGCCTGTGGCGGTTTTTTTGTTTCACGATGACTCCAGCCCGGTACTCCGCTGGACTACGCCAGAGCCAGATACAGCAGGTTTATCAATCACTTAGGCGAGTTCAACATATGCCGGTGCTTTCTGAAACCTGACCCGGCTTCCGCTCTCATGGCTCCCATGTGGCTCTTGGAAACCGGGCGTTCCGAGGAGTCATCATGGCCAAGATCAAGCTCACCAAAACCACCGTGGAAACGGCGCAACCCCAGGCGCAGGCCGTCGAACTGCGTGATACCGTGGTGCCTGGCTTCCTGTGCAAGATTACCCCAGCGGGCCGCCGCGTGTTCATGCTCCAGTACCGCACGAACGCGGGCGAGCGCCGCAAGCCCGCCCTGGGCCTGTTCGGGGAACTCACCGTCGAACAGGCCCGCGTCATGGCGCAGGACTGGCTGGCCGAGGTTCGTCGGGGCGGCGATCCCGGCGGCGCCAAGGCCGAGGCGCGCAAGGCGCCCACGATGGCCGAGTTGTGCAAGAAGTTCATGGAGGACTACTCCAAGAAGCGCAACAAGCCCAGCACCCGGCGCGGTTATCAGGCGGTCATCGACCGCTGCATCGTCCCGGTACTGGGACGCAAGAAGGTGCAGGACGTGAAGCGGCCCGACATTGCCGCGTTCATGGAAAAGTTTGCCTACAAGCCGGCCGAGGCGAACAACGCCTTCGGCGTGCTGCGCAAGATGTTCAACTTGGCCGAAGTGTGGGGCTATCGCCCGGACGGCACGAATCCGTGCCGTCACGTCCCGATGTTCCCGCCCGGCGAGGAAACCCGGCTCATCGTGGACGACGAGATGGCACTGATCTTCCGCCAATTGGAGAAGCTGGAGGCGGAAGGACTAGAGAACTACGTCATCCCGCTGGCGATCCGCTTGCAATTCGAGTTTGCCGGCCGTCGCTCCGAAATCTGCACGCTCGAATGGAGCTGGATCGACCTGGAAAACCGACGTGTCGTGTGGCCGGACAGCAAGACGGGCGGCCTGTCCAAGCCCATGAGCGCGGAAGCCTATCGGCTGCTTTCGACGGCCCCACGTCGGGAAGGCTGCCCCTATGTCCTGCCGTCACCCAACGATCCGGCCAAGCACCTGACCTTTGGCGAGCACTACGGCGGCTGGTGTCGGGTGCTCAAGGCCGCCGGCGTGCCGCACGTCGGCACGCACGGCATTCGTCACCGCTCGACCACCGACATTGCCAATTCGGGTGTGCCGACCAAGGTGGGCATGAAGCTGACCGGGCACAAGACCGTGGCGATGTTCATGCACTACGTCCACACCGAGGACCAGCCAGTACGCGACGCGGCCGAACTGGTGGCAAGCCGTCGCCAGGCCATCACGGGCGCACGGCAGGCCCAACCGCAGGAGGCCGTGGCATGAAAGACAAGACGCTTTCCGCCCCACCGGCCAAAAGTGCCGCCTTGCCTGCCGGCTACGCCGGCATCCACGGCGGCATCGTGGAACTGCTGGACGCTGCACGCCAAGCGGCGGCGCGCAGCGTCAATGCGCTGATGACGGCCAGCTATTGGGAAATCGGCCGCCGCATCGTGGAAGCCGAGCAACAGGGCAAGCGGCGTGCGGGGTATGGCGAACAGTTGATGGCTCGGCTGTCCGCCGATCTGACCGCGCAGTTCGGGCGGGGATTTGGCGTCAACAACTTGGAGAACATGCGGCGGTTCTTCCTCGCGCATCCCCGTTCCGAGATTTCCCAGACACTGTCTGGGAAATTGGGTAGCCGTCTGCCTCTGGAGAAATCCGAGACGGTGTCTGGGAATTTGAGCCTGACCGTGCTGGCCCAGGCGTTTCCGCTGCCGTGGTCGGCCTATGTCCGACTGCTATCGGTTAAGGACGCCCATGCGCGCCAGTTCTACGAGACCGAAGCGCTACGCGGCGGCTGGAGCGTGCGCCAGCTCGATCGGCAGATCGGTAGCCAGTTCTACGAGCGCACCGCGTTGTCAAAGGACAAGGCGGCGATGCTGGTCAAGGGCGCAGTGCCCAAGCCCGAGGATGCCGTCACGCCCGGCGATGCGATCAAAGACCCGTATGTGCTGGAATTCCTCGACCTCAAGGATGAGTATTCGGAGTCCGATCTTGAAGCCGCCTTGATTCGGCGGCTGGAAGATTTCTTGCTGGAACTCGGCGAAGGATTCACCTTCATCGGGCGGCAGCGACGCTTGCGCATCGACCAGACGTGGTATCGGGTGGATCTACTGCTGTTTCACCGCAAGCTGCGGTGCCTGGTCATCATCGACTTGAAGCTGGGCAGCTTGACCCATGCGGACGTGGGCCAGATGCATATGTACTGCAACTATGCCAAAGAGCAATGGGCCTACCCTGATGAGAACCCGCCCGTGGGTCTGATCCTGTGTGCGGATAAGGGTCACGCGCTGGCGCGATATGCCTTGGAAGGCTTGCCGACGAAGGTGATGGCGGCGAACTACCGCACGGTACTGCCGGATGCCGAACTGTTGCAGAAGGAGTTGGAGGACACGCGGTGCCTGCTCGAATCTCGCGGGACGATCCTCCCCAAGAAGCGCAAGCCATAGCGGGTGTCAGATACGAGGTTGCCAGGTTTCGCTAACGACGCCTGCTTCGCCCTGGCCACGGCAGTTGTCCCGTAAGTTCAGCCAAGCCGCCATCGTCTTCGACGCGTGCACCGAAGCGATTCACTTCGATCTCAGGTAAATCGTCGTTGTCAAACCACAACAGCGAGGTCGTGGTGTCGGTGCGTGCGTAGTGCCTGGAAAGCTCCCAGAGGTCGAGCCCCTTTTCCCAGTTGTCGAACCAGATGTCTTGTGAAACCTCATCCGTTTCGGCAGCACTAATGCCCGAAGAACGTAGTCGGTGAGCCACGGAGCCGACCGGGATGACGGATTTGGGAGATATCCAGGCTCCTGCCTGCCGCAAGCTGGTGGAGCGTGCTGCGTAACGCACAGCACCTCGCTCCATGGTGACGAATGCGCACGGCATATCGCTGAGACTGGCAAACCTTGATGCCGCTGCAGGAAAAGATGTGCCAAACGAGTCAGCCATGCGCTGGATAAGCTCCAGCGATGGCTCTTCCTTGGGCACCAGCGATAGCCATTGCTGATACGGCATCAGCAATTCAGCGGCGAAGGTGTCGCAGGCAATTTCGTTCGGGTGCCGCTTGGCATAAGACCAGGACGGCACCTCTTCGTGACTCGACTCCAAATCGAGCACGATATGCGCTATCTCATGGCATACGGTGAAGCGCTGGCGTTCTTCCGTTTCCAGAGAGTTCACCGTGATGACGTGCTTCCCGTTCGGCTTGGTGATCGTGTAGCCGGACTCCCCCTCTCCAAGCTCATCCTTCCTGACCTTGGCGTTCACTGCGACCACATAGGGCGTCAGGTCTGCTCGGATATCCGACACATCGACCTTCGCCACAAAGGCGCGCGCTTTCTGCCTGACATCCGCTTCATCCATGTTCAGTCGTCCTCGTCCTCGAATGCCTTCTGTATCCGAGCGATCAGAGTCGCAGGATCTGGCCTGACGTTTCCACGATGCCTCACTCCCGCTGCCGCCGAAAAAATGTCGATGCTGATGGAAGGATCGTCTAGCACGAATTCGACAAGGCGGGTATCGGCCTCCGCGTGGTCAACAAGCCACATTACAAGTTCAGCGTCTCTTTCGCCCGGTTTGAGAACCCTCAGTAGTTTCTCGATCAAATCCGGTGACGGATTCGTCTTCTCGCCAGACTCCAGCCGGTGGACATAGGCATGGTCCACCGAAGAGAGTTGACCGATTTCACGTAACGAGAGGGTTCTGCGCTCGCGCAGCGTCTTGAGGGCGACGCCAAGGCCTGTTTGTGACATCCGATCCGTTCCTTGCCGCTACGGGCGGCCGCTGCTAAGCGGCCGCCCTCGCAGCAGTTGTGTTCTGAGGCACCAAGCCCACCATTTGCAGCTTGGCACCAACTCTGATACATTGTTGTCCAGCCAGACAACAGATGTGGGTTCTACGACTCCAGCAAGTTGATTTGGCTTGATGCGCCCGTTGCCTGCAGGAACAACATATTTTGCTACAGCGGGTGCTCATTGGCAACCTGGCCGGATGGCCGGGCTCTCGATAGTTCAACTTCAGGAAATTAGCCATGACAGGCAAAAATCAGCACGTAGTTCCTCACCAGGACGGTTGGGCCGTCAAGGGCGCCGGCAATCAGCGGGCAACCTCCGTGCACGACACGCAGCAACAGGCTATTGACGCCGCACGGGATATCGCACGCAACCAGCACTCCGAACTCGTCATCCATCGCCCGGATGGCCGTATCCGTGACAAGGACAGCCACGGCCACGACTCCTTCCCGCCGAAGGGCTGAAGTGGCATGACGGGCATCCCTACCTACCATGTGCTCGCCCTGTCAGGAGGCGGTTATCGCGGCCTGTACACGGCGACGGTTCTTGCCGAACTCGAAACCGTGCTGGGTCGTCCTATCGCTTCGCACTTTGATCTGATTTGTGGCACATCGGCAGGAGGGATGCTGGCCTTGGGGCTGGCTGCGGAAATTCCGGCCAACGAGCTCAAGGCACTGTTTGAAGACAAAGGCAGCCGCATCTTTGGTTGCCGCAGTCTTGCAAGGCGGCTTCTGGGATTCTGGTTGACCGCAAAGCACGACTCAGCGGGACTGCGAGGAGTGCTAACCGAGCGCTTCCAAGAGGCCACGATCGGCAATTTGAAGCATCGTGTTCTCGTACCGGCAGTCAACTACTCGACGGGTCGTGGGCAGTTCTTCAAAACGCCTCACCATCCCTCCTTTGAGTTGGATCACCGCATGAAGATCGTCGATGTTGCGTTGGCGACCGCCGCCGCGCCCGTCTACTTTCCTTTGGCACGCAACGACCGTGGTGTTTTCGCGGATGGTGGGCTGGTGGGCAACGCCCCTGGCCTGTTCGGGTTGCACGAAGTCAATACATTCTTGGCGCCGAAACAAGATGCGCTAGTTCGAGTCCTCTCCATTGGCACGATGACGATCGGTGCAACTGTCCGCGGCGGTGCCAGCCTTGACCGCGGATTCGGAAAATGGCGCGGGGGGCTCTTCGACCTCGTGATCTCCGCACAGGAGTCGTCCGTGGACTACATGCTGCGGCAGACGCTGGGGAGCAACTATTTCCAAATCGACGACAAGGCAACGCCTGATCAGAGCAAGGACGTGAAAGCGCTGGATAGGGTTTCCGTTGGCGCCACGAATACGCTCAAGGATCGCGGCAACCACGCGGCGCAGCGTGCGCTCGGCGATCCTCTTTTCCAACCGTTTCGAGCGCACCAGGCCGGCGCTCCCATCTTCTATCACGGCCCCAACAAAAATGTTCCGGAGGCCGCGTGCTGAACCTGAGCCCACTCTTCTTCACCACCGTTGACGACGAATCGTGCATGCATGACGAGTTGGAACTGACGCTTGAGCAACGCTCTTGGATAGCCAGCGCACGCACTGACGTCAGGAACTGTCTGCGCACAGGCATCCCCAGGGTGCTGAAAGCGAACGGCTACACCGAGGACGTGCCGCAGCCTCGTTTCTTCACGCAAGGTTCGTGGGCATACAAGACGCTGAACTCGCCGGCACAACATCCGCAGCAGGCGGACGTCGATGATGGCTGCTATCTGCCATTGAGTTTCGTCTCGCAGACGAAGCGCCCCAGCACTGCAACAACCGTGTTCTTTGCTGCAGCGGAAGAAGCCTTGAAGCCGCTGGTCGAGGAAAAGAGATGGAAGCTTGTCACTGACAAGCCGACGTGCATCCGCATCATCATTGCCGCGTATGCCCACATTGATATTCCTTTGTACGCCATTCCCGACGCGGAATTTCTCATGCTTGCAAAGGCTTCGATGGAGCGGTATGGCTACGACTCGCTCACAGAAGCGGTGAACATGGCGGAGCGCGATGCTTGGACGGCGCTTCCCGCTGACGAGGTGCTCCTGGCCCATCGTGAATGCAACTGGATGCCGTCCGACCCTCGGCCCGTAAAAGAGTGGTTTTTGGGTGAAGTGGAGGCCAAGGGGGAGCAGTTCCGCCGTGTGGTCCGCTACTTGAAGGCGTTCCGTGATTGGAGGTGGTCCAGCGGCGGGCCTGCTTCGATCTTGTTGATGGCCGCCGCAGCCCCGCTTTTCGAAAAGCGCGATCGGCGCGACGACCTCGCCTTGCTGGATGTCGTCGCAGCACTGCCAGCCCGGCTGCGTGCGGGAGTGAACAATCCTGTGGAAGAGTCCGAGTCGCTCACGGCAAGACTCGGCAAGGCTGGAGTCGAAGAAGCGGCGAAGGCGTTTGAAGAGTTCGAAAATGTGCTTCGCGGAGCCACCGACGCTGGCAGCCCTTCACAGGCTTGCATTTGGATGCGAGGCGAGTTCGGCCCACGCTTCCCGAACGACCCAGATCGGGTTAAGACGGTATCCGTCGCGGCCACCATTGCCGCGGCCCCGGCCATGGCTGGTCCGAGTGAGCTTGTCGGGCGAACGAAGGCTGGATGAACAGCGCCACTGCGACCGCAGACGTGATCGAAGCCTTCAAGCAGCGAGGCTTCGATTTCGTTGGTAAGACGGATGACGGTTGGTTCAGACTGCATGGGCGGCTGGTGCCGCCGCACGCAGACAAAGGCTGGCCGTGCGAAGTCCATCTTGACCCCACGTTCTTTGACTTGCCTCGCATCCGGCTGCTGGAAATCCCTCCCGAGTTGCCCGCAGCGGTTCCTCATCTTGGTGCAGATGGCGGGCTTTGCTATCTCGCCAAGGGTACGGTCGTTCTAGACATCTACGATCCCGTCGGACAGTCGCTGGCGTGCCTGCAACGCGCAGCCGCCGTGTTCGGGCAGATCCTAAAGGGGGAGATGATTGAGGATCTCGCGGAAGAGTTCTTCGCTTACTGGCACGGCTTGCTTTGCTTCGTGGATATGCAAGGTGAGAATTTGGGGCGACAGAATTGCATAGTCGCGCAAATAAATGGAAATCCGTTGTGGTTCATCACTGACAACGAAGATCGAACTACAAACAAACTGAAGTCGCTTGGCTACCAAGTCACCGATAGAACGGTGCTGACTTACAGGGTAAAGACCGGTGCTCAACCCCGTCCTCTGACCAGCCACTGGCCCCCTAAAACGGTGCGGGATATCTTGGCGTGGCAAAGCACTCTTGACCCTCGATGCCGGCGGAAGATTCACGAGCGTATCCAGGAAGGGGAAAGGAAAAAGGCCAACGGCGTTCTGATCGTCATTGAGTCTCCGTTGATGACGTATGGCTTTGTGGTTCTCTATGACCGCCAGCGTCAGGTCCGAAAGAACAAGCTCGCAGACCGCAGGGATTCCAGCTATGGATTGAAGGTGATACCCATCTCGGTGGTCAGAATCGACGATCGCTACCTTGCCCAGCGGAACATCCCTAAGTCAAAGACGCTTGCAGGTAAGAACCTGGCCGTTGTGGGATGCGGCACGATCGGCGGATATCTGTCAGATATGCTGGTTAAGGCCGGAGCAGGAACATGCGGTGGAAGACTCACATTAGTGGATTTCGATTGCCTTCTTCCGCAAAACATCGGGCGTCATCGCCTGGGATTCCCAGACCTGTTGTCGAACAAAGCCGAGGCTATGGCGAAGGAGCTTAAGCGCTTGGCGCCGGGTGTCGAGATTCGCGCACTTCCCGTGGATGTCAGGCAGGCCCAATTGGGACCACTGGACCTGCTCATCGATGCCACGGGCGAAGAGTCGCTAGGACATTGGCTGTGCGACCACTATCCGTCTCCGATGCCCATGCTGTCGGTCTGGATTGAGGGGCCGGGAACGGCTGTCCGAGCACTCCTGAGGGCGAATACATCTGGCGCGTGCTATCGATGCCTTTGGCATAGCAACAGAAGAGGCGAACTCCGTTCCACCCTTGATCCTCTTCCTGTCATTTTGGCGGGGCATGGATGCGAGGGCTTGTACGTGCCATTCCCTGCTTCGGTGTCGGTGCATGCCGCCAGCTTGGGGGCGGAGACGGCACTTGACTGGGTCAATGGCGTCTATTCCCCTGCGTTGCGCACCAAATTGATCGACCGTTCCCATCAGCTTGCTACGCCCGATTGCGATCCGATCCCGGATTGGGAATGTCCTCTATGCAATTCCTGAATTCCTGGGCGACCAACGACAAAAGAACTCTGCTGCATTTCTCGATGTCCACGCTGGAGATTTTCTGTCAGCATGTTCAGGCCAGTGATGCTGACTGCGAAGCTGGCGGGCTTCTGCTCGGTTCGGTTCATGGTTCTCATATGCTCGTTGAGCAAGCGACCGTTCCCACCGCATGGGACAAGCGGTTTCGCTATTTGTTCGAGCGGATGCCGTTTGGCCACGAAGCCATTGCTCTGTCTCGATGGACTACGAGCCAAGGAACCATCCGCTATCTGGGCGAATGGCACACCCATCCGGAAGATCATCCTCATCCTTCTGGTCTCGATAGGTCGGAATGGAACCGCTTATCAGCAAAGCGTCGGGACAAGCGGCCAATGCTTGCTGTCATCGTCGGGCGAAAATCTCTGTATGTGGAGTTGGCGCCGAGTTCAGGCTGCGGTTCGGTGCTTACCCCGGTGGAATAGCGGCCAATCAAACCAACACCGTCCCGGCGTGCCGCCGTCGGGCTCGCGGGCTGCGCCCCGCGCTTCGTGTCGAATCGCGGCCATTCGGCTTTGATCCCTGACGCTTCCGGCCCGGCTCGCTGATCCGGGCCTGCGCGCTCCGCTTGCCTCAAAGGCAAAAGCGGGGCGTGTGCAGTGGGAGGGTGTGGGCGGTCTTGCTGTTCCCTTCACCGTATCACGGCGTCGGGTAGCAGCGGCGCATTACTGCGCCGCCGCCCCCTAAGAACCGGACGTGCGAGTCACCCCGCATCCGGCTCAAGCCATTCTTCAGCACCACAGGCTGGCACCGAACAGTTTGACGGAACGTTTCGAGGCTCGACGGCGGTCCAAGTATTCAGTCCATGCCGGGTCGAACGGGTTGGCGGCTGCAGGGATTTTGACGTGGCGCGTGATTGCCACCGTCATCGCACGAAAGAGCTGGATACCAACAGTTTTGCCGTCGGCAGAGCCCCTTGTTGCGAAGTCCCCGTTCCGATTCCCGATCGTCCGGAAGTACCGCTTCTTGATCCACCATGCACTTTTGGCGGGATGCCTGCGCTTTGCCCACCTCCAAAGCATGTGCCAGATGAAGTCATCGACTCTATTAAAGGTTGTTTTCGCGGCAGCGTGGCGGTGGTACATGGCCCAACCACGGATCACCGGGTTGAGCAGTCGTATCACTGCCGCTTGCGTGGCGGTTGCATTCCCTTTAATGATTGCCCTCACCTTGTCCAGCAGCGACTTGATGCTCTTCTTTGCTGGCTTGGTCAGGCACTGGCGACCGTACTTGCGCACGTTCTGACCCAGGAAGTCGAACCCTTGCTCGATATGCGTGATCCGGGTCTTCTCCTCCGACAGTTCCAGTCCGCGTTCCGCCATGAAGCGGCGGATAGCAGGCAGAACCTGGGATTCGAGCACGTCTTTCGACGCGCCTGTGACCACGAAGTCATCGGCGTAGCGGATGACGTTGAACTTGGCCCTGCGATGTGCGCGCTCCGATCCTCCGGCGCTCGCGAGAACCGCAGCCTCCAGGCCGTCCAACGCCATGTTCGCGAGCACGGGCGAGATGATCCCTCCCTGGGGTGTGCCAGCCCGACTCTCGAACAGGGCCCCTTCATCGACATAGCCAGCTTCCAGCCATTGGCGCAGGATCGCCTTGTCCATCGGTATGTGCTTCAGGAGCCAGGCATGGCTGAAGTTGTCGAAACAACCTCGAATATCGCCTTCCAGAACCCACTCTGCCGACGTGCGATGCGACAGGCAGTTGAAACACTGTTCGATGGCATCAGCGGTCGAACGTCCTGGCCGGAAGCCATAGGAGTTCAGGTCCGCTCGCGTCTCCGCGATGGGTTCCAGGGCGAGCTTCCACAAAGCCTGCATCGCCCGGCACCGCATACATGGAATTCCCAACGGACGCATCTTCCCATTGCTCTTGGGGATGTAGACCCGTCTCAGCGGCATCGGGCGGTAGCCACGATGCCGCATCGACAGCATCCCTTTCCATCTGGCCGCCGGGGTCAGCCAGACCTTCCCGTCTACCCCCGGCGTTCTCTTGCCTCTGTTTTCCGTCACTCGCTTGACGGCAAGCAGCTTGCCGCTGTGCGAGCGGGTCAGCAGACGCTGCAGGGCTTTCGCCTTGCCCCACCTGCCTTCCCGAACTGCCTTGGCGATACGCATCTGAAGCCGTTTCACCTCTGCCTCGATGCGGTTCCAGTTCACCAGATCCCACATCAATGCATCGGGCAAGGACGCACCAGCGCCTGACACCGGAATGTCGTTTGCCGTCATCTGCTTTTCCTCGTACAACGGTTTGTCAAGACTCTCTCGCCATGAATGACCTCGCGGAAGTCTGCCCGCTTTCGCGTCGGGCGATGTCGCAGCCCGTATCCCGGCCATTACAGCCGGGCATTCGCTTTCTCCGCGTTCCTTTACCCACCACGCCCACAGCGTCCCTCGCGGTTCGCCTGCCGTTGCCGGCAGCGTGATGGGCTTACCCTGTTCCGCATGAATTTCCGGATGGTGCGGACCCGTCCTGTGCGCCGGCGGCATTCCTGTCCATGATGGTCCAGAGAACGAAGACCATGCCTTGCCGCGTACCTTTTGGTTCGAGCCTGTCAGCACATTTGGCTCGATAGACGTTACGGCGCTTTTGCGGACGTTCACATGTGTTGGTCGTACCCATCCATCCCTTGCTCCGATCCGCATTTGTGCTAGCAGATTCCACCTTGCCTCGCGGCTCGGCGTACCGGTTAGACCGGCGGCTACGTTGTCCCCGGAGCTTCACACCGAGCCGTTGCCAGCTCCGCATGTCCGGGTAGGGAACAGCTGATGGAACAGCCGGTTTCATCAAGTCATTTCTTCCTCCTGAAACAGAAATTCAAGCGACCTCAGGTCGCACGTTCTCGCTGTCAAGGGCTGCGCGCGCCCTGCGCGCTTGCGTCCTGGCGGCCGTCGTTGACCCCTGACTGCTCGCGCTGCGCCGTGCCCCGGAAGGGTCGGGCAATTCCGCCCGGCAACCTTTCAGGAGTTCACCATGAACAACGTACTCATCACTGCCGAGCAGCGCATCGTGCTGCTGGCCAACGGCCGCGCATCGCTGGAGGGCCCGGACTTCGATCCGGCCCCGGTGGTCAAGCTGTTCACGCCAGACGGCGGCGCGACCTGGCTGCTGACCGAGATTGATCCCGATGACCACGACCACGCTTTCGGCCTTTGCGACCTGGGCCTGGGGGAGCCGGAAATCGGCTGGGTCAGCTTGAACGAGCTGGCGACCGTGCGCGGCGGGCTGGGCCTGCCGATCGAGCGCGACCTGTCTTTTCAGGCCAAGAAGCGGTTGAGCGCCTACGCGCGCGATGCGCGGCTGGCCGGGCGGATCGTCGTCTGACTTCGCCCTTGGAGCGCCGCAAGGCGCTCCTTGCGCTTTCTCGACCATCACAGGAGATCAATGCCATGAGCAGCCATCACGACTACATCATCGAAATCACCGCGCAGCACGATGCGCTCAAGCCATTCGCGCCGGAGAACGGCCAGCCTCTGCGCGTCAAGACCGGTGACGCGATGATCTGTGCAGTTCCGTCGCTGCGTCACTGGGTTCTCCAACCCAGCACGCTATCTGCTGAACTCGACTTCGCCGTCGTGTCTGTTGCGGAATCCAGCCTGCGCCCTGACAACTCGGCCTGATGCCTTCGCGCCCCTACCGAGGCGCTGTGCGCTGCGTTTGCCTCATAGGGAGTGCAGATGTTAGTCGGGATGACCATGCCGTCCACTCGAAATTTCAGCTTGCATCTATATCTACTATAGGTTCTATGCTCTTGAGCCGAACCTATTGCACATGGTCGGCATGCTGGGGCAGAACGCCCTCCGCTCGCCGTCCGAACACTGATTGAACTGAAGGCGAAGGCCAACCCATGCTGTATCCATTCCGTCGCTTCCCTGGCTCGCTGATCTTGGGTTTGTCGCTTGTTGTGGCGGCAGGTGCCTGGGCGCAGGAGTACCGGCAGGGTTCGATACGTATCGACCGCCCCTGGACGCGAGCGTCCCCACCCGCCGTACCGACCGGCGCGGGCTATCTCTCGCTGACCAACGAAGGGCGCGAGGCCGACCGGCTGATCGAGGTTGCATCTCCCATCGCCGGCCGCGCCGAGATCCACACAATGGAAACCGTCGGTGACGTGGCGCGCATGCGCTGGCAGAAAGACGGTGTGCCGCTGCCGCCGGGCAGGACCATCGAGTTCAAGCCCGGCGGCACCCACATCATGTTCCTGGACCTGGCCCAGCCCATCCGGCCAGGCGCGCGCGTGCCCGTGACATTGGTGTTGGAGCGCGCGGGCAAGGTCAAGATCGAACTGGTGGCGGCGCCGATGGGCGCCACGAGCGCGCCGGACGGAAGCAAGGCAGGAGCGGCCCATCATGGGAAGCATTGACCGCTCCCCGCAGCCCATGCCGGCGCTGGCCTTGAAAGTGCCACCGTTGGCACTGGTGGCGCTTTCCGCATTGGCGATGTGGCTTCTGCCTCCTATCGCTGCCTTGCCGCGTCTTGGCCCCTGGCACATGACGCTGTGCATCGCCCTGGCGTTGCTGGGCGCCGCCGTCTGTCTGGCCGGCGTGCTGGCCTTCCGCCTGGCCCACACCACCGTGGACCCCATGCGGCCCACCGCTGCCACGTCGCTGGTCGTGCGCGGCATCTACCGCTACACGCGCAATCCAATGTACCTGGGCTTTCTGCTCATGCTGCTGGCCTGGGCGCTGTACCTGGCCAAGTTGTCGGCGCTTCTGGTGCTGCCGTGCTTCGCCGTTTACCTGACCGTCTTTCAGATCAAGCCCGAGGAAGCCGCGCTGCGTGAACGCTTCGGCAGCGACTTCGATGCCTACGCCGCGCTGGTGCGGCGCTGGCTCTGAACCCTCATCTTCCAGTGCCCATCAGGAGTACCCCATGACCCAAACCTCCAACCTGCAAAGCCTTACCTTGCCCGTGGCCGGCATGGATTGCGGCGGCTGCGTGCGCAGCGTGGACAAGGCCGTGCGCGCACTGCCCGGCGTGGCCGATGCCCAAGCCTCGCTGGCGCCGCCCCAGGTCGTGGTGCAGTTCGATCCCGCTCGCGTCACGCGCGAGGCACTGGTCACGGCCATCGAGGACGCCGGCTTCGACGTGCCGGCCGCGCAGCCATGATCCAGACCCTGGAGTTGCCCGTCTCGGGCATGGACTGCGCGGCCTGCGCCCGCAAGGCACAGCGCGCCCTGATGCGCGTGCCGGGGGTGCAAACCGCCGATGTGCTGCTCAATGCCGAGAAGGCGGTGATCCAGTTCGATGCCGACACGGCGACACCTGATGCGCTGCGCGCCACCATCGAGAAAGTCGGCTTCTCGGTGCCGCAACCGATGGCTGCCCCAGAGGACGAGGCCCCGGACCACCTGCTGCAAGCCAAGGCGCTGCAACGCCAGCTTTTTGCGACGCTGGGCCTGTTGTTCGGCACTATCCTGTTCGTGGTGGTCATTGGCGAGGGCCTGGGCCTGTTCGAGAAGATCACCGAGAGCGTGCCCTGGTGGGCCGGCCTGTTGGCGGTGCTGGCCTTCGGCTACCCGATCTTCAAGGACGTGCTGGCCAGCGCGCTGCGCCGGGAGGTCACCAGCCACACGCTGATGAGCGTGGGCGCGGTGGCGGCGCTGGCCATCGGCCAGTGGGCCACGGCCGCCATCGTGGTGTTCTTCATGCGCGTCGGCGAATTCACCGAGCGCTTCACCAGCGAGCGAGCCCGCAAGCTGCTCAAGGAGATGACCGCGCTGGTGCCGCAAACCGCGCGCGTGCAACGCGATGGCGTGGAGCGCGAGGTCGCCATCGAGGCCGTGGTGCCGGGCGATGTGGTCATCGTGCGCCCAGGCGAGCGCGTGCCGGTGGACGGCGTGGTGCTCGAAGGCCAGGCCACACTGGATCAGGCCGCGATCACCGGCGAGAGCATGCCCGTGGAGGCCGAGGCCGGTGATCGGGTCTATGCGGCCGCGCTGGCCCGGCTCGGCCACGTCAAGCTGCGCGCCGAGCGTATCGGCCGCGACACCACCTTCGGCCGCGCCCTTCAACTGGTGGAGGACGCCGAGGCCAACCGCGGCAAGGTGCAGCGCGTGGCCGACCGCTTCAGCGCCTGGTACCTGCCCGTGGTCGCCACCATCGCGCTGCTGACCTGGCTGCTCAGCGGCAACATCCTCGCCACGGTGGCGGTGCTGGTGGTCGCCTGCTCATGCTCGTTTGCCCTCGCCACACCCATTGCGATGATGGCCTCGGTCGGCGCCGCCGCGCGCCAGGGCTTGCTGATCAAGGGCGGCAAGGTCATCGAGGCCCTGGTGCAGTGCGACGTGATGCTGGTGGACAAGACCGGCACGCTGACGACCGGGAACCCGCGCATCACCGACGTGGTGCCGCTGGGCACGCTGGATGAAAACACGCTGCTGCGCCTGGCCGCTGCGGCCGAGCAGCATTCCGAGCATCCACTGGCCGAGGCCGTGCGCGCCCTGGCCGCAGAGCGCGGCATGCCCGCGCAGGAGCCAGATCGTTTCGAGGCACTGCCCGGGCGCGGCGTGCGCGCTGAGATGGAGGGGGTGACCGTGCAGATCGGCAACCGCCGCATGCTGGAAGATGCCAGCGCCAATACCGGTGCCAGCGCCGCCGCCGACGCAGCCCAGCGCCTCGAAGGCGAAGGCAAGACGCTGCTGTTCATGGTGGTGGACGGCCAACTGGCCGGCCTATTCGCCGCGCAAGACACGCTGCGCCCCGAGGTGGCCGACGCGCTGGCCGCCGTGCGCGCTGCCGGCATCCAGCGCATCGAGTTGCTGACCGGCGACAACGAGCGCACGGCGGCCGCCATCGCTGCGCCGCTGGGCCTGGGCTACCGGGCCGGCCTGCTGCCCGAGGACAAGATCAACATCGTGCGCGAATGGCAGCAACAGGGCCACCGCGTCGTGATGGTCGGCGATGGCGTCAATGACGCCCCTGCGCTGGCCCAGGCCGACGTGGGCATCGCCATGGGCGGCGGCACCGACGTGGCGATGGAGGCGGCGCAGATCGTGCTGATGCGCGAGGACTGGCGGCTCGTGGCCGAGTCCGTGCGCATCGCGCGGCGCACCATGGGCGTGGTGCGCACCAACATCGGTTTCACCGCGCTGTACAACCTCGTGGGACTGTCGCTGGCGGCCTTCGGCCTGCTGCCGCCCATCTACGCGGCGGCGCTTCAATCCATTCCGGACATCGGCATCCTGGCCAACTCGTCGCGGCTGATCCGCAACCGGGGAGCCACTGATGACTGATGCAGCGGTTCAGGCAAACCGCACCGCCTGGGCGTCACTGTTCGCGGCCTGGCTGATCGCCTTGCTCGCCTCGCTCGCGGTGCTGTTCGTCGGCGAGGTCATGGGCCAGACGCCCTGCAACCTGTGCTGGTTCCAGCGCGCCTTCATGTTCCCGCTGGCGATCGTGCTGGGCGTGGCGGCCCTGCGCATCGAGGGGGCCGTCTGGCGCTACGCGCTGCCGCTGGCCGTCGGCGGCGCGCTGGTGGCGGCCTTCCACAGCCTGCTTTACCTGGGTGTGATCCCCGAGCGCATCACGCCGTGCAGCCAGGGGGTGTCGTGCAGCAGCGCCGACATGACCATCCTGGGCGGTCTGCCGCTGCCCATGCTGGCGCTGGCGGCCTTCTGTGCCATCGCCGTGCTGCTTCTCGTGACCCGTTCAAGGACTTCTACATGACCCGACGCACCACCGTCATCCTTACCGCGCTTGTTGCCTTGGTGGCCTTTGCCGCTGCCGTCTTTCTCTACCAGCGCCACGAGCGGCAGCAAATGACCGAGCAGGCTGCCGCGCAGTTCGATGTGATGGTGCGGGAGCACTCGCCTGTCCTGGGGCCGGTCACCGCGCCGGTGACCATCGTCGAGTTCTTCGACCCAGCCTGCGAGGCGTGTCGCGCTTTCTACCCCTACGTCAAGCAGATCCTTGCGGCCTATCCGAAGGATGTGCGGCTGGTGATCCGCTATGTGCCTTTCCATCGGGAGCCATCGATTGCCGGTGTGCAGATCCTCGAAGCGGCGCGCCAGCAGCAGCGTTTCGAGCCGATCATGGATGCGCTGATGGAATCGCAGCCAGTATGGGCCAGCCACAGCACCCCGGCCACCGAGCGGGCCTGGGAGTTCGCGCGCGCCGCTGGCCTGGACCTGAAACAGGCCCGCGCTTACGTAGATACCGGCGCAGTGGACAAGCTGCTGGAACAGGACGTGGCGGACCTGAAGGCCGTGGGCGTGCGCGCCACGCCCACCTTCTTCGTCAACGGCAAGCCGTTGCCCGAGCCGGACCCGCGCGTGCTGCTCGACATGGTCAAAAGTGAGGCGGAGCGTATCCGCCAGGCGCGATGAGCGGCAAGTGGCACAGGCGCAGCGGACGCCGAAGCTGGCTCATGGCCGGCGGCGCCATGGTGGCTTTGGCGCTGGCCGGCTGTGAACGCAGTCCGCCGAGCTACCTGGCCATCGATCTGACGGGGGCGGACTTCGGACGCACCTTTGCGCTTCAGGATCCAGGAGGCCGCACACGCACGCTTGATGAGTTCAAGGGCCGCTATGTGATGCTGTTCTTCGGCTTCACGCAGTGCCCCGACGTGTGCCCCACCGCGCTGGCGCGAGCCGTCGAAGTACGCCGGCTGCTGGGGCCGGACGCCGACAAGTTGCAGGTGCTGCTGGTCACGGTCGATCCCGAGCGCGAAACGACCGAAGTCCTGCGCAGCTACACCGCCGCCTTCGATCCCGGCTTCATCGCTCTGCGCGGGGACGCTCAGGCCACCGAGGCGGTCGCCAGGGAATTCAAGATTCACTACGCCAGGGTGCCAACGGGCAACGCCTATACGATGGACCACACGGCACTGACCTACATCCTTGATGTCGAGGGGCGGCTGCGTTTGGCAGTCCGGCACGAGCAGACGCCGCAGGAGGTTGCGCAGGATCTGCGCACGCTGATGAAGGCGGCTCGTTGAAGAGCCAAGACAGGGACGCAAGCCATGAAGATCGGTGAGTTGGCCGCCAGGGCCGAATGCGACGTACAGACCGTGCGCTTTTACGAGCGCGAGGGGTTGCTGGAAGCCCCGGCGCGTGAGTCCTCGAATCACCGGCTCTATGCCGAGCGCCATCTGGAGCGGCTGCGCTTCATCCGGCACTGCCGCTCGCTGGACATCCCCTTGCCGGAAATCCGCGAACTGCTGGCCTTCGCGGCTGCGCCGTCCCAGTCCTGCGCCCAGGTGGATGCGCTGCTGGACAAGCACATCGTGCATGTACGGCGGCGCCTAAAGGCGCTGCGCGATCTGGATCGCCAGTTGGTGGCGCTGCGTGCGCGCTGCGACGGCGATACCTCGCACGACTGCGCCATCCTCGCGGCGTTCATGGATGCGTCGAGTGAATCCAGGCCCGCATGCTGTTCCGCTGACACATAGTCTTCCGGGCTAACAAGCGTTTGAGCGCCTGCGCGCGATGCGCGACTGGCCTGGCGCATCGTTGTCTGACCCGGCCTTGGGGCGTCGGCAGACGCCCCTTTTTGCATCCCACTCGTGCGTGCGATGCCTTCACGCCTGCGGCGTTGCGCGCTTCGCTTGCCTCCAGGGGAAAGCCCTGCGGGCTATCCCCGCCGCGCGATGCTTGGCGCCCCTCGATACCGCCGAACCGGCTGCGCCAGCTCGGCCAGACAGTGCAGCCAACCTGCTCATGCCTGGGTCATGGGGCCGATCTCGGGTGTGCTGCTCATTGGACTCTGAGGTCTGAGCGTCCCCGGCCACCTGGGAGATGGCCGGTCGCGCTGTCGTGCGCGTAGCGCATCGAGCCGCCTACGGCGTCTCGCCCCTGTCGGGCTTCCATCGTTCCCTCGCTCCGCTCGGCTGACGCCTTCGGCCCGGCTTCCAGATCCGGGCCTGCGCGCTTCGCTTGCCGTGCAGTCAGCGCAAGGGGAAGGCCGTTGCCATGTCCAGCCGTCTCCCCTGACTTCATCACCTTGTCCGCGACTGTAGCCCGCGCCCGTGTGCCATCAAGGCGCGCAGGGCCGTGTCCTCGGCTGCGCCTGCGGGCCGCACCAACCCTGCGCTTTTCTCCTTGACGGCACCCGTTCGCGCGCTCCTGACCGTCGCGGGCGATGAACTCAGGAAAGACGGTGGCAACAGGGCCAACCGGGTTCCTCGTGCCGACCGCACCAAACAGCCGAAAGGCTGGGCTCCGAATCTAGGAATCCGGTGTGCGGTGAACAGCAAACCCTTTTTTCTTTGTCAGGAGAAATGAAATGCAACTCGCATCCCGATTCGCTTCCCGCTCCCCCTCGCTGCGCAGTGACTACCCGCTGTCCGATGACCAGATTCACCGCGTAGCGCCGTCCATCTTCGCGGACGCGCCGCATGAAAGCCGCTCCGAGCGGTACAGCTACATCCCCACCGCCGCAGTGCTGACCGAGCTTCGCAAAGAAGGGTTCCAGCCCTTCATGGTGACGCAGACCCGCGTGCGCGACGAAGGCAAGCGCGAGCACACCAAGCACATGATTCGCCTGCGCCACGCCAGCCAGATCAACGGCGCGGAAGCCAATGAAATCGTGCTGCTGAACTCGCACGATGGCACGAGCAGCTATCAGATGCTGGCCGGCATGTTTCGGTTCGTGTGCAGCAATGGCCTTGTGTGCGGCGACACCGTGGCCGATGTGCGCGTGCCCCACAAAGGCGACGTGGCCGGTTCCGTTATCGAAGGCGCTTTCGAGGTGTTGAGCGGCTTCGAGCGCGTGAAGGAATCCCGCGACCTGATGCGCGGCATCACGCTGGAAGATGGCGAAGCCGAAGTATTCGCCCGCGCTGCGCTGGCCCTCAAGTACGACCCCACCGACAACAAGCCCGCACCCATCACCGAATCGCAAATCCTGATGCCGCGCCGGTTCGACGACCGCCGCCCCGACCTGTGGAGCGTGTTCAACCGCACGCAAGAAAACCTGACCAAAGGCGGACTGCATGGCCGCAGCGCCAACGGACGCCGCCAGCAGACCCGCCCCGTGCAGGGCATTGATTCCGATGTGCGCCTCAATCGCGCCCTCTGGATGCTGGCCGATGGCCTGCGCCAGTTGAAAGCCTGATTCCCCCTGTGTCCCAACCCGGCAGGGGCAGGCAGCAGCCCTTGCCGCATCCCTCGCTGCTGCATCCCTGAACCGTTAGGAGTTATCACCATGAACGCCATCACCCAAACCGAAGCCCGCGCCGTCAATGCCGCCACTGCTATCCCGCTGGAAGCCGCCGACCCGACCAAGAACCTGATTCTGGTTCCGCTATCGCGACTGGTGCTGCGACCCACGGGCCGCAACGTGCGCAAGACCCCGCGCATGTCCATCCCCGAACTGGCCGCGAGCATCCAGCGCGTGGGCCTGCTGCAAAACCTGATCGTCATTGCATCCGCCGATGGCGAGCATTACGAAGTCGTGGCCGGTGGCCGCAGGCTGGCCGCGTTGAAGCTGCTGGCGAAGAAGCACCGCATCAGCAAGGAATGGGAGGTGCCTTGCCTGCTGGTGGCCGATGGCACGGCCCGAACCGCCAGCCTCACCGAGAACGTGCAGCGCGAAGCCATGCACCCCGCAGACCAGTTTGAAGCCTTCGCCGCGCTGGTGGCCGAAGGCCGACCCATCGAGGACATTGCGGCGGATTTTTCCGTCACGCCGCTGGTGGTGCAACGCCGTCTGAAACTCGCCAATGTCTCGCCGCGCCTGATGGCCGACTATCGGGCCGATGCCGTGAGCCTTGACCAGTTGATGGCCCTTGCCATCACCGACGACCACGCCGCGCAGGAAGCCGCCTTCTACGATGCGCCGACGTGGCAACGCCAGCCGTCCGCGCTGCGCGAACGCCTCACCGAGCGGGAAATCGACGCCTACCGGCATCCGCTGGTGCGCTTCGTCGGGCTGGACACCTACGAAGCCGCAGGCGGTGGCGTGCGCCGTGACCTGTTTGCGGAAGGTGACGCGGGCGTGTATCTGACCGATGCCGCACTGCTGGAACGGCAGGCGCAAGACAAGCTGGCGGGCATCGCCGCCGAGGTGAAGGCCGAAGGCTGGGCGTGGGTGGATGCCGCGCCCGCCGTGACCCATGCCGACCTGCACGCTTTCCAGCGTGCGCCGAGGGAACGGCGCGAGCCGACCAAGCGCGAAGCGCAGCGCATCGAGAAGCTGCAATCCAAGATGCAGGAACTGGCCGCAGCCGTGGATGACGCGCTTGAAGCCGAGGACGAGGACAAGGCCGATGCACTGCAAGAGGAAGGCGAAGCCGTGGGCGAGCAGTTGCAGGCGCTGGAAGATGGCTTGCAGGACTACAGCCCGACCGTGAAGGCCGCAGCCGGTGCCATCGTCACCATCGACCGCAACGGGCAGGCCGTGATTCATCGCGGGCTGATGCGCGAGGCCGAGGCCAAGGCGCTGCGCACGCTGGAACGCCTGCGCCAAGGTTTCAGCGGCGAGGATGCCGGGAACGACGACGAAGGCGAGGACGGAGACGGCGACGGGCAGCCCAAGACCGCCACCATGTCCGACCGGCTGGCGCAACGGTTGAGCGCCCACCGCACCGCCGCGCTGCAAATCGAAGTCGCCCGGCATCCGCAAGTGGCGCTGGCCGCGCTGGTGCATGGCATGGTGCAGACCGTCTTGCAGGGAAGCCGCTACGGCCACGACCTGCCGCTGGGCGTGAGCCTGAAAGTGCAAGACCGGCTGGAAGGCATGGCCCCGGACTGGCCGGAATCGCCTGCTGCCGTGGCGCTGCGCGAACTGCAACAGGTAGCGGGCGAAGCCTTGCCCGAGGACAGTGCCGAACTGTTCGCCGCGCTGCTGGCGAAGTCGCAAGACGAACTGGTGCGGCTGCTGGCGGTATGCGTGGCCGTCACGGTGGACGTGGTGACACCCCGCGCCACGCGGCAGCGGCCGGGCGAGGAACTGGCGCAGGCCGTGGGGCTGGATATGGCTGCATGGTGGAAGCCCACCGATGAGGGTTATTTCCGGCATGTACCGAAGGCCGCGATTCTGGAAGCCGTGGAGCAGTTCGCACCGTCACACGTCACCCGGCTGGCGAAGTTGAAGAAGGCAGACATTGCCAGCGAAGCCGAGCGGCTGGCGGATGGAACCGGATGGATGCCCGCCATCTTCGCCACCGAAGGCACGCAGGAGGCCACGCAGGCAGAACCGCAGGCGCAGGACGACGCCACGGAAGATGCCGAGGCAATGGCGGATGAATCCGCCGTGGCACTGGCCGCTTGACCTGCGCCGACAGCAAGCGCCCCGGCCTTGAACCGGGGCGCTTCGCTTGAAGGAGAACGCCCCATGACCCGCAGCACCACCCGCCGCCCACGCATGGCGGCGATCTACGCTCCCGGCACGGTACGCGCCCGTCGCTGGCACGGCGATGGCGACGTGCGCGGCTACCGCCCGCCCTCGGGCTGGTCAGCCCGCGCTGACCTGACCGACATACACCCCATCACGGGCCGCGCCTTGCCGCGTGCCGTGTAGTGGCTCATCGAGACAAAGGAATAACCCGAACAGAACCGCGCCCAGGCCGTTCCGTCTTGAGCGCGGTGAAATGCAAATCCGGGCGCGGCGGTGGCCGCGCCCGGTGTTCAAGGCCAACAGCCGAATCAGAACGCCGCCGCCTTCGCGCTCGCTCAGGCGGCGGCGTTGAAGGCATCGCTGTAGTGCGCGACGCCTTCCGGCACTGGCCCGTGCAGGGCCAGCGCCATGAAATGGCCGGGCGGCACGCCCGGCAGTTGCAGGCCCGCGTGGGCCTCAAAACCAAAGAGCGCGTAATACGCGGGATCTCCCAGCAGCACGCAGCCTGCGGCCTGCCTGGCCCGCAGTTCGGACAGCGCCTGTTCCATCAGGCGCGAACCGATGCCGTTTCCCTGCCTTTGCGGCAGGACGGAGATTGGCCCCAGGCCGTACCAGCCTTGGGCCTCTCGCCCGTGGTCATCGGTGATCGTCACCGGCGACAGCGCGACGTGGCCGACGACCTGGCCACGTTCTTCGGCCACGATGGAAAGCGTCAGTTCGCCGGCGGCTCGCAAGGCCCGCACGATGAATTGCTCGGTGTGGCTGGTATGTGGTGCATCGGCGAAGGCGGCCACCGTAACTGCCTCGATGGCGGCAACGTCGTCCGGGGTTTCGTGTCGGAGCTGGAGGGTCATGGACTGGTCTTGGTTTTCTTCCTGAGAGCATAAAACGGCCTGGGCGTGTCGGCGCGATGCGCCGCCGGGCTTTGCGGGCTTCGCCCCGTGCCGACTTCGCTGTCACGGCCATTCGGCTTCAATCCCTCACGCCTTCGCGCCTGCGGCGCTGCGCGATGCTTGGCACCCCTTGATACCGCCGAACCGGCCTACGCCGGATCGGCCCAGCCAGCGCCCCGCCGCGATGGGCGCGGCGCTGGCGAACACGCTGGCGCTTGCTGCGGCAGGTTGTGCAAATGCGTGCCGTCCTCAACGCTGGCGGTTCCTGCCTGTCACGTCACGAAGGACGGTTCACGGACAACCCGCCCGGCATCGCAATGGAGCTTCCACGCCACGCCTCAAGACCGGCACCGCAAGGTGCGGCAGGGGCGTTCTCGCCTGTCGTCGGGTGGTTGACCTGGCCCGCGTCAGCGGGCGAGCCAGTGAAGCCTTCATGCGGGGATGCCGAGCCGGCCCCATCTCCTTTCGGAGCGGTTCGGCCCAAGGCGTCCTTGTCTCGTTGTGAATCCTGGCGGTGGCACGGCTGCGCCTCGGGCTTCATGGCTGCAACCGTCCGGCGAAAACAATTTCCCCGCCGCTGCGCGGCTTCCTCGCGCAGCAAATTCTTTTCGCCTCCCGGCTCTCCACTACGTTTCGACCGCAAGCGGTGCAGCCAGCCCGTCCCCCGCCGGCCGGATCACAACAAGGACGCGATGGGCGCGAACCTTGTTCAACCGAAAGGAAAACATCATGGCCAACATCGGCACCTTCACCGCAGACAAAGACGGCTTCGCCGGCACGCTTCGCACCCTGACGCTCAACGTCAAGGTCAAGCTGGTTCCCAACGACAAGGGGGACAACGAGAAGGCCCCTGACTTCCGCTTGCAGGCGGCCAGCCACGACATCGGCGCGGCGTGGAAGAAGACCAGCGAGGCCGGGCGGGAGTACATCTCCGTGACCCTCGACGATCCATCGTTCCCAGCCACCGTCTATGCCCGCCTGATTGAAGGCGAGGACGGCACGCACGACCTGATCTGGTCGCGCAGCAAGCCCCAGGCGGCGTGACCGCCGCCCGCAGCGCCCCGCCACACGGCGGGGCGCTGCGCTGTTGGTTCGTTCCGAACTTGGCGGCAGGCAGTGGCCCGTATGGGGTTGCGTTTCCATTGGGTGCAGCGATGTTTACCGTTGCAGTCAGGGCATGGCGTGTCGGCGCGATGCGCCGCCGGGCTTTCGGGCTGCGCCCCATGCCGCCAATGGCGTCACGGCCATTCGGCTTCAATCCCTCACGCCTTCGCGCCTGCGGCGCTGCGCGCTGGCGCTTGCCTCCAGGGGAAAGCCCTGCGGGCTATCCCCGCCGCGCAATGCTTGGCACCCCTTGATACCGCCGAACCGGCTGCGCCGGATCGGCCGGGCCTGCGCCTACGGCTGGGCCGCTGCTGCTGCGAGCTGGCTTTCAGCCTCGCTCATCAGCACCGCCGTGCTGCATTCGAGCGCGCCAGCGATCTTGAAGATAAGCGCCAGCGTGGGCATGTGTTCGCCGCGCTCGACCTTGCCCATGTGCGAACGCTCGATGCCGGCCAGGTGCGCCAGCGATTCCTGCGCGATCCCCCGTTCCGTCCGTAGCGCGCGCACCGCCGCGCCGAAGGCTTGCGCCAGTTCGGCATCGAAGGTGGTGGCACCGGCCGGGCGGCCAGGTTGGACGGATCGCTTCTGCATGGACAGAAGCGTCAAATCGCAGGACAATTAAAACCACGTTATCTTTAACTCAGTTCCCAAAAATCGCTGTTCCGTGCTTTTACGGAAATCTGCATTTACGGATTTCCACAGAACCGGGGAATCGCATCCGTGTCTTTCCGGCTTCCTGCAATTGCGCTTCTGCGCTTCCGTTCTTCTACGGATGCGATGGCTTGTGCATCCGTGTTTCCACACGCATCCTCGGTTCCGTGGGAGTTCTGCCCATGACCCTGCCGCTTGTCACCACTGATGAACGCGCCCGGCTGCTGGCCCACGGCGCGGCGCTCGCCGCTGGCCAGCGCCTCGACCCGCTGCCGGTGGTGCGCCTGTTCACCCCCGACGCGCATGTGACCTGGCTGCTGGTGTCGCTCGACCCCGCCGATGGCGATACGGCCTACGGCCTAATCGACCTCGGCATCGGCATGCCCTCGCTGGGAACGGTCAGGCTGTCCGACCTGGCCGACATCGTCGGGCCGCGCAAACTGCCGGTGCAGCGGGATCGGTATTTCCAGGCGGTGCGCCCACTGTCGGAGTACGTCCGGCTGGCGCAGGAGAACGACGCGATCACGGACTGATGAACGCCAGCGCGGCCCGGCCAGTCGGGGCGCACTGTGACTATTTCAGTCTTGGTCAAGACCGGGTAGGTCTGAATCGGCATTGATGCACCGAAGCGATGCCCGTCTGATGCAAACAGTCCTGATCTTTGGCGCGGGCTGCGGCACGGTATCCGGTGCCGCGCACCATTTCCGGGTGGCGCAGCCGTCGCATTCAGACGATTTTCCCAACACGCCAGCGCCAAACGGTCTTGACACCGACAGTTACAGCTTAACCGCTTTTGATGATGACCTGATGGCGTTTCGATAGCTCCCGCATCGCGGAAATCGTGGCGACGCATCCCAAGCACAGGGAGCTTTCGCCATGACCGATCGCAGCGCCGACCACTGGTATCCGACAGCCGCCTATCTTTACGTCCTGCACCTCGACGACCCCGCGCTGGCCTGGGAATACCTGCGCAGGAATCCCGACTACCGCCGCGACTGGCTGCGCCGTCGCCGCCGGCCGGACGCGGCGCAGGCTTGGAGCCTGCGCCTGATGGAAGACCCGGCCCTGGATGCGCGCGACGCGCATCCAGCCTGGTTCCCTGACCACGATGCCGTGGTGCAGCTCTATCCCGACGCCGACCCGCCACCCGAAGCCCATACCTTCGAGTTCTGGCGCGTTCCCGGCCGCAAGCAACTGATCCACGATGGCAAGCGCCTGGTGCTGGTGTCGCATTGGCCCGGCTGCTGCCTGCGGCTCGCGCTCGCGACGGGCCTGGAGGACGGCGTGGCCTACGTCTACGCCACTCGCGCTTGCGCCACGCCCTGCGCGCGCTATCGCACGCTTGCGGCGGAACTCGACGCCCTGGCCGCCGCCACGGTTGCCGCGCCTGCGGCGGCGGCCCGTTCGCGGCCCACGCCTGCCGCACTGCTGGAGCTGCACACCTTGCAGGCGCTCGACGCGACCCTGGCGGGCGCGTCCTTGCGCGAAGTGGCCGAAGGGCTGTTCGGTGCCGATGCCGTCGCGGGCGACTGGCACAAGGACGGTGCCTTGCGCGCCCGCGTGCGCCGGCTGGTGCGGCGTGGCGAGGCGTTGATGCGCGGCGGTTATCGCAGCCTGGCGCAGCTTCCGCCAGTTGCAGCGCAGTAAGGGGGGACGTTTTGCAGCTCCTGCAATTCGTCCCTTAGCAGGAAGCCTGAATTTCTTGAAAGTGCCTTCATCCGGCCGCGTGGTGTGGCCGGGCTTGATGGAGGTTCATCCCATGCGACCCGCTCCTTTACGGCCTGCCGCCACTGTCTCGACCGCTGCCGCGCAGCCGCAGCGTTATCTCACCAACGACGAAGCCGCCGAGTACCTGCGCCTGTCGCCGCGCACGCTGGAAAAGCAGCGCGTGATCGGCGGCGGCCCGCGCTTTCGGAAGTTCGGCCGTCGCGTCATGTACGCCGTGGCCGACCTCGACGCCTGGGCTGCCGACCGCAGTTTCGAGACGACTTCCGATCCCGAGTACGCCGAGCAGCACTCGGCCGATAGCCGTGCGCGCTGACCGGCAGCGTGCGGCCAGCCATCGCCATGTCCAGCCCCGCGTTGCCATCCCGGCAGCGGCCCTCGCAGGAGCGCGAACAGCTCGACCTGTTCCGCGCGTTGCCGGGCGACATGGCGCCGCGCGACAGCCAGGACTTGATGGCCTTTCCGTTCTTCTCGCTGGCGAAGTCGCGGCGCGTTGCGCCGATCGACTTCCGGGCGGGCAACGTCACGATCCGCGTGGAGGGCACTGCCGAGCACGGCATCGCCACGATTTGGGATGCGGACGTGTTGATATGGGCAGCCTCGCAGATCGTGGAAGCCCGCGACGCGGGCCTGCGGCCGTCGCGGCTGATGCAGGCCACGCCCTACGAGATCCTGCGCTACATCGGCCGCGGCACGTCGCTGCGCGACTACCAGCGCCTCAAGGCGGCCTTGGATCGCCTGCAATCGACCACGGTGGCCACGTCCATCCGCGAGACGACCGGACGCCGCCTGCACCGCTTCTCATGGGTGAACGAATGGCGCGAGCTGGCCGATGCCCGAGGCGTGCCGCTGGGTATCGAGCTGATCCTGCCCGACTGGTTCTATGCGGGGGTGATGGATGCCGCCCTGGTGCTGACCATCGACCCGGCGTATTTCCGGCTGACCGGCGGCATCGAGCGATGGTTGTACCGGCTGGTGCGCAAGCACGGCGGGCGGCAGCAACACGGCTGGCAGTTCGATTTCCGACACCTGTATCGGAAATCCGGCAGCACCGCCAAGCCCTACGACTTCGCCTGCGACTTGCGCGCGCTCGTCGCGCGGCAGTCGCTGCCCGGTTACGTCCTGGGCATCGAGCGGATGCCGGACAGCGGCGCCGAGCTGCTGACCTTCCGGCCCGTGCCGCATACGGCACGGGGATAACTCCGGGAGAGCCTGTGAATCGTGTCGTGCTATCAGGCGTGCGGGGTATCGTGCTATCAGGCGTGGGACTATCGTGCTATCAGGCGTGCCAATCGGCCGCAAACCCGCACCAGCACTGGGTTTGCGCGCCCTCTAACTTCCCTAACTTAAATTCTCTAACTTGTAGTAGGGAAACGCCGCTGCGGTGGACAACCGCCACGCGGCACGAAACGCAGCAGCAACAGCCAGGCTTTCCAGCAGGGAGGGCCAGGCCATGATCGTCGCGCTGCTCAACCAGAAAGGCGGCGTAGGCAAGACCACACTCGCCACGCACATCGCCGGTGAACTCGCCCTGCGCGGTCAACAGGTGATCCTGCTTGATGCCGATCCGCAGGGTTCATCGCTGGACTGGACGCAGCGCCGCAGCCAGCAGGGCTTGCCACGGTTGTTCAGCGCCGTGGGCCTTGCACGCGAAACGCTGCACCAGGAAGCGCCAGAACTCGCCAGGCGGGCCGATCACGTCGTCATCGACGGGCCACCGCGCATCGCCGCCCTGGCGCGCTCCGCGCTGCTGGCGGCCGAGCGCGTGCTGATCCCGGTGCAACCCAGCCCCTATGACGTGTGGGCCAGCGCCGAGATGGTGGCGCTGATCCGCGAGGCGCAGGTGTTCCGGCCTGCGCTGCGCGCGGCCTTCGTCATCAACCGGCGCGTCAGCACCACCATCATCGGCCGCGAGGCACGGCAATCGCTGGCCGAACAGCCCCTTCCTGCGCTGCGCTCGGAAGTGCATCAGCGCATCGTATTCGCCGACAGCGTGGCCGCTGGCCGACTTGCACGCGAGACGGCACCCGACAGCGCCGCCGCCCGCGAAATCACCGCCCTGATGGACGAACTGCTGCGGTGGCCGACATGACAGAGAAGCAGCCACCCAACCACAAACGCACGGGCAAGCGCGTCGGCATCGGCACACGTCCGCCCGCGAATCCACACGCCGAGGCGTGGATTCGGCAAGGCGACGCCGATGCACTCAACAGAGGCGACCTCTACACGGCCCGCCTGACCCTCGACATCACGCCCGCGATGCGCGCCCTCATCAAGGTGTCGGCGTTCACGCAAGGCGTGACCGTGGCCGACCTGTTGCGCGCGCTGCTGGAACGCGAGTTCCCGGAGAAGACCCCATGAATGCGCAACTCTCGGCGACCACGGCTGCGCCGCCGCCATCGTTCGCGGTGCGCGCCGGTCTGGGCAGCGCCGCGCCATTGACCCGCGTTTCGCTCGCCTACATCGAGCAGCGCATCGACCTGTATCTGCGCTTCGGCGAACCGGCGCGCATCGTCCGGCTCGACCGCTGGCGGCGCGTGGCGGTGTTTCTGCCGAACGCGATGTTCTGCCGCATCCGCTGGCAGGCCAACGACTACGGCACGATCCGCTGGCAGCTCATGGTGATGCAAGCCTGCACACCGCTGGACGCGGCGCAGCGCATCCCCGGCGTGCAGCCGGGCGCGCGCCTGCTGCTGCGCGCCGAAGGTGAAAGAGCCGTGCGCGCCGTGCTGGAACGCATCGACAGTATCGAAGCGCTCTGCATCGCGCCCGCTGACGCTTCACCCGCGTACTGGCGCACGCTCGCCAACCGGCTCGCCGCGCGCCTGCCGCTGCCCGAATACACCGCCGAGCGGCACGCCGCCTGGCTCGCCGGGAAGGTGCTGTCATGACCGCTTCGACCAGCACAGCCAGCACTACGGGCGCCGCGCCGCGTCATCGCTCACGCCTGCGCGCTCGCATCGTCGTGGCGACACTGGCCGCTCTCGGCCTCGCTGCGCTGGCCTGGGCGGCTTTCGTGTCGCCGCTGCCGCGCCTGACCTACAACCCGTCCGACAGCGTGGCAGTCGGCTGGTATCGCATCGACCCATTCGACCCGCGCACCGCCTCGCTGCCACGTCCGTTGTCCGTGGACAGCATCGTGCTGGTGCCGCTACCGGCCACGGCCGCCGCGCTCGCTGCGCAGCGCGGCTACCTGCCGGTGCGCGTGCCACTGCTCAAACGTGTGGGCGCGGTCGCGCCGCAACACGTTTGCATCGTCGCCGGTCAGGTACGCATCGACGGCGTGCCGGTGGCCGCCGTGCTGCCCGCCGACCGGCTGGGTCGGGCACTGCCGTCCTTGCCGCTTTGCCGCCGCCTCGAATCGGGCGAGCTGTTCCTGTTGAGCGTGACCAATCCGGCGTCGTTCGATGGCCGGTACTTCGGGCCGGTGCGCGCATCCGCCGTGATCGGCGTCGCGCACCCGGTCTGGCTGGAGAAGCGCCCATGATCGCCGCCGATTCGCTGCGCGTCATCGTGCTATCAGGCGTGTCGATCCGGTGGCGTTTCGCGTGTCGGCGCGCGTGCAGTGCGAGCGCATCCGCGCCGCACGTTGCGCTGCCTTCCCATGTGCAGGCGTCTTGCCTCGAACGCGCCCGGCCTATGGCCGTCGCCGCGTTCGCCGGCGCGCTGGCTGCTTGCGCAGCAGCGCCGCCGGGCCGCCGCTGCCCGGAGCGCCAGCGAGGGGCAAAGGCGGAAGGCAAGACAAAAGGACGCGGCACCGGCCCGCGTCGAAAGCCAGTCTGCACGTGGGGATGGCGCAGCACGGCGCGGCTTCGCCGCCGTGCCGCGTGTGGCGCGAGGCCCGCGCCATTGCAGGCATGTCCGCGTGCTTCGCACTACAGGACACGCCGCAGCTTTCAGGGAGCGCAGCCATGAGCGACCGCCGCGACGACGATTTCCGGGTGCGCCCGAACCCTCCAAAGGCCCCGAAGAACCGGGGCAAGGGCCAGGGACAGAGCTTCGTTTCCAAGGTGCTCAAGCAGGCAGGCAAGGCCAGCAGCGGCAAGTCCACGGTGCGCCGCCCAGCATCGGCGCGAGGCACCGGCCAGCGCCCCGGCTCGCGCCTCGGGCGCGGCCACACGGTGGCGCGTTTCGCGGGCGCGAAGCTGACGCCCATGTCGCGGCGCATGACCATCAAGACGCTGCTGGTCAATCACCAGCGGGCCAGCCCGCAATCGCTCGCCAAGCATCTGCGCTATGTTGAGCGCGACGGCGCGGGCCGCGATGGCGAACCGGGCCGGGCCTACGGGCCACAGGCCGACGAAGCCGACCTGGACGCCTTCAAGGAACGCTGCACCGATGACCGCCACCATTTCCGCTTCATCGTTTCCCCGGAAGACGGGGGCGAGCTGGACGACCTGCGCACCTACACCCGGCATCTGGTGAACCGCATGGAAGCCGACCTGGGCATACGGCTGGATTGGGTGGCGGTCGATCACTGGAATACCGACAACCCGCACACCCACCTGATCGTGCGCGGGCGCGACGACACCGGCAAAGACCTCATCATCGCGGGCGACTACATCGCCCACGGCTTCCGCCATCGCGCCGCCGAACTGGCGACGGAGTGGCTGGGGCCGCGCACCGAACTGGAGATTCAGCAGACCTTGCAGCGCGAGGTGGAGCAAGAGCGGTGGACGAGCCTGGATCGCACCTTGCAGCGCGAGGCCGGCGACGATGGCCTTGTGCATGTGGAACACCTCAACGAACCCCGGCTGCAACGCCAGCGCCTGCTGCTGATCGGCCGCCTGCAACGCTTGCAGCGCCTGGGCCTGGCCGACGAGACGCAGCCGGGCACCTGGGCCGTCCATGCCGATGCGGAGAAGACCCTGCGCGCCTTGGGCGAGCGTGGCGACATCATCCGCACCATGCAGCGGGCCATGCGCGGCGAGCCGCGCGAGCTGGCGGTGTTCGAGCCTGGCGACGATGGCCGAACCATCCTCGGGCGCGTGGCCGCGAAAGGACTGGCCGACGAGCTGCGCGACCGCGGCTATCTGGTCATCGACGGCGTGGACGGCAAGGCGCACTACGTCGCGCTCAACGCCCGCGACGAGCTGGCGAACTATCCGGCCGGGGCCGTGGTGGAGGTGAAGGGATCGGCCGACGTGCGCGCTGCCGACAGGAACATCGCCGCGCTGGCGAGCGATGGCCTGTACCGCACCGACCACCACCTCGCCATCGCGCAGGGCCAGGCCGTCCCCGGACGCGACCCGCAGGAGGTCGTGGCCGCCCATGTCCGCCGTCTGGAAGCCCTGCGCCGCGCGGCCATCGTGGAGCGCGTGGCCGAAGGGCTATGGAAGGTGCCGGGCGACCTGCCCGAGCAGGGCCGCCGCTACGACGCGCAGCGCCTGGGCGGCGTGGCCGTGGAGCTGAAATCGCACCTGCCTATCGAGCGGCAGGCGCGCGTGATCGGCGCCACTTGGCTGGACCAGCAGTTGATCGGCGGCGGCTCGGGCCTGGGCGACCTGGGCTTTGGTGCGGAGGCCAAGCAGGCGATGCAGCAGCGCGCCGACTTCCTGGCAGAGCAGGGGTTGGCCGAGCGGCGCGGACAGCGCGTGATCCTGGCGCGCAACCTGCTGGGCACGCTGCGCAACCGGGAGCTGGCCCAGGCCGCGAAGGACATTGCCACCGAAACGGGTCTGGAGCACCGGCTCGTGGCCGACGGGCAGCGCGTGGCGGGCATCTACCGGCGCAGCGTCATGCTCGCCAGCGGGCGCTACGCAATGCTCGATGACGGCATGGGTTTCTCGCTGGTGCCGTGGAAACCGGTGATCGAGCAGCGGCTGGGCCAGCAGCTTGCCGCCACGGTGCGCAGTGGCGGGGTGTCGTGGGAAATCGGGCGGCAGCGTGGGGTTTCTTTGGGATAGCTACTTGAGACTGTGCGCCCCATGAACATGACCCCTGCGCGTTGCCAGCTCATGTACATGGCGGGATGCCGAGGACAACTCGGTCAGGATGCCGCATTGGCTAGCCTGCCTGGATTCACGGCAGCTTTCCCGCAAGGTCTTGAGCTGCCGCTCCAGCGCTCTCAACTCCTTGATGCGGGCAGCCACATGACCGATGTGTTCGTCGAGCAGGTCGTTCACCTGCTCGCAGTTCTCGTGCGGCGAATCCTTGAAGCGCAGCAACACCCGGATCTCGTCCAGTGTCATGTCCAACCCTCGGCAGTGCCGAATGAATGACAACCGGTCAACGTGTTCGCTGGCGTACATCCGGTAGTTGCCGTCTGTCCGGGCTGTTTCGGGCAACAAGCCTTCACGCTCGTAGTACCGGATCGTTTCTACCTGCGTGTGCGCAGCCTTGGCCAACTCGCCGATTTTCATAGCTTCACCTTGAGCGATGGCGTTTTCTTCACAGGCTTTATTGTAGGTTCTTGACTCTGTAGCGGGTATAGGGTTTCCAATCCACCTGACAAGGAAGTTTTCATGAATTCTGCCCACCCACACCAACACGCCGACGCTGCCTGCTGCGGGAGTGACTGTGCAGCAGCGCCCGCAATGTTTCAGCCAGCAGCATCTGGGGCGACGCCTGTCGAACCGCAGCGCTTTCGCATAGCGAACATGGACTGCGCTTCGGAAGAATCGGAAATCCGCCGGGTGCTGGAGGGCATGGAAGGGATTCATGGCCTGCAATTCAACTTGGGGGATCGAGAACTGGCTATTGTGGCCGATGATCATTCGCTGCCTCTAGCCTTGGAAGCAATCCGCAAGGCAGGCTTCAAGCCGGAGCCTCTCGATACAGACCCGTCCGCTGCCGTTGCCGCTGCTGCCTCACCAACGGGTTTCTGGATGACCTGGGGCAAGTCGTTGGGTGCCTTGGGATTGGCCGTGGCGGCTGAAGGCCTAGCATTCGCCTTTCCAGACAGCCAGCCGATCAAGGTACTAGGGATGGCGCTGGCCGCAGCGGCCATCGCGCTGTCGGGCTTTTCTGTCTATGGCAAGGGGCTGGCTGCGTTGCGGCAGGGGCGCTTGAACATCAATGCCCTGATGACCGTGGCCGTGACCGGCGCTTTTCTGATCGGTCAGTGGCCTGAAGCGGCGATGGTGATGGCCCTGTATGCCATCGCGGAAGCCATTGAGTCGCGCGCCGTCGATCGTGCGCGCGGCGCCATCAAGAGTCTGCTGGCACTCGCACCCGAGCAAGCGGAAGTGCGTCAATTGGATGGCAGTTGGGAGCGCATCGGTGTCAAAGTGGTCGCCGTGGATGCGACCGTGCGCATCCGTCCCGGTGAGCGCGTTCCGCTGGACGGCATCGTGACACTGGGCCAGAGCGCCATCGACCAGTCTCCCGTGACCGGCGAAAGCTTGCCGGTGGACAAGGTGCCCGGCGATGAGGCCTTTGCCGGCACCATCAACCAGTCTGGAGCGCTGGAAATCCGCGTCACGGCCCCAGCTTCCGACAGCACGCTGGCGCGCATCATCCATGCGGTTGAGCAGGCTCAGTCTTCCCGTGCGCCCACCCAGCGCTTCGTGGATCGCTTTGCAGCAATCTACACGCCTGCAGTGTTCATCCTGGCAGTCGCTGTCGCCCTCCTGATGCCGTGGTTCATGGGGCTGACCTGGATGCAGGCCGCCTACAAGGCTCTGGTGCTGCTGGTTATCGCCTGTCCCTGCGCCCTGGTGATTTCCACGCCCGTCACCGTCGTCAGCGGGCTGGCGGCGGCGGCGCGGCGAGGCATTTTGATCAAAGGCGGCGCTTATCTGGAGGACGCACGCAAAATCAAAGCCGTGGCACTGGACAAGACTGGCACCATCACCGAAGGCAAGCCCAGGCTAGTGGCCTTCGAGGCAGTGGACACTCGTGTTGACCCGCAGGTTCTGGAAGGGCTGGCCAAAAGCCTTGCGTCGCGCTCGGATCACCCGGTGTCCAAAGCCATCGCGGACGGCGTATCAAGGGCCGTTCAAGAGGTCGGCGAGTTTCAGGCGGTTGCCGGTCGTGGCGTGCAGGGGGTGATGGAAGGTCAGCCTTACGTGCTGGCCAATCACCGCTGGATCGAAGAGCGCGGGCAATGTTCGGCTGAACTCGAAGCCCGCCTTGCGATACATGAACAAGCGGGCCGCACCGTCACGCTGCTGGCCAGCAGCGAACGGGTCATGGCGATCTGCGCGGTGGCCGACACCATCAAACCCTCGTCCGCGCAGGCCGTGGCCGACCTGAAGGCGCTGGGCGTGACGCCGGTGATGCTAACGGGGGATAACGTGGCGACGGCACAAACCGTCGGAAAGCAGGCGGGCATTTCCGAGGTGCGCGGCAACCTTCTGCCCGAAGACAAACTGCGCGCCATCGGCGAGCTTCAGCAACGCCTAGGCGCCACGGCGATGACGGGTGACGGCATCAACGATGCCCCCGCACTGGCCCAGGCCGACATCGGCTTCGCGATGGGCGGTGCGGGTACCCACACAGCGATGGAGGCCGCCGACGTGGTGGTCATGAACGATGACCTGCGCCGCCTGCCCGAAACGATCCGGCTGTCCAAGCGCACCCACGCCGTGCTGTGGCAGAACATCGCGCTCGCGCTGGGCATCAAGCTGGTGTTCCTGCTGCTGGCCATCTTCGACGATGCCTCCATGTGGATGGCCGTGTTCGCTGACATGGGGGCGAGTTTGCTGGTGGTGTTCAACGGGTTGCGACTGCTCGGGAAGCGGGCGGGCAAATAGACCGAAGTCTGGAGTATTGAAAATGGGAATCCTGGATCGAATTTTTGGCGGACATGGCGGTGGGCATGGCAGTTCCCACGGGCATGGAAATAGCCACGGCTACGGCGGCAGTCCGAGCGGTCACGACTGGGGACGCAATCCAGCGCCTTCGAGCAGCGGCATTCCGTGCCCGCAATGCAAAGCGATCAATCCGCAGGGTTCTCGTTTTTGCAGCCAGTGCGCAGCATCGCTGGTGCCGGCATCGTGCGCGAAGTGCGGTAGCGTCGTTCAGACCGGTGCGAAATTCTGTGCTCAGTGTGGCAATGCGGTGATCTGAATCATGGTGATCTCGGCCTGGGTGTACACCTTGATCCCAGCAGTGGCCGCCATCATCGGCGCTGCGATCGCGGTGAGCGTGCGCCCAGGGCCAACGCTGGTCAGCGCGATTCAACACTTTGCCGCTGGCGTCGTGTTCGCGGCGGCAGCCGGCGAAGTCCTGCCCGACATCATGCACCGGGGCTCGCCCTGGGCAACGTTGATCGGCGGTACAGTCGGCGTCGCCACCATGCTGCTGGTGAAGCAGTTGGAAGCGTGGGCAAAAGGGCCGACCGGTCTTTTGACGGCGATCGGCATCGACATTCTGATTGATGGCCTGGTGCTCGGCATCGGGTTTGCGGCTGGCCCGAAGGTCGGCCTGCTGCTCACCATCGCTCTGACCATCGAGGTGCTGTTCCTTGGCCTGACGGTGGCGACGAAACTCGGTGAGAGCGTTCGCTCTCGTGCCAAGATCGTTGGGATAACGACCGCGCTCGTGTTCTTGCTGCCGATCGGGGCTTTGCTCGGAGCGCCGGTGGCGTTTTTACCCAGCCCCGTCCTGACCGGCTTCTTCGCGTTTGGTCTGATTGCGCTGCTCTACCTCGTGACCGAAGAACTGTTGATTGAAGCGCACGAGACGCCGGATCGCCCCTGGGTAACGGCGATGTTCTTTGCCGGCTTTCTGGCCTTGCTATTGCTGGAGGAAGCTATTGGTTAATGGAAGCGCCTGTTGGTGATACTCACGCAGGTGTAGCTATTGCGTGTGGTAGATCGGACACTGCGAGCCCGATGGACGTGACGCCAGCGCTCGAATCGACCATAGTCCGCCCTCCGTGCATGCGGGCGATGGCGGCCACGATGGCCAAGCCCAGTCCATGGTTGCGAACGGCGTCCGGCCGCGCTACATCCACTCGGTAGAAGCGGTTGAACAGATAGGGCAGATGCTCTGCCGGAATGCTGTGACCTTGATTGACCACTCGCAAGGACACCTCGTCACCCAGTCGATTGATCTCTACGACTACTGTGCTGTGTGGGCGAGCATGCCGGGTCGCATTGTCGATCAGATTGGACAGTCCACGCTGCAATAGGCGTATGTCGGCCATGCACGTGGCGTCGCCGTCGACACGCAACTGAAGGCCAGCCTCCTCGATGGTCGCCTCGTGCAGATCCGCCACTGCGGTCGCGACATCGGCCAAGCTGGCAATGTATTCGCGGCGAGCCGTGGCACCGCGGTCGGCCTGCGACAGAAAGAGCATGTCCTGCACGATCATCGACATGCGCTGGAGGTCTTCGAGTTGCGAGCCCAGTACATCCCGAAGCGAGTCGACATCGCGTGCCTTACGCAAAGCGATCTCAGTGCCTCCCATCAGGGTTGCCAATGGCGTGAATAGTTCGTGAGCAACATCGGCATTGAACGCCTCCAGTTGTTCGTATGCCTTTTGCAGGCGCTTCAGAAGCTCGTTGACATGGGCCACCAATGGCGCCAACTCGTCGGGCTGTGTGAACCGCCCCGGGAATGAACTGACCCCCAGAAGTTGGACGAACTTCAAGGGGTCTCATGAAGAAGTACACAACAGAGTTCAAGCTGGAAATCGTCCAGAGCTTCTTGGCAGGCGAAGGCGGCGCCAAACTGTTGGCTCGGCGGTGGTCGGTGCCCGAGGAGAAGATCCGCACGTGGGTGAACCATTACCGGCTCTTTTCGCGAATACTGATGATGCACTCATCTGCCGATGGCCAGCGCAAGCAGCGCAGCGGGCTGCGGCCCCGTGGGCGCAAAGCGGTCGAGCATGCGAAACCATCCCAGATACGAATCGAGGTACTTGGTAGCCACGCCCTTGAAGCGGCGCATCCACCCGCGCAGGCGGCTGACAAAGGCGTTGACGTTTTGCACATGCCAGGGGCCTCTGACGCGTATGCCTCCACTGACGTTGACGCCCTGGTGCTCGACACCCAGGGCGCGCGCAGCACTGGCCAGGGTGACGCTGCCATCGGTGCACAAGACCGTGTCAGGGGGCAGTATGGGCGCGAGTGCCGCCTGCACGCTGGCTGCCTTGTGGGAGTCCAGGATGACATTGGCCGTCGCACCCGCGCGGTCGCGCGCCATCAGCACGGGCGTGTATTCCCAGCTCCTGGCGCCCGCCAGTGCCTTGTCGCCACGCGCTCGCGCTTTGCGCAGCAAGCCTCTTTGGCCCTTGCACGAAATGCGGAAATAGGACTCATCGGCCTCGGCAATGCCGCGCAGCTGGCGCGCCTGCACGCCCTTGGGGCAGGCCAGAAAGCGGTGGCGCCAGCGAAAGGCGGTGCTTTGGGCTATGCCCAGACGCCGGGCCACCTGAGCCAGCGGCAGGCCCTCGTCCAAAGCGGCAGCGTGCGCCATCCATTTGTCACGCAGGTGCAGCCGCGCCAGGGGCGTGCCGCTCAAGGCGTTGAAGGTGCGCTTGCACTGGCGGCACTTGAAGCGCTGCAGGGCGTTGGCCGAGCCGTTCTTGACGACTGCCGTGCTGTGGCAGTGCGGGCATCCGGGGTGCTCGCCGGCGCTCGCTTCGATGACGCCGCTCACCTGGCTGCGCGCGCTCAGCAGTCCAAGGGCGGCCGCCAGTTGCTGGCGCTGCGGGTGCGTGAGCGCGAGCAAGCTGTTGATCAAGCGAGTCATTTGCTGTTGTCTCATCACGTTCTCCTGAAGCGGGCGCGCTCGCGCTATGTCTCCAAGATGGGGGCTAGGAGACGCAGGAAAAGTACCTGTCACTAGCATTCGCGAAAAGAGCCCCATTACCGCCTGCATGGCATCGACGGGTTGCTCCCCAAGCGCAGCGCGTACAGTGCGCAGTTCAAACTGCAGGTGCTGGCCCATCAGGATCGGGAGCAGCTTTCGAGTCGCCAGGTCGCGGCGCTCTATGACATCCGCAACTCCAACCAAGTCGTGGTCTGGCGACGCAGTCTCGATCAAGGCCGCTTGCAGACTCTTGAGATCCAGAAGGAAGAGCGCCCCAAGATGGAGCCAGAACGAAGCCGTGAAGTGCCGCCAAACATGGTCGCACCTGATGCGGCGCGAACCCTGCGAGAAGAGAATGAACGACTGCGCGCCGAAGTCGCGTACCTAAAAAAATTGCAGGCCTTGATCCGGTCCAAGAGGTCAGCTGCGCCGACAACCGCTTGCGCCATGGCCTGCGGGCCACGCGTGTTGACGCAAGCCTCTTCGATGTGAAGAGCGGCTACTCCCCAATGACGGCGCGAGTGTAGCAGTGCTGCGGCGCGCGCATGGTCGCCGACCGGTGGTTTTTGGTTCGCGTTCTGTTCCGGGCGTTGCTCCGACGGCTCGACCACACCGCCATCAGCCGATCACCCCAAATCAACTGTGACCATAATTTGATCGTCATTCGAGTGCGCCGTCGCCGATCCATCATGCATACGCGCGATGGCCGCCACGATGGCCAAGCCCAGACCATGATGGCGCGTGGCGCCAGCACGAGAGTCATCTATTCTGTAAAAGCGATCGAACAGACGCGGTAGCTGTTCACGCGCAATCGGTGTGCCCTGGTTGGTCACTTGCAAGTTGACCCGGTCGTTTCGTTCCGCGATTTCCACTCGGACCAGCGAACCGTGCTCGGCGTACTGAGCGGCGTTGGACAGAAGGTTCGAGACAGCTCGCTCGATCAACGGCTGGTCAAACTCCCCTTGGGCATCGCCGTCGATGGATAACCGTAAATCACGCTCGGCGAAGATGGTTTCGTGGTACTCGGCAATTTTTCCGACAAGTGCGGCAAGACTGGGCACCGGTGTACGCCGTGCCAGCGCCCCGCAGTCGGCCCGCGACAAGAACAGCATGTCCTGGACGATGCTGGACATCCGTTGCAACTCCTCCAAATTCTCGCCGAGGAGATCGCGTAGCTCCTGCTCGCTTCGAATTCTGCGCAGTGCCAGTTCCGTGCCAGTGATCAAATTGGACAGTGGCGTGTTGAGTTCGTGCGCGACATCGGCGTTGAAGGCCTCCGATTGCTCGTAGGCACGCTGGAGTCGTGCCAGTAGATCATTAAACTGCGCGACCAGTGGCTCAAGTTCGTCGGGTTGCGCGGAACCGTCGAATCGTCTGTGCAAGGTATCCGCGGTCAGACGTCGTGTCTGTTCTACCAGCTCGCGCATCGGCCTCAGCCCGCGGCGCACCAGCACATAACCGCCTGCAGACACCAGCGCGGCGCCGATCAACGCGGCCAGTGCCAGTGTGACACCGATGCGGCGAAGCAGAATGCGGTCACTGAGCGTGTTCAATGCAAGTTCAGCGGTCAGAACACCCTTTGGGGCGCCGGTCAGGTCCGCAGTAAAAACGCGCAGACGCGTCGATGTTGTGCCGGTCGCGGTGGTCACCGGCCGTCCGTACAGCAGCGCGCCGTCGGCGCGTTGCAACGTCAGTGAAAGATCTCGATGCCCGACCAGCACGTCGTCGAGCGCGTGACGCAGCGCGTCCGGGTCTGCGGCGATCGAGGCTTCTGACAGGATGTGGCGTACCTGCGCTTCCTTTTCCTGCAGCGTGCTGACTTGCTGAGTTTCAAAACCCAACAGGGTCGCAATGTAGACCGCCGCGCAAACCGCGGTCAGCCCCGCCAGGCTCTGCAAGGCCAGCCATATGGACAAGCGGCCCCCAAGCGACGACAAGCGCGCAAACCTCACAGCGGGCGCGGCTCCAGCACGTAGCCCATGCCGCGCACGGTGTGCAGCAGGGGCTGGTCGAACGGGGCATCGATCTTGCCGCGCAGGCGGCGCACGGCCACATCGATGATATTGGTGCCGTGGTCAAAGTTGACATCCCAGACCTGCTCGGCAATCTCCGTGCGCGACAGCACCTGTCCCGAACGCCGCATCAACAGCGCCAGAAGCTGGAACTCCTTGGCCGACAGGTCCAGCCGCTGGCCGGCGCGGGTCGCGCGCCGCCGTGCCAGGTCCACCCGCAGGTCAGCGACGGACAGCAGCACGCCGCCGTCGAGCGGCCTTGACGCCCCGGCCCGCTTGAGCAGCGTTTCGATGCGCGCCACCAGCTCGGAGAACGCGAAGGGTTTGACCAGGTAGTCGTCCGCTCCGGCCTTCAGGCCACGCACGCGATCTTCGACTCGAACACGCGCCGTCAGCATCAGCACCGGGGTTTGCCGAGACTGGCGTAGCGCAGCCAGTACTGCCATGCCGTCGATGCCCGGCAGCATGCCATCGAGCACGATCAGGTCGTACTGACCTTCCATAGCCGAGTGCAGTCCGTCTACCCCGTTGTGGACAGCGTCCACGACGTAGCCTTCCTCGGACAAGCCTTTGCTCAGGTAATCGGCGAGCTTGACTTCATCCTCCACGATCAGCAGCTTCATTCATCGTACCTCGTCAGGGGGCAGGCCTGAATGACAAAACTGTCATGCGGCGGACGCACTTGTGTTCGCAGGCGGGTTCTAAAGTTGCATCCATGCCTCGCGGCATGCATCGCGGCTTTGCAGCAAGTTCGCATATTCAATTTGAAAGGGATTTTTGTCATGACCCGCCAATTTTCTACCTTGGTCATCATCGCTGGTCTTCTGGCTGTTCCCGCGTTGTCGCAAGCCAGTTCGATCTGGCACGATACCGGTAGCGGTGACGCAGTCCAGTTCACACCGGAACACTGGAACTCCACGAAGACACGCGCTGAGGTGATGGCCGACGTCCGTGCTGCCAGCGCTGATGGAACCTTAGGAATCCTGCGAGTGGGTGGATTCTCCGCGCCAGCCAAAAGTTCGGCTAAACCCTTGACTCGCCAGCAGGTGATCGAGGACATGGGCGCCGAGTCCACCCGGGCGAGGGAAGCGCGCCAGATGCAATATCTCAATTGAGCATGGGCTTGCTTGACAAGTGGTTCATGGGCCACCACTCCGGTGGACGCCACGGACGCACTGGTCATCACGGTTACGCCGGCAGTGACGGCGACCCGGCGATGCGCTGCGCGAGCTGTGGAGCGGAAAACACCATGACGGCCCGGTTCTGTCAGCGGTGCGGAGCTCCGCTGGCACCGGCCGCGTGCACCCAGTGCGCGGCACCGCTGTCACCCGGTGCCCGCTTTTGTGCCGGATGTGGCAAACCGGTGGGCGGAACGAACTGAAGCCACCGAATTCGCTGATGAGCCGACTCGGATTGAGTGTTGATGCCAACGGTGAATTTCCAATAGATTGCAAGCGAACTGTCACCTGATCCATCTAAAATCCTGCCTCCCATGCTGCGCGCGATTTCGATCCTTCTGTTGTTGCTGATGCCGTTGCAGGCCATTCATGCTGCTGCGGTGTCGTATTGCCAGCACGAGCGCAGTGCGGTCACCGCGCATGTTGGCCACCACGCGCATGAGCACCGGCAATCGGGGCCGTCGGCGTCGGTCTCAGATCAATCCTCCGACACTCAGCCTTTGGCCGGCGATCTGGATTGCCTGAGCTGTCATGGATCGTTCGGTGTCGCAGAGGTGGTCCTGCCGTGCAGCATCGCTCAGCCGCGGGTGTCGCAGCGACCCGCTGACGTCACGAGCACGATTCCCGAGCCGCCGCCGGCGCTGCTCGAGCGCCCGAAGTGGCTCGGCCTCGCCTGACCGGCGAGGCGCGAGCGGTCTTTTCGTCCCAGACGAACTCTAGTATCGATACTGGAATGGGCGGCTGTCATGCCGCCCTGATGGCCCGTGCCTAGCCGGTTTTTCCTCGTGTTCAACGGAGATCAACCGGATGCATATTTTTCGAACCTCTACTCGATCACATTGGCTGGCCAATGCCAGACAACTCACCGTGGGCTGGCTTCTGGTGGGGCTGCCGCTCGGCGCGGCATGGAGCGCGCCGGCCGCCAATCCGCCGTCAGCATCCCTGACCGACGCCGCGGAGGCCATCACCACCGAGGGCACTCCCAGCCACATCGCCAGCTTGACCCTGCGCGATGCCATTGTTCGGGCCGAGCGGGGCAACCCGGTACTTCGGGCCAAGCAAGCGCAGAGGGCTGCCGCCGAGGGGGTGAGCGTGGAGGCCAGCGCCTTGCTGTTCAATAACCCCCAACTGTCGCTGGACGCCGCCGCGCGCAGCGTGCAGCAGGCGGGAATGGGCAACGAACGCTATCGCGAAACGGGTCTTGGCGTGTCGCAGTCTTTCGAGGTGGCGGGCCAGCCCGGCTATCGCCGGGAAGGTGCGCAGGCCGCACTCGATGCGCTGCGCCTGGAGATCGACGACACGCGCCAGCAGCAGCGTGCCGACGTCGCCCAGCGCTTTTATCGCGTGCTGGCACTGCAGCAGCGCGTCGAATTGGAGGCCTTGGCTGCGCGCCTGTTCGATGAGACCGCGCGCGCCGTCGAGCGCCGCCGGGCGGCGGGTGAGGATACCCGGCTGGACGCCAATGTGGCGCGGGTCGAGGCCGAGCGTGCAAGCAACCAGTTGGCCCAAGTGCGCGAGCAGCTCATCGAGGCCCGCAGCGCCTTGGCCGTGCCCCTGCAACTGCCGCCGGAGCAGCTTCCACAAGTCTCGGGGGACTTGGGTTTGGATCCCCTTGAATATGCAGAAGGCGATCTGATGGAACGCGCGCGCTCCCAGCCCCGTCTGCAAGCCTTGGCCTTGCGCCAGCGCAGCGCGCAGGCCAAGCTGAAGCTGGCCGAAGCCGCCCGCTATCCGGATGTGACGCTTGGACTCAGCGTGGGCCGCGAAGGGCCGCCCGGTTCGCGCGAGCGCGTGACGCGCTTGACTCTGTCGCTGCCGCTGCCGCTTTTCAATCAGAACCAGGCGAGCATCGGCACTGCCTTCACGGAAACAACCCAGGCCGAACTCGAGCGTGAAGCCGCGGAGCGCGACGCGCCGGCCGCGGTACATGCCCTGTGGCTGCGGCTGCAAAGCCTGCGCCAACGCGTCGAGCGGCTGCAGCAGAGCGTGATCCCGACGCTGTCAGTCAACGAGCAATTGAGCGGCAAGTCGCTCAAGGCCGGCCAGATCGGCCTGCTGGAACTGATCGTGGCCAACCGGCAATCGATCGATGCGCGGCGCGATCTCGTCGATGCCCAGCTCGACTACCACACCACCCGCTTGTCGCTGGAAGCCGCCGCCGGCTGGAGCGGCGAACCACGAGGAGTTTTTTGATGATCCATTCACTCACCCTGTTCCGTCGGGTACCGGCTGTTTGCGCGGTACTGGCCGCAGCGCTGCTGGCAACGGCCTGTGGCGGCGGCAAATCAGCGACCGAGGCCGGATCCAGCCAAGTGGTCAGCGCCGCCGAGACCGAGCATGCCGAAGGTCCCGAACTGAAGTTGTCGCCACAGGAGGCCGAGCGTGCTGGCCTGCAGGTGCGGACGCTGGAGCCCCAACCACTTCGTTCTGTTGTGACCGTAACGGCCACTATCAAACCGAACCAGGATCGCTTTGCCCGCGTCGCGCCCCGCGTGGAAGGGCGCCTGTTGGAGGTCAGCGGTCGTTTGGGTGAGACGGTGCGCGCCGGACAGGTGTTGGCCACCCTGGATTCCGTTGCGCTGGGTGAAGCGCAAAGCGCCTTGCGCCAGGCCCAGGCGGCGCAGCGTGTGACGCAGGCCGACTTCGACCGCGCCCAAGGTCTGGCAGCCGATGAAATCATCCCCCAGAAGGATTTGTTGCGCGCTCGCTCGGAGCTGGACAAAGCCAATGCCGAGCTGCGCGCCACGCGCGACAAGCTGCGCTTGCTGGGTGCCAACGGCGGCGAGGCCGATTTCACGTTGCGCGCACCCATTGCCGGCACGGTGATTGAGCGCAAGGGAGCGGCCGGGGAACTGGTTACGCCGAGCGAGGCGGTCTTCACCGTGGCCGATCTGTCCAAGGTGTGGATCGAGGCCAATTTGTCAGAGGACCTGCTAGGCCGCGTCCAGGTGGGCGCGCCGGCCAGCGTATCGGTCGACGCCTATCCAGGCACGCGCTTTGCCGGCCGCGTGACTTACATTGCCAGCGTGCTGGACTCAAACACCCGCACGGTGCCGGCACGCATCGAGGTGGACAACGCCGACACTCGCTTGAAGCTCGAGATGTTCGCCACCGCCGCCATTGACACCGGCGCCGTCCAGGGGCAGGTCCTCAGCGTGCCGGACGCCGCTGTCGTCCTGATGCAAGGGCAGCCGACCGTCTATGTCCAGGTTGATGGGGGCTACTACGCGCGCGCGGTGGAGACCGGAGACAAACAGGGCGGTCGCACCGTGATCAAGTCGGGCGTGCAAGCGGGCGAGCGTGTGGTCATGGCGGGCACGTACGCGCTCAAGGCGCGCCAACTCAAGTCGCAGATCAGCGACAGCCATTGAGGACCGCCCCATGCTTAATGCCATTGTCAATACCTCGCTGCGCTACAAAGTGCTGGTGCTGGTGGCCTTCATGGTGATCATCGGCCTTGGAGTGCGCGCCTTTCAGCAGGTGCCGGTGGACGCGTTTCCGGACGTGACGCCGACCCAGGTCAACATCTACACCGAGTCGGCCGGCCTCGCGGCCGAGGACGTCGAGAAACTGCTGACCACGCCGATCGAGGGCGCGATGGCCGGTTTGCCGGGCGTCGAGGAAGTGCGATCGGTGTCGCTGTTCGGCCTGTCCTATGTGGGCGTCTACTTCAAGGACAACGTCGATATCTATTTCGCCCGCCGCCTGGTGGGTGAGAAGTTGCAGGAAGCCAAGGACCGCTTGCCGCCGGGCTATGGCGAGCCGGTGCTCGGGCCCAACAGTTCGGGCCTCGGGCAGGTGTTCTGGTACACAATCGAGTCGGCCGACCAGAAGTTGTCGGCGATGGACTTGCGCACGCTGCACGACTGGACGGTGCGCCTGATTCTGCGCACCGCCCCCGGCGTGGACGATGTGATGTCCTGGGGCGGCGAGGAAAAGCAGTACCAGGTGCGCATCGATCCGCAGCGGCTGATCAAGTACGGGCTGTCGTTCAAGGATGTGATGGAACGACTCGCGGCCAACAACAAACAGGTCGGCGGCCAGTACATCAACGTGGGTTCCGAGCAATATCTCGTACGCGGGCTGGGTTTGGTCGCGAATACGACCGACATCGGCGCTATCGTGGTGGCTGAGCGCGGCGGCGCGCCGGTCTATGTGCGTGACGTGGCACAGGTGGTGGAAGCGGGCGGTCTGCGCTTTGGCGCGGTCACCAAGGATGGACGCGAGACGGTACTGGGGGTGGCTCTCGCTCGCATCCACGAAAACGCCAAGGAGGTGGTGGACAACGTCAAGACGAAACTCGCCATTGCGCAGGCGGCACTGCCCAGCGGCGTGACGCTCAAACCCATCTACGACCGCACGGAACTGGTTGCCAAGGCGCTCAGCACTGCGGAGAGCGCGTTGGTGGAGGGCTCGATTCTGGTGGCGATCGTGCTGTTTCTGTTTTTGGGCGAAATCCGCTCGGCCATCGTCGTCATCGTGACGCTGCCACTGGCCATGCTGATTGCCTTCATCCTGATGCAGCAGTTCGGCCTGTCGGCCAACCTGATGTCGTTGGCGGGCCTGGCGATCGGTACCGGGATGATGGTGGACGGAGCGGTGGTGATGGTGGAAAACGCCTTCCGCCTCCTGGCCCACGCACGCGAGTCGGGACAGCCGGTGAACAAGACCGCACTGATCCTGCAAGCCGCGCGCGAGGTGGTCAACCCGATCGCCTTTGCGATCCTGATCATCATCGTGGTGTTCCTGCCGCTGTTCTCTCTCACGGGCCTGGAGGGCAAGATGTTCAAGCCCATGGCGCTGACCATCAGCTTCGCCATGGCCGGGTCGCTGCTGCTGTCGCTCACCTTGGTGCCGGTGCTGGCGGCCCTGATCCTCAAGCCCAAGGAAGAGCGTGACACCTTCCTCGTGCGCGGCGCCAAGCGCATCTACCAGCCGTTGCTGGCATGGGCGCTGGATCGCAAGAAGGCGGTGATTGGCGGAGCCGTGGTGGCGCTCGTGGCGGCGCTGGCGCTGTTTCCGCTGCTGGGCAAAGAGTTCATGCCGACGCTGCAGGAGGGCTCGCTGATGTTTCGTGCGACGGGAATTCCGTCGACCTCGTTGGAGGAATCGATCCGTGTCTCCAACGAGGTCGATGCTACTTTGCGCAAGCAGTTTCCTCAAGTCAAATCGGTTCTGTCCACCATCGGGCGCGCCGAACGTGGCGAGACGGCCGACGTGAACTACATGGAAATCTTGCTCGATCTCAAACCCCAGCAGGATTGGCCCGAGCGCAAGTCCTACGCCGCGCTTGGGCGCGAGATGCAGGAGGCGCTGGAGCAGGCCGTGCCCACGGCGGTGTTCGGCGCGACCCAGCCCATCCAGATGCGGGTGGAAGAGCTGATCTCGGGCGTGCGTGCCACGCTTGCGCTCAAACTCTACGGCGATGATCTGGAGACGCTCGACCGCCTGACCGGCCAGATCCAGGGCGTGCTCAAGACAGTGCCTGGCGTGGCCGACCTGTCGGCCGAGGCCAACAAGGGCAAGCCACAACTGGTGATCAAGGTGGACCGCGCGGCCGCGGCGCGCCATGGCATCAATGCCGACGAGGTGTTGGCGGTCGTCCAGTCCGGCATCGGCGGCACATCGGTCTCCACCTTGATCGACGGCCGGCGACGCTTCGACATCGTGGTTCGTCTGGCGGACGCTTGGCGGGCCGATCCAGGCGCCATCGCGGCCATTCCGATCCGAACCGCCGAGGGGGCGCTCATCCCGTTCTCGCAGGTGGCGAAGATCGAGCTCGACGAAGGCTATTCCTTCGTGCGCCGCGAAGCCCTGCAGCGCTACGCCGTGTTGCAGATGGACGTGACCGGCCGCGACGTCGATGGTTTCGTGAAGGAGGCCGACGCCAGGATGCGCGAAGCCGTCAAGCTGCCCACCGGCTACTGGGTCGAGTGGGGTGGCGCTTTCGAGAATCAACAACGTGCCATGGCACGGCTGGGGCTGATCGTGCCGCTAACCATAGGGCTGATCTTCATCCTGCTCTATACCGCGTTCAATTCGGTGCGCCATGCCACGCTAATCATCGCCAACGTGCCGTTCGCCATGATCGGCGGGATCGTGGGCCTGTTCGTGACCGGGCAGTATCTGTCGGTGCCTTCGGCTATCGGGTTCATTGCGGTGTTTGGAGTGGCCATGCTCAATGGCATCGTGCTCGTCTCGTTTCTCAACGACCTGCGACGTCAGGGGCTGCCGTTGCGTCAAGTGGTAACGCAGGGTGCCGCGCTGCGCCTGCGCCCGGTGCTGATGACGGCCTCGGTGGCCATCCTCGGGTTGGTGCCGATGTTGCTGTCTTCCGGCGTTGGCGCCGAGACGCAGCGGCCGCTGGCTACGGTGGTGGTGGGCGGGCTGATCACATCCACGCTGCTCACCTTGCTGCTGCTGCCGCTCATGTATGAATGGGCTGAGGCGCGTGCGCAGCGCCGTGCACAGCAGCCCAGCCAGCCCACCCGCGAAGGAGAGCCATCATGAAAGAAGTCAAAGCCTACGTGCATGCCAATCGCATTGCCGACGTCATTGCCGCGCTCAGGGCATCCACGATCTGGGCGCCAGCGGCCGGCGAACCGCCGCCCAATCTGGCCATCTATGTCGTCAAGGGTTTTCTCGCGCCCATCGACAACGTGGAAGCCGTCAGTTCGATCGAGCTGGGCGATGAGATCGTCAACGAATGCAAACTCGAATTGCTGTGCGCCGACGATCACGTGAGCGAGTTAGTGGAGATCATCCGCCGCGTGGGACGCACCGGCCAGACCAATGCGGGGTGGATTTGTGTCATGGCAGTGCAGCAGGCGCTGCCAATTACCTGACGATGGAGCCGTGTCCGCCAGAGGGCGGAGCAGGCACGCCCCGGCGCGGCGGCAACGGGTCGGACGCGGAGGAAAACGCATGAGTGAAGGACACAGCCACGCGGGGGACATCCGCTTCGAGCGGCCGCTGTGGGCCGCCTTGGGCTTGACTTGCCTGTTTCTGATCGCCGAGGTGGTCGGAGGGCTGCTGACCAACAGCCTGGCTCTGCTTTCCGATGCCGCGCACATGGCCACGGACGCGTTGGCGCTGGGGGTCTCGCTGGCGGCGGTGCGCCTGAGCCGGCGTCCGCCCGATGCCCGGCGCAGCTACGGCTACGCGCGTATGGAGGCGCTGGGGGCCTTCATCAATGGCGGCTTGCTTTTTCTGGTGGCTGCCTACATCCTGTGGGAGGCGGCAGCCCGCCTGCGCGCGCCACCGGCCGTTGCCTCGACCGGCATGCTGGTGATTGCGGTGCTGGGGCTGGTGGTCAACCTCATTGCCATGCGCCTGCTCAAGGCCGGCAGCGGCGAGAGTCTGAACATCAAAGGCGCCTACCTGGAGGTTTGGGGCGACATGCTCGGTTCCGTCGGAGTCATTGTCGCCGCCGTGGTGATTTGGCTCACCGGTTGGGCTGTGGCCGACCCCATCATTGCCGCCTTGATTGGTCTGTTTGTGCTGCCGCGGGCCTGGACGCTGCTGCGCCAGGCGGCCAACGTGCTGATGCAAGGCGTTCCCGAGGGCGTGAATATGGACGCGGTTCGACAAGCCATCGTGGCGTTTCCGGGCGTAGGCGAAGTCCATGAATTGCACGTCTGGGCATTGGGGTCGACACAAGCGGTGTTGACCGCGCACGTAGTCGCCGACCCGACCCGCGCCGACCCCGAGGCCTTGCGCGGCGAGTTGGCCACGTTGCTGCGCCAGCAGTTCGATATCGAGCACACCACTTTGCAGGTGGAAGCCGTGGCGTGTGGGGATGGGGTACGTGATGTTGTTCAGCCATGAACCTCAGTGTCATTCACGCCCTGCTGGCGGCGGCCCTGTTCGGTGTTCGGCGCCAGCATTCGCTGGTCAAGCTGCTGGTGGGCCAGATCTCGCCCTGGGTGGCTTGTTGTACCTGGGCACCGGCATCGGCCTGGTGGCGGTCCACCTCGTGCGAGATCGGGGTTGGACAGGCTCGGGCGTTGCGCGCGGCGAGTGGCCTTGGCTGCTGGGGGCGATCTTGTTCGGCGGCGTCCTGGTGCCGGTCACGCTGATGTTCGGGCCGGTGCACGCCAGCGCGTCCGACACCTCGCTGCTGCTCAATCTCGAGGCTGTCCTGACTGCCGCCCTAGCCTGGCTGGTGTTCAAGGAAAACGCCAATCGTCGCATAACCGATGCGTACCCTCTGTCCACGGCGCACGCGCAGGATGAGACCCGAGTCGCTGCCGGGCAGCGCCTGCACGCTGGCCGGATCACCCTTGAACACGCGGGTGCGATAGGAGCAGGCGCGTCTTTCAGCGCCCGGCCACAGCGCGATGCAGTGGGGCACGGCACTCAATTCGAGGGCGAGGTCGGGTTCGAAGTCATTGTTCGAATAATGACTTTGCCATTCCGACAATCGATTTTCAGGGAGGATTGACTCATGGAATTGCGCCATCTCCGTTGCTTCCTGGCCGTGGCTGAAGAACTCCACTTTGCCCGTGCGGCCGAGCGGCTGCACGTCGACCAGTCACCACTGTCTCGCACCATCAAAGAATTGGAGGAGGAGCTTGGCACACGCCTGTTCGTTCGGACAACGCGCAGCACGCAACTGACCCGTGCGGGCCGACTGCTCCTGGAACACGTTCCGCGAGTCTTTGCAGCACTGGAGCAAGCGCGCGATAGCGTCAAGTCGGCTACCAACGGCTATCACGGGCAATTGCGCATCGCCTTGTCCGACGGCATCACGCCATCACGCTTGCCCTCGCTACTTGCGCAGTGTCGTGAAGAAGACCCCGAGGTCGAAGTGCGGCTGTTCGAGGTGCCGCTGGCTCAGCAGATAAAGGGGCTGCATGACGATCTGTACGACGCTGGCTTTTCGATGGCCGATGGCGTGGGCGATGGAATCCTGGTCACACCTGCCTGGGAAGACGAATTGATGGTCGCCGTACCGGCGCGCCATCCTGTACTCGCCTTCAAGCGGGTTCCGATGGAGGAAGTGCTGCACTATCCACTGGTGCTGGGTGATCCAGCGGTGTGCGAAGGCCATGCGCGCCAGATCGATCGCATCCTGCGCAAGTACGAGCTGGAACCGCTGATTGTTCAGCATGTTGCGACCTTTGATCTCATGATGACCTTGGTGTCCGCCGGCTTGGCCTTGGGCTTGGCGGGAACAGCGCACATCGCTTCCAGCCGGGAATCAGGTGTGGTGGCCCGACCTTTGGCGGGCAAACCGCCGATGCTAACGACTTACCTGCTGCGTCGCGATGCTGAGCTTCCAGAGATGCTGGATCGCTTTATCGAAAGAGTGGCCTTCATTGACTCGGAAAATGATCTGAGCATCACCAGATGTTCTTGACCGACCCGATGAAGGGACAAGAACCATGAACAAATTGATGCTGCTGATAACGGCCGCTACGCTGACGGCCTGTGGTCCATCCCAACCTTCGGAAACCGTGGATGCGCTCGTTGCCAATCCCGAGCGCATCAAGGAAATTCAGCGCCAATGCAAAGAGGATCGCGCGACGGTCGGCGACGAACTCTGTCTGCGTGCAGCCGAAGCCGCCAAGCGGCGCTTCTTCGGTGATAGGCCGGAGTAGAAGTCCAAGTAGTGCCCATTGCCGACGCCTCGTCGCGATGAAGTTCTAGCTGTTACCTCGTCACGCCGCAACGCGCTCGCGTTTGCGGCGCTTTTCTTGTGCTTTTCCCAGTAGGAACTCTGATCTTTTTGGCCTGAATCGTCGCCACAACGGCCTTTGACCAACTTGCGCGTGGGCCTTGATCCTCAGTGCTGCGGCACCTCCGTGTGCCGTGATCGGAGGCAGGGTCATGCAGGGGACGAACGTGCTGTTCGGTCAGATCGCCGTGGTATTCGGCATCGTGATCGCCGGAGTGTGGGGCGCCACACAATGGACAGCAGCAGCCCTTGGCTATCAGCTACGCTTGGGCTCGCCATGGTTCGATTTTCTTGGCACGCCGATCTACCACCCGTGGAAGCTGTTTGAGTGGTGGTTTTCTTACGGCGCCTATACCCCGGAAATCTTCGACACCGGCGGAGCCATCGCTGGCGGCAGCGGCGTTGTCGCCGTGCTGGTTGCCATCGGCATGTCGATATGGCGCTCGCGACAATCGCGCCTCGTCACGACCTATGGCTCGGCACGCTGGGCGAACGCGGAGGACATTCGCAAGGCGGGCCTCACGCAGCCAGCGGGCGTGTTCCTCGGCCAGCATGATCGCCAATACCTGCGCCACGAAGGCCCGGAGCATGTCCTGACGTTCGCACCCACACGCTCGGGCAAGGGTGTCGGCCTTGTGGTGCCGACACTGCTTTCCTGGCCCGCGTCCGCCGTCATCCACGACATCAAAGGTGAGAACTGGCAGATCACCGCAGGCTGGCGCTCATGCTTCTCCCACTGCCTGCTGTTCAACCCCACGGATGCGAAGTCGGCGGCCTACAACCCGCTGCTGGAGGTGCGGCGCGGCGCGCATGAAGTGCGCGACGTGCAGAACATCGCGGACATTCTGGTCGATCCCGAAGGCGCGCTGGAGAAGCGCAACCATTGGGAAAAGACCAGCCACGCCCTGCTGGTCGGCGCGATCCTGCACGTGCTCTACGCGGGCGAGGACAAGACGCTGCGCGGCGTCGCCAACTTCCTCAGCGACCCGGCCAGCCCCTTCGAGCTGACCTTGCACCGGATGATGACCACGCCGCACCTCGTGAACGAGGAAGGTGGTGGCCCGCATCCCGTCGTCGCCTCGGCGGCGCGCGAAGTGCTCAACAAGTCGGACAACGAGCGTTCTGGTGTGTTGAGCACCGCCATGTCGTTTCTCGGCCTGTACCGCGACCCCACGGTGGCCGAAGTCACGTCGCGCTGCGACTGGCGCGTCGCCGACCTGATCGCGGCCGAGCATCCGGTGTCGCTGTACCTGGTGGTGCCGCCTTCCGACATTTCGCGGACGAAACCGCTCATCCGCCTGATCCTCAACCAGATCGGGCGGCGGCTCACCGAATCGCTGGACGGCTCCGACGGCATCGAGCGCCGCCACAAGCTGCTGCTGATGCTCGATGAGTTTCCGGCCCTGGGCCGACTCGACTTCTTCGAGACAGCCTTGGCCTTCATGGCGGGCTACGGCATCCGCAGCTTCCTTATCGCGCAGTCGCTCAACCAGATCGACAAAGCCTACGGCCAGAACCATTCGATTCTGGACAACTGCCATGTGCGGGTGACGTTTGCCACGAATGACGAACGCACGGCCAAACGGATCTCCGAGACGCTGGGCACCGCGACCGAGCTGCGCGCGCAACGCAACTACGCGGGCCATCGGCTCGCGCCGTGGCTGGGTCACCTGATGGTGTCGCGCCAGGACACGGCGCGTCCACTGCTGACGCCGGGCGAAGTCATGCAGCTTCCACCGAACGATGCCGTGGTGATGGTGTCCAGCGTCGCACCGATCCGGGCGAAAAAGCTGCGCTACTACGCCGACGCCAATTTCAAGCGGCGCGTGCTAGCACCGCCCGCGCTGGCGGGCGGCCAGTACGCCGACGCACCGCCGCTGCGCCCCGACGACTGGAGCGGGCTGGCAATCCCACCAACGCCCACTGCACCGACTACGGCATCCGCCGACGGCATCGGTTCCGCCGACGACGGCGGCCCACGCCGCCAGCTCGAGCTAACTGAGGCCGTCGCCTACGACCCCGAGCTGGCCGCACCCGCTGCCGACCTCGGGCTGCTCGATGACGACGACGACCTGCCGCTTCCCCTCCCGCGCCAGCTCGACCCGGCCATGCAGCGCACGGCCCGGCTGGCATCGCTGAACCCCAACGACGGAATCGAGCTATGAGTCACTACCGGCTGAACCTCTTTATCCAGCCCGAGCACGCCCAGCGACTCGATGAACTGGCCGCCAAGAAAGGCGTGTCGAAGTCGTCCATCGTCGCGGCGGCGCTCGCATCGTGGCTGTCGCCCGATGCGGCCGACCAGCGCGAGGCAGCCATCGCCAAACGCCTTGATCGCTTGTCGCGCCAGGCCGAGCGCATGAAGCGCGATCAGAACATCCAGATCGAGACGCTAGCACTGTTCATTCGCTACTACCTGACCGTCAGCACGCCGGTTCCCCAGGCACACCAAGACGCGGCCCGCGCCCAGGGGAAGGCGCGCTTCGAGCAGTTCGTAGAGCAGCTCGGCCGCCACCTGATGCGCGGGCGCAGCCTGGTGCGCGACGTGGTGGAGGAGCTGCATCCCGATCCGGTGCGGACGGAGGATGCGGCGGCGGCCGCCCAGGCGCGGGAGCGTGCGTCATGAGCGCCGCTCCCCAATCCATGAGTGCCACGTCGCTCGACCGGCGCATCCAGATGCTGCGCACGGCCATGGGGCCGCTGATCGCCACCGCGCTCGAAGACCCCGACGTGGTGGAAATCATGCTCAACCCTGACCGCACTCTCTGGGTTGATCGCCTGTCATCGGGCCGCGCACCTATGGGTGTGGAGATGCCCGAAGCCGATGGCGAGCGAATCATCCGGCTGGTTGCGGCCCACGTCGGCGCGGAGGTGCATCGCAGCCATCCGCTGCTGTCGGCTGAATTGCCCGAGACGGGCGAGCGCTTCGAGGGCATCCTGCCGCCTGCTGCACCGGGGCCAGCCTTTGCGCTGCGCAAGCGCGCTGCGAACGTGATCCCGCTGTCGCGGTATATCGAGGACGGAATGATGACCGCCGCCCAGGCGGCGTTTCTGGTGCGCGCCGTGCGCGAGCGCCAGAACATTCTGATCGCCGGGGCCACCAGCAGCGGCAAGACCACGCTCGCCAATGCCTTGCTCGCCGAAATCGCCTCCACCGGCGACCGCGTGCTGGTGCTCGAAGACACGGTGGAGTTGCAATGCGCGGCCCGCGACCACGTACCGCTGCGCACCCGCGCTGGCGTGGTGTCGATGCAGGAACTGGTGCGCTCGACCATGCGCCTGCGCCCTGATCGTGTCGTCGTCGGCGAGGTACGCGGCGCCGAGGCGCTGGATCTCATCAAGGTGTGGGGCACCGGCCACCCCGGCGGCATCGCCACGATCCACGCAGGTTCCGCGCTGGGCGCGCTGCTGCGCCTGGAGCAACTGATTCTCGAAGTGGCGGCGAACCCGCCGCGTGCGCTGATCGCCGAGGCGGTCAACATGGTGATCCATATCGCCGGACGTGGACGCAAGCGCCGCATCGAGAGCATCGCCCGCGTCGTCGGCTTCGACGGCGTGGGCTATCAACTGGCGGACGCGCTGGAGACGCCGTTTCCCGAGCTTCTGCCGATCCCCGATGCCGCACCCGCTGCGGCGACTTCCCCGTCCCTTGACCAACCTGGAGAACTGCCATGACGCAGATGATCGTTCCTGCTTTCCGTTTTTTTATAAATCCGGCTTTGCGCCTGCTCACGCTGTCGCGGCTGCACAACCTGGCCCGCCCTGCGGCGCAAGGGCTGATGCTGGCGGCGTTTCTGCTGTTCTTGGCCGGAACCGCGCAGGCCGCCGGTTCCTCGATGCCGTGGGAAGGCCCGTTGCAGTCGATCTTGGAGTCTATTCAAGGGCCGGTGGCGCGCATCGTCGCGGTCATCATCATCATCGCCACGGGCCTGGCGCTCGCCTTCGGCGACACGTCAGGCGGTTTTCGCAAGCTCATCCAGATCGTGTTCGGTCTGTCCATCGCGTTCGCGGCTTCGAGTTTCTTCCTGTCCTTCTTCAGCTTCTCCGGCGGGGCTGTCGTATGAGCGGCCCGGACACCTTCGCGGCCGGGTTCGAGGTGCCGCTGCATCGCTCGCTCACCGAGCCGATCTTGCTGGGCGGCGCACCGCGCACCGTGGCGATTGCCAACGGCACGCTGGCCGCCGCCGTCGGGCTGGGCCTGCAACTGTGGATTCCTGGCGTCGTGCTTTGGATCGTCGGCCATGCGCTGGCGGTCTGGGGTGCGCGCGTCGATCCGCAGTTCATGGCCGTGTTCGCCCGGCACATCAAGCACCGCCCGCTGCTGGACGTGTGAGGAGACGCCGCCATGCTCAACCTCGCCGAATACCGCCAGCGGCCCGCGCTGCTGGCCGACTGGCTGCCCTGGGCCGGGCTGGTCGCGCCGGGAGTCGTCTTGAACAAGGACGGCAGTTTCCAGCGCACGGCCCGATTCCGCGGGCCTGACCTCGACAGCGCCACGCAAGGCGAGCTGATCGCCACGTCGGCGCGCTTGAACAACGCGCTGCGCCGGCTGGGTTCGGGCTGGGCGCTGTTCATCGAAGCCGAGCGCCGCGCTGCCGCCGGCTATTCGCACTCGGAGTTTCCCGAGCCGCTGTCGTGGCTGGTGGACGAGGAACGCCGGGCAGCGTTCGAGGAATCGGGCACCCATTTCGAGAGCGGCTACCACTTGACGCTGGTGTACCTGCCGCCCGAGGAATCCCACGCCCGCGCGGCGGGCATGTTGTACGAGAACCGTCCCACCGAAGGCGTGGACTGGCGCGAGCGCCTGACCGCCTTCGTGGCGGAGACGGAACGGGTCTTTGACCTGCTCGACGGCGTGATGCCGGAAATCGCCTGGCTGGACGACAGCCAGACGCTGACCCACCTGCACGCGGCTATCTCGACGCGGCGCTACCGTGTGGGCGTACCTGAAGTGCCGTTTCACCTCGATGCGCTGCTGGCCGATGCCCCGCTGGTCGGCGGCCTTGCGCCCATGTTGGGAGACCAGCACCTGCGTATTGCGACAGTGCGGGGCTTCCCGACCTCGACCTGGCCGGGGATTCTGGACGACCTAAACCGCCTGGGATTTGCGTACCGCTGGAGCACGCGCTTTCTGTGCCTCGACAAATCCGAGGCGGAAAAAGAACTCGCCCGCCTGCGCCGCCAGTGGTTCGCCAAACGTAAGAACGTCATCGCGCTGCTGCGCGAAACGATCTTCCAGCAGGAAAGCCCGCTGGTGGACACGGACGCCAGCAACAAGGCCGCCGACGCGGACGCCGCCCTGCAGGAGCTGGGCAGCGATCAAGTCGCCTTCGGCTACCTGACGGCGACCGTCACCGTCATGGACGAGGACGTCGGCGCAGCCGACGAGAAGCTGCGCATGGTGGAGCGTGTCATCCAGGGACGCGGCTTCGTGACGATCCCCGAAACGCTCAATGCGGTCGATGCCTGGCTGTCCTCGATCCCCGGCAACGCTTACGCCAATGTGCGCCAGCCCATCGTCTCGACGCTGAACCTGGCGCACCTGATGCCCGTGTCGGCGGTATGGGCCGGGCCGGAGAAGAACGACCACCTGGGCGGCCCGCCGCTGATCGTCACGCGCACCGATGGCGCCACGCCGTTCCGGCTGGTCACGCACATCGGCGACGTGGGCCACACGCTGGTCGCGGGGCCGACCGGCATGGGCAAGTCGGTCTTGCTTGCCACCTTGGCGATGCAGTTCCGCCGCTACCCCAGCTCGCGCATCTTCGCCTTCGACATGGGGCGCTCGATGCGCGCCACGATCCTCGGGCTGGGCGGCGAGCACTACGACCTGGGCATGGATGGAGAAATCGCCTTCCAGCCCTTGGCCCGCATCGACCGCGAGAGCTACCGCACCTGGGCGGCCGAATGGATCGAAGGCCGCTTGCGGCACGAGGGTGTGGCGGTCGGGCCGGACGAGAAGGCCGCGATCTGGTCTGCACTCGGCAGCCTCGCCGGTGCGCCGGTGGCGCAGCGCACGATGACGGGCCTGTCGGTGCTGCTGCAATCGAACGCGCTGCGCCAGGCGCTCGCGCCCTATGTGCTCGGCGGCGCGCACGGCAAGCTGCTGGACGCCGACCACGACCGGCTCGGCATGGCCAACGTGCAGTGCTTCGAGATGGAGGAGCTGATGCACAGCAAGGCCGCCGTTATGGCCGTGCTGCACTACCTCTTTGCGCGTTTCGATGAACGCTTCGATGGAGCGCCCACGCTGTTGATCCTCGATGAAGCGTGGCTGTTTTTGGATGACCCGGTGTTTGCCGCGCGCATCCGCCAGTGGCTCAAGACGCTGCGCAAGAAGAACGTCAGCGTCATCTTCGCCACGCAGAGCCTGGCCGACATCAAGGATTCGAGCATCGCGCCCGCGATCATCGAAAGCTGCGTCAGCCGAATCTTCCTGCCCAATCCGCAGGCGACCGAACCGCAGATTCGAGCTATCTACGAGGGCTTCGGCCTGAACTCGCGGCAGATCGAGATCGTCGCCACCGCTCAACCCAAGCGCGACTACTACTACCAATCCCGTCTCGGCAACCGCTTGTTCGACCTTGACCTGGGGCCGGCGACGCTGGCCTTCGCGGGCGCCTCCACGCCGCAAGACCAGCGTGACATGGACGCAGTGCTCGCCGCAGTCGATGCCAGCTCCGCAGCGTCTTCCCCGTTCGCAGCCGCGTGGCTGCGCCACCGCAGCCTCGACTGGGCGGCCGAGCTGCTGCGAGATTTTCCCGGCACGCCGCCGGGCGCCGCCTTTGTTCCCACCCATCCGCAGGAGAACCAGCCATGAAAACCCATGCTTCCAAGCTCGCCGCGTTGACCGCCGCCTGCGTGCTCGCCTTCGGCATCGCGCAGCCCGCGCACGCGCTGTTCGGCGTCGGCGACATCGTGCTCGACCCGACCAATCTGGTGCAGAACACGCTCACTGCCGTTCGCACCTTGGAGCAGATCAACAACCAGATCCGCCAGCTCCAGAACGAAGCGCAGATGCTCATCAACCAGGCGCGCAACCTGGCCAGCCTGCCGTCCAGCGTGGTGGGCCAGTTGCGCGCGAACCTGGCGACCACCCAGCGGCTTATCGCGCAGGCCAAGGGCCTGGCCTACGACGTGACGAGCATCGACCGCGAGTTCGCGCGCCTGTATCCCGAGAAGTACGCCGCCACGGTGAGCGGCAATCAGATGTACCTCGATGCGCAGGAGCGTTGGAAGAACACGCTCAACGGCTTGCAGACCACCATGCAAATGCAGGCCCAGGCGTCGCAGAACCTGAGCGACGACGAAAGCGTGCTGGCTGACCTCGTGGGCAAGAGCCAGTCGGCAGAAGGCGCGTTGCAGGCGATGCAGGCCATGAACCAGTTGCTCGCCTTGCAGGCCAAGCAGTCGATCCAGACGCAGCGGCTCCAGATCACGCAAGACCGGGCCGCCTCGCTGGAATTGGCGCGGCAGGCCGCGGCCACGGAGCGCGGGCGCGAGGTGACGCGCCGCTTCCTGGGTGAAGGCACGCCGTACACGCCGCAACCCGTCAATTTCTACAACCGCTGACGGGGACAGCCATGAAGAACGCGCCCGTCCTGTTCGCTCTCACGTCCCTGTTGGCAGGCTGCGACCGGCCGCCTGCGGTGGATGCGCTGGCCGCTGACCCGTCCCGGCTTCACACACTGCGCGTGCAGTACCGTGCGGGCGAGCACGGCGGCGCGTTTTGCGCGCAGGTGGCGCAAGCCGACCTGCGCCGCTTTCTCTCCGGCAAGGCCGGCCCCGGCGAATACCAGACGCTCGCCGACCTGCCGCCGATTCCGCCCAGCTTCGATGAGCCCGCCGATGACAACGGGCCTGGGCAGGAGGACTCGCCATGAACGACGTAACCATCATTGACCGCTTCCTCGATACGTTCTCGCGCTACATCGACTCGGGCTTTGGCCTGTTGCATGGCGAGGTGGCGTTCCTCACGGCCACGCTGATCGTCATCGACATGACGATCGCCGGCCTGTTCTGGGCGATGGGCCATGCCACCGGCCAGGGTGAGGACGTGATCGCCAAGCTGATCCGCAAGGTGCTCTACGTCGGCGCCTTCGCCTACATCATCGGCAACTTCAACTGGCTGGCCGGCATCGTGTTCCGTTCGTTCGCGGGCCTGGGCCTGACGGCAAGCGGCTCGACCTTGAGCATGGAGAACTTCCTGCAACCGGGCAGGCTGGCCAAGGTCGGCATCGACGCCGGGGCACCGATCCTCAAACAGATCGGCGACATGACGGGATTCCCCGAGGTGTTCGTGAACATCACGCCCATCGTCGTGATGTTCCTCGCCTGGCTGATCGTCCTGCTGTGCTTCTTCGTGCTGGCGATCCAGCTTTTCATCACGCTGATCGAGTTCAAGCTGACCACGCTTGCGGGCTTCGTGCTGATGCCGTTTGCGCTCTGGAACAAGACCGCGTTCCTCGCTGAAAAGGTCTTGGGCAACGTGGTGTCCTCGGGCATCAAGGTGCTGGTGCTGGCCGTCATCGTCGGTATCGGCTCGGGCCTGTTCGCCGAGTTCCAGGTGCAGCCGGCCGAGCCGTCCATCGACCATGCGGTCGTCGTCATGCTGGCCTCGCTGACCCTGCTGGCGCTGGGCATCTTCGGGCCGGGCATTGCGACCGGGCTGGTGTCGGGCGGCCCGCAGCTCGGCGCGGGCGCGATGGCCGGTGCCGCGCTGGGCGCGGCCGGCGCTGCGGTTGCTGTGGGCGCAGCGGCCACGGGCGTCGGTGGCGCCGTCGCTGCCGGCGCACGCATGGCCCCGGCTGCGGCCAAGCTGGCCGGCAGCGGTGCGCGTGCCGCTGCCGGGGCGGCCAGCAGCGCAAGGTCGGCGTTCCAGGCTGGCTCTGCGTCCGCAGGCGGTGGCCTCAAAGGCGCAGCCGCTGGCGTGGGCAATGTCGCCAAGACCGGCGCGCAGGCCGCCGGGCAGAAGGTGGCCGATGGCGCGCGTTCGATGAAGGAGCGCGTCGCGGCCGCCTTCCGGCCCGATGACGCCGCCCCGTCTGGCGGCTCGCGGGGTGCAGCCGATTCCGCAGCGCCTGCAGCCGCCGAACAGCCCGCCTGGGCCAAACGCCTGCATCGCAGGCAACAACTCACCCATGCCGCGACGACCGCCGCCCACACGCTGCGCGGTGGCGATGGCGGCAGCTCCAGCCAAGGGCCGAGCCTGCGCGACGACGGATGACCACCTTCGATTCCTGATCCTCAAGGAGAACCCTCATGCGATTCAAAAGACCCCAGGTGCGCTACGCCGATACGCCGCAGCCCGCCACTCCGTACCAAGCCGCCGGCCAGGTGTGGGACGAGCGCATCGGCTCGCCGCGCGTGCAGGCGAAGAACTGGCGCTTGATGGCCTTCGGCTGTCTTGCGCTCGCGCTGCTGATGGCCGGTGGCCTGGTCTGGCGCTCGGCGCAGTCCATCGTGACGCCCTATGTGATCGAGGTCGATCAAGCTGGGCAGGTGCGTACCGTGGGCGAAGCCGCCACGCCGTACCGGCCCAGCGATGCCCAGGTGGCCTACCACCTGGGCCGCTTCATTGGCCTGGTGCGCTCGCTGTCCATTGACCCCATCGTGGTGCGGCAGAACTGGCTCGATGCCTACAACTACACCACCGACAAGGGCGCCGTGGTGCTCAACGAGTACGCCCGCATGAACGATCCGTTCGCGCGCATCGGCAAGGAGTCGGTGACGGTGCAGATCACCAGCGTGACCCGCGCCAGCGACACGTCTTTCAACGTGCGCTGGACAGAGACGCGCTACGTCAACGGCGCACTGGATCGCACCGAACGCTGGAACGCGGTGATTTCCATCGTGCAGCAGACCCCGCGCACCGAGCAGCGTCTGCGCAAGAACCCCCTGGGCATCTACGTCAACGGTCTGTCGTGGAGCCGTGAACTGGAAGGAAACGAAGGAGCAAAACCATGAATGCAGTTTTCTGTAGATCCGCCTTGCCGGTGATCTTGCTGGCATCGGCCATCCTGTTCTCGGGCTGCGCCACGCAGGGGAAACCGCCGCCGGTCATCTCGCTTGATGAGCCCGTACAGGCCCACCCGCTGCCCGAGGCACCGAAGCCGGTGGAAGTGGTGACCGTGCCCGAGGTGTTGCCGATGCCGGCACAGATGAAGCCTGTGCCCAAGGCCGATGACGCCAAGCCTACTGCGGAACCTGCCGATGAAACCGTGCGCGTGGCCCGCGCCAATGCCGAGGCGCGCATTGCGCCCACGCGCGAGGGCTACGTCAACGCGATTCAGGTCTGGCCTTTCACCGATGGCGCGCTGTACCAGGTCTATGCGGCCGTGGGCCGCGTGACCGTGATCGCGCTGCAGCCCGGCGAGGAGCTAGTGACGGTCGCCGCCGGCGACACGGTGCGCTGGATTGTGGGCGACACATCGAGCGGCAGCGGCGATGTGCTGCGCGTCAATGTGATGGTGAAGCCGATCCGCTCGGGCCTGAAGACGAATCTCGTCATCACCACAAGCCGACGCACCTATCTGCTGGAGCTGACTTCGACCGAGAAGACGTGGATGGCCTCGGTGTCCTGGGAGTACCCCAAGGACAAGATGCTGGCTTTGCAGCGCCAGGCGCAGGCGGCCAGCGCTGCCGCGCCGGTGGATAGCGGCCTATTGCTGGAGAAGATCCGCTTCCGCTACGCGGTCAGCGGCAGCAATCCGCCGTGGAAGCCACTGCGCGCCTTCGATGACGGGGAGAAGGTCTACATCCAGTTTCCGCCGGGCATCGCCCAAGGCGAGCTGCCGCCGCTGTTCGTGATCGGCGCGCAGGGCGATGGCCAGCTCGTCAACTACCGATTCCGCCCGCCGTACTACATCGTGGATCGTCTGTTTGGCGCGGCCGAGCTGCGCCTGGGCGGGGACAAGGGCGACGTGGTACGGATCGAGCGCACGGACGGCGCGCGGAGGAACTGACCATGAGCCAGGACGACATTTCCGACCATGCCGCACCGCAGGCCGGCAAGGTGGCACCCGAGGCGATGGCGCTACGCGCGCAGCCGCGCCCGGTCACGCGCCTGAACCGGCGCACGCTGGCCGTCCTTGTCGGGAGCCTCTCGGTCGCGGTGCTGGGAGCGACGATCTGGTCGTTGCAACCGCATCGGCGCGGCGCGGGCGAACAGACCGAGCTGTACAACGTGGATCGCGTCTCGAAGTCCGAAGGGCTGGACGGCCTGCCGTCGGACTACTCGAAGCTGCCGAAAGTACCGGAACTCGGCCCGCCGCTGCCGGGTGATCTTGGTCCGGCCATCGTGGCCTCGCAGCAGCCGATGGCGCCCACCTATGCGCCGCCGGGCCATGATCCCGAAGACGCCTTGCGCAAGGAAGCCGAAGCGGCGGCTGCCTCGGCGGTGTTCTTCCGCTCAAGCCAGCAGGGCAAGGGCGCCGCCACGGTGGCCCAGGCCACGCCTGCGGTGCCGGGCGCTGCCGGCGCCTTGGCGGGCTTCGATCCGCTGGCGGCCGGGCCTGCCTCGACGGCGGCCCAGCCAACCGACCCGACCGCGACGCAGAACCGGCAGGACCAGAAGGAGGCGTTCCTGAAAGGCGGTTCCATGGAAACCCGCAATTCCGGCAATCTGCAAATGCCGGCCTCGCCGTATCAAGTCATGGCCGGGACGGTGATCGCGGGTGCTCTCGTCACGGGCATCAAGTCGGACTTGCCGGGCGACGTGATCGGCACGGTGACGGAGCCGGTCTATGACTCGGCGACGGGCAAGTTCCTGCTGATTCCGCAGGGCTCGCGCATCCTGGGCAAGTACAACAGCCAGGTGAGCTATGGGCAGAGCCGCGTGCAGGTGGTGTGGAGCCGCATCATCCTGCCCGACACGTCTTCGCTGAAGCTCGACAACCTGGCGGGCACCGACCCGGCCGGCTACGCCGGCCTGAAGGATGGTGTCGATTGGCATTGGGATCGCGTCTTTGCCGGAGCGGCGCTGACCACGCTGCTGGGCGTGGGTGCCGAGCTGGCCGCGCCGCAGAACCGGCAGGATGGCAACCGCGTCATCATCGCCGGACAGGGCAGCTTGCAGGACAGCGTGAACCAGGTAGGCCAGGAGATGACCCGGCGCAACATGAACATCCAGCCGACGCTGACCGAACGGCCCGGCCTGCCGGTTCGCATCATCGTCAACCGCGATTTGGTACTGCGGCCGTACCAGCCGCTGTTCTTCAATAGGGGAGCGATGCGATGAACACGACCAAGAAGCTGCGGCTGGGGCCGCTGCCCAAGACCGAGAGTGTCAAGCTGACCTTCGCATGCCCCGCTGGCTTGAAGACAGACCTTGACCGCTATGCCGCGCTACATGCGCAGACCTACGGCGAAACGGTCGATGCGGCGACGCTGATCCCGCACATGCTGGAGGCATTCATGGCGGGGGATCGGGGATTCAGGAAAGGAACGACCGCCAAGGTCGTTCCGCAGAAACAGACCTGACGACCTTGCCGTCACTTCAACGACAAAGCGCAGCCCGAGGCTGCGCTTTGTCGTTCCGGGGGGTAGTTGGGCTACTATAGAGAAAGGCAAGTCGGCCTGCTGTTGGGAAACGTACCCGATGCAACGCGCTCCAGCTTTCTCCCTCGTCGCTCTTATGTGGCACCTAGCCCACAACGCAGCAGTCAATCCAAACTGCCCGAAACAGAGCTAACCTAGCGTCCCATATAGAGTTTCAAGCCTTGGGCAATTTCCACTCAGGGCTTGACACGAGCAATTTTTTGTTGTCTGAATGCTCCGTGGTGAAACCCTCTGCCGCCCCCGACTTTGTCCTGCCGCAATTTGATCCGCGCAGCCTGCCGCTGGTCGGCGACACCTGCGCGCTGCCGCCCGTCGCGCCTTCGGCGCTGACGCCGCAGGCGCTGCGCGAGCGCTTTGCCCGCCCGCCGGTCTGGACCCCCGAGATTCAGCGCGAACCCCGCTACGCCGTGCGTCAGCCGGCGCAGGCGGCGGTGCTGGTGCCCATCGTGCTGCGCGCGCAGCCGACGGTGCTGTTCACGCTGCGCACGCAGCATTTGTCCACGCACTCGGGGCAGGTGGCCTTCCCTGGCGGGCGCAGCGACCCCGAGGACGCCGACGCCGCCGCCACCGCGCTGCGCGAGGCCCACGAAGAGGTGGGGCTGGCGCGCAGCGGCGTGGAGGTGCTGGGCGCGCTGCCGGTGTACGAGACGGGCTCGTCCTTCCTGGTCACGCCGGTGGTGGCGCTGGTGCAGCCGGACATGCCGCTGCAGGCCAACCCGGCCGAGGTGGACGACATCTTCGAGGTGCCGCTCGTCTTCCTGCTCGACCCGGCCAACCACCGGCGCCAGACGCTGCGCTGGAAGGGGCTGCAGCGCCAGTGGTACGCCATGCCCTACGAGGACGGTGCGGGCACGCGCTTCATCTGGGGCGCCACCGCCGGCATGCTGCGCAACTTCTACCGTTTCATGGCCGCCTGAGGCGGCGGCGCCCGCTATCATTTGGCGCATGAATTTCTTTGCCATCGTGCTTGCGCTGTTGCTGGACCAGGCGCGTCCGCTGGCGCGCAGCAACCCGATCCACGAAGGCCTGCGCGCCTGGGCGCTGTCGGCGCGGCGCAATTTCGACGCCGGCAGCCGCTTGCACGGCTGGCTCACCTGGAGCCTGGCGGTGGGCGTGCCGCCGCTCGTGGTGCTGCTGGTGTACTGGCTGCTGCTCTACCAGGTGGGCTGGCCGCTGGCGCTGCTGTGGAACGTGGTGGTGCTCTACATCACGCTCGGCTTTCGCCAGTTCAGCCACCATTTCACCGGCATCCGCGACGCGCTGGAGGACGGCGACGTGGCGCTGGCGCGCGAGCGCCTGGCCGACTGGAAGCAGGTGCAGGTGGCGCAGCTGCCGCGCAGCGAGATCGTGCGCCACGTGATCGAGTATTCGGTGATCGCCGCGCACCGCCACGTGTTTGGCGTGCTCGCCTGGTTCTGCGCGCTGGCCATGCTGGGCCTGGGCCCCAGCGGGGCGGTGCTCTACCGCATGGCGGAGTTCGCCTCGCGCCACTGGGGGCCGAATGCGGCCGTGCCCGAACATCCGCCGAGCGAGCCGCTGACCCGGGCCGCGGCGCGTGCCTGGCAATGCATGGACTGGCTGCCCGCGCGCCTGACCGCGCTGTGCTTTGCGCTGGTGGGCAGCTTCGAGGACGCGATCGAGGGCTGGCGCTTTCACGCCCAGCGCTTTCCCGGCGACAGCGACGGCGTGGTGCTGGCGGCCACGGCCGGTGCGATCGGCGTGCAGCTCGGCGGCGTGGCCCTGCGCAGCCGCGGCGCGGTGCGCGCCGCCTTCGAGGCCGGCGGGCCGCTGGGCGACAGCGACGCCACCCCTGGCCAGCTGCCGCAGGTGGGGCATTTGCGCAGCGTGGTGGGGCTGGTGTGGCGCTCCGTGGTGATCTGGATGCTGGTGCTGGCGCTGCTCAGCCTGGCGCGCGTGCTCAGCTAGTAGCCATCTGAATTGATAGCTTGCAGCGCTTGTCCCACAGGCGTTTCGGCTATTTTTCTCTTGAAACGGCGCCACCACGGCGCAAGCACCTTCAAACAAAGGAGCGCGCCGTGGCGGCCGGGTGCGTTCAGACCGGCAGCGCCACCAGCGGGTTGCCGTTCATCGGGTCCTGCGCCCTGGAAGCCAGCGCCTCCTGCAGGTCCAGCCCCAGCGCCTGGGCCACGCCGGCGCCATAGGCCGGGTCGGCCGCGTGGCAGTTGCGGATGTGGCGCTGCTTGACGAACACGGGCGCGTCGCCCATGGCGCGGGCGGTGTTGCCGAACAGCGCCTGCTGCTGCGCCGCGTTCATGAGCTGGAAGAGCTTGCGCGGCTGCTCGAAGTAGTTGGCGTCGTCCGCATGAAAACTCCAGTGGCGCGCGTCGCCCTCGATCCGCAGCGGCGGTTCGGCAAATTCGGGCTGGGCCTGCCACTGGCCGAAGCTGTTGGGCTCGTAGTGCGGCAGCGCCCCGTAGTTGGCGTCCACGCGGCCCTGACCGTCGCGGTGGTTGCTGGCCACGGGGCAGCGTGCGCGGTTGACCGGAATCTGCTGGTGGTTGGTGCCCAGGCGATAGCGCTGCGCGTCGGGGTAGTTGATGAGGCGCGCCTGCAGCATGCGGTCGGGGCTCACGCCGATGCCCGGCACCAGGTTGCCCGGCGTGAAGGCGCTCTGCTCCACGTCGAGGAAGAAGTTCTCCGGGTTGCGGTTGAGCTCGAACTCGCCCACCTCGATGAGCGGATAGTCGCCGTGCGGCCAGACCTTGGTCAGATCGAACGGGTGGTAGGGCACCTTTTCGGCGTCCGCCTCGGGCATCACCTGCACGTACATCGTCCACTTGGGGAAGTCGCCGCGCGCGATCGCGTCAAACAGGTCGCGCTGGTGGCTTTCGCGGTCGCGGCCGATCAGCGCCTCGGCCTCGGCGTCCGTGAGGTTGCGGATACCCTGCTGCGTCTTGAAGTGGAACTTCACCCAGAAGCGCTCGCCGTCCTTGTTCCAGAAGCTGTAGGTGTGCGAACCGAAGCCGTGCATGTGCCGGTAGCTGGCCGGTATGCCGCGATCGCTCATCACGATGGTGATCTGGTGCAGCGCCTCGGGCAGCAGCGTCCAGTAGTCCCAGTTGTTGGTGGCGCTCCTCAGGTTGGTTTTCGGGTCGCGCTTGACCGCCTTGTTCAGATCGGGAAACTGGCGCGGGTCGCGGATGAAGAACACCGGCGTGTTGTTGCCCACCATGTCCCAGTTGCCCTCTTCGGTGTAGAACTTCAGGGCGAAGCCGCGGATGTCGCGCTCGGCGTCGGCCGCGCCGCGCTCGCCGGCCACGGTGGTGAAGCGCGCGAACAGCTCGGTCTGCTTGCCGACCTTCTCGAAGATCCTGGCGCGGGTGTACTTCGTGATGTCGTGCGTCACCGTGAAGCTGCCGAACGCCCCCGAGCCTTTGGCGTGCATGCGCCGCTCGGGAATGACTTCGCGCACGAAGCTGGCCAGTTTTTCATTGAGCCACACGTCCTGCGCCAGCAGCGGGCCGCGGCTGCCTGCGGTGAGGCTGTCGCGGTTGCTTGCAACCGGCGCGCCGAAATCGGTGGTCAGATGGGTGACGGGGCACTTGGGGGTCTTGTCCTGCATGGGGATCTCCATCGATGGCGGTTTGCGGATATCGGTGTGTCCGACGTCGCCATGGTAGGTGCGATTCGCCCTTTCGGGGGTGGATTTTCCCGATGCTGACGATAGCCAAAATCAACCGATGGCAAGCAGGCCATCGACAGGGGCAACGGGCGTGTGGGCGCCTTGTTCAGTAGGCCGGGGCGCTGAGTTCGGCGAACAGTTCGCGGTAGATGCGGTGGCGCCAGGGACTGATGCCCTGGCTGTCCTGCCCCTCGGCCACCCGGGCCAGCACCGCGCAGCCGGGCTCGTGCAGATGGGTGCAGTTGTAGAAGCGGCAGCCCCCCAGGTGCAGGGCGAAGTCCGGCATCAGGCGCGCCAGGTCGGTGGCGGCGATGTGGTTCAGGCCGAAGGACTGGAAACCCGGCGAGTCGATCAGCGCGCTGCGCCGCGCGCCGTCCAGCCAGTACAGCGTGGTGCTGGTGGTGGTGTGGCGCCCGGCGCCCAGGGCCTGCGACAGCTCGCCCGTGAGCACCTCGGCGCCGGGCACGAGCAGGTTCACCAGCGTGCTCTTGCCTGCGCCCGAGGGGCCCAGCACCAGCGTGGTCTTGCCGTGCAGCAGCTGCGTCAGCGCCTTGCGGTCCACCTCGGCCGACTGGGTGAGCGACAGCGGCAGCACCTGGTAGTGGTGCGCGCCATCGCCGTCGCCACCCATGTGGCGGTAGGGCCACAGGCGCTGCCAGGCCTGGGCGAAGGGCGCCACCAGGTCGCTCTTGTTCAGCGCGATGACGGGCTGCACGCCGGCCGCCTCGCAGGCGATGAGCGCGCGGGTGAGCAGGCTTTCGGAGAACGTGGGTTCGGCGGCGACCAGGATCAGCACCTGGTCCAGGTTGGCGGCAAAGGACTTGCTGCGCACTTCGTCCTGGCGGTACAGCAGGTTGCGCCGCTCCAGGATCTTTTCCACCGTGCCTTCGCCATCGCCGTGGCGCGCGCCCTGCCAGAGCACCCGGTCGCCGACCACCGGCAGGTTCTTCTTGCCGCGCGGGTGGCAGATGCGTCGGGCGCCGTCCGGGCTTTCAACCACGCAGTGGCGCCCGAAGGCCGCGACCACCAGGCCGGTGGCATCGCTCATGCAAGCAGGGCGTCGATCTTCTGCGCGCACTCGATGTCGGTGGCGGAGATGCCGCCCACGTCGTGCGTGTTCAGCCGCACCACGCAGCGGTCGTAGTGCACCGAGAGGTCGGGGTGGTGGTCCTGCGCGTGGGCGATGAAGGCCAGCGCGTTCACGAAGGCCATGGTCTCGAAGTAATTGGCGAAGCGAAAGGTCTTCTCCATCGCCACGTCGGCGCCGTCGCCTTGCAGGGTCCAGCCCGAGAGCCGGGCCAGTTGTGCTACCACTTCGGTAGCTGACAGCGCGCGCCGGGTCTGGTCGGACCAGTCTTTCTTTGGAAACATCGTCGTCATGGGGCTGCGGTGGCCAGCTGCGCCAGGCGCTCGCTGGCCGGAGGGTGGGAGTAATAAAAGCGAGCGTACACCGGGTCGGGCGTGAGCGTGGAGGCGTTGTCCTGGTAGAGCTTGAGCAGCGCGCTGCGCAGGTCCGCGCCGCTGGTGTGCTGCACCGCGTAGGCGTCGGCCTGGAACTCGTCGTGGCGCGACAGCTGGGTGAACAGCGGCGTGATGAAAGTGGTGAACACCGGCACCGCCAGCATGAACAGCAGCAGCGCCAGCGCGTCGTTGGGCGCGCTGCCATCGAGCGTGAGGTTGGGCTGCACGCCCAGCCCGGTATAGAACCAGGCGCGCGTGGACAGCCAGCCCAGCAGCGCAAAGCCGAGCAGGCTGAGCGCGAAGACGCCCACCATGCGGCGCAGCACGTGCTTGTGCCTGAAGTGGCCGAGCTCGTGCGCCAGCACCGCCTGCACCTCGTCGGGCGAGAGCTGCCTGAGCAGCGTGTCGAAGAACACCACCCGCTTGGCGTGGCCCAGGCCGGTGAAATAGGCATTGGCGTGCGCGCTGCGGCGGCTGCCGTCCATCACGAAGAAGCCCCGCGCCTTGAAGCCGCAGCGCGCAATCAGCGCGGCCACGCGCTCTTTCAGCGCTTCGTCTTGCAGCGGCTCGAAGCGGTTGAACAGCGGCGCGATCCACAGCGGCCAGGCCACCATCATCACGAGGTTGAAGCCCACCACCACCGCCCAGGCCCAGAGCCACCACAGGCGGCCCGTGGCCTGCATGATCCACAGCACCAGCGCCGCCAGCGGCAGGCCGATGAGCGCGCCCAGCACGGTGGACTTGGCCAGGTCCGCCAGCCACAGGCGGGGGGTCATGCGGTTGAAGCCGTGGCGCTGCTCGATCACGAAGGTCTGCCACCACTGCAGGGGCAGCTCGATGGCGCTGCCGATCAGCATGAAGCACGCCAGCAGCGCCAGCTGCTGCCACATGCCGCCGCCCAGCCAGGCCAGCAGCGCCTGGTTCAGCGCATCGAGCCCGCCCAGCAGCGTCCAGCCGAGCACGACGGCGGCCGACAGCGCCAGCTCCAGCAGGCCGAAGCGGGTCTTTTCGATGGTGTAGTCGGCTGCGCGCTGGTGCGCCGCCAGCGTGATGTGGCCGGCAAAATCCGCCGGCACCGCGCCCCGGTGGCGCGCCACGCTGCGGATCTGGCGGCTGGCCAGCCAGACCTTGAGCAGCAGGCCGAGCACCAGCGCGGCCGTGAACAGACAGGTGAAAAGCAGGGAGGGTGACAGCAGCGAAGGCATGGTTCGCGACAGTTTAAGGGCAAGGCCGGGCAAGCCCTTCGCGCGTCGCGCATCCCGGCCTGCGGCGGTCTGCGGCTTTGCAAACCCTCGCAATGGCTTGGGCTCGCTACGGTTTGCGCCTCGCAGCCCCTCGCCAGGGTGGGCACGCGCCATCGCGGGGACTGGCTCAGCGTCGCCTTGGGACAAGACCGGGCCAGGCGATGGGTGACAATCGCGCCCATGACTGAAACCGCACAATTCGCCCAGCCGCAGCTGGCCAAGTCCGATCAGAACCTGGTCTGGCTGGACTGCGAGATGTCGGGGCTCGATCCCGAAAAAGAACGGCTGCTGGAGATTGCCGTCATCGTCACCGGCCCGCAGCTCACGCCGCGCGTGGAAGGGCCGGTGCTGGTGATTCACCAGAGCGACGCGCTGCTGGACGCGATGGACACCTGGAACAAGGGCACGCACGGCAAGAGCGGCCTGGTCGACAAGGTGCGCGCCAGCACCCTCACCGAGGCGCAGGCCGAGGCGCAGCTGCTGCAGTTCATCCAGCGTTACGTGCCCAAAAGCACCACGCCCATGTGCGGCAACACCATAGGGCAGGACCGGCGCTTCCTCGTCAAATACATGCCGGCGCTGGAAGCCTATTTCCACTACCGCAACATCGACGTGAGCACGCTCAAGGAGCTGGCCAAGCGCTGGAAGCCCGCGGTGGCCGAGGCTTTCAAGAAGGCGCAGAAGCACACCGCGCTGGCCGACGTGCACGAATCCATCGACGAGCTGGAGCACTACCGCGCGCACTGGTTGCGTGACTGAGCGCCTGGGCGCTCCTTGCGGGTAAACCCGTAGCGTGCGATAATCGCGGGCTTGCGCGAAACGCCTTCGCGCAGTTTTTGTGCATCTCCCTTCTCACACCGGATTGCCGGCACGCCCGCGTGCTGGCGCAAACAATCCACCAGGGCGCCTGTCTGCAGGCACCCTGTCTGCGTCAGATGGTTGATGTTGTTTCCATGAACCACTGACATGGCCGCTGCGGGCAATATCCGCGCGGCCCCATACAGCATGACCCATACCGTTTCCACAGCGGGCGCTGACGCGTCCGCGCCCCTCTCTTCCTGCGCGCCCGAAAGCGGCTTTGCCGCCATGGGCCTCGTGCCCGAGCTGCTGCAGGCCGTCACCGACATGGGCTACACCCAGCCCACGGCGGTGCAGACGCGCGCCATTCCGCTGGCCATGGGCCAGGGCGCGGACCACGCGGGCTTCATCGACCTCATGGTCTCCAGCCAGACCGGCAGCGGCAAGACCGCGGCCTTTCTGCTGCCCGTGCTGCACACCCTGCAGCTGCAGCAGGAGCAGGCCAAGGCCGCGGAGCGCGCCGCCTTCGAGCGCGCCTGCGCCGAGGCCGAAGCCCAGGGCAAGCCGGCCCCGAAGCGCCCCAAGCGCAAGAACCCGCTGCTGGCGCGCCACTTCGAGCCCGCCGTCCCCGGCGCGCTGGTGCTGTGCCCCACGCGCGAACTCGCGCAGCAGGTGGCGCACGACGCCATCGACCTGGTGCGCCACTGCAAGGGGCTGCGCATCGCCAGCGTGGTGGGCGGCATGCCTTACCAGCGCCAGATCGCGCAGCTGCAGAACGCCAGCCTCGTGGTGGCCACGCCCGGGCGCCTGCTGGACCTGCAGCGCTCGGGCCAGATCAGGCTCGAAGAGGTGCAGTTCCTCGTCGTCGACGAGGCCGACCGCATGCTCGACCTCGGTTTTGCCGACGACCTGGCCGAAATCCACCGCCTCACCGCGCACCGGCGCCAGACCATGATGTTCTCGGCCACCTTCGCGCCGCGCATCCAGCAACTGGCCATGCGCGTGATGCACGAGGGCGGCACCGGCGTGCAGCGCATCCAGATCGACTCGCCGCAGGAAAAGCACGAGAACATCAAGCAGGTGCTCTACTGGGCCGACAACCCCCGGCACAAGCGCGCGCTGCTCGACCACTGGCTGCGTGACGCCGAGATCGACCAGGCCATCGTCTTCGCCAGCACCCAGATCGAGTGCGACGAGCTGGCGCACGACCTGCAGCAGGCCGGCTTTTCCGCCGTGGCGCTGCACGGCGCGCTCAGCCAGGGCCTGCGCAACCGCCGGCTGATGGCGCTGCGCCGCGGCCAGGTGCAGATCCTCGTGGCCACCGACGTGGCCGCGCGCGGCATCGACGTGCCCACCATCACCCACGTGTTCAACTTCGGCCTGCCGATGAAGGCCGAGGACTACACCCACCGCATCGGCCGCACCGGCCGCGCGGGGCGCCAGGGTCTGGCCGTGACCTTTGCCGAATTCCGCGACCGCCGCCGCATCTTCGACATCGAGGCCTTCACGCGCCAGCCCCTGGCCACCGCCGTGGTGCCGGGCCTGGAGCCCACCCAGCGCCCGCCCCAGCCGATGCGCGCGGCGCGCCCGGGCGGTGCCGGCCGCGGCCACGGCGGGGGCGCGCGTCCGGGCTTCGGCGCGCGCCGCGAGGGCGGCGGCGCCTACCGCCGCGAGGGGCAGCCCGGCCCCAGGGCCGGCTTTGGCGGCCAGGGACGGGGCCAGGGCGAAGCCCGCCGCGGTCCGGCGCCGGGGCGTGCGGCGCGTCCGCTGAGCGCGGGGGCACCGCGTTCGCGCGGCATGCGCTGAGCGCGCTCCAGGCCCCACCGGACAAGGCCGGCACCGCAGCGCGGTGGCCGGTCTTTTTTTTCATTTCGGGCCGGCCTTCTCGCCAATAATGGCTTCCTGTCCGGAGAAAGCCATGTCCGCAGCACCCTCGTCTTCCGCCGACTTCGAAGCCATGTTCGACCTCGCCCCGGTCTCCCTGTGGCTGGAGGATTTCAGCGCGGTGCGCGCGCTGCTGCAGCGCTGGCGCGCGCAGGGCGTCAGCGACGTGCGCGCCTTCCTGCGTGAAGAGCCCGAGCGGGTCAGCGAATACGGGCGCGCGATCCGTGTGCTCAAGGTCAACCAGCGCTCGCTGGCGCTGTTCGGCGCGCCCGACCAGCAGACGCTCGTCGGTTCGCTGCACCGGGTGTTTCGCGACGACATGCTGGAGAACGTGCTCGACGAGGTCTGCCAGCTCTGGGAGGGCGCGCAGGAGTTCGCCAACCAGACGGTGAACTACGCGCTCGACGGGCGCAGGCTCGACGTCCACATCCGCGGGCGCATCCTGCCGGGGCACGAATCGAGCTGGGACCGGGTGCTGATTTCGCTCGAAGACAACACCCGGGAGCAGCAGGCGCGCCGCCTCCTGCAGGAAAGCGAGCGCCAGGCGCGGCTGCTGTTCGAGCATTCGCCGGTCTCGCTCTGGGTGGAGGACTTCAGCGCGGTCAAGCAGCTGCTCGACCAGATCCGCGAACGCGGCATCGTGGACCTCAAGACCTTCCTCAAGGTGCACCCCGAATTCATCGACCAGTGCATGCGCGAGATTCGCGTGATCGACGTCAACCGGGCGACGCTGGCGATGTTCGGCGCGCCCAGCCGCCAGGTGCTGCTCGCGGGCCTGCACAAGATCTTCCAGGGCGAGATGCTCGACTCGTTTGCCGAGCAGCTGATCGACCTCTGGGAAGGCCGCCTGCAGCAGCAGCGCGAGGTGGTCAACTACACGCTGGCGGGCTCGCCGCTGAGCATCCACATGCAGTTCGTGGTGCAGGAAGACCACCGCCGCGACTGGAGCCTGGTGCTGCTGTCGCTGGTGGACATCACCGCGCGCAAGAAGGCCGAGGCCTACCTCGAATACCTGGGCAAGCACGACGTGCTGACGGGCCTGCGCAACCGGGCCTACTACATCGAGGAGCTCAACCGCCTGACGCGCAAGGGGCCCTGGCCCGTGGCGGTCATCGTGGTGGACCTCAACGGCCTGAAGGTGGTCAACGACGAGCAGGGCCACGCCGCCGGCGACGCGGTGCTGCGCCGCGCCGGCGAGGTCCTGGCCAAGGCGGTGGACGGCCTGGCCGGCTGCGCCGCGCGCATCGGCGGCGACGAATTCTGCGTGCTGCTGCCCGACGCCGACGAGCACGCTGGCCAGGCCCTGATGGAGCGCCTGGCCAGCCTGCAGGACTTGAGCAACCAGTACTACCCGGGCCAGTCTCTGAGCTTTGCCATGGGCATGGCGGTGGCACGCGAGGGCGAATCGCTGGAAGCGGTGACCCACCGCGCCGACCGCTCCATGTATGCGGCCAAGCAGCGCTACTACGAGGCGGCAGGCGCCGACCGGCGCCGCGACTGAGAGGCGCGCCGGCGCTAACCGGTAATGTGGCGCCCCAGCTCCGGCCAGCGCCGGTGCAGGTAGACCCAGGCCGCCAGGCCTATGCTCATCAGCAGCAGCGAGGCAAAAGCCAGCCAGGCGGTGGAATGCATCGCCAGCGGCGCCACCACGCCGGCGACGAAGCCATTGGCGGTAGAGCCGACAAACATCTGCAGCGACGAGGCCATGCCGCGGCGCGAGGGCACGAGGTCGAGCACCAGCAGCGTCACCACCGGCACCATCAGCGCCCAGCCGAAGGAATAGATGCCTATGGGCAGCATCGCCCACCAGACGCTGGGCGCCAGCAGCAGGTTGGCGCCCAGGTTGACCACGCTGATCGTCACCATGATCACGAAGCCGTGCCGGATCTGGCGCTTGGGCGCCACGCGCCCGGCCATGCGCCCGCTGACCCAGGCGCCGCCCATGATGCCGCAGATGTTGATCATGAAGAACCAGAAGAACTGCCCCGGCTGCAGCTGCAGGTGCTGCCCGAGGAAAGCCGGCGCCGCCAGCACGTACAGGAACATGCCGTTGAAGGGCACGCCGCTGGCCAGCGCCAGCAGGATGAAGCGCGGGTTGCTGATCAGGCTCCCGTAGCCCTGCAGCAGATGCATCAGGCGCAGCGGCTGGCGCTTGTGCCCGGGCAGCGATTCGGGCAGGGCGCGCCAGATGGTCAGCAGCAGCGTCGCGCCCACGCCGGTGAGGAACCAGAACACGCTCTGCCAGGGCAGGTGCTCCGACAGCCAGCCGCCCACCATGGGGGCAATGGCCGGTGCCACGCCGAAGAAGATGGTCACCTGGCTCATCACGCGCTGGGCCTGCGCCGGCGGAAACAGGTCGCGAATGACCGCGCGCGAAACCACGATGCCGCCGCCGGCCGACAGCCCCTGCACCGTGCGAAAGAAGATCAGCCAGCCGGTGGTCGGCGCGAGCGCGCAACCGGCCGAGGCCAGCGTGAACATGGACAGCCCCCAGAGCACCACCGGGCGGCGCCCGAAGCTGTCCGAGAGCGAGCCATGGAACAGCGCCATGAAGGCGAAGGCGAAGAGGTAGGCCGACAGCGTCTGCTGCATCTGCAGCGGCGTGGCGTCCAGCCCGCGGGCGATGGCCGGAAACGCCGGCAGATAGGTGTCGATGGCAAACGGCCCGAGCATGCCCAGCAGCGCGAGCAGGATGGACATGGCCCACAGCGGGCCGCGCCAGGGCACAGTGGCGGAATGGTCTTGCATGGTTGGAATTCCTGGCCGCGGCGCGGGCGGCGCATCGCCTGCTTTGTACCTTGCCTGCAGGCGTTTGTCTTTTGGCGCGCGGGAAACGAAAAACCCGCCACGCATGCGCGCCTGGCGGGTTCAAAGAAGTGTTCTGGTGGGCCCTGTAGGGATCGAACCTACGACAAACGGATTAAGAGTCCGCTGCTCTACCAACTGAGCTAAGAGCCCTGAGCGTCAAACGCCGAGCGCACGATTATGCACCAATTTCGGACCGCAACGGGAAGTTTTCTCGCTACATCAGCAAGTGCTCCACCGCGTTGTTGCCGCCCAGGATCACGTAGTTGACCTTGCGGATGTCCAGCAGCTTCTTGCCGCCCGCATAGCTGATCGAGCTCTGGATGTCCTGCTCCATCTCGGTCAGCGTGTCGGCCAGCCGGCCCTTGATCGGCTCCAGGATGCGCTTGCCTTCCACGTGGCGGTATTCGCCCTTGTTGAAGTCGCTGGCCGAGCCGTAGTACTCCTTGTACAGCTGCCCGTCCACCTCCACCGTCTTGCCCGGTGATTCCTCGTGGCCCGCGAACAGCGAGCCGACCATGACCATGGTCGCGCCGAAGCGGATGCTCTTGGCGATGTCGCCGTGGCTGCGGATGCCGCCGTCGGCAATGATCGGCTTGGTCGCCACGCGCGCGCACCACTTCAGCGCGCTCAGTTGCCAGCCGCCGGTGCCAAAGCCGGTTTTCAGCTTGGTGATGCAGACCTTGCCCGGGCCTATGCCTACCTTGGTCGCGTCGGCGCCCCAGTTTTCCAGGTCGATCACCGCTTCGGGCGTGCCCACGTTGCCGGCGATCACGAAGGTCCGGGGCAGGTGCTCCTTGAGGTAGCCGATCATCTCGCGCACGCTGTCGGCGTGGCCGTGGGCGATGTCGATGGTGACGTACTCGGGCGTGAGGCCCTCGGCCTTGAAGCGGTCCACGGTGTCGCGGTCGGCCTGCTTGACGCCGAGCGAGATCGAGGCGTAGCAGCCCTTGGCATGCATGTCGCGCACGAACTGCACATTGTCCAGATCGAAGCGGTGCATGACGTAGAAGTAACCGTTTTGCGCCAGCCAGCTGCAGATGCCCTCGTCCACCACGGTTTTCATGTTGGCCGGCACGACCGGCAGGAGAAAGCGCCGCCCGCCCAGCTCCATGCTGGTGTCGCATTCCGAGCGGCTTTGCACGCGGCACTTGCGCGGCAGCAGCAGGATGTTGTCGTAGTCGAAGATTTCCATGAGGTTCCAAGCTCCTGTGAAAAGGCGCGGCCAAGTGATTTCAGCCGCGTGGGGCGCTTGGCCTGAAGACCGGTTTCGCGGATGCGCCGGCGCGTGCGGCGGCATCGGACCCCGCTTGCGCGGGCGCAAAAAAACCGGGCGTCAAGAAACTTGGGCCCGGTGCCTGATTGTACCGGCTTGCGTGCCAGAGGCCTGCTGGCCGCCGCCTCAGGCGCCCCAGGCCTGCAGCCCCGGCGCCAGCGCCACGGGCCGGCCGCGGCCCGGGGCTGTGCTATTACTATTATAGCGATTTTTCATCATTCAAATCGGCATCTGGCGCTTTCCCTGACTGCGCAAGCAGCTCCTCGGATTGAAGCAATTTCTGCGGATTCTGAAACCAGGGGGCGCAGCCAGCGCACCAGGCCGGCGAGGGTGGGGTGTCTTGCTCCCTCCCCCTTAGGGGGGGGTTGGGGTGGGGGCCGGCGCCTCTTTGGGCGCCGCGCCCGTGCCGGCCCCCATCCCGGCCTTCCCCCAAAGGGGGAAGGAGTCCTGGTCGGGCAGGCGCTTCCCGTGGGCGTCGGTCTTTTCGGCCGGCTCGGCAATGGTCTGGTGCAGCGCAGGGGTCAGGCCGGTGTCTGGCCGTCACGGGGCTGGCGACGAATCCGGGCCGGTCTTGCAAAGCCTGGTGCGTTTACATTTGCGCGGCACCCCATCTTTCATCCCACTTTTTCCTGGAAAGCCGCCGATGCAGCGACGACACTTTTTGTATGCAGGCGCCGGCCTGCTGGCAAGCACCCTGGCCGGATGCGGCGGGGGCAGCGAGGCGCTGCTGCGCGTGCGCCCCGACGTGCTGCAGCTCTCGAACGCCGAGCGCGAGCGCTACGTGCAGACGCTGCATGCGATGAAGCGCCTGCCTTCGGCGTACGACCCGGCGGTCAACGCCTACGACTACTTCGTGCAGCTGCACGGGCGGGCGTTTCCCTCTGCGCAGGACCCCACGCACTACAACGCGCACATGAGCGCGTCCTTCCTGCCTTGGCACCGTGAGTTTCTGCTGCGCTTTGAGCGCGAGCTGCAGCGCGTGTCGGGCGATGCGCAGATGGCCTTGCCCTACTGGGACTGGCAGCAGCAGGGCAGCTGGCGCGCCATCTTCACGGACGACTTCCTCGGGGGCAACGGCGACGCGGCCGACCGCTTCATCGTCAAGAGCGGCATGTTCCGCGAAGGGCTGTGGCCCATGGGCGCGTACTTTGACGAGACGCCCGACGAGTTTGCCGATTCGGACGGCGACGGCATTGCCGACATCAACTCCGCGCCGCTGAGCCGGCGCGGCCTGACGCGGCGCTTTTCCTTCGAGGGGCTGGACGCCGACAGCATGCAAGTCATCGACGACTACATGGCGCGCGAGCCGCGCAGCCGTCTGCTGGCCTACGCCGACTACGACGCCGCGCCCTACATGGAGAGCATGCTGACGCCCCTGGAGCATCTGGAAAACCGTCAGAGCTGGATAGAGCAGAGCATGCGCAAATACCTGGAGCTGGTGCTGCACAACCCGGTGCACGCGATGATCGGCGGGCAGATGGCGACGGGCACCTCGCCCAACGATCCGGTGTTCTTCCTGCACCATGCCAACGTGGACCGCCTGTGGGCGCTGTGGCAGGACGCCCATGCGGGCGCCAGCTACCCGAGCAGCGCCGAAGACGCCCATGTCGGCAGCGGCGCCAGCCTGGACCTGTTGTCGGGCGACGTCCGCATCGATTCGGTGCTGGACCTGGCCGCGCATTCGGGCGTGCGCTACGCCGCCGGCTGAGCCGCGCCGGCGCGCTCAGCCCCGGCGCGCCACGCGTTTGAGCGCCAGCCACTGCTGGTCCCAGAAGCCGCGGCCGTAGTCGCGCCCGGCTTGCACCTGGTCGCGGATGCCGGTGGCTTCGAACCGCCCGGCGTAGTCGGCCGAGCCCAGCAGGCTGTCCCACCACGGAAACAGCACGCCGAAGTTCACGCCCTTGAGGCGCCCGCGCGCGCCCGCCTCGTGGCCGATGCCGACGGCGTGGTGGCGCCGGTGAAAGCGCGGGCTCACCGCCAGGCGCTCGCCGATGCGGCCAAAGCCCAGGCGCAGGTTGGCATGCTGCAGGCTCTGCATGAGCTGGGTGGCCGCCACCAGCAGCACGAACTGCGAGGGCGCGACGCCGATCAGGATGGCCGCGCAGACGAAGATGGCGTCGGTCAGCGCGCTGTCCAGCAGGTGGTTGCGCGCGTCGCTCCACATCGTCATCTGGCGCTGGCTGTGGTGCACGGCGTGCAGCTGCCACCACCAGTTCCACTGGTGCTGCGCGCGGTGCACCAGGTAGCCGATGAAGTCGAACACCACCAGGTAGAGGCAAAAGCTCACCAGCGCCCGGTCGCTCACGCCGGGCCACAGCCCGTCCAGCTGCAGCGTGGGCAGGCCGTGGGCGCGCAGCCGGCCGATGGCGTCGGCGAGCCAGCTCTCCAGCGTGAAGAACATGGCGAGCTTGAACAGGCCCAGGCGGTGCACCAGGGTGTAGAGGATGTCCACGCGCACCGCCGCGCGGTCGCTCAGCTCCTGCACCGGCCAGCGCCTTTGCGCCGGGCCGATGAGCAGCACCAGCACGGCGATCTGCAGCAGCCCGGCGAGCAGCCAGCCGGTGGCGACGAAGCCGTCTTCGATCAGCCCCGCCTGCCCGAGCGTGAAGGCCAGCGGCTGGATGAACGCTTCAAACAGCCACTGCTGGGCGCTGGCAAACCAGTCGGTGAGGGGCGGCATGTTCAGGCGGCGCCGGCGCCCGCATGGGCGGCGATCCAGGGTGCGTGCTCGGGGTGCTCGCGCAGCGTGCGAAAGCGCAGCCCGCGCGCCTTCAGGCCGGAGATCAGGGGTTCGAGCACCGCCGGCGCCCAGGGATCCTTGCGCGACCAGATGCCCAGGTGCGCCAGCAGGATGTCGCCCGGGCGAACGTCGCGCAGGGCCTGCGCGAGCAGCGCATCGTTCGGATAGCGCTCGCTGGGCAGCTCGTCGCCCAGAAAGCCAGCGCGCGACCAGCCCACGTGGCGGTAGCCGCAGCGCGCGGCGGCGGCCAGCAGCGCGGGCGAGGTCTTGCCGCCGGGCGCGCGGTACAGCGCCAGCGCGGCCACGCCGGTGAGCTCGGCCAGGCGCTCGGCCGCGCGGCGGATGTCGGCGCAGTACTCGCGCGCGCTCCAGACCAGGCGCTGGCCGGCGTGCGGGCCGGCGCCGGGCTGGATGCGAAAGCGCGGCTGGCCGTGCGCCGGCGGCAGGTCGGCGCGCCAGACGGCGTGCTGCCAGGTGTGCGAGGCGAAGGCATGGCCTTCGCGCGCGCGCTCGCGCCACCACGGCGCCCAGTATTCGCCCAGGCAGCCGTCGCCCTGCTGCGTGCGCTCGTGGGCGGCGAAGAAGGTGACCGGCACCTGCTGGCGCCGCAGCACCTCGGCCACGAAGGGCGCGATGCCCATGTGGCCGGTGTCGAAGCTCAGGTAGATGGCCTTGTCGCCATCTTCAGCATGTTTTCGGGCTGCAGCGCTTATGGGGCAAGCGCCAGCAGCTATCACGGAGAGAGCATTCCTGCGGTGCATGCCCGGCCTCGCTTCAGCTGCGCGCGGCGTGGTCCAGCGTCCAGACGCCGTGCGGCGACTTGCCCACCTTGACCTGGGTGAGGACGGCGCGGCGCGCCACGTCGATCAGCGTGAGCCGGCCGGCCCAGCGCGAGCCGACCATGATGAGCGACCCGTCGCGCGATACGTCCATGCAGTCGGGGCCGGAGGGCGCGGGGAACTGCGCCACCGCCCTGAGCGCGCTGCAGTCGATCTGGCTGATGGTGTTGGCCACGCGGTTGCTCACCAGCACGTGGCGGGCGTCGCCCAGCGCGCGAAAGGCGTGCGCGCCCTTGCCGGTGGCGATCTCGCCGACCGCGCGGGCCTGCTGGCCGGCGGCGAGCTCGAACACCTGCACGCCGCTGGCGCCGGTCAGGCCCACCAGCAGGTGGCGGCCGTCGGGGGTGCCGAAGACGTCGGCCGGCGTGCGCCCGGTGGGCACGCGGTAGCTCAGCCGCTGCGTGGCCAGGTCGATCGCCACCAGCTCGTCGCTGTCCTGCATGCTGGCCCACAGCGTGGTGCTGGCGGCGTCGATCCACAAATGGCTGGGCGTGCGCCCGGTGGGGATGCGCTGCACCAGCGCGGGGTTCTCGCCGTCCCAGTGGTAGAGGTCGATGTGGTTGAGCCGGTTGGCCGCGGTGACGAACCAGCGCATGTCCGGCGAAAAGCGCAGGTGGTAGGGGTCGAGGATGCCGCTGATCTGGCGCTGCACCTGGGCCGTGCGCGGGTCGATGAAGGTGAGCGAGTCGCTGCCGGCGTTGGCCACGATGACCGACCTTTCGTCCGGCGTCATGTACAGGTGGTGCGGCTCGCGGCCGGTGGCGATGCGCCGCTCCTCCACCCAGCGGCCGGGGTCGATCACGCTGACCGAGCCGCTTTGCGAGTTCAGCACCAGCACCGGCGTGCGTGGCGCCGTGGCCTGCGCCGGGGCGGGGCCGGCGGCGGCCAGTGCCAGGCCGGAAGCAAGAAAGCTGCGGCGCGACCAGGCGGGTGCAGCGGGGAATGCGGGTGCTGGCATGGAATGCTCGGGGCCGTGTGCAGCGGTTGCGGCGCGCGAGTCTACTCCCGCGCGCTCGCTCCCGGGCGGCTTTCTACAATGCGGCATGCTTGCCCAAGACCGCGCCGCCGCCGGCGCCCAGATGCCGCTGCTGGCGCACCTGAACCCCGAACAACGTGCCGCCGTGACCCTGCCCGCGGGCCATGCCCTGATCCTGGCCGGGGCCGGCTCGGGCAAGACCCGGGTGCTGACCACGCGCATCGCCTGGCTGCTGCAGACCGGCCAGGCCGCGCCCGGCGAAATCCTGGCCGTGACCTTCACCAACAAGGCGGCCAAGGAGATGCTCACGCGCCTGTCCGCCATGCTGCCCATCAGCGTGCGCGGCATGTGGATAGGCACGTTCCACGGGCTGTGCAACCGCATGCTGCGCGCCCACCACAAGCTGGTCGGGCTGCCCCAGACCTTCCAGATCCTGGACGCGCAGGACCAGCTCTCGGCCGTCAAGCGCCTGCTCAAGGCCCATCAGGTGGACGAAGAGCACCATCCGCCCAGGCAGGTAGCCTGGTTCATCAACGGCTGCAAGGAAGAGGGCCTGCGCCCCGACGCGGTGCCCGCGCCCAACGACGAAACCCGCCAGCGCGTGGAGCTGTACCGCCTGTACGAGGCGCAGTGCCAGCGCGAGGGCGTGGTCGATTTTGCCGAGCTGCTGCTGCGCTCCTACGAGCTGCTCAGGGACCACGCGCCGGTGCGCGCGCACTACCAGCGGCGCTTTGCGCACATCCTGGTGGACGAATTCCAGGACACCAACCGCCTGCAGTACCTGTGGCTCAAGCAGCTGGCGGGCGACGTGGTGGACGGGCAGTTCACGCCCCGGGGCAGCGTGATGGCGGTGGGCGACGACGATCAGAGCATCTACGCCTTTCGCGGCGCCCGCGTGGGCAACATGCAGGACTTCGTGCGCGAGTTCGCCGTGGGGCAGCAGATCAAGCTGGAAGAGAACTACCGCTCCTGCTCCAACATCCTGGACAGCGCCAACGCCCTGATCGCGCACAACAGCCGGCGCCTGGGCAAGAACCTGCGCACCGCCCGCGGGCCGGGCGAGCCGGTGCGCATTCACGAGGCCGAGAGCGACCTGATGGAGGCGCGCTGGCTGGTCGACGAGATCCGCCAGCTGGCCGCCGACGGCATGGCGCGCCAGCACATCGCGGTGCTCTACCGCAGCAACGCGCAAAGCCGCGCGCTCGAGTCGCAGTTGTTCAACGCCGGCGTGCCCTACCGCGTCTATGGCGGACTGCGCTTTTTCGAGCGCGCCGAGATCAAGCACGCGCTCGCCTACCTGCGCCTGCTGGAGAACCCGCACGACGACACCAGCTTTGCCCGCGTGGTGAACTTTCCGCCGCGCGGCATCGGCGCGCGCACGCTGGAGGTGCTGCAGGACGCGGCGCGCGCCGCCGGCTGCTCGCTGTGGGACGCGGTCAGCAGCGTGGGCGGCAGCGCCGGCACCAAGCTCGGCGGCTTCGTCGCGCTGGTCGAGGTGATGCGCGAGAGGAGCAGCGGCCAGAGCCTGCGCGCCATCATCGAGCAGGTGGTCGAAGGCAGCGGCCTGGCCGGGCACTACCGCCAGGACAAGGAGGGCGAGGACCGCCTGGACAACCTCAAGGAGCTGGTGAGCGCGGCCGAGAGCTTCGTGATGCAGGAAGGCTTCGGGCGCGACGCGGTGGCGCTGCCGGTGGATGAGACCGCGGCGCTCACGCAAAGCCCGGTCAGCCAGGGTGTGGACCCCGACGCGCCCATGGGCGGGCCGCAGCTGGACGCGGCCGCGGGCGAGACGCTGTCGCCGCTGGTGGCCTTCCTCACGCACGCGGCGCTGGAGGCGGGCGACAACCAGGCCCAGGCCGGGCAGGATGCGGTGCAGCTCATGACGGTGCACGCCAGCAAGGGCCTGGAGTTCGACGCGGTCTTCATCTGCGGCCTGGAAGAGGGGTTGTTTCCGCACGAGAACGCGATGGCCGACCAGGGCGGCCTGGAGGAAGAGCGCCGCCTGATGTACGTGGCGATCACCCGCGCCAGAAAGCGCCTGTACCTGAGCCACGCCCAGGTGCGCATGCTGCACGGGCAGACGCGCTACAACATGGCCAGCCGCTTCTTCGACGAACTGCCCGAGGGCGCGCTCAAGCACCTCACGCCGCAGCGCCGGTCAGCAGGCTCTTTTGCTACTGATTACAGAGCTTATAGCGAACGCCAGTCAAGGGTTTCAGGCGGATTTGACCTGGATTATTCCAGCCTGGGCAGCGCCGGTCTGCCGGCGCGCAAGGAGGCGCCGGCGCACGGCATCACGCAGGGGGCGCAGGTGTTTCACACCAAGTTCGGCGAGGGCCGGGTGCTGGCCATCGAGGGGCAGGGCGAGGACGCGCGCGCCCAGGTGGCGTTCACCCGCCACGGCACCAAGTGGCTGGCGCTGGCGATCGCCAAGCTCACGCTGGTCGAATGAGGCCCGAGCCCGGCCCGCGCATGCGCCGCATCTCCCCGCTCGAGCCGCTGGTGATGCTGGGCACCGTGGCGCAGTGGCTGGTGCTGGCCATGGCCACGGGCGCGCTGGTGGGCACGGGCTGCAGCGTGTTTCTGGGCGCCTTGTTCAAGACCGAGGGGCATTTGTACGACGCGCCCTGGTGGCTGCTCGCGCTGCTGCTGCCCCTGGGAGGCCTGGCCAACGGGCTGCTGCTGCACTACGCCTGGGAAAGGCGCCGCGGCCCGCTGCACGACGAGCCCATCGTCGCGGTCAACGAGCAGGCCGGGCGCATGCCGTTTGCCACGCTCTGGGTCAAGCCGGTGGCGGCGCTCGTCACGCTGGGCTGCGGCGGCTCGGCCGGCAAGGAGGGGCCGTGCTCGCACATTGGCGCGAGCGTGGCGGCGGGCGTGGGCCAGGTGCTGCGCCTGAACGCCGAGTTGAGAAAGCGGCTGGTCGCCTGCGGCGTGAGCGCGGGCTTTGCCAGCGTCTTCGGCACGCCCATCGCCGGGGCGATCTACGGCGTGGAGATGCTGGCGATAGGGCGCGTGCGGCACGACTTTCTCTTCCCAGGCGTCGTCGCGGGGGTCACGGCCTTCGTCACGAGCCGCTGGTGGGGCGTGCCCTATCCGGAGTTTCACATCGCCTTCGAGGCGCATTTCACGCTGCTGCTGTTCCTCAAGACCGTGCTGGTGGGCGTGCTCTGCGGCCTGGCGGCGCTGGTCTTCGTCGAGCTCTGCCGCTCGGTGCGCACGGTGTTTGCGTGGCTGCGCGTGCGCACCGGCTTGTGGCCGCCGCTCGCGCCCATGGTCGGCGGCGTGCTGCTGGCGCTGCTGATGCTGGTGCTGCCCGGCGACTATCTGGGCCTGTCGCTGCCGGTGATGGAGCGCGCGCTGGCCGGCGAGGGCATGCCGGGTTCGGGCTTCCTATGGAAGGCGCTGCTGGTGGCGCTGACGCTGGGCTCGGGCTTTTACGGCGGCATCGTCACGCCGCAGTTCGTGATCGGTGCGGTGGCGGGCGCGGCCTGCGCGCCCTGGCTGGGGCTGGCGGTGGCCCAGGGCGCGGCCGTGGGGCTGGTGGCGGTGGTGGCGGCGGCGTCGAACACGCCGCTGGCCGCGCTCATCATGGGCGTGGAGTTGTTCGGCGCGGGCTCGATCTGGTATGTGGCCGGCGCCTGCGTGGCCGCCTATCTGGTGATAGGGCACCGCAGCGTCTACCCGGCGCAGCACCTGGCCTATGCCAAGTCGGCCTGGATCATGGCCTCGCCCAACGCCCCGGTGGGCGACGAGAAGGTGCAGCTGTCCTACGGCCTGCTGCGCTGGTGGGGCGACCGCTTGCGCCAGCTCAGGCGCTGGCACCAGGGCCGCCCAGGGGGCGGCGCATGAGGGCCGGGCAAAGGCACGGGGCCTGCGGCGCCCGCCAACTCGCGGCGGCGCTGGTGCTGCTGGCGACCACGCTGGCCGCGGCCAGCGCCTGGGCCTGCGGCGAGGGCGTGCACCTCAAGCGTCCGGTGGAGCTGTCTGAAGCCGAGCGCAGCGCGATCGTGGCCAGGGCGCCGCTCACCGTGCTGGCGCTACAGGCGCCGCCAATGACGCGCCGCGATGCCGACGCGGCGCAAGGCTACTCGGGCGTGGGCATGGACGCCTGGTGCTTCATCGCCCGCCAGGTCGGGCTGCACTACCGCGTCGAAGCGGACCGCGGCGACACCGTGGCGCAAAAGATCGCCCGGGTGCAGGCCGGCCAGGCCGACGCGCTGCTGTCGCTCAGCCCCGAGCCGCAACGCGCGGCCCGCGGGCTGTTCACGCTGCCCTATTTCGAGAGCAATTACGCGGTCATAGGGCGCAAGAGCGCGCGCCTGCTGATCCACGGCATGAGCGACCTGGCCCAGCTGCGCGTGGGGCTGGTCAAGGGCGTGGCCTTCGAGCCGGTGCTGCAGGCCTTCATGCCGCCCGAGCAGCTGGTGCTGTTCGACCAGAACGACAGCCGGGGGCTGTTCGCCGCGCTGCGCGAGGGCGCCGTCGACGTGGCCGTCTACCCCAAGGCGATCTTTGCGGAAAAGCGCTACGAGCTCGAGTACTTCGACCTGGAGGTGGTGCATACGCTGCGCAACCTGCCGCGGCGCTATGGCTTCTACTTCAGCCCCTCGACCGACAACGAACTGCTGGTGCGGGTCTTTGACCGCTACCTGCAGGCCATGGACCTGAGCGATTCGATCAACCTGCACGAGGATGCCGAGCAGCAGTTCATCGAGCGCTACGTCGCCCAGCGCAGCCAGCGCACCTACTGGCGGGCGGGCGCGGTGCTGGCGGGCCTGCTGGCCATCGTCTTCTTCGTGGTGCTGCGCCGCTACCGCTACCTGATGCGCCAGCTGGCCGAGCGCAACCAGCGCATCCTGCAGCAGCAGCGCGTGCTGGCCGCCAGCCACCGCCGGCTGCAGCAGCTGAGCCAGACCGACGGGCTCACCGGCCTGACCAACCGGCGCGAGTTCGACCACGCGCTGGCGCGCGAGCACGAGCGGCGCTCGCGCAGCGGCGCGCCGCTGAGCGTGATCATGATGGACATAGACCACTTCAAGTGCGTCAACGACCACTACGGCCATGCGGTGGGCGACGACTACCTGCGCGCGGTGGCCCGGGTGCTCCGCCAGAGCGTGCTGCGCCCGGCCGACATCGCGGCGCGCTACGGCGGAGAGGAGTTTGTCTGCCTGCTGCCCGACACCGGCGCGCAGGAGGCGCGCCAGGTGGCCGAGCGCATCCGCGAGAACCTGCGCACGCTGCAACTGCCCAATGCGAGCGCGCCCAGGCCGGTGCTGACGCTGAGCTTCGGCATCGCCACGCTCATCGACGGCCCGGCCGGCGCGGCGCAACTGCTCGAGCGCGCCGACGCCGAGCTCTACGCGGCCAAGCGCGCCGGGCGCGACCGCGTGCACGGCAGCGAGCTGCGCGCCTGATCAGGCGGCGCCGTCCTGGCCTGCCGCCGGGTGGGCCGTGGGCTCGAAGCAGTCGCGGAAGCTGAAGACGATGGAGCTGAAGAACATCGCGGCCAGCACGATGGCGGTGGTCACCAGCACGCTGGCGGCGAGCCCGGTGCCCATGCCCAGCTCGCTGAGCACCGTCAGCACCAGGCTCACGACGATGCCGGTGGCCATGAACAGGCCCGCCCAGCCCAGCGCATAGACGGTGAAGGCGCCGATGTTGCGCAGACAGGCCACGGCGCTGAAGAACATGGCCTTGACCGGCGCCACGCCCCACCAGTGCACCAGCGCCGGCGCATGCCAGAACAGCAGCGACAGCGGCAGGTAGAGCAGCACCGCCAGCCACATCGCCGCCTGAAAGCGCCCGGATTCGGCCAGCTCCTGCGTCACCGGGCGCACGCCCAGGTAGACGCCGGCGAATTCGCCCCCGTCCACCAGCGCCGACAGGCCCAGCAGCAGCAGGAAGCCGGCCGCATAGAGCAGGCCCAGCAGCGCCATGCTGCGCAGGCGCTGGCGGGCGCTGCGCAGCGCCGACACCATCAGCGCCGGCGCGGCCAGCCGGCTGCTGCTGCCTTCGGTGTGGGCGCTGGCCACCATCATCACCAGCGTGGCGCTGGGCAGCAGGGCCAGCGCCAGCGCCGTGCCCACGAGCGGCAAGACCGTGGCCAGCGACATCGCGGCCATGCACAGGAAGAACAGGCCGGTCAGCGCCATGGGCTGGCGCCAGAAGGTGCGCACGCCCAGGCGCACCCAGAGGATGCCGGTGCGTGCGGGAACGAGTTGAAGTTTCATGCGGGATGGTGCAACAGGGGCGCAGGAGACTGTAGCGCACGGCGCCCGTCCCCGGCCGGTGGTGGTGGCACGAGCGTGGGTTCTAGGCCTGCAGGCGCAGCGGGTGTGCGACGCGCTCGCGCAGCACGCGCTCGAAGTGGGCAGGGTCGTGCGCCTTGAGCATCTGCGCGTCGCGCGGCAGGTAATAGTCCCACAGGCGCGAGATCCAGAAACGCAGCGCCCCGGCGCGCAGCATCGCGGGCAGCAGCACCCGCTCGTGCCGGGTGAGCGGGCGCACGCCCTGGTAGGCGCCGAGCAGCGCCTCAAAGCGCGCCGCCTCGTGGCGCCCCGTGGGCAGGTCCACGCACCAGTCGTTGAGCGCCACCGCCAGGTCGAACAGCCAGGTGTCGACCCCGGCGAAGTAGAAGTCGAAGATGCCGGTCAGCGCCTCGCCCTCGAACATCGCGTTGTCGCGAAACAGGTCGGCATGCACCGGCCCGCGCGGCAGCGCGGCGTAGGCGGCGCTTTCGGCGACGTGGTTCTGGTAGGCCAGCTCGGACTGCAGCAGCTGCGCCTGGGCGGCGTCCAGATGCGGCAGCACCTCGGGCGCGGTGGCGTTCCACCAGGGCAGGCCGCGCAGATTGGGCTGCTCGCGTTCGTAGTCGCGTGCCGCCAGGTGCATGCGCGCAAGCATCGCGCCGAGCGCGGCGCAGTGGCGCTCGCCCGGCGCCAGCTGGCTGCTGCCCGACAGCCGCGTGGCCAGCGCCGCGGGCTTGCCGCACACGGTGAACAGGATGTCGCCCTGCGCGTCGCCCTGCGGGTCGGGCACGGGGATGCCGGCCTGCGCCAGGTGCTTCATCAGGTAGAGGTAGAAGGGCAGCTGCTCGTGCGCCAGGCGCTCGAACAGCGTGAGCACGTACTGCCCGCTGCTGCTGGTCAGAAAGTAGTTGGTGTTCTCTATGCCGCCTTCGATGCCGCGCAACGCCACCAGCGTGCCCAGGCTCAGGCGCTGCAGCAGTGCGCTGGCTTCAGACTCGGTGACGGGGGTGAAGACGGCCATGGAAAGGGTCCGGCGCAGCCGGAGCGGGCAAGTGCGCGGTTCAGAAGGTGCCGAGCTTCCACAGGCGCGCGCCATCGCTCGGGCGCACCTGGTAGGAGGGCAGCTCGCCCCCCAGCTTGGGCTGCACGGTGATGGAGCGGGTTTCGCCGCCCACGCGCAGCTCGTCCACGCGGCTGCCCTCGTCCTCGATCACGATGCGCTGCACCCGCCGGCCCTGATCGATGCCCGCCTGCTCCTCTTGCGAGAGCGCCTGGCGCTCTGCCGGCAAGGGCTGGGCCGTGTTTTGGCTGTTGGCCTGGGCCAGCACGCCCGTGCTGACGAGGGAGGCGAGGGCGAGAAGAAGGGGTGCGCGCATGGTGGCTTCGATTGTAGGCGGCATGCGCGCGTTCAGCGGCCCGCGGCCTCGTCGTCCAGGGCCTGCTGCACCGCCAGGTAAAAGCGTTCGCGCTCGGCGAAGGCCGGGTTGTCCGCCGCGCCCGCCTTGGGCCAGTCGGCGTTGGTGACGATCACCAGCCGGCGCGCCGGGTCGATGAAGATGCCCTGGCCGAAGATGCCGCGCGCCGCGAAGCTGCCGCTGTCGTAGGTCCACCACTGGTAGCCATAGCCGCGCCCCGGCGCCTGGATGTCCGCCTGCTTGCGCGTGGCGGCCTGCAGCCAGCCGTCGGGCACGATGGGCTCGCCGTTCACGCGCGCGCCTTCCAGGACGAACTGCCCCATGCGGGCGTAGTCGCGCGCCGCCGCCTGGATGCAGCAGCCGCTGATCTCCTTGCCGGTCTTGGACAGCAGCCAGGTGGCCTGCTGCTGCATGCCCGCGGGCTGCCAGATCTTTTCCTGCAGGTATTGGGTGAGCGGCTTGTGGATCGCCGCCATCAGCATCACCCCGACCAGGTTGGTCTCGCCCGTGCTGTAGTGCCAGCGCTCGCCCGCGGGGGCGGCGCGCGGGAGCTTGCGCATGTAGCTCACCAGCGCGTCCACGCCGGGCTCGGGCACGTGGTTGTTGAAGCGCGCCACGTCCGAGTTGGGGTCGCCGTAGTCCTCGTTCCACTGCACGCCCGAGGTCATGGTGAGCAGCTGGCGCACGCTCACGTCGTCGTAGGCCGAGCCCTTCATGTCCGGCAGGTAGTCGCTCACCTTGTCGTCCATGCTCTTGATCAGCCCGTCCTTGAGCGCCGCGCCCACCAGCGTGGAGGTGAAGGACTTGGCCACCGAGAAGCTGGTCCAGCGTCCATCGGCGTCAAAGCCCAGGCCGTAGCGCTCCAGCCGGATCTTGCCGTCCTGCAGGATCAGTACGGCCGCGCTGTGCTGGCTTTGCATGAAGGCGTCGATGTCCAGGTCCAGCTTGAGCGGCCTGCCCTCGGGCAGCGGGCGGGGCGTGGCCGAAGGCTGGGCGGTATGCCATCGGGCCAGCAGCGGGATGCGGTCCATCGCGCGAAAGGCGGCGTCGCGCTGGGTCTGGCTCCAGAACAGGATGTCGCGGTTGGTCGGGAAGGTGGCGAGCAGCCCGCGCGCCTCCTTGTCCAGGCTGAACCAGCCGATGGCGGCCGCGGCGATGATGAGGACGATCAGCGCAAGCAGCAGGCGTTTGAGGGTTCTCATGGGGTGCCTCCGTGGGTAAGCCGCGCATCGTAGTGCAAGGCGACACGCGCTGGAAAGCGGCCGATCGGCGCAGTCAAGCGTCAGGGCGGGCGGACTCGTCGGCCTGCCGGCGCACGGCCGGCCATTGCCCGAGCAGCCCGGTCTGCACGGTGTGCGCACACCAGATCGATGTTGATGTCGAAATAGCCGCGGGCGACGCGGTTGCGCATGCCCCGCATGGAGCGCCAGGGAATCTGCGCATGCGTCTGTGCAAAGTCGGGGTAAGCGTCCACCACCTTGCTTGCACCCTCGCCCAAAATGATCAGACTCATGACGACGGCCTGCTGGGTGCGCTTGTCGCGCCGAAAGTCTTCCTGGCTCGGGCCTTGGACGAAAGCGCAGGCATCCAGCGCAGCCTGCTGCATGTGGTCAAGGTAGTCCTTCAGGCGGTTCTCGTTCATACCGGCTGCGCTTGTGCCAGCACCTGGGCACGCAATCGGGCCGGCAGGTCCGCCGGGGTCAGTACATCAACCGGTACGCCGAGCATGGCCTGGAGTTCGTCCTGCAGTCCTCCAAGATCAAACAGCGTGGCGCCGGGCAGCGCGTCCACCAGCAAGTCGAGGTCGCTGCCGTCCTTGTCGGTGCCGTGCAGCACCGAGCCAAATACCCGCAGGTTGGTGGTGCGATAGCGGCCTGCGGCTTCGCGCACCAGAGCGCGTTTCATGCGCAGTACAACAGAAGGTCGCATGGCAATCTTTCGTCGATTGCACAGACTCTACCAGCCGACGCCCAGCAAACACAGATGGCGGGCGACGGCTGCACCGTCCTGCACGGGCTGCAGCATGGCGTGAGCGAAGGCGCGCAGTCTGTCGCCTTGCCCGTCCTCACGCGCTTTCTGCGCGGCACACGCGTTGACATGGCGCGACCCGCGCGCGGCAGGCATCTGTGCACAATTGCCCCATGAGCGACACCCCCACCCTGCTGCTGGTCGATGGCTCCAGCTACCTGTACCGCGCCTACCACGCCATGCCGGACCTGCGCGCGGTGCCGGGCGACCCCAAGAGCCATCCGACGGGCGCGATACGCGGCATGGTCAACATGCTGCGCGCGCTCGGCCATGAGCATGCGCCGGCCTATGCCGCCTGCGTGTTCGACGCGCCCGGCCCCACCTTTCGCGACGACATCTACCCCGACTACAAGGCCAACCGCTCGCCCATGCCCGAGGACCTGCGCGCCCAGATCGAGCCTATCCACGAAGTGGTGCGGCTGCTGGGCTGGCCGGTGCTGTGCGTGCCCGGGGTGGAGGCCGACGATGTGATCGCCACGCTGGCCACGCGCGCCGCGGCCCAGGGCCTGCGCGTGCTGATTTCCAGCGGCGACAAGGACTTGAGCCAGCTGGTGAACGAGCGCATCACCATCATGGACACGATGAACGGCAAGCGCCGCGACGTGGCTGGGGTGACGGCCGAGTTCGGGGTGCCGCCCGGTCTGATGGTGGACTTCCAGACCCTGGTGGGCGACGCGGTGGACAACGTGCCGGGCGTGGCCAAGGTCGGCCCCAAGACGGCGGCGCGCTGGCTGGCGCAGTACGGCTCGCTCGATGCGCTGATGGCGCATGCCGACGAGATCAAGGGCGTGGCGGGCGAGAACCTGCGCGCGGCCCTGGACTGGCTGCCGACCGGGCGGCGGCTGGTGAGCATGCGCACCGATTGCGACCTGAGTGCCGCGCTGCCCGGCCTGCCTGCTTTGGATTCGATAGCTGCAGGCGCAGAGCAGACGATGGGTTTGCGCGATTTTTATGAAAAGTTCGGCTTCAAGACCCTGGCGCGCCAGCTGCAGGACGAGGCGCCTTCGACCGCTGCCGAGCAGCGCATCGACGAGCAGGCGAGCCATGCGGCGGCGCAGGCGCAGGTCAGAGAGGTGGACTACGAGGTGGTGCTGAGCTGGCAGGCGCTGGACGCCTGGATCGCCAGGCTCATGGCCGCGCCGCTCGTCGCGCTGGATACCGAGACCACCTCGCTCGACGAGCAGCAGGCGCGCATCGTCGGCATCAGCGTCAGCGTGGAGCCGGGGGCGGCCGCCTATGTGCCGCTGGCGCATGCCGGGCTGGAGGCGCCTGAACAACTGCCGCTCGATGAGGTGCTGGCGCGCCTCAGGCCCTGGCTGGAGAGCCCGGCGCACGCCAAGCTGGGCCAGCACGTCAAATACGACCGCCACGTGCTGGCCAACCACGGCATCGACGTGCAGGGCTATGCGCACGACACCATGCTGCAAAGCTATGTGCTCGAGGTCACGCGTCCGCACAACCTCACCAGCCTGGCCGAGCGCCACACCGGGCGCACCGGCCTCAGCTACGAAGACCTGTGCGGCAAGGGCGCCAAGCAGATTCCCTTTGCGCAGGTGCCGGTGGACAAGGCCGCGGCCTACGCCTGCGAAGACTCTGACCAGACCCTGGACGTGCACCGCGTGCTCTGGCCCCGGCTGGAGAGCGACGAGAAGCTGCGCGCCATCTACGAGCTGGAGATCGCCACCAGCGAGGTGCTGTTTCGCATGGAAAGAAACGGCGTGCTGATCGACGCCGACAAGCTCGCGGCGCAAAGCCACGCGCTGGGCCTGCGCATCACCGAGCTGGAGCAGCAGGCCTATGAACTGGCCGGCCAGCCCTTCAACCTCGGCAGCCCCAAGCAGCTGGGCGAGATCTTCTTCGACAAGCTGGGCATGCCGGTGGTCAAGAAGACCGCCACCGGCGCGCGCTCCACCGATGAAGAAGTGCTGGAAAAACTGGCCGAGGACTACCCGCTGCCCGCGCGGCTCTTGGAGCACCGCAGCCTGTCCAAGCTCAAGAGCACCTATACCGACAAGCTCGCCACCCTCATCAACCCGCGCACCGGCCGCGTGCACACGCACTATGCCCAGGCCGTGGCGGTGACCGGGCGGCTGGCGAGCAACGAGCCCAACCTGCAGAACATCCCGGTGCGCACCGCCGAGGGCCGGCGCATCCGCGAAGCCTTCATCGCTCCGCCCGGGCGCGTGATCGCCAGCTGTGACTACAGCCAGATCGAGCTGCGCATCATGGCCCACATCAGCGGGGATGCGGCGCTGCTCAAGGCCTTTCACGACGGCGTGGACGTGCACCGCGCCACCGCGGCCGAGGTCTTTGGCGTGGCGGTGGATGAAGTCACGAGCGAGCAGCGGCGCTACGCCAAGGTGATCAACTTCGGCCTGATCTACGGCATGAGCAGCTACGGCCTGGCCAAGAATCTGGGCATCGACAACCAGGCGGCAAAGAACTACATCGACCGCTACTTCGAGCGCTACCCGGGCGTCAGGCGCTACATGGATGAGACCGTGCAGCTGGCCCACCGCCAGGGCTACGTGCAAACCGTGTTCGGCCGGCGCCTGTACCTGCCCGAGATCAACGGCGGCAGCGGCCCGCGCAAGAAGGCCGCCGAGCGCGCCGCGATCAACGCGCCCATGCAGGGCACGGCGGCCGACCTCATCAAGAAGGCCATGATTGCCGTGCAGCAGCGCCTGGACGCCGAAAAGCCCGACGTCCTCATGGTGCTGCAGGTGCACGACGAACTCGTCTTCGAGCTGCCCGCAGGCGAAGTGGACTGGCTGCGCCGCGAGATTCCTGCGCTGATGGCGGGCGTGGCGGACCTTGCCGTGCCGCTGATCGCCGAAGTGGGCGTGGGGGCGAACTGGGAAGAGGCGCATTGAAGGCCGCGGACCTTGGGGCGCGGTTGACGCCCGCGGTGCGCATGGGCCTGTCGATTGCGCTCGCCACGGGGCTGTACGGCATTTCCTTCGGTGCGCTGGCGGTGGCGGCGGGGCTGACGGTGGTGCAGGCCATGGTGCTGAGCCTGTTGATGTTCACCGGCGGTTCGCAATTTGCCTTCATCGGCGTGGTGGCGGGCGGCGGCAGCGCATCGGCCGCCGTGGGTGCGGCCAGTTTGCTGGGCGTGCGCAACGCCGTCTATGGCGTGCAGATGAACCACCTCTTCACGCCGCGCGGCTGGCGCAAGTGGCTGATGGCGCAGCTCACCATCGACGAATCGGCCGCCACCACGCTGAGCCAGGACGAGGCCACCGAGCAGCGGCGCGGCTTCTGGACGGCCGGCTGGGGCGTGTTCGTGCTCTGGAACCTGTTCACCCTGGTGGGCGCGCTGCTGGGGGATGCGCTGGGCGACGCCCGCACCTGGGGGCTGGACGGCGCGGCGGTGGCGGCCTTCCTCGGACTGCTCTGGCCGCGCCTGAAGGGGCGCGAGCCGGTGGCGCTGGCCGTGCTGGCCGGGGCGGTGACGGCCGCGGCCATCCCCTGGGTGGCGCCGGGCCTGCCGATCTTGCTGGCCGCGGCGGCGGGCGCCGCCTGGGGCTGGTGGGGGCATGCGCGATGACGCTCTGGCATGCCGTCGTGCTGGCGGGCCTGATCGCCTTCGCCACCAAGCTCGCGGGTTATGCGGTGCCCGCGCGCTGGCTGCAGAATCCGCGCATGCACCGCGTGGCGGGGGCGCTCACGGTGGCGCTGCTGGCGTCGCTCACGGTGATGAACACCCTTGCCGACGGCACGGCGCTGCGCCTGGATGCGCGCCTGGCCGCGCTGGGGGTGGCGGCGCTGGCGCTGTGGTGGCGCGCGCCCTTCTTGCTGGTGGTGGTGCTGGGGGCGCTGGCCTCCGCACTGCTGCGCTGGCTGACGCCGGTGGCGTGACGGGAGAGTGTGGTGGATTACCCCTTGCTTGCCGATGAATTCGAACTGCTGCAGCGCCTGCTGCCCGAGCCGGGCCGGCACGTGATCGAGCCGGGCTGCGGCGCGGCCGCCATGGCACGGCGCCTGCTGCGGCAGCACCCGCAGATGCGCTACCTGGGGCTGGAGGTGGACAGGCTGCAGCTGGCGCGCAACCTGCAGGACGTGCCCGCGCGCATGCGCTTCATCGAGGCCGCTGCCCAGGCCATCCCGGAAAAGGCGGCGCAGTTTGACCTGGCGCTGATGCTCAAGTCGCTGCACCACGTGCCCGTGGCGCTGATGGACCAGGCCCTTGCCGAGGTGGCGCGCGTGCTCTGCCCCGGCGGGCATTTGTACGTTTCCGAGCCGGTGTATGGCGGCGCCTTCAACGAGGTGGTCAAGGTCTACAACGACGAAGGCGTAGTGCGGGCGGCCGCCCAGGCGGCGCTGGACCGCGCGCTGGCGCTGCCGGGCTCACCCTGGCGCCAGGTGGCCGAGGAGCGCTTTGCCACGCCGGTGCATTTCGCCGACTTTGCCGATTTTGAGAGACGCATGATGCACCCGAGCTTTGCCGAGCACCACATCGACGACGCCCTGCGCGCACGCACGCTGGCCGCTTTTGCGCCACACTGCGGCCCGGCGGGTGCGCGCTTCGAGCGCCCCATGCATGTGCGCCTGCTGCAGCGCCTGCCCGCCTGATACCCTGCCACGCACGATGGAGAAGCTCACCATGCACGACGACTTGCACACCGACGCGGCTGCCCTGCTGGGCGGCACGGGCGCGGCCTCGCGCCGCAAGGCCCTGGGCCTGATGCTGGGCGCGGGCTACGCCGCCGCGGCTGCGCCGCTGATGGCGCAGACCGCGATTTCCACCAGCTCGGAGGGCCTCGAGGCCGGCGAGGTCAGCTACCCTTCGGGCGACTTCCAGGTGCACGCCTACCGCGCCGCGCCCCAGGGCCGCACCGGCCTGCCCGTCATCCTGGTCATTTCGGAAATCTTCGGCGTGCACGAATACATCGCCGACGTCTGCCGGCGCCTGGCGCATGCGGGCTATCTGGCGATCGCGCCCGACCTGTTCGAGCGCCAGGGCGACCCCATGGCCTATGGCGAGCTGGCCAAGCTGATGAGCGAAGTCGTCGCCAAGGTGCCCGACGCCCAGGTCATGCAGGACCTGGACGCCACCGTGGCCTGGGCCGGCAAGCACGGCGGCGACGCGGCGCGGGTGGGCATCACCGGCTTTTGCTGGGGCGGGCGCATCACCTGGCTGTACGCCGCGCACGCACCCGTGAAGGCCGCCGTGGCCTGGTATGGGCGCCTGGCCGGGCAGGACACGGCCTTGCAGCCGAAGCAGCCGCTGGCGCTGGCCGCGCAGGTCAAGGCGCCGGTGCTGGGGCTGTACGGCGGCAAGGACGAGAGCATTCCCGAGAGCACCATAGAGCAGATGAAAGCCGCCCTGGCCAAGGCCGGCGCGCCGGCCAATGCCTCGCGCTTCGTGGTCTATCCGGACGCGCCCCACGCCTTTCATGCCGACTACCGCGCCAGCTACCGCAAGGACGCCGCCGAAGACGGCTGGAAGCGCGCGCTGGACTGGTTTGCCCGGCACGGCCTGAAATAGCTGCGACACTCCTTCCCCCGCCGGGGGAAGGTCGGGGTGGAATCTGCCGCCCCGGCCTGGAAAAAATTCACATGAAAACAGGCGCAAACCGTTGCCGGACAAGCGCCAACAGCCATGCTTTTGATAGTGATCGTCCTCGCCACGCTGGCCGCCGGCATAGGCAGCGTGTGGCTCGCGGCCATGCTGCTGCGCCTGGGCATGGGCGGGCGCTGGCGCGTGGGGCCGCAGCATCTGCTGAGCCTGGCGGCCGGGGCGCTCTTGTCCACCGCCTTCATGCACCTGCTGCCCGAAGCCTTCGAGGACGCGCCCGCGCACCCGCTGTTTGCCACGCTGCTGCTCGGGCTGGTGTTCTTCTTCATTCTGGAAAAAGCCGAGCTCTGGCACCATGGCCATGAGCACGGCGGCCATGGCGGATCCTCACGCAGCGAGGGCGTACACGCCCACGGGCAGCACGATCACGGCCCCGAAGACCACGATCCGGACCACCAGCCGGCGCACGCGCGCGGCGGCTGGGCGCTGCTGGCGGGCGACAGCCTGCACTGCTTTGGCGACGGCGTGATGATCGCCTCGGCCTTCATCGCCGACCTGCGCCTGGGCGTGGTGGCGGCGCTGTCGGTGCTGGCGCACGAGGTGCCGCACCACGTGGGCGACCTGGTGGTGCTGCGCCAGGGCAAGCGCCGCGCCGCGCTGCTCAAGGTCTCGCTGGCCGGCGCGGCCACCGCGCTGGGCGGCATGGCGGGTTATTTCATCGTCGGCCGCTGGGAGGCCGCGCTGCCCTATTTCCTGGTCGTGGCGGCCAGCAGCTTCGTCTACGTGGCCCTGGCCGACCTGATCCCGCAACTGCAGCGGCGCATGTCCGCCGCGCAGGCGCTGGTGCAGATCGTCTGGCTGCTCGCGGGCATGGGGGTGGTGATGGCGGTGGCCAGTTTTGCGCATGCAGCGCATTGAGCCTGCGGGCGCCTTGCCTCAACCTCCCCGCGTGAGGATTTCCCGCACCGCCGCCACCTGCCGGCGCGAGACGGGCAGGATTTCCGTGCTGCCGCGCAGGCGCACGGCCCAGCCGTCGCCTTCGTCCAGTTCGGGGTGGCGCTCCAGTGCGCGCAGGGCGTGGCGGGCGACGAGGGTGTTGCGGTGGATGCGTACCAGCTCTTGCGGGTGGCGCTGGTGCAGCTCGGTCAGCGCGCCGTCGATCACGTAGCTGCGCGCGGCGGTGCGCAGCGTCAGGTATTTGAGTTCGGCGCGGATGTAGAGCACTTCGGCGAGCGGGATGCGTTCGGTGCGGCCCTGGTCCTGCACCAGCAGCGTGGGGCCTTCGGGCAGGGCGGCGGCGGGCGCGGCGCCGCCGTGGCGGCGCCGGGCACGGGCCAGTGCCTGCTGCAGGCGTTCGCGGCGCACGGGCTTGGTCAGGTAGTCGGCCGCGTCCAGCTCAAAGGCGCAGACGGCGTGTTCGGCGTGCGCGGTGACGAAGACGATGGCCGGCGGCTCGGCCAGGCGCAGGATCTGGTGCGCCAGCGCCAGGCCGTCCTGCCCGGGCATGTGGATGTCCAGCAGCACCAGGTCGAAGGCGGGCGGCTGGGTGAGCAGCGCCAGCGCCTCGCCCGCGTGGGCGGCCTGCACCGCCTGGTGGCGGACGTCGAGCTCGCCCAGCAGCGTGCACAGGCGCTTGCGCGCCAGGGCTTCATCGTCCACGACCAGGATGCGCATGGCGGCGGCCTTTCAGCTGGCGGGCAGGGCGATGCGCACCTGGTAGCGCCCGCCCTGGGCGCCGGCGCTGAAGTCGCATTCCACGTCGTGCAGCAGCTTCAGGCGCGCGCGCACGTTCTTCAGCGCGATGCCATGCCCGGGCGCGGCGGGCCCGAGCGCGTGGGCGCGCGGCGCGAGCGAGTTGGTGATGGTGATCAGCACGCGCGCGCCGCGCTGTTCGGTGCGCACTTCGATGAGGGCGGCCAGCGGCGAAGGCTCGACGCCGTGCTTGACGGCGTTTTCCACCAGGGGCTGCAGCAAGAGCGGCGGCACGCGGGCGCTGCCGGCGCGCTCGTCGAGCTTCCAGACGAGCTGCATGCGCTCGCCGAAGCGGATCTGCTCGATCGCCAGGTAGTGGCGCGCCAGCTGCACCTCTTCGGCCAGGCTGGCGCTGTCGCCCTGCTCCAGCAGCGCGTGGCGAAACAGCTCGCTCAGGTCTTCCAGCAGGGCTTCGGCCTTGGCCGGCTCCTCGCGCACCAGGGCGATGGCGCTGTTCAGGCTGTTGAAGAGAAAGTGCGGCCGGATGCGCGCCTGCAGCTCGGCCAGGCGCGCGGTGGTGGCCGCCGGCGTGCGCGCGTGCGCTCGCAGCACCAGCGCGGCCACCAGCAGCGCCGACAGCAGTGCGCCGCTGGCGGCGCTGGCCAGCCAGGGGGGCTCGCTGCCGTCCGTCACATGGGCCAGCAGTGCGCAGGCCAGCAGGCCGGCCAATGCTCCGAGTACCACGCCGGCGCAGATCTGCAGCGGCATGCGCGCGGCCTGCAGCACGCGCTTGAGGCTGCAGGCGGCCAGCAGCCAGGCGAGCGTGGCGGGCAACACGCCGCCGGTCAGCATCGCCAGCTGCTGCAGCCATTGCGCGGGGTTGCCCGCGAGGAAGAGCAGCACCACGCCCGACACCAGTTCCACGAACAGCACGGCGCGCAGCACCACGCCGGCGTGGCAGGCGTCGAAGATGAGCGTGCCCGGTGCCGGCGCCCGGCGCGTGCTGGTCGATAGAATTTGCGGCTTTGTCATTGCTGGCGCCGTGGCTCTCCCGGTGCCGATTATTGCCGCCATGCCCGACCAGCCTTCCTCCCCGTCCCACGATCAGCTCGCGAGCAAGGCGCAGGCGTGGTCGGCGCTGTTTTCCGAGCCCATGAGCGAGCTGGTCAAGCGCTACACCGCCAGCGTCTTCTTCGACCAGCGCCTGTGGCGCGCGGACATTGCCGCCAGCCTGGCGCACGCCGAGATGCTGGCCGCGCAGGGCATCATCAGCCAGGAAGACCGCGCCGCCATCGAGCGGGGCATGGCCACCATCACCCGGGAGATCGAGGCCGGCCAGTTCCAATGGCAGCTGGATCTGGAAGACGTGCACCTGAACATCGAGGCGCGCCTGACGCAGCTCGCGGGCGATGCGGGCAAGCGATTGCACACCGGGCGCAGCAGGAACGACCAGGTGGCCACCGACGTGCGCCTGTGGCTGCGCGGCGAGATCGACCTGATCACCGGCCTGCTGCGCGAGCTGCAGCTGGCGCTGGTGGAGGTGGCCGAGCGCAACGTGGAGGTGATCCTGCCGGGCTTCACGCACCTGCAGGTGGCGCAGCCGGTGAGCTTTGCCCACCACCTGCTCGCTTACGTGGAGATGTTCGCGCGCGACGGGCAGCGCATGCTGGACGTGCGCCGCCGGGTGAACGTGCTGCCGCTGGGCTCGGCCGCGCTGGCCGGCACCACCTACCCGCTGGACCGCGAGCGCGTGGCCACAACCCTGGGCATGGTGGATGAGCAGGGCCAGGCCTGCGTATGCCAGAACAGCCTGGATGGGGTGAGCGACCGCGACTTCGCGATCGAATTCAGTGCCGCCGCCAGCCTCGTGATGCTGCACGTCTCGCGCCTGTCCGAGGAGCTGGTGCTGTGGATGAACCAGAGCGTGGGCTTCATCCGCATTGCCGACCGCTTCACCACCGGCTCCAGCATCATGCCGCAGAAGAAGAACCCGGACGTGCCGGAGCTGGCCCGCGGCAAGACCGGGCGCGTGGTCGGTCACCTGATGGGCCTGATCACGCTGATGAAGGGCCAGCCGCTGGCCTACAACAAGGACAACCAGGAAGACAAGGAGCCGCTGTTCGACACCGTGGACACCCTGAAGGACACGCTGCGCATCTTTGCCGAGATGATCGGTGGCCAGGTGAACCCCGCCACCGGCGCCAAGGAAGGCGGCATCAGCGTGAACGCCCAGGCCATGCGCGCCGCCGCGATGAAGGGCTATGCCACGGCCACCGACCTGGCCGACTACCTGGTCAAGAAGGGCCTGCCGTTTCGCGATGCGCACGAGACGGTGGCGCACGCCGTCAAGGCCGCGCAGGCGCAGGGGGTGGATCTGTCCGCGCTGCCGCTGGCCACGCTGCAGGGCTTTCATGCCGGCATCGAGGCCGACGTGTTCGAGGTGCTGTCGCTGGAAGGCTCGCTCAGGGCCCGCCAGACCCTGGGCGGCACCGCGCCGGTGCAGGTGCGCCGCCAGATCGCGCGCCACCGCGAACGGCTCGCGGTCCACTGAAACCATAGCTGCAGGCGCTTGATGTACAAGGGTTTGCGAGTGTTTTATGTGGCAAAACCAAACCTGGCAAGCGCTACAAGCTCTTTTTTTTGAGAAGCAACCACCCTGGGAGACCTCCATGCAACTGACCCGTCGCCACCTTCTGTCCGCCGCCGCAGCGCTGGCGGCCGTGCCCGCCTGGGCGCAGGACGCCAAGCCCCTGCGCGTGCTCGTGGGCTTTCCGCCCGGCGGCGGCACCGACGCGATTGCGCGCCTGCTGGCCGACAAGCTCAAGGACGTGCTCGGGCGCACCGTGGTGGTGGACAACCGCCCCGGCGCCGGCGGTCAGCTCGCGGCGCAGACGCTCAAGACGGCGCCGGCCGACGGCTCCACCGTCTTCATCACGCACGACCACACCATCTCCATCCTGCCGCAGGTGGTGAAGAACCCGGGCTTCGACTCGCATGCCGACTTCGTGCCCGTGGGCGGCTTTGCCTCTTTCGTCAACTGCTTCGCGGTCTCGGGCGGCACGCCGGCCAAGAGCTTCGATGAGTACGTGCAGTGGGTCAAGGGCAAGAACGAGGGCAAGAGCGCGGTCGGCATACCGGCGCCCGCGTCCACGCCCGAGTTCCTCGTCAAGCTCATCGGCCAGCGCTACCAGCTCGACCTGGTGGCCGCGCCGTACCGCGGCAGCGGCCCCCTGATTGCCGACATGCTGGGCAACCAGATTCCGGCGGGCGTGGGCTCGGTGCCCGACTTCATCGAGAACCACCGCGCCGGCAAGCTGCGCGTGGTGGCGGTGCTGGGCACGCAGCGCCAGGCGCAGCTGCCGGATGTGCCCACCTTCGACGAGCTGGGCGTCAAGGGCTTCGAGGACCTGCCCTACTACGGCTTCTTCGCGCCCAGGGGCACGCCCGAAGCCTTTGCCCGGCAGTTCTCCGCGGCGCTGGCCAAGGTGGTGCAGATGCCCGAGGTCAACCAGCAGCTGACCAGCATGGGCCTGACGGTGGATGCGATGACGCCCGCGCAGCTGGGCGAGCGCGAGCGCGCCTACACCGCCGCCTGGAAGCGCATCATCGGCGACAGCGGCTTCAAGCCCCAGTAGCGGGCGCGGGCGGGCGCTGCGCCAGCCAGGTCTGCAACTCGGCGATGGGCAGCGGCTTGCTGAACAAATAGCCCTGGTAGGCCAGGCAGCCGTGCTGGCGCAGGAAGGCCTGCTGCTCGGGCGTCTCCACGCCCTCGGCCATCACCTGCAGACTCAGGCTGTCGGCCAGCGCCACCACCATGCGGGCGATGGCCGCGTCGTTGGCGTCGCTGAGCACGCCGCGCACGAAGCCCTGGTCGATCTTGAGCTGGTCCAGCGGCAGGCGCTTGAGGTAGGCCAGCGACGAATAGCCGGTGCCGAAGTCGTCCAGCGCAAAGCCCACGCCGTGGGCCTTGAGCAGCTGCATGCGCCCGATCACTTCCTCGATGTGGTCGATCAACAGGCTTTCCGTGATCTCGAGTTTCAGCCGCTGCGGGTTGGCCCCGGTGGCCGCCAGGGTGTCGAGCACCTGGCGCGCGAATTCGCTGTGGTGAAACTGGCGCGCGCTGACGTTGACGGCAATGGTGAGCTGCGCGGTATCGGGCTGCGCGGCCCAGGCGCTGAGCTGGCGGCAGGCGGCCTGCAGCATGTGCTGGCCCAGCGGCATGATGAGGCCGGTTTCCTCGGCCAGGGCGATGAAGGCGCCCGGCGCGACGACGCTGCCGTCGCGCCGGCACCAGCGCACCAGCGCTTCCACCCCGAGCATGTGTCCCCCTTCGTCCATTTGCGGCTGGTACCAGGGCACGAACTCGCCCCGCTGCAGGCCGTCGCGGATGGCGCGCTCCAGCGTGGTGCGCGCATCCACCGTCGACTGCATCTGCGGGTCGAAGAAGGCGAGGGTGTTGCGCCCCGCGTCCTTGGCGCGGTACATCGCCATGTCCGCCTGCTTGAGCAGCTCGGCCACGCTGGTGGTCTGATTGCCGAACAGCGCGATGCCTATGCTGGCGCTGTGGTGGTGCTGTTCGCCGGCCAGCTCGTAGGGCTGCTCCAGCGCCAGCAGCAGCTCGTGGCACAGGCTGCGCGCCTGAGATACGAGCTCCACCGCTGCCAGCGGCAGGTTTTCGACCAGCACGACGAATTCGTCGCCACTGATGCGCGCCACCGTGTCGCCCTCGTGCACGCCGCCGACCAGGCGGCGCGCCATCTGGCGCAGCAGCTGATCGCCCGTGTCGTGGCCGCGCGTGTCGTTGAGGCTCTTGAAATTGTCCACGTCGATCAACAGCACCGCGCCGCCGCACTGCTTGCGCGCGGCGCCCACCAGCGCGTGCTCCAGCCGATCCATCAGCAGGCGGCGGTTGGGCAGCTGCGTGAGCGGGTCCTGAAAGGCCAGCTGCTGGATGCGCTCTTCGCTGCGCTTTTTCTGCGACAGGTCGGAAAAGGCCAGCGCGTAGTGGCTGGTGTGCCCGCCGGCGTCGCGTACCGCGGCGATGGAAAACCACACCGGGTAGGGCTCGCCGCTCTTGCGCACGCCCCGGACTTCGCCCTGCCAGGAACCCTCGCGCTCAAGCTGGGGCTGCAGCCGCTTGAAGAAACCGGCGGGCTCGCCCTGGTCCTCGTCGGTGCGGATGAGGCGGCCCACGACCTCCTGGCGTCCATAGCCGGTGATGTCCATGAAGGCCTGGTTGACCGCCACCACGCCGCCGTCGGGCCCGAGGATGGCCATGGCCTCGCTGCTGTTGTCGAACACCGTGGCGGCCAGGCGCAGCTCGTCTTCCATCTGCTTGCGCTCGGTGATGTCCAGCATCACGCCGACGATGCCGCCTATGGAGCCGTCCGGGCGCAGGAAGGTGGCCTTGTGGCAGAGCATGTCGCGCAGCTCGCCGCGGCCGTCCTGCACCCGGCTCTCGTAGGTTTGCCGTCCGGGTTCGCGCAGCAGCTGCGCGTCGGCGGCCATGTCCTGCGCCAGGTCGCAGGCGCGCTGCGGGGCGAGCTCGGCCACCGTGCGGCCCAGGAAGTGCTCGGCGGCTTCGCCGGTGAACTGCTCGAACGCGCGGTTGGCCCCCAGGAAGCGCGCCTGCCTGTCCTTGTAGAAGATGGGGTTGGGTATGGCCTCGAGCAGCTGGCGCATGAAGCTCAGCTGCTGGCGCAGCGCTTCGGTGCGCTCTTTCACCTGGCGCTCCATCTCGGCGTTGGCGCGCTCCAGCGCCTCGCTGCGCTCCTGCAGCAGGCGCTGGTTGCGCCGGCGCTCGGAGATGTCCATGCCCGTGCCGTGGTAGCCGATGAAGCGCCCCTGGGCATCAAAGCGCGGTGCGCCGCTGACCGACAGGTAGCTGGTGCTGCCGTCGGGCGCGACCAGGCCGTATTCGAAATTGCGGAAACTTTCATGGCGCTCGTGCTGCGCCACGTGTTCGGCCAGCTGCTCGGCGCTCACGCCCACCAGCTGGTATTCCCAGCGGCGTTTGCCCATGAAGTAGCCGGGCGCGATCTTGAGCTTGCCCAGCACGTCGCCGTAGATCTGCGTGATGCGAAACTGCGCGTCGCTCTCCCAGAACCAGTCCGAGGACAGCCGGGTGTAGGTGTCCAGCGTCTGCGTGCGTTCGCGCACCTGCCGCTCGGCGTCCTCGCGGGCGCTGCGCAGCGCCACCAGCGTGCGGTGGCGGTCGGTGATGTCGGTGTAGGTGCTGACCGCGCCGCCGCCGGGCAGCGGCCGGTCGGCCACGGCCATCACCTGGCCATCCGGCGTTTCGAACTGGAAGTCGTTGGCCTGGCCCGCGCGCAGGCGCTGCAGCCGGGTCTGCAGCCGGGCGCGCACCTCGGGGCCGTCCATGCCCCGGGTCTGCAGGAAATGCTCCACCATCGCCTGCAGCTCCTGGCCGCGGCAGGCGGGCTCCTCGGGCCAGCCCGACAGTTCCAGGTAGCGCTGGTTCCACACCACCAGGCGCAGGTTCTCGTCGAACAGCGAAACGCCTTCGTCGATGTGCTCTATCGCCTGGTGCAAGCGTGCCAGGCTGAAGCCCACCGCGGTGCTGGCGTAGTGCAGCAACTCGCTCAGGCTGGCGGCGGGCGTGGCCGCGGGCGCGGCCGCGGGCGTGGCCGCGCGCGCGTGGCCGCCGCCCGTGGTCTGCAGCAGCGCGGTAACGCAAAAGCGCAGGATGCGCGCCAGCGGGCGCACCACCGGCAGCGGCCCCGCGAGGGTGAAGCAGCTCACGCGCCGCCCGTCCAGGTCTATGGCGGTGAGCATGCCCTCGAGCATCACGCCCGAGCGCTCGGCCTCCTGCGCGCTCATGCTGTATTCGTCGAACTCGCCGTGCATGATGCGCCGGGCGACAGGGTGCACGCTGCCTATGCGCTCGCGCCGGCTCGAAGCGACGATGCGCCCGTCCGCGTCCATGAAGTTGCACACCAGCGCGAGCTCGGCATGCAGCATGTCGCAAAGATCCTGGCCAAATTCGATGTTGAAGCCCGTGGACATGGTGGGAAATACCTGGCGGCAGACTCGAAGCAGCAGATTGACACGGCTGCAACAAATGTACAAGCGCGGTTTGCCCCAACAATAGTGCAGATTTAGAGTTTGCGCTCCAACGACGAGGGACGGAGGGAACATGCTGCAGAGATCGACATGGGCGGGGGCGGCCGTGGCCGCCATGCTGGCCCTGGCCGGCGGTCCGGCGCAGGCCCTGGCGGTGGCCAGCGTCTCGCCGCGCGGCGAGGTGGCGCAGGTGCGCCAGGTGGTGGTCACCTTCGACGCGCCGGCCGTGCGCTTCGGCGACCCTCGGGCGGACGATCCGTATGCGCTCTCCTGCAGCGACGCCATCGCCGCGCGCGGGCAGGCGCGCTGGCTCAGCGACCGCCGCTGGGTGTTCGACTTCGTGGCCGACCTGCCGCCGGGCGTGCGCTGCACGCTCACGCCCAAGGCGGACTTTAAACCGGCCGCAGGCGCAGGCTGGACGGGCGCCAGAAGCTATCAATTCGATACCGGCGGTCCTTTCGTGCAGCGTGTCCATCCGGGCAGCTGGGGCGGCATCGAAGAGCAGCAGTACTTCATCCTGCAGCTCAATGGCGATGCCAGCGCGGACAGCGTCGCCGAGCACGTCTGGTGCGACCTGGAAGGCGTGGGCGAGCGCGTGCCGGTGCGCCCCGTCGAGGGCGCAGAGCGCGAGGCCGTGCTGCGCGCCCGCCAGCTCTGGGAGGCGGCGCAGAAGGCGCCGCTGCGCTACCCGGTGCTCACCTGCGCGCGCCGCGCCGCGCCCGACAGCCACCTGGAGCTGGTCTATGACCGGGGCGTGAGCACGCCCAGCGGCATCGCCAACCGGGTGGCGCGCCGCTACAAGTTCAAGGTGCGCGCGCCCTTCAGCGCCGACTTTTCCTGCGAGCGCGAGAACGCCCAGGCCGCCTGCCTGCCGATACGCCCCATGCGGCTGACCTTCAACGCACCGGTGGTGCGCAAGCTGGCCATGGGCATACGCCTGAAGGGCGGCGCACAGACCTTGATGCCGCAGCAGGACGAGGGCGTGCAGCCGGCCGACGACGAAGTGGTGCAGGCCGTCCGCTTCGCCGGCCCGTTGAGCGCCGAAACCGCCTACGTGCTCGAGCTGCCGGCCGGCTTTCAGGACGCCTCGGGCCGCCCGCTGGCCAACGCCGAGAGCTTTCCGCTGAAGGTGAGCACCGGGGCGCAGCCACCGCTGGCCAAGTTCGCCGCCGCGCCCTTCGGCATCATCGAGCGCCATGCCGAAGGGCCCGACGGGCCGGCGCTGCTGCCCGTGACGCTGCGCCGCGTCGAGCAGCAACTCAAGGTGCAGGGCCTGCAGCCCGTGGCCGGCGCCGGCGAGGTGAGCACGCTCAAGCCCCACAGCGACGCCGAGATCATCGACTGGCTGCGCCGCGTCGAGCAGCTCGAGGCGCTGTGGATCAAGCGCACCGACGCGCAGTCGCTGGTGCGCGACCCGCTGCCGCCGCCGATGCGCTCCGAACCCACACAGCAGGAGCGCGAAGCCGGCTACTACACCCCGGAGGAAAGCACCTATGTGCAGTCGCGCCGCCTGTCGCTGCTGGCCGGCCAGCCGGGCGTGAAGACGCTCAAGCTGCCCGGGCCCGACGAGGGCGACGTGCGGCCCTTCGAGGTGGTGGGCATACCGCTGGACGCCGGCTTCAACGTGGTGGAGATTGCCTCGCCCCTGCTCGGTCAGGCGCTGCTCGACGAGCGCTATGGCAGCACGCGCGCGATGTACGTGCGCACCACCGCGCTGGTCACCAACCTGGCGGTGCACTTCAAGCTGGGGCGCGAGAACGCCCTGGCCTGGGTGACCACGCTGGACGAAGGGCGGCCGGTGGCCGACGCCACCGTGCGCGTGTCCGACTGCAAGGGCAAGACGCTGGCCACGGCGCGCACCGGCGGCGACGGCATCGCGCGGCTCGAAGGGCTGTCGCCCGAGGCGCCGTCCTGCGACGGCCCGAACTACTGGCGCCAGGCCTATTTCGTGAGTGCGCGCGCGCAGGACGACCTGGCCTTCACCTGGAGCGACTGGCAGCGCGGTATCGAGCCCTGGCGCTTCAACCTGCCCATCAGCACCTCGCCCACGGCCGACAGCGTGGCGCACACCGTGTTCGACCGTACCCTGGTGCGCGCCGGCGAGACGGTGTCGATGAAGCACCTGCTGCGCGAGCAAAACGGCCAGGGCCTGGCGCTGCCGCGCGAGCGTCCCAACCAGTTGATCATCACCCACGTGGGCAGCGGCCAGCAGTTTCGCCAGCCGCTGCATTGGCAGGGCACGCCCACCGGGGGCTTGAGCGCGCTCAGCAGCTTTGCGCTCGCGCCGGCGGCCCACCTTGGCGAATACCAGGTGAACCTGGGCTGGAGCGAAGGCGGGAGCCAGTTCGAAGGCGGCAGCTTTCGCGTGGAAGAATTCCGCCTGCCGGTGTTCGAGGGGCGCATAGCCCCGGTGAGCAGCGGACCGCTGGTGCGCGTGGGCGCGCTGCCCACCGCGGTGCAGGTGGCCTATGTCTCGGGCGGACCGGCGGCGCAGCTGCCGGTGCGCGTGTCGGCGGTGCTGCGCGATCGCTCGGTCGATTTCGAGGACTATCCCGGCTTCAGCTTCGGCGCGCCGCAGGAGCGCGCGGGCGAGGACGAGGACGAGGGCGATGCGCCCGAGCCCGCGCCGCGCCAGCGCGTGGTGGCCGACAAGCTCGCGCTGACGCTGGACGACAGCGGCAGCGGCCAACTGACGCTGCCCGAGCTGCCGCCTTCGCGCCAGCCGCAGGAACTGCTGCTCGAAGCCGACTACGCCGACCCCAATGGCGAGATCCAGACCCTGCGCAGCACGCAAAAGCTCTGGCCCGCGGCGGTGGTCGCGGGCATCAAGACCGAAGGCTGGGCCTCGTCGGGTGAACGGGTGCGCTTTCGCGCCCTGGCGCTGGACCTGGATGGCAAGGTGTTGAAGGGCGTGCCGCTGAGCGTGCAGGCGCTGGCGCGCTCCACCACCACCAGCCGCAAGCGCCTGGTAGGGGGCTTCTACAGCTACGACAACCGCAAGCAGACGCAGGATCTGGGCACGGTCTGCACCGGCGTGAGCGACGAGCGTGGGCTGGTGCTGTGCGAGGCCAGGCTGGCCCAGCCCGGCGAGGTGCGGCTGGTGGCCACCGCGCGCGACAAGGACGGCAACGAAGCCCAGGCGGCCACCTCGCTGTGGATCACGCGCCAGGGCGAGCTGTGGTTCGGCGGCGAGGACCATGACCGCATCGACCTGTTGCCCGAAAAGCGCGAGTACGCGCCCGGCGAAACCGCGCGCCTGCAGGTGCGCATGCCGTTTCGCCACGCGACCGCGCTGGTGAGCGTGGAGCGCGAGGGCATCCTGGCCACCCAGGTGATGGAGCTCGACGGCAAGGATCCGACGATAGAGCTCAAGATCGACGGGCACTGGAGCCCGAACGTGTACGTGAGCGCCCTGGTGCTGCGTGGTCGCCTGCGCGAGGTGCCCTGGTACAGCTTCTTCACCTGGGGCTTCAAGTCGCCGCGCCAGTGGTGGCGGGCATTTCGCGAGGAGGGCAAGCAATACATCCCGCCCACCGCCATGGTCGACCTCTCGCGCCCGGCCTTTCGCCTGGGCGTGGCCGAGCTGCGCGTGGGCACGGCCGCGCACCGCATCGATGTCAAGCTCACGGCCGACCAGCCCAGCTACCAGGTGCGCGGCAAGGCGAAGGTGACGGTGCAGGCCACGCTGCCCGACGGCAAGCCGGCGGCGCATGCGCAGGTGGCGCTGGCGGCGGTGGACAAGGCGCTGCTCGAGCTCATGCCCAACACCAGCTGGAACCTGCTGCAGGCCATGCTGCAGCGGCGCTACTGGGGCGTGAGCACCTCCACCGCGCAGATGGAGATCATCGGGCGGCGCCACTACGGCAAGAAGGCGGCGCCCGCGGGCGGCGGCGGCGGCCATGCGCAGACGCGCGAGCTGCTCGACACCCTGCTGCTGTGGCAGCCCATGGTCGAGCTCGACGCCGAAGGCCGGGCGCAGGTGCAGGTGCCGCTCAACGATGCGCTCACCACCTTCGAGATCGCCGCCGTGGCCGACGCCGGCGTGGCCCTGTTCGGCACCGGCAAGACGAGCGTGCGCGTCACGCAGGACCTGCAGATCATCAGCGGCCTGCCGCCGCTGGTGCGCGAGGGCGACGCCTTCCGCGCGCAGTTCACGCTGCGCAACACCACCGGGCAGCCGATGAAGGTGCAGGTGACGCCGCGCGCCACCCTGCTCGAGCTGCCGGCCCAGAGCGTGGAGCTGGCCCCCGGCCAGGCGCGCGAGCTGGGCTGGGACGTGACCGCGCCCGCCCAGCTGGGCCAGACGCGCGTGCAGGAGCTGCTCTGGGAGATCAGCGCGCGCGACACGCTGGGCCAGGCCCGCGATGCGCTCAAGCTCAGCCAGCGCCTGCTGCCCGCGGTGCCGCTGAGCGTGCAGCAGGCCACGCTCACGCAGTTGAGCGACAGCCTCACGCTGTCCGTGGCCGCGCCGCGCGACGCGCTGCCGGGGCGCGGCGGCGTCAAGCTGGCGCTGCAGCCCAAACTGGCCGAGGGGCTGCCCGGCGTGCGCGACTGGTGGGCCAACTATCCCTACAGCTGCCTGGAGCAACTTGCGAGCAAGGCCGTCGGCATGGACGATGCTGCGGCCTGGCGCGTGCTCATGGCGCAACTGCCCACCTATCTGGACGAGGACGGTCTGGCCTACTACTTCGCGCCGCGCAGCGGCATCACGCACCGCGGCAGCGACATCCTCACCGCCTACCTGCTGGCCATGTCCAGCGAAGCCGCACGCCTGGACCCCGCGTTCGCGCTGCCACCCGAGTCCTTGCAGGCCATGCAGGCGGGTCTGACGGCGTTCGTCGAAGGCCGGCTGGAGCGGCGCTTCTGGAGTCCGCGCAAGGACCTGGAGCTGCGCAAGCTCGCCGCGATCGAGGCGCTGTCGCGCTACGGCAAGGCCGATGCGCGCTGGCTGCGCAGCCTGACCATCGCGCCCAACCAGTGGCCCACGCATGCGGTGATCGACTGGGTCAACATCCTGCGGCGCGTGCAGGGCGTGCCTGGGCAGCAGGAGCAACTCGCGCAGGCCATGCAGGTGCTGCGTGCGCGCCTGTCCTGGCAGGGCACGCGGGCGGGCTTCAGCACCGACCAGAGCGACTATTGGTGGTGGCTGATGCAAAACGGTGACGTCAACCTGGCGCGGCTCATCCTCGCGGTGATGGACGATCCGGCCTGGGCCCAGGATATGGGCCGCCTGGCCAATGGCTTCATCGCGCGCCAGCAGGGCGGTGCCTGGCACACCACCACCGCCAACCTCTGGGGCGCGCTGGCGCTGCAGGCCTTCAGCGCGAAGTTCGAGTCCGAGCCCGTCACGGGCGTCACCCGGGCCGCCCTGGGCGAGGCGCAGGCGCGCGTGGACTGGAGCCGGGTGGTGCGCGCCAAGGCGAGCGAGGAGGGCGGCGCGCGCCACCAGACGAGCTGGTTCGGCGCCCCCGCTGCGGCCTCCAACTGGCTGAACAACACCATGTTCCTGCCCTGGGGCAAGGAGGCGACGCAGGGCGAGCTGCGGCTCAACCACCTGGGCGGCGGCAAACCCTGGGTGACGGTGCAGTCGGTGGCTGCGGTGGCGCTCAAGGCGCCGTTCAGCGCCGGCTACAGCGTGCAGCGCAGCGTGGAGACCATCCGCCGCGCCGACGGGGCGATGGCGCCGGGCGAGCATGCGCGCGGGGACGTGCTGCGCGTCACCCTCAAGGTGCGGGCCCAGACCGACATGACCTGGGTGGTGATCACCGACCCCGTGCCCGGCGGCGCCACCATCCTGGGCAGCGGCCTGGGACGCGATTCCGAGATCGCCACCGGCGACGAACAGGGCAGCGGCGACGGCTGGCTGGCCTTCGTCGAGCGCTCCTTCGAGGCCTACCGGGCCTACTACGAATACCTGCCCAGGGGCGAGATCACGCTGCAATACACGCTCAGGCTCAACAACGCCGGCAGCTTTGCCTTGCCAGCGACCAGGGTCGAAGCGCTTTATGCTCCGGAGATGTTCGGCGAGGCACCCAACGCGCAGCTGCGGGTGGCACCGGCCGCCCCGGCCAAGCCCTGAGGCACTTGCGTGGGTGCGTGCGGGGCGGACCCGGTCCGCGAAGGTGCGACTTACTACCGGCCGGTGCCCGGGCTGATGCCGGCGCCGGCCACCACAAGGGGAGCATGAGGTGCACAGGGTGCGGGGCATGGGTCATTGGCTTGCAGGCGCAGGCGTGCTGCTTGCGGGCGTGCTGCTCGCCTGGACGCTCGCGCACCGCCAGCAGCGCGCCAATGAACGCATGGCGGCCGAGCGTTTCGACCAGGCGGTGACCGCCACCACCGAGGCGCTCAGCCGGCGCGTGGAAGCCTGCGCCGCCATCGTCGCCGGCGTGCGCGACCTGTTCGCGGTGGACCCGCAGCTGGACTGGCAGCGTTTTGATCGCGTGTTGCAGGCGCGCGGCTTTCGCGCCCACTATCCGGAGCTGCGCACCCTGACCTTCACGCGCCGGGTTGCCGCGCAGGACATGAAGGCCATGCAGGAGCGCCTGCGCGATCAGGCGCGCCAGGCCGGCCAGGAGCCGCCCGGGCAGCCGATACATCCCCAGCTGCAGGCGCCCGAGCATTTCGTCATCGAATACCTCTGGCCGCGCGACATGTCGCTCGGCATGTGGGGGCTGGACATCAACGCGCAGCCCGCCAGCCTGCAGGCCCTGCTCAGCGCGCGCGAGACGGGCATGCCGGTGCTCTCCGGCCCGCTGCAGCTCGACGAAATGCCGCACGAGCGCGAGGCCGTCACGCTGCGCTACCCGATGTTCGATGCCGCCGCCAAGGGCCCCGACGGCGGCCCGGTGTTCATCGGCACGGTGGCGGCCACGGTGCGCGTGAGCGAGATGCTCGACGCGCTGCGCTACAGCGGGGTGCTGCACGGCATTGCGCTGCGCCTGCAGGACGCGGGCAGCACGGCGGCGCCGCTGCCGCCCGGCGGCGGGGTCTTCCTCGGCGAGACGGCGGACATGCAGGAACGCTGGGAGCGCTCGCCCCTGCGCCAGCAGGCCACCTTGCAGCTGCTGGGGCGGCGCTGGGAGCTCACTTACGTGCCCACGCAACCCCTGCTGTCGTCCTCCGAGGCGGTGCTGCCGCAGTGGGTGGGCGTCACCGGCGCGGCAGCGGCGCTGTGGCTGGCGCTGGGCGTGGGCCTGCTGCTGCGCCAGCGCGCGCAGGCGCTGCAGCGTGCCGAGCACGCCGAGGACCAGCGGCGCGGCTCCGAGCAACGCCTGAGTGCGATGTTCTCCCAGACCGCCGTGGGCGTGGCGACGATCGATGTGCAGACCCTCAAGTTCGAGCGCGTGAACCGCAAGTTCTGCGAGATCCTCGGCTACACCCCGCAAGAGATCCTGCAACTGGACGTGCATGCCGTCTCCGACAGCCGGGACGCCGAGGCCAACGACCGCCTGCGCCGCCAGCTGCGCGCGGGCGAGATCTCCGCCTTCCATCTGGAGCGGCGCATGCGCCGCAAGGATGGCTCGGTCGTCTGGACCGACCTGACCGTCTCCCCCGTGGTGCGCGACGGCGGCGCGCCGCTGTACAACGTCGGCGTGATGCAGGACATCACCGAGCGGCGCGCGATGCGCGACGAGCTGGCCGCCAGCGAGCAGCGCCTGCGCGCCATCCTGGACCACCTGCCGGTGGGCATCGCGATGTGGCAGCGCGGCAAGGGCATGGTCTATCGCAACCGCCATTTCGCCGAGGTCACCGGCTACACCCGCGAGCGCCTGAGCACCAGCGCGCAGTGGTGGAGCATGGCCTACCCCGATCCGGCGGCGCGTGAGCGCGCCCAGGCGCTGTGGGAGGCGCGCTGCGTGCGCGCCCAGGAGCGCGACGGCGTTATCGAATGGGGCGAATACGAGGTGTGCTGCGCCGACGGCCAGACCAAGCCCCTGGGCATTTCGGGCGTGATGTTCAAGGAGGCGCAGCTGGTCATCGTCGAAGACCTCAGCGGGCGCAAGGCGGCGGAGGACGAGATCAACTTCCTGGCCTGCTACGACGCGCTGACCGGACTGGCCAACCGCCGGCTGCTGCTCGAGCGCATGAAGCACGTGCTCGCCGCCAGCGCCGCCAGCGGGCACAGCGGTGCGCTGCTGATGCTGGACCTGGACCACTTCAAGACGCTCAATGAAACCCGCGGCCACGCGCGCGGCGACGTGCTCCTGCGCCAGGTGGCCACGCGCCTGCGCAACTGCCTGGGCGAGCAGGACATGCTGGCGCGCCACGGCGACGACGAATTCGTCATCGTGCTGGCCGGCGCGCACGACACGCGCGATCTGGCCGCGGTGCATGCGCGTGCGCTGGCCGAGCGCGTGCTCTCTGCGTTGCGCGCACCCTTCATGCTCGACGGCGGGCACTACCACACGACGGCCAGCGTGGGCGCGGTGGTGTTCCAGGGCGAGGGCGAACCGGCCGACGCGCTCCTGCAGCAGGTGGACATCGCGATGTACCAGGCCAAGGAGGCCGGACGCGACGCGGTGCGCTTCTACGACCCGCAGATCCAGAGCCGAGTGCAGGCGCGCGCCAGCCTGGAGCGCGACCTGCGCCATGCGCTCGAGCGCGGCCAGTTCGAGCTGCACTACCAGGCCCAGGTGCAGGGCGGGCGCATCACCGGCGCCGAGGCGCTGCTGCGCTGGCACCACCCCGTGCAGGGCTACGTGGCCCCGACGCGGTTCATCGCGCTGGCCGAGCAGACCGGGCTGATCGTCGGCATAGGCGACTGGGTGTTGCGCAGCGCCTGCGCGCAGCTGGCGCTGTGGGCGGGCGACCCGCTGCTTGCGCCCCTCACGCTCGCGGTGAACATCAGCCCGCGCCAGTTCTCGCAAAGCGACTTCGCCGCCCAGGTGCTGGCGGCGCTGGCCGGCAGCGGCGCCAACGCCCGGCGGCTGGAGCTGGAACTCACCGAAGGCCTGCTGCTGCAGGACGTGGAAGACACCATCGCCAAGATGATGCAGCTCAAGGCCTACGGGCTGGATTTCTCGCTCGACGACTTCGGCACCGGCTACTCCTCGCTGTCCTACCTCAAGCGCCTGCCGCTGGACCAGCTCAAGATCGACCAGAGCTTCGTGCGCGACGTGCTGCTCGACCCCAACGACGCGGCGATTGCGCGCACCATCGTCGCTCTGGGCCACAGCCTGGGCCTGCGCGTGATCGCCGAGGGCGTCGAGACCGTGGCCCAGCGCGACTTCCTGCGCCAGCACGGCTGCGAGGCCTGGCAGGGCTATCTGTTCAGCAAACCCGTGCCACTGGCGCAGTTCGAAGCGCTGGTGCGCGCCGGGGCGCCCCTGCCATGAGGGCGCCGCGGCTGTGGCTTCTCGCGCCGGTGCTGGTACTGGCGGCGGGCTGGGCGGGTGCGCGCACGCTGCCGGACTTTGCCGCGGTGCGTGCGCAGTACCGCTCCTCCGAAACCCTGGTGCTCTCGCGCGAGGGCGAGGTGCTCGAACGCCTGCGCACCGACCCGACGGTGCGCCGCGGCGCCTGGCAAGCGCTCGACGAAGTGTCGGCGGCGCTGCGCCACGCGCTGGTGGTGAGCGAGGACAAGCGCTTCTACGAGCACAGCGGCGTCGACTGGGCCGCCGTCTCGGCCGCCGCCTGGGCCAATCTGCTCAACCGGCGCACGCGCGGCGCCAGCACCATCACCATGCAGCTGGCGGGGCTGCTCGACGCCGAGCTCGGCCGCCCCGAGGGCGGGCGCAGCCTGCTGACCAAGGCGCAGCAGGCGCTGGCCGCGCGCGAGCTGGAGCAGCACTGGCGCAAGGACCAGATCCTGGAGGCCTACCTCAACCTGGTGCCGCTGCGCGGCGAGCTGGTGGGCATCGATGCGCTCAGCCGCACCCATTTCGGCAAGGCGCCCCATGGCCTGGACGCGCGCGAAAGCGCGCTGGTCGCGGCGCTGGTGCGCGCGCCCAACGCCAGCCCGGGCGTGGTGGCGCGGCGCGCCTGCGGTGTGCTGCGCGCGATGCAGCCGCAGGCGGACTGCGCGGCGCTGGGCTTCTTCGTCTCGGCCGCGCTGCAGCGGCGCGCCTTCGAGCCGGCCGCGGGCGTGGCGCCGCACTTTGCACGCCAGTGGCTCGCGAGCCAGCCGGCGCGCGGCGAGCGCACGCCGCTGAACGCCCGCCTGCAGCGCTACGCGCAGCAAAGCCTGGGGCGGCACCTGCGCGAACTGGCCGGGCGCAATGTGCAGGACGGCGCGCTCGTCGTGCTGGACAACGCCAGCGGCGAGGTGCTCGCCTGGGTGGGCTCCTCGGGCCGCCTGAGCGAGGCCCCCGAGGTGGACGGGGTGCTTGCGCTGCGCCAGCCCGGCTCCACGCTCAAGCCTTTTTTGTATGCGCAGGCGATTGCCGAGCGCCGCCTCACCGCCGCTTCGCTCGTCCACGACGCGCCCACGCAGATACCGACCGCGGGCGGCCTGTACATCCCGCAGAACTACGACCGCCAGTTCAAGGGCTGGGTGACGGTGCGCACCGCGCTGGCCTCCTCGCTCAACGTGCCGGCGGTTCGCACCCTGGTCATGGTCACGCCCGATGCGTTTTTCCGCCAGTTGCGCGCCTTCGGCCTGCCGCTCAGGGAGTCGGGCGGCTACTACGGCTACAGCCTGGCGCTGGGCGCGAGCGAGGTGGCGCTGCTGCAGCTGACCAATGCCTACCGGGCGCTGGCCAACGGCGGGCGCTACACGCCGGTGTCCTTGCGCCTGGGGCAGACGCCAGCGCCGCCGGTGCAGGCCGTGCCGGCCGGTGCCGCCTTCATCGTCGGCGACATGCTCTCGGACGTGCAGGCGCGCGTGCCCACCTTCGGGCTCGACAGCGTGCTGGGCACGCGCTTCTGGAGCGCGGTGAAGACCGGCACCAGCAAGGACATGCGCGACAACTGGGCCGTGGGCTGGTCCGAGCGCTACACCGTCGGCGTGTGGGTGGGCAATGCCTCGGGCGCCGCCATGCACGAGGTGAGCGGCGTGAGCGGCGCCGCGCCCATCTGGGCCGACCTCATGCGCTGGCTGCACCGCCACGAGGCAAGCCGCGCACCCCGGCCCCCCGCGGACCTTGTGCGCCAGCCGGTGCGCTTTGTCGCCGCCAGCGCCGAGGCGGCGCGCGAGGAATGGTTCATCGACGGCACGCAGCAGGCGGTGTTTGCCATCAAATCAGGAGCTGAAAGCACAGGCCCAGAAAGCGTTAAAGGCCAATTTGATGCAGATTCTTCCCGGGCCGCGGCACCCCCCCGCGCCCGCATCGTCGAGCCTGCCGACGGCACCATCCTGGCGCTGGACCCCGACATTCCGCCCGCCCACCAGCGCCTGTGGCTGCACGCGGCCGGCGGCCAGGCCCTCGTCTGGCGCATAGACGGGCGGCGCGCGGGCCGCGGCGAGCGCCTGGCCTGGCTGCCCTGGCCCGGGCGGCACAAGGTGGAGCTGCTGGGCCAGGGCGGCGAGGTGCTCGACAGCATAGGGCTGGAGGTGCGCGGCGCGGCCCTGCGTGCACCCGCGCCCGGCGCGCTTTGATACGGCCATGTCCGAACGCCGGAGCCGCCCATGAACATTGCCCGTTTGTTGCTGCGCAGCGCCCGGGTGTTTCCGCAGCGCCCGGCGCTGTTGCAGGGTGCGCACCTGCTGCACGACTACCAGAGCCTGGCGCGGCGCGTGGCGGCGCTGGCCGGCCACCTGCGCGGGCCTGCTGGCGTGCAGCCGGGCGACCGGGTGGTTCTCTACGGCGCCAACGCCCCGGCCTATCTGGAGGCGCAGCAGGCCATCCACTGGTGCGGAGCGGTCATGGTGCCGGTCAACTACAAGCTGCATGCGCGCGAGCTGGCCCACGTGCTGGCCGACAGCGGCGCGCGCCTGGTCTGCGCCTCGCCCGAGCTGCGCGAGGCGGCGCTGCAGGCCGGCGCCGCGCCCGAGCGCCTTCTGGTGCTGGGCGGCCCCGCCTGGGAGCAGGCCGCCACCGGCGCGGCGCTGGCGCTGCACCAGGCCGCCCCCGAGGACCTGGCCTGGCTGTTCTACACCTCGGGCACCACCGGCCGGCCCAAGGGCGTGATGCTCAGCCAGCGCAACCTGCTGGCCATGACCATGGCCTATTTCACCGACGTGGACCAGGTCGATCCCGGGGACGCCATGGTCTATGCCGCGCCGATGTCGCACGGCGCGGGCCTGTACCAGTACGCCCACATGTTGCGCGGCGCGCGCCACGTGGTGCCCGAGTCCGGCGGCTTCGACCCGGCGGAGCTGGCCGATTTGGCCACCCACGTCGGCCGGCTTTCGCTGTTTGCCGCGCCGACCATGGTGCACCGGCTCGTCGCCCACCTGCAGCGCAGCGGGCGCGGCGGCGAAGGCTTCAAGACCATCGTCTACGGCGGCGGGCCGATGTACGTCGAAGACCTGCGCCGGGCCATGGACGTGATGGGGCAGAAGTTCGTGCAGATCTACGGCCAGGGCGAATCACCCATGACCATCACCGCGCTGGCGCGCGAGCACCTGGCCGCCAGCGATCACCCGCGCTGGCGCGAGCGCATCGCCTCCGTCGGCGTGGCGCATGCCTGCGTGCAGGTGCGCGTGGCCGACGCCGACGACCGCGACCTACCCACGGGCGAGATGGGCGAGGTGCTGGTGCGCGGCGACACCGTGATGGCCGGCTACTGGAACAACCCCGAGGCCACGGCCACCACGCTGCGCGGCGGCTGGCTGCACACCGGCGACATCGGCAGCCTGGACGCCGACGGCTTCCTGACCCTGCGCGACCGCAGCAAGGACGTGATCATCTCGGGCGGCTCCAACATCTACCCGCGCGAGGTCGAGGAGGTATTGCTCACGCACCCGCGCGTGAGCGAGGTGGCGGTGGTGGGCGAGCGCGATGCCGACTGGGGCGAGATCGTCGTCGCCTTCCTCGTCGCCGACGGCGAGCCCGTGCCCGATGCCGAGCTGGACGCGCTGTGCCTCGCGCACATCGCGCGCTTCAAGCGCCCGAAGCACTACCGCTGGCTGCCCAGCTTGCCCAAGAATGCGTATGGGAAGGTGCTCAAGACGGAGTTGCGGGCGAAGGTAGGGTAGGGGGAAGGGTGCGTCTTTTGTGGTTTGTAGTGTTGTGTGGGGTGCGGCGGCTATCGGCCAGGAGCGAACGTAGCTATCGCAAGATTCCGGTCGAAGGGAACCTATACAGTAAGGCATGATCACCTGCTATCTAGATTCACAAGACTACTCGGCGCTTACGGACCCCAAGCTAAACACTCTCGACCGCCGCCAGATCAAGGAGGCGTTGCTCCACATGGCACGTTCCAGGCAGGTGCGTTTTACATTCTCAGCAGCCGCAGTATGTGAGTCGGTCGCCCTAACAGCAGATGCTGCGCACCTTGCCGAACTGAAAGCGGAACTGCTCAGCGAACTTTGCGGTTCGAACGCGCTGGTTTCGTTTGATCGTCTAGTACGTGCAGAAGTAAATTCTCTTGCGCGCGGATCTGCCCCGCCAAGAGATATGTTCGATCCGCACGGCAGGTGGTTTCCAGAGATTTCCATCGACGAGACGTCAGTGCAACCGTGGGAGGGGATGCGTGAGCTGGCCGAAGAGGAAATGAAGGCGATGGGGCTTTCGCGTCAGGAACGTCGAGCCAAGGCTCGGACACTCATAAAGAACGGCAAACCGCGCCAGATGCTAATTTCCCAGCTGGCTCAGCAAGATCCAACGGTCTTCACCACAGAATTGCTAAAGAAATACCCCATGCGTCCTGAATACGCAGAAGTCATGGGACGGTACGCGCTGGGAAAAGCAACGAAGAAGGATTTCAACGAGGCATTGATGAACAGCCTCACGGATCCGCGTTGGATGATGAAATGGTTTACAACTCAGCATGCGCTATCCAGCCCGATCGCGGATATGGTTCGCAAGCCTGGACGAGAGCTTGGCCAAGCGATGAGGTCGCTAGCAGAAATTTCTGCGCAGTGGGCTATGACGCTACGGGACGCTGGTCTCGATACTGACCCAACGGGCAAGCGTGGCGAGATTACGCTGCGCTGGCAGGAAATGGAAGAGCGACAACTAAGGAAGGTCTGCACAACCCGCCTCATGGCGCAAGCTGACGCGTGAACATTCACATGGTGAAACCGAAGCCGAATTTGCGTCAGATTTCCCGCTCTTTCGGCCAATTTCAGCCGTATTGCGGGCTCTCGCCCGTGCTGCAGGCGCACTCATGCCCGCGCTCCCTGCAAAATGCGCTTGCGCACCATCCACAGATTGGACAGCGCAAACAGCACCAGAAGCTGGCTGGTGTTCTTGGCCAGGCCCTTGTAGCGCACCTTGCGGTGGCCAAACTGGCACTTGAGAACTCGGAACTGGTGCTCGACCTTGGCGCGGATACGCGCCTTGACGGTCTCCATCTGATCGAGCAACACATCCAGGGGGCGGTTCTTGTCGAGCTTCTTGCGCTTGCCCGGCATCATGGCGATGTGCCAACGGGTATCGGGGTGTTGATCCTGTACTTCGCCACGCTTGTCAACACCTCGGTAGCCCGAATCTGCAAAGACTTGTGTTTCCTCGCCGTGCAACAGCGCCGCTGCCTGCGTGATGTCGTGGGCGTTGGCGGCCGTGGTGGTGACGGTGTGCACCAAGCCCGAATCGGCATCCACGCCAATGTGCGCCTTCATACCGAAGTGCCATTGGTTGCCCTTCTTGGTTTGGTGCATCTCAGGGTCGCGCTGCCCATCCTTGTTCTTGGTGGAACTGGGTGCGGCAATCAAGGTGGCATCGACCACGGTGCCGCTCTTGAGCAGCAGACCACGGGCGGCCAGTTGGGCATTGACGGTGGCAAGGATTTGAGCTGCCAGCTCGTTCCTCTCCAAGAGGTGTCGAAAGCGCAGGATGGTGCTTTCGTCGGGCAGGCGGGTGATGCCCGCGTCCAAGTGGGCGAACTCTCGGTACAGGGGAACGTCGTGCAAGGCTTCTTCCATCGCCGGGTCGGAGTGCCCGAAGAATTGCTGCAGCAGGTGAATGCGCAGCATCGTCTCCAGCGCAAAGGGAGGGCGCCCCGTCTTGCCTGCAGGCGCGTGCGGTGCAATCAGCGCCAGAAGATCAGGCCATGGGATGACGGCATCCATCTCATCGAGGAATGCACGCTTGCGCGTCCTCTTGGGGGAAAGTTCAAATCCGCTTGTGGCAAGGCTCATTTGCTTCATGGGTGTTCAACGTCCGAGGGGCTCAGGTGGTGGACTTTTGCAGACCTTTCCTAATTGCTATTACGCAACGAATGGCTAGCGCGATAGGCATCGAATTAGGTGAGTTCGAAGCGAGAGATGTCGACACGCACTGTCCTGGCATCTCAGCAGGTGTTAGGTCGATGTACTCATCTATCTGGGCGAATGTTGGGGGGGGACGAAGGGAGGAGATCAGCGATAGTCAGCCCGTCGATGCGTTGCACGCCCTCTACGCGCCCTATGTGCAGGTTTTCAGAGCTGATCGATTTATGGCACCGCATATCCAGAAGCAGGTAAGGAGCGCAGGGACAATAGTAGTTCCACGGCTTTCGCAGCTAGTGGAAACTCTTGAGAAACAACTTCGCTAATTGACTGCCAGTTTCGGGTCGGAATCCGCCATTGTGATCTCCTATTTGCGAAATACAGACAACTCGGTAGAAGCATCGCCGCATCGTCACGCATGCTCCGCCGCGGAGGACAGCCGCCACGCATGCTCCGCGCAAACCGCCCGAAACCCCGCGCTGATGCACCCATCCCCCGCCGCAGCCCACCAGAAATCGCGCGCCGCCCCCCACGCCGCATGCCACACCGCCCGTTGCTGTGGCAACGGTAGCGGCGGCTCGAATGCCCGTACCGGCACCTCGCCGCCCGGCAGCGGCGCGTGCAGCATGGGCAGCATGTCGTAGGCCGGGGCCAGCGTCAGGTGGCCCTGCACGGGGCGCAGGGCGAGGTTGCCCAAGTGCATGTCGGTGTTGGCGATCAGGCGGCCGAACCACCACAGGTGGGCGATGCGCTGGGCGTCCTCCGGCGCCAGCCAATCTTGCGCCACAAGGCGCGCGGCCAGCACTGTCCAGTCGCGCGAGGCGTCGCCCAGCACGGCGGCGTTGGCGGTTTCCATGCTGCACAGCGGGCTGCGGCCGTGTTCGCCGTGGCGATCGAACCGCTCTACCTCCAGAAAGGTGCGCCCGCCGTGCTGCAGGATGCGGCTGGTGGCTACCTGCACGCCGGGCAGGCGCGCGGCGTGCTGCAGCGCCAGGTGTTCGCACACCAGCAGGTCCGACCAGCGTTGCACGGTGGGCGATGCGGCGTTGGCGCCCGAGAACTTGACCAGCACGTGCGGCGTGCCGCTGGCCGTGCCGGGGGGCGGGCTGCGGCGCGCGGCGAACTTGGGGAATTCACCCGCCGCGCTGGAACCCGGTACGCCGCTGGCAACGGCCTCATCGGCCAGTCGGGCGTAGGCGGCGGCGGTGGCTTCGGGGGCGATCGGCGGGGGCAGCGCTTGACGCTGGGCCTGCCACAGCGCATAGGCATCGTCGCCGACGATCCAGTTGCCGCTGGTGTCGCTGCCGCGCAGCGAGAGGACGTGCAGCACGTCGTCATCGCTCCAGGCCTGCGGATCGGGCGCCACGCCCAAGGCACGGTGTTCGGCGCGGGCGAACAGGCGACCCATGTAGCCCTGCGGACGCATGTCGTACAGCGGGTAGGGCAGGCCGGGCCACCAGCCGTCGCGCGCCTCGTCGGGCACGGGCCAGCCGCTACGGGTCAACGGCATCCAGCAGCCGTCGCCTTGCAGCGGGGCCAGCGGCGCCAGCAGTTCGGCCTGGCCTTCGGGGGTGATGGCGTACACCGGCAGGTCGGCCAGCAGGCCCCGGCCCGCATGCAGCGGGCGGCGCAGCGCGTAGCGCGCGCGCCGGGCCTTGCCTGCGCCCACCAGCTCACCGGGCGGCAGGCGCCGCAGCAGGCGGTGCAGCGTGGGCACGCTCACGCCCAGCGCGCCGGCCAGGTCGGCGGCGGCAGCCGGGGCGCGCACGGCGAGGGCGGTACGCAGTCGGTGGAGGTCGTCTGCAGGCATGAATGAGAAGATTGTTGAGAAGATTTATAACTTGAAAATTATGATGAATCAATCACTTGTTCACGATAAAACGTGAGTAATGAGAAGATTCATGGAAGATGTGCTAGGCATGGGCTACGCTGCCCCGCCATGCTCCATGGGTGTGGCACAGTGGCTGCCTGCCCGCTTGCTCGTCAGGCGGCCACGCCCGCCTGCCGCAGGCACCACGCCTCGAAGTCCTGCAGCGCCAGCGGCCTGCTGTAGTAATAGCCCTGATAGGTGGTGCAGCCCATGGCCGCGAGCAGGTCGCGCTGCCCGGCGGTTTCCACGCCTTCGGCAATCACCGTCAGGCCCAGGCCCCGGGCCAGCGCGGCGATCGAGCGGGCGATGGTGGCATCGTTGCCGTCCGTTTCCAGGTCGCGCACGAAGCCCTGGTCGATCTTGAGCTGCTGCAGCGGCAGGCGCTTGAGGTAGGCCAGCGATGAATAGCCGGTGCCGAAGTCGTCGAGCGAGAACTGGACGCCATGCGCCTGCAGCGCGCTCATCGTGGCGATCACCGCTTCGGCGTTCTGCACCAGCAGGCTCTCGGTCAGTTCCAGCTTCAGGCGCCCGGGCGGCGCGCATGTGCTCGCCAGCAGCTCCAGCACCTGCTGCGTGAAGCCTGGCTCCAGGAACTGCGCCGCGCTCACGTTCACGGCCAGCACCAGATCGGCGAACGCCGGCCGGCCTTTCCAGACGGCCAGTTGCTTGCAGGCGGTCTGCAGCACCCAGCGGCCCAGCGCTGCGATGAGCCCCGTCTCCTCGGCCAGGGCGATGAATCGGCCCGGCGCGATCAGGCCCTGCCGCGGATGCTGCCAGCGCACCAGTGCCTCGGCGCCGACGACCGCGAGGTGACGCCCCTCCTGCATGGTGACCTGGGGCTGGTAGTGCAGGCGCAGCTGGCCGGCGGCGATGCCCGCGCGCAGCTCGCGTTCGATGCGCATGCGCTCGCTCACGGCTTGTTCGAGCTGGCTGTCGAAGAAGTGCAGGCTGCCCCGGCTGTTGTGCTTGGCCTCGTACATCGCCAGTTCCGCCTGCTTGAGCAGGGCGTTGGCGTCGAGCTGCTCGTCGGCGAAGAGCACCACGCCCATGCTGGCGCTGCCCTGGTAGTCGGTGCCGCCGATGTGGCAGGGCTCGGCCAGCGCCTGCAGGATGCGCGTGCCCATGGCCTCGGTCTGCGCGGCCGCCTGGTCACGCCGGTCGCTGGTGGGGTGCAGCACGATGGCGAATTCATCCCCGCCAGGGCGCGCCACCGTGTCGCTGGCGCGCACGCAGGCGCAGATGCGCTGGCCCGCCAGGCGCAGCAGCGCATCCCCCTGGGGGTAGCCCAGGCTGTCGTTGAGCGATCGGAAGTCGTCCCAGTCGAGCAGCAGCAGCGCGGCGTATTCGCCGCTGCTGCCTGCCTGCCTGGTGGCTTCGCTCAGGCGCTCATGCAGCAGGGCGCGGTTGGCCAGGCCGGTGATGACGTCGTGAAACGCCAGCCGCTCGATTTCTTCCCTGGCGCGCTGGCGCTCCGCCAGATCGGTGTAGCAGGCGATCATGTGGGTCACGGTGCCCGACGCATCAGGCACGGCCGTGATGGTCATCCATTTGGGGAAGACGTCGCCGCTCTTGCGCCGGTCCCAGACCTCGCCCGACCACTGGCCCGTGCGCTGGATGGTCTCGACCATGGTGGCGTAAAACGCCGCGTCGTGGTGATTGGAGCGAAACATCTTGGGCGTGTTGCCCAGCATTTCCTCGGGGCGGTAGCCCATGATGTCGCAGAACGCCTGGTTCACGCGCAGGATGTGCGCGCGTGCGTCGGTCACCATCACGGGCTGCGTGGTGCGAAAAATGGCCTCGGCCACGCGCTGCTCGTCTTCCAGCACGCGCAGGCGCGCCTGCGCCTCGGCAAGTCGCCTGCTGTCGAAGGGGTTGGGCATGGCGGGTGCGTGGGTTTCAGGGCAGCGGGCGCGGCTCGCCTGCCATCACCACCGCCCGGCGCGGCAGGTGCAGCATGGTCAGGCCGTCGAGCATGAAGAAGCCCGCCTCCCACGGGTTCTTGAGGATGAAGGCGGTGCGCACTTCTTCATAGAGCGCCGTGCCCTTGGGGATTTCGTGTGCCACGGACTCCATGATGGTGTAGTTCCAGTGGATGGCCTCGTCGAACGTGAACTTGGCGCGTTCGTCGATGACGAAGAAGCACCGCGGCTCGCGCTGCAGCACCGAGAGCTTGAAGGTGCCGGGCTCGATGATGAGAAAGACGTCGTCGTCCTCGCTCGTGAGAAAGGCGAGCACCGTGGTGTGCGGCTGCCCGGGCGTGAGCGTGGTGAGCACGCCGACCTTGTTCTGGTGGTCCCTTTCCTCGGGCGGCGCCATCCGCGCCAGCGCGGTGACCGGCAGCGGCCGTTGCGGGCGGGCATCGGGCGGGTAGTCGTAGCCCGGCGCGCGGATGTTTTCGACGAGCGTGAGCCCGTGCACGAGCTGGCATTCGAGCGGGTCTATCGTCACCCAGTTCTCGTCGATGTCCGAGATGCGTCCCTTGAAGGACGCGCGGTACACGCGCAGCTCGGCGTCGAGCTCGTCCACGCCGGTGCGGTTGTCCAGATGCAGCGTGACGAGCGAGCCCATGGCCAGCGCATGGCCGCGCGGAATGAAGAACCTGATCTGGTTGTTGCGCCGCGGGTAAACCACGCCGATGTGGTGCACGATGCCGCTGGCCTGGTAGGACGCCAGGATGCCCAGGAACTGTTCGCCGAGGTAGTCTTTCAAAGCCATGGGGCTGCGTCGATTGCGGTCTTCGATGCCTGCAAGAGGCGAAATGTTTCTCGCGCGCCACGGGGCGGCGAGGCACCATGGTAACTACGATGGCCGCTGGCCGTATGAAAGGATGAGCATGACCCGCCCCGCCGTGACGCTGAAGATCGATTTCGTCTCCGATGTGGTCTGCCCCTGGTGCGCCGTGGGCCTGCATGCGCTGGAGCGCGCGGCCAAGGCGGTCGGGGACGAGGTGCGGCTGGACTGGCATTTCCAGCCGTTCGAGCTCAACCCCGGCATGCCGCCCGAGGGGCAGGACATGCAGGAGCATCTGCACGAAAAATACGGCTCCACGCCCGAGCAGCTCGCGCACACACGCACGGTGCTCGCCGAGCGCGGCGCGCAGGTGGGCTTCACCTTCAACCTGGACAAGCGCACGCGCACCTGGAACACCTTTGACGCGCACCGGCTGCTGCACTGGCTGGGCGAGGAGGGCGCGCCGGGCCAGCAGCGCGCGCTCAAGCATGCGCTGCTGGCGGCGTATTTCACCGAGGGCCGCAATCCGTCCGATCCTGCGGTGCTGCTGGAGGTCGTGGCCGCGCTCGGGCTGGATGTGGCGCGTGCCCGCGCGGTGCTGGAGGGCGGTGAATACGCCGGCGAGGTGCGTGAGCGCGAGCAGTTCTACCAGGGGCTGGGCATCCATTCGGTGCCCTCGATCATCATCAACGACCGCCACCTGATCTCCGGCGGCCAGCCGGTGGAGGTGTTCGAGCGGGCGCTGCGCCAGATCGCGGGGCAGGTGCAGCCGGGCGCGCAGTCCGGTCAGTAACTGCGCCCGCCCTTGTACATCGCGTGCTGGCGCCGGTGCAGGGCGGCCACCTCGCTCACGCGCGCCATCGCGGCGCCCGCGTGCGCGTGGGTGATGGCCAGGCCCAGCGCGTCGGCGGCGTCGGTGCCGGGCAGGCCGGACAGTTGCAGCAGGCGGCGCACCATTTCCTGCACCTGCGACTTGGCGGCGCGCCCGTGGCCGACCACGGCCTTTTTCATCTGCAGCGCGGTGTATTCGGCCACCGATAAATTGGCATGCACCAGCGCCGTGAGCGCCGCGCCGCGCGCCTGGCCGAGCAGCAGCGTGGACTGCGGGTTGACGTTGACGAAGACGATTTCCACGGCGGCGCAGTCGGGCGCGTAGCGCTCGGCCACTTCCGAGATGCCGTCAAACAGGAGCTTGAGCCGCCCCGGCAGATCGCCCAGGGCCAGATCCGAGCCGCCCCGACGCGTGGTGCGGATGGTGCCGCTGGCCACATAGGCCAGGCGCGGGCCGCTCGCCTCGATCACGCCGAAGCCGGTGGTTTGCAGGCCGGGGTCGATGCCGAGGATTCTCATTGCTTTTGAAACGAGAGCTGTTGGCGCTTGTCTGGCAAGGGTTCGAGGCTGTTTTTATGCATATTCAACGCTCGGCGGTGGCCATGTGGCCGACGATCTCCAGGGTGCGCACGCTCACCGTGGTGACGCGCATCAGCAGGGCGATGACCCGCTCCTTGTGCGCGGCGAAGCGGTAGGTGTCGAAGCGCTCGCGGATGGTCGGGTCCTTGGGCTTTTTTTCCTTGTGCTGGTCGAGCACCCAGTCGATGGCGCTGCGGTTGCCCAGCTTGTAGGCCCAAGCCTCGGGCGGCACGCCGCGCAGCGTGGTTTCGCTGTCCAGCCAGATGGCGCCGGCCGCCGGGTCGGACTTGAGCAGCGGCTTTGGTGCCAGGCCGGCGGCGCGGGCTTTCAGGTCGGGCTCGTCGTGGCGCGTGAGCGCGAAGGGCTCGACTGACTCATAGCCGATGTGCAGTTGCATCAGCTCGGCGCCCCAATCGGCCCAGCGCCAGAAGCCGGGGTAGAAGGGGATGCGCGGGAATTCGCGCTTCAGGTTCTGCGCGTATTTCTCGCGGTACAGCGGGTCGTGCAGCACGGCGTAGCAGTAGTGAAAGATTGCCTCCTTGGTGATCTTGCGCGCCCCTGTCTTGCTCCCTCTCCCGCTGGGAGAGGGCGGGGGTGAGGGCTCGGCGGCCTTGTAGTGGGCGGTGAACTGCTTGAGGGCCCAGTCGGTGATGTTGTCGTGGCGTACCCCTGCTTCATCGTATCGATACTGCGCTGCATACTTCGTCGCGTCAGCCGAATAAAGATTCAAGTTGGGAACGACGTCGGATGCAACCAGCGCAAACGGCTGTCTATCGCCGGCGATCACGCAAACACTCGGATTCCGAACATCTGACTGTGGGAAAAAGGCTGACGTATCGCCGCGCTCATCGACGAACAACGGTGAGTCGTAGAGGGCCTGACGAACAAAAGGTCGGTATGTCGTCGGCTTGATCAAGGCGGCGTCAAAACTCTCAACTCGGCCCTGAGCCATCCGCCGTTTGAGGTTTCTTGACCACTTCAGGTTGTCGGGATGTGTTTTCAGTTTTGCTGCTTGCTCATACGTTTCACAAAACCATTGCATCCTGGTTCGGAGGGCTTGCACATCAAGATCAACAACCCATTCGTCTCGGTTCGTTGAAGTGCCCAGCGAAAACAGCTTGAAGATCGCCCGCTCCTTCGCCGCCGTCTTCGCCGCCTTGGTCTCCTTGCTAGCCAGCGGAATCAGGCTGTCGAAATCGTTGTGCGTCAGATGGAGCCAGTTTCCGTTCTTGTCGGGCGAGATTTCATCAAAGGGCAAGCCGCGCAGCGGCTGGCTGGCGAGGAAGGCGAGCTTTTCCTCCGCGCTCTCCATTTCGGGCCGACGCGCGTAGTACACACGGGCGGGTCTTTTGTCTTTCGTGGCTTGCTGGCGCTTGACCAGGAAGCTGATGGCCACGCCGGTCTGGATGCCGAAGACGTTGTGCTTGGTGCCGCTGAGTTTTGGGTTGGCACGCACGTCGCCGCCCAAATCGACGACGTAGATGTCGCTGAACTCCTGCACCACGGTCTTGCGAAAACCGTCGAAGGTGCGGGCGTCGAGAAAGCTGCGGTTGGTGACGAAGGCCAGGATGCCGTTGTCGCTGAGCCGGTCGCTGGCCCAGCGGAAGAAGCGCGCGTACATGTCGTAGAGCTTGGTCTTTTGCGCGGTGCTCTCGGCGATGTAGCTCTGCTTGATGCGCGCGTCGATGTGCGGGTAGGCGCGGTTCTTGTTGTTGTCGTTCTCGCTTTGCTGGTTGGCGTTGTACGGCGGGTTGCCGATGACGACGCTGATACGGCGTGCGTTCTGGCGCCGGATGCGCGCGACGTTCTCCTCGCTCACGCCGGCGAACAGCTCGGCCGTGGTGCCGCGCGCGGCGGTGTGCAGGCCCACGTTGTCCAGCGTGTCGACGAAGCACAGGTTGGGGAATTCGGCCCAGGCACCGCTGATGGCGGCATACGTCGCCTCGATGTTCAGGTTGGCCACGTAGTAGGGCAGGATGGCGACCTCGTTGGCGTGCAGTTCGTGCTGGTACTTGTGCGCCAGCTTTTTTGGCTGGCCGCGAAAGTGCTCCAGCAGCTCGCAGATGTAGGTGCCCGTGCCGGTGGCCGGATCGAGGATGTCCACGTCCTTGTCGATCAGGTTCTTGCCGAAGTGCTGCTCGCACAGCCAATCGGCGCCGTCGATCATGAAGCGCACGATCTCGCCCGGCGTGTAGACCACGCCCAGGCGGTCGGCGGCCTTGGTGTTGTAGACCTTGTAGAAGTTCTCGTAGATGACCTTGAGGAAGGTCTGCTTCTCGCCGTGGCTCGCGATCTGCGCGGCGGCGGCGCGGATGGCGGCGTAATACGGCTCCAGCCCCTTGAGCGTGTTCTTCTTGAGCGCGCCGGTGAAGAAGGCGCCCTCCAGCGCGTACAGCTCGCGCGCGACGTTGTTGTGCTGGTGGAATTCGCTGTCGTCGAACACCTTGGCGAAGATTTCCTCGGTCAGGATGTGCTGGATCAGCATCTCGCGCACGTCGGCGTCGGTCAGCAGCGGGTTGATGGCGTCTTGCGCATGCAGTAGGAATTTTTGCTCGGCGGTGCGAAACGCCGGGTTGCCCTGGTGCGCGGCATCGATCATCTGGCGCAGCGCCGCCAGCACGGCGGGCAGGTCGGCCTTGAACTGCGCGACGGCGGCGCGAAAACCGGCGATCTCGGGGCGCTCGTAGCCAAAGAACAGCGTGAGCAGCTGCTCCAGCGCGGCGGTGTCCTCGACCGGGCAGCGCATGACTTCCTGGCGGTGTTGCCACAGCACCACGGTGGTGTCGTCGCTGAAGACGATGTTGTCCTGCGGGTAGCCTCGTCTGAACTTCTTGACGATCTCCGCGTCGAGGTCGTCGTCGGCGTCCTTGGCCTCCCAATAGCCCAGGGGCATGCGCAGCTCGTGCAGCAGGGCGCCGTCCACGCTGATGTTGGCTTGGGTGGCGGTCTTGAGCGGGTACTCGGCGAGGAAGACCAGGCCCTGCTGGCGGCCCCAGGCCTTGAGCAAGTCCTTGAAGGCTTCGCGCACGATGGTCTCGCGCTGGCTACCGCTGACCTTCTTGATCAGGTCGAGCTGGCTGAGGTAGTTCTGGATCAGGAGCTGGCTCATGGATGCTGGGCCGATGGGGTGGGTGCGGGTGGAGTGTCAATTGGGCCGACTATGCACGGGTCGCGCAAGCCCCTCACCCCTCCCTCTCCCCAAAGGGGCGAGGGTGACATGCCGGGTGACGCGCGCAAGTTCAAGGCAGTTGCGCGGCGGGCATGCGCGCCAGGATGGTGCGCGTGCGCCCCGCCAGGTAGGCCGAATGCGGCGTTTTCTCAAAGCGCCGCGGCGCGGGCAGCATTACCGCCAGGCGCGCGGCCTCGCGGGCGCTGAGCTCGGCCGCGCTCTTGCGGTAGTAGTGGCGGGCGGCGGCCTCGGCGCCGTAGATGCCGTCGCCCCATTCGACGCTGTTCAGGTAGATCTCCAGGATGCGCCGCTTGCTCAGCAGCTGCTCCAGCGTGAAGGTGAGCACCAGCTCCTGGCCCTTGCGCACCAGCGTGCGCTCGCCCGACAAAAGCAGGTTCTTGGCCAGCTGCTGGGTGATGGTGGAGCCGCCGCGGATCTTTGGCGCCGCAGCCGGCTGGTCCGGACGGCGCGCCTTGGCGCGCTCGGCGCGTTCGCGGGCGAGCGCGTTGCGCTCCCAGGCCTTTTCGATCGCGCTCCATTGCACGCCGTCGTGCTGCACGAAGGCGTCGTCCTCCGAGGCCAGCACCGCGCGCTTGAGTTGCTCGGAGATCTGCCCATACGCCACCCACTGCTGGCGCCAGTGCAGCGGCTCGGAACCGCGCAGCTGCTGCCACAGGGCGCTGCGCTGAAAGCTCGTCGATTCGGGGGCCATGCGCGCCATCAGCGCGATGCGCAGCACGAAGAACAGCTGCAGCGCCAGCAGGCCGGCGAGCACCAGCGCGAGCCAGCGCGTCAGCGCCTTCATGGCGCCAGCAGCGCGCGCAGCTCGGCCAGCACCTGCGTTGCCGGCGGGCGCACGCCGCGCCAGAGCGCGAAGGCCTCGGCCGCCTGGTGCACCAGCATGCCCAGGCCGTCGCGCGCGTTGGCGCCGTGGCGCGCGGCCCAGTCCAGAAAGCGCTGTGCCGGCGGGCCGTACATCATGTCGCAGGCCAGGCTCCCCGGGCGCAGCACGCTCGCCGGTACCGGCACGCCGGCCCCTGCCAGACTGCTGGAGCTGGCATTGATGATGACGTCAAAATCGGCCTCTGGCGCTTGCTGGTCAAGCGCGAGCAGCTCTGTTTTTGATAGTTTTGCAAGGTCCTGATGGCTGGTGACCAGCGCCTGGGCGCGCTCGGGCGTGCGGTTGCAGATGGCCAGGCGCCGCGGGCCGCGCGCCAGCAGCGGCGCGAGCGCCCCGGCCGCCGCGCCGCCCGCGCCGATCAAGAGCACGTCGCGCCCGGCGAGCAGCACGCCCGCGCCCTGCTCGATGTCGGCCACCAGGCCCAGGCCGTCGGTGTTGTCGGCGTGCACCGCGCCGTCGCGCAGCACCAGGGTATTGGCCGCGCCGGCGCGCGCCACGCGTTCGCTGCGGCTGTCGGCAAGTTGCGCCGCCTGCACCTTGAAGGGCACGGTGACGTTGCAGCCGCGCCCGCCCTCGGCGGCAAAGGCGCCGAGGGCCGCGGCAAAGCCGTCCAGCGGCGCAAGCCGCGCCTCATAGCGCAGGCGCTCGCCGGCCAGTTCGGCAAAGCGCGCATGGATCCAGGGCGAGCGGCTGTGCGCAATCGGGTGGCCGAAGACGCAGTACAGGTCGGGGCAGCTCATTGCGGCTCCCGCAGTTCGGCTTCGAGCTGCTGCTCGCGCGTGAACTTGAAGCGCGCCACCATCGCCAGCTGGTCGGTTTGCGCGCGCATCTGCGCGTTGAACGCGCCAAACGGCCCGGCGGCGCGCGCGATCGCCTCGGCGCGCCGGTCCAGCAGCGCGTTGCCCGAGCCCTGCACGATCTCGGTGGCGAGCACGCTGCCGTCGTGGTTCACGGTGAGGATCATCACCAGCTCGCCATAGAGCTTCCTGCCGCCGGCCTCGGGGAAGTTGCGCGTGCCCTTGTCCTCGACCTTGCGGCGCAGCTGGTCGTAGTACAGCGCATAGACGGCTTCGCGCGTGGCCGGGCTGATGTAGCGCTTGCGCGGGCGGGCGTTCTCTTCGTTGATGCGCTTTTCGATCTCGGCCAGCAGGCGCACGAGCTGCTGGCGCTTTTGCTCCTGCGCGCGGCCCTCGGCGCTCTGCGCGGCCTTGTGCGGATCGGGTGCGGGCAGGCTGGCGATCTGGCGGCGCACCTGCACCAGCAGCTGCTGCTGTTGCTCTTGCAGCTGCTCCATCTGGCGCTCGGCGTCCTGGGCGTCGTCGCCGGTGCGCGTCAGCGCGGAATAGGGCAGGGGGCTGGTGGCGCGCCCGCGCGCGGCCTCGCCCCCGCCGGCCAGCGCGCTCTGCGCCATGGCCTGGGCTTTCTCGGGCGGCTGCTCGCCCTTGGCGTTGACGAGGATGACCTCCAGCGGCGTGTCCTGGAAGATGCGCTCGAAGGTGGCCGGGGCCACGAAGCGCACCGTGAGCAGCGCCGCGTGCGCCGCGATCGAGATGCCCAGCGCAAGCTGCAGCGTGCCGAGGTGGCGAGGCAGGCGCGGCATGCTCAGGTCGCGCCGGCCTGGCCGGGGGCGTCTTCCTGCACGTCCACCGCGATCGCCAGCGTGGCCTGGGGCGTGTCGGCGTCCTCGTCGTCGATCAGCGCGTCGTCGCTCGCGTCCTGCGGGTCGTCCAGGCGCGCGGCCAGCGTGCCGAGCACCTCCAGCGAGATCTCGTCGACCGCGCCCAGGCGCACGCGCACGCGCGCCCCGCGACTGAGCGTCTGCGCGCCCAGCACCGGCAGCACCAGCGGCAGGTGGTCGGCGCGCACCAGGAAGTCGCCGTTGCCGCCTTCGCGGATGACCGCGCCGTCCAGCTCGGTGATGCCGTGCTGCTTGAGGTAGCGCAGCGTCCACCAGCGCTCCATGCTGCTCTGGTAGGCGTTGTAGGCGGCGTAGGTGGTGTCAAAGCCGCTGACGATGGCAAACAGGCTGGCGTCCTTGGGCTTGAAGGGCGCGGCCAGCGCGGCCGTGGTGCCGTGGCGCACGCAGGCGATGATCTGCCACTGGTTGACCAGGTCCACGTAGCGGCGCAGCGGCGAGGTGGCCCAGACGTAGCAGGGCACGCCTATGCCCGCATGCGGCAGCGCGCGCAGGCCCATGCGCACTTTCACGCCGGGGGCCAGGCTCGCCTGGCTGCGGTAGATGCCGGGCACGCCATGGTCGGCCAGCAGGCGCCCCCAGGTGCTGTTGGCCACGATGGCGGCCTCGGCCACGATGAGGTCCAGCGGCGCGCCGCGCTGGCGCACCGCTATCGATACCGTCTCGCTGCCGTCGGGCTCCTGGCCCTGCACGTCCAGCAGGCGGAAGGTGTAGTCGGGCCGGCTGAAGTTCTCGGGCTTGCCGCGCACCTCCTCGCGCCCGACCTTGAGATGGCGCGCGAGCTTGTATAGAAAAGTGAGCTCCTCGCGCTTGTCCAGCAAGGGCTGGGGCGTGTTTTCCATCGAAATCGAAGGGTTGGTGATCCAGTCTTCGGTGACGATGTGGTCGAGCTGGTCGTGGCGGAAGTTGATCGCCACCTGCACGCGTTCGAGCCGCGTCTCGCTGCCCAGCACCGCCAGCGTCGCCTCGTCGTAGCTGACGTACAGCGACAGCGCCGGGTTGGCGCGTTCGGCGTCCAGGGTGTAGCTGTGCACCACCTCGGGCGGCAGCATGGTGATCTTGTGCCCGGGCAGGTAGACCGTGGACAGGCGCTGGCGCGCGATGGCGTCGAGCGCGTCGCCCGGCGCGATCGCCAGGCCCGGCGCCGCGATGTGGATGCCCACGGTGACGCGGCCCGTGCCCAGGCCCTGCACCGACAGCGCGTCGTCGATCTCGGTGGTCTCGGAATCGTCGATCGAATAGGCCACCACCGGTGCCAGCGGCAGGTCCTGCGCCGGCTCGGGCGCGCTCACCGGCGCAAAGCCCGTGCCCCCGGGAAACCACTCGAAGAGAAAGCGCTGCCAGTGAAAGTCGTAGGCCGAGGCGATCGCGCCTGCCTCCTGCAGCAGCGCAAGGGGCGCCTTGTGCGCGTTGCGGCTGGCTTGCACCACGGCCTTGTATTCGGGCGCGTTCCTGTCGGGCTTGAAGAGGATCTTGTAGAGCTGCTCGCGGATCGGCGCGGGGCAGCTGCCGCCCGCCAGTTGCGCGGCCCAGTCGTCGATCTGCGCCTGCACCTGCTCCTTGCGGGCGATGGCGGCCAGCGCCTGCTGCAGGATTTCGGCCGGCGCTTTTTTGAAGCGCCCCTTGCCGGCGCGGCGAAAGTAGTGCGGCGCCTCGTGCAGGGCCAGCAGCATGCCCGCGAGTTCGGGCGCGGGCGCGGCGGCGCTGAAGTAGTCGCGCGCCAGCTCGTCGAAGCCGAATTCGCCCTCGGGCGCGAACTCCCAGGCCAGCGGCAGCTCGATGGCGGCGGCGACCTCCTGCGCCCGGGCCAGCAGCGCGGCCGGGGCGGGCTGCTCGAACTTCAGCAGCTGCGCCGCGGCCTTGACCTTGACGCGCTTGCCGCTGTCGAGCTCGATCTGGGCGGAAGCGTCGGTCTCGGAGAGGATGCGCCCGGCGTGGAACTTGCCGGCGTCTTCAAACAATGCATGCATGGAGGAATTTTCCCATGCGCAGGGGCGCGGCCCGGCGCGGGCGGCGCAAGGCTTCAGATTTGCAGCACCAGAGAGGGGTCGAAGGCCTGGTTCTCGTTCACCCCGTCGCGCGCATAGCCGCGCGGATTGGCCACCACGCGGGTGGTGCCGATGCGGTAGTCGAAGCTGTCGTGCACATGGCCATGCAGCCACAGCGCCGGCTGCCAGCGCAGGATCTGCGCCTGCAGGTCCGAGACGAAGGCGGCGTTGATCGGCGAGCCCTCAAAGCGCGCGGCAATGCTGCCGTGCGCGGGCGCGAAGTGCGTCACCACCACCGTCGGGCCGTCGAAGCTTTCGGCAAAACGCCGCTCCAGCCAGGACACCGATTGGTCGAACAGCAGCTGCGACAGCGCCGGGCTGAAGCAGTCCTCGAAATCGGGCGCCACCTTGATGCGCGTGTAGTCGCGCGCAAAGGTGGTGATCTTCTGCAGCGCCTGTTCGCGCCCGGGGTCGCCCTGCAGCAGGCGAAAGTCCGACCACAGCGTGCAGCCCAGGAAGCGCACGCCCTGGTGGCGCCATTCGTCCTGCTCCAGCACCCGCACGGCGCTGCCCGCGGCGTGCTCGCGCAGCCGGGCGTAGGTGGCGCCGATGTCGCTGCCGAAGAATTCATGGTTGCCCGCGACGAATACCGTGGGCCGGCTGTACTGGCGCGCCCAGGCCATGGCCTGCTGCGGCCGCTGCAGGTCGCCGGCCAGCACCACCACGTCGGCCTCGGTGGGCGGCGGCTGCATCGGGTGGACGGACAGGTGCAGGTCGGACAGCAGGGCGATTTTCATGGCGGGGCTCGGCGCGGTCGAGGGAGAGCCAAGAATAAGCCAGCGCGCGGGCGCGCGTCAGGCCAGGCGGCAAAAGGCCAGCACTTCGTCCAGCCAGTCGGCAAAGTTGGACAGCGCGTGGTCGCCGCCCTCGAGCACGATCTGGCGCGCCTGCGGGTAGCGCGCAAGCATCTCGCGCCAGTCCAGCACCTCGTCGCCGCGGGCGGCAAGCAGCAGCTCGGGCCCGGCGGGCGGCTGGCCGCGCAGGTCGAGCGCACGCAGCTCGTCGATGTAGCGCGGGGCGAAGAAGAAGTGCTGCTGCGGGTCGTGCCACTGGGCCTGTTCGCCGATGTGGCGCGCCAGGTCGCGCGCCGGGTCCACCGCCGGGTTCAGCAGCACGCTCGCGCAGCGCTTCTCGTGCGCCACGCGGCTGGCGTAGTAGCCGCCGAGCGAAGAGCCGATCACCGCCATCGCCGCGCCCGGCCAGTGGCGCACGCCCTGCAGCAGCTTGTCCATGGCCGCCGCGGGCGAAGGCGGCAGCTGCGGGCACCACAGGCTCACGCCCGGATGGCGCGCCGCCACCGCGGCGGCCACCATGCGGGCCTTGGTGGACTGCGGCGAGGAGCGAAAGCCGTGCAGATACAGCAGATGGGTGGTGGTCATGGGCGCATTCTCATGGTTGACGCGGGGCAGGGGGAATGGCCGGGCCGCGGAGCGGCGGGAGTAAGATACATAACATTACAAATTCAACCCTTCCTTTGGTTTGTGACATCGGCCGTGCGTGACACCTTCCGGACGCCGGAGGACGACGGCCCTGGCCGGGACGGCCTGGCCGATGCGCGCTGGCGCATCCGCCGCTGGGATGGCGAGTTCGCCGATCCGGCGGTCGAGCAGGAATACCTCGTCCACGCCCAGACCTTCATGGCCCGGCAGCTGCTGCTGGTGCTCTGGACCTGGCTCGCGATGATGCTTTTGTTCGCCGCGCTGGACTGGGCGGCGCTGGGCTGGTCGGCCGGCTTTGCCAAGCTGGCCGCGCTGCGCGCGGGGGGCGCCGCCTGCTTTCTCGGCCTGATCGCGGCGGTACGTCGCCGGCCCATGCTGGCCGCGCGCGGCAGGGCGGTGTCGGTGCTGCTGGGGCTGAGCATCCTCGGCTATCTGTTCGTGTTCAGCGTGCGCCCGCAGATTTCGCTCTGGGTCTATGGCATGGTGCCGTTGCTGCTGTTCATGCTGTTTTCCTTCGTGCCCAACCGCCTGCGCTATTCCCTGGCGCTGGCCCTTGCCACCGCGGTTTGCATGGTGCCCATGGTGGCCTGGGTGCATGGCTGGGCCGCGCGCGAGCAACTCATCCTGGCGCTGGTGCTCGTCTGGCCCGTCGTGCTGGGTTACTTCACCATGCGGCGCATGCAGACCCTGCAGCGCACCCAGTATGCGCTGGGCGAAACCCTGAAGCGCCAGGCGGCCATTGATCCGCTGACCGGCCTGTTCAACCGCCGCGAATTGCGCCTGCGCGCGGCGCAGGAGGTGGCGCGCGCCCGGCGCGAGGGGGCGCCGCTGTCGCTGATGATGATCGACCTGGACCACTTCAAGCAGCTCAATGACCGCCACGGCCACGCGGCGGGCGATGCGGCCCTGAAGGCGGTGGCGACGCTCGCGCGCTGGGTGTTTCGTGAGCCCGATCTGGTTTTTCGCGTCGGCGGGGAAGAGTTCATCGTGTTGCTCCCCGAGAGCGATCTGGCCGGCGCCGCGCGTGCGGCCGAGCGCTTCGTGCAGCGCCTGCGCACGCTGGCATTGCCCTTCGACGGCCAGCCGCTGCCGGTGCGCGCCACGCTGGGGGTCGCGAGCCTGGGCGGCCAGGACCTGCAGGGCCTGATGCGCATGGCCGACCGCGCCCTTTACGCGGGCAAGCAGGCCGGGCGCGACTGCGTGATGCTGGCGCATGCCGACGGCAGGCTGCAGCCGCTGCGCGCAAGCGGGCAGGCTGCGCCGTGCGCAGAGGTGCAGGGCGACGCCGCCTGAGCCCGGGCGCGCCGCGCGCCCCGGACAGGGATAATCGCGCGCCGTGCCCCCCACCACGTTCGACAAACCCACGCTGCTGCAGCGCATCGTGCCGCTGTTTCGCGGTTTCGATCTGCTGGCGCTGGCCCTGGTGCTGGCATTGATGGGCATAGGGCTGGTGGCCATGTATTCGTCGGGCTACGACTACGGCCATCGCTTTGCCGACCATATGCGCAACCTGCTGCTGGCGCTGGGCATCCTGTTCGTCGTCGCGCAGGTGCCGCCGCAGAAACTCATGGCTCTGGCGGTGCCGGTCTACGTGGTGGCGGTGGCACTGCTGGTGGCGGTGGCGCTGTTCGGCATCACCAAGAAGGGGGCGCAGCGCTGGATCAACCTGGGCGTGGTGATGCAGCCCAGCGAGTTCATGAAGATCGCCATGCCGCTGATGCTCGCCTGGTGGTTCCAGCGCCGCGAGGGGCAGCTCAGGGCGCTCGATTTTGCCGTGGCCGCGCTGCTGCTGGCGGTGCCCGTGGCCTTGATCATGAAGCAGCCCGACCTGGGCACGGCGCTGCTGGTGCTGGCCGCCGGGCTGTCGGTGATCTTCTTTGCCGGCCTGTCCTGGAAACTGGTACTGCCGCCGCTGATTCTGGGGGGGCTGGGCATCGCGGCGCTGGTGTGGTTCGAGCCCAGCCTGTGCGCCGAGGGCGTGAACTGGCCGCTGCTGCACGACTACCAGCAGCAGCGCGTGTGCACGCTGCTGGACCCTTCGCGCGATCCGCTGGGCAAGGGCTTTCACATCATCCAGGGCATGATCGCCATCGGCTCGGGCGGGCTCTGGGGCAAGGGCTTCATGTCGGGCACGCAGACCCACCTGGAATTCATCCCCGAGCGCACCACCGACTTCATCTTCGCGGCGTTTTCCGAGGAATTCGGCCTGGTGGGCAACCTGGTGCTGATCGCCTGCTTCCTGCTGCTGGTCTGGCGCGGGCTGGCGATTGCCGCCGGCGCCACGACCCTGTTTGCGCGCCTCATGGCGGCGGCCATTTCCGTCATCTTCTTTGCCTATGCCTTCGTCAACATGGGCATGGTCAGCGGCATCCTGCCGGTGGTGGGCGTGCCGCTGCCCTTCATCAGCTATGGCGGCACGGCCGCCGTCACGCTGGGGGTGGCGCTGGGGGTGTTGCTGTCCATTGCCAGGGCGGCGCGCCAGGAACCCGAAGGCCTGCCGGCGCCTCTGTAGGCGCTATAGGACAATCACCCCATGATTTCACGTGAACCGACGATGGAGCGCCTGGCCACGGCCCGCGCGCTCTTGCTTGAGCCCTTCGGGCTCGACGAGCGCCACCTGGCGCAGGCCCTGGCCGAGATCCGCGCGCACCGCGTGGACGACGCGGACCTGTACTTCCAGTACACGCGCAGCGAGGGCTGGAGCCTGGAGGAGGGTATCGTCAAGACCGGATCCTTCTCCATCGACCAGGGCGTGGGCGTGCGCGCCGTGAGCGGCGAGAAGACGGCGTTTGCCTATTCGGACGATATTTCGCTGGCTTCGCTGCTGGATGCGGCGCGCACCGTGCGCACCATAGGCAGCGCCGGGGCCGCGCGGCGCGTGAAGCTGCCGGCGCCCAAAATGGCGCGCAGCCGCGCCCTCTACCCTGGCCTGGACCCCATCGCCAGCCTGGGCAGCGCCGACAAGGTGCAGCTGCTCGAGCGCGCCGAACGCGCCGCGCGCGCCCGCGACCCGCGCGTGGTGCAGGTCATGGCGGGCCTGGCCAGCGAATACGACGTGGTGCTGGTGGCGCGCGCCGACGGCACCCTGGCGGCCGACGTGCGCCCGCTGGTGCGCCTGTCCATCACCGTGATTGCCGAACACAAGGGGCGGCGCGAAATCGGCTCGGCCGGCGGCGGCGGGCGCTTCGGGCTGGCGTACTTCAGCGACGAGCAGGTGGCGCGCTACGTGGACGAAGCCGTCGATGCGGCGCTGGTCAACCTGGAGTCGCGCCCCGCGCCGGCGGGCGAGATGAACGTCGTGCTCGGCCCCGGCTGGCCGGGCGTGCTGCTGCACGAGGCCGTGGGCCACGGGCTGGAGGGCGACTTCAACCGCAAGGGTTCGAGCGCCTTCACCGGCCGCATCGGCGAGCGCGTGGCGGCCAGGGGAGTGACGGTGCTGGACGACGGCACCATGGCCGATCGCCGCGGCTCGCTCAACGTGGACGACGAGGGCTACCCGACGCAGAAGAACGTGCTGATCGAGGACGGCATCCTCAAGGGCTACATGCAGGACGCGCTCAACGCCCGGCTGATGGGCGCGGCGCGCACCGGCAACGGCCGGCGCGAGAGCTACGCCCACGTACCCATGCCGCGCATGACCAACACCTACATGCTGGCGGGCGACAAGGACCCGGGCGAGATCGTCGCCAGCATCAGGAAGGGCCTGTACGCCACCAACTTCGGCGGCGGGCAGGTGGACATCACCAGCGGCAAGTTCGTGTTTTCCGCCAGCCAGGCCTGGTGGGTGGAAAACGGCAAGCTGCTCTACCCGGTCAAGGGCGCGACGCTGGTGGGCAGCGGCCCCGACGCGCTCAAGCGGGTGCGCATGGTAGGCAATGACCTTGAGCTCGATAGCGGCGTGGGCACCTGCGGCAAGGAAGGCCAGAGCGTGCCCGTCGGCGTGGGCATGCCGACGGTGCGCATCGATGCCCTGACCGTGGGCGGCACCGCATGAGCCTTGTGGCGCAAGGGCAACGGCCCATGTTGCAGTGCCGCAGAAAAGCGTGCTACATTGGTTGCATGGCTTCGCACCACGCGTTCTATTTTTACTTTTGGTTCTCGACCCCGGCGGTTGAGAGGTACGCGCGCACGCACTGAGCCCACTCCTCATCACGAAACCGCCGAAGCGATACGCCCGGCGGTTTTTTTTTGCAGTTTCAAACCCACTCCAAGCAAGGAAGAGCGTCATGAACCCCCCCAGCAGCAAGAACGAGACCTGGCAGTACGGCAGCGCCACCACCAGTGCCACCGACGACCAACGCATCCAGGAAATTGCCGTGCTGCCCCCGCCAGAACATTTGATCCGCTTCTTCCCCATCCGCGCCACGCCCGTGGAAACCCTGATCGCGGACACGCGCCGGCGCATCCACCGCATCCTGCGCGGCGAGGACGACCGCCTGCTGGTCGTCATCGGCCCCTGCTCCATCCACAACCCCCAGGCTGCGCTGGACTACGCGCGCAAACTGCAGGCGGTGCGCGCGCAGTACCAGGGCGAACTGGAGATCGTGATGCGGGTGTACTTCGAAAAGCCCCGCACCACGGTGGGCTGGAAGGGCCTGATCAACGACCCCTACCTGGACGGCAGCTACCGCATCGACGAGGGCCTGCGCATCGCGCGCGAGCTGCTCATCGACATCAACCGCCTGGGCGTGCCGGCCGCCAGCGAGCTGCTGGACACCATCAGCCCGCAGTACATCGGCGACCTGATCAGCTGGGGCGCCATCGGTGCGCGCACGACGGAAAGCCAGGTGCACCGCGAACTGGCCTCGGGCATGTCCGCGCCCATAGGTTTCAAGAACGGCACCGACGGCAACGTGCGCATCGCCACCGACGCGATCCAGTCCGCCAGCCGCGGCCACCACTTCCTGTCGGTGCACAAGAACGGCCAGGTGGCCATCGTGCACACCGCCGGCAACCAGGACTGCCACGTGATCCTGCGCGGTGGCAAGGAGCCCAACTACGACGCGGCCAGCGTCGCCTCGGCCTGCGAATCGCTGGTGGCCGCGGGCCTCACGCCTTCGCTGATGATCGACGCCAGCCACGCCAACAGCCGCAAGCAGCACGAGCGCCAGGTCGAGGTGGTGGGCGACATCGCCGGTCAGGTGGCCGCGGGCTCGCGCAGCATCTTCGGCGTGATGATCGAGAGCGCGCTGGTGGAGGGCGCGCAGAAGTTCACCCCGGGCAAGGACGACCCGCGCCAGCTGGTCTACGGCCAGAGCATCACCGATGCCTGCCTGGGCTGGGACGATTCGCTGGGCTGCCTGCAGACCCTGGCCGAAGCCGTGGCGGCGCGCCGTGCCGGGACCACGGCGGCGCAAGAAGAAGCGCTGGCCACCGCTTGATACCGGTGTAAGCTCCCGTAACCGGGGCGGCGCAGCCAGGCGCCGGCCCGCTGGACGGCACACAGGAGCGAGCACGATGTTTCAAGGGATCTGGATCGACAAGGAAGACGGCCAGTACCGGGCCTGCCTGCGCGGCATCACCAAGGAGCAGTTGCCAGAGGGCGACGTGACGGTGCGCGTGAGCCATTCCACGCTGAACTACAAGGACGCGCTGGCGATCACCGGCAAATCGCCGGTGGTGCGCCAGTTCCCGATGGTGCCGGGCATCGATTTTGCGGGGGTGGTCGAGACCTCGTCCCACCCCGACTACAAGAGCGGCGACTCGGTGGTGCTCAATGGCTGGGGCGTGGGCGAGAAGCACTGGGGCGGGCTGGCCGAGTTCGCGCGCGTGAGCGGTGACTGGCTGGTGCCGCTGCAGGCGCCGTTTTCGCTGCGCCAGGCCATGGGCATAGGCACGGCGGGCTACACCGCCATGCTGTGCGTGATGGCGCTGGAGCGCCATGGCCTCACGCCGGACGGCGGCCCGGTGGTGGTCACCGGCGCGGCTGGCGGCGTGGGCAGCGTGGCGGTGGCGGTGCTGGCCCGGCTGGGCTATGAAGTCAGTGCGGTGACCGGCCGCCCCGAGCAGGCCGACTACCTCACGCGCCTGGGCGCGCGCCACATCGTCGAGCGCGCCTCCCTGAGCGCTCCGGGCAAGCCGCTGGCGCGCGAGCAGTGGGCCGGCGCGATCGACGTGGCCGGCGGCTACGTGCTGGCCAACGTCTGCGCCGCCATGTGCTACCGCGGCGTGGTGGCGGCCTGCGGCCTGGCCTCGGGCATGGATTTTCCGGCGACGGTGGCGCCCTTCATCCTGCGCGGCGTGACGCTGGCCGGGGTGGACAGCGTGATGGCGCCGCGCGCCGAGCGCCTGCAGGCCTGGAAGCGCCTGGCCAGCGACCTGGACGTGACGCTGCTGGAGGCCATCACCCAGGAGGTGCCGCTGGCGCGCGTGCTCGAGCTTGCGCCGCAGATGCTCGAGGGCAAGGTGCGCGGGCGCGTGGTCGTCGCGGTGCGCGGCTGATGCGGCCCTGCATCCCCGCGTAGAACGCGGCGGGAAGCCGCGGACGGTGCTGCGGCACGGCAAGGCGAACCAACGCAGTGACGGGTTTGAAGGCGAAGCCGTATGAGGCGCACGCGCGGCGGAGGCCGGCGCTACCATCGACGGGTTGATTCCGCCCCAGCCCCCACCATGCCTACCCTTGCGAAGATGACCTGCATCGAGGACCTGCGGGTCGTTGCGCAAAGCCGCGTGCCGCGCATGTTCTACGACTATGCCGACTCCGGCTCGTGGACCGAGAGCACCTACCGCGCCAACGAGCGCGAGCTGCAGCGCATCCAGTTCCGCCAGCGCGTGGCGGTGAACATGGAAGGGCGCAGCACCGCCACCACCCTGGTCGGCCACAAGAGCGCGATGCCGGTGTGCATCGCCCCCGTCGGCCTCACCGGCATGCAGTGGGCCGACGGCGAAATCCACGCGGCGCGCGCGGCCGAGAAGTTCGGCGTTCCGTTCACGCTCTCGACCATGAGCATCTGCTCGATCGAGGACATCGCCGAGCACACCAGCTCCGACCTGCTCTTCTGGTTCCAGCTCTACATGATGCGCGACCGCGAGGCCATGGCGCGCATGATCGCCCGCGCGCGCGACGCCGGCTGCAGCGCGCTGGTGCTGACCCTGGACCTGCAGGTGATAGGCCAGCGCCACAAGGACATCAAGAACGGCCTGACCGCGCCGCCGCGCCCCACGCTGGCCAACATCGTCAACCTCATGACCAAGCCGCGCTGGTGCCTGGCGATGGCGCGCACGCGCCGGCACAGCTTTCGCAACCTCGTTGGGCACGTCAAGGGCGTGTCCGACATGAAGTCGCTTGCCGCCTGGACCAACGAGCAGTTCGACCCGCGCCTGTCCTGGGCCGACATCGACTGGGTGCGCCAGCAGTGGGGCGGCAAGCTCATCCTCAAGGGCATCATGGAAGCCGATGACGCACGGCTGGCGGCTGAGCACGGGGCGGACGCCATCGTCGTGTCCAACCACGGCGGACGCCAGCTCGACGGCGCGCCCGCCAGCATCGAGGCGCTGCCGGCCATCGTCGACGCGGTGGGCGATCGGCTCGAAGTGTGGATGGACGGCGGCATCCGCAGCGGCCAGGACGTGCTGCGCGCCTGGGCGCTGGGGGCCAAGGGCACCATGGTGGGGCGGGCGATGGTCTACGGACTGGGCGCGTTCGGCGAGGCGGGGGTGAGCAAGGCGCTGGCCATCATCCAGCGGGAGCTGGACGTGAGCATGGCGTTCTGCGGCCACACCAACATCCAGAACGTGGACCGCTCCATCCTGGTGCCGGGCACTTACCCGGTAGCGCCGACTTAATGGTTTTGATAGCTGCCAACGGCCGTATGACAACGATTTAGGATATAAACCTTTTTGAAATCGTTTGTGGGAGCGCGCTAGCAGCTATCAATTAAGGATCAAACGATGCCTCTTCGCCGCGTTGCACGGGCCGGCGCGCGACAATCGGGCGCGTGAGAGCCGCCGCACCGCCCCGCCGCATCGCCCACCTGGACATGGACGCGTTCTACGCGTCGGTCGAGCTGCTGCGCTACCCCCAGCTCAGGGGCCTGCCGGTGGTCATCGGCGGCGCCGCCACCGAGCAGGACCGGGCGCGCAGTCTGGCCCATGCGGGGCGGCTGCACGAGATACCGCTGGCCGCCTTTCCCCGTCTGGCCAGCTACGCCGGGCGCGGCGTGATCACCACCGCCACCTACCCGGCGCGCGCCTTTGGCATCGGTTCGGCCATGGGCATGATGAAGGCCGCGCGCCTGTGCCCGCAGGCGCTGGTGCTGCCCGTGGACTTCGCCGAATACCGGCGCTGGTCGCGCCGCTTCAAGGAAGTCGTCGTCTCCATCGCGCCGGTGATGGAAGACCGCGGCGTCGATGAGGTCTACATCGACCTGAGCGCTCTGCCCGAGGCCCAGATCGAGGGCGGGCGCGTGCTGGCGCGGCGCTTGCAGCAGCGCATCTTGGAGGCCACCGGGCTGGGCTGCTCGATCGGCGTGGCGCCCAACAAGCTGATCGCCAAGATGGCCAGCGAGTTCGAAAAACCCAACGGCATTGCCATCGTGCAGCCCGAAGACCTGCAGACGCGCATCTGGCCGCTGGCCTGCCGCAAGATCCATGGCGTGGGCCCCAAGACCGATGCGCGCCTGCAGGGCCACGGCATCCGCACCATCGGCGAGCTGGCCGCGCGCCCGCGAGCCTGGCTGCTGGCGCACTTCGGCGCGGCGCACGGCGCCTGGCTGCACGACGCCGCCTGGGGGCGCGACGAGCGCCCCGTGGTCACCGAAAGCGAGCCGGTGAGCATGAGCCGCGAAACCACCTTCGAGCGCGACCTGCACGCGGTGCGCGACCGGGCGCTGCTCGGGCAGATCTTTACCGAGCTGTGCGAGCAGGTGGCGCAAGACCTGCGCAAGGACGGCTACCTGGGGCGCACCATAGGCATTAAGCTGCGCTACGAGGACTTCAAGATCGTCACGCGCGACCACACCATCGCCGAGCCCACGCAAGACGCCGCGCAGATCCGGCGCATTGCGGGGCTGTGCCTGAGGCGGGCGCCGCTGGACAAGCGGTTGCGGCTGCTGGGGGTGCGGGTGGGGTCGCTGTTGAAGGGCGAGGAGGCAAGATTGCGGACAAATTTAGGGAGAAATCCCCATATGGCCTCGTTGTTCTGATCTCTTTTTCATCGTAATCTGCAACAGATTGCAAAAAACAAATTTGCGTGCTTGCGCCAATTTGGAAAAAGAGATTCTGAAAGGGGGAGCGCCATGCGAGTCAATCTGCCGGTTACCCAGCGTAACTATGACTTCCCGGCCGACGAGATGCTGGTCTCCATGACCAATCTCAAGGGCGAGCTCACGCACTGCAACCCCGCGTTTGCCCGTGTCAGCGGCTTCACCTACGACGAACTCATGGGGCAGCCGCACAACATCATTCGCCACCCGGACATGCCGGCTGCTGCGTTCAAGGATGTCTGGAGCACCATAGGTCGCGGCAAGCCCTGGACCGGCATGGTCAAGAACCGGCGCAAGGATGGTGATACCTACTGGGTTTGGCCAATTTCACGCCCATTCTTGTGCAGGGCAGGCCCAGGGGCTATATGTCGGTGCGCATCAAGCCCACGCAAGCTCAGATCGACGAAGCCGAGACGCTGTACGCCCGGATGCGTGCCGAGGCCGAATCTGGCCGCGTCACCCTGGTGCTGCGCGGGGGCAAGCTTTGCCATACCGGCTGGCGCGCTTGGCCGGAGCGCGTGCGAGGCATCAGCCTGACCGGGCGCATAGCCGGCGGCCTGGCGGTCATGGCCCTGGCCATGCTGGTGCCCGACGTGGTGGGCCTGCACGATGGGACTGCCTTGCTGTGCCGCCTGGGCCTGGGTGCGGCAGGGGTGGCGGGTTTTACTTGGGTGTTTCACCGCCGCTTTGCCGGGGCGATGCAAGAGGCCGAGCGCTTTGCCAGCGACCTGGCTGGCTGCAACCTGACCACCGACGTGCCCACCGACTTCCCGGGGTCCTTGGGCGCTCTGATGCGCGCGCTGCGCCAGATTCAGGTGAACCTGCGCGCCGTCATCGACGATGTGCGCCGGGGCGTGGAGGGCTTCAGCCATGCGGCCAAAGAGATCGCCCAGGGCAGCGTTTCCCTGTCCGAACGTGCTGAATCCGGCGCCAGCAACCTGCAAGAGACGGCATCGGCCATGGAAGAACTGACTGGCACCATCAGCCAGACGGCAGCCACCACGGCGGCGATCTCTCAGAAAAGCGGGGAATGCGTCACCACCGCCACCCAGGGCAGCCAGGCCGTGGGCGAGGTGCGTGAGGCCATGAAGAACCTCCAGGGCTCCTCGGCCCGCATGAGCGACATCGTGAGCACCATAGAAGGCATTGCCTTTCAGACCAATCTGCTGGCCCTGAACGCCGCCGTCGAGGCCGCCCGTGCTGGCGAGCAAGGCCGGGGCTTTGCGGTGGTAGCCGGCGAGGTGCGGGCCTTGGCCCAGCGCAGCGCGGATGCTGCCAGGGAAATTGGTGGACTGATCCACTCTCTGGTGGAGGGCATTGCCAACAGCGCCAGCCAAATGGCCGACGTGGGCCAATCGATGGACGCCATGGTGACCTCAGTGCAGCACGTGAGCGACCAGGTAGGCGACATCACCACCGCAGCGCGTGAGCAATCCGCGGGTGTGGGCCAAGTCAACCAGGCGGTGGCGCAGCTCGATTCCACCATGCAGCAAAACGCCGCCCTGGCCGAAGAATATGCCGCCGCTGCCCAGGCCCTGCGTGACCTTGCGCGCTCCATAGACCGCAGCGTGGCGGTGTTTCACTTGGCCTGACGCGCTCTGTTACGCGCCGGCGCGCCACGCGAGCCCGCCATGATCTTGGGACTCATGGCCCAGACACGATGCCTTCGGCCGCGTGCCACAGGGCAGCATGCAAGAGTTGGGAGAGTTTGCTCTTGAGAGCGAGATGGTTTTCCTGATCAGGTGTGAAGCCCCATCAGAAACTCTCCCAATCGTCGTCCTTACCTGCGGCAGGCGGCTTCGTCGCACTCGTGGCCTTCGTGGGCGCCGCCGTGATCTGAACTGCCTTGGGCTTGGCCACTGCCTTGGGCAGGGGCGCTGACAAGGCCCTGGCCTTGACGGTGGCAGGCGCAGGTTTGTGGGCAGGCACTACGCGCGGTGTGCTGGCGTGGGCGCTGGTTCCCACATTGAAGATGGATACCACGTCAGACAGGTGCGTGGCCTGCTCGCTCATCGAAGCAGCCGCCGCACTCGCTTCCTCGACCAGCGCGGCGTTTTGCTGCGTCATCTGGTCGAGGTTGGCCACCGCCTGGTTGACCTGGCTGATGCCGTCACGCTGCTCGCTGGTGGACGCAGTGATCTCGCCGATCAGGTCGCTCACCCGGCGCACGCCCTGCACGATCTCCTGCATGCTCTCGCCCGCCTGCGCAACTTGACTGCTGCTTGCCTCCACGTTTTCCACGCTGGTGGTAATCAAGGCCTTGATTTCCTTGGCCGCTTCGGCGCTGCGCCCGGCCAAGGCGCGCACCTCGCTGGCTACCACCGCAAAGCCGCGGCCTTGCTCGCCCGCTCGCGCCGCTTCGACGACCGCATTGAGCGCAAGGGTGTTGGTCTGAAAGGCGATGCCATCAATCACCGAAATGATTTCGCTGATCTTTTGGCTGGACTGCGTGATCTGCCCCATACTCGCAATCACCTGGTCGACCACCGCGCCGCCCTTCTGCGCCGACTCGACGGCGTTGGCGGCCAGCTGGTTGGCCTGGCGCGCCGTGTCCGCGCTTTGCGTGACGGTGGCGGTGAGCTCTTCCATGCTGGCTGCCGTCTCTTGCAGGTTGGCCGCGGTCTGCTCCGTACGCGCCGACAAGTCGTTGTTGCCGATAGCGATCTCGCTTGCGGCCGATGAGACCGATTCCACGCCCGAGCGCACGTCGGCGACCAGCGAGCGCAGTTTGGCGCCCATGGCCGAGAGTGCGCGCATCAACTGGCCGAGCTCGTCCTTGCGATCGTCGTGCACGTCCTGCGTCAGGTCGCCTGTTGCGATCGTGTCGGCCAGACCAACGGCGCGCGTCAAGGGCTGGGTGATGCTTTTGACGGCGAGCCACGCGATGAACAAGCCCAGCAGCACGATCACCAAGGTGATTCCCGCGCCCAGCATGTAGGCCGCCTGACGGCTCGCGAGCGTGTCCTGCACCGCCTGGTCACGGCGCGTGATCTGCAGCTGCACGTACATGTCCAGCGCCGCCATGTATTTTTCCATGGCCGGTGCGAACGCCTGTTGCGCCGAGCGCAGCACGCCCTGCATGTCGTAGTCGGCGCGCTGCTTTTGCATTGCGCCAGCGACCTTGAGCACTTCGGCGCGTTCAGCCGCCATGCGCTCGAGCTGCGCCTTGTTGTCTGGCCAGAAAGCTTGCTCCTCTACTTGTTATTGCAGTTCGGTCACGTCCGCCGAAGTTTTCTGCGCTTGCGCCAGAAGACGCGCGCTCAAATCCGGCTCGCTCGCCTGCATCGCCGCGAGCAAGTTGTCTACCGATGATTGCGTCATCGACTTCCAGCGCAGCGCGGTAAAAATGCGCTCGTTGCCGAACGCCACCACCCGGTCGGATTCCTTGGTGACTGATTCGGTGTGGACCATCAGCCCGGCACCAAGCACCACAAGCGCGCCCATAAGGCCCAGTACGATGGCCCAGAGTTTGAATTTGACGGAAAGATCGTTGAATTTCATGGTGCACCTTCAAATCTGAACAGTGAAAAAACGGTCATCGGCACGGCAGCAGCGTCGAAAGCCCGTCAAGAGCCCGGCGCGCGCGCGTAGTGCAGTGGCACGATCATGCGGTTTGAATGAGTGTTTCAAAAGCGTTGGCGGTGATGGGCCTGCTGAAAAAGTATCCCTGCCAGGTATTGCATCCATGGCGCTCCAGGAAGTCGCATTGCGCCTTGGTCTCCACCCCCTCGGCGATCACGCGCAGCCCCAGGCTGGTGCCCAGCGCGATGATGGTGCGGGCGATTGCCGCGTCATTGGGGTCCACCAGCACGTCACGCACGAAGCTCTGGTCGATCTTGAGCTGATCCAGCGGCAGGCGCTTGAGATAGGACAGCGAAGAGTACCCGGTACCAAAATCGTCGAGCGAGAAATTGACCCCGCAAGACTTGAGTTGCGTCATCTTGTCGATGGTGCTCTCGATGTCGTGCAGCAGCATGCTTTCGGTCAGTTCGAGTTCCAGGCGCTTGGGGTTGATACCGGTCTGCGCGATCACGCCAAGCACGCCATCGACGAAATCGGCTTGTGCAAATTGGCGGGGGCTGATGTTGACGGCCAATGTGAGTTTGGCGAGCGCTGGATTGCGGGACCAGCGCACCAGGCATTCGCATGCGGTTCGCAGGATCCATGCCCCCAGCGGCAAAATGAGCGCGCTTTCTTCGGCCAACGGGATGAATTGGGCGGGTGAGACAAAGCCCTTGCTTGGATGATGCCAGCGCACCAGCGCCTCGGCGCCAATCACGCGGCCCGATTGCACCTGAGCCTGGTAGTAGAGCTCGAACTGCTCTTGCTCGATGGCCAGGCGCAGATCCCGCTCCATCGCCGCGCGTGCCTGCATGCGCTCTTGCAGCGCGCGGTTGTAAAAGCGCAGCGTGTTGCGTCCGGCGGCCTTGGCGTCATACATCGCCATGTCCACCTGTTGCAGCAAGTCATGTGCGCTGGCGTCGTCGCCGCCGAAGACGGCGGCGCCAATGCTTGCGCTGGTGTGGTAGGGCTCTGCGTCCAGCATGAAAGGTTCGGCCAGCGCAGCGAGCAGGCGCGCGCCCAACGCGCTGGCGGTTTCCTGCATCTGCGTGCGATCCGTGCAGAGGCTTTCCAGCACGAACACGAAAGCGTCATCGCCATGGCGCGCCACCATGCCGTGTCCTTGGACAAAGCCTTGCAGCCGCTGCGCCGTCTGGCGCAAAACCTCGTCACCCTGGCTGTGCCCGCGCGTTTCGTTCAGATTCTTGAAATGGTCCAGGTCGAGCATCAACAAGGCGCCGAAGTGCCCGCTGGCACGGCAACGTCGCAGAATGTCTTGCAGTTGCACATGCAAAAACTCGCGATTGGCCACGCCCGTCAGGCGGTCGTAACTGGCCAGATAACTGATCTCGTTTTCCGCTGTCTTGCGATCCGTCAGGTCGTCCAGCAAGATCATTTCCATCTTGTCCATGATGACGCCCGAAATCTCGACCGTGCGCCACTGTCCGTCGGCACGGCGTATCACGTATTCATGCGCCTGGATGAAGCCGTTGCCGGCCAGAGCCTCATCGTGCAGCTTGCGCCAGCGGTTTTGCACCTGCAAGCGCGCTGCCGGATCAGGGTAGGCGTTCAGGAACCATGAGCCTGAATCATGCACGATCTCTTCGGTATAGCCCGTGATGTGCAGGAATGCGTCGTTGCGGTATTCGATGCGGTCGTCGATGCCGGAAAGCAGGATGCCGGTGGGCAAGTGGTTGAGCATGGCAAGCTGACGCTCTGCGCCCCGCTGCAATTCTTCCTTCATTTGCCGCTGCTCGGTGATGTCCTGGATCACGCCGATGTTCTGGCTCGGAGCCTTGCCTGCCTCGTGAATGGCCGAGGCCGTCAGGTCGATCCAGATCTCCTGGCCATCCTTGCGCCTGAGGCGCTTTTCAATGCGATACGAGGGTATTTCACCTCGCTGAAGCTGCCGCATCAAGGTCATGTTGGCCAGTTGATCCTCGGGGTTGGAGACATCGCCGACGCCCATTTGCAGCAGTTCGTCCTTGGTGTAGCCGGTGATTTCGCAGAACTTCTGGTTGACATTGAGGAAGCGCCCGCTGGCCAGATCGGCAATCGAGACGCCGACGGCGGCCTGGTGAAAGACCGCGCGCAACTTTTGCTCGCGGTCGTGCAGGGCGACTCGCGCGTTTTCGGCTTGGGCCAGGGCCTTCAACCTTTGGTTCATGAGCCGGCCCGCTGCCACCGTCAGCAAGAGCGAGACCAAGGCGCCAAAGGCGGCTATCCAATACGGCAATGCCAACTCTGCGGATGAGAGCATGGGCCCCCTGGCGGCGTACTCCAGTCGCCAACGCCGGTTGTGCACGTCCAGCACACGTGTTGCTGCCATCAGGGCGGGCCGATCATCTGGGGCGGCAGCGTTGCCGATTTCGCCCAGAGGCTGCGCCGTGGCAGGCTGGTCCGTGCCTTTCGGACCGATGTCTTGCAAGTGCAGAGCCACCCCGTTGAGCAGGCTCGCCGCCTGGATGGCCTCCAGCATTTCGCTGACGCGCACCGCGGCCGCGATGGCCCCCGTGAACGATGGCGGCTGGTCGGCCAAGGTGCGGGAGGCATCAAAAACCGGATAGCGAACCATGAAGGCTGACCGCTGGTGCTGTTCCTGCACGAGGTCAAACGGTGCGGAGATGGCGGGCTGGCGTGTGTTGCGGGCCACCAGCAGCGACGCCACGTTGGCAGGCTGAGATGCGATGTCCAGCCCCCATATGCCCTCATTGCGCGCAAACGGCCACAGGTATTCGATGATGTAGTGGTTGGGCCCGGGCAGCTCGGGATGGATGATGTCCGCCTCTTGCGCGCTGGACAGCACCTCACCCCGATCACGCGCCTGCTGTGCCAAGCGAAGCGCAAACGCAGGCAACTGGTCGTGCGTGACCCAGCGGGCGAAAGAGATGTTGCGAATTTCCGGATAACGCTGCAACAAATGACGCGCACTGATGATGTGCTCGAAGAGCGGGCCATCCAGTTGCGGCGAGGCGATGAACAGGTCGCGCATCCCTGCCACCAGCTCGGAATAGGAATTGACCCGCTGGGCGATGGCGTCCGTCGATGCCCGCACCTCTTGCCCGAAGCGTATTTGCGCCACCGCCTGATTGGACTGGTGCTGATGGACAACCGCTGCCGCTGTCAGGGCGAGACAGGCCAGCAACACGCCCGCAGCAACCAGCCAGTGGCTCGGTGGATGTTTGCTGAAATAGGTCATGGGCACGCTGTGCAAGCTGTGCAAGCTGATTCCGAGTGCCAGTGGGCTGGCGCAAGGATCACGCAGCTTGCGGCAGGGCAGGATGCCGAGTCATTTTGATGGGTTTGCCGGAGGGTTCCAGTGAGTGGAAACCCTGACCCCTGAGGCGAGAGAGTCAACGGGTGCCGTGGCTCTCGCCAGGGGCGTGGTGTGCTCTTGGTTTTGATGAAACCGTGTGGCCCGTGCCTTGGCTCAACGGGCGGTCTCTTTACTGCCGCGCCGTGCGCCCGCCGTGGGGCAGCGCCATGGGGTGGCTGGTGCGCAGCGGGTTGATGTCCAGGCCGCCGCGGCGGGTGTAGCGCGCAAGCACGGTGAGCTTGATCGGCCGGCAGCGCGCGCGGATGTCGCTGAAGATGCGCTCCACGCACTGCTCGTGAAAGCCCTGGTGGTCGCGAAAGCTCACCAGGTAGCGCAGCAGCCCGGCCTGGTCGATCTGCGGGCCGCTGTAGCGGATCTGCACGCTGGCCCAGTCGGGCTGGCCGGTGACCGGGCAGTTGCTCTTGAGCAGGTGGCTCACCAGGACTTCCTCCACCGGCGCCTCGTCCAGGGCGGCGCCCAGCAGCTCGGGCGCGGGCTGGTAGTGCGTGCATTCCACCTGCAGGCGGTCCAGCAGCAGGCCGTCGAGTTCCTGGATGCGTTCGGCCGCGAACTGTTCGGGCAGCAGCAGTTGCACGCCCAGGGTGGCGGGGTGCTCGGCGCCGCGCCAGGCGGCGGCGCTCAGGTCGGCGCGCAGGCGCTCGCGCACGGCCTCGGGGCTGGCAAAGGGCGTGGCGTTGAAGCTGTTCAGGTAGAGCTTGAGCGACTTGCTCTCGATCAGGTTGGGCGTCTCGCAGGGGATGGTCAGGCGCGCCAGGGCCACCTGGGGCTTGCCGCGCGGGTCCAGCCAGGACAGCTCGTAGGCGGTCCACAGGTCGGCGCCGAAGAAGGCCGGGGCCGCGTCCAGGCCCGCGGCCCGGCGCCCTTCGGCGCGGGCGATGGGGTAGAGCAGCGCGGGGTCGTAGTCGCGCGGGTAGGCGCTGGGCGCGCCCAGGGGAGAGTGTTGGACGGAATTCATCTCTTGAATTGGTAGCTGACAGCGCTTTCCAGGCAAGCGTTTGAGCCGCTTTTGGCTTGAAACCTGGCGGTGCGCGGCCCGGCCCTCAGCGGAACTCGCGCTCGCGCAGCCACTTGGTGGCGATCCATTTTTCGCCCGCGATGACGGGGGTGCCGCCGTGCAGGCTGCGCGTGCTCGGGTGCGGCCGCTCGTAGCTGAAGAAGACGGCGTTGCCGCGGCAGGGCGCCACTTCCAGGTGCACGTCGGGGAAGATGGTGGCGCCGCCCTTGGCGGGGTCGTTCAGGTAGATCACCAGGGTGCCCACGCGCTGGCCGCCGCGCGCCAGGATGGCGGCGGTGCCGGGCTGCTGCGGGTCGAAGTAGTCGTAGTGCGGTTTGTATTCGGCGCCCGGCTGGTAGTTGAGCACCTGCAGGCCTTCGCCGTTTCGTACCGGCCAGTTCAGCAGGCGCGCGATGCGCTCCTCGATGGCGCTGATGACGGGCGTTTCGCCGCGCTCGAAGAACATGCCGTCGCTGGTGCGTTCCTGGTTCACTTCGCCGTCGCCGGTGTCCAGGCGCACGGTGAGCGAGCGCTTCAGGCGCGGGCGCGCGGCGGCGATCAGCGCGTCGCACTCCTCGGGCGAGAGCAGGCCGCCGAACAGCACCACGCGCGGCGAGGCCAGGGTCATGAGGACCTGCACCTGGCGGTCGCCCAGGTCGATGTACAGCGGCGCATCGTCCAGCGCCGGCTCGGGCACGGGCACCGCGGGCGGCCAGCCCTGGGTGCGCGCGGCGTCGTCGACGTGGCTGCGCAGCACCTGTTCGATGGCGTCGACGGCCACGTCCTCGCTCCAGCCGACCTTGCGCATTGCGCCGATCAGCGCGGGTGCGCTCACGCCGGCGCCGGCCTGCGCGATGATCCAGGCGCGCAGCTCGTCGGTGATGCTTTGGCTTGCGCTCATTGCGCCTCCCTGCGGCGAAACACCAGGCGCTCGGCGCTCGAGGCGGCGGGCGCGAAGGCGTAGCCGGCGCTGTCGAAGCCCTGCAGCTGCTCTGGCCGGCTGGCGCGCTGCTGAACCGCCCAGCGCGCCATCAGGCCGCGTGCGCGCTTGGCGTGAAAGCTGATGATCTTGTAGCTGCCATTCTTGTAGTCCTCGAAGGCGCAGTGCAGCACGCGCGCCTTGAGCGCGGCGGTATCGACCGCCTTGAAGTACTCCTGCGAGGCCAGGTTCACCACCACCGGGCTGCGCGCTCCGCCCAGCTGGGCGTTCAGGGTTTCGCTGATGCGCGCGCCCCAGAACTGGTAGAGGTTGGCGCCGCGCGCATTGGCCAGGCGCGTGCCCATCTCCAGCCGGTAGGGCTGCATCCAGTCCAGCGGACGCAGCACGCCGTACAGGCCGCTGAGTATGGCCAGGTGCGCCTGCGCCCATTGCAGCTGGCGCGCGCTCAGGCTGGCGGCCTGCAGGCCGTCGTAGACGTCGCCGTTGAAGGCCAGCGCCGCCGGGCGGGCGTTGGCCGGCGTGGCGCGTTCACTGAACGCCGCGTAGCGCGCGACATTGAGTGCGGCCAGCTTGTCGCTGATGGACATCAGCGCCGCGATCTGCTGCGGCGACTTTTCACGCAGCAGCGCGATCAGCGCGTGGGTGTGCGCCAGCAGGCGCGGCTCGGTGGGGGTGGGCAGCCCCTGGGGCAATGGGCTGTCGTAGTCCAGGGATTTTGCGGGGGAGAGCAGAAACAGCATGGCGCAAACAAGGCAAGGGTGGCTGCGATTGTCCCGCAGCCGGCGAGGGCGCAAAAAAAAGGGCCTGCCACGCGAAGCGGCAGGCCCGGAAGTTGGTGATCAAAAATGCTGCAAACCCTTGTCTGTAAAGCGCATGCAGCTATCAATACCGATGTGTCCTGGCTCAGGCCTGGCTGTCGAAGGGCAGCTGCACCTGGCGCAGGTCGCGGCGGGTTTCCACCAGCACCAGCGGGCCTTCGTCCAGCACCGGCGGCGCGGGCCGCTCGCGCGGCACGTGCACCGGCCTGGGCTCGGCGGCGATCGCGGCCTGCACCGCGGCGACCTTGTCGGCATCGGACTGCACCCACACCAGGCCGCTGGCGGCGGCGCTTTCCTGCAGGCTTTGCAGCGGCAGCGTGTAGGGCTGCTGCGGCGCGGGCGCGGGGGCGCTGGCGGCAGATGCTTGCGCCGGCGCGGGCGCGGCCACGGCAGCCGCCGCTGGTGCGGGCTCGGCGGCCACGGTGACGTCGATGTGCTCCTGCGACGCCGCCGGGGTGAGCGCGCTGCCGGGCGAGGTGACGTCGATCAGCGTGTGCGGGCCCTCGTCTTCGCCGGCCGGCGCGTGCGCAGCTTCATCCACCGAGGCGGGCTGCCCGGCCGCGGCGAAGTAGCTGCGCCGGGCGGGCGCGGCGGCTTCTTCGGGCTCGAGCATCACCGTCGGCTCGAAGTCCGCTGGCGGCTCGCTGTCGGGCGCCTGGGCGCTGGTGTCTTCGGCGGATTCCGCACCGCGGCTGCCGCGGCGGCGGTCACGTCCGTAGCGGTCGCGCGAGCGGCGCGAGCGGCGCTCGCCATTGCCCGGCGCCTGCTCTTCGGTGTGCTCCACCGCGCCGAGCTGGATCACCGCCTCCTCGCTTGGAGTGCTGGCCAGGGTATCGGTGCTGGCGGCCGGCGTGGCCGGTGCTGGTGTTGCTGGCGCGGCTTGCTCCGTGGCATCGCGTTCGCGCGGCTCGCGGCGGCGGCCGCGTTCGCGGCTGGGGCGCTCGGCGCTGCGTTCGCCCGCCTCGGCTTCGGGCGCGCGGCCGTTGTGGCGCGGCTCGCCCGCCTCGCGGCGGGGCTCGCGTGCTTCACGCGGCTCGCGCGGGGGGCGCGGCTGGCGCGGGCGCTCCTGGCCGTTGGCTTCCGCGCGTTCGCCGCGGTCGCCGCGCTGGCCGCCACGGCGCCCGCCACGGCGCTGGCCGCTGCGCTCTTCGCGCGCGGCGCCGGCCTCGGCGGATGCTGCCGGGGCGGTGGGCGTCGCCACGGGCTGGGCCGGCGGCGTGGCCATGCCGAACAGCCCCTTGAGCCAGGACAGGAAGCCTTGCTCCTGCACCTGCACGCGCGGCTGGACCACGGGCGGCTGGACCGGCGCGGGCGCCGGCGCCACGGCGGCCGGCCGCGGCTGGGCGAGCGGCGCGGGCGCATCGGGCAGCACGCCCTTGATCACCGGTGTCTGGCGGTTGGTCGGCTCCTGCGAGCGGCGGGTGATCTGCGTCGGCTCTTCCTGCGCGTCGGCCATCTTGTAGCTGGCGTCCAGGTTGTCCAGGCGCGGGTCGTCGTGCTTGAGGCGCTCGAGCTTGTAGTGCGGCGTCTCCAGCCCCTTGTTCGGAATCAGCACGACGGAGATGCGCTGGCGCAGCTCGATCTTGGCGATCTCGGCGCGCTTTTCATTGAGCAGGAAGCTCGCTACCTCCACCGGTACCTGGCAGTGCACGGCGGCGGTGCTGTCCTTCATGGATTCTTCCTGGATCATGCGCAGCATCTGCAGCGCAAAACCCTCGGTGTCGCGCACGTGGCCGGTGCCGTCGCACAGCGGGCAGCGGATGTGCGCACCTTCGGAGAGCGCGGGCTTCAGGCGCTGGCGGCTCATCTCCATCAGGCCGAACTTGCTGATGGCGCCGAACTGCACGCGCGCGCGGTCCTGGCGCAGCGCGTCGCGCAGGCGGCTTTCCACCTCACGGCGGTTCTTCGCTTCCTCCATGTCGATGAAGTCGATCACGATCAGCCCGCCCAGGTCGCGCAGGCGCATCTGGCGCGCCACCTCGTCGGCCGCTTCCAGATTGGTGCGCGTGGCGGTTTCCTCGATGTCGCTGCCCTTGATGGCGCGCGCCGAGTTCACGTCGATGGAGACCAGCGCCTCGGTGTGGTCGATGACGATGGAGCCGCCCGAGGGCAGCTGCACCATGCGCGCGTAGGCCGACTCGATCTGGTGCTCGATCTGAAAGCGCGAGAACAGCGGCGCGTCGTCGCGGTAGCGCTTGACGCGTGCGGCATGCTCGGGCATCACGTGCGCCATGAACTGCTGCGCCTGCTCGTAGATGTCGTCGGTGTCGATCAGGATGTCGCCGATGTCGGCGCTGAAGTAGTCGCGGATGGCGCGGATCACCAGGCTCGACTCCTGGTAGATCAGGAAGGCGCCCTTGCCGGCCTTGGCGGCGCCGTCGATGGCGTTCCACAGTTTCAGCAGGTAGTTCAGGTCCCACTGCAGCTCGGCGGCCGAGCGGCCTATGCCGGCGGTGCGCGCGATGATGCTCATGCCCTTGGGGTATTCGAGCTGGTCCATCGCCTCTTTCAGCTCGGCGCGGTCTTCGCCCTCGATGCGCCGGCTCACGCCGCCGCCGCGCGGGTTGTTCGGCATCAAGACCACGTAGCGCCCGGCCAGGCTGATGAAGGTGGTCAGCGCCGCGCCCTTGTTGCCGCGCTCTTCCTTCTCGACCTGGACGATGAGCTCCTGGCCTTCCTTGATCACGTCCTGGATCTTGGCCTGGCTGGGCGAGACGCCCTCGGCAAAGTACTGGCGCGAAACCTCCTTGAACGGCAGAAAGCCGTGGCGGTCCTCGCCGTAGTCGACGAAGCAGGCCTCCAGCGAAGGCTCCACGCGCGTGACGACGGCCTTGTAGATGTTGCTCTTGCGCTGCTCGCGCCCCTCGATCTCGATCTCGTAGTCCAGCAGTTTCTGGCCGTCCACGATGGCCAGGCGCCGCTCCTCGGGCTGCGTGGCGTTGATGAGCATCCGTTTCATGATGCGTGTCCTTTGTTCCAAGCTGCGGCCTGTACGCGGCAAGGCGCCGCGCCAGAACCTGAAGCCCCGCGCAAACGGGGCCGCGAATGCCCGGGCTGAAACAGGAAACCGGCAGCAGGAAGAAAGCCGCACGCACCCGGCGCGTGCCGCGCAAGCTGAAAGACTCAGCTGCGCGGGCGCAGGGGTGGGGCGTGGATGAAGGCGAAATGCAGGAAGGGCGGCTTCGCTATGGGTTTGGAAGCTGCTTGCGCCCGCCAGATGGGCGCCTCAGGCGTATTTGATGCACAAAATGCGGGCTCGCGCCCGCACCAGTGCGACCAGATCCACGCCAGAACTACCCACATGATTTCGCTTTGTCCGCTGGTGCCGGGTTCCCGCGAGGGAGAGGCCGCCAGCCTTGAATTCCGTATGCTGTGTTTCGATGCGTCAGCCGCCCGGGCGGTGCGTGCTTGCAAAAGGCACTCGCTTCCCGGTGGCATCAACCAACCTGCGCGACCGGTCGGGTTGGTGGCCACTAAACTTCAGCCACTTCAATCACTTACACACTCTTCGCTCAGGTGACCGCAATTATAGGGGGCAAACCCCAGGGCGCCCCGGCGGCGCGCCAGCTGGTGGTGGACGCCGAGTCGGCCGGCCAGCGGCTGGACAACTTCCTGCTGCGCCAGCTCAAGGGCGTGCCCAAGACGCACGTCTACCGCATCATCCGCAGCGGCGAGGTGCGCCTGAACAAGGGCCGCAGCAGCGCCGACGCGCGCCTGGCCGAAGGCGACCTGGTGCGCCTGCCGCCATTGCGCCTGGCCCGGCAGGCACCGGCCCCGGTGGCGCCCGCGCGCGAATTCCCCATCCTGCTGGAAGACGACTGGCTCATCGCGCTGAACAAACCCGCGGGCGTGGCGGTGCACGGCGGCAGCGGCGTGAGCTTCGGCGTGATCGAGCAACTGCGCCGCGCGCGCCCCGAGGCGAAATTCCTCGAACTCGTGCACCGGCTCGACCGCGACACCTCGGGCATCCTGCTCGTGGCCCGGCGCCGCTCGGCGCTCACCGCGCTGCAGCAGCAGTTCCGCGAGCGCGTGACGGGCAAGACCTACCTGGCCCTGGCCGTCGGCACCTGGCCGGCGCGGCTCAAGGTGATCGACGAGCCGCTCTTCAAGTACCTGCAGGAGGGCGGCGAGCGGCGCGTGCGCACCACCACGGCGCAGGACCCTGACGGCATGCGCGCCGTCACGCTGGTCAAGCGCCGCAGCGTGCTCGCCGCGCGCCACGAACAGGGCCTGCCCGCGATGAGCCTGCTGGAGGTCACGATCAAGACCGGGCGCACGCACCAGATCCGCGTGCACCTGGCGAGCCAGGGCCACCCGATCGCGGGCGATGAAAAATACGGCGATTTCGACCTCAACAAACGCCTGCGCAAGCTCGGCCTTGCGCGCATGTTCCTGCATGCCTGGCGGCTGCAGTTCGATCATCCCGCCAGCGGCGAGCGCATCGAGCTGCAGGCCGAGCTGCCGCCCGAACTCGCCACCTTCATCACACCCGAGCACCCATGACTTCTTCCATCTCGCGCCGCTTCGATCTGATCGCCTTCGACTGGGACGGCACGCTGTTCGATTCCACCCAGCTCATCGTGCGCTGCATCCAGGAGGCCGTGCGCGACGTCGGCGGCACCGTGCCCAGCCCCGATGCCGCCGCCTGGGTCATCGGCATGGCCCTGCCGCAGGCGCTCGCGCGCGCGGCGCCGGACGTGCCGCCCAGCAAATACCCCGAACTCGCCAACCGCTACCGCGTGCACTACGTGCAGCACCAGGACGACCTGAGCCTGTTCGATGGCGTGCTGCCCATGCTCGACCACCTGCGGCACAGCGGCCATCTGCTGGCCGTGGCCACCGGCAAGAGCCGCCGGGGGCTGGATCAGGCACTGGCCACGGCGCAGCTGCGCGGTGTATTCGACGCCTCGCGAACCGCCGACGAGACGGCGGGCAAGCCCGATCCGCTGATGCTCAGCGAACTCATGGCCGAGCTCGACGTGCCGCCCGAGCGCGTGCTCATGGTCGGCGACACCACGCACGACCTGGAGATGGCGCGCAACGCCGGCTGCCCGAGCGTGGCCGTGGCCTATGGCGCGCACGCGAGCGACGGTTTCGCCGCGCTCGCGCCGCTCTTCGTCGCCCCCACCGTCGCGCGGCTCGACGCCTGGCTGGCGGAGCACGCGTGATGGCGCCCGCCGAGCCGCGACCGGAGCGCATCTACCTGTGCGACAGCGGCGCGCTCGGCGATGGCGGCACCGGCGTGGCCTTCGACGTCGTCTACCGCGGCGAGCGGCTGCGCGCCTTCGCGGTACGCTGGCGCGGGCAGGTGCATGCCTACCTGAACCGCTGCAGCCACGTGCGCAGCGAGCTGGACTACCGCGAAGGCCATTTCTTCGATGCCGATGGGCTGCTTCTGGTCTGCGCCACGCACGGCGCGGTGTTCGAGCCGGACACCGGCTGCTGCGTCGGCGGGCCGGGGCGCGGGCCGCTGGTGAAGGTGCGGCTGAGCGAATGCGAGGGCAGGGTGTACTGGCATACTGCGCCGCTGCTGCAACCGCCCGCGCCCTGACCGATGACCGACCCGAACCGCCCCGATGCTGAAGATTTGGGGTCAAATCTGCCTGAAACGCCCGACCTGTGGGCGCAAAAAGCTACCAAAGAAGGAGCAAATCGCACCCCGACGCAGCGCCAGGACCGCTGGGAGCGCGAGGTGCTGGAAAAGCTCGTGCTCGCCACCGTGCGCGAGCAGCGGGCCGCGCGGCGCTGGCGCATCTTCTGGCGCCTGCTGTGGCTGGGCATCGTCGGCGCCCTCATCTGGAACTTCAGCGCGCGCGAGATCGGCGGCGGTGTTCGCAGCTCGCCGCACACCGCCGTCGTGGACATCAAGGGCGAGATCGCGGCCCAGGCGCCGAGCAGCGCCGAGTCGGTCATCACCTCGCTGCGCAACGCCTTCGAAGACCCGGGCTCCAAGGCGGTGGTGCTGCTGTTCAATTCGCCCGGCGGCAGCCCGGTGCAGGCCGGCATGATCAACGACGAAATCCTGCGCCTGAAGGCCAAACACGACAAGCGGGTGTACGCGGTGGTGGAGGAAACCTGCGCCTCAGCCGCCTACTACATCGCCGCGGCCGCCGACGACATCTATGTGGACAAGGCCAGCATCGTGGGCTCGATCGGCGTGCTCATGGACGGCTTCGGCTTTACCGGCACCATGGACAAGCTCGGCGTCGAGCGGCGCCTGCTCACCGCCGGCGACAACAAGGGCTTTCTCGACCCCTTCAGCCCCATGTCGCCCGAGCAGCGCGCCTATGCGCTCCAGATGCTCGAACAGATCCGCCAGCAGTTCATCGCGGTGGTTCAAAAAGGCCGGGGCGACCGCCTGAAGGTCACGCCCGACACCTTCAGCGGCCTGTTCTGGACGGGTGAGCAGGCGGTGCGCATGGGCTTGGCCGACCAGCTGGGCAGCCTGGACTACGTCGCGCGCGAGGTGGTCAAGGCCGAGGACATCGTCGACTACACCCAGCGCGCCAACGTCGTCGATCGCCTGGCGCGGCGCTTTGGCGCGGCGGTGGGCGCGGGGATCGTGCAGGCCATGAAGGGCGTGCTGCCCGCCTTGCGTTGAGCCTCAAGTCCTTCACAAATTGAGCAGGGCCAGCACGCCCTGCGGAATCTGGTTGGCTTGCGCCACCATGGCCGTGCCCGCCTGCTGCAGGATTTGCGCGCGCGCGAGGTCGGCGGTTTCCTTGGCGAAGTCCGCATCCTGGATGCGCGAGCGCGCGGCGGACTGGTTTTCGGTGCTGATGCTGAGGTTGGCGACCGCCGTCTCGAAACGCGACTGCAGTGCGCCGAGCCTGGAGCGCGCGCCGCTGACGTGGGCCAGGGCGGCGTCGGCGGTCTTGATGGCGTCGTTGGCGCCTTCCACGGTGGAGATGTCCAGTTCCGAGACGGGGTGCAGTGTCGAGACTTCGTCATCGAACGCACGGGTGTCCAGCGTGTCGATGGAGAAGGATTGGTGCGAGTCCAGCACCACCTGGCCGCTGACCACGGCGTTCTCGGCCACCACATCGGCGAACAGCACGCCAGCCGGGTTGAACGGCATGCCCGTGGCGGACTTGCTCACCGCCACGTCGCCTGCGTTCTGGAAACTGGTGTCGCTGAGCATGATGTCGTTGCCCGTCGGGTGGCGCAGCAGCACCGACTTGCCGTCGGCGTCGTAGGTGGCGTAAACGCCGGTCTTGCTGCTGATGGCGTTGAAGGCGTCGATCGCGGCGGACAGGCCGCTGGGCGAGTCGATGTCGAGCAACTGAAACCCCACGGTCTGCGGCGTGCCGTTGTCCGAGCGCAATTGCAGGATGTAGGCGCCTGGCGTGTCGAACTGCAGTCGCGCCGTGGTGTCGGCCGTGGCCGTCACGCCGGTGGTTTCGGTGCGGGTGTTGATGCGCGCGGCAATCTGCGCCGCCGTGTCGCTGGCGTGAATGCGGATCGTAGCGTTTTCCTGCGTGCCCTGGATGGTGAAGCTGCCATCCAGCACACCGTTGTTGCCCCAGGTGACGTTGGTGGCTGGCGTGCCGTTGATGGAAAAGCGCTCGGTGCTAGCCATGTCGATTTCGCCGCCGATGGTGGCGAGCTTGCCCGTGTCCCCCGGGTTGCCGCCCAATTGAATCGCTGGCCCCGTGGGCGTGCCCGCATGATTGGCCTTGCGCACCGAGAACGGTGACAGCGGCGAGGTCCAGAAGGTGGAGCCGCGCAGCAGGATGTCGTCGCCGCTGGCAGACGTCAGCAGAATGCCCTGACCGTCAGCCGTGGGCGCGGCCGACACGCCCGATTGGGTGCTTTGCGCATTGATGCTGGCGATGGCCTGCGCCAGTCCGTCGGCGGGTGGCGTGCCAAGGATGAAGGAAATCGCGGGGGGGGGGGTAACACTGTTGGCGAAAACTTGTAATTCGTAGTTACCCGAGGTTGGGAATGTCAACAGTGCGCGCGTGATGGGCGTGGCCGTGAATTCCGGTGGGGTCAGGCCCGAGGCCGTCTGCATCTTGGCCGCCACCATGGCGGCGGTGTCGTGGGCGGCCACGGTGGCCGTGCCGCCCACGGGATTGCCATCCTTGTCCTGAAGCTGCAGCGAGCCGGGGGATGTGCCATTGCCGCTCCAGCCCGCCACCGCTCCGGGGCCGGGCGAGAGGTCACGGTTCCAACTGCGCACCACGTCCGAATTGCCCGCGATCTGGTTGTTGCCGTAGACCTGCGTGCGCAGGTTGACCATCGCCGCCACGATGGTCTGGTGGGCATTTGCCCCCACCTGGAACTGCTGGCTGCCGAAGGTGCCGTCGAGCAGCCGCTGGCCGTTGAATTCGCTGGTCAGGGCGGTACGGTCCAGTTCCGTCGTGAGTTGCGCCACCTCGGCCTGCAGCGCGGCGCGGTCGGCCGCGCTGTTGCTGGCGTTGGCCGACTGCACCGCCAGTTCGCGGATGCGCTGCAGCACGCTGGCGGAGCTCGCCAACGCGCCTTCGGCCACCTGCGCCAGCGAGATGCCGTCGTTGGCATTGCGCATCGCCTGGTTGGTGCCTCGGATCTGGCTCGTGAAACGCTCGGAAATGGCCAGGCCTGCCGCATCGTCCTTGGCGCGGTTGATGCGCAGCCCCGAGGACAGGCGCGCGATGGTCGTCTGGAAGGCTTGCTGCGTCACGCCCAGGTTGCGCTGGGCGGTGAGCGACGCGATGTTGGTGTTGATGGTGGAAGCCAAGGCAATCCCTCCTGACGGTTGTCGGGAGATGGTCGCCACTTTCGCGCCGATCTATAGCCGGATAAGGGAGCGCTTCCGAGCGTAATTTCCGGTTTTGGTGTTTGGCATTCAAAAACGGCGTCTGCCTTTTTTGGAAAATCGCAGGCAGCTATCTTGTTGATAGTCCCATCTGCCATATGGCAGGCGGGCCGGGGTTAGCGCGCCTCGTCGCTCTGGCCGTGGCGCCCCGCGCCCCGGCTGAAGCGCGCCGCGCCCGCCGCGCCTTCGGCGGCCACCATGGGCACGCCCATGCGGCCTTCGCGGCGCAGCGCCTCGGCCAGCGGCAGGTCCCACTGCGCGTAGGCGCTGGCGCGATCGGCCCGCATGCACTGCTGGGGAAAGGCCGCGATCTCGCGTGCCAGCGCCTCGGCGGCGGCCAGCGTCTGCCCCGTGGGCACGACGCGGTTGATGAGGCCCATGGCCAGCGCCTCGGCGGCACCGACGGCGCGGCCGGTCAGGATCAGGTCCAGCGCCCGCCCCATGCCGACGAGGCGCGGCAGCCGCACCGTGCCGCCGTCGATCAGCGGCACGCCCCAGCGGCGGCAGAACACGCCCAGTTGCGCATCCTCGGCCGCGACGCGCAGGTCGGCGAGCAGCGCCAGTTCCAGCCCGCCCGCCACCGCGTAGCCTTCGATGGCTGCGATGAGGGGCTTGGCCAGCGGCATGCGCGTCGGACCCATGGGCGCGCGCGGGCCGCCCTCGGGGTCCAGTTCGTTGCGCAACTCCGGGTCGGCCACGGCGGTGAGGTCCGCGCCCGCGCAGAAGTGGCCGCCCGCGCCATGCAGCACGGCCACGCGCAGCGCCGCGTCGGCCTCGAAGCGTTCAAAGGCCAGGCGCAGCGCGTCGGCCATGGGGCGGTGCACGGCGTTGCGCCGCTCGGGCCGGTTCATGGTGATGAGCGCGACCGGCCCGCGCGTTTCAAAGTTCACATCGCTCATATCAGGCTCCGATCGCAAACACGGTGGGCCGTCTCGGCGGCGTGAACGCGGGCATCTGCCGCCAGGCCTGCACCGCCTTGCACTGCACCTGGCTGCCCGCCAGCGTCAGACCGCTGGCCAGCGCCAGGCGCGTGTCCGGCTGCAGGGACTGCAGCAGCGCGGTGAACAGGGCGGCATTGCGGTAGGGCGTCTCGATGAACAGCTGGGTCTGCCCGTGCTTGAGCGCCAGGGTTTGCAGTTGCCGGATGCGCTGGGCGCGCTCGCCCGCGTCCTGCGGCAGGTAGCCGACAAAGGCGAAATTCTGGCCGTTCAGGCCGCTGGCCGCCAGCGCCAGCAGGAGCGATATCGGCCCGACCAGCGGCACCACGGGCGCGCCCAGCGCGTGGGCGGCGCGCACCACGGAGCTGCCGGGGTCGGCCACCGCGGGCATGCCCGCCTCGCTCACCAGGCCGATGTCGTGGCCCAGGCCCAGCGGCGCCACCAGCGTGCGCGCGTCGAAGCCGCCCGTGTGGTCCCCCTTCTTGTGCACGGCGTGCGGCAGTTCGGTGATGCTTTGCATCTGCAGCGGGCAGGCCAGCGGCAGGTGCTCGCTCAGGCGCTTGAGGTAGGCGCGGCAGCTCTTGGCGTTTTCGCAGACCCAGTGGCTGAGCGCGGCGGCGCGCGCCATCGTCGCCTGGGGCAGCACCTCGGTCAGCGGCGCCTGCGGCGTGCAGCCGAAGTCCAGCGGCGCGGGCACCAGGTAGAGCGTGCCGGGCAGGGCAGGCGCCGTCATGGCAGGCGCAGCCCGGCGGCGCGCAGCAGGCGGGCGACGCGAATCAGCGGCAGGCCGACGAGGGCCGTGGGGTCGTCGCTGTCGATGGCCTCCAGCAGCGCAATGCCCAGGCCCTCGCTCTTGGCGCTGCCGGCGCAGTCGTAGGGGGTTTCGGCGCGCAGGTAGCGCTCGATCTCGTCGGCCTGCAATGCGCGAAAGCGCACGCGCACGCTGGCCAGATCGGTCTGCAGCAGGCCGCGGGCCTGGCAGGCGAGGGCGGCGGCGGTGTGAAACACCACGGTCTGCCCGCTCATGCGCTGCAGCTGCCGCACCGCGCGCTCGTGCGTGCCGGGTTTGCCCAGGGGTTCGCCGGCCAGGTCGGCCACCTGGTCGGAGCCGATCACCAGCGCCTGCGGCTGGCGCGCGGCCACGGCCTGGGCCTTGGCGCGGGCCAGCCGCAGCGCCAGCGCCGCCGGGGCTTCACCCACGCCGGGGGTTTCATCCACTTCGGGGGCCGCGACGGTGAAGTCCAGGCGCAGCCGCTGCAGCAGTTCGCGCCGGTAGCGCGAGGTCGAGGCCAGGACGAGCGCGGGTGCGGGGCGGGCAGTTTGCGTCATCGGGCGATTCTCTTACACTGCCCGCATGACCAAGGCGTTCTCTGCAGATCGGCTGGACGTGAAGGCCTTCGCGCAGGCCGCAGGGCAGCTTTCGGGCCGTGAAACCCTGCTGCGCTACAAGCGTCTGGCGCAGGTCGCGCACAAGCTGCACCCCGACCTGCGCGTGGACTGGACGGCACGCGGCGAGCTGCGCGAGCGCGCCGGCCTGGCGCCCGGCGTCTGGTTGCAGCTGCAGGCCGCGGCCGAGCTGCCCCTGGTGTGTCAGCGCTGCCTGGGCAGCGTGGACGTGCCGCTGCAGGTGCAGCGCTGGTTTCGTTTCGTCGCCGACGAGGCGAGCGCCCAGGCGCAGGACAACGACAGCGAAGAGGATCTGCTGGTGCTTTCGCGCGAATTCAACCTGCACGAGCTGATCGAGGACGAGTTGCTGCTCGACCTGCCCCTGGTGCCGCGCCACGAGGAGTGTCCGGTCGAGATCAAGATGTCGGTCGGCGAAGACGAGCTGCAGGAGAGCGCCCCGCCCCCGGCGGTGAACCCGTTTGCCGCACTGGCGAATTTCAAGGTACGCGGCCCGGCCAAGTGAGTCTGGACGCGGGTGGCATTTCATTTATAATTTCCGGTTTCGCGTGAGCCTGCTGGGTCTGTGGCTGGGCTGGGCGCGCCGCTTCAGTTACCTCCAAGACATCAGGATCGCACCATGGCTGTTCAGCAAAACAAGAAGTCGCCCTCCAAGCGGGGCATGCACCGCTCGCACAACGCGCTCAAGACCCCGGGCACCGCGCTCGAACCCACCACGGGTGAAGTGCATCTGCGCCACCACATCAGTCCCAACGGCTATTACCGCGGCCGCCAGGTGATCAAGGCCAAGGCCGAAGACGGGGAGCTCTGATCGCCAGCCGCGGCCCAGCGCAGCTGCCGGGGCCCGCTGCTACCTTCGGGTAGCGCGGGCCTTTGTCGTTTTTGGCGCGCCGCGCGGCAAGTGACACAATCGCCGCCATTCCAGACACGAACACATGATGATTACGCTGGCAGTCGATTGCATGGGCGGCGACCACGGACCGCAAGTGACCCTCGCGGCCTGCCGCCGCTTCCTGGAGGCGCATGAGGACGCGCAGTTGCTGCTGGTCGGTCAGCTCCCGCAGGTGCAGGCACTCAGCCATGCGCGCGCCCACGCCGTGGCCGCGAGCGAGGTGGTGGCGATGGACGATTCCGTGGAGGTGGCGCTGCGCCGCAAGAAGGATTCGTCGATGCGCGTGGCGATCGAGCAGGTCAAGCACGGCGCCGCCCACGCGGCCGTGTCCGCGGGCAATACCGGCGCGCTGATGGCGACCGCGCGCTATGTGCTCAAGACGCTGGAGGGCATAGACCGCCCGGCCATTGCCACGCAAATCCCCAACGCGCGGGGCGGCGCGACGACGGTGCTGGATCTGGGCGCCAACGTCGACTGCAGCGCCGAAAACCTGCTGCAGTTCGCCATCATGGGCTCGGCGCTGGTGGCGGTGCTCAAGGGCGAGCCGCGCCCCAGCGTGGGCCTGCTCAACGTCGGCGAGGAGGCGATCAAGGGCAGTGAACTCATCAAGCAGGCCGCCGAGCTGCTGCGCGCGGCCGGCGCGCGCGGCGACCTGAACTTCATCGGCAACGTCGAGGGCAACGACATCTTTCGCGGCGCGGCCGACATCGTGGTCTGCGATGGCTTCGTCGGCAACGTGGCGCTCAAGACCATAGAGGGCCTGGCCTCGATGATCGGCGGCTTCATGAAAGAAGAATTCTCGCGCAACATTTTCACCAAATTTGCCGCCATCGTCGCCTATCCGGTCTTATCTGCGCTCAAAAAGCGTATGGACCACCGCCGTTACAACGGCGCGGCCCTGCTTGGCCTGCGCGGGCTGGTGTTCAAGAGCCACGGCTCGGCCGATGCGCTGGCCTTCGAGCAGGCGCTGGTGCGCGCGTATGATGCGGCGCGCAATGACCTTCTGGCGCAAGTGCGCGCCCAGGTCGCCCGCGCGGCGCCTTTGCTGGCTGCCGCAGAAACGGCCCTTGAGACCACCGCCTCGCCAGGACTTTGATGAGACGCTATTCCCGCATCGTCGGCACGGGCAGCCATCTGCCGCCGCGCCGAGTCAGCAACGACGAGTTGGCCGCGCAACTGGCGCGTCAGGGCGTGGAGACCTCCGACGCATGGATCGTCGAACGCACCGGCATCCACGCCCGGCACTTTGCCGACGCCGACGTGAACAGCAGCGACCTGGCAGAGCACGCGGCGCGCAAGGCGCTGGATGCCGCCGGCCTCGGCCCGTCCGACGTCGACCTGATCATCGTCGCCACGTCCACGCCGGACATGGTGTTTCCGTCCACTGCCTGCATCCTGCAGCACAAGCTGGGCATCGCCGGCTGCCCGGCCTTCGACGTGCAGGCGGTGTGCACCGGCTTCGTCTACGCGTTGGCCGTGGCCGACGCCATGGTGCAGGCGGGTGCGGCGCGCTGCGCGCTGGTGGTGGGCGCCGAGGTCTTCAGCCGCATTCTCGATTTTTCCGACCGCACCACCTGCGTGCTGTTCGGCGACGGCGCGGGTGCGGTGGTGCTGCAGGCCGGCGACACGCCCGGCATTCTGGCCAGCGACCTGCATGCCGACGGTCAGCACGTGGACCTGCTGTGCGTGCCCGGCCATGTCTCGGGCGGAGCGGTGCTGGGCGAGCCGCTGCTCAAGATGGACGGGCAGGCGGTGTTCAAGCTGGCGGTGAGCGTGCTCGAAAAGACCGCCCACGCCACGCTGGAAAAGGCCGGCGTCTCCGAGTCCGAAGTGGACTGGCTGGTGCCGCACCAGGCCAACATCCGCATCATGCAAAGCGCCGCGCGCCGCCTGCACCTGCCGATGGAGAAAGTGGTGGTCACCGTCGGCGAGCATGGCAATACGTCGGCCGCCTCGATCCCGCTGGCGCTGGACCATGCGGTGCGCAGTGGCCAGGTCCAGCCGGGCCACAAGGTCCTGATCGAAGGCGTGGGTGGCGGCTTCACCTGGGGTTCCTTGCTTGTAAAAATGTAGCATCTAGCGCTTGCCCAGCAAGCGTTGGAGCCGGTTTTGTTGCTTATTCTGCTATGGCTGTCACATTTGCTTTTGTCTTTCCCGGCCAGGGTTCGCAGTCGGTGGGCATGCTCGATGCCTGGGGCGGACACCCGGTGGTCGCGCAGACGCTGGCCGAGGCGTCCGAGGCGCTGCACGAAGACATCGGCGCCCTGATCCATGAGGGGCCGAAGGAGCGGCTGGCGCTCACCACCAATACCCAGCCGGTGATGCTGGTGGCCGGCGTCGCCGCCTGGCGCGTGTGGTGCGCCGAAGGCGGCGCCCTGCCCGTGGCGCTGGCGGGGCATTCGCTGGGCGAATACAGCGCTCTGGTGGCGGCCGGCGTGCTCAGCCTGGCCCAGGCGGCACCCTTGGTGCGGCTGCGCGCCCAGGCCATGCAGGATGCGGTGCCGGTTGGAGCGGGCGCGATGGCGGCGATCCTCGGCCTGCCGGCCGAGCAGGTGGTGGCTGGCTGCCGCCAGGCCAGCGAAGCTTTCGCCCCCGGTTCGGCCGAGGTGGTGGAGGCGGTGAATTTCAACGACCCGGGCCAGACGGTGATTGCCGGCACCAGCGAGGGCGTGGCCCGCGGCTGCGAAGTGCTCAAGGCCATGGGCGCCAAGCGCGCGCTGGCGCTGCCGGTGTCGGCGCCGTTTCACTCCAGCCTGATGAAGCCGGCAGCAGAAAAGCTGCGCCAGGCGCTTGCCGAGCTGAACCTGGCGCCGCCCCAGATTGCCGTGGTCAACAACGTGGATGTGGCAGTGCAGCAAGAGCCAGAGGCGATACGCGACGCACTCTACCGGCAGGCCTTCGGCCCGGTGCGCTGGGTGCAGTGCGTGCAGGCCCTGCGCGCGCGCGGTGCCAGCCACGTCATCGAATGCGGGCCGGGCAAGGCGCTGACCGGCATGGTCAAGCGCATCGACCCCGCATTGGTGGCCGCCTGCCTGCACGACCCCGCGTCGCTGGCCGAAGTCAAGGAGTTGCTTGCATGAACACCCCCGCATCTGCGCGCATCGCGCTCGTTACCGGCGCCACGCGCGGCATAGGCGCGGCCGTGGCCGCGGAGCTGGCCCGCCGTGGCCTGCTGGTGGTGGGCACGGCCACCTCGAACGAGGGCGCTGCGCGCATCGGCCAGGCGCTGGCGCCGCATGGCGGCCAGGGCGTGGTGCTGGACGTGACCGACGGCGCAGCCGTCGAGGCCGCGGTGGATGCCGTCGTCAAGGCGCATGGCGCCTTGCACGTACTGGTCAACAACGCCGGAATCACGCGCGACCAGCTGGCCATGCGCATGAAGGACGAGGACTGGGACGCGGTGATCGACACCAACCTCAAGGCGGTGTTTCGCGTCAGCCGCGCCGCCATCCGCCCGATGATGAAGCAGCGCCATGGCCGTATCGTCAGCATCACCAGCGTGGTCGGCGCCTCGGGCAATCCGGGCCAGGCCAACTACGCGGCCGCCAAGGCCGGCGTGGCCGGCATGACGCGCGCGCTGGCGCGCGAGCTGGCCAGCCGCGGCATCACGGTCAACTGCGTGGCGCCGGGCTTCATCGCCACCGACATGACCGCAGGCCTGCCCGAGGAGCAGCACAAGGCGCTGCTCACCCAGATCCCGCTGGGGCGCCTGGGCAGCCCGCAGGACATCGCGCACGCCGTGGCCTATCTGGCCAGCCCCGAGGCCGGCTACGTCACCGGGCAGGAACTGCACGTCAACGGCGGCATGTACATGTAGGACGGGGCGCCGGGCGCTGCCCCGGGGCCGGCTGCGGCCATATGCCGTGCGGCTAGAATCTCCGATTTGTTCACAACCCCAAGAGGGAACCCCCCATGAGCGATATCGAAGCACGTGTCAAGAAGATCATCGCCGAGCAGCTCGGCGTGGAAGAGTCCCAGGTCACCAATGAAAAGGCCTTCGTGGCCGATCTCGGTGCCGACTCGCTGGACACGGTCGAACTGGTGATGGCGCTGGAAGACGAATTCGGCATCGAGATCCCTGACGAGGATGCGGAAAAGATCACGACGGTGCAAAACGCCATCGACTACGCCAATACCCACCAGAAGGCTTAAACGCCCCCGCTGCCACCCTGCATCGGGCCGGGGTCGGGCAGTTCTCATTTTGGAAAGCTGAACGCATGAGCCGACGTCGCGTCGTCGTGACCGGCCTGGGTTGCGTCACCCCCGTGGGAAACACGGTGCGTGAAACCTGGGCCAACATCCTGGCTGGCCGCTCCGGCATCGGCCCCATCACGCGCTTTGACGCCTCCGCCTTTTCCTGCCGCATCGCCGGCGAGGTCAAGGGCTTCGACCTGGATGCCTACATGACATCCAAGGAGGCGCGCACCATGGACACCTTCATTCACTACGGCATCGCTGCGGCCGATGAGGCAGTGCGCGACGCCGGACTGCCCGTGGGCGAGGCGCTGAGCGAGGAACTCGCGGTGCGCATAGGCTGCATCGTCGGTTCGGGCATAGGCGGCCTGCCGCTGATCGAGAACACGCACGCCGAGCTGCAGGCGCGCGGGCCGCGGCGCATCACGCCGTTTTTCGTTCCCGCGTCCATCATCAACATGGTGGCCGGGCACGTATCCATGCGCTTTGGCTTCAAGGGACCCAATCTCTCGGTCGTGACGGCCTGCACCACCGGCCTGCATTGCATAGGGGAGGCGGCGCGCAAGATCGAATACGGCGACGCCGACGTGATCGTCGCTGGCGGCACCGAAGCGACGGTCTCGCCGCTGGGCGTGGGCGGCTTTGCCGCAATGCGCGCCCTGTCCACGCGCAACGACGACCCGGAAGGCGCATCGCGCCCGTGGGACAAGGACCGCGACGGCTTCGTGCTCGGCGAGGGCGCGGGCGTGCTGGTGCTCGAGGAGTACGAGCATGCGCGGGCGCGCGGTGCCCGCATCTATGCCGAGCTGTCGGGCTACGGCATGAGCGCCGACGCCGGCCACATGACCGCACCGAACATGGACGGGCCCCGGCGCGCCATGCTGGCAGCGCTGCACAACGCCGGCATCAACGCCGACGAAGTCGACTACCTCAATGCCCATGGCACCTCCACGCCGCTGGGCGACGTCAACGAGACCAACGCGATCAAGGCGGCGCTCGGCGATGCGGCGCGCAAGCTGGTGGTGAGCTCCACCAAGTCCATGACCGGGCATCTGCTGGGCGGCGCTGGCGGCATAGAGAGCGTGTTCACCGTGCTGAGCCTGCACGAACAGAAGGTGCCGCCCACGATCAATCTGCTCCACCAGGATCCCGAGTGCGACCTGGACTACTGTGCCAACACGGCGCGCGACATGCCGGTCAAGGTTGCGCTCAAGAACAACTTCGGTTTTGGTGGAACCAACGGCACGCTGGTATTTCGGCGTGTTTGAGCCCCTCGGCCCGGGGCGCTGCGCGGGCCTGAGTTGATGTCCGCACGCATTAGCCATCAGGCCCCGGCCGCCTCCTGCTCTCTCGCACCCGCTGCGTGGGCTGGCGCGCTTGCGCTCGCGCTTTGCACCGGCGCTCTTGCGCTGCTGCTTGCCTGGCGGCTGTCCCAGGCGCCGAACACGGCAGCGGCTGGGGTGGCGGTGCTGATCTGGCTCGCCGGCGCATTGCTTGCCTGGCGCTGGTGGCGGGACGGCGCAGCCGGCGCCCTGCAATGGGATGGGCAGCAATGGCTGCTGTGCGATGGCCGCGGCATTCTGCCCTGCAGCGCGCCCGAGGTGTGCCTGGATTTGCAGCACCTGATGCTGGTGCGCGTGAGGCCGCAGGGCAGGGCAGCGCAATGGCTGTGGCTGCAGCGCCGCGGTGCGATCCAGGGCTGGCCGGCGCTGCGCCGGGCCGTGTTTGCCGGTGGCGCACAGGCGGATCGGGCCGCAGGGTCGGCGCCGGCTGCGGCGCACGAGGGCCGCCCATGAGCGAGGACGACGCCCCGCAGACACCGATCAACAGCGACATGCAGCTGGTCGAGCGCACCGTGGCGGGCGACCAGCGCGCCTACGAGCTGCTGGTCATCAAGTACCAGCGCCGCATCGAGCGCCTGATCGGCCGCATGGTGCGCGACGTCGACCTGGTGCAGGACATTGCCCAGGAAACCTTCCTGCGCGCCTATCGGGCGCTGCATCAGTTCCGCGGGGATGCGCAGTTTTACACCTGGTTGTATCGCATAGCCGTCAATACCGCGAAGAAGACGCTGATGGATCTCAAGCGCGATCCGCTCATCACCGAAAGCGCACTGCGCAAGGCGGCCGACGAAGACGATGAAACTTCCGTGTTCGCCCGCGAACTAACGACCGGCGAAACACCGGAGACGGTGCTGGCGGCGCAGGAAGTGGCGCAGGCCGTGAATGCGGCCTTGGAGGCCCTGCCGGCCGAGTTGCGCCAGGCGGTGACGCTGCGTGAGATCGAAGGCTTGAGCTATGAAGAGATCGCGCAGGCCATGGCCTGCCCCATAGGCACCGTGCGCTCGCGGATCTTTCGCGCACGTGAAGCGATCTCGGCCAAGGTCAAGCCCCTGCTGGAGCAACGCACGGGCAAGCGCTGGTAGAGCTCAGGATGATGACAGTTGGAGACAGAATCGGGACAAGGCCATGAATGAGCAAGATGCAATGTACGAACGCCTGTCGGCGCTGGCCGACGGCGAGCTGGCGGAGCATGAATGCGCCGAGGTGCTGGCCTATGCGGGCACCGAACCGGGCCGCGCGACCTGGCAGGCCTACCACGTGATTGGCGATGCGATGCGCGGGGTGCCGGTGGCGCCCATGCTCGACGCGAGCATGCTGCAGCGCCTGCGGGCGCAGCTCGCGCAGGAAACGCTGGTGCACGGCCCGCATGCCGTGGCCGCCCCCGTTGCGCGCCTGGCGCAGCCGCAGCGCGAAGCGGCCAACGCCCCGCTGTGGCACTGGCGGCTGGCGGCGGGCTTTGCTTCGCTGACCGCGGCCGTGGCCCTCGGCTGGACCGCCTATGCCAACCTGGGCGGCGCACAGCAGGGCGCGCAGCTCGCGCAGGCGCAGATTCCTGCGGCGGGCGCGCCGGCCACCGTGGCGTCTGCCCTGGTCGTGAACGAGCAGAACATCATTCGCGATCCGCGCCTGGACGAAATCATGCGCCAGACCGGACGCAACAGCGGCATGAGCGTGATCATGCGCGAGCCGCTGTTTCGCAATGCTTCCCTGGAAGCCGGGGCGCGCCCTTGAGCGTGGCCGCGCGCCCGTCTCCTGCCGCCGCGCCGGCCCGGCGCGCTCTTGCATGCCGCCTGAACCCCGAATGAGGATATGACGATGAATTTGCGCACCCACGCAGGCCAGCGGGCCCGCTCGCTGGCACTGGGCATGGCCGTGACGCTGCTCGCCGGCTCCACTTTCGCTCTGATGCCGCTGCCGGTGCAGGCGCAGTCGGCGCCCGTGGTGCGCGGCCTGCCCGATTTCACCGAGCTCGTCGAGCTGGTCGGCCCCTCGGTGGTGAACATCCGCACGCTGGAAAAGGCCAGGAGCGATGGCGTGCCCGAGGGCATGGACGAGGACATGCTGGAGTTTTTCCGGCGTTTCGGCATCCCGATTCCGAACATGCCGCGCCGGCGCGGCCAGCGCCCCGGCCACCCGCAGGAGCAGCCGCGCGGCGTGGGTTCGGGCTTCATCCTGACGGCCGACGGCTACGTGATGACCAACGCGCACGTGGTGGAGGGTGCCGACGAGCTGCTGGTCACGCTCACCGACAAGCGCGAATTCAAGGCCAAGCTCGTGGGTGCGGACAAGCGCTCCGACGTGGCCGTGGTCAAGATCGACGCCAGCGGCCTGCCGGCGGTCAAGATCGGCGATGTCACCCGCCTGAAGGTGGGCGAGTGGGTGATGGCCATCGGTTCACCCTTCGGGCTGGAGAACACGGTCACCGCGGGCATCGTCAGCGCCAAGCAGCGCGACACCGGCGACTACCTGCCTTTCATCCAGACCGACGTGGCCATCAACCCGGGCAACTCCGGCGGGCCGCTGATCAACATGCGTGGCGAGGTGGTGGGCATCAACAGCCAGATCTATTCGCGATCGGGCGGCTTCATGGGCATTTCCTTTGCCATTCCGATCGATGAGGCGATGCGCGTCAGCGACCAGCTGCGCGCCAGCGGGCGCGTCAGCCGCGGGCGCATCGGCGTGCAGATCGAGCCGGTGACGCGCGAGATCGCCGAGTCCATGGGTCTTGCCAAGGCCCAGGGTGCGCTGGTGCGCGGCGTGGAGGTTGGCTCGCCGGCCGAGAAGGCCGGCATCCAAGCCGGGGACGTGATCACGCAATATGAGGGCAAAGCGGTGGAGAAGGTCTCCGACCTGCCGCGCATGGTGGGCAATACCAAGCCCGGCACCCGCGCGGCCATCACGGTATGGCACCGCGGCGCCGCGCGAGAGCTGAATGTCACGGTGGCCGAACTCAAGGCCGATGCCGATGAGGCGGAGCGCGCCGATGACGAGGAAGGCCCGAAGGAAAAGCCGTCGGCAGCGGCCCAGCAATGGGGCCTGACCGTGGCCGAGGTAACGGCCGAGCAGGCGCGCGAGCTGCGCCTCAAGGGGGGCGTGCGCGTCGTCTCCGTCGATGGCCCCGCCGCGCGCGCCGGCCTCAAGCCGGACGACGTGATCGTGGCGCTGGGCACCACCGACGTGCATGCGCTCAAGGATTTTGAAGCGGCATTGGCCAAGGCCGACCGCAAGAAGCCGCTCAGCGTGATGTTCCGGCGCGGTGAATGGGCGCAGTACGCACTGATCCGGCCCGACAAGTGAAGGGGCGGCCGGTAAAATCCGGCGCTGCGGCGCGCCAGGCGTGCCGTCCCCGCCCCGCTACAATGGCTTCCCAACTTTACGCAGATGCCGGTTGGTCCGGGGGCGCGTCGCATCGCTGACGCGCCTTTTTTTATGGCCTCTGCCCGGGCTCACGCGGCCTCATTTCGGTTGTCGGATGAAACACATCAGGAATTTTTCGATCATTGCGCACATCGACCACGGCAAGTCGACCCTGGCCGACCGCATCATCCAGCGCTGCGGCGGCCTGCAGGAGCGCGAGATGCAGGCACAGGTGCTCGATTCCATGGAGATCGAAAAGGAGCGCGGCATCACCATCAAGGCGCAGACCGCGGCTCTGCAATACCAGGCCAGGGACGGCCAGGTCTACAACCTGAACCTGATCGACACCCCGGGCCATGTGGACTTTTCCTATGAAGTGAGCCGCTCGCTTTCGGCTTGCGAGGGCGCGTTGCTGGTGGTGGACGCGAGCCAGGGCGTTGAGGCGCAGACCGTGGCCAACTGCTACACCGCCCTGGACCTGGGCGTGGAAGTGCTGCCGGTGCTCAACAAGATGGACCTGCCGCAGGCCGACCCGGACAACGCCAAGGCCGAGATCGAGGACGTGATCGGCATCGACGCGGCCGACGCCATCCCCTGCTCGGCCAAGACCGGGCTGGGCATAGACGACATCCTGGAGGCGGTGGTCGCCAAGGTGCCGCCGCCCCGAGGCGATGCCGACGGGCCGCTGCGCGCGATGATCATCGACTCCTGGTTCGACAGCTACGTTGGCGTGGTCATGCTGGTGCGCATGGTCGATGGCCAGCTCAGGAAGGGCGAACGCATCAAGCTCATGGCCACGGGCGCGGCCTACGAGGCCAACCAGATCGGTGTCTTCACCCCGGCCCAGCAGCTGCGCGAGGTCTTGCATGCGGGCGAGGTGGGCTACGTCATCTGCGGCATCAAGGAGCTCAAGGCGGCCAAGGTGGGCGACACCATCACGCTGGAAAAGAAGCTGCCCAACAACGCCGGGTCGGCGACACGGGCGCTGCCGGGCTTCAAGGAGGTCCAGCCGCAGGTCTTTGCCGGGCTCTATCCCACCGAGGCCAACCAGTACGACCAGTTGCGCGATGCGCTGGAAAAGCTGCAGCTCAACGATGCCTCGCTGCACTACGAGCCCGAGGTCAGCCAGGCGCTGGGCTTCGGCTTTCGCTGCGGCTTCCTGGGCCTGTTGCACATGGAGATCGTGCAGGAGCGTCTGGAGCGCGAGTTCGACCAGGACCTGATCACCACCGCGCCCAGCGTGGTGTATGAGGTGCTCAAGGGCGACGGCGAGCTGATCCACGTGGAAAACCCCTCGAAGATGCCCGACCAGGGCCACATCGAGGAGGTACGCGAACCCATCGTCACGGTGCATCTGTACATGCCTCAGGACTACGTTGGCCCGGTGATGACGCTGGCCAACCAGAAGCGCGGCATACAGATGAACATGCAATACCACGGTCGCCAGGTGATGCTGACCTACGAGCTGCCGCTGGGCGAGATCGTGCTGGACTTCTTCGACAAGCTCAAGTCCATTTCGCGCGGCTACGCCTCGATGGACTACGAGTTCAAGGAGTACCGCGCCTCGGACGTGGTGAAGGTGGACATCCTGCTCAATGGCGAGAAGGTGGACGCGCTCTCGATCATCGTGCACCGCAGCCAGGCGCAGTACCGGGGCCGGGCGGTGGTGGCCAAGATGCGCGAGATCATCAGCCGCCAGATGTTCGACGTGGCCATCCAGGCCGCGATCGGCGCCAACATCATCGCGCGCGAGACGGTCAAGGCGCTGCGCAAGAACGTGCTGGCCAAGTGCTATGGCGGCGACATCTCGCGCAAGAGAAAGCTGCTGGAAAAGCAGAAGGCCGGCAAGAAGCGCATGAAGCAGATCGGCTCGGTCGAGGTACCGCAGGAGGCCTTCCTGGCCATCCTGCAAGTGGAGGATTGAGGTCCATGCGCGCCATTCCCGCCTTTACGGCCGCCATACTGGCGGCTTTCGTTGGCTACATCGTCGCCTGGTACGTGGGCTACATCGAGGGCAATTTCGCGCTGCTGCTGATGCTGGCCACGCTGGTCACCGGCCTGTACTGGCTGGCCGAGCGCTGGTATTTCCTGCCCCAGCGCCGGCGCGCGGCCGAGGCGCTGGAGGCCGCAGCCGCCCAGCGGCGCGCCGAGCTCGACCGCATGGGCATTGCCAGGACGGACGAGGCCGATACCCGCGAGACCGAGGCGCGCCTGCTGGCCCAGCCCTGGTGGCTGGACTGGACCGCCGGGCTTTTTCCAGTGATTGCCGCGGTCTTCCTGTTGCGCTCCTTCCTGTTCGAGCCGTTCAAGATTCCCTCGGGCTCGATGATTCCGACCCTGCTCGTGGGCGACCTCATCCTGGTCAACAAATTCACCTACGGCTTGCGCCTGCCGGTGTTCAACACGCGCATCACCCAGGGCAATGCGCCCCAGCGTGGCGACGTCATGGTGTTTCGCTATCCGCCGCAGCCCAGCCTGGACTACATCAAGCGTGTGGTCGGGGTGCCGGGCGACGAGGTGGCCTATCTGAACAAGCGCCTGAGCATCAACGGCAAGGAGGTGCCGCTCGAAGAGCTGCCGGAATTCTTCGATCAGGACGCGATGCGCTACTTCGCGCAGCGCCAGGAGCGGCTGGGCGCGCATACGCACCGCATCATCGTGAACAAGGATGTGCCGGCCTTCATCCAGGGTGCGAGCCAGTTCAAGTACCGCGACCACTGCAACTACAGCGTCGAAGGCGTGGTCTGCAAGGTGCCCGAAGGGCAGTATTTCATGATGGGCGACAACCGGGATAATTCGCTCGATTCGCGCTATTGGGGTTTCGTGCCGGAAGAAAACATCGTGGGCAAGGCCTTTTTTGTCTGGATGAATTTCGGTAACCTCAAGCGCATCGGTTCATTTGACTGAAGGAGAGGCCATGGTGAAGCATCGCAATGCACTGGTGGGCAGGCAAAGAGGCCTGTCGTTTCTCGGTGTGATCTTCATCGGCGTATTTGCGGTCGCTGCCTTTGCGATTGGCGGGCAGTCGGTGCCCATCCTGCTCGAATACCAGGCCATCAAGAAGGCCGCGACCAAGGCAGCGCGCGAAGAGTCCAGCGTGGCCGGCATCCGCGCGGCGTTCGACCGATCCGCGGCGATCGACGACATCTCCTCCATTTCCGGCAAGGACCTTGAAGTGACCAAGCGCAACGACAAGATCGTGGTTGGCTTCAAGTACGAGCGCGAAATTGCCCTGTTCGGCCCGGCCTACCTCGTCTACCGCTTCCAGGATGCGGTCAGTTAGTGCCCAGCGATCTCCTTGACGCCTTGCAGCAGCGGCTGCAGCACCGATTTGCGGACACGGGCTTGCTGCTGCGGGCGCTCACGCACCGCAGCTTCGGCGCCGAGCACAACGAACGCCTGGAATTCCTGGGCGATGCGGTGCTGGAGCTGGCGGTCTCCACGCTCCTGTATACGCGGATGCAGCAGCTGCCCGAGGGCGAACTCTCGCGTGTGCGCGCCCTGCTGGTGCGCCAGGATTCGCTGCATGGCATTGCGCTGCGCCTGCAGCTGCCCGCGGCGCTGCGCCTGGGCGAGGGCGAGGCCCGCTCTGGCGGGCGCGAACGCCCCTCCATCCTGGCCGATGCGGTCGAGGCGCTGATCGGCGCGGTCTTTCTTGACGCCGGCTACGACAGCGCTACCGCGCTGGTGGGGCGGCTGTTCGAGGGCGTGCGCCTCGACGGCCAGCTGCAGGCTTCGGCCAAGGACGCCAAGACCGCGCTGCAGGAATGGCTGCAGGGCCGGCGCATGCAGTTGCCGCGCTATGCCGTGGTGGGCACCAGCGGCGCGGCGCACCACCAGGTTTTTGATGTGGACTGCGAAGTGGCCGAATGGTCGCTGAGCGAACGCGGACAGGGCGCCACGCGGCGCGCGGCCGAGCAGGAGGCGGCCAAGGCCATGTTGCAACGTTTGAAGGCCGGCCAATGAACGACAGCCAGGCGCCAGAGCCCGGCGCGGAGGGCCAGCGCTGCGGCCTGATCGCCATCGTGGGCAAGCCCAATGTGGGCAAATCGACGCTCATCAACGCGCTGGTGGGGCAGAAGATTTCCATCACCAGCCGCAAGGCGCAGACCACGCGCCACCGCATCATGGGCATACGCACGCGCGACAGGGCCCAGTTCGTGTTCGTGGATACGCCGGGTTTTCAGACGCGCCACGGCTCGGCGCTGAACAAGTCGCTGAACAAGGCGGTGCTGGGCGCGGTGAGCGACGTGGACCTGGTGCTCTTCGTGGTCGAGGCCGGCAGCTTCTCGCTGCAGGACGCGACGGTGCTGAGCCTGCTCAAGAGCGACATTCCCGCGCTGCTCGTGGCCAACAAGCTCGACACCGTGCACCGGCGCGCCGAGATCGCGCCCTGGCTCAAGAGCATGCAGGAGCGCCACCCCTTTGCCGAGTTCGTGCCGATGTCGGCGCGCAAGCCCGCCGACGTCGAACGCCTGCTGGACCTGATCGAGCGCTATCTGCCCGAGCAGCCCTGGTGGCATGCCGAGGATGAGCTGACCGACCGCAACGAGCGCTTTCTCGTCAGCGAGACGGTGCGCGAAAAGCTCTTTCGCCTGACCGGGGACGAACTGCCCTACACCTCTACCGTGGTGGTGGACCAGTTCAAGGAAGAACCCAGTCCGCGCCATGGCCGATTCGTGCGCATTGCCGCCACCATCGTCGTCGAACGCGACGGGCACAAGGCCATGGTGATTGGCGAGAAGGGCGAGCGGCTCAAGCGCATAGGCTCGGAAGCGCGACAGGAGCTCGAGCGCCTGATGCAGGCCAAGGTCTTCCTCGAGCTGTGGGTCAAGGTGCGCTCGGGCTGGGCCGACGACGCGGCGCGGGTGCGCTCCTTCGGTTATGAGTGAGGCGCGCCGCTGCATCCGCCCGGCAGCGCACCAGCTCTCGCACGCACAGCCCCATGGCCACACGCCGCATCACCGATGAGCCGGCCTATATCCTGCACAGCCATGCGTTCAGCGAATCGAGCCTGATTCTGGAGGTGTTCAGCCGCCACCACGGACGCGTGGCGCTGCTGGCCAAGGGCGCGAAAAAGCCCACCTCGGGTTTTCGGCCGGTGCTGCTCTCGCTCATGCCGCTGCGCCTGGCCTGGGGCGTGAGCCCTGCGGCCGAGGTGCAGACGCTCAGGGCGGCCGAATGGATGGGCGGGCACGTGATGCCGACGGGCGAGGCGCTGCTCTCCGGGCTCTACCTCAACGAGCTGCTGCTGCGCCTGCTGGCGCGCGACGACCCGCAGCCGCGGCTGTTCGACCTGTATGCGGGCGCGGTGCAGCTGCTGGCCGCCAGCGCGCACGGCGAAGTGCTGGAGCCGGCGCTGCGCGCCTTCGAGCTGTTGCTCCTGCGCGCGCTGGGCCTGCTGCCGCGGCTGGACGAGGAAACCGACACCGGCGTGCCGCTGGCGGCGCACCGGAGCTGCGTGCTGGTGGCCGACGCTGGCCTGCGCCCTGCGCTGGCCGGCGAGCGCGGCGCGCTCGAGGGCGAGCGCTGGCAACAACTGGAACAGTCATTTGGCGAGCCGCAGGCGCTGCTGGCCATGTTGCGCGCCTGTGCGCCGGTGGCCGCGGAGCTCAAGCCGCAATTGCGCGCGCTGCTGCAATACCATTGCGGCTCGCCCCTGCTGCGCACGCGCCAGCTTCTGATGGATCTGCAATCGCTATGAGTTCCCCCTGCGCGACCGCGCTGTCGGTCAACGTGAACAAGGTCGCCCTGGTGCGCAATACCCGCCACCTGGGCATACCCAGCGTGCTCACCGCCGCCCGGGCCTGTCTGCGCGCCGGCGCCCACGGCATCACGGTGCACCCGCGTCCCGACGGGCGCCACATCCGCGCGCAGGACGTGGCGGAGCTCGCCGCGCTGCTGCGCGACTGGCCGCGGGCTGAATACAACATCGAGGGCAATCCGACGCAGAACCTGATGGACTTCATCCGCCAGGTGCGCCCCAGCCAGGCCACCTTCGTGCCCGACAGCGAAGACCAGTTCACCAGCGACCATGGCTGGAGCTTCCCCCAGGACGCGGAGCGCCTGCGCCCATTGATCGCCGAATGCCATGCGCTCGGCGTGCGCGTGAGCCTGTTCATGGACCCCGTCGCGGCGCAGATGGCGCCGGCGCGCGCCGTGGGCGCCGACCGCGTCGAGCTCTATACCGAACCCTATGCCGCCGCCTGGGGCACGCCGGGGCAGGACGCACAGCTGCGGCGCTACGCCGAGGCCGCGCACGCCGCCCTGCAGGCCGGGCTGGGCGTCAACGCCGGGCACGACCTCAATCTGGACAACCTGGCCGCCTTCGTCGCCAGCGTGCCGGGCCTGCTCGAAGTCTCCATCGGCCACGCCTTCGTCTCCGACGCGCTGGAGCTGGGCTACGAGCGCGCGGTGCAGGCCTACCTGGCCTGCATGGACCGCGGCATGGCCGAGCGCGGCGCCGGCGTGGCGCGGTGAACGCGGTGCACGAGCTGCTGCGGCACAGCTGGAGTACGGCCTGGCAGCAGCTGGGCCTGCCCTCGGGCGCGGCCGACGAGCAGCTGCGCGGCGAGCTGCTGGCCGCATGGGGCGGGCCGGAGCGCAAGTACCACGCACTGCGCCATCTGCAGGAGTGCCTCGGGGCGCTGGAGTCGGTCTGGAGCCTGCCCGAGCGGCCGGCCGAGCTCGCGATCGCACTGTGGTTCCATGACGCGATCTACGAGGTGCGCGCATCCGACAATGAGCGACGCAGCGCCGACTGGGCCGCGCGGGCGCTCAGCGGCCATGGCGCGCCAGAGCAGCTGGCCCGGCGCGTGCACACTCTGGTGATGGACACCCGCCATGCGGCGCGGCCGGCCACGGCCGACGGCCTGTGGATGGTGGACATCGACCTGGGCATCCTCGGCGCCTCGCCCGAGCGCTATGCACAGTACGAAGCGCAGATCCGCGAGGAATACGCCTGGGTGCCGCGCTGGCTTTACCGGCGCAAGCGCCGGGCGCTGCTGCGCCAGTTCCTGGCCCGCGACACCATCTACGGCACGCCCTACTTTCGCATGCTGCTGGAGCTGCCCGCGCGGCGCAATCTGGAGCAGGCCGTCGCCGCCCTGGGCGGCAGACCGGCACGGCCATGATCTACGGCATAGGCACCGACATCTGCGACGTGCGCCGCATCCGCGCGAGCCTGCAGCGCCATGGCGAGCGCTTTGCGCAAAAAATCCTCTGCGACGCGGAACTGGCCGTCTGGCAGGCGCGCAGCCGGCGCTGGCCCGAGCGCGGCGTGCGCTATCTCGCCACGCGGTTTTCCGCCAAGGAGGCGTTTTCCAAGGCGGTGGGCCTGGGCATGGTCATGCCCATGACCTGGCGCTCCTGCGAAATCCTGAACCTGCCCGGTGGGCGCCCCGCCGTGCGCCTGCATGCGGCGCTGGCACAGTGGTTCGACGAGCGCCAACTGCGCTGCCACCTGAGCCTGACCGACGAGAGCGACTACGCAGCAAGTTTCTGCGTGGTCGAAAAATTTGGATGAAATCGGCCTCTAACGCCCGTGTACAAAGCGCTACGAGCTATCAAAAACGGAGATTGACATGCCTGACCAATCGCCTCTGATCATCGACATCGCCGCGACCACGCTGAGTGCGGACGACCGACGCCGGCTTGCGCACCCGCTGGTCGGCGGCCTCACCTTGTTCACGCGCAACTGGGAAAACCGCGCGCAACTGGTGCAGCTGGTGGCCGAGATCAAGTCCCTGCGCGCCGACCTGCTGGTCTGCGTCGACCACGAGGGCGGGCGGGTGCAGCGCTTCAGGAGCGACGGCTTCACCCACCTGCCGCCGATGCGCGCGCTCGGCAGGATGTGGATGCAGGATGGCAGGAAGGGCGAGGGCAGCGGAGCGATGCGCGCGCTCAACGCTGCCACCGCTACCGGCTACGTGCTGGGCGCGGAGCTGCGCGCCTGCGGCGTGGACCTGTCGTTCGCGCCGGTGCTGGACCTGGACCACGGCCAAAGCAGCGTGGTCGGCGACCGCGCCCTGCACCGCGATCCGCGCGCGGTGGCGGCGCTGGCGCGGGCGCTGATGCACGGCCTGCTGCAGGCCGGCATGGCCAATTGCGGCAAGCACTTTCCCGGCCATGGCTACGCGGGCGCCGATTCGCACGTGGACCTGCCGGTCGACGGGCGCGCACTCAAGGCCATCCTGGAAGACGACGCCGCGCCTTACCCCTGGCTGCGCAGCGCGCTTGCCAGCGTGATGCCGGCGCACGTCGTCTATCCGCGCGTCGATGCCCTGCCGGCGGGCTTTTCACGCCGCTGGCTGCAGGGCATCCTGCGCGAGCGCCTGGGGTTTGACGGGGCCATCTTCAGCGACGACCTGAGCATGGAAGGCGCGCGCCGCCTGGCGGGCCGGCCGCTGGACTTTCCCGATGCGGCGCTGGCGGCGCTGCAGGCCGGCTGCGACATGGTGCTGCTGTGCAACCAGAGCCTGGGCGAGGGCAGGGCGGTGGACGAGCTGATCGACGGTCTTGAGCGGGCGCTGGAGCAGGGGCGCTGGCAGCCCGACGGCGCGGGCGAGCAGCGGCGCCTGGCGCTGCTGCCGCAGACGCCGCCGCTGCCCTGGGACGAGCTCATGCTGCACCCGGCCTACGTGGCGGCGCTGGAGCAGCTGGCGTGACCCTGCGCGTGGGCATCCTCACCGGCGGCGGCGACTGCCCGGGGTTGAACGCCGTCATCCGCGCGGTGACCAAGTCGCTGATCCGCCACGGCCAGTGCGAGGTGCTGGGCATCGAGGACGGCTTTCAGGGATTGATGGAGCCGCTGCCCCGCGTGCAGGCACTCGACTGGCAGCGCGTGAGCGGCATCCTGCATGTCGGCGGCACCATCCTGGGCACGAGCAACAGCGCCAACCCGCTGCGCGACGCGGCCACGCTCGCGCAGGTGGGGCGCAACCTGGCGGCGCTGAACCTGGACGTGGTGGTGGTCATAGGCGGCGACGGCACCATGAGCCTGGCGCACGGCGTGGCGCAGGCCACCGGCGTGCACTGCGTGGGCGTGCCCAAGACCATAGACAACGACATTGCCCACTGCGAGCGCAGCTTCGGCTTCGATACCGCCGTCACCACCGCAGCCGAGGCGCTGCGCCGCCTGGAGAGCACGGCCAGCAGCCACCACCGCGTGATGATCGTCGAAACCATGGGGCGCCATGCCGGCTGGCTGGCGCTGGAAGCGGGCCTGGCGGGTGCCGCCGACGTCATCCTGCTGCCCGAGATCGACTACGACATCGAGGCCGTGGCCGCGCACTGCCGCGCGCGCGAGCAGCGCCAGCGCTACACCATCATCTGCATGGGCGAGGGCGCCAAGGCCAGGGGCGCGGCGCTGACGGTGCGCGAGCAGGTCGCGGGCAGCCCGGACCCGGTGCGCCTGGGTGGCGTCGGGCATGTGCTGCGCATGCAGCTGCAGCCCTTGCTGGCAAGCGAGGTGCGCACCACGGTACTCGGCCATCTGCAGCGCGGCGGCGACCCCACGCCGTTCGACCGCGTGCTGGCCACGCGCTTCGGCCACCATGCGGCCCAGCTCGTGGTGCAGCGGCGCTTCGGCCAGATGGCGACGCTGCAGCACGGGCGCATAGGCAGCGTGCCCATGGCAGAGGTGGCCAACGTGCAGCGCACCGTGGCGCGCGGGCATGAGCTTGTCACCATGGCGCGCGACATCGGCGTCTGCCTGGGCGACTGAACGCAAGCGCGGCCGCCGGCGGGCGGCAGCGCGCAAGGCGGGCGCTCAGCCGCCGAGGTAGGCCTTGCGGATGTCGGGGTTGGCCAGCAGGTTGGCGCCGGTGTCTTCCATCACCAGGTGGCCGTTTTCCAGCACGTAGCCGCGATCGGCAATCGACAGCGCGCGGTTGGCGTTCTGCTCGACCAGGAATACCGTCACGCCGTCGGCGCGCACGGTTTCGATGATCTCGAAGATCTGCGCGATGATGAGCGGCGCCAGCCCGAGCGTGGGCTCGTCGAGCAGCAACAGGTGCGGCTCGCTCATCAGCGCGCGGCCTATGGCCAGCATCTGCTGCTCGCCGCCGCTCATGGTGCCGGCGCGCTGGTTGGCGCGGTCCTTCAGGCGCGGGAACAGCTCGAAGACGTGGGTCACGCCCTTGTCGATCGCGTCCTTGTCCTGAAAGAAGCCGCCCATCTTGAGGTTTTCCAGCACCGTGAGCTGCGGGAACACGCGCCGCCCCTCGGGCGAGACCGCAAGGCCCATGCGCATGATCTCGTGCGTGGGCACATGGGTGATGTCGCGGCCTTCCAGGGTCACCTTGCCGCCGCTGGCGCGCGGCGTGCCGCAGATGGTCATCAGGAGCGAGGTCTTGCCCGCGCCGTTGGCGCCGATCAGGGAGACGATCTCGCCCTGGTTGACGTGCAGCGAGACTTCATTGACGGCGCAGATCGCGCCGTAGTGCGTGGACAGCCTTTCGAGCTGAAGCATGGGGGTGGGCTGGCTCATCAGGCTTCTCCCAGGTAGGCCTTGATGACCCGCTCGTCGTTGCGCACCGCCTCGGGCGTGCCCAGGGCGATCGGGCGCCCGTATTCCATTACCAGAATGCGCTCGGAGACGCCCATCACCAGTCCCATGTCGTGTTCGATCAGGAGCACCGTCACGCCGTACTCGCGGCGCAGGCGGTCGATCAGCTGCTGCAGATCCTTCTTTTCCTGCGGGTTCAGGCCTGCCGCCGGCTCGTCGAGCATCAGCAGGCGCGGCCCGGTGATCATGCAGCGCGCGATCTCCAGGCGCCGCTGGTGGCCATAGGCCAGGTTGCCCGCCTCGCGGTTGGCGTACTGGCGCAGCTCCATCACGTCGAGCCATTTGAGCGCGTTGTGGATCTTGAGCTGTTCGCTCTCGCGATAGCCCCGGGTGTTGAACAGGCCCGACAGCGGCGGTGGCCGGTGCTGGCGGTGCTGGGCCACGAGCAGGTTTTCCAGCACCGTCATGCTCTTGAACAGGCGCACGTTCTGAAAGGTGCGCACCACGCCTTCGTTGGCCACGTGGTGGCTGGGGTGCCCGGCAATGCTCTTGCCGTTGAGCGCGATGGCGCCGGTGGTGGGCTTGTAGAAGCCGCTGATGCAGTTGAACACCGTCGTCTTGCCCGCGCCGTTGGGCCCGATGATGGCGAAGATCTCCTTGGGGCTCACGTCGAAGCTGATGCCGTCGACCGCCAGCAGGCCGCCAAAGCGCATGCTCAGGTCCTTGACGGTGAGTATGGGCGCGCTCATTGCGGCACCTCCACCTGGTGGCGCTTCATCGGCAGCAGCCCCTGCGGGCGCCAGACCATCATCACGATCATCACGAAGCCGAAGATCAGCATGCGGTACTGCGAGAACTCGCGAGCGAACTCGGGCAGCACGGTGAGCACGATGGCCGCGACGATCACCCCGAGCTGCGAGCCCATGCCGCCCAGCACCACGATGGCCAGGATCAGCGCCGATTCGATGAAGGTGAAGGACTCGGGGTTGACGATGCCCTGGCGCGCCGCGAAGAAGGCGCCACCGAAGCCGGCGAACATGGCCCCGAGCGTGAAGGCCGAGAGCTTGATCTTCATCGGGCTCATGCCGAGCGAGCGGCAGGCGATCTCGTCCTCGCGCAGCGCCTCCCAGGAGCGGCCTATGGGCATGCGGATCAGGCGGTTGCTGATGTACAGCGTGATGCAGGCCAGCAGCAGCGCCATCAGGTAGAGAAAGATCACCATGTGCATGGTGCTGAACTCCAGCCCGAAGAACTGGTGGAAGGTGGTGCCACCCTCCACCGTCGGGTTGCGCGTCATCGGCAGGCCGAACACCGTGGGCTTGGGCAGGCCGGCGATGCCGTCGGGGCCGCCGGTGAAGTCCACCAGGTTGACCAGCAGCAGCCGGATGATCTCGCCAAAACCCAGCGTCACGATGGCCAGGTAGTCGCCGCGCAGGCGCAGTACCGGAAAACCCAGGATGAAGCCGAAGAAGGCCGAGACCACGCCGGTCAGCGGCAGCGCTTCCCAGAAGCTCCAACCCGCCCAGTGGTAGAGCATGGCGAAGGTGTAGGCGCCGGTGGCGTAAAAGCCCACGAAACCCAGGTCCAGCAGCCCGGCAAAGCCGACGACGATGTTCAGGCCCAGGCCCAGCATCACGTAGATCAGCGTGAGGGTGGCGATGTCCACCGAATTGCGCCCGCCGAAGAAGGGCCAGATCACGGCGATCATCAGTACCACCAGCACCAGCACGCGGTGCTGGCCCGGCTCGAAACTGGGCAGCGCGGGCATCTTCAGCGTCGGCAGGCGCGGGAACAGCAGCGGGCGCAGGAACTGCACCACGAAGACCGCCAGGCACCCCCAGAGCAGGGTGGACCAGCTGGGCGCCAGCGTGGTGCGTGCGCCGGCACGCTCCAGGTGCAAGGTGAACGAGGGCAGCAGCACGATCGCCGCGAGCACGGTCGCGACGATGGCGCCACGCAGCGCGCCGCGCACGTCGGTGGAGGGGGCTGTGCGTGCCATCAGACTTTCTCCACTTCAGGTTTGCCCAGCAGCCCGGTGGGGCGGAACATGAGGATCAGCACCAGCAGCGCGAAGGCCACGATGTCCTTGTATTCGGACGAGATGTAGGCTGCGGCCAGGGTCTCGGCAATGCCCAGGATCACGCCGCCCAGCATGGCGCCGGGGATGCTGCCTATGCCACCGAGCACGGCCGCGGTGAAGGCCTTGATGCCGGCGATGAAGCCGATGAAGGGGTTGAGCTTGCCCACGGCCAGCGCGATCAGCACGCCGCCGACGGCAGCCAGGACCGCGCCCAGGATGAAGGTGAAGGAGATCACCCGGTTGGTGTCTATGCCCAACAGGTTGGCCATGTGCATGTCCTGCGAGCAGGCGCGGCTGGCGCGGCCCATGCGCGAATTGCGGATATACAGCGTGAGCAGGACCATGAGCACCACGGTGACGACGATCACCAGCACGCGCGCATAGGGAATGAACACCTCGAAGCCGCCGTTGGCGCCGCCAAAGCGCATCGCGCCCGGAATCAGCGCGGGCACAGCCATGTCGCGCGCACCCTGGCCCAGCGCCATCCAGTTCTGCAGGAAGATGGACATGCCGATGGCGGAAATCAGCGGCACCAGCCGCGGGCTGCCGCGCAGCGGCTTGTACGCGAGCTGCTCGACCACGTAGCCATAGACGGCGGTGACCAGCACCGCCACCAGCAGCATGAGCGTGATCACCAGCCACACCGGCAGGCCGCTTTGCACGCCGACGGCGGAGAGCGTGACCAGCCCGACGTAGGCGCCGATCATGTAGATCTCGCCGTGTGCGAAGTTGATCATGCCGATGATGCCGTAGACCATCGTGTAGCCGATGGCGATCAGCGCATAGATGGCGCCGAGCGACAGGCCATTGAAGAGCTGCTGCAGCAGCTGGGGTAGGAAATCAGACATGGGGGCCCTCGGGCAAAGCGCGCACAGCCACGGTGCGCGCTCTAGGGAGCAAATACGACAGCGCCGCCAGCGCGAGCTGCAGCGGTATGCACTGCAGCACGGCGGCGGCGCTCAGCCTGTGGCCGGGCTTACTTCACGAGGGACTTGGAGCCGTCCTTGTGCCACTCGAAGACCTGGAACTCGAAAGCCTTCAGGTCGCCCTTGGCGTCCCAGCTGGTGGCGCCCAGCGGCGTTTCGAAGGTGGTGGCATGCATGTGGTCGGCGACCTTCTTGGCATCGTCGCCCACGGCCTTGACGCTGTCCAGGATGACCTGGGCGGCGGCGTAGGAGGTCAGCTGGAAGGCGCCCGAAGCGTCGCGCTTCTTGTCCTTGAAGGCCTTGACCACGGCGGCGTTCTTGGGGTTGGAGGCGAAGTCGGCCGGCAGCGTCAGCAGCATGCCTTCGACGGCCGGGCCGGCAATCGCGTTGATCTCGGGGTTGCCCACGCCCTCGGGGCCCATGAGCTTGACCTTCAGGCCCTGCTCGCCCGCCTGGCGCAGCAGCAGACCCATCTCGGGGTGGTAGCCGCCGTAGTAGACGAAGTCCACACCTGCGCTCTTGAGCTTGGTGATGACGGCGGAGTAGTCGCTGTCGCCGGCGTTGATGCCTTCGAACAGCACCACGTCCACGCCGGCCTTCTTCAGGTCGTCGCGCACTGCGGAGGCGATGCCCTGGCCATAGGACTGCTTGTCGTGCAGCACCGCGACCTTGGTCGGCTTGATCTTCTCGATGATGAACTTGGCGGCGGACGGACCCTGCTGGTCATCGCGGCCGATGGTGCGGAAGATGTAGTGGAAGTTCTTGCCGTCCGTCAGCGCGGGCGAGGTGGCCGAGGGCGTGACCACGACCACGCCTTCGTTGTTGTAGATGGGCGCGGCCGCAATCGAGGCGCCCGAGCAGACCGGGCCGACGACGTAGTGGATCTTGTCGTTGACCACGCGGTTGGCGGCGACCGGGCCCTGCTTGGGTTCGCAGGCGTCGTCAACCACCACGGTTTCGACCTTCTTGCCATTGATGCCGCCGGCAGCGTTCACCATTTCCACGGCGGTGAGCACGCCTTCCTTGATCATGTCACCGTACTGGGTGAGCGGGCCGGTGGCGGGGATCACCATGGCGATCTTGACCTGCGCGTGCGCGGGAAACATCAACGATGCACTGGCCAGGCCAATCGCACCCACCAAGGTATGCAAGCGGAATTTCATGGAGTCTCTTTTCAAATTGGTAGAAGTGAAAAACCTCTGCGACGCCGGTAAGCGCCTGCGAGAGTGACAAGGTTAACCGTTTGCGACCGTTTGACCATCGGGAAAACCTGATGCCGGCCGCGGGTTTTGCGCGAAATTTTCTGTTAAAGAGGGTCCTGGCCCGCTGGCGGCTCCGGTGCCTGTGCGGGCTGCGGCTCGGGGCCGCCGGCCGGCCAGCGCCTGAGCACCCGCTGGAAGATCAGCGCATTCGGAATCTGCAGCAGGCGCGGCTCCTGGCCGGCACTGGCGTCCTGCAGCGTGGTGTAGAGCAGATTGATGTCCACCACCTTCCCGAGGGGGCCGGGTTTTTCCGTGTTGGTGTCGAGCAGCTCCACGTGGTCGCCGACGCGAAACGGCCCGACCATGAAGATCAGGAAGGCGCAGAAGATGTTGGACAGCACGCTCCAGGCGGCGAAAAAGGCCACGGCGCCGACCGCCGCGAAGCCGGTGAGGGCGCTCCAGAGCACGCCGGCAGACACCCCTAGGCGCTCGAGCACCAGCAGGAAGGCGCCGCCCAGGATCAGCAGGCGCAGCAGCGCGTTGATCGGCTTGACGAGTTCGTGCGGGAACTGGTAGTGGTCACCCGCGCGCAGGATCAGCCGGCGCAGCGCATGGTGCAGCGCCAGCGCGACCAGCACGATCAGCAGGATCTGCACCGTGGGCACGATGAACTCCAGCCAGTCGTGCATCCACGGCGGCAACCCGGTCTTCAGGCGTGCCAGCATGGGCGCGGCCTCCTACTGCTCTCGGCGCAGGGCCGGAAACAGGATCACGTCGCGGATGCTGGGGCTGTCGGTGAGCAGCATCATCAGGCGGTCTATGCCTATGCCGCAGCCGCCGGTGGGCGGCAGGCCGTACTCCAGCGCACGCACGAAGTCGTGGTCGTAGTACATGGCTTCCTCGTCGCCGGCATCCTTGGCCTGCACCTGCGCTGCAAAGCGCGCCGCCTGGTCCTGCGCGTCGTTGAGCTCGGAGAAGCCGTTGGCCATCTCGCGCCCGGTAATGTAGAGCTCGAAGCGCTCGGTCACCTCGGGGCGCTCGTCGTTGGCGCGCGCCAGCGGCGAGATCTCGGTCGGGTGCTCCATGATGAAGGTCGGCTGCCAGAGCTTTTCCTCCACCGTCTCCTCGAAGTACAGCACCTGCAGGCTGGCCAGCGAGCGGCGTGACAGCTGGTCCTTCTCTTCCTTCAGGCCCAGCTTGCGCAGCGCCGCGGTCAGCCACCGGGCGTCGTCCACGCCCGCACCCGCATCGGTGTGCGCCAGGATGGCTTCGCGTATCGTCATGCGCGCAAACGGCGCCGCCAGGTCCACCGCCCGCCCGCCATAGGTGAGCTGCAGCGTGCCGCTGGCCTTGAGCGCGGCGTCGCGCAGCAACTGCTCGGTGTAGTCCATCAGGTCGCGGTAGTTCCAGTAGGCGGCATAGAACTCCATCATGGTGAACTCGGGGTTGTGGCGCACCGAGATGCCTTCGTTCCTGAAGTTGCGGTTGATCTCGAAGACGCGCTCGAAGCCGCCGACCACCAGGCGCTTGAGGTAGAGCTCGGGCGCGATGCGCAGGTACATCTCCTGATCCAGCGCGTTGTGGTGCGTGACGAAGGGCTTGGCGTTGGCACCCCCGGGTATCGGGTGCAGCATGGGCGTTTCCACCTCCAGAAAGCCGTGCTCGACCATGAAGGCGCGGATGCCCGAGACCGCCTGGCTGCGCGCGATGAAGCGCCGGCGCGCGGCCTCGTCCGTCATCAGGTCGAGGTAGCGCTGGCGGTACTTCATCTCCTGGTCCTGCATGCCATGGAACTTGTCCGGCAGCGGGCGCAGGCTCTTGGTCAGCAGGCGCAGCGCGCCGACCTTGATGGACAGCTCGCCGGTGCGCGTCTTCATCAGCGTGCCGCTGGCGCCGAGGATGTCGCCCAGGTCCCAGCGCTTGAAGTCAGCGTAGAGCTCTTCACCCAGCGCGTCGCGCGTGATGTACAGCTGGATGCGCCCGCCGGTGGCGCCGAGCGAGCCGTCCTGCAGCGTGGCGAAGCTGGCCTTGCCCATCACGCGCTTGAGCATCATGCGCCCGGCCACGCTCACCTGCACCGCCTGCGCCTGCAGCTCGGCGTCGTCCACCTCGCCATAGCGCGCCTGCAGCTCGGCCGCATGCCGGGCGGGCTTGAAGTCGTTGGGAAAGGCCACGCCCAGCCCCTGCGCCTGGCGCTCGCGCAGCAGCCGCAGCTTGTCCTTGCGCTCGGCAATCAGCTGGCTTTCGTCAGACCCGGTGGGGACAGCGGCGGAATCGATGGTTTGCATGGCGAAATGGGGCGTTGCCGCGCGGGGCGGAGCGCCGGTTCAGGGCAGGCGCGGGCCTGCGGTGATGAAAACCGCCGATTCTAGGAGGCCAGGAGGGCGCGTTTGCTGCCGGCCTGCCGAAAATCCCGCAGCCCCGGCGTGCCGGGGAGTGCGCTGCTTTACTTGACCAGCGTCTTGCTGCCGTCCTTGTGCCATTCGAAGACCTGGAACTCGAAGGATTTCAGGTCGCCGTTGGGCTTCCAGCTGGTCGGGCCCAGCGGGGTCTGGAAGGTGGTCTTGTGCATGTGCTCGGCCACGAGTCTGGGGTCGTCGCCCACGGCCTTGATGCTGTCCATGATGACCTGCGCGGCGGCGTAGGAGGTGAGCTGGAAGGCCCCCGAGGGGTCGCGCTTCTTGTCCTTGAATGCCTTGACGATGGGCGCGTTGCGCGCCACGGCGGAAAAGTCGGCCGGCAGCGTGACCAGCATGCCCTCGACCGCGTCCCCGCCTATCGTGTTGATTTCCTCGTTGGCCACGCCTTCCGGGCCCATCATGCGGGCGCCCAGCCCCTGCGCCCGTGCGTCGCGCAGCAGCACACCCATTTCGCTGTGGTAGCCGCCGAAATAGACGAAATCGACGGCCGCCGCCTTGAGCCGCTCGACAACGCTGGCGTAGTCCTTCTGTCCGGCCGTGATGCCTTCGTACATCACCACTTCCACTCCCTCGCGACCGAGGATCTTGCGTGCGGTATTGGCAATGCCACGGCCGTAAGCCTGCTTGTCGTGCAGGATCGCAACCCTGCGCGGCTTGATCTTTTCGACGATGAACTGGGCGGCGACCGCGCCTTGCTCGTTGTCGGGGCCTATGGTGCGAAAGATGTAGTGGTAGTCGGTGCCGTCGGTGAGCGAGGGGGAGGTCGCCGAGGGCGTGACCACGACCACGTGCTGGCTGTTGTAGATCGGTGCGGCCGCGATCGCGGCTCCGGAGCACACCGGCCCCACGACGTAGCGGATCTTGTTGTCCAGCAGCTGGTTGGCGGTGGCGGGTGCCTTCTTGGGGTCGCAGGCATCGTCGAACACCACCGTTTGCACCTGCTGGCCGTTGATGCCGCCACTTGCGTTGACGCCTTCGACGGCCGTGTTCACGCCGTCCTTGACCATGGTTGCGTATTGCGTCAGCGGCCCGCTTGCCGGAATCATCAGGCCGATCCTGATCTGTGCATGGGCCGTGAGCGTAAGGGCGGTTGCGGCGAGGGCCGACAACGCCGTGCATATGCGCGTGCGAAGCTTCATGTAAACCTTCTCGGACAGGTTGAATTGAGGGTGCCGGGCACCCTTGTGGGCCGGCAAGTCGGACAAGATTAATCGCTGGCCGGGCTTTGGCAAGAGGGTTAACCTGCGGCGCGGGGCCTTTCTCTGCCGCGGCGCGGGTCCGCAGCCGCCGGCGCAGTCGCCAGCGCGACCCGGGCGCCCCGTGGCATGATGGTGTGCCCCTTGCACCGCCCCCCGCTGCACCGCCCCATGCTCTACCAGATCATTTCTTTCCTGCTGGACGTTGCCGCCAGCGTGGTCGCCGGCGCCTGTCTGCTGCGCGTGTACATGCAGCGTCTGCAGCTGCCGTTTGGCAACCCGGTCGGGCAGGCGGTGCTGGCGCTCAGCGACTGGCTGGTGCTGCCTCTGCGTCGGCTGCTGGCGCCGCGCGGTCGCTGGGACCTTGCCAGCCTGCTGGCGGCAGTACTGGCGCAGGCGGTGGAATACCTGGTGCTGATGCTCTGGCTGGGCGCGGGCCTGGGCGGCCTGGTGTTTCTGGTGCTGTTCAGCACGGTGCGCGTGGCCATCCTCGGACTGATCGGCCTCATCATCCTGCATGCGGTGCTGAGCTGGGTGCCCAACCATTCGCCGATTGCCGGCATGGTCGCGCGCCTCGCGGAGCCCTTGCTCGCGCCGCTGCGGCGCGTGCTGCCCCAGCCCCAGGGTCTGGATTTCTCGCCGCTGGTGGCGTTGCTGATTCTGCAGGTGCTCCTGATCGTTCTGGGGAATCTGCAGGCCGCTTCATTTTTGTAATGAAATACGGCTCTAACGCCCGCCAGCCAAGCGCTGGCAGCTATTGTTTTCGAGGTCAGGCGATGGCGTCCACGGGCAGGCGCTGCAGCGTCGCCAGCAGCCGGGCGACGGTGCCCGGCAGCTGCCGGCGGTCGACGATCATGTCCACCGCGCCCTTGCTCTGCAGGAATTCGGCGCGCTGAAAGCCTTCGGGCAGGGTGACGCGCACGGTCGATTCGATCACGCGCGGCCCGGCAAAACCGATCAGCGCGCCGGGTTCGGCGATCACGATGTCGCCCATGAAGGCAAAGCCGGCCGAGACGCCGCCCATGGTCGGGTCCGTCAGTACGCTGATGTAGGGCAGGCCCTTCTTGGCCAGGCGGGTGAGCGCGGCATTGGTCTTGGCCATCTGCATCAGCGACAGCAGGCCCTCCTGCATGCGCGCGCCGCCCGTGGCGGTAAAGCAGATGAAGGGCACTTTCTGCTCGATGGCGTTTTCCACCCCGCGGGCAAAGCGTTCTCCGACGACCGAGCCCATGGAGCCGCCCATGAAGTCGAATTCGAAGGCCGCGGCGACGATGCTGATGCTCTTGACCGCGCCGCCCATGACCACGAGCGCGTCGGTCTCGCCGGTGTTCTCCAGCGCCTCTTTCAGGCGCTCGGGGTACTTGCGGCTGTCCTTGAACTTGAGCGCGTCCACCGGTATGACTTCCTGGCCGATCTCGTAGCGCCCTTCGGCGTCGAGGAAGGCGTCGAGCCGTGCGCGCGCGCCGATGCGGTGGTGGTGGCCGCAGTTGGGGCAGACGTTCTGGTTGTGCTCCAGGTCGGTCTTGTAGAGCACGGTGTCGCAGCTCGGGCACTTGATCCACAGCCCCTCGGGCATCTGCCGGCGTTCGGCCGGGTCGGTGGGCTGGATCTTGGAAGGCAGGAGTTTTTCAAGCCAGGACATGGTGGTTTCCTTCGGTGTGGGCCGCGGGCGGCCCAGGTATTCAGGCGTCCAGTGCCTTGCGGATCTGGCGCAGGAAGTCGATGGTGACCCCGACGACGCGCTCGTGCGGCTGGTCTTCGATCAGCTCGATGATGCGGCTGCCCATGACCACCGCGTCGGCCGTGCTGGCGATGGCCCGGGCGGTTTGCGCGTCGCGTATGCCAAAGCCCACGCCCACCGGAATCTTCACGTGCTCGCGGATGCGCGGCAGCATGGCCGCCACCTCCTCGGTCTTGAGCGCGCCCGAGCCGGTCACCCCCTTGAGCGAGACGTAGTACACATAGCCGCGCGCCACGCGCGCCACCTGCTGCATGCGCTCGGTTGTGGAGGTGGGCGCGAGCAGGAAGATCAGGTCAATGCCGCTGCCGCGCAGCTCGGCGCCGAACTGCTCGCATTCCTCGGGCGGGTAATCGACGACGAGCACGCCGTCCACGCCGCAGGCGGCGCAGTCGCGCGCAAAGCTGCCCGGGCCGCGCTGCTGCTCGTAGCGCTCGACCGGGTTGGCGTAGCCCATGAGCACCACCGGCGTCGCGCTGTTGCGCTGGCGAAAGACCCGCACCATCTCCAGCACCTCGGCCAGGCCTATGCCGAGCTGCAAGGCCTTTTCCCCGGCTTTCTGGATCACCGGGCCGTCGGCCATCGGGTCGGAAAACGGTACGCCCAGCTCGATCACGTCGGCGCCCGCCTCGACCATGCCGTGCATCAGCGCGGGCGTGATGTCGGCAAACGGAAAGCCGGCCGTGACATACGGAATCAGCGCCTTGCGGCCCCTGGCCTGCAGGGCCTCGAAGGTGTCGGCAATGCGGCTCATGCGCGGGCCCCCTTGACGGTGGCGCCCTGCTGGCTCGGGCGGTCGAAGTATTCGCCGCCGGCCAGGTCGGCCACCGTGCCTATGTCCTTGTCGCCGCGGCCCGAAAGGTTCACGAGGATGGCCTGCCCGGGCGCCATGGTCGGGGCCAGCTGCATCGCGTAGGCCACCGCGTGGCTCGACTCCAGCGCCGGGATGATGCCTTCGGTGCGGCACAGATGGTGAAAGGCCGCCAGCGCCTCATCGTCGGTGATGCCCACATAGCGCGCGCGGCCGGTGTCCTGCAGCCAGGCATGCTCGGGGCCGACGCCGGGGTAATCGAGCCCCGCGCTGATCGAGTGCGTCTCGGTGATCTGGCCGTTCTCGTCCTGCAGGATGTAGGTGCGGTTGCCGTGCAGCACGCCGGGGCTGCCGCGCTCCAGGCTCGCGGAGTGCTTGCCCGAATCCAGCCCCTGGCCCGCGGCCTCGACGCCGATCAGCTGCACCGCCTCGTGCGCGATGTAAGGGTAGAAGATGCCCATGGCATTGCTGCCTCCGCCGACGCAGGCGACGACGGCATCGGGCTGGCGCCCCGGGCCCAGCAGCTCGGGCATCTGCGTGAGGCACTCGGTGCCGATCACGCTCTGAAAGTCGCGCACCATCATCGGATAGGGGTGGGGGCCGGCCACGGTGCCGATGATGTAGAAGGTGTTGTCCACGTTGGCCACCCAGTCGCGCATGGCCTCGTTGAGCGCGTCCTTGAGCGTGCGGCTGCCGCTTTCCACCGGCACCACGCGCGCGCCCAGGAGCTGCATGCGATAGACGTTGGGACTCTGGCGCTTGACGTCTTCCGCGCCCATGTAGACCACGCACTCCAGGCCGTAGCGCGCGCAGATGGTGGCCGTGGCCACGCCGTGTTGGCCGGCCCCGGTCTCGGCGATGATGCGCGGCTTGCCCATGCGCCGCGCGAGCATCGCCTGGCCGATCACGTTGTTGATCTTGTGCGCTCCGGTGTGGTTGAGGTCTTCGCGCTTGAGGTAGATCTGCGCACCGCCGAGCTCGCGGCTCATGCGCGCCGCATGGTAGACCGGCGAGGGGCGCCCGACGTAGTGCGCGAGTTCGCTGCGGAATTCCGCGATGAAGTCGGGGTCGTTCTGATAGCGCGCGTAGGCGGCGCGCAGCTCGTCGATGGCGTGCGTCAGGGTCTCGCTGACGAAACTGCCGCCATAGGGGCCGAAGTGGCCACGGGTATCGGGTTGGTCGTATTGCAACATTTGATTCTTGGGGAGTCAGGCTGCGTCTGCCGCACGCACGGCGGCGACGAAGCGGGCCATCTTGCCGGCGTCCTTGAGGCCGTGTACGGGCTTGCCGTCAGGGCCTTCAAGCTCCACGCCGGAGCTCACGTCAACGGCCAGCGTCCTGCAACGCTGCCGCAGCGCCCTGATGCCATCGCCCACGTTGGCAGGTGTGAGTCCACCAGACAAAACGAGGTGAGCATCGACGTTGGGTGGCAGCAGTGACCAAGGGAATGTCTTGCCGCCCCCGCCATAGCCTGGAGTCTGTGCATCCAGCAGGATGGCGCGGGCGCGGGAGTGATCGTGGGCGTATTTTACGAGGTCGAAGTGCCCCGCGCCGGCGTCCTCCGGAATGCGCGCAGCGCGCAGGTAGGCAATGCGCCCGCGATCGCTGGCGTGCCAGCAGTCTTCGGGTGATTCATCACCATGAAATTGGGCCGTAGCGCCCGGTACGAGAGCGCAAGCAGCTATGGTTTCAGAAGCGGGTGCATTGACGAAGAGCAGTACCGGCGTGACGAAGGGCGGCAGCCGCGCAGCCAGCTCGGCGGCTCGCTGGGGCAAGACGCAGCGCCGGCTGCCGCGGTAGAGCACGAAGCCGATCGCATCCACCCCCAGGGCCACGGCGGCGTCCACATCGGCTTCGCGGGTCAGGCCGCAGATCTTGATGCGGGTGCGCGTCGTCTTGGCATGCGTCGGGCTGGCGCTCATGGCAGCCAATCATACGCAGGCGTGCGATCGGGCAGGCCCCAGACGCCTTCGTACACGGGGCCGAGGAAGTACAGACCCTCGGCCATGAAGGTCGGCGCCGCCATGCTGCGCGAGCGCGCCTGCAGCACCTCCTGCATCCACTGCGCGGGCCGCGCGCCCTGGCCTATGGTGATGAGGCAGCCCATGATGTTGCGCACCATGTGGTGCAGGAAGGCGCTGCCTTCGAACTCGAAACGCCAGTAGCCCGTGGGGCAGCCCTGGGTGCCGGTGTCCGCCGGCTGCAGGCTGGCGCGCCGGGAGATGTCGATGCGCATGAGGCGCTTGACCGGGCTCCTGGCCTGGCAGCCCGCAGCGCGAAACGAGCTGAAGTCGTGCTCGCCGATCAGGTAGCCGGCGGCTTCCTGCATGGCCGCAAGCGCCAGCGGCTGGAATACCCAGCCGACGCGCCCCGCCTCCACGCTCGGGCGCACGGGCGACTGCAGCAGCACGTAGGCATAGCGGCGCGCGACGGCGCAGGCGCGCGCATGGAAGGCATCGGGCACGCGCCGCGCCCATTGCACGGCCACGTCGGGCGGCAGAAAGCTGTTGGGGCCGCGCACCCAGGCGAATTCGGGGCGCTCGATGCCGGTGTCGAAGTGCACCACCTGCATCAGCGCATGCACGCCGGCATCGGTGCGCCCGGCGCACAGCGTGGCGATGGGCACGGTGGCGAAGCGGGTGAGTGCCGCCTCCAGGCGGTCCTGCACGGTGCGCCCCGAAGGCTGGCTCTGCCAGCCCTGGTAGGCTTGGCCGTTGTAACTTACGCCCAGAGCGATGCGCATGCCTGCTGGCCCACGGTGCCCGACTGGCGCCGCGCGCGGTGCGCTGCCCGCTGCGGCGCCGCGCCGCGCTCAGTCCAGCGCGCCGAGCATGCGCTCGGCCCTGGCCTTGAGCTCGCCGTCGGCCTGGGCGAGGACTTCCTCGACCAGCGCGCGCGCGCCTTCACTGTCGCCTATGGCCTTGAACTCCTCGGCCAGGGCGAGCTTGGTGGCCAGGGGGTCGCTGGGCAGCGGCTGTGCGGGAGCGGCCGGGGCGGCGGCGCTGACGTCGATGGCCGGGCTGGCCGGCTGGCTCAGGTCCAGCGACAGGTCGCCAAGGTCGAATTCCAGTGCGGCCGGCTCGGTGCCTGCGTCTTCGCGCTTGGAAAGCGGCATGGGGCCGGAATCGGCCAGCACCAGGTCGTCGGCCGGGAAATCCAGCGTGTGCGCGAGATCGTCCGCCGCAGGGGCGGGCGCTGGCGCCAGCGCGGCCGGCACGGTGGGCAGCGCCTGGGGAGCGGTGTCGGCAGCCCTCTCCTCGTCGCGGGCACGCGCCGCTTCGGCAGCGGCAGCGAAGCTCGAGGCTGTGCCAGCCGCGGCCGCGGCCGTGGTCGTGGCCTGCAGGGGCGCGGGCGTGGAGGCGCCGCTGTCCAGATCCAGATCCAGCCCGATTTCGGGCAGCACCGAGTCGGGCGCGGGCGCCACCGGGGCGGCGGGCGGCGGACTCAGCTCGGGCGCATCGATGCCGCCCGGCGTCGGTTCGCGGGTCTGCGGGGGGCTGGCGACCGGTGCCTGCGCGGCAGCGATGCCGGCCGCAGCGGCGCCGGCGGCAGCGGGCAGCGCGCGGTAGAGCGGGTTGTCGCCGTCGAGCTCCGCGCCCAGGCGCTGCACGCGCTCCCACTCGGGGCCCTGGCCCTGGCTGAGCTCACGTACCTGGCGCGCGGCCGCTTCCAGGCCCACGCGGTCCTGGCGCTTGGCGTAGATCTCGGCCAGCTTGGCCGGGATGGCCACCTGTTGCGGGTGCAGCAGCGCAGCCTCCTTGAGGATGGCTTCGGCTTCGGGGTCCTTGCCGTAGGCGAGGTAGACGTCGGCCTCGGCGACCGGGTCCACGTCGCCAATCTGATCGAGCTGGCTCGGAGAATAGAGGGTCGAGGTGGAGCCGGTGTTCAGATCGCTGCTGGTGGTGTCCACCTCCTGGCCGCCACTTTCGGCAAAGAAGGAGTCGGGGTGGTCGGCGTCGTCGGCGAAGGTGGTCTCGGGGCCATGCTGGTTGCGCCGGCTCTGCTGCCAGCGGTAGCCGGCCCAGCCCAGCAGCAAGACCAGCAGCGCCAAGGCGCCGCCCGCCTTCAGCGGGTCTTGGGTGAGTTCGTCGAGCAGGCTGGGCTCGGCCGCCGGTGGCGCCGGTGGCGGCGCGGGCGCAGCCGCAGGCTGGGCCGCTTCGGGTGCGGGTGCAGGCTCCGGTGCGGCGACCGGCTCGGTGGCCGCGGCGGCCAGGGCCGGCGGCGCGGTGAGCTCGGCGGCGCTGTCGGCGGTCGGTGCGGCGGCGTTCGAATCTGCCGCCGGCGTGGCGGGGGCATCGGCCGGCGGAGCGCTGGCCGAGGAGGTGCTGTCTGCGGCCGGTGCTGCGGCCGCGGGCTCGGCGGGGGCTGCGGAATCGGCGGGGGCCGCGTCGGCGCCGTCGCCTATCTTCTGCAATTCGGCGACGTTGCGCGAGAGCTCGGCCAGACGCGCCGAGGTCTCCTGCGCCTGGCGGCTCTCGGCGGTCTTGGCGTCGTCCGCCGCCTTGGCCGCGGCCTCGCCCTTGCTCAGGGTCAGCTTGTCGGTCTGGGCCGCTTCCGGTTTGCTTTCGGCCACTTCGGTCTGCACCTTGCCCCTGTCGGCGCGCGTGGCCGACTGCACGCCGGCGCTGGGGGCGGCCCCTGCCAGGCGCTGGCGGAAGGCGTTGAAGTCGTGGATCTGCGCCGCGATGATCTTGCGTGCCTGGGCGGCGGAGGTGGCCTGGGCCGCTTCCTTGCCGGGCAGCTGCAGCACCGCGCCCGCGCGCAGGCGGTTGACGTTGCCGTCGATGAAGGCCTCGGGGTTCGCGCGCAGCATGGCCAGCAGCATCTGGTCGAGCGATACGCCGCCGGGCCGGTGGGCGCTGGCGATGGCGCCGGCGGTGTCACCGGCGTGGACCGTGACCTCGCGCGCCGCGTTCTCGCTGGGTGGTGCGGGCGCGCGCGCGGGCGCGGGCGCCGGCGCTGCGGTCTGGGCTCTGGGCGCGGGCGGCGCGCTCGGACTGGGCACGGCGGTGGCCTGCGCGCCGCTTGCACCGGCCTCGCCCGTCTGGGCTGCCAGCGGCGCGGGCGCGGACGGGCGGCGCAGGGCCGGCGGGTCGAACAGCAGGGTATAGCTGCGCACGATGTGGCCGGCGTTCCAGGCGGCATCGATCACCAGGTCGATGAAGGGGTCGCTCACCGCCCGGTCGCTGCTCATCTGCAGCACCATGCCGCCTCGGGCTTGCTGCTTGAGCTCGAGGCGGATGCCGTTGACCGCCGGTGAAAACTCCAGCCCCTGGGCGCGGAAGACCTCGGGGCTGGCCATGCGCACGCGCAGCGATTCGGCTTCGGCGGGCGTGATGCGCGGCAGCGCGACTTCGGCGCGCAGAGGTTCACCCAGGGCAGACTGAACCGTGACCTTGCCCAGGGTCAGCGCGCTGGCGGTGGAGACGTACAGGCCCGTGGAGAGGGCGGCCGCAGTGGCCAGGAGGGAAAGGTTCCAGCGATGCATGGGTGCGGCAGTCTGCGTTGTGTGTCTGTTGGTTGCCTTGCGCTTTGAAAACAGGAGCGCAAAAGCCCCTGATGACGGTTGAAAGCACCTTAGCATCAATGTGTTGCACTGACAAGCTGAGGATGCGGTTCAGCTTTTTTTCAGACCTTTTGTGCCATTTTGTCGCATCCCCTGTTGGCAACTGGCAACAAGCGGGCGCGGCGCTTCCAGGCCGCGCACCGCCGTCGTTCGGAGAGCGCCGGCGCGCTCAGGCGGCCAGCAGGATGCGCAGCATGCGCCGCAGCGGCTCGGCCGCGCCCCAGAGCAGCTGGTCGCCGACCACGAAGGCCGAGACGTACTCGGGTCCGAGGTTGAGCTTGCGCACGCGCCCGACCGCGATGTCCAGGCCGCCCGTGACTGCAGCGGGCGTGAGTTCATGGACGCTGCGCTCGCGTTCGTTGGGCACGAAGCGCACCCAGGGGTTGCCGCCCTGGATCAGCGATTCGATTTCCGCCAACGGCAGGTCCTTCCTGAGCTTGAGCGTGAGCGCCAGCGAATGGCAGCGCATTGCGCCGATGCGCACGCACAGGCCGTCCACCGGAATCGGCGTGGCAGTGCCCAGAATCTTGTTGACCTCTGCCTGGCCCTTCCATTCTTCCTTGGACTGGCCGTTGTCCAGTTGCGAGTCGATCCAGGGAATCAGACCGCCGGCCAGGGGCGAGCCGAAGAACTCGCGCGGCACGTCTTCCCGTATGGTCTGCGCAACCTTGCGGTCGATCTCCAGGATGGCCGAGGCCGGCGTGGCCAGGTCGTCTTCCACCGCGGCGTGGATCACGCTCATGCCCTTGAGCAGCTCGCGCATGTGGTTGGCGCCGCCGCCCGACGCCGCCTGGTAGGTCATGGAGCTGACCCATTCGACCAGACCTGCCTTGAACAGCCCGACCATGCCCATGAGCAGGATGGAATTGGTGCAGTTGCCGCCTATCCAGTTCCTGCCGCCCGCGGCCAGGCGCTGGCGGATCAGCTCTTCGTTCACCGGGTCGAGCACGATGACTGCGTCGGACTCCATGCGCAGCGCGCTGGCGGCATCGATCCAGTGTCCTTGCCAGCCGGCGGCGCGCAGCTTGGGGAAGACTTCCTTGGTGTAGTCGCCGCCCTGGCAGGAAATGACGATGTCGCAGCGGCCGAGCGCGGCGACGTCGCCCGCGTCCTGCAGCGTGGTGTGCGTGCGCGCCATGGCGGGCGCCTTGCCGCCGGCGTTGGAAGTGGAGAAGAAGACCGGCTCGATCAGCTCGAAATCGCCTTCGGCCTGCATGCGCTGCATCAGCACCGAGCCGACCATGCCGCGCCAGCCGACGAGACCTACCAGTTGCTTGCCCATTGCTCTGCCCTTTCAAAAAATCGAAGCACCATCCGGCGCTGCTTTCTTGCCCCGGCTCGTCTGGCCGGAGGAGGGCGCACGACGATGCCGGAGCTGTTCAGCTCTTGATGGTCGTGGTTTTGGTGGTGAACGCGCATGCCCGCTCGCCGTGCATGGCGACGGGGTACAGCCGGTTTGGCAGCGTGGCATCCATGGAGCGGTATTTTAGGCCAAGCGGTTTTTGCACTGCAACATGGGGAGCAGGACGGCTTTCGCAAAAAGACAACAGGCCCGCGCGAGGGCCGGTGCCAGAACGCGCTGCCCCTATACTGCAGACGTTTTGAAACAAATGCAATTTTTCGAGAGGTCTGGCATGCGGCGGTTGATGGGCATCGTGGTCTTGGCGGCGCTGGCGGGCGCGGGTTCGGCGGGAGCGCAGACGGTCTATGCCCAGCTCGGCACCACCGGTGCCACCCTGGGGTATGCGCAGCATTTCGAACGCTTCAACCTGCGCGCCGACCTGAATTTTTTGAGCTATGGCCGCAACCTGCACACGCGCAACATCGACTATGACGGCAAGCTCAAGCTGGGCTCGATCGGGCTGTTCGGCGACTATTTCCTGGCCGGGCAGTTTCGCCTGACCGGCGGGGTTTTCCTCGGGCGCGACAAGATCGTGGTGGATGCCAAGGCCGAATCCATCCTGCCGGGCGAATGGGTGCGCGGCGACATCCACACGCGCAACCTGCGCCCTTATCTGGGCATAGGCTGGGGATATTCGCCCAAGGCCAGCGGCCTGTCCTTTGCGGCCGACCTGGGCGCGAGCTACGGTGCGGTGCGCACCAGCCTGCAGGCCTCTCCCGGCATGGGCTGGACCCAGGGGCGGCTGGACCAGGAACGCCAGGCGCTGGACGACAAGGCCAGCAAGTACAAGTGGTTCCCCGTGGTGCGCGTCGGTCTGGCCTACCGTTTCTGAGCCGCCCCGCGCCCCAGCTCTGCGCCGCCGCGGCCCTGGGCCGCCGCGGCGTTCTCGTCTCTCACTCGGGCTTTTTCATCGGACAGGTGCGTATGCCCAGCAGACCATAGGCCGGGCAGAAGCGAAACAGGCCGGTGGCCAGCGGCAGTACGCCAAGATAGCCCCACCAGCCCACGACGCCGGTGGCGGCCAGGGCGATCAGCACGATGCCCACGAGGATGCGCAGGACGCGGTCGATGCCGCCGACATTGTTCAACATGGTTCTTCCTTTCGGTTCAGCAGCCGGGCTGGATGCCCAGCTTCTTGAGCATGTTGGCCATCAGGCACCACTGCGTGAAGGCGCTCTGCAGCAGGTTCAGGCCAACAAATGCGGTGAACGCGAGCCACCACTGGCTCACGAAGACGGGGCTGCCCGGGATGCCCAGGGCGAGCGTAAGCAGAATGAAAAATCCGGCAACGGCGCGGGTGACTCTCCAAGTGGTCATGGTGTGCTCCTTCAACAAAAAACGCAATGGACAACGGGAATGTGGTCTTGAGCGGGCCGCTCAGCGATAGCGCTTGAGGTAGCGCCGCTCGAAATGCGCCTTGGCCCAGTGCAGCGGACGCAGCCAGGGCAGCGCGATGGTGCGCGCATCGGTGCGCCAGACGAGCTTGCCTTGCTCGAGCGTGTCGATGATGCACAGCAGCTCGGTCTTGAAGCCCGCGGTTTCGGGGCGGCCGGCCAGCGCGTCGATCAGGTTTTGCGCGGCTGCCCTCGCCTGCAGGTCGGCCATGTGCGCCTGCTTGGGCGCCCAGTCGGGGCCGGGAAAGCTGCCGGCATCGCCCACGACGTAAGTCCTGGGCCAGCCGCGCACGCGGCATTGGGCATCGGCCGCGACCAGGCCGCCGGGCGAGCGCGGCAGGGCGGTCGCGTCCAGCCAGGCGTTGCCCGTCATGCCGCTCATGAAGAGGATGAGGTCGGCGGGGATTTCACCGCCTTCGGTCACCACCTTGTCCTCCTCGAAGCGCAGCGGCTTGTGGCCCAGGTGGGTCTGGATGCCCCGGCGCCGCATCTCGGCAAGAATGCCCTGTACGGCCTGCTCGCCCAGGCGCTTGCCCGGCTCGGCCTTGGGGTGAAAGAAGGTGAGCGTGAATTGCCCGCGCCGGCCCTCGCGGCGCAGCTGCGTGTCGATCGCGAAGAGAAATTCGAACATCGGCCCGCCGCGTACCGCCGCAGGCTCCTTGGGGTTGCCCGAGAAGCCGATGGCGATCGCGCCGCCCGCCATGGCCCCGAGCCGCTCGCGTATCTCTTCGGCCGCGGAAATGCCTTCGCAGGGCGTGATGGCGTGTTCGATGCCGGGCAGCTTCCTGATGAAGCGCCCGCCGGTGGCGATCACCAGGGCGTCGTTGGCAATTCTTTCTGCGCCGCGGATCAGCACCGTGCGGCCGGCGTCCTCCAGCCCCGTCACCTCGGCCTGAACGTGGCGCACCTTCATGCGCTCGAAGAAGGGCGCAAGCGGCACGACCAGGTCTTCGCGTCGGCGCCGGCCGCTCGGTATCCAGATGCTGCCGGGCAGGTAGTGCAGTTCGGCACGCGGCGATATGAGGGTGATGGGGGCGGTGCACAGGCGCGCCCGCAGCTCGCGCACGGTGCTCAGCGCGCCGAAGCCGCTGCCGAGGACGGTGATTCCGGGACTGCTCATAGTGCTCGGCCTCCTTGCCCGCGAGGGCATGGCGCATCATGAACCTGGCAGCCTGACCCTTTCAGGCGCGTCGATTCCGAGGCGTGCCCCGGGGCGTTCATCGGGTTTTCTCCAGCCGCTCTATGCCCAGCGCCTTGAGCACGTGCTTCTCATAAAAGGGCTCGGGCGAGCCGGTCTTCATCTTGTGCATGAAGTATTTTTCGAACGCGATCTTGCCCAGGTGCACCCACCTGCCCTTCTTGAACCAGTTGACGTTGCGCGGCGGGATCTGCGGCAGCGCGACGAAGGCGGCGCCGGTGTCGCCCATGTCGGCCAGGCAGATCGCGTTCCAGGTGGCCTTGGCGGTGGCCTCTTCGGGCCTGCCCGCAAGCTCGGCGGCGATGTTGTGGCAGATGGCCGAGACCATGGTCTCGATCATGTAGCCGGTCTTGGGCGCGCCCGTGGGCACGGGCGTGGCCTCGACCGGCGGGATGGCCACGCACACGCCGGCCGAGAAGATGTTGCGCCACTTCTTGCTGCGCTGGTGCTCGTCGATCAAGACGAAGCCGCGCGGATTGCACAGGCCCTCGACGGCGGCCACCGCGTCCACGCCCTTGAAGGCGGGCAGCATCATGGCGTATTTGAAGGGCAGCTCGTGCTCCTTCTTGGGCTGGCCTGCCTCGTCCACCTCGGTGACGAACATCCTGCCCTGCTCAACCCGGGTGGTTTTGGCGTTGGTGATCCACCTGATGTCGAAGCTGCGCAGCTCGCTTTCCAGCAGCGTCTTGGAGTCGCCCACGCCCGCCAGCCCCATGTGGCCGATGTAGGGCTCGCTGGTGACGAAGGTCAGCGGCACCTTGTGGCGCAGCTTGCGTCTTTGCAGGTCCTTGTTGAAGATGAAGGCAAACTCGTAGGCCGGGCCGAAGCACGAGGCGCCGGGCATGGCGCCGACGATGGCCGGGCCGGGGTCCTGCAGGAAGCGCTGGTACTCGGCCCAGGCCGCTTCGGCGTGGTCCACGGTGCAGATCGACTGCGTGTGCCCGCCCTGGGGGCCGCTGCCCGGCACCTCATCGAAGGCGAGCTTGGGGCCGGTGGTGATCACGAGGTAGTCGTAGGCCAGTCGCTCGCCGTCGGCCAGCGTGAGCGAGCTGCCTTCGGCATCGATCTCGTCCACGCGCTGCGCGATGAAGGCGATGTCCTTCTTGGCCAGGCTGGGCGCAATCGGCAGGGTGGTTGCCCGGCGCTCGCGCCAGCCCACCGCCACCCAGGGGTTGGAAGGCACGAACTGGAAGTAGTCGACCGCGTTGACCACGGTGATGCGGTGCGTCCTGTCGAGCAGCGCGCGCAGTTCATAGGCGGCCGGCATGCCGCCGGTGCCTGCGCCAAGAATCACGATGTGGGCCATGTCTGTCTCCTGCTGGGGTGGTGGGGTGGGGCGTTGTTCTGGCGGCGCTTCAGGGTGTGGATGGGTTTGTGCCCTGCCCCGGGGGGGTGCTGGCGTCCTGCAGCGCGGCCTCGTCAAGCTGCCCGGCGCGCTCGGCCAGTTGCAGGCGCGCGAGCACGCCGCCCGCGCGCGCCTGCGCCAGCTGCAGTTGCGTGGCGGCCACGTCGTTGCGCGCGCGCAGCACGTCCAGCAGCGTGCGCTCGCCCAGCTCGTAGCCGGTGTGGGTGGCGTCCTCGCGCAGGCGGCTGGCGCCGAGGGCGGCTTGCAGGGCCATGCCCTGTTCGACGCTGGTGTGCATGGCCAGCCATGCCGCTTCGATCTCGCGGGCCAGTTGTTCGCGCAGTGCGTCCTCCTGCGCCTGGGCGGCGGCCAGGCGCGCGGCGGCTTCCTGCGCGCGGCCCGAGCGCATGCCGCCGGTGGAGAGCGGCAGCGTGAGCTGTACGCCGACCATCGCATTCAGGCCGGTGTTGCGCGCCGCGCCGAAGTCGCCATGGCCACCCAGGCGCTCGTGCGCGGCCTGGGCGATCAGGTCCACGCTGGCGCGGCTGCCCGCCGCGTACTTGTCGAGCTCGGCCTGGGCCAGCCGGGTCTGCAGCCGCTGCTCGCGCAGCTGCAGGCTCGCGCCTTCGGCCAGCTGCTGCCACAGCGCCAGCGCACGCGGCTCGGGGCGGGCGGCGGCGGGCAGTTGCACCGTGAGGCGCCCGGGCGGCAGGCCGGTGGCATCGGCCAGCGTGCGCATGCGCGTGGTGATGTCGGCCTGGGCGCTGGCCAGTTGCGCCTTGAGCCGGGCCAGCTCGGCGGCGGCTTCGTGTACGGCGGTAATCGGCGCGGCCCCGAGGTCGAAGCGGTCTTGCGCTTGCCTGGCGGCGCTGTCCACGGCCTGCATCTGGCCTTGCAGCACGCGCAGCTTTTCCTGCGCGAGCGCCAGGCTCAGGTAGCTGCTGGCGGTGCGCAGCATGGCGCTCTGGCGCTCGGCCTGCAGTGCCAGTTCGGTCTGCTCGGCCTGCAGCTCAAGCTGCTGCTGCTGGGCACGCCGCACCGGGTTGTACAGCGGCTGGCTGGCCTGCAGCGCCACGCGCGTGGCCGCGCCGCCGTGGACGGAGGTGGCGAAGTCCGCGCCCTCCACGGTGCCCATGCCGGGCGCGGAGAACTGCGCGCCGTGCATGCGGGTGTCGCTGGCGCCCAGGCCGGCGGAGGCGGTCAGCGCCACCTGCGGACGCCACAGCGCCCGCGCTTGCTGGCGTTGGGGCTCGGCCACGCCGGCGGCGGCGCGGGCGGCGGCCAGCGGGCGGTCGTGCGCTTCGGCGGCCTGCCAGGCTTCGGCAAGGGTCAGCGCCGGGGCCCTGGGGGCCAGCAGCAGGGCAGCGGCAAGCACAAGCCAGAGTTTCAAGCCAAATCGGCCTCCAGACATTGCTGGGCAAGCGCTGACAGCTATGGTTTGTGTGGTCATGCGGCTTCTCCCTGGCCACGCACCACGTCCAGGTGCTTGCGGTAGGCCACGTAATAGAGCAGGGGGATGACGACCAGCGTCAGCACCGTGGAGACGGCGATGCCGAAGATCAGCGAGATCGCCAGGCCGTTGAAGATCGGATCGCTCAGGATGAAGAAGGCGCCCAGCATGGCCGCCACGCCGGTCAGCAGGATCGGCTGCGCGCGCGTGATGGCGGACTGCACGATGGCCTGCCTGAATTCCATCCCGGCCTGCACCTGCAGCCGGATGAAGTCCACCAGCAGGATGGAATTGCGCACGATGATGCCCGCCAGCGCGATCATGCCGATCATGCTGGTGGCGGTGTATTGCGCGCCCAGCAGCGCGTGCCCCGGCATCACGCCGATGAGGGTCAGCGGGATCGGCGCCATGATGATCAGCGGCGTGAGGTAGGAGCCGAAGTGCGCGACGACCAGCAGGTAGATCAGCACCAGCCCCACCGCATAGGCGGCGCCCATGTCGCGAAAGGTCTCCCAGGTGATCTGCCACTCGCCATCCCACTTCAGGCTGTAGCCGCGCCAGGGGTCTTCGGGGGGGGCAAAGAAGTGCTCCTGCAGCTGCCCGCCGTCGGGTGCGACGATCTGGGCGATGCGGCTGCGCGCGGCAAACATGCCGTAGAGCGGGCTGTCCACCCGGCCGGCCATGTCGGCCACGACCAGATTCACCGGCAGCAAGTCCTTGTGGTAGACGGGCTGCTCGCGCAGGGTGTCGCTCACCGTGACCAGTTCGCCGACCGGCACCAGCGCGCCGCTGGCGGTGCGCACCGGCAGTTGCAGCAGGGTGGCGAGGCTGCCATGCTGCTCGGCAGGCAGCTGCAGCACGACGGGCGTGGCGTATTTGCTCCGGGCATCGTGCAGCCAGGTCGCTGCCTCTCCTGCCAGGCCCGCGTGCAGGGCGGAGACGATGGCGCCTTGCCGCACGCCCATCAGCGCGGCCTTGCGCCGGTCCACCAGCACCAGCTTCCTGGGCGCATCGGCGATCGACGAATCGTCCAGATCGACGATGCCCGCGGTCTCGGCCATCGCCTGGCGCACCGCCTTGGCCACGGTGCGCCGGCCCTCGGCATCCGGCCCGTAGATTTCGGCCACGATGGGCGAGAGCACCGGCGGGCCGGGCGGCACTTCCACCACCTTCACGTTGGCCCCCATGCGCGCGCCGATCTCCTGCAGTGCCGGGCGCACCCGCATGGCTACGGCGTGGCTTTGCTGCACACGTGCGTGCTGGCCCTGCAGGTTCACCTGGATGTCGCCCGCCTGGCCGCCGCTTCTCAGGTCGTACTGGCGCACCAGGCCGTTGAAGTTGATCGGCCCGGCCGTGCCCGCATGGGACTGGAAGTCGGTGACCTCGGGCACGGTGGCAAGGTAGGCCCCCAGCTCGTGCAGCACGGCGGCGGTGTGCTCCGGCGGCGTGCCCGCGGGCAGGTCCACGACGACCTGGAACTCGCTCTTGTTGTCGAACGGCAGCATCTTCAGCTGCACCCAGCCCACGGCGGGCAGCAGCAGCGAGACGGCGATCAGGCCCGCCACGGCCAGACCCAGCAGCGCGCGGTTGCGCGGGCCGCGCCGGTCGTCGAGCAAGGGTGCGAAGAGCCGCTCGAACAGCGGTGCCAGCCTGGCAGCCAACCCCGTGTGCACCTGTGCGGTGGCGCCCGTGTGGCGCTTCATCCAGTGCTGTGCCAGCCATGGCGTGACGGTGAAGGCCACGGCCAGCGAGATCAGCATGCCCATGCTGGCGTTGATCGGGATCGGCGCCATGTAGGGGCCCATCAGGCCGCTGACGAAAGCCATGGGCAAGAGTGCGGCAATGACCGTGAAGGTGGCCAGAATCGTCGGTCCGCCCACCTCATCGACCGCGCCGGGAATGAGCTCGAGCAGGGTTTTCTCGGGGTGCAGCGCCTGGTGGCGGTGGATGTTTTCCACCACCACGATGGCGTCGTCCACCAGGATACCGATGGAAAAGATCAGCGCGAACAGCGACACGCGGTTGAGCGTGAAACCCCAGGCCCAGGAGGCGAACAGCGTGGCCGCCAGCGTCAGGCCCACGGCCACGCCGACGATGAGCGACTCGCGCCGGCCCAGCGCGAAGAACACCAGCGCCACCACCGAGAGCGTGGCGAAGGCCAGCTTCTGGATCAGCTTTTGCGCCTTGTCGTTGGCCGTCGCGCCGTAGTCGCGCGTCTCGGCCACCTGCACCTCGGCGGGGATGACGGTGTTCTTCAGTTGCCGCACGCGCGCCATCACGGCCTGGGCCACGTCGATGGCGTTCTCGCCCGCCTTCTTGGTGACGGCCAGGGTCACGGCCGGATATTCGCTTGCGACGCCGTCGCGCACGATGCTGTGCCAGACATAGTGCATGGCGGGCGGCGGGCCGTCGCGCACGCTGGCCACGTCTTTCAGGAACACCGGTTTGCCGCCGTGGGTGCCCACCACGATGTCGGCCACTTCGTCGGCGCGGGACAGCTGCGGGCCGGCCTCGATGGCCACCGCCTGGTTGCCCGTCAGCAGCTCGCCCAGCGGCAGGCCCTGGTTGGCCGACTGCAGCGCGCCGCGCAGCATGTCTACGGTGATGCCGCTGCCCGCCATGCGCGCGGGGTCCAGCTGCACCAGCACCACACGCCCGGGCCCGCCCAGGGTGGTGACGCTGCGGGTGCCGGGCACGCGCTTGAGCTCCACCTCCACGCTGTGCGCCACGCGCTCCAGGTCGTAGGCGTTGCCGTCGGGCGCTTCGCTGTAGAGGGCAAGGGTGACGATGGGCACGTCGTCTATGCCCTTGGGGCGCACGATGGGCTCCATCGCCCCCAGGCCGCGCGGCAGCCAGTCGGCGTTGCTGCGCAGCACGTCGTGCAGGCGCACCAGCGCCTCGGTGCGCGCCACGCCCACCTTGAACTGCACCGTCAGCACGGCGCTGCCGGGTTGCGAGACGCTCGTCACATGCTCCACGCCCTGCATCTGCGCGAGCACCTGCTCGGCGGGCGTGGCGATCAGCGCCTCGACCTCGGCGACCTGCGCGCCGGGGAAGGGCACGATCACGTTGGCCATGGTCACGTCGATCTGCGGCTCTTCCTCGCGCGGCGTGACCAGCACCGCGAAGATGCCCAGCAGCAGCGCCACCAGCGCCAGCAGCGGGGTGATCTGCGCGTTCTGGAAAGCCTGCGCGACGCGGCCGGACAGGCCCGGGGCGTGCTTGGCGTTCGTGCCCATCTCAGCGCTCCCGAGCCGCCGCCTGGGGGTCGGTGGCCACCTGCTCACCGGCGCTCAGGCCGCTGAGGACTTCGATCTGCTCGCCCGCCGCCGGGCCCAGCCGCACCTGGCGCAGCCGTGGCTTGCCGTCGCCAGCGCGCACGTAGACGCCGCTCATCTCGGCGCGGCGCACCACGCTGGCGGCAGGCACGAAAAGGCGCGTCGGGTTGCCCGCCGCGCCCGCGCCCTCGAACCACAGCCGTGCGAACGCACCCGGAACCGCGCCAGCCAGACCGGCGGGCAGCAGCACGCGCACCGTGCTCGTGTGGCTTTGGGCGTCGGCCGTGGGCAGGACTTGCACCTGCGCCATGGCGATGGTGGTGGGTGGTGTGCCCGCACCGGGCAGCTCCACCATCACCTGCGGGGCGCCGCGCAGCCGGGCGGTCTGCGCCTGGCTGAGCGCTGCGGTGATGCGCAAGGCACCGGGGTCGACCAGCGTGAGCAGCGGCTTGCCCGGCAGCGCCATGTCGCCCAGCGTCACCGGCACGCTGGCCACCACGCCGTCGAACGGCGCGCGCAGCACGTGCAGGCCGGTTTGCGTGCCCGCCACCGCCGCCTGCGCCTGCAGCGCCTTCACCTGCGCCTGGCTGGCCTGCCACCGGGCGCGCGCCTGCTCCAGCGCGGCCTGGCTGATGTAGTGCCTGGCAAAAAGCTGCTGCTGGCGCTCGTAGTCCCTGGCCGCCACGCTGGCCTGGGCCTGCGCGGCGACCACCTGCGCGCTGCTGGCCGCCGCGCCCTGGCTGGCCATGCGCGCGTCGATGCGCAGCAGCTCCTGCCCGGCCTTGACGGAGGCGCCCGCATGCACCTGCAGCGCGGTGATGCTGCCCGCCACCTGCGCGGCGAGGACGGCCTCGCGCACCGCCTCGACCCTGGCGTCGCTGCTTTGCAGGGGCGCGGCGGTGCTGGTCTGCACGGGCGTCCAGCCCAGCGCCGCGGCATCGGCGGCAGGGCTGGCGGGGGCCAGGGCCAGGGCGGCGGCAAGAAGGGCGATACGCTCGAGGCGGAGAAACATGTCCATGGCTTCAGTTCGGTTCGTAATTGATTATTTACGCATTCACTCAATTAGTCAACGAAAGTATAATGCAGCCATGGAGATTGCGTCATGAAGCACATGCCCGCCGAGGTCATCGATCAGGTGGCCGCCTACTTTCAGGTGCTGGCCGAGCCCACGCGGCTGCGCCTGCTCAACCTGCTGCGCGAGCGTGAATACAACGTCGGCGAGCTGGCGCAGGCCTGCGGCTACACCTCGGCCAACGTCTCGCGCCACCTCTCGCTCATGACCAAGCACGGCATCGTCGCGCGCGAGGAACGCGGCACCAGCGTCTATTTCCGCATTGCCGACGAACGCGTGGACGAGCTGTGCGAACTGGTCTGCGGCAGCATCGCCAGTCGCATGCAGGCGGCCAGCGCGGTGCACGACGCGTTCAAGGCCCTGATCTAGCCGCACGCCGCCGCGCTGGCCTGCCGCCGCGGCCGCGCAGAGACGCGGCGCACACCACGGCGTTCGCCGTGCCTTAGAATCTGCGGTCTTGCGCGGGTGTAGTTCAATGGTAGAACGGCAGCTTCCCAAGCTTCATACGAGGGTTCGATTCCCTTCACCCGCTCCACCGAACAAGGCGCTTTTCACGGGCGCCTTTTTCATTGGTGCCATTCGCTATCGATTGATGAGCTGCTCGCGCATGCAGCACGGGCGCCAGAGGCATAAATCGCAATGAAATCGCAGAACCCGCCGACCAGCGTCGCAGACATACGCCAGAGCTTTCTGGACTTCTTCGCTGCGCGCGGCCACACCGTCGTGCCCTCCAGCCCTCTGGTGCCGGGCAACGACCCGACGCTGATGTTCACCAACAGCGGCATGGTGCAGTTCAAGGACGTGTTCCTGGGCACCGACCAGCGCCCCTACACGCGCGCCACCAGCGTGCAGGCCTGCCTTCGCGCCGGCGGCAAGCACAACGACCTGGAGAACGTTGGCTACACCGCGCGCCACCACACCTTCTTCGAGATGCTGGGCAACTGGAGCTTCGGCGACTACTTCAAGCGCGAGAGCATCGAATGGGGCTGGGAGCTGCTCACCCAGGTCTATGGCCTGCCGGCCGAAAAACTGCTGGCCACGGTCTATTACGAGGACGACGAGGCCTACGACATCTGGACCCAGGTCATCGGCCTGCCGCCCGAGCGCGTGATCCGCATCGGCGACAACAAGGGCGGCAAGTACAAGAGCGACAACTTCTGGATGATGGCCGACACGGGGCCCTGCGGCCCGTGCTCGGAAATCTTCTACGACCACGGCGCGCACATCCCGGGCGGCCCGCCCGGCAGCCCCGATGAGGACGGCGATCGCTTCATCGAGATCTGGAACCACGTGTTCATGCAGTTCGACATGGCGGCGGACGGCTCGGTCACGCCGCTGCCCGCGCCCTGCGTGGACACCGGCATGGGCCTGGAGCGGCTGGCGGCCATCCTGCAGCACGTGCACAGCAACTACGAGATCGACCTGTTCCAGGCATTGATTGGCGCCGCCGCGCGCGAGACCGGCTGCGCCGACCTGGCCAACCCGTCGCTGAAGGTGATTGCCGACCACATTCGCGCCACCGCTTTCCTGGTCAGCGACGGCGTGATTCCGGGCAACGAAGGCCGCGGCTACGTGCAGCGGCGCATCATCCGCCGCGCCATCCGCCATGGCTACAAGCTGGGGCAGAAGACGCCGTTCTTCCACAAGCTGGTGGCCGACCTGGTGGCGCAGATGGGCGAAGCCTACCCGCGCCTTGCCGAGCAGCAGGCGCACATCACCGGCGTGCTCAAGACCGAGGAAGAGCGCTTCTTCGAGACGCTGGCGCACGGCATGGAAATCCTCGACGCGGCGCTGGCCGGCGGCGAGACGACCCTGCCCGGCGAGGTGGCCTTCAAGCTGCACGACACCTACGGCTTTCCGCTGGATTTGACCAACGACGTCTGCCGCGAGCGCGGTGTGGCGGTGGACGAAGCCGGGTTCGATGCCGCCATGCAGCACCAGAAGGAGCAGGCGCGCGCAGCGGGCAAGTTCAAGATGGACAAACTGCTGGACTACCACGGCGATGCCAATACCTTCACCGGCTACGAGCATCTGGCGGAAGACGCAAAAATCGTAGCTATCTACGAAGGTGGGGAAAGCGTCAGCGAGCTGAAAGAGGGTGAAAACGGCGTGCTGGTACTGGACGTGACACCGTTCTATGCCGAATCCGGCGGCCAGGTGGGCGACGCGGGCGTCATCGGTGCGGGCGGCGCGCGCTTTGCGGTGCACGACACGCAAAAAATCAAGGCCGGTGTCTTCGGCCACCATGGCGAGCTCGCTTCGGGCAGCCTCAAGGTGGGCGACGCGGTGCAGGCACGGGTCGATGCCGATCGCCGCGCCGCCACCATGCGCAACCACTCGGTCACCCACCTGATGCACAAGGCGCTGCGCGAGGTGCTGGGCGCGCACGTGCAGCAAAAGGGCTCGCTCGTCGATGCCGACAAGACCCGCTTCGACTTCGCGCACAACCAGCCGGTGACGGCGGCGCAGATCAAGGAGGTCGAGCGCCGCGTGAATGCCGAGGTGCTGGCCAACACCGCGACCCAGGCGCGCGTGATGGACATCGAAGCGGCCAAGGCCACGGGCGCGATGATGCTGTTTGGCGAGAAGTACGGCGAGAGCGTGCGCGTGCTGGACATCGGCAGCAGCCGCGAGTTCTGCGGCGGCACGCACGTCGCGCGCACCGGCGACATCGGCTTGTTCAAGATCGTCATGGAGGGCGGCGTGGCCGCCGGCATACGCCGGGTGGAGGCGATCACGGGTGCGAATGCGCTGGCCTATCTGCAAGGGCTGGAGACCACGGTGCGCGACGCCGCCGCTGCGCTCAAGGCCCCGACGGAAGAGCTCAGGCAGCGCATTGCCGCCACGCTGGAGCACGCCAGGGGGCTGGAGAAGGAGCTCGCCCAGCTCAAGGGCAAGCTCGCCGCGAGCCAGGGCGATGAGCTTGTCGCGCAGGCGGTTGAAGTCAAGGGTCTGAAGGTGCTGGCCGCGGTGTTGCCGGGGGCCGACGCCAAGGCCTTGCGCGAGACCATGGACAAGCTCAAGGACAAGCTCGGGGCCGCAGCCATCGTGCTTGCCGCGGTCGATGGCGACAAGCTGCAGATTGCCGCCGGCGTGACCAAGGCCGAAACCGCCAAGCTCAAGGCGGGTGATCTGGTCAACTTCGTCGCCCGGCAGGTGGGCGGCAAGGGCGGCGGCAAGAGCGACATGGCCATGGCCGGCGGCAGCGACGCCGCCGCGCTGCCGGCGGCGCTGGCCAGCGTCCAGGCCTGGGTGGCAGAGCGCCTCTAGCCATGGCCGAGATCGGCTGGGACGACTTCACCAAGGTCGAGCTGCGCGTGGGCCGCATCGTCGCCGCCGAGGTGTTCAAGGAAGCGCGCAAGCCCGCCTACAAGCTGCAGGTGGACTTTGGCGCCGAGATCGGCGTGAAGAAGTCCAGCGCCCAGATCACCGCGCACTACACGCCCGAGGCGCTGCTCGGGCGCCTGGTGGTGGCGGTGGTGAACTTCCCGCCCAAGCAGATCGGGCCGATGCGCTCCGAATGCCTGGTGACGGGCTTTCACGACGCGGCCGGCCAGGTGCTGCTGTGCGTGCCCGATGGCGATGTGCCGCTGGGCACGCGCCTGCTCTGAGCACCGCGCCGCTGCAAACTGCCTGAACATGGTGCGAATTGCTCTTTGTTTGATAGCTGCTGGCGCGCTTGCCGCCTGCGCCAGCGGCCAAAAACATCCAGATACTGCGGTGGTGCGGCCCGTCGCCGCGCCGGCTGCCTGCCCCGATCTGCTGCGCTGGGGCGCGCCCGAGCTCTACGGCCGCTGGCAGCTGCAACTGCCCGATCTGGGCCAGCAGGGCACGCTGGTGTTGCGCCGCCATCCCGAATTCGGCGCCAGCCTGCGCGGCGAGTTCGAGATTGCCGGTCTGCGCTCCATCGCTTCGGGCGATCTCGAAGAGGGCGAATTCAACCTGGACGAGTCGCGCGACGGCAAGAGCCTGTTCGCCTTCTGGAGCGGGCGCCTCGTGCCCGAAGCCTGCGGGCGCGAGATCCGCGGGCAGATGCAGCAGCTCGACCGCCCGGGCAGGCCGGGGCGCGAAAGCCGCTTCGTGCTGCGCCGCCAGGGCGCGGCGCCGGGCTGGTAGGCGCGCACGCCGGACGGCCTACAGGCCCACCGGCAGCGGCCCGTTTTCCTGGATTTCCTCCATCACCACATAGCTGTTGCTTTGCGCCGGCACCGGAATCTGGCGCAGGATGTGGCCCAGCAGCTCGCGGTATTCGCGCATGGCCGACAGACGCACCTTCAGCAGGTAGTCGAAGCTGCCCGAAATCAGGTGGCATTCGAGCACGCGCGGCTCCAGCAGCAGCGCCTGGCGCACCGCTTCGAAGATCTGGGCGGACTTGGCCGACAGCGTCAGCTCCACGAAGACCACCAGGCCGCGCCCCAGCGCCTCGGGGTTGACGCGGGCCTGGTAGCCCTGGATCACGCCGCTGCGCTCCAGGCGCTTGACACGTTCGGTGCAGGGCGATGCGCTCAGGCCTATGCGCTGCGCCAGCTCGGTCATGGGCAGGCGGCCTTCGCGCTGCAAGGCTTCGAGAATTTTCCGGTCGATGCGATCAAGCTCAATCATATTCGCTGCCCTGTTGGCGAGGATTCAGTGATTTTTGCTGAAATCGCGGTGCCTGGCCAGGCATTTCAGTGAGTCTTGCTGCGCCGATTTGCCTAAACTTTCAGCACATCAACGGGTGTGACGCATCTCGGGGGCAAACATGAAAGTTCTGGTTCTTGGCGGCGGCGTGATCGGTGTCAGCACGGCCTACTACCTGGCGCGTGCGGGAGCGGATGTGACGGTGCTCGAGCGCGAAGGCGGCGTGGCGCTGGAAACCAGCTTTGCCAATGCCGGCCAGGTCTCGCCCGGCTACAGCACACCCTGGGCGGCGCCCGGCATTCCGCTGAAGGCGCTCAAGTGGATGTTCCAGAAGCATGCGCCGCTGGCCCTGCGCCTGGACGGCTCGATGTTCCAGCTGCGCTGGATGGCCATGATGCTGCGCAACTGCACCAGCGCGCGCTACGCGGTGAACAAGGAGCGCATGACGCGCATCGCCGAATACAGCCGCGACTGCCTGCGCCAGCTGCGCGAGGACACCGGCATCGCCTACGAGCAGCGCACCCGCGGCACGCTGCAGGTGTTTCGCACGCACAAGCAGCTGGCGGCGGCGCACCGCGACACCGAGGTGCTCGACGAATGCGGCGTGCCCTACCGCATGATGACCAACCCGGCCGACCTCGTCGAATACGAGCCGGCGCTGGCGCATGCCCGGGGGCTGGTCGGCGGCCTGCAGCTGCCCGGTGACGAAACCGGCGACTGCCAGCGCTTTACCGCCGCGCTGGCCGAAAAGGCCCGCGCGCTGGGCGTGAAGTTCCGCTTCGGCGTGCAGATCGCCGAGCTGCAGCAGCGCGGCGGCCAGGTGAGCGGCGTGCGCCTGGCGGGCGAGGCGGCTGAAGTGCTCACCGCCGACCGCTACGTGCTGGCCCTGGGCAGCTATAGCCGCGCCATGGCCGCCGGGCTGGGGCTGGACCTGCCGGTCTATCCGGTCAAGGGCTATTCGCTCACCATCCCGCTGGTGGACGAGAGCCGCGCGCCGGTCTCCACCGTGATGGACGAAACCTACAAGGTGGCCATCACCCGCTTCGACCAGCGCATCCGCGTCGGCGGCATGGCCGAGCTCGGCGGCTTCGACCTGCGCCTGAACCCGCGGCGTCGCGCCACGCTGGAGATGGTGACCAACGGGCTGTTTGCCGGTGGCGGCGACGTGCCGGCGGCCACCTTCTGGACCGGCCTGCGCCCGATGACGCCGGACGGCACGCCCATCGTCGGCGCCACGCACCTGTCCAACCTGCTGCTGAACACCGGCCACGGCACGCTGGGCTGGACCATGGCGGCGGGCTCGGGCAAGCTGGTGGCCGACCTCACGCTGGGCCACAGGCCCGACATCTCCACCTCGGGCCTGGGCGTGGATCGCTACGGCAAGGAGAGCGGCCAGCGCAGGTCCGGCGTGGGCCACAAGCCTGTCCACGCCTGATTCCGCGGCTAGATCCCGAGCAGCTCGGCCGCCTGCGTCGCGGCCATCCATTCCTCGTTGGTCTTTTCCACGCCGACGATCACGCGGCTTGCCTTGCTTGAGATGACGCCTGCGTGCGCCGCATTGGCGGCCGCGTCCAGCTCCACGCCCAGCCACGCCAGAGGCGCGCAGATGCGTGCGCGCAGCAGCGCGTGGTGCTCACCTATGCCGGCCGTGAAGACCAGCATGTCCAGGCCGCCGAGCACTGCGGTGAGTGCGCCGATTTCGCGCACGATGCGGTGTACGTAAAGCGCAAGCGCCACGCGCACGCGCTCGTTCGTCGCTTCCAGCGGCAGCAGCTCGCGCGGATCGGGCGACACGCCGGAGACGCCCAGCAGCCCGCTGTCGTGGTAGAGCATCCGCGCCACCGCCTCGGTGCCCAGGCCCTGCTCCTGCATCAGATAGATCACCGCGCCGGGGTCGATCGCGCCGCAGCGCGTGCCCATCATCAGGCCGTCGAGCGCGGAAAAACCCATGGTGGTGGCCACGCTTTTGAGGTCGCGCATGGCGCACAGGCTGGCGCCGCTGCCCAGGTGTGCGACGATGGTGCGCCCGCGCGCGGCCTCGCCGTGGCGCTGCGGCAGCGCGTGGGTCATGTAGTCGTAGGACAGGCCGTGAAAACCGTAGCGGCGCACGCCCGCCTCCCAGGCCGACCAGGGCAGGGCGAACATCTGCTCCACCTGCGCCGTGCTCTGGTGGAAGGCGGTGTCAAAGCAGGCCACCTGCGCCACCTTGGGGTGCTGCGCCAGGATCAGGCTCATGGCCTTGAGCGGGAAGGGCTGATGCAGCGGCGCCAGCGGAATCAGCGCGCGCAGCGCGTCGATGAGCGCCGGGCTCACGCACGTGGGCGCAAAGTGGTGCTGGCCGCCATGCACCACGCGGTGCACCACGGCTGCGAGCCGGCCCTGGCCGGCGATGCGGCGGTGGACGCGCTCCAGGATGAGCTCCAGCGCCGTCGTGTTGGGATGCGTGGCGTCCAGCGCCACGGGCTGCGACGGCGCGTCGCTCAGGTCGAGCATGGCCTGCGCCTGCCCTATGCCCTGCACCTTGCCGCCCCAGGCGGGCTGGCGCGGGAGCCTGCCCTGGCCGGCCTGGAACAGCGCGAACTTGATGCTGGAGGAGCCGCAGTTCAGGGCCAGGATCCAGGCGGTGTTCATCGGTATCTCCCTTGGCATGCAGGCCGCTGGTTCAGGGCGGGGCGCTGCGCCAGCGCTCGGCCAGCAGCAGCGCGATGGCGCAGGAGGCCAGGCGCGTGGCGCGCGAGTCGGCCCGGCTGGTGAGCACCACCGGCACGCGCGCGCCCATGACGATGCCCGCGCTCTCTGCACCGCCGAGGAACTCGAGTTGCTTGGCCAGCATGTTGCCGCTCTCCAGGTCGGGCACCACCAGCACGTCGGCCTGCCCGGCCACGCGCGAGGCAATGCCCTTGACCTTCGCGGCTTGCGGCGAGACGGCGTTGTCGAAAGCCAGCGGCCCGTCGAGCACGCCGCCGCTGATCTGCCCGCGATCGGCCATCTTGCACAGCGCGGCCGCATCCAGCGTCGAGGGCATGCGCGGGTTCACCGTCTCCACCGCCGCAAGGATCGCCACCTTGGGCTTGTTCACGCCGATCACCTGCGCCAGCGCGATGGCGTTGCGCACGATGTCGGCCTTGTCGTCGAGCGTGGGCGCAATGTTGATCGCCGCGTCGGTGATGATGAAGGGGCGCGGGTAGCTGGCGATCTGCATCACGTAGCAATGCGACAGGCGCCGCTTGGTGCGCAGCCCGGCCTCGCTCGCCAGGATCGCGCTCAGGTATTCGTCGGTGTGCAGGCTGCCTTTCATCAGCGCCTGCACCTCGCCCTTGCCAGCGAGTTGCGCCGCACGCGCCGCGGCCGCGTGGCTGTGCGGCACGTCGATGACTTCGCAGCCGGCCAGGTCCACGCCCGCCTTGCGCGCGGCGGCGCGCAGCTTGGCCCGCGGGGCGACCAGCACCGGGGTGATGAGCCCGGCCTGGCAGGCGTCCATCGCGCCGCTCAGGCTCAGCGGATCGCAGGGGTGCACCACCGCCATGCGCACCGGCGGCTTGCCGCGTACATGGGCGATCAGGCGGGCAATGCCGCTTTGCGGGGCGGCGACTCGTGGAGTGGGCATGGGGCGCGGCTCGTCGTTGCAGGCGAAGCGCGCATGTTATGCCAACCGCGCGCCCGGTCCGATCGCGCCGGGCCGCCGGCGCCTCAGCTGCGAAACAGCTGGTTGAGCTCACGCCCCGATGCCGCACCGGCAAAGCCGTCGAAGCGCCCGTGCCCGGCCAGCTCCTGCGCCGCCCGCATGAAGCCGCCCCAGGCGGCGCGCGCCAGGCCCCCGCCCACGCTCACGCGGCGCACGCCCAGCTCGGCCATGTCGGCCATGGTGAAGTCGCTGGTGCCGCCGATCAGCACGTTCACCGGCTTGGGCGCGCAGGCCGCGACCACGGCGGCGATCTGCTCGCGCGTGTGCAGGGCCGGAGCGTAGAGGCAGTCGGCCCCGGCCTCGGAATAGGCGCGCAGGCGCGCGATGGCGTCGTCGATGTCGGGGCGGCCGGCGAAGAAATTCTCTGCGCGGCCGATCAGCATCACGTCCTGCCCGCTCGCGTCCATGGCTTCGCGCGCCGCGCGGATGCGCTCGGCCCCGAGCGCGATGTCGAAGAGCGGCGCATCGGGGTCGCCGCTGGAGTCTTCGATCGAGATGCCGGCCACGCCGGTATCGATCGCCAGACGCACATGGCGCGCCACCTCCTCGGGCGTGTCGGCAAAGCCCTTTTCGAAGTCGGCATTCACCGGCAGCGCGGTTGCCGCGACCATGTCGCGCAGGTGATCGAGCACGGCGTCGAGCGGCATGCCCCCGTCGAAGCTGCCGCGCGACCAGGCCCAGCCCGAGCTCGTCGTGGCCAGCGCCTTGAAGCCCAGGTGGGCCAGGTAGCGCGCCGAACCCGGGTCCCAGGGGTTGGGCAGGACGAAGCAGCCTGAAGCGTGCAGCTGGCGAAATGCGCTGCGCCGGTGCCGGATTTGCTCGGCGGTGGGGGTGGTCATGGCGGTCTCCTTTGCGCCATTGTGCGGCGCCGGCGCAACCCGTGTGACCATGGGGTAATGACGGGCGCGACTATGCCCGCTCAGCCTTGCGCCGGCCAGGACTCGTCGCCGTAGAGTTGCGCCGCGCGGATGCCGGTGTGCAGGCGCGTGAGCGGCAGCGGCGGGGGCTGCAGCGGCAGGCTCAGGCGTCGGTAGCTCGCTTCGCTGGAGAGCTGCCAGGGTGCGGCGTCGGCATTGTCGAAGGCGAAGAACACCTGCCGTGCGCCAGCCATGACGATGGCGGCCAGACACATCGGGCAGGGGTGGCCGCTGGCGTAGACGTCGCAGTCCTGCAGCTGCGGCTCGCCCAGCGCGCGGGTGGCGGCGCGCAGCGCCTGCATTTCGGCATGGGTGCTGGGGTCGTGCGTGCGGTGGATCTCGTTCACGCCGGTGGCCAGCGTCTGGCCGCCGCGTGCGATCACGGCGCCAAAGGGCTGCCCGCCCTCGCGGCGGTTGCGCCGCGCCAGCTCCACGGCACGGCGCAGCAGGACGACGTCGGTATCGGTGTGCGTGGATGTGTGGTTCATGGCCCGTGTTTAGCAGATGCGTGCACCGGGTTCAAGGCGGGCAATGCCGGCACAATCGGCGCATGCGCAAATGCCTGCTCATGGTCTATCACACGCTCACCGGCGGCACGCTGCAGATGGTGCAGGCCGCATGCGCCGGCGCCGAGGCCGAAGCCGGGGTGCGGGTGCACGTGCTGCAGGCGGCGCAGACCGGCGTGGACGAGGTGCTGGCGGCCGACGGCTATCTGTTTGCCACGCCGGAAAACCTGGCGAGCATGAGCGGCATGATGAAAGACTTTTTCGACCGGACCTACTACGGCGCGCTCGAGCGCATTGCCGGGCGCCCCTATGCGGCCATGGTCTGCGCCGGCAGCGACGGCGCGGGCGCGGCGCGGCAGGTCGCGCGCATTGCCACCGGCTGGCGCCTGAAACCGGTGGCCGAGCCGCTCATCGTCTGCACGCACGCGCAAAGTCCCGAGGCGATTCTGGCGCCCAAGCAGATCGCGCCGCCGGAACGCGCGCGCTGCGCGGCCCTGGGCGAGGCGCTGGCCAGCGGGCTGGCGCTGGGCGTGTTTTGAGCCGCCCGCGCCCGCCCATGCAGACCGATCCTGCTGAGCGCGGGGCCCGGCCATTGCCCGGCGCGCGCCGCTGGCTCGTCGGCCCGATGTCCGCCCAGCGCGCGGCGCTGTACCTGAGCCTGTACCTGCTCGCGGCCGCGAACTGGCCGCTGTGGCTGGAGCTGGCGCGCATTGCCGGCGCGCCGGCGGAGCTCGCGCGCCTGGCGCTCGGCATGGCCGGCCTGAGCATGGCGGCCACGCTGCTGGTGCTCGCGCCGCTGGCCTGGACGCGCGCGGCGCGCTGGCTGTGGGTGGCGGTGCTGCTGGTGGCGGCGCTGGCGCAGTACTACATGCTGGTCTACAAGGTGGCGATGGACCCAGGCATGCTGGCCAACGTGTTGCAGACCGATGTGCGCGAGGCGCGCGACCTGCTCTCCTGGCGCATGCTGGCAGCGCTGGGGCTGGTCATGCTGGTGCCCAGCTGGTGGCTCGCGCGCCTGCGCCTTGCGCCCGCGCCCTGGTGGCGCCAGTGGCTGGGCAACGGCTTGCTGCTGGCGCTGGCGCTGGTGCTGGCCGCGCTCAGCGTGGCCCTGGGTTCACGCGATCTGGCGCCGCTGATGCGCAACCACCCGGCGCTGCGCTATCTGATCAACCCGGCGGCGCCGCTGTTTTCCACCGGCGTGGCCATCCATGAGCGCTGGTTCAGCCGCCCGCGCACCCTGGTGCGCATGACCGAGGGCGCGGGCCTGGGCGCCAGCTACGCGCCGGCGCAGCGGCCGCTGCTCTTCGTGCTGGTGGTGGGCGAGACGGCGCGCGCCGACCACTTTGCGCTCAACGGCTATGCACGCGACACCAACCCCGAGCTGGAGCGCCGCGACGTGCTGAGCTGGCGCCAGGTGTTTGCCTGCGGCACCAGCACCTATGCCTCGCTGCCGTGCATGTTCTCGCCGCTGGGACGCGAGGCCTTCATCGCGCGCACCCAGGACTACGAAAACCTGCTGGACGTGGTCCAGGCCGCGGGCCTGGCGGTGCTGTGGCTGGACAACCAGGGCGGCTGCAAGGGCGTGTGCGAGCGCGTGCCCTTTGCCGACGCGATCGACGGCCTGGATGCGCAGCAGCGCGCACGCCTGTGCCAGGGCGGTGAATGCAGCGATGAAGCCATGCTGGCGGGGCTGGACGCCCGCATCGCCGCGCTGCCCGAGGCGCAGCGTGCGCGCGGCGTGCTGCTGGTGCTGCACCAGATGGGCAGCCATGGTCCCGCCTACTACAAGCGTTCGCGCCCCGAACAAAAGCGCTTTGCGCCCGAATGCCGCACCGAGGTGCTCTCCGACTGCGACCATCAGGCGCTGATCAACACCTACGACAACTCCATCGTCGCGACCGACGCCTTCCTCGCGCGCACCCTCGACTGGCTGCAGGCGCGCGCGGGCGAGCAGGACACCGGCATGCTCTACCTCAGCGACCACGGCGAATCGCTGGGCGAATACGGGCTGTTCCTGCACGGCATGCCCTACGGCATTGCGCCGGATGCGCAAAAGCACGTGCCCATGATCGGCTGGTTCAGCGCCCCTTTGCGCGCGCGTCTGAGCCTGTCCACCGATTGCCTGCGCGCCGGCCTGGACCAGCGCCTGACGCACGACCATCTCTATTCCAGCATGCTCGGGGCGCTGGATCTGCACTCGCCCAGCTACCAGCGTGCGCTCGATGTGCTGGCGCCGTGCCGCAAGCCTTGATGCGCTGGCCTTGCGCCGCAGCGTAAGCGGTGCGCACGCGGCTCCTTCCCCCTCTGGGGGAAGGCGGGATGGGGGCGGCCCGATGCTGATCTATTGGCTGCGCTGCAGCGCGAGCTTGCTGGCCCCCACCCCGGCCCTCCCCCAGAGGGGGAGGGAGTCAGGGCGCACGGGGATGTCAGGTCAAATACGGCCCAAACGCTTGCTGGGCAAGTGCAAGCAGCTATGAATGCAGAAGCACAAGAGAGGCTCAGGCCTTCTTCTCGCGCGGCAGGCGGCCCATCAGGTAGAACTCGGGGTTGGGCAGCATGCTGGCAAAACTTGCCATGCGGTTGGACAGGCCGAAGAAGGCGCTGATCGCGGCGATGTCCCAGATGTCCTCGTCGTCGAAACCGTGCGCATGCAGCTGCTCGAAGTCGGCCTCCTCGATCTCGGCGGAGCGCTGGCTGACCTTGAGCGCGAAGTCCAGCATGGCGCGCTGGCGCGGCGTGATGTCGGCCTTGCGGTAGTTGACCGCCACCTGGTCGCTCACCAGCGGCTGCTTTTCGTAGATGCGCAGCAGCGCGCCGTGCGCCACCACGCAGTACAGGCAGCCGTTGGCGCTGCTCGTGGCGACGACGATCATCTCGCGCTCGCCCTTGCTAAGGCTGCCTTCCTCCTTGAGCATGAGCGCGTCGTGGTAGGCGAAGAAGGCGCGCCATTCGGCCGGGCGGCGCGCGAAGGCGAGGAAGACGTTGGGGATGAAGCCGGCCTTTTCCTGCACTTCGAGGATGCGCGCGCGGACGTCCTCGGGCAGGCTGGCCAGTTCGGGCACGGGGTAGCGTTGTGTCATGGCTGCCTTCGCGGTGTGGCGCCCGCTTGGGGCGGGGTGTAGATGTATTCGCGGTTGAACGGGTATTCGCTCTGCGCGCCGGCCATGGGCCCGCTGTCGGGCAGGCCGTCGGGGCGGGTCATGAGAATCTGGTGCAGCGCCACCCAGCCCTGCTCGAAGCCCAGCGCGCAGCCCGCCAGATACAGGCGGTAGGCGCGCAGCACCTTGTCGCCGCGGTCTTCGCCGTGCTGCGCCACCAGGATCTCCCGCGCGCGCGGCAGCTGCGCCTCCAGCGCGTCCGACCAGGCCCAGAGCGTGCGCGCGTAGTGCGGGCGGATGTTTTCGGTGTCCACCATCTCCAGCCCGGCGCGGGCGATCTCCTGCAGCGCCACGCTCACGTGCAGCAGCTCGCCGCCGGGAAAGATGTAGCGGTCGATGAATTCGCCCAGGCCCGCGCCCAGCCCGGTGTTGTCCACGCCGCCGGCGGTGATGCCATGGTTCATCGCCAGGCCGCCGGGCTTGAGCAGGCGCTGCAGCGTGGAAAAGTAGGTGGGCATCTGCGCGCGGCCCACATGCTCGAACATGCCGATGGAGGAGATCTTGTCGAAGGGCTCGCTCACCTGCAGCTCGCGGTAGTCCTGCAGCAGCACCTGTACGCGCCCGCCAAGGCCGCGCTCTTCTATGCACTTTTGCACATAGGCGTACTGGTTCCTGGACAGCGTGATGCCGGTGCCCTGCACGCCGTAGTGCTCGGCCGCCCACAGCAGCATGCCGCCCCAGCCCGAGCCCACATCCAGGAAGCGCTCGCCCGGCTGCAGGCGCAGCTTGCGGCAGATGTGGTCGAGCTTGGCTTCCTGGGCCTGCGCGAGCGCCATGTCCGGCGTGCGGTAGTAGGCGCAGGAATACACGCGCCAGGGGTCGAGCCAGAGCGCGTAGAAGTCGTCCGAGACGTCGTAGTGGAACTGGATGTTCTCCGCGTCCCTGGCCGTGGTGTGGCGTGCGCGCGAGACGTACCACACCAGGGCCTGGCGCCACCAGGTGGTGTGCTCGTCATGCACCGGGTCGGCCTGCAGCAGCGCCTGGGCCGCGAGCATCAGCTCGCGCACGCTGCCCTCGAACCGCACCCGCCCTTCGACGATCTCCGCGCCCACGGTGCCGATCGCGCCCGTAGCGAGCGCCGCCACCGCGGCGGGGTCGTGCAGCGTCAGGCGCAGCGAAGCATCGGCGGGGCCGATGCGGTCACCGTCTGGCAGCACGATGGCGATGGGAACGGGCGACTTTTCCAGCCTGGCCTCAAGCGAGCCGTAGGGCGGCCTCATGGCGCAGTCCTCCTTAAATGCGAGCACAAAACCGAGGGAGGGTTTGCATGACCCTCGCGCGTTGGCAGCAACTGCAGGGAGTCATGCAAACCCTCCCGAGCATTGCCGCCTTGCCACTCGCAAATATAAAGGCATGCAGGCACTTGCGTGCAAGGCCCGTGCGCCGGCCACCGGGCGGCGCAAACGAAAAAGGGCCGCCAGGCTAAAACCTGGCAGCCCTTGCGCCGGCGCGGGCCGGATCACTTCATCGAGAGAATCCAGTCCACCAGCTGCTTGGCTTCGGCCTGGCTCACGTTCTTGTTGGCGGGCATGGGGATCGGGCCCCACACGCCCTTGCTGCCTTCGAGCACGGCCTTGATGAGCTGCGCCTCGGCGTCCTTCTGGCCGGCGAACTTCTTGGCCACTTCCTTGTAGGCCGGACCCACCACCTTCTTGTCCACCGCATGGCAGGACATGCAGTTCTTGGACTTGGCCAGCGCGGCGGCATCCTGCGCAAAAGCGGGCGCCGATGCGGCGAATGCGACGGTGAGGGCGATCAGGGCGGCTTTCATGGTGTTTCCCTTCAGAAGGTTGGTGGAAATACGGAGTGGATAACGCTATTCTAGTGACCGAAGTTGACTTGACCAGTCCATTTACCCATCTTTGACCCGAGGTGACTTGTGTACACACTGATTCTGGGCGTGCTGCTGGTGCTCCTGAAATACCTGGAGGTCGCCCCGGTGGCCGCCTGGTCGTGGTGGTGGGTGCTGGCGCCTTTTGCGCTCACCTTCGCCTGGTGGGTGTGGGCCGATTCCACGGGTTTCACCAAGCGCAAGGCCATGGAAAAAATGGACCGGCGCAAGCGTGAACGCGTGCAGCGGCAGAAGGAGTCGCTGGGCATGGCGCCCCGGCGCAGGCGCTGAGCGCCCGCGCTGCAGGCCGCTTCAGTCGAACGCGTCCAGCACCGCACCGCGACTGGCGGTGGAAGCGTTGCGCGCAAATTTGGCCAACACGCCGCGCGTGTAGCGCGGCGCGGGGGCCTTCCAGGCGGCGCGCCGGCGCGCGATTTCCTCGTCGGAAACGTTGAGCTGCAGCAACAGTTGGCGCGCATCGATGGTGATCGAATCCCCTTCCTGCACCAGGGCTATCGTGCCGCCCACGGCCGCTTCGGGCGCCACGTGGCCGACCACCATGCCCCAGGTGCCGCCGGAAAAGCGCCCGTCGGTGATCAATCCCACGCTCTCGCCCAGGCCTTCGCCGATCAGCGCGCCGGTGGGCGCGAGCATCTCGGGCATGCCCGGGCCGCCCTTGGGGCCGAGGTAGCGCAGCACCATCACGTCGCCGGCCTGGATCTTGTGATCGAGAATGGCGGCAAGCGCCGACTGCTCGTCGTCGAACACGCGCGCCGGGCCGGTGATGACCGGGTTCTTCAGGCCGGTGATCTTGGCCACGCAGCCCTCGGTGCTGAGGTTGCCCTTGAGGATGGCCAGGTGGCCTTGCTTGTACAGCGGCTGGTCGATCGGGTGGATCACGTCCTGGTCGGCGCGCGGCGCATCGGGCACGTCGGCCAGCGTTTCGGCAATGGTCTTGCCGGTGATGGTCATGCAGTCGCCGTGCAGCAGCCCGGCGTTCAGCAGCATCTTCATCACCTGCGGAATGCCGCCGGCCTTGTGCAGGTCCACGGCCAGGTACTTGCCGCTGGGCTTGAGGTCGCAGAACACCGGTACCTTCTTGCGCATGCGCTCGAAGTCGTCGATGCTCCAGTCCACCCCGGCTGCGTGGGCGATCGCCAGGAAGTGCAGCACCGCATTGGTCGAGCCGCCCACGGCCATGATCACGGCGACGGCGTTCTCGATGGATTTTTTCGTGACGATGTCGCGCGGCTTCAGGTCGCGCTGGATGGCTTCGATCAGCACCCTGGCGGATTCGCGCGCCGAATCGACCTTCTCCTGGTGCGGATTGGCCATGGTGGACGAATAGGGCAGGCTCATGCCCATGGCCTCGAAGGCGCTGCTCATGGTGTTGGCGGTGTACATGCCGCCGCACGAGCCGGTGCCCGGAATCGCGTGCTGCTCGATCTCCTTGAGCTGGCCGTCGCTGATCTTGCCGGCGGCGTTCTCGCCCACGGCCTCGAAGACGCTGACGATGTTCAGGTCGCAGCCGTTCACGCAGCCGGGCAGGATGGTGCCGCCATACACATAGATGCTGGGCACGTTGGCGCGCAGCATGCCCATCATGCCGCCGGGCAAGTTCTTGTCGCAGCCGCCGATGACGACGCAGCCGTCCATCCACTGGCCCTGCACGCAGGTCTCGACGCAGTCGCTGATGACCTCGCGGCTCACGAGCGAATACTTCATGCCTTCGGTGCCCATGGCCATGCCGTCGCTGATGGTCGGCGTGCCGAACACCTGCGCATTGCCTCCGGCCAGCTGGATGCCCTCGATGGCCGCGTCCGCCAGGCGCTGCAGGCCGCTGTTGCACGGCGTGATGGTGCTGTGGCCGTTGGCCACGCCGACCATGGGTTTCTTGAAGTCACCCTCCTTGTAGCCCATGCCGTAGAACATCGAGCGGTTGGGTGCGCGGGCCTTGCCTTCGGTAATATGGGCGGAGCGGTGGTTGATGGCTTTGGGGTCGGTCATGGCGGGGTGTGCTGGCGCGCGGGCCAGGGGTTGCAGGAGAGTGGTTCGAGTGTAGTGCGTGCCGATTTGCCCGGCCGCACTGCAGGAATTCAAGGAAAAACAGGTGCAAACGCTTGCCCGGCAAGCGCCACCAGTTATCAAAACAAGGGCGGTAGCCAGGAGAAACATGACAGATGTGCACGACAGGGTGGCGCGCAGTTTCGCGGCCCAGGGCTTGATGAAAACGCTGGGCGCGCGGCTGGCGCGCGTGGAGGATGGCGTGGTGGAAATCGAGATGCCCGCAAGCGCCGCGCTCAGCCAGCAGCATGGTTACGTGCATGCGGGCGCGGTGACCAGCATCGTGGACAGCGCCTGCGGCTACGCGGCGCTGACCCGCGCGCCCGAGGGCTGCGACGTGGTCACGGCCGAGTTCAAGGTCAACTTCCTGCGCCCCGCGCTGGGGCAGCGCTTCCTTGCCGTCGGGCGGGTGGTCAATGCGGGCAAGAGCATGGGCGTGTGCACCGGCGAGGTGCGCGCCTATGCCGAGGGCGCGCAGGATTGCAAGGTGGTCGCGCTGATGCAGGCCACCATGGTCTTCGTGCGGCCCTGAAGCGCCGGCCTTCAGGACGCGGCGCTTGACAAAGCCCGCATCCGCCCCCATCTCATGGCGTGTTGATCAGGAGCAAACCATGAGCGAAAAACAATCCATCCAAGCCACCACCACGCTGAGCCTCAAGGGCAAGACCGCCCTCGTCACGGGCGCCGCCAGCGGTCTGGGAAAGCGCATCGCCGAAGTCTTCGCCGATGCCGGAGCCCAGGTCGTGGTGGCCGACCTCAAGCAGGCCGATGCCCAGGCCGCCGCAGACGCCATCGCCAGCAAGGGCGTCAAGACCATGGGCATCGCCATGGACGTGACCAGCGAGCAGGCGGTGGACGAGGGTTTTGCGCGGGTGCAAAAAGAGCTCGGCGCGGTGGACATCCTGGTGAGCAACGCCGGCATCCAGATCGTCGCGCCGATCCAGGACTTCAAATTCTCGGACTGGAAGAAGCTGCTCGCGGTGCACCTCGACGGCGGTTTCCTCACCTCGCGCGCCGCGGTGCGCCAGATGATCGCCTCGGGGCGCGGCGGCAGCATCATCTTCATGGGTTCGGTGCACTCCAAGGAGGCGTCCAAGCTCAAGAGCCCCTACGTCACGGCCAAGCACGGCCTGGAAGGCCTGGCCAAGGTCATCGCCAAGGAGGGCGCGCAGCACAACATCCGCAGCAACGTGATCTGCCCCGGCTTCGTGCGCACGCCGCTCGTTGAAAAACAGATCCCCGAACAGGCGCAGGAGCTGGGCATCAGCGAGGAAGAGGTGATCAAGAACGTGATGCTCAAGGAAACGGTCGATGGCGAATTCACTACCGTGGACGACGTCGCGCAGGCCGCGCTCACCTTCGCGAGCTGGCCGAGCAATGCGCTGACCGGCCAGTCGCTGGTGGTGAGCCACGGCTGGTTCATGCAGTAAGCCGGCTGCGCCGCCGGGCGGGCGGCGGGGCGGGGCGCGCGGCGGGCGCGCTGCTGCACAATCGCCGCCATGCTGATGTACCCCCGCATCGATCCGGTGGCCCTGCAGGTCGGGCCGCTGGCGATCCACTGGTATGGCCTGACCTATCTGGCCGCCTTCGGTCTGTTCCTGTGGCTGGGCAACTTGCGCCTGAAGCACCAGCCCTATGCCTCGATGCGGGGCGACGCGGCCTGGACGCGCAAGGACGTGGAAGACATCCTCTTCCTTGGGGTGCTCGGCGTGATCGTCGGCGGGCGCCTGGGCTACTGCCTGTTCTACAAGCCCGGCTACTACGCCGGCCACCCGCTGGAGATTTTTGCCGTCTGGAAGGGCGGCATGAGCTTTCACGGCGGCATGCTGGGCGTGGCGCTGGCCATGCTGTGGTACGCGCATTCGCGCCGGCGCCCCTGGCTGCAGGTGGTCGACTTCGTCGCGCCCTGCGTGCCCACGGGCCTGGCGGCCGGGCGCGTCGGCAATTTCATCAATGGCGAGCTGTGGGGGCGCTTTGCCTCGCCCGAGCTGCCCTGGGCCATGGTGTTTCCGCAAAGCGGCGCTATGCAGCCGCGCCATCCATCGCAGATCTACCAGTTCCTGCTCGAAGGGCTGCTGCTCTTCGTGCTGCTGTGGCTCTATGCCCGGCGTCCGCGCAAGAGGGGCGAAGTGACGGCGGCCTTCCTCGTCGGCTACGGCGTGCTGCGCTTTACGGCCGAGTATTTCCGCGAGCCCGACGACTACCTCGGCCTGCTGTCGCTGGGCCTGAGCATGGGCCAGTGGCTGTGCATTCCCATGGTGCTCGCGGGCGTGCTGCTGTGGCTGTGGGCGCAGCGGCAGGGGGCGGCGCATGGCCGGTGAGATCGTGCTGGAAGCGGCCGATGCGCTGGGCATCGTGCGCGTCACGCTGCGCCACCCCGGGCGCCTGAACGCGATGGCGCGCGCCATGTGGCGCGAGCTGCGCACGGTGTTCGAGGGCATCCAGGCCGACGCCGGCGCGCGCTGCGTGCTGGTGCAAGGCGAGGGTGAGGCCTTCTGCGCCGGCGGCGATATTTCCGAATACCCGGCGTTTCGCTTCGATGCGCAAAAGCTGCGCGACTTTCACGAGATCGAGGTCTGGGGAGGCCTGTCGGCCATGCTGGAGTGCGAGGTGCCCATCGTTGCCGCGATCCGCGGCGCCTGCATGGGCGCGGGCGTGGAGATCGCCAGTTGCTGCGACATCCGCCTGGCCGAGGAGGGCGCGCGCTTTGGCGCGCCGATCGCGCGCCTGGGTTTCCCGATGGCGCCGCGCGAGGCGCTGCTTGTCGCGAGGAGCGTGGGCGACGCGCTGGCGCGGCAGATGCTGCTGGCCGCCGCCACCTTCGACGCGCGCGCGCTGCAGGCCAGCGGTTTCCTGGCCGAGGTGCTGGCCCCGCCAGAGCTGCAGGACAGGGCCGAGAAGCTGGCCCGCCACATCGCCGCGCTGTCGCCGCAGGCCGCCCGGCTGAACAAGCGCGTGCTGCGTTCGTTATTTGAAAGAAATACGGCCCAAACGCTTGATGGACAAGCGCCAACAGCTATGGTTTCAGGACTTGAAGACCCTTACGCCTACGCCGACAGCCGCGAGCACCATGAAGGCATAGAGGCCTTCCTCGCCAAGCGCAAGCCGCGTTTTACGGATGACGCCCACTGAAGTCCGCATTCGCCATGGGGGCGCCTCCGGCCGCAAAGGCCCTTCGCGGCCGGAGCCGCCCCCGCGAATGCAAGCTTCAAGGGGCTGGATCCACAGGAGCCTTTGATGCAGTTGCCTTCGCAAAACCTCTACAGCGCCCTGCGCGCCGCCTTTCCGAAGAACCTGGACGCGACAGCGGTCTTTGCCAGCACGCCCGAGGGCGCGCCGCTGAACTACTCCTGGGCCGACCTGGAGCACGCCAGCGCGCGCATCGCCAACCTGCTTGCATCGCTCGATCTGCCCGCATTCAGCCGCATCGCGGTGCAGGTCGAAAAATCGGTCGAGGCCATGCTGCTGTACCTGGCGGTGCTGCGCGCCGGGCATGTGTTCCTGCCGCTGAACACGGCGTACCAGCAGGCCGAGATCGAATACTTCATCGGCAACGCCGAACCGGCCGTCGTGGTCTGCACGCCGCAGAACTTCGGCTGGGTGTCAAAAACGGCGTTCAAGGCCGGCACGCACAGCGTCTTCACGCTGGGGCAGGACCGCAGCGGCAGCCTGCTCGAGCGCGCCGCGCAGTGCGGCGACCGGCACACGCCGGTGGCGTGCGGCAGGGACGACATGGCCGCCATCCTCTACACCAGCGGCACGACGGGGCGCAGCAAGGGCGCGATGCTCACGCACGGCAACCTGCTCTCCAACGCCCTGGTGCTCAAGGACTACTGGGGCTGGCAGCCCGGTGATGTGCTGATCCACGCGCTGCCGATCTACCACGCGCACGGCCTGTTCGTCGGCGTGCACGGCGCGTTGATCAACGGCAGCCCCATGGTCTGGTTCAACAAGTTCGACGCCAGGGCGACGATCGCCGCCTTCGCGCGTGCCACCGTCTTCATGGGCGTGCCCACGCTCTATGTGCGCATGCTGGCGGAAACAAGCTTGACGCGCGAGGCGGCGGCGCACATGCGCCTGTTCATCTCCGGCTCGGCGCCGCTCTTGGTCGATACCTTCGCCGCCTGGCAGGAGCGCACCGGCCACACCATCCTGGAACGCTACGGCATGAGCGAGACCGTGATGCTCTGCTCCAACCCCTGCGGTGCCGACGCACGCCACGACGGCCAGAGCGAGCGGCGCGGCGGCACCGTCGGTTTTCCCCTGCCCGGCACCGAGCTGCGCGTGGTGGACGACGACGGCAAGCCGCTGCCCGCCGGCGAGATCGGCAACATCGAGGTGCGCGGGCCCAACGTCTTCAAGGGCTACTGGCAGATGCCGGAAAAGACCGCGCAGGAGTTCGCCGCAGGCGGCTGGTTCAAGACCGGCGACGTGGGCCAGCAGGATGCGCGCGGCTACGTCAGCATCGTCGGGCGCAGCAAGGACCTTTTCATCAGCGGCGGCTTCAACGTCTATCCGGCCGAGATCGAGGGCTTCATCAACGAGCTGCCCGGTGTAGCCGAGAGCGCGGTCGTCGGCGTGCCGCATGCCGATTTTGGCGAGGTGGGCGTGGCCGTCATCGTGCCGCGCGCGGGAGCCAGGCCGGATACCGAAGCCGTCATCACCACGCTGCGCGCGCAGCTGGCGCACTTCAAGGTGCCCAGGCGCTGCTTCATCGCTGCACAGCTGCCACGCAACAGCATGGGCAAGGTGCAAAAGAACCTGCTGCGCGAGCAGTATCGGGATTTGTTCCTGAAAAAGTAGCTGTCAGCGAAGGAGGGGCAAGCGTTTCAGGTCGATTTCATCTCAGAACCAGCACCGGAATCTCGGCATGCGTGAGCACGTTCTGCGTCTCGCTGCCCAGCAGCAGGCGCTTGACGCCGCGCCGTCCATGCGAGGCCATGACGATCAGATCGCACCCATGCTTGCGCGCGGCCGCGAGAATCGCCTCCGCCACCTGATCGGAGCGCGGCGTCAGGGTCTTGACCATCACGCCTTCCTCGCTGCCGCGGTCCTTGACGCTGGCCAGCGTCGCCCGGACTTCATCGCGCCACTGTTCCTCGATCTGGCGGATCTGCTGCTCGTCCAGGCTCAGGCCGCCATCGAAGAACTTGCGCGGATAGCGCGGCAATACGCGCAGCGCCAGCACGCGTGCCCGCGTGAGGGCTGCCAGGCGCAGACCGTGTTGCACGGCCTTGTCGGACAGGGGCGAGCCATCGGTGGCAATCAGGATGCGTTTGTACATGGACAGTGCTCCGGGTTGAACTCTCGGGCGCCGTGCCGCTCACTACAGGCCGGGCGCCGGCGGTGCCCGAGAATACCCACACCGCGGGCCGGCCGGTGGCTTGCCACCGCCTTTTCATGCCCGCGGCTTTTGCCAAAGAAAGAAAAACGTGCTCCCAAGCCTCATAGCCCAGACCCCGCGCCGCCTGCTGGCGCTCATCAGCGCCGCCTGCGTGGCCATGCTGGCCTTCGGCATGTACCTGCAGTATGGCCAGGGGCTGGAGCCCTGCCCGATGTGCATCGTGCAGCGCTACGCCTTGATCGCGGTGGCGGTCTTCACCGGTCTTGGGGCGGCCCGCGGCGGCGCGCCCTGGCGCATGGCCTGGAGCTTGCTGGCCCTGCTGGGCGCGGGCTTTGGCGCCTTCGTCGCGGCGCGCCAGAGCTGGCTGCAGTGGTATCCGCCCGAGGTCGCCACCTGCGGGCGCGACTTCTACGGCATCATCGAGAACTACGCGCTCAGCCGCGCCATCCCGATGATCTTTCGCGGCTCGGGCGACTGCACCGTGGTGGACTGGCGTTTTCTCGGCGGCTCCATCGCCAACTGGTCCTTCGTCTGCTTCACGCTCTTTGGCCTGCTGCTGATCGCGATGCTGGTGCGCGCCGCCCTGCGGCGCACCCCATGACCGCGCCTGTGCTACATTTGCGCGCATGAATTCGCCCGCCACCCTGCCGATCCGCGCCGCCGCAGCCGCTGCGGCGCTGCTGCTGGCACTACTGGCGCTACTGCCATAGGTAGCGGGCCGACGCGTTCACTGTTTTTTCCATCGATTCGAATTTCCGACGGCCCGCATGCTCCAGCAGCGGGCCGTTTTCATTCGTGTTGCTGGTGGCAAGGAGCAAGAAAACCATGACCGACAAACTCATCATCTTCGACACCACCCTGCGCGACGGCGAGCAGTCGCCCGGCGCTTCCATGACGCGCGACGAGAAGCTGCGCATCGCGCGCCAGCTCGAACGCCTGAAAGTGGACGTGATCGAGGCCGGTTTTGCCGCCAGCAGCAATGGCGACTTCGAATGCATCCAGGCGATTGCGCGCACGGTGAAGGACTCCACCGTCTGCTCGCTGGCGCGCGCCAACGACCGCGACATCGCGCGCGCGGCCGAGGCGCTGGCGGACAGCCAGAACGCGCGCATCCATCTGTTCATCGCCACCAGCCCGCTGCACATGGAAAAGAAGCTGCGCATGACGCCCGAGGAGGTGTTCGAGCAGGCGCGCCTTTCCACCCGCTTTGCGCGCAATCTGCGTGACGACATCGAATTCAGCGCCGAGGACGGCTACCGCAGCGACATCGACTTCCTGGCGCGCGTGTGCGAAGCGGTGATCAAGGAAGGCGCGACGACGATCAACATCCCCGACACCGTGGGTTACGGCATCCCCGAGCTCTATGGCAATTTCATCAAGACGCTGCGTGAAAAAGTGCCGGACAGCGACAAGGCCGTCTGGAGCGTGCACTGCCACAACGACCTGGGCATGGCGGTGGCCAACAGCCTGGCGGGCGTGAAGGTGGGCGGCGCGCGCCAGGTGGAATGCACCATCAACGGCCTGGGCGAGCGCGCGGGCAACTGCTCGCTCGAAGAGGTCGTCATGGCCGTCAAGACGCGCAAGGACTACTTCGGCCTGCAGGTGGGCATAGACACCACGCAGATCCTGGCGGCGAGCAAGCTCGTGAGCTCGACCACCGGCTTCGTGGTGCAGCCGAACAAGGCGGTGGTCGGCGCCAATGCCTTCGCCCACGCCAGCGGCATCCACCAGGACGGTGTGCTCAAGGCGCGCGACACCTACGAGATCATGCGCGCGGAAGACGTGGGCTGGTCGGCCAACAAGATCGTGCTGGGCAAGCTCAGCGGGCGCAACGCCTTCAAGCAGCGCCTGCAGGAACTGGGCGTGGAGCTCGAGTCCGAGGCGGAGACGCTGGCTGCGTTCTCGCGCTTCAAGGAACTGGCCGACCGCAAGAGCGAAATCTTCGATGAGGACATCCTGGCGCTGGTCAGCAGCGGCGTGGGTCTGGCCGAGCATGAGCAGTACGGCTTCGTGTCGCTGTCGCAGCACAGCGAGACCGGCGAGCGGCCCAAGGCCGACATCGTCTTCACCGCGGGCGGCAAGGAGGTACGCAGCAGCGCCGAGGGCAACGGCCCGGTCGACGCGTCGCTGCGCGCGATCGAGGCGCACGTCAAGAGCGGGGCGGAGATGACGCTGTACTCGGTGAATGCGATCAATGGCTCGACCGATGCGCAGGGCGAAGTCACGGTGCGGCTGCAAAGCGGCGGGCACGTGGTCAATGGCTCGGGGGCCGACCCGGACATCATCGTCGCCTCGGCCAAGGCCTATCTGAGCGCCCTCAACCGGCTGCACCACGGCAGCGACAGGGTGGCCGCGCAAGGGTGAAGAGGACAGCGGGCGCGGCACGGCCTGGCCCCGATCCAACGTTCGCCGGCTACCCCGAACGTTCCTAGAATATTTTTAAGAAGGGCGCGCAAGATATTGTTCTTGCGCGCTTTTTTTTGCGTATGTACACTTGCGCGCAGTTTTCTCGATTTCTGGAGTATTTGATGCCTGCATGCATTCGCCCCGGCTCGCGTTGCCTGCAATGGATGTCGGTGGCGCTGCTGGCGCTGGCGCTGGCGCTGGCGGCGCCCGGCGCCCAGGCGGCCGGCAAGAAGGCGGTGGCCAAGAAGACCGTGACCAGCAGCCAGGTCAAGCGGGCTCCCGCCAAGGCGGCGACCCACAAGGCAGGCCCCAAGCGCAAGGCGCAGGCTTCGCTGGCGCAGCGCAGGACGCGGGCGGCGACCCGCAGGGCGCATGTGGTGGCCGCGCCGGCGGTGTTGTCCGTCGGGCAGAAGATGGGCCTGCATGCCACCGCCGATCCGCTGGCGCTGGCCTCCAGCGTGGCGTTGGTGCTCGACCAGGATACCCATGAGGTGCTGCTGAGCAAGAACGACGAGGCGGTGCTGCCCATCGCATCGCTTACCAAGCTGATGACCGGCTTGCTGATTTCCGAGGCCCAACTGCCGATGGACACGCCGATCACCATCACGCAGGCCGACGTCGATACCGAAAAGGGCAGCCGCTCGCGCCTGGCGGTGGGCACGACGCTCACGCGCGGCGAGCTGCTGCACCTGGCGCTGATGTCCAGCGAGAACCGCGCCGCCCATGCCCTGGGGCGTACCTATCCGGGCGGCCTGGCCGGCTTCGTGCGGCGCATGAACGCCAAGGCCGCGCAGCTGGGCATGCACGACACGCACTACGTGGAGCCCACCGGGCTGTCGAGCCAGAACCGCTCGAGCGCGCGCGACCTGGCGCGCCTGGTGGGCGTGGCCTACGACGACGCGCTGCTGCGCGAGCTCACCACTTCACCCCGCTATGAAGTGGAGGTTGGCAGCCGCACGCTGCAATACAACAACACCAACCGGCTGGTGAAGAGCCCGGTCTGGGACATCGGTCTGCAAAAGACCGGCTATATCTCCGAAGCGGGGCGCTGCCTGGTGATGCAGGCGGAGATTGCCGGGCGCAAGCTCATCATGGTGTTTCTCGACTCGGCGGGCAAGTTCAGCCGCCTGGCCGATGCCGAACGCGTGCGCTCATGGCTGCAGGCCAGCCCGCGGCACGGCGGGCACAAGGTGGCCAATTCGTTTGCCACGAATGGCTGAGCGCGGTTGAAGCCGCTCGCCCAGGCGCATGGCCCCGAAGGGCCATGCGTCATTTCGGGGCCAGGCGTATCGCGCCGTCCAGGCGTATCACCTCGCCATTGAGCATGTCGTTTTCAAAGATGTGGCAGACCAGCCTGGCGTAGTCCTCGGGCGTGCCAAGCCGACTCGGGAAGGGCACGCCGGCCGCCAGCGCGTCCTGCACCTCCTTGGGCATGCCAAACAGCATGGGCGTGCCGAAGATGCCCGGAGCGATCGTCATGTTGCGTATGCCGCTCCTTGCCAGATCGCGCGCGATCGGCAGCGTCATGCCGACGACCCCGCCCTTGGATGCGGAATAGGCCGCCTGGCCGATCTGCCCGTCGTAGGCCGCGACACTGGCGGTGGAGACGATGGCGCCGCGCTCGCCCGTGGGCTCGGCCTCGTTCCTGGCCATGGCTTCGGCCGCCAGGCGAATCATGTTGAAGCTGCCCACCAGGTTGACCGTGATGGTCTTGGTGAAGGTGGCGAGCTGGTGCGCGCCGTTCTTGCCCACGGTCCTCTCGGCGGGGGCGATGCCGGCGCAGTTGACCAGCCCCATGAGCTTGCCCAGCGCCGTGGCCTTGGCCACTACCGCCTGGCCATCGGCTTCGCTGCTGACGTCGCAGCGCACGAAATGGCCCTCGATCTCGCGCGCCACCGCTTCGCCCTTGTCGGCCTGCATGTCCGCGATCACCACCGTGGCTCCGCGTGCGGCCAGCATGCGCGCCGTGCCTTCGCCCAGCCCGGAAGCGCCGCCCGTGACGATGAATACCTTGCCTTTGATGTCCATGGGGTCCTCGTGTAGTTGACGTTCACGTCAATTATCGCCGCGCAATGAAAAAAGCCCGGCCAGGCCGGGCTGCAAAGTCTTGGAAGGCAGAGCCTCTGCTGCGGCTTCAGCGAAAACCCGCGCGGTCGAGCATCTGCTGCACGCGTGCCATGTTCTTGCCGACGACCGAGATATGGATGGTTTCGGTCTTGAAGGGTTTGCCGCCGGTCATCTCTTGCAGCGCGGTATTGTCGAATTTCACGCCCTTGGCCGCGGGCCATTCGTTGTTGCCGTTGGCAAAGTAGTTCTGTGCCTCGGGGCTGGCGAGGTATTCGAGGAACTTGATCGCGTTCTCGGGGTGCGGCGCGTGGCGCGCCACTGCGCCGCCGGCGATGTTCACGTGCGTGCCCCAGGAATCCTGGTTGGGAAAGACCGCGGCCACCTTGGCGGCCACGGCCTGGTCCGCCGGCTTGTCCGAGCGCATCAGGCGCGCCAGGTAGTAGCTGTTGCTGACCGCGATTTCGCACTCGCCCGCGGCCACCGCCCGGATCTGGTCGGTGTCGCCGCCCTTGGGTGCGCGTGCCATGTTGGCCACCACGCCCTTGAGCCAGGCTTCGGTCTTCGCTTCGCCCATGTGCTCGGCCAGCGTGCCGAACAGGCTCAGGTTGTAGGGGTGCGAGCCCGAGCGGATGCAGACCTTGCCCTTGTTGACGGGGTCGGCCAGCTTCTCGTAGCTGTCCACGTCCTGCACCTTCACCTTGTCCTTGGCGTAGACGATGATGCGCGCGCGCGTGGACAGGCCGAACCACTGTATGCCGCCGTCGGCGTCGGGCGCGGCGCGCAGGTTGGCGGGGATGAGCTCTTCGAGCACCTTGGAGCGCACCGGCTTGAACACGCCGTCCTGCTCGCCGCGGTAAAAACGCGCGGCATCGACCAGCAGGATCACGTCGGCGGGCGATGCGCTGCCCTCGGCCTTCAGGCGCGCCATGATGCCGGCGTCGTCCGCATCGACGCGGTTGATCTTGATGCCGGTGGCCTTGGTGAAGCCCTCGTAGAGGATTTCATCGGAGGGGTAGTGGCGCGCCGAATACAGGTTGAGCACCTGCTGCGATGCGTCAGCCGCATCCGCCGCGCCGGCCGTGCCGGTTACGGCAATGAGACAGGCCGCCAGAAGGGTCTTGAAGGAAGCAATCATGAACTTGGGATCAGCGTGGGTTGGGTAAAGCCCCGGATCATAGTTCAAATGAGAATAGTTATCAGTGCATTCGCACCCTGTTTGATCGGGAGCAAAAAAAGCCCGGCATGAAGCCGGGCTTGAAGGGATCCAGAAATTGACATTTCGTGAGGATCCAAGGAGACAACCGAAACAGGCGGCTCGTTGCCGAGCCATGGTGGCGATTTTAAGGGTAAACCCTTGTCTCTTTCAATCGCCCTGTTGTATTTGTGCGATCAACGCTTGCGGCCGGCAGCAGCCACCTTGCTGGCGCTGGTGCTCACGGCGTTGAAGTTGGCTTCGGCCATGTCGGTGGCTTGCTTGACGGCCTTTTGCACTGACTCGAAAGCGTTGTTGGCAGCCGACACGGCGCTCTTGAACACGGCCACCGAGGTTTCGGTGCCGGCGGGAGCGTTCTTGGCGGTGCTGTCCACGAAATTGCTGAAGGTGCGCTGGGCTTCGGTGGCCTGGGCTTCGAAAGCCTTGCCAAAGGCCGAGCTGGTGCCGGCGGCGATGTCGTACAGGTGACGGCTGTAGGCCAGGGTCTTTTCGGCCAGGGGCTGGAACAGGCTGGCTTGCAGCGTCAGCAGCTCTTGCGCGTCCTTGGCGGACAACACGGCCTGGGCGTGGGTGTTGGCTTCCGAGAGCGCGGCGCGCGAAGCGGTCACGTTCAGCTCGATGAGCCGTTCAACGCCTTCGAAGGCCTTGCTGGTCAGGCCGAACAGGGTTTCGAGGTTGGCCTTTTGGGCGGCCAGAATTTGTTCTTGCGGCAAAGACATGGTGATACTCCTGATCAAAGATCCGCCTTGTGGGCGGGGGTTCATGGAACTGCTCTGATCAACTTATGTTGCAGTGCAGCATGACCCGAATTATAAGGATGCGGGCCGCGATTGCAAGGCTTTTTTGTTGCAGTGCAACATTTATTTGTACCAAGATGTTTTCCTGCCACGCCGCCCGGGCGCCGGAGGGCCGCGGGCTGCTGGCACAATGAACCACCCATGGCAGCGTCCCTGACTTCACCGGCGCCCGAGCGCCCCGTACCGCCTGCGCGCGGTGCCTATCGCGTCTTTCGCTCCATCCCCACGCGCTGGTCGGACAACGACGTCTACGGGCACGTGAACAACGTCGTTTACTACAGCTGGTTCGACACGGCGGTGAACGCCTGGTTGATAGAGCAGGGCGCGCTGGACATCCATGGCGGTGACACCGTGGGCCTCGTCGTGCAGACGCAGTGCCACTATTTTGCGCCGCTGGCCTTTCCACAGACGGTGGAGGCCGGATTGCGCGTGGCGCATGTCGGGCGCAGCAGCGTGCGCTACGAGCTGGCGTTGTTTGCCCAGGGGGCGTCCATGGCGGCGGCCTGCGGGCATTTCGTCCATGTCTATGTGGGCCGCGGCGACCAGCGCCCGCGGCCCTTGCCGCAGAAGCTGCGCCAGGCCTTGCAAGACCTGTGCGTGCCGCATTGATGGAACAAGCATGATCATCCACAGCCTGCTGGATACCGACCTGTACAAGTTCACCATGATGCAGGTGGTGCTGCACCACTTCCCCGGCGCGCAGGTGGAGTACCGCTTCAAGTGCCGCACGCCGGGGGTGAACCTGGCGCCCTGCGTGGACGAAATCCGCGAGGAGATCCGCGCGCTGTGCAGCCTGCGCTTTACTGAGGAGGAACTGGCCTACCTGGCCTCGATGCGCTTCATCAAGAGCGACTTCGTGGACTTTCTCGGGCTGTTCCGGCTCAACGAAAAATACATCGAGGTCACGCCCCTGCCCACGGGAGAGATCGACATCAGCATCGTGGGCCCCTGGTTGCACACCATCCTGTTCGAGATTCCGGTGCTCTCCATCGTCAACGAGGTGTATTTCCGCAACCAGTATCCCGAGCCTGATTACCCGGAGGGGCGTCGGCGCCTGGCCACCAAGGTGCAGCAGCTGCACGGCCCGGGCCTGGAGGCGCTGAAGATTGCCGACTACGGCACGCGCCGGCGCTTTTCGCGCGTGTGGCACGAAGAGCTGCTGCGCCTGCTGACCGAGAAGCTCGGCGTGGAAGACAAGCGCCGCGGCCTCAGCGGCAAGTTTGCCGGCACCAGCAACGTGCTGCACGCGATGAAGCTGGACGTCACGCCGCTGGGCACCATGGCGCACGAATACCTGCAGGCCTGCCAGGCGCTGGGCCCGCGGTTGCGTGACACCCAGGTCTATGGTTTTGAAGTGTGGGCCAAGGAGTACCGGGGCGACCTGGGCATCGCGCTGTCCGACGTGTACGGCATGAACGCCTTCCTGCGCGACTTCGATCTGTATTTCTGCAAGCTGTTCGATGGCGCGCGCCATGACAGTGGCGACCCTTTTGCCTGGGGCGAGCGCATGCTGCAGCACTACCGCGAGAACCGGGTCGATCCGCTGTCCAAGGTGCTGATCTTCAGCGATGGCCTGACGGTGCCGCGCATCATCGAGCTGTACCGGCGCTTTCACGGGCGCTGCCAGCTGGCCTTCGGCATCGGCACCAACCTGACCAACGACCTGGGCTACGAGCCGCTGCAGATCGTCATCAAGATGACGCGCTGCAACGGCCAGCCGGTGGCCAAGCTGTCGGATGCACCCGGCAAGAACATGTGCGACGACGAAAAATACCTCGCCTACCTGCGCCAGGTATTCAATATTCCCGCCCCCCCGGCCTGAAGCAGTGCGAGCGGGCGGCAAGACAAGGAGAGACAGAGGATGGGATCCATGAAGGCGGGACGAGGGGCGGCGCTGGCCATGCTGGCGCTGGCGCCCATGGTGTGCGCGGCGGCCGAGGTGGACGGCGCCCAGCTGGCGGTGTGGTGGGGCGTACCGTTTGCCGGCGTGCTCTTGTCGATCGCACTGCTGCCGCTGCTGGCGCCCACGCTCTGGCACCACCATTACGGCAAGATCACCGCGGCCTGGGCGCTGGCCTTCTTCATTCCGTTTGCCCTGCGCTTCGGCTGGGTCAGCGCGGGGCAGGGGCTGGTGCATGCGCTGGTGGCCGAATACATCCCCTTCGTGATCCTGCTGACCGCCCTGTTCACCGTGGCCGGCGGCATCTACATCCGCGGCAACCTGCGTGGCACGCCGCTGCTCAACACCGGCATCCTGGCGGTGGGCGCGGTGCTGGCGAGCTTCATGGGCACCACCGGCGCCTCCATGCTGTTGATCCGCCCGCTGATCCGCGCCAACGACAACCGCAGGCACGTGGTGCATGTGGTGGTGTTCTTCATCTTCATCGTCTCCAACGCCGGCGGCTCGCTCACGCCGCTGGGCGACCCGCCGCTGTTCCTCGGCTTCCTGAAGGGCGTGAGCTTCTTCTGGACCGCCGAGCACGTGATCTTCGAAACCCTGTTCCTCGTGGGCGTGCTGCTGGTCCTGTTCTTCGCGCTGGACAGCTGGTTGTTTGCGCGCGCAGGCGAGGTGGACCGCCCCGACCCGACGCCCGACGATGCCGCGCCGGCGCTGGGCTTCGACGGCAAGGTCAACTTCCTGCTGCTGCTGGTGATCGTCGCGCTGGTGCTGCTCAGCGGCATCTGGAAGTCGCCCCTGCAATGGGACGTGGCCGGCACGCCGGTAGGCCTGCCCTCGCTGGTGCGCGACCTGGGCATGGTGGCGGTCACGCTGGCGTCGCTGGCGCTCACGCCGCACGCGGTGCATGAGGCCAACCAGTTCAGCTGGGGCCCGATGCAGGAGGTGGCCAAGCTGTTCGCCGGCATCTTCCTGACCATCATCCCGGTGATCGCCATGCTGCGCGCCGGTGTTCAAGGCCCCTTCGGCCCCATCGTCGCGGCCGTCACCGGCGCCGACGGGCAGCCGATCCCTGCGATGTATTTCTGGGCCACGGGCGTGCTCTCGTCGGTGCTCGACAACGCGCCCACCTACCTGGTGTTCTTCAACACCGCGGGGGGCGACGCCGCCACGCTGATGAGCACGCATGCGCAGACGCTGGCGGCCGTGTCCATCGGTTCGGTCTTCATGGGCGCGATCACCTACATCGGCAACGCGCCCAACCTCATGGTCAAGGCCATCGCCGAAGACCGCGGCGTGAAGATGCCCAGCTTCTTCGGCTACATGCTGTGGTCGGTGGGTATCCTGGTGCCGCTGTTCATCGCCATCACCTGGATGTTCTTCTGAGCGAGAGAGGCAAACGCCCATGTCCAAACCGCAAGTGCTGGTGGCCTGCGTCGTCTTTCCCGAGGTGCTCGATGCGCTGCGCGGGCACTTCGAGGTGCAGGCGATCGCCGAAGGCGAGGTCTGGCACCAGCAGGACTTCGTGCAGCGCCTGGCGGGCAAGCAGGGCGCCTTCATCACCGGCGCGCACCGCATCGACGCGCAGGCGCTGGCCGCGGCGCCCGAGCTGAAGATCGTCGCCAACATGTCGGTGGGCTACAACAACCTGGACGTGGCGGCGATGGCGGCCGCCGGCGTGGTGGGCACCAACACGCCCGACGTGCTGACCGAAACCACGGCCGACTTCGGCTTCGCGCTGCTGATGGCCGCCGCCCGGCGCATGCTGGAGGCGGAAAAATTCCTGCGCGCCGGCCGCTGGCAGCGCTGGCGCTACGACATGTTTGCCGGGCGCGACGTGCACGGCAGCACGCTGGGCATCCTCGGCATGGGCCGAATAGGCCAGGCCCTGGCCCAGCGTGGCGCCTGGGGCTTCGGCATGGAGGTGCTCTACCACAACCGCCACCGGCTTGATGCGCGTACCGAAGACCTGTGCAAGGCGCGCTACGTCGGCATGCACGAGCTGCTGGCCGAGTCCGATCACCTGGTGCTGGTGCTGCCCTATACCCCGCAGGCGCACCACATCATCGGTGCGCCAGAGCTGGCGCGCATGAAGCCCACCGCCACGCTGGTGAACATCGGCCGCGGCGGCCTGGTGGATGAAGATGCGCTGGCGCAGGCGCTGGCCGACGGCCGGCTGGCGGCCGCCGGGCTGGACGTGTTCGAGGGCGAGCCGCGCGTGAACCCCGCACTGCTCGCGCTGCCCAACGTGGTCCTGAGCCCGCACATCGCCAGCGCCACCGTGCCCACGCGCCTGGCCATGGCGCGGCTGGCCGCCGACAACCTGATTTCCTTCTTCGCCGGCAGCGGCGCGCTGACGCCGGTGAATTGAGCATGAAATACGGCCCAAACGCTTGTCCCACAAGCGCCCGCAGCTATCCTTGCAATAGTTGACCATGGCCTTTGAGTGGATCCTTGCCCTGGCGCTGCTGGCGCTGGCGCTGTTGCTCCTGATCGTGCTGCTGCTGCGCCGCCCGCGCGTGGCGCTGCCGCCCGAATGGCCCGAACGCCTGCAGGCGCTGGAGACGGCCGCGCAGGGCACGCAGCTGGCGGTGGCGCGCAACGACGGGGCGCTGAGCGCCATGGGCGAGCAACTGCGCGCCTTCACCGAAGGCACGCGCGGCCTGCTCGACGAGCGCCTGGCCCAGGCGCGCGACGAGGCCCGCGCCAGCCGCGGCGAGCTGCAGGCCGCCTTCGGCACGCTGCGCTCGCACCTGGAGCAGTTGCTGGCGCAGGCGCGCGGCGAGCAGACGCAGGCGCTGGCCGCGTTTCGCGGCGAACTGGCGGCCACGGTGCAGCAACTGGTGAGCGACAGCGCCCAGTCGCGCGAGGGCGTGGCCGCCAGCACCGAAGCCATGGCCCAGCGCATCCAGCAGCGCTTCGATGCGCTCGCCGAGGGGCTGCGCGGCAGCTTCGATTCGCTCAAGGGCGACCTGCATGCCCAGCTCGGCGCCAGCTCCGCCACGCTCAAGGACCAGCTGGGCAGCACCACGCAGGAGCTCGCGCGCCAGCTCTCGGGCCTGGTGGCGAGCCACCAGCAGGGCGGCGAGGCGCTGCGCAACGCGCTCAATGAACGTCTGGCCGCGATACAGAACGACAACGCCGCGCGGCTGGAGGAAATGCGCCGCACCGTCGACGAAAAACTGCACGCCACGCTGGAGCAGCGCCTGGGTGAATCCTTCAAGCTGGTCAGCGAACGCCTGGAGCAGGTGCACAAGGGCCTGGGCGAGATGCAGACCCTGGCCGGCAGCGTGGGCGACCTCAAGCGCGTGATGACCAACGTCAAGGCACGCGGCACCTGGGGCGAGCTGCAGCTGGGCGCCATCATCGACAACGTGCTTGCACCCGAGCAGTACGCGAGGAACGTCAAGACCATGCCGGGCAGCGACGACCTGGTGGAGTTCGCCATCCGGCTGCCCGGGCGCGGCGACGAGCGCCCGGTGTGGCTGCCGATCGACTCCAAGTACCCGGTCGAGCACTACCAGCGGTTGCTGGACGCGCACGACGCGGCCGACCGGGCGCTGCTGCAGTCGGCGGGCAACGCCTTCGAGGCGTCCATCCGGCTGGAGGCGCGCAAGATCTTCAGCAAGTACGTCTCACCGCCGCACACCACGGACTTTGCCGTGCTGTACCTGCCTTCCGAAGGCCTGTTTGCCGAAGTCATGCGCCGCCCCGGCCTGGTGGAGGCGGTGCAGAACGAGTGCCGCGTGATGATCACCGGCCCGGCCAACCTGGCGGCGATGCTCTCGAGCCTGCAGATGGGCTTCAAGACCCTGGCGATCGAGAAGCGCTCGTCCGAAGTCTGGGCCGTGCTCGGCGAGGTCAAGACAGAGTTCGCCAAGTTCGGCGACGTGGTCGAGCAAACGCGCAAGTCCATCGACGCGGCGGCCAAGAAGTTCGAGCAGGTCGGCGTGCGCACCCGCGCCATCCAGCGCAAGCTGCGCCACGTGCAGGAGCTGCCCGCGCCTGACGCGGCGGCCCCGGCTCTGGCTGAGCCCGACGGCGACGCGCCGGGCTGAGGCGGCGCGCCCGGCGCCTGCCGCCCGCCGGTCGGAAACGGTGTCGGCGCGCAAGGGGGCGTTTGTCCTACGCCTGCCCGCGCCGGCCACCTACGGCGCGCGCCGGTGGTGCGCCCACAATGGAAAGCACGGGTCCCCCGCCGTTTCGGGCCAGTCGGGAGCACGGCGGCGGGGCATTGACCACTTGCAGGAGAACACCATGCCCAGAGGCGACAAATCAGCCTACACCGACAAGCAAAAACGCCAGGCGGAGCACATCGAGGAAGGCTACGAAAAGCGCGGCCTTGGCACCAAGGAAGCCGAACGCCGGGCCTGGGCGACGGTGAACAAGCAGTCGGGCGGGGGCAACAAATCGGGCTCGGGGCGCGGCAAGCCGGACAGCCACGAGTCGGCGCGCAAGGGCGGCCACCTGGGCGGCAAGGCCTTGGCCAAGCGCAAGGCTGCCCAGCGCTCGGCCTCGGCCAAGAAGGCCGCAGCCAGCCGCACGCCCGCGCAGCGTTCGGCATCGGCGAAGAAGGCCGCGGCCACGCGCAAGCGCAACGCGCAAAAGTCGAGCTGAAGGCCGCTGCCGCGGGCCGTGGCACCGTGGCGCGGCGTGCGCCCCGCAGCAGGGCCACGGCCGCGGCCAGCCGAAAAAAAGGGGCGCATGGCGCCCCTTGCTGATCCGCGCTGCCGGTTAGGCCAGCGCGTCGGCCCAGATGTTGTTGGCCCAGGCCAGGGCAAAACGCCCTTCCATCTCGGTCGGTGCGGCCGACAGGCCACCCGAGCCCTCCACGCTCAGCATGGTTTTCTTGGCGGCGTCGTAGCGGTGCACGCTGGCCACGTGCACCACCTCGCTTTCGCTCACGAAGCTGTAGCAGGTGTTGTTGTAGATCGGCAGCTTGCCCGGCTCGTTGCCCGAAAGCAGCGCCACCACCGCCGCCGCCGCCACCTTGCCGTGCTGGTTGGCCATGTGACCGGACTTGGGCATCAGCGGGGCGCTCTGGGTGCAGTCGCCCAGCACGTGCACACCCTTGGCCTGCAGGTGTTCCATCGTCAGCCAGTCCACCTCGCACCAGCGCTTGTTGGCGTTGGCAAGGCCGGCCTTGACCACCACGTCGCCCGCGCGCATCGGCGGAATCACGTTCAGCACATGGGCCTTGGCGTCGTCGTTGAAGTCGAACTTCAGCGTGTTTGTGGCCACGTCCACGTCCACCAGGCGGTGCTTGGGGCGGTATTCGATGATGCCCTTGTAGCGCTCGGCCCAGGCCTGCTTGAACAGCTTGCCCTTGGAGGTCACGTCGTCGTTGGCATCGAACACCAGCACCTTCGATCTGGGCTTGGCGTGCTTGAAGTAGTTGGCCACCTGGCAGGCGCGCTCGTAGGGGCCGGGCGGGCAGCGGTAGGGCGCCAGCGGAATGCTGATGGCGAACACCCAGCCGTCGGGCATGGCTTCGAGCTGTTGGCGCAGGCCCAGCGTCTGCGGGCCGGCCTTCCAGGCGTGCAGCACCTTGTCCTGCGCGCCCGGCTGCGTCAGCGCGGGCAGCTGGTCCCACATGAAGTCGACGCCCGGCGAGAGGATGAGGCGGTCGTAGGCCAGCGTCTCGCCCCCCGCGAGCTTCACCTGGCGTTTGTCCGGGTCGATGCCGCTGACCCAGTCGCGCACCAGCTTCACGCCGTGGCGCGCGCTCAGGTTGTCGTAGGGCGTGGTGATGTCGGCCATGGTCTTGGTGCCGCCCAGCACCAGGTTGGAGATCGGGCAGGAGACGAAGGCGGCGTTGGGCTCGACCAGCGTGACCTCGACCTTGCCGCCGGACCACATGCGGATGTACTTGGCCGCGGTGGCACCGCCGTAGCCGCCACCGACCACGACCACCTTGCCCCCGGCGCTGCCGCCCACCGAGGCGCAGCCTGCCAGGCCCAGAGCGGAGACGGCCGAAACGGCCGAGCCGGCACGAATGAATTGACGACGATCCATGGTGTGCCTCCTCACTTCTTCTGCGCGGCAAAGTAGCCGGCGATCGCGGCCAGCTGTTCATCGGTATAGCCCTTGGCCAGCTGTTGCATGATGGTGGAGGGCGCGCTGCCGCTCTTGTAGGCCAGCAGCTTGTCGGTCATGTCGGCCTGGCTCTTGCCGGCCAGCGGCGGCATGCCCTTGAGGGCGTGGCCGTCGGTGCCGTGGCAACTGGCACAGCCGGCGGCCCAGCTGCGTACCTGCAGCGGGTCGGACTGGGCCTGGGCAAGACCAGCGGTGGTCACGAGACCGACCGCAAGGGTGGCGAAAAGCATTCTTTTCATGGTTTGGCGTCCTCCTGTGGACATTGGGGGGCGGAAAATCGTTGGTACCCGGCGGGTGCGGGCATCGTAAGCCGACGCTTATATGTCCCGGCCAAGGGTTTACCCTTGGTTCTTAGCCATTGATTTCATAAGCAAAAACCCTGACTGCCAATAGCCTTTGGCGGTGCATGGAGATGGTTTTTGTGCTCGGTGGCGCTGTGACATAGTCGGGTTTTCCCTTAAGGCGACGCGCGAGGGCTTTTTCAGCGTTGCCTTCAATGCCATGACCGATCGCCCTAGCTCAGACTGGGATGTGCGCAGCGACGAGGTGCAGCGCAATCCACTTGCGGCTCACGACCGTTTGCGTGAATCGCACGGCGTGGCGCGCTCCGAGGTGCTGCACACGTCGGTGTTTCGCCACGCCGATGTGCTGGCCGTGGTACAGGACCACGCGCGCTTCAGCAGCGTGGTGTCTGCCCATGTGGCGGTGCCCAACGGCATGGACCCGCCCGAGCACACGAGCTACCGGCGCCTGATCGAGCCCTACTTCGCGCCCGATCGCGTGGCAGCCATGCGTCCTCTCTACCAGCGCCTGGCGCATGAACTGCTGGCGCACACGCGCCAGGTGCATGCGCGGCAGCCCTTTGACTTCATCGCCGGCTGTGCCTTGCCCTATGCGGCGCGCACGCAATGCGCCTTCCTCGGCTGGCCGCTGGCGCTGGAAGGCGTGCTGTGCGACTGGATCGCCCGGCACCATGCGGCCGTGTTCGCGCAGGACCGTGCGCGCCTGGCGCAGCTGGGCCTGGCATTCGAGGCGCTGATCGGGCGCATGCTCGACGAGCGCGACGCCAGCGCCAGCGGCCCGCCGCGCGACGCCACCGAGGCGCTGCTGCGCGAGCGCGTCGAGGGCCAGCCGCTGGCGCGCGCCGCCATTGCCAGCATCCTGCGCAACTGGACGGTGGGCGAAATCGGCACCATTGCCGCCTCGCTCGGCATCCTGGCCGATTGGCTGGCCCGCCATGGCGAGTTGCAGCAGCAGCTGCGCGCCCAGCCCGCGCTGCAGGCCGAGGCGATCGAAGAAATCCTGCGCCTGCACGGCCCGCTGGCGGTGAACCGCCGCGTGGCGCGCTGCCCGGTGCAGCTGGGCGGGCATGAATTCGGGGCGGGTGAGCGTGTGACCGTGCACTGGGGCGCGGCCAACCGCGACCCGCGCGTGTTCGAGGCACCGGAGGAATTTCGCTTCGGCCGCGATCACGCGCGCAGCCTGCTCTACGGCGCTGGCATCCACGTCTGCCCCGGTGCGCCCCTGGCGCGAGCGCAGCTGGGGCTGTGGCTGCAGGCCCTGCTGGGCGCCACCACGCACTTCCGGCTGGCGCAGCCCGCCCAGCCGCCACAGTACGCGCGCTACCCGGCCATGGGCTTCGAGCGCCTGCCGCTGGTGCTGGACTGGGCCTGAAGCGCAGGCGCCGCTACGCGGCGTAGAAGTTGCGGATGATCTCCCAGGCCTGCTGCGCGTCGTCGGTGACGTGAAACAGCGCCAGGTCGTCTTCGCTGATCGTGCCTTCCTCCACCAGCACGTCCAGGTTCAGCACGCGGCTCCAGAACTGCGAGCCGAAGAGCACGATGGGCACCGGCTTGGCCTTGCGCGTCTGCACCAGGGTCAGCACCTCGAAGAGTTCGTCCATGGTGCCGAAGCCCCCGGGGAAGACCACCAGCGCCTTGGCGCGCATCATGAAGTGCATCTTGCGCAGCGCGAAGTAGTGGAACTTGAACGCCAGCGAGGGCGTGATGTAGCGGTTGCAGCTCTGTTCGTGCGGCAGCGTGATGTTCAGGCCGATGCTAGGCGCGCCCACGTCGTGCGCACCGCGGTTGGCCGCCTCCATGATGCCGGGGCCGCCGCCGGTGCAGATGGTCAGGCGCTCGGCGGGCGGGCGGCCCTGGCTGTATTCGGCCACGTGGCGCGCGAACAGGCGGGCCTGGGCGTAGTAGTGCGAGCTCTTGAGCTTGCGCTCGGCCAGCGCGAGGGCGCGCGCATCGCCGCCGGCGCGTGCGGCCTCGAGCTGTGCCTGGGCCGCGTCGGGCGCCAGCGTGCGGGCGCTGCCATAGACCACCACGGTGCTCTCGATTTCCTGCGCCGCCAGGTCCAGGTCGGGCTTGAGCAGTTCCAGCTGGAAGCGGATGCCGCGCGTCTCGCGCCGCTGCAGGAATTCGGGGTCGATGAAAGCCAGCCGGTAGGCGTCGGGCTTGAGCGGGTCGCTGTCGAGCGGGCCGTGGTCCAGCTCGCCCCACATCTGCATGAGGCGAGGGTCGCGAAGTTCGGTATTGGCGTCCATGGATGGATTCTACGAAGGGGCAATTTGCCTTGCGCGGCTTGCGCTGGCAGCTATTTTTTGGCTAGCTGGTGCGACGCTCACGCCGGCTTGAGCCAGGGCGCCACGCTGTGCAGGCCGAGCCAGGTCATGGTGAGCGAGCCCGCCAGGTGCAGCATGCCCACGAGCAGTGCCATGCCCAGGCGCCCCTGCATCAGCAAGCCCACCACCTCGGCCGAGAAGGTGGAAAAGGTGGTGAGCGCGCCCAGAAAGCCGGTCACCAGCGCCAGGCGCCACAGCGGGTCCAGTTGCGGCAGGGCCTGCAGCAGCGCAATTGCCAGCCCGACCAGGTAGCCACCCAGCAGGTTGGCCGCCAGCGTCCCCCAGGGCAGCAGCGCGCCCGGCGTGTTCAGCCAGATGCCCAGCCCCCAGCGCAGCAGCGCCCCGAGGCTGGCACCCAGACAGATGGCGGCGACGGCAAGCATGCGGATGTCCCTGCGGCTCAGGCCCCGAGGGGGGCGAACACTTCCAGCAGTCGGTCCAACCCGCCTTCGTTGATCGCCACGCTGGCCTGGGCGCGGACCGCCGGCTTGGCGTGCCAGGCCACCGACAGGCCGGCCGCGCCCATCATGGGCAGGTCGTTGGCGCCATCGCCCATGGCCATGGTCTGCGCCGCGCCGATGCCCATGAGCGAGGCCAGCTCCAGCATTGCGCGGCGCTTTTCCGCTCCGTCGCAGATGTCGCCCCAGACCTGGTCGACCATGCGGCCCGTTAGCCGTCCGCCGCGCAGCTGCAGCACGTTGGAGCGCGCAAAACGCATGCCCAGGCGCGCCTTCACCCGGTCGGAGAAGAAGGTGAAACCGCCCGACACCAGCAGCGTGGTCACGCCGGCTTCGTGCAGCACCTGCATCAACCGCTCGGCGCCCGGGTTCAGCCGCAGGCGCTCGGTGTAGATGGCCTCCAGCTGCTCGGCCGTCACGCCTTCGAGCAGCGCCACGCGCTGGCGCAGGCTTTCCTTGTAGTCGCTGATCCGGCCCTGCATCGCCGCTTCGGTGATGGCAGCGACCTCGGCCTTGCGGCCCACGGCGGCGGCGATTTCGTCCACGCATTCGATGCCGATCAGCGTCGAATCCATGTCGCAGGCCAGCAGTTTGTAGTTGGACAGGTGCAGCGGCGTGGAAATGCCCTGCACCACAAGGCCGGGCGCAATCTCGCGCGGCGGTGTGTTGGTGTTCATGGTAGGAGGGATTATCGGGCGCGGCGCGGGCGCTCTTCAGTGGGCAAAGCGCTCGAACACCTCGGCGAGCTGGTCCATCCAGCGTGCCTTGTCGGCGGCCGGGGCAAAGCTTGCTTCAAAACTGTGGGCGGCCAGTTGCCAGGCGTGCTGCACGCCCATGCCGGTGGCGGCAAACACCTGCAGCAGGTTGTCGTTCAGGTAGCCGCCGAAGTAGGCCGGGTCGTCCGAATTGGCGGTGGCCACCAGGCCTCCGTCCAGCAGCGCCTTGAGGTTGTGCTGGCGCAGGTCGGGGAAGACCTGCAGCTTCTGGTTGGACAACGGGCAGACGGTGAGCGGCACGCGCTCGGCCGCCAGGCGCTGCATCAGCGCCGTGTCGTGCACCGCCTGCACGCCGTGGTCTATGCGCTCGGCGCGCAGCAGGTCCAGCGCCTGCCAGATGTAGGCGGGCGGCCCTTCCTCGCCTGCGTGGGCGACGATGTGCAGACCCAGCTCGCGACAGCGCGCGAACACGCGCTGGAATTTTTCCGGCGGATGCCCGAGCTCGCTGGAATCGAGCCCCACGCCGATGAAATGCTCGCGCAGCGGCAGCGCCTGCTCCAGGGTTGCAAAGGCCTCGCGCTCGCTCAGGTGGCGCAGAAAGCTCAGGATCAGGCTGGCGCTGATGCCGTGGCGCTGCTGCGCCTCCTCGCAAGCGCGTGCCAGGCCGCGCACCACGGTTTGCATCGCCACGCCGCGCTCGGTGTGCGTCTGCGGGTCGAAGAAGATCTCCGCGTGGACTACGTTATCCATGGCGGCCCGCGCAAGATAGGCAAGCGCCATCTCGCAGAAATCCTCTTCGGTCTGCAGCACGCCCGCACCCTGGTAGTACAGGTCGAGAAAGCTCTGCAAGTCGGTGAAGGCGTAGGCGCTGCGCAAGTCCTGCACGCTGGCGTAGGGCAGGGCGATGCCGTTGCGCCGCGCCAGCTCGAAGATCATCTGCGGCTCCAGCGAGCCTTCGATGTGGATGTGCAGCTCCGCCTTGGGCATGGCGGCAAGCAGCGCGTTCAGGCGTTCTGGGGCGATGCGGGGCAGGTTCTGGGACACGTCGGGCTCCGTCGGCAAGGGACAGGCTGGAACATACCATCGGCGCGCCCCGGCCAAGGTCTGGTGCACCGCGAGGGGCAACCAATGGCGGCGCAAGGCGGCAGAAACGGGCAAGGGCCCCCGGCCGGATGGCCAGGAGCCCTTGTCGTGACTGGTCGGCGTGGCGGGATTCGAACTCGCGACCCCTTGCACCCCATGCAAGTGCGCTACCAGGCTGCGCTACACGCCGAAAGATGGAGATTGTAGCCTGCCTCTCAGGCCTCGGAGAGCAGACTGCGGATTTCTTCGAGCTGCTGGCGCAGCTGCAGCGCGGTGAGCGGCGCCTGGGTGTCGGCCTGGCCTTGCAGCTGCAGTTCGTGCGCGGCCGCGCTGCCGGCGCCCGACAGTTCCTGCAGGCGGTTGCGCGCGCCGCTGATGGTGAAGCCCTGCTCGTACAAGAGCTCGCGGATGCGGCGGATCATCAGCACCTCGTGGTGCTGGTAGTAGCGCCGGTTGCCGCGGCGCTTCATCGGGCGCAGCTGGGTGAATTCCTGTTCCCAGTAGCGCAGCACGTGCGCCTTGACCTTGCACAGGTCGGCCACTTCACCAATGGTGAAGTAGCGCTTGGCAGGTATGGGCGGCAGTTGCAGGCTCATGGCTATCCGGGCAGAAAGACGCGCAGCAAACCCGCAAGGGTACAGCAGCCGGCCCGGCGCTCGCACGCGCGGGCGCCCGGGCGTGTCATTTCTGCAGCTGTTCCTTGAGCTTGTTGCTGGCGTGAAAGGTGACCACGCGGCGCGCTTCGATGGGAATGACTTCGCCGGTGCGCGGGTTGCGTCCGGGGCGCGGCGCCTTGGTGCGGATCTGGAAGTTGCCGAAGTTGGACAGCTTCACGTCTTCGCCGCGGCTCAGGCTCTCGACGATGAGGTCGAAGAAGGCGTCCACCATGTCCTTGGCTTCGCGCTTGTTCAGCCCGATCTGCTCGAACAGCAGCTCGGCCAGGTGGGCCTTGGTGAGCGCAGGCGTTTCCAGGCTTTCGACGGCCAGCTCGATCTCCGGCAGGGCGGTGGGCGTGTTCATCGCAATCGGGCTCCGGTGTGTTGTGCCAATGCCTGCAGTATTTGCTGCACGGCGGTGTCGATGTCGGCGTCGGTCAGTGTCGCCTGGCTGCTCTCCAGCGTCAGGCGGATGGCCAGGCTCTTTTCGTCCGCCGCGATGGCGGCGCCCGTGCTGCCGGGCTGCGGGCGAAACACGTCGAACAGCACGCACGAGCGCAGCAGGCCGCCGGCCAGCGCCCCGCGCGCCGCCTGCATGATCTGCGCGTGGCTGATGCCTTCCTTGACGACGATGGCGATGTCGCGCTCCACATGCTGCAGCCGCCCCACGGGGTGAAAGACGGGCACGGGGTGCTGGCGCACTGCGTCGAAATCCAGCTCGAAAAGCATGGGCGCGTGCGGCAGGCCCCAGCTCTGGCGCCAGCGCGGATGCAGTTCGCCGACGAAGCCCATGGGCCGTCCGCCCAGCAGCACGCGGGCGCAGCGGCCGGGGTGCATGGCGGGGTGCTCGGCGGCTTCGAAGTCGGGCTGCAGCGGGGCCAGCAGCGCCTGCACGTCGCCCTTGGCGTCGAAGAAGTCGACCAGGCGCTCCTTGCCGCCCCATTGCAGCGGCGCGCTGCTGCCGTAGGCCAGCGCGGCGATGCGCACCGGCTGGGCGTAGCCCTGCACGCTGGTGTCGCTGTCGGGCACGCTCGCGTCGCGCAGGAAGACGCGGCCGACTTCGAACACGCGCACGCGCGCCGCCTTGCGGTCCAGGTTGGACCTGAGCACCTGCATGAGCGAGCCCAGCAGGCTGGAGCGCATCACGCTCATCTGGCTGGCGATGGGATTGAGCAGGCGGATCGGCGCGCCGTTGCCGGCCAGCTCCTGCTCCCAGCGCTCCTGCACGAAGCTGAAATTGATGGTTTCCTGGTAGCCGAGCGCGGCCATCTCGCGGCGCACCGCGTAGCGGCTGCGCCGGCTCTCGGGGCGCAGGCGCGGGGCGATGCGGCCCAGCGGCGCCTCGGTGGGCAGTTTCTGGTAGCCGATGATGCGCGCCACCTCTTCGATCAGGTCTTCTTCCAGGCGCAGGTCGAAGCGGTAGCTGGGCGGGGTGACCTCGATCACGCCCTCGCGCGCGCGCACCGCCAGGCCCAGGCGTTCGAGCGCATCCGCGCACTGCGCCTGGCTGAGCGGCATGCCGATGACCTTGCTGGCGCGCGCCACGCGCAGCGTGACGGGCGTGGGCGCGGGCATGCGCGGCTGCTGGTCGTCGATCGGGCCGCAGACGGTCTCGGGTGTGCCGCAGATGGCCAGCACCAGTTCGGTGATGCGCTCGATGTGCTCGATGGTGTGCTCGGGGTCCACGCCGCGCTCGAAGCGGTGGCCGGCGTCGGTCGCGAAGTTGTAGCGGCGCGAGCGTCCGGCAATCGCCTCGGGCCACCAGAAGGCGGCTTCGATGAAGATGTCGCGCGTGCCCTCGTCCACGGCCGTGGCGTCGCCGCCCATGATGCCGGCGAGCGACTCCAGCGCGCGCTCGTCGGCGATCACGCCGACGGTTTCATCCACGGTGACGGTGTTGCCGTTGAGCAGTTTGAGCGTTTCGCCCGGCTTGCCCCAGCGCACCGCGAGGCCCCCTTCGATCTTGTCCAGGTCGAAGATGTGCGACGGCCGGCCCAGCTCGAACATCACGTAGTTGGAGATGTCCACCAGCGGCGCCACGCTGCGCTGGCCGCAGCGCGCCAGGCGCTGCACCATCCATTCGGGGGTTTGCGCGCGCGGGTTGACGTGGCGCACCACGCGCCCGGAAAAGCGCCCGCACAGGTCGGGCGCCTCGATGCGCACCGGCAGGCGGTCGGCGATGGCCGTGGCGGCCTGGGGGAATTGCGGTGTCTTCAGGGGCGCGCCGGTCAGTGCGGCAAGCTCGCGCGCCACGCCGTGGACGCTGAGCGCATGCCCCAGGTTGGGCGTGAGCTTGAGCGTGAACAGCGTGTCCTCCAGCTGCAGGTGCGCACGGATGTCCTGGCCCAGCGGCGCGTCGGCGGCCAGCTCCAGCAGTCCGCCGTGATCCTGAGAGAGCCCGAGCTCGCGCGCCGAGCACAGCATGCCGTGGCTTTGCACCCCGCGCAGCTTGCCGACCTTGATGCGAAACGGCTTGCCATCCTCGCCCGGCGGCAGTTCGGCGCCCACCACGGCGCAGGGCACGCGGATGCCCACGCGGGCATTGGGCGCGCCGCAGACGATGCTGAGCAACTGCGGCCCGCCCACGTCCACCTGGCACACGCGCAGGCGGTCGGCGTTGGGGTGCTGCTCGGCCACCCTGATCTCGCCGACCACCACGCCGGAGAACGGCGGCGCGACGGGGCGGGTTTCTTCCACCTCCAGCCCGGCCATGGTCAGGGTGTCGGCCAGCGCCTGGGTGCTCAGCGGCGGATTGCAGAATTCGCGCAACCAGGATTCGGGGAATTGCATGTCGGCTTCTCGGGAATACTCTGAAATAAATAGCTGTTAGCGCTTTTGTATAAACGATTTCAAATACAAAAAACTTTGAAATCCAATGCTGGAAAGCGCAAGCAGCTCTCTTTTTTACTGGAACTGCGACAGAAAGCGGATGTCGCCATCAAAGAACAGCCGCAGGTCGTTCACGCCGTAGCGCAGCATGGTCAGGCGGTCCGGCCCCATGCCGAAGGCAAAGCCGATGTAGCGCTCGGGGTCCAGCCCCATGTGGCGCACCACGTTGGGGTGTACCTGGCCGGAGCCGGCCACCTCCAGCCATTTGCCCGCAAGCGGCCCGGAGGGGAACTGGATGTCGATCTCGGCGCTGGGCTCGGTGAAGGGGAAGAAGCTGGGGCGAAAACGCAGCACCAGCTCGTCGTTTTCAAAGAAAGTCTTGCAAAAGCCGGTAAATATCGTCTTCAGGTCGGCAAAGCTCACGTTCTCGCCCAGCCAAAGACCTTCGCACTGGTGGAACATCGGTGAGTGCGTGGCGTCCGAATCCACGCGGTAGGTGCGCCCGGGCGCGATCACGCGGATGTCGGGCAGGGGGCCATCCCAGGGCTTGCCCGCGCGCGGGTCGAAGCCCGCCGCATGCTTGCGGATGTGCGCGTGGGCGTAGCGCACCTGCATCGGGCTGGTGTGCGGGCGCAGGTTCAGCGGCAGGCCGTCGGCGCTTTTGCCGTCGATGTAGAAGGTGTCCTGCATCGAGCGCGCAGGATGGTTGGGCGGGTTGTTCAGCGAAGTGAAGCTGAACCAGTCGGTCTCGATCTCGGGGCCGTCGGCCACGTCGAAGCCCATGGAGCCGAAGATTGCCTCGATGCGCTCCAGGGTCAGTGTCACCGGGTGCAGGCTGCCCGTGCCGCGCGTGCGCCCCGGCAGGCTCACGTCCAGTGCCTCGGCCTTCAGGTGGGCCTCAAGCTCGGCGTCCTGCAGCGCCTGGCGGCGAGCGCCGAGCGCCGTCTCGATGGCCTGCTTGGCGGCGTTGATGGCCGCGCCGCGCGTGCGCTTTTCTTCGGGCGAGAGCTGGGCCATGCCTTTCATGAGCTCGGTCAGGCGCCCCGACTTGCCCAGGAACTGCGCCTTGGCATTTTCCAGCTCGGCGGCCGTGGGGGCGGCGTTCAATTGCTCTTGCGCGCTTGCAACCAGGGTGTCCAGATCAGTCATGAAAAACTCGGGCAAAAAGAAACGGGGGCCAGTGCCTTTTCAAGCCCTGGCCCCCGTGAGAGAAGCGCTGGCAGCTATCACAAAGATAGCCGCCGCGCAGGAACTCAGGCCGCCAGCCTGGCCTTGACCTGCTCCACGATGCCGGCAAAGGCGGCTTCGTCGTGCACCGCAAGATCGGCCAGCATCTTGCGGTCGATCTCGATGGCGGCCTTCTTCAGGCCGTTGGTGAACTGGCTGTAGGTCAACCCTTGGGCACGCACGGCGGCGTTGATGCGGGTGATCCACAGACGACGGAAGACGCGCTTCTTGTTGCGGCGGTCACGGTAGGCGTACTGGCCCGCCTTCATCACCGCCTGCTTGGCGATGCGAAAGACGTTGCCGCGGCGACCACGGAAACCCTTGGCAAGGGCGAGAACCTTTTTATGACGGGCGCGGGCCGTCACACCACGTTTGACGCGAGGCATGTGTTTACTCCTGGTTCGTCAAGTTGATTACAGACCGGCCATGGGCATCATCCTGGCGATGGAGCCCATGTCACCGTCATGCACCGCCACCGTGCCACGCAACTGGCGCTTGTTCTTGGTGCTCTTCTTGGTCAGGATGTGGCGCTTGAACGCCTGGCCCCGCTTGACGGTGCCCCCTGGACGAACGCGGAAACGCTTCTTCGCGCCGCTCTTGGTCTTCATTTTGGGCATTTGCATGCTCCTTTTCATTTGTGCTCGTGAGGCGTTTGCACACCGCTGTGCAAACTTGCGGGCCCCGAGCCACTTTTGAAACGTGCCGCCGCTTGCGCCGCAGCCCGTGCGGCAGCGCTCTCGCGCCGCCTGTTGGCGCGCCGGCAGTGCCGCCGCGCCACATCTTGCCTCTTGCCTACGCCGTGGTTGCGGCGTTGCTGCCCGCGCTCCTGGCGCTGGCCTGCTTCTTGCGCGCCGGCGCAATCATCATCACCATCTGGCGGCCTTCGAGCTTGGGAAACTGCTCCACCTGGATGGTGTCGGCCAGCTCGTCGCGCAGCCGGTTGAGCAGCGCCAGGCCCAGTTCCTGGTGGGTGATTTCACGGCCGCGAAAGCGCAGCGTCACCTTGACCTTGTCGCCCTCGCCCAGAAAGCGGCGGATGTTGCGCAGCTTGATGTTGTAGTCGCCTTCGTCGGTACCGGGGCGGAACTTCACTTCCTTGATGTCGATGACGGTCTGCTTGGCCTTGGCCTCGGCCGCCTTCTTCTGCTCCTGGTACTTGAACTTGCCGTAATCCATCAGGCGGCAGACGGGCGGGTGGGCCGTGGCGGCAATTTCCACCAGATCCACGTCCAGGTCGCCCGCCATGCGCAGGGCTTCCTGCAGGCTCACGATGCCTATGGCTTCATTGTCCGGTCCGGTCAGGCGCACTTCAGGCGCCATGATTTCCCGGTTCAGCCGGTGCTTGCGCTCCTCGCGGTGACGGCGATCACGGTATTCAGTAGCGATGGTTTTCACCTCTGTTCAATTTGACTACGAAAAGCGTAGCCGCTTGCGCACATGCGACGTGCACCAAAGCGTGGCTGCAACCACGAAAAATCAGGCTTTGGAGGCGATGTCCCGTGCGATCCGTTCGACGAAGGCGTCGAGAGACATCACGCCCAGGTCCACATTGCCCCGGGCACGTACCGCAACGCTGCCGACGGCCTTTTCCTTGTCGCCTGCGACCAGGATATAGGGCGGCTTTTGCAGCGCTTGCTCACGTATTTTATACGTAATCTTCTGGCTGCCCAGCGCCGTGACCACTCTAAGATCTTGATTCGGCAATGCTTTTTGCAGCTTTGCGGCAATTTCGCGACAGTAGTCGGCCTGCGCATCGGTGATGTTGAGCACCGCCACCTGCACCGGGGCGAGCCACGCGGGCAGGGCGCCCGCGTGCTGCTCGATCAGGATGCCGATGAAGCGCTCCAGCGAACCCACGATGGCGCGGTGCAGCATCACCGGGCGGTGGCGCGCGCCGTCCTCGCCCACGTATTCGGCGTCGAGCCGCTCGGGCATGGAGAAGTCCACCTGCATGGTGCCGCACTGCCACTGGCGCCCGATCGCGTCCTTGAGCGTGTATTCGATCTTCGGACCGTAGAACGCCCCTTCGCCGGGCGAGATTTCATACTCGCAGCCCGTGGCCTTCAGGCTCTCGATCAGCGCCGCCTCGGCCTTGTCCCAGACCTCGTCGGAACCGATGCGCGCCTCGGGGCGCGTGGCGATCTTGTAGATGATGTCCTTGAAGCCGAAGTCCGCATACACCTTCTGCAGCACGCGCGTGAAGGCCAGCACCTCGTCCTGGACCTGGTCCTCGGTGCAGAAGATGTGCCCGTCGTCCTGCGTGAAGGCGCGCACCCGCATGATGCCGTGCAGGCCGCCCGTGGGTTCGTTCCTGTGGCACTGGCCAAACTCGCCATAGCGCAGCGGCAGGTCGCGGTAGCTCTTGACGCCCTGTTTGAAGATCAGGATGTGGCCCGGGCAGTTCATGGGCTTGAGGGCGTAGTCGCGTTTTTCCGACTCCGTCGTGAACATGTTCTCGCGGTACTTGTCCCAGTGGCCGGTCTTCTCCCACAAGCCCTTGTCCAGAATCTGCGGGGCCTTGACTTCCTGGTAGCCGCTGTCGCGGTAGACGCGCCGCATGTACTGCTCCACCTCCTGCCAGATGGCCCAGCCGCGCGGGTGCCAGAACACCGTGCCGGGCGAGTGCTCGTCGATGTGAAACAGATCCAGCTCGCGCCCCAGCCTGCGGTGGTCGCGCTTTTCCGCTTCCTCCAGCATGCTCAGGTAGTTCTGCAAGTCTTCCTTGCTGGCCCAGGCGGTGCCGTAGATGCGCTGCAGCATCTCGTTGCGGTGGTCGCCGCGCCAGTAGGCGCCGGCCACCTTCATCAGCTTGAAGAATTTCAGCTTGCCCGTGCTGGGCACGTGCGGGCCGCGGCACAGGTCTTCGAAGCCGCCCTCGCGGTACAGGCTCACGTCCTCGTTCGCGGGGATGCTGGCGATGATCTCGGCCTTGTAGTGCTCGCCCATGCCCTTGAAATATTCGACCGCCGCATCGCGCGGCAACACGCGGCGCACCACCGGCTCGTCCCTGGCCGCAAGTTCGGCCATGCGCTTTTCGATGGCAGCCAGATCTTCGGGCGTGAACGGGCGCTTGTAGCTGAAGTCGTAGTAGAAGCCGTTTTCGATCACCGGGCCTATGGTGACCTGCGCGTCGGGGAACAGCTCCTTGACCGCGTAGGCGAGCAGGTGGGCCGTGGAGTGGCGGATGACGTCCAGCCCCTCGGCATCCTTGGCCGTCAGGATGGCCACCTCGCTGTCGGCTGCGATGGGGTAGGCCGTGTCGACCACCTTGCCGTCGACCTTGCCGGCAATCGCTGCGCGCGCCAGTCCCGCGCCGATGGAGGCGGCCACTTCGGCGACGGTGACGGGCCCGGGAAACTGGCGCTGCGAACCGTCAGGTAGCGTGATCTGAACCATGGCGTGAGTCCCTTGCAAAACGGTGGGTGATCAAGACAACAAAAAGCGCGGAACGAGGTCCGCGCTTCTTGGGGAAAGAGAGAGGCTTTCGGGCAGGCGCGAACCATCAGCCCAGGGGGCCGGCTTCCTTTGCGGTGGTAGTTCGCGGTGTCATAACCGGGTATGCCTTTCTTGCCCTTGCTGCATTGATTTAGCTCCCCATTTTAACGCCAAGGGCTGTTTCAGGCGACACAGTCGGCAAAATAGCTCATGGTGCCGTCTTCGCCCTTGAGTTCCACCAGTCCATGGATGTCGGTGTCGAAGCCGGGGCACAGGCGCGAGAACTCGCGCGCGAACTTGAGATAGTCCACGATCTTGCGGTTGAACACCTCGCCCGGAATGAGCAGCGGTATGCCTGGCGGATAGGGCGTGATCAGGCTGGTGGTGATGCGCCCTTCGAGGTCGTCGATCGCCACGCGCTCGGTCTTGCGCGCGGCGATGTGCGCGAAGGCGTCGCTCGGCTTCATCGCCGGGGTCAGCGGCGACAGATACATCTCGGTGGTCAGGCGTGCCACGTTGTAGCGTGCATACAGCTCGTGCACGTGCTGGCACAGGTCCTTCAGGCCCATGTGCTCGTAGCGTGGCTGCTGCTGGCTGAACTCGGGCAGGATGCGCCACATCGGCTGGTTCTTCTCGTAGTCGTCCTTGAACTGCTGCAAGGCCGTGAGCATGGTGTTCCAGCGGCCCTTGGTGATGCCGATGGTGAACATGATGAAGAAGCTGTAGAGCCCGGTCTTCTCCACCACCACGCCGTGCTCGGCCAGGTATTTGGTGACGATGCTCGCCGGAATGCCCACCTTGTGGAACTTGCCGTCCAGATCCAGACCGGGCGTGACGATGGTGGACTTGATCGGGTCGAGCATGTTGAAGCCGTCGGCCAGGTTGCCAAAACCGTGCCACTTGCTGCCGTTCTTCTTGCTCTTGCCGTCGCTGCGGATGATCCAGTCGTCGGCGCGGCCTATGCCTTCCTCGGCGATCTTTTCCGGCCCCCAGACCTTGAACCACCAGTCGCCCTTGCCGAATTCCTCCTCCACCTTGCGCATCGCGCGGCGAAAGTTCAGCGCCTCGAGGATGGACTCCTCCACCAGCGCGGTGCCACCCGGCGGCTCCATCATGGCGGCTGCCACGTCGCAGCTGGCGATGATGCTGTACTGCGGGCTGGTACTGGTGTGCATCAGATAGGCTTCGTTGAACAGATGCCAGTCCAGCTTGGTGCTCTGGCTGTCCTGCACCAGCACGTGACTCGCCTGGCTGATGCCCGCGAGCAGCTTGTGGATGGATTGCGTGGAATACACCACCGACTGCTGGGGCCGCGCGCGCTTCTTGCCCATCGCGTGGTAGCTGCCATAGAAGGGGTGAAAGGCGGCGTGCGGCAGCCAGGCTTCGTCGAAGTGCAGGTTGTCCACGTAGCCGTCGAGCATCTGCTTGATGGCCTCGGTGTTGTAGAGCACGCCGTCGTAGGTGGACTGGGTGAGCGTGAGGATGCGCGGGCGCACCTTCTTCGGGTCCACGCCCTTGAGCAAGGGGTTGGCGCGGATCTTGGCCTTGATGGTGGCGGGCTCGAACTCCGACTTGGGAATGGGCCCGATGATGCCGAAGTGGTTGCGCGTGGGCTTGAGGAACACCGGGATCGCACCCGTCATGATGATGGAGTGCAGGATGGACTTGTGGCAGTTGCGGTCCACCACCACCACGTCGCCCGGCGCCACCGTGTGGTGCCAGACGATCTTGTTGCTCGTGGAGGTGCCGTTGGTCACGAAGAAGCAGTGGTCGGCGTTGAAGATGCGGGCCGCGTTGCGCTCGCTCTCGCCGATGGCGCCGTTGTGGTCCAGCAGCTGGCCGAGCTCCTCCACCGCATTGCATACGTCCGCGCGCAGCATGTTCTCGCCGTAGAACTGGTGGTACATCTGGCCGATCGGGCTCTTCAGAAAAGCCACCCCGCCCGAATGGCCGGGGCAGTGCCAGGAGTACGAGCCGTCCTCGGCATAGTCGAGCAGCGCCTTGAAGAACGGCGGCTGTATGCCTTCCAGATAGCCCTTGGCCTCGCGGATGATGTGCTTGGCAACGAACTCCGGCGTGTCCTCGAACATGTGGATGAAGCCGTGCAGCTCGCGCAGGATGTCGTTGGGCAGGTGGCGGCTGGTTCTGGTTTCGCCGTAGATGTAGATCGGCACGTCGGCGTTCTTGCGCCGCACCTCCTCGATGAAGGCGCGCAGGCTGTGGATGATCGGGTCCTGCCCCGAGCCCAGCGTGATCTCCTCGTCGTCGATCGACAGGATGAAGGCGCTGGCACGGCTTTGCTGCTGCGCAAACTGCGTCAGGTCGCCATAGCTCGTGACGCCAAGCACCTCGAAGCCCTCGGCTTCGATGGCTTGCGCCAGCGCGCGTATGCCCAGGCCCGAGGTGTTGTCGGAACGGTAGTCCTCATCGATGATGACAATCGGAAAGCGAAATTTCATGGGCCGGCTCCGGCGTGCGCGCAATGACAAAATGGCGCGAAGTGTAGGTAAAAAGCCAGACGGCCAAGACCGCTGGCGGGCGGTTCAAGGACAATGCGTATGCGCGCCGCCACACCCATACCCTAACGCGAAACAGGAGGCTTTGCCATGGAACTCAGTGCTGCAAGCTTGTGGTGGCTGGCCACCGGTGTGGCGGTGATCATCGAGCTGCTCAGTGGCACGCTGTATTTGCTGATGCTCGCGCTGGGATTGGCCGCCGGGGCGCTGGCGGCGCATCTGGGTCTGGGCAGCGTGGGCCAGATCGTGGTGTGCGCGCTGGTGGGTTCGGGCGCCGTATTTGCCGCATACTGGCTCAAACGCCATCGGCCGGGCGACCTGCCGGCCCGGGCGGACCGCGCGGTCAACCTCGATGTCGGCGAGCGGGTGCGCATCGACGCCTGGGCCGATGACGGCACCGCTGTGGTGAAATACCGCGGCGCCAACTGGACCGCGATGCACCGGCCGGGGGCGCAAGCGCTGCCCGGCATGTACCGCGTCGTCGAACTGGTGGGCAACCGCTTGATGGTGGAGCCTGTTTGAGCTCAGCGGGTCTTGCGACCCGCAGGATTTGCAACCTGGGTGGGAGTCGTCATGGAAGTTGCCATTGCCATATTCATCATCGCGGTGATCTTCATCGTAAGGGCGGTCAAGATCGTGCCGCAGCAGCACGCCTGGGTGGTGGAGCGCCTGGGCAAGTATGCGGGCACCCTCGCCCCGGGACCGAAATTCATCATTCCCTTCGTTGACCGCGTGGCCTACAAGCACAGCCTGAAGGAAATCCCGCTGGACGTGCCCAGTCAGGTCTGCATCACGCGCGACAACACCCAGCTGCAGGTGGACGGCATCCTGTACTTCCAGGTGACCGACCCGATGCGCGCCAGTTACGGTTCGAGCAACTACGTCGTGGCCGTCACGCAATTGGCACAGACCACGCTGCGCAGCGTCATCGGCAAGCTGGAGCTGGACAAGACCTTCGAAGAGCGCGACATGATCAACGCCCAGGTGGTGGAGGCCATCGACCAGGCGGCGCTGAACTGGGGCGTGAAGGTCTTGCGCTACGAGATCAAGGACCTCACGCCGCCGGCCGAAATCCTGCGCGCGATGCAGGCGCAGATCACTGCCGAGCGTGAAAAGCGCGCGGTCATCGCCACCTCCGAAGGCAAGCGCCAGGAGGAAATCAACCTGGCAGAAGGGCAGAAGCAGGCCGCGATCGCCAAGTCCGAAGGCGAAAAGCAGGCGCAGATCAACAATGCCGAAGGCGAGGCGGCGGCCATCACCGCCGTGGCCACGGCCACCGCTGACGCCATCGAGCGCGTCGCTGCCGCCATCCGGCTGCCCGCGGGCGATCAGGCGGTGCAGCTCAAGGTGGCGGAAAAGGCGGTCGACGCCTACAGCCGGGTGGCCGCGGACGCGACCACCACGCTGGTCGTGCCGAGCAACATGACGGAAGTATCCGCGTTGATCACCTCGGCCATGAAGATGGTGCAGGCGGGACAGCGCCCGATCTGAGACACCGGCGCCGGGCTACGCACCGCTTCGCGGGATGCACGCATGTTCTTCACCATTCCCACGTTGCTGACCTGGGCGCGCATCGTCGCCATTCCGCTGATCGTCGGCGTGTACTACCTGCCGCTGGAGATGGCGCTGCGCAACGAGGTGGCGACGGCCCTGTTCGTGGTGTTTGCCGCCACCGACTGGTTCGACGGCTATCTCGCGCGCAAGCTCAACCAGGCCTCGGCCTTCGGCGCGTTTCTGGATCCGGTGGCGGACAAATTCCTGGTCAGCGCCTCCCTGCTGGTGCTGGTGCATCTGGGGCGGGTGGACGTGTTCGTCGCGCTCATCATCATCGGGCGCGAGATCGCGATCAGCGCGCTGCGCGAGTGGATGGCGCACCTGGGTGCAAGCAAGAGCGTTGCGGTGCACATGCTGGGCAAGGTCAAGACGGCGGTGCAAATGATCGCGATCCCCTTCCTGCTCTTTGACGCACCGGTTGCCGGCTTGCTGGACACGGGTGTCTGGGGCAAATGGCTGATCTGGCTCGCGGCCGTGCTCACCATCTGGTCCATGATCTATTACCTGCAGCGCGCCTTGCCCGAGATCCGGGCACGCGCCCGTTAAAGCCGGGGCGGCGGGTACGGCGGGGAGGCGGGGGCAAATGCGACTAGAATTTGACCGGTCGCCAAGCGGGTTCAGACGGATTGACACCCGAAAAGGCGACGGTTTTAATGTACGCGGCTACCATGGCCGCCACGCGTTTTCCCCCGTGGGCGCCGGCACCTGGTCTGGAGCCGGCGGGCAGGCGCGGACCCGAATCACGACACACCACTACCCTTTTTCAAGAGAGGCTTCTTGTGAACAAGACCGAATTGATCGAGCACATTGCAAACCATGCTGATATCTCCAAGGCTGCCGCAACGCGTGCACTGGAGTCCACCATCGATGCGGTCAAGAAGACCTTGAAGAAGGGCGGCACGGTGTCTCTCGTCGGTTTCGGTACGTTCGCGGTCGGCAAGCGCGCTGCGCGCACGGGGCGCAACCCGCGCACGGGGGCCAGCATCAAGATCAAGGCGGCCAAGGTGCCCAAGTTCCGCCCGGGCAAGGCGTTGAAAGACGCCTTGAATTGACAGGCGGTTGATGAAGCAGGGTGCTTAGCTCAGTTGGTAGAGCGGCGCCTTTACACGGCGTAGGTCGGCGGTTCGAGACCGTCAGCACCCACCATTCACAACGCGAAGGCGAACGTCGAGTTCGCCTTTTGTTTTGTCGCTCAAGAGTAACCAGTCCATGTTCGAAGCCATACGCAAGCATTCCAAGATCGTCATGGGGATCTTGTTTTTGCTCATCATCCCTTCCTTTGTGCTGTTTGGCATCGACGGCAACTACTTCGGCGAAAAAAGTCCTGCGGTGGCGAGCGTCGACGGCAAGGCCATCACGCAGGCCGAATGGGACAACGCCCACCGCAACGAAAGCGACCGGCTGCGCGCGCAGCAACCCGGGGTGGACGGCAAATTGCTCGATTCGCCGCAGGCACGCTACGCCACCCTTGAGCGCCTCGTGCGCGACCGGGTGCTTGCCGCGGCCGCACAGCACATGCATCTGGCCGTCAGCGACGCACAACTGGCGCGCGAGCTGCAAGCCATACCTGCCATCGCCCAGCTGCGCAAGTCCGACGGCAAGCTGGATGTGGATGCCTACCGCGCGCTGGTCGGTGCCCAGGGCCTGACCCCCGAGGGCTTCGAGGCGCAGATGCGCAGTGACCTGTCGGTCGCTCAGGTACTGGGTGGCGTGGTTTCCACCAGCTTTGTCAGCCCGGCCGAGAGCAAACTGGGCATGGAAGCGCTGCTGCAGCGCCGTGAAGTGCAGATTGCGCGCTTTGATGCGCACAAGTACGCCTCGGAAGTCAAGGTGGACGATGCGGCGCTGCAGGCCTACTACCAGGCCCATACCGCACGGTTTCGCCAGGCCGAGGAAGCCAGCATTGAATACGTCGTGCTGGACCTGGACGCGATCAAGGCCGGCATCTCGGTCAACGAGGACGACCTGCGCACCTACTACAAGGAAAACCAGGACCGTCTGGCGGGCAAGGAAGAGCGCCGCGCGAGCCACATCCTGATCAACGCGCCCAAGGATGCGCCCGCTGCAGAGCGCGAGGCGGCGCACAAGAAGGCCGAAGGCCTGCTGGCCGAGGTACGCAAGGACCCGGCGCGCTTTGCTGCGATCGCCAAGGAAAACTCCCAGGACCCGGGCTCTGCGCCCCAGGGGGGCGACCTGGGCTATTTCATGCGTGGTGCCATGGTCAAACCGTTCGAGGATGCGGTGTTCTCCATGCACAAGGGCGAGATCAGCGACATCGTCGAGACCGATTTCGGCTACCACATCATCGAACTGACAGACATCAAGACGCCCAAGGCGCCCAGCTTTGAGGAGGCGCGTCCGGCGCTCGAGGCAGAGCTGCGTCAGCAGCAGGCGCAGCGCAAGTTCGCCGAGGTGGCCGAGGCCTTCTCCAACATCGTCTACGAGCAGCCCGACAGCCTGCAACCGGTAGCCGACAAACTGCATCTGAAGGTGCAAACCGCCTCGGGGCTTGCGCGCAAACCTGCCACCGGTGCCCAGGGTGTGCTGGCCAACGCACGCTTCCTCGACGCCTTGTTTGCGCCCGAGTCGCTGCAGAGCAAGCGCAATACCGAGGCGGTGGACGTAGGCAGCAACGAATTGGCCGCGGGTCGCATCGTTTCCTACCAGCCGGCGCAGACCCTGCCCTACGAGGAAGCCAAGGACCGCGTTCGCACCGCTTTTGTCGCTGCCAAGTCTGCAGAGCTGGCCACCGCCGAGGGCGAAGCCAAGCTGGCCGCCTGGCGAGAGAAGCCAGCGAGCGCCAGCGGGCTGGCTCCGGCAATCACCATTGCGCGCGATCAGCCGGCCGGCCAGCCCGCCGCGCTGGTGGACGCCGTGCTGCGCGCATCCTCCGACACGCTGCCGAACTGGGTTGGCGTAGGGCTGGGCGAGCAGGGCTATGCCGTGGTCAAGATCGAGCGCATCGTGCCCCGTGACCAGGCCGACACGCAGCAACAGGCCCTGACCCAGCAGTATCTGCAGGCCTGGACCCAGGCCGAAGCCCTGGCGTACTACGAGGTGCTCAAGCAGCGCTACAAGGTGCAGATCAAGGTCGCGCGCCCCGCGGCCGACGCCGTCGAGGACGACTGAGCGCGCGAGGGGCCGGAGAATTACCGCCTATAATCACGCGCTTTGGTGGCTGTAGCTCAGTTGGTAGAGTCCAGGATTGTGATTCCTGTTGTCGTGGGTTCGAGCCCCATCAGCCACCCCAGTAAAACAAAGGAAAGCGCGCTACATAAACAGTAGTGCGCTTTTTCTTTTGGTGTCGTTTTTGCGCTCGTACAGACTGTTTACAGACTGCGGTACAGGGTTTTGCACCCATACCGAACGCGCCGGTTAGAGCCTTCACCCATGCGCGCCGGGGGGAACCAGTGCGAGCCTCACTTGAAACGGTTTCAAGTGACCGGTTAGAGCCTTCACCCGGCGCGCGCGGGGGGGAGCGCCGCCGTTAGTCAGATTTCTGACGAACGTGCCGCCCACGCGCGCGGGGGGGGGAACCATCGGCGCGGGCAAGGTGACGGTTGATGTCGCGCTTCGACTCGCCAGACACCGCCGCCGTGTCGGCAGCGAACGATTGCGTTTGCTGTGGCGACCTCTTCCGGCCCAGTGCGTCTGCTGGTTGATGGGTGGGACAAGTTGTCCCACCCATCTCTTCACCCGGATGTAGCGCCTCCCAAATCTGCCTGCGCTTGATGGCCTGCGCCCACAAAAAAGCCCCTTCGATGGGGCTTGCAAGGGGCTTGTCAGGGCCTAGGCGGTGCTGGTGCTCGCCTGACGGTGAACGTGCGCCATGGCTCGCAGCCATGCACGCGCCTGAACTCGGCAAGGGCGGCGGCTTCGTCTTGACCTGGCCGAATCACCAGGCACGGGGCGATGGGCTTGTGCTGACGCTTGCGCTCAATGGCCAGCAGGCGGCGTTCAATGGATTGCATGGTGCGGCTCCTTCACCAGGTGTTGCATGTAGGGCACGGCCAGGCTCACCCATTCATCGGCGGGCAGTATCTCGCCCACCAGCAGGAAGCCGCCACGCACGCCAGCGGCAGCGGCGGCCTCGATGGATGACCACGCCAGCGGCCAGCGGCGCCGGGCGGCCTGGGCAGCTTCCAGGCGCTGCAATCTGTTTTTGATGCTCATATCAGCGTTTCCAACCAATCGACGGCGGCGTTCAGCCGGTCGGCATCGTCGGCAATCAGAATCACCGTGTGGCCTTGTGCGCGCAGACGTTCAGCTTGCGCTCGAACTTCATCGCCTTCGGGGCCATCAGGCGCAACCAGAATTGTCGGCAACGCTCCCGGCGTCGGGCGGCGCCTGGCCTCCACGGCGCGCAGGCGTTCAGTGAATCGGCGCATGGGTCTGTTCCTCCAAAACTTGCAGGCGGCGCTCCAACTCGCTGCCCTCGATTAGCCTGCCCAGCAGTGCAAGCACGTTCGCCAGCCTGGACACGTCGCCTACTTCACGCAGGCCGGCCTTGCCTTCGCGGTACAGCCGCGCCATCTCGGCTTTCACGTCATCAATGGTGTTCAATCTCAACCGCAGGCGGGGTGCAGCGTCTTTGTCCGTGGTGGTGCGGGTTCGCGCCATGTTCAGCTCTCCTTTCAAAGCCGGTTAAATGGCCCTACAGCGCGTTTTCTTGCGCCGTAGGGCCTGGGGTATTACTCCACGCCTTGCGACGCGTCAGCGGCCTGATATCGGCGCTCCAGCACGCCAATGGCCTCGGGGTCGCTGGTCATCACACCAGCCAGCCGCGCCCAATCACCACCAGCCGTCCCGAAGGATTGGTAGATTTCTTGCGGCGTCAACTGGGCGGCCTGGGTGACGGCGGCGCTGGCTTCGCGCAGAATTTCCTGGGCGCGGCGGGCAGACTGCGCCAGCTCCTGAAACTCACGCACCTGGTCAGGGTTCGCGCGCTCGATGGCTCTGACCTCAATCAGCCCCAGCAGCTCGTTGGACAGGCTGGTCAGCACGGGCGGCAGCCGCAGCACCGCATCAACAGCACGCTGATTCGTGCCATCGTGCAGCCCGGCCACGAACCGTTCACGCTCAGGCCCGGCCAGACTGCGCAGGTGCGCGGCAAGCGCCAGGTCAATCTGCACCGTCACGGCGTCGGTCGGGCTGTACGGTTGCGCGGCGCTCAATTTGCCACGCTCCACGCCCACGGCCTCGATGGCGGCGTTCAGTTTGACCTGCACCTGCCCCAGTTCGCGCAGGGTGCGGACAACGACGTTCTTGCTGTCTTCCAGCTTCGCGCCATCGCTCAGGCGCTCGTTATTGCGGATGGTGGCCAGCGAATCAGCCAGGTTTCCGACGTGCGCCAGCGCCAGCGAGACGGGCTCCCAGAATTGCGCATGTGCGCCGTTGCGCGGTGTGCGCCAGCTCGCCAACTGGCGGCGCTGGCCGGTTGCGGGGTGGACAAGCTCAATTGCGTTGCTATCAAAATTTGTCATGGTGTGTTGCTTTCAAAAAAAAGGTGGTTTTTAGGTGGTCGGGCATGGGTTGAAAATGGGGTAAATCAGCCGCGCCCGCTTTTTTGCGGTGCCAGCGCTCAAACTGCGGCGGACAAGCCCTCCGTTTTGTGGTGGCCAGCGCGGGCCGCTCGGGGTTTTGGCGGGGCCACCCGCTGTTTTCGCTTGCCAGTGACAGCAGGCTTTGCACGCTGACAGATGGCAATATCTAGAAGGTGTCCGCCTGACGGGGTAGGCGGGTCGGTCAAAACGGCCTCCATAGCCCCGTGAGACGGGGCAACGGACGATGCCTCTACCCCGTGAGACGGGGCAATAGGCGCTTCCTCTACCCCGTGAGACGGGGTAAGCGATGCGTTTTTGTCCCAGCGCCGATAAAGCTGCTCACGGCTCGGCTTTGGCGGTGGCAACGGCGCGTCATCCATGAAAGCACCACTCCTGAAGGTCTCAGCGGTGCCGGGGTCAAAACCCTTCTTGTCGTTGCTCAGTCGCTGCCAGGTGACGGCGTACCAGCTCGCCTTGTTCGGGCGATGGCCTTGCACCGTTTGATGCAGGAAACCCGCCTCCACCAGCTCACGCAGCGCACGCGCAATGACATCCTTGCTGCGCCAGCCGCGCTTGCTCAGATAGGCGCTACCCGACAGTAACCGCCCGTTGTTGCTGCTGCCAAGCTGACGCGCCAGTTCCAACAGCAACGACCGCGCAGGATGGCCTAGGCGCTGCCAGGCGGGGCTATCCAGCACTGCCCACGGCAGGGCCACAAACCCGCCCGCCATGCGCCCAGAATCGCCCTTGGTGCGCTTGTAGTCGCGGCCCATGCTCAGGCCCTCGCCAGGCCTAGCAGCGCATCGGCGTTATCGGGTTCGCGCAGCAGGTGATACCTGGCGCAGTTCCGATGCTCGAAACCCCACGCGTCCCAAAGCGAAACACGGTCGGAGTCGATCACAAACCCGAATTTGTCGTTCAGCTCCTTGACGCGGCCAGCCGGGTGATAAGCCCCGAGGACGCGCAAGTCGTGCGACGTCTTGGGGCCAATCCTCAACGCTTCGATGATGCGTCGATATTGCGCCTCGGTCGCGCTCGATTTGGTAGAATGGCGGGGCTTGCTGGTGGTATTTGAAAAGCCCTTGGTCGCGCTAACGACCGGGGCTTTTTGCTTGCTGGTGTCGGTCATTTACACGCCCTCCACGCCCACCAGGCGGCGAATGTCAGCCACGGGCCAAGCCAGACGGCCATTGATGCGAATGGGGCGAACCGGCCCGTTCTCTTGGCAGGCCCAGCCGCGCAAGGTCTGCGGGCGGCGATTCAGATAGTGCGCGGCTTCGCCCGTGGTGACCGTGGGGCGGGTGACGTGTTCCAGCGATGGATGGCTGGACTCAGGTGCCGCGCGGCGGATTGCAGCGCTGTGCAGTACGGTTTTCATCGGTTATCGCCTTTCGCCGTTTGGCGCTGTTGAGACGATTCCGAATTGTTCGCATATCTGGCCCTGCAACCGGTTGCCGATGGTTGCCGTTTGGTTGCCGATTACTGACCGAATTTTTGTTCGCGGTAGGCGTCAAGCCGCTTGGCAAATGTTTGTCGCTTGATGCCCTCGGCCCTGGCCACTTCGGAAATGCCGCGCGGGTACTGTGCATAGCTGTCGCCGGGCATGACCAGGCCAGCATCAATGCACGCTTGCCAGTGGCGCGCGCCCATCTGCGCTGCGGTTTCTTTTGGCTTTTTTTCCAGCGGCGCAATCGCAGGCGCTGCGGATTTTTTCTCGGCCCATGAATCAATGAAGTGAATCATGCGCCCGCGCTCCATAGCTTCCAGCTCATCGGGCGACGCGATTCGTTCATATGCTCGCACTATGACGCCATGATTTTCGGCGTACAGCCAGCCAAGCACTCCATGCCGAACAGCATGTTCAAACCGCCGGTAATCGCGGTGGCGATTCTTCAGGCGCTCGCGCGCAACACTCAGCAATGCCTCGCGTTCTTCGTTCGTCAACATATCCGCGCCTCCCATAGCGCACCCCTGAAAAGGTGCCCCAGCAGGCGGGCAGGGAAACCCGCTTTTCGGCCAGGTTTCGAAGCTGGCCTAGCTGGGGCGAAAACATCAATTCACGGCGCGCAACTTGCCAGGTTCCGCCTGGGCGTCGAACTGAACCCCGGCCTGTTCCAAAATCCACGCCTCGAACTTTTCATGGTGCAGGCGCAGCAGGTCGAGCGGGCGCACGCGGTAATGCTTTTCAGCGGTGGCGCTGGGCTTGTGGCCTTGAATCTGCGCCACCACGCCAGCGGGCAGCTCCAGCCACTCGGACAAGCTGCCAAAGCTGCGGCGCAGTCCGTGCAGGGTGACATTCACGCCAGCGACGGCGCAGGCGTCGGCAAGGCGGCGATGCGGGCGGCTTATGGGTGCAGTGCCCCATTCATTGGAAAACACGAAGTCGCCACGGCGGGGCAGGCTTGCAATCAGGTGGTGCATGTAGGGCGTCAGGGGCACTTGCCGGGTGCCATCGTTGCCGCCTTTGCTGGCGTCCTTGTCGCGAATGGTGAGTGCTTTCCATTGCGTGTTCACGTCCTCCCAGCGCAGCATTTGCAGCTCGCCCGGGCGCGCGCCAGTCAGCAGCAGCCCCAGCAGGTAGGCGCTTGCGGCGGCGCTTTGCAGCCCTTGCACGGCTTGAAAAAACGCGGGTAGCTGCTCCTTCAGCAGCGCGTCCTTCTTGGCTTGGGGCTTGCCCAGCGCTTCGCGGGCGCGGCGGTTCTTGGCAGCATTGGCAGTGACCAGCTCGGCATATTCCGGGCGCTCGGTACACCAGTTCAGGAAGGCGTTGAACAGGTGCAAGCCAAGGCGGGCGCGTGTCGGGCGCGTGCGGGCTTCTTCCATTGCCCACTGGTGCATGGTTTCCCCGGTCACGTCCAACAGGCGCAGGGGTGCGAAGTGTGCCAGCGGCCCGGGCGTGGTGGTGCCCTTGCCTCGCTTTTTGGGCTCGCCACCTGGGGCCATCATGCCCACGTTGTCGGCCAGGTGCAGCGCGCCCCAGAACGGGCGGCGGGCTTCGATGTACGCGGCCCATGCCTGGCCTACTGTCAGGGCTTCGCGCTGCGCTTGCACGGCGGCGGCAGCGCGTGCGGCTTCCTCGGCTTCGCGCTTTTCCCATGCTTCGCGTTCAACTTCGCGCGGGTCTATCCCTTGCGTGGTCATGTTGCGCAGGGTGCGGGCTTGCGTCTGGGCTTCGCTGATTGATACGGCGGGCCATTCACCCAGAGAACGGGTTATCAGCTTGCCCTTCATGCGGGTTTCAAACTGCCAGAACTTGCCCCCGGCAGGTGTCACGCGCAGGCGCAGGCCCTTGGTGTCGCCATCCTTCACCAGAACGAACCGGACGCCAGCGGGGCACGCGGCGCGCTCAAGTAGCCCCTGCGTCAGGGTATGGGCGGCCTTGTAGTCGATTGACGCTGATTTGCTCGGCCTTGCCATGGTGCTGCCTTGTACAGACTGTTTACAGACTAAAAACCCGAATTTTGGGCAATATCAATCAACGCTTCGCGGGCTTGGTGTAGCTCTAAACTGTTGATTTACATGGATTGTATCTACGCAACGCAACACAAGCAAACACTATTTGGGCTGGATTGTGATTCCTGTTGTCGTGGGTTCGAGCCCCATCAGCCACCCCAGATAAACAAAGGAAGCCCTGCTACTTAAAAAGTAGCAAGGTTTTTTTTGAGTGTCGTTTTTGCTCCCGAAGCGATCGCTGACGAGCCGGGCTGCATGGTTCTGGGCTCGTCACGCGCGTTCGATGTGCTGCAGGTTGAGCAAGGCCGCCTCGATCGCGGCAGCGGTGGTGCGCGGTTGCTCCATCGGAAAGAGGTGGCTGCCGTCGAGCATCAGGATGCGGCCGCGCGTGATTTTTTCCGTCAGGCCCAGGCCCACCTGGCGCATCTCGTGCGAGCCGCGTGCGCCGATGAAGGCGGCCGGGCACTGCAGCGGGTGGCGGCGCAGCAGCTGTTCCAGATTGTGCGGGACGGTGTTGTAGATCTGCGTTTCCACGTCGCGGTCAAAGCTCAGCGCGCAGCCCGCGCCGGTGTCGGTGAGGCCGGCGGCCACGTAGTCGTGCAGTACGGCGCTGTCCCATTGGGCAAAGGCCTTCTTGCGCTGGAAATGGGCCAGCGCTTCCTCGCGATCGGACCAGCTCTTGCGCCGTGCGCGGCTGATTCGCCCCGGAGTCAGGGCGCCTATGGCCTGAACCTGCTTGGCTACGCCGACGGCGCCCGCCTTCCAGCCGCCGACCAGGGGTGAATCGAGCAACAGCACGCCGCGCGCCAGTTCCGGATGGCGCGCTGCCGCCATCAGGCTGAGATAGCCGCCGAGCGAGTGCCCGACGAGGTAGGCGCGCTCGCCGCTTTGCTGTTGCAGAGCCGCTGCGTGGTCAGCCAGTTGCCGCACCAGATGGGGCCAGTTGCTTGTGACCGGGTAGCGTGGGTCGTGACCGTAGCGCTCGACCGCGCTGAGCTGAAAACCGCGTTCGCGCAAGTGGCCGAACAGGATGCGGTAGGTGCCGGCGGGAAAGCTGTTGGCGTGCGAGAAGACGATCTGGGTCATGGCGAGCGGAGGGCGGCGCCCGGGTTTGCCAATGCCGGCGCTCAGCGCGCCTTGCGCTTGGGCGCGCCTGCCCGCGCGGGGCGCACTGCGCCCTTGTGGGCCGGGCTGGCCTGGCGGCGTGCGGCCGGCGCGGCTCGGGTGGCAGCGCGCTTGCCGGGCCTGGCGTGGGGTGCCGCTGCACGCACCGGCAGGTAGAGCACGATGGTTTCGCCGGGTTTGAAATGGCTGGTGGTCTTGAGATCGTTCCAGTTGGCGACGTCGCCTGCGTTGACGCGGTAGCGCCGCGCGATGCTGGCCACGGTGTCCTTCTTGCCGGCGCGCACGGTGCTGCGCCGGATGGTGGCTTCGGGCGCGAGCGCGATCTGCCCGTTGTCGGCGATGCTGCCCGAGACGTCGGCCAGCATTTCCGCGGAGCGCGGCACCATGAGCGTCGAGCCCGCCTTGATCATCATGCGCGGCGGAATGGCGTTGATGGTACGCAGATCCGCTTCGCTCATGCCGGTGCGCCGGGCGGCGGAAGCCACGCTCATGGTGGCGGGTGCGGTCCATACCGTCCAGCTGGCGAGTTGCCCTTCGTTGAATTCCTGGAAATTGCGCCGGAAGGTCCGCGCGCTGTCCCAGGGCAGCAGGACCTGGGGCACGCCGGCGGCCAGGATGACCGGGCGGTGCAGCGAAGGGTTGAGCGCGCGGAAGTCCGCTTCGTTGATGCCGGCCAGGCGCGCGACCAGCGCCACGTCGATGTCGCGCGTGATCTCGACGACGTCGAAATACGGGTGGTTGCCTATGGCCGGCAGCTCGATGCCGTAGTGCTGCGGCTGGGCAACGATGTTCTTCACCGCCTGCAGCTTGGGCACGTACAGGCGCGTTTCCGCCGGCAGGCTCAGTTCGCCGTAGCTCGTGCCCAGCCCCGCCTTTTCGTTGCGGGCGATGGCGCGCGCCACATTGCCTTCGCCCCAGTTGTAGGCGGCCAAGGCCAGGTGCCAGTCGCCGAACATGCCATGGAGCTTTTGCAGATAGTCCAGTGCCGCACGCGTGGAGGCGAGCACGTCGCGACGGTCGTCGCGAAAGGCGTTCTGCTTGAGATCGAAGTAGCTGCCCGTGGCCGGCATGAATTGCCACATACCGGCGGCCTTGGCGCTGGAGACGGCCTGGGGGTTGAAGGCGCTTTCGATGTAGGGCAGCAGAGCCAGTTCGGCCGGCATGCTGCGCCGCTCCAGCTCTTCGACGATGTGAAACAGGTATTTGCTCGAGCGCTCGGCCATGCGCTGAATGTAGTCGGGGCGCGTGGCATACCACTGTTCGCGTTCGAGCACCAGTTCGCCCATCAGATCGGGCATGGAAAAGCCCCGGCGGATGCGCTCCCACAGATCGGCCGGCGCGTCCACGCGCGCCACACCCAGGTAGGCCGCCTGCGCGGAGGTGATGGACTGCAGTGGCGCACTCGGGTAGAGCGGTGTGCGCTCGACGGCATTGCTCGGCGTATCGGTTTCGGTATCGCCAGGGACGCTTGCACACCCGGCCAGGGCAAGCAGGCAGATGGCGGCCAGCAGGCGCAACCAGTTCATCGGAAATCGTTCTTCCATTGGCGCAGGGTTGCCAGCACGGCAACCGGGTCTTGCGGATCGGTGTCGGGCGCGTGCGCCTGGGCGGCCTGGCGCACGGAGATCTCGGCGGTGCGCACAAACGGGTTGACGGCGCGCTCGATGGCCATGGTCGAGGGCAACGTGGGTTGTCCCGCCCGGCGCAGCTGCCGGCAATGGGCCAGGTAGTCGGCCAGCGCGCGGTTGTCCGGCTCGACGGCCTGGGCGAAGGCGAGGTTGGCGAGTGTGTACTCATGGGCACAGCACACCCGGGTGTCGTCCGGCAGCGCGGCCAGGCGGCTCAGCGAGGCGTGCATCTGCGCCGGCGTGCCTTCGAACAGCCGTCCGCAGCCGCCGGAAAACAGGGTGTCGCCGCAAAACAGCACGGGCGCGCCGTCCAGGCTTGCGCAGTAGTAGGCGATGTGCCCCGCGGTATGGCCGGGCACGTCCAGCACCGTGAAGCGCAGGCCCAGCGCCTGAAGCTGCTCGCCGTCGTGCAGAGCGGTGAAGGGTTCGGGGATGGCTTCACGCGCCGGGCCGAAGACCCGGGCGCCCCAGCGCTCGCGCAGTTCGGCGACGCCGCCGGTGTGGTCGCCATGGTGGTGGGTGACTAGAATCGTGCGCAATGACAATTGCATGCTGCGCAGCGCCTGCTGGACCGGTGCTGCATCGCCCGGATCGACCACCAGAGCGTCACGCCCATCGTGCACCATCCAGATGTAGTTGTCGGAGAAAGCGGGCAGCGGCAGCAGTTTCATGAGCGGCAAAATTATAGGTTTCAGCAGTTGGCTTGGTTCGCCCGCAGGGCGCTACCTGCTGCAGTGGCAGCAGGAGCGCCATGACGAGCTGGTGGCCGACATCTTCGGTTACCACGCGCTGCAACTGGGCATGCCGCAGCTGCAGGGCCTGCGCGCCAACCGCATGCAGCACCGCTGGCTGGCGCTGGCCACGGGCGATGCCGAGCAGCAGGACGGCGCGCCAGCGCCCTCCCTGTGGGCCGATGCGGTGCAACTGCCGTTCGAGCAGGCCAGCCTCGATCTGGTGCTGATGCCGCACACCCTGGAGCTCAGCGTCAGCCCGCATGCGGCGCTGCGCGAGGCAGCGCGGGTGCTGGTGCCCGAAGGGCGCCTGATTGTCAGCGGCATCAATCCCTGGAGCCTGTGGGGCGCGCGGCAAAGGCGCATGCAATGGTATAGGCGTCTGGGCGCGGGCGGGCCGCTGTTCGTGCCCGAGCTCGAAGAATTCTTTTCGCCCTGGCGCCTCGGCGACTGGATGCGCCTGCTCGATCTGGAGGTGGAGTCGGTGAGCCTGGGATGTTTTCGGCCGAGCTTTCAAAGCGCTCGCTGGCTGCAGCGCATGGCCTGGATGGACCGTCTGGGTCCGCACGGCTGGTCGCTGCTGGGCGCGGCCTATGTGATGGTCGCGGTCAAGCGCGTGCTCGGTGTGCGGCTGCTCGAGCCGGCCTGGCGTACGGCGCCGGTGGCCGCCAAGGCCGTGCCGCTGGCACGCTTCGAGACCGCCGGGCGCACCCGCGACGGCATGGGGAACCCTTGATGGCCGAGCGCGTGCAGATCTACACCGACGGCGCCTGCAAGGGCAACCCCGGCCCCGGCGGCTGGGGCGCGCTGCTGCGCTACGGCGGCACGGAAAAGGAACTCTGCGGCGGCGAGCGGCTGACGACCAACAACCGCATGGAGCTGGTGGCGGTGATCGAGGCGCTCGCCGCGCTGCGCCGCCCCTGCAGCGCCGACGTCCATGTGGACAGCCAGTACGTGCGCCAGGGCATCACCCAGTGGATACACGGCTGGAAGAAGAAGGGCTGGCGCACTGCCGCGGGCCAGCCGGTGAAGAACGTCGAACTCTGGCAGCGCCTGGACGCGCTGGCCCATGGCGCGGGCCATGAGCTGCGCTGGCACTGGGTCAAGGGCCACGCGGGTGACCCGGGCAATGAGCGCGCCGATGCCTTGGCCAACCGCGGCGTGCAGCAGGCGCTGCAGGCTTGAACACCGGCGGGATGCGCTCTTCAAAAGAGATAGCCTGTAGCGCCCGACCAGTAAGCGTTTGGGCCGATTTCTACTCTTGATTCCTGCCCGACTCAGAAATCCTTGACCAGCGATACCCGCAGGCTGCGTCCGGGCTGGGTATAGGCGTCCAGCACCGCCGAACTCGCCGACTGGCCGTACACGTCCGACCAGAGCCAGTACTTGCGGTTGGTCAGGTTGTGGATCGCCAGGTTCAGGCGGGTGTCCTTGGCCAGGCGCCATTGCCCGCCCACGTCCAGCGTGGTGAAGGAGGGCGTGGCGAACTGCACGTCGGGCTTGGAGTTGAAGATGGCGCTGTTGTCGATGTCCCCCGGCCTCTTGGCCTGGCGGTAGCGCAGATTCGCCCACAGCGACCAGGGCGCGGTGTCGTAGCGCACGCCCAGCGTGGCCTGGGCCGGATCGACCGAGTTCAGCGGCTGGCCGGTTTCGCGGTTCTTGCCGCGCGCCATGCCCCAGGAAAAGGTGCTCGACAGGCGCCCCTGGCCCAGCACGCCCCAGTCGTAGCTGCCCTTGAGCTCGAAGCCGTGGATGCGGGCGCGCCCGATGTTCACCGACTGGAAGTAGCGCGTGGTGCCCACTTCCTGGATGAACTCGGCGTCCACGATGAGGTTGGAATAGTCGTTGACGAAGGCCGTCGCATCCAGCTTCAGGCGCTCCAAGCGTGCGCGCGCACCGATCTCCAGGCCGCGGCTGCGCTCGGGCTGCAGGTTGGGATTGGGCTGGATGACCACGCGCGCGCCCGGCACCACCGCCTCGAAATGGTCGTTGAGCTGGCCCGGCTCGGGTGCGCGCAGTCCCTGCGAATACTGGCCGAACAGGCTCCATTCGGAGCTGGCGCGCCAGAGCACGCCCAGCTTGGGCAGCACGGCCGCCTTGGACAGCGACTTGCCCGGCTGCGCCGCCGGCGGGTAAAAGCCGCTCTGGCTGGTCACGTCGATGGCAAAGTGGTCGATGCGCAGGCCGGGCGTGAAGGTCCAGTCGCCCCAGACGGTTTCGTCCTGCAGGTACAGCGCGCTGGTGCTCTCGCGCGTGTCGGGAAAGCGCTTGAGCGGAAACACGTCCGGCGCCAGCGGGGCCAGGCCGTCGTAGAGGTTGCTGATGTGGTTGCGCGTGTACTCCGCGCCATACGCCAGGCGGTGCGTCCATTCGCCCGCGCGCAACACCTTTTCGGCCTGCAGGCCCAGCTGCCACAGGCGCTCCTGGTAGCGGTTGTCGCGCACGCGGTGCACGCCACTGTTCAGGTCGCTCGTGCCCACGCGGCGCGACTTGCCCTGCTGCGCAGCCACGATGGTGCGCACCTGGTCGGCCCAGCCGCTTGCCACGTCGTAGCGCGCATCCCAGGTAATGCGGTTGCGCGCGGCGTCGTAGCGCGAGCTCTCGCCGAGCACGTCGGCAGGCTTGGAAGGCTGCGGCGTGCGGCTGGACAGCAGTGCCACGTCGGAATCGCGGTTCACGTGCTCGAAGCCGAGCACGTGGCGCTGGCCGCCACCGGGGCTGAGCACCACCTTGGCCAGCAGCGCCTGGTCGCCGTCGTCCTGCGGGTTGGCGCGGGTGCGCCGGCTGTCGGGAGCGTCGTTGTCGCCCATGGTCTTGGGTGCATGGGCGCGGCGCAGCTGCGCGGTCAGCATCCATTGCGCGCTCTCGCTCGCCTTGCCGGCTAGCGTGCCGGCCAGCAGCTTGCCATCGTCCTCGCTGCCGTATTGCACGGCAACGCGCCCGCCCAGGGTCCGGTCCTCGCCCAGGAAATCCTGCGGATCGAGCGTCACGAAGTTGACTACGCCGGCCAGGCCGTCCGAGCCATAGAGCGCCGAGGCCGGCCCGCGCAGCAGTTCGATGCGCTTGAACAGCTCCAGCGAGAGGTATTCGCGATCGAAGATGGCCGAGCGCGAAACATAGCTGCGCGGCATGCGGATGCCATCCACCGTCATGAGCACACGGTTGCCGCCGATGCCGCGGATGTTGATGCCCGTATTGCCATCGCGCGCAAAGGCCGATGAGGACGCGCCCACGGCCAGCCGCGCCGGCGCGGTGCGCACCGAGGTGTTGGGCAGGTCCTGCAGGGCGTCGCGCAGGCTCTGGCTTTGCTGCTCCTCGAGCTGCCCGGCGGTGATCACGTCGATGGACTGTGGCAGGTCATCCACAGGCTGCTCCTGCATCGATCCGCTGACCACCATGGACGGGAGCGGGGCGCTGGCGGTGCTCTGGGCCAGTGCGGGGCTGGGGAGTGCGCAGGCAAGCAGGCTGGTGAACGCCAGGGCATGCAGATGCAGCGGCGACCGGCAGGGGTGGGGCTGGGGTTTCATGGTGCGGCGGAGGATGAGAATCGGGGGAAAGGATTCAGGGGTAAACCCTAGCATCAACTGCAGGTTGTACAAAGGTATTACCCTTGTGACTAAAGGCAGAATTTTTTGGTATACCTTTTCAAGTAGTTTGGCAAACCATACGGATAATGGCCGCAAGGTCGCCGGAACATTTGCCGCCCCCGGTTGGCTCACTACAGGAGACAAGGTGGCGTTTTCTCACGCAAGAGAGGATGGACAATGAAACTCCGCCCGATGACGACCCTCGCAGTGCTGGCCCTGGCCGCCATGGCAACGACGGCGATGGCACAACAGAAGAAGGGGGCGGTGCTGCCCCAGACCGAGATCAACCTGCAGGCTGGCTCCTCCCCCGTGGGCGAGGCGCTGATGCACCAGAACTCCAACCCCAAGGCGCCAGCCATGACCCAGGAGGAGTTCGACCACGCGCGCCAGATCTACTTCGAGCGCTGCGCCGGCTGCCACGGCGTGCTGCGCAAGGGCGCGACCGGCAAGGCGCTGACGCCGGAGATCACCATCGACAAGGGCACCGACTACCTCAAGACCTTCATCGCCTACGGTTCGCCGGCCGGCATGCCCAACTGGCAGACCTCGGGCGAGTTCGACGAGGCCACGGTGGACCTGATGGCCCGCTACATACAGCAGGACCCTCCCACGCCGCCGGAGTTTTCGCTCGAGGACATGGAGAAGTCACGCAAGGAAATCGTGCCCGTGGCCCAGCGCCCGACGAAGAAGATGAACAAATACAACATCGAGAATATTTTCTCGGTGACGCTGCGTGACGCCGGCGAGGTGGCCCTGATCGACGGGGACACCAAGGAGATCATCAACATCGTCAAGACCGGCTATGCGGTGCACATCTCGCGCATGGGCGCCAAGGGCCGCTACCTGTACGTGATCGGGCGCGATGCGCGCGTGAACATCATCGACCTGTGGATGGAAAAGCCCGACAACGTGGCCGAGATCAAGGTCGGCCTGGAGGCGCGCTCGATCGAGACCAGCAAGTTCAAGGGCTGGGAAGACAAGGTGGCGATCGCCGGCACCTACTGGCCGCCGCAGTTCGTGCTGATGGAAGCCGAAACCCTCAAGCCGCTGAAGATCGTCTCCACCCGCGGCATGACGGTGGACAACGAATACCACCCCGAGCCGCGCGTGGCCGCGATCGTCTCCAGCCACCAGAAGCCCGAATTCCTGGTCAACGCCAAGGAAACCGGCAAGATCTGGACCGTGGACTACACCGACCTGAAGAACCTCAAGACCAAGCAGATCGATGCCGCCAAGTACCTGCACGACGGGGGCTTTGACAGCACCGGGCGCTACTTCCTGACGGCGGCCAACTCCTCGGACAAGATCGCGGTGGTGGACACGAAGGAGAGCAAGCTGGCGGCGCTGATCGACGTCGGCAAGATCCCGCACCCGGGGCGCGGCGCCAACTTCAAGCACCCCAAGTTCGGTCCGGTGTGGGCCACCTCGGGCCTGGGTGACGAGAGCATCTCCATCATCGGCACCGACCCCAAGGGCCACAAGGCCAACGCCTGGAAGGTGGTGGACAAGCTCGAAGGCCAGGGCGGCGGCTCGCTCTTCATCAAGACCCACCCCAAGTCGCACAACCTGTGGGTGGACACCACGCTCAACCCCGACGCCAAGGTCAGCCAGAGCGTGGCGGTGTACGACATCCGCGACCTGGGCAAGAAGCCCCAGATCGTAGACATCGCCGCCTGCGCCGACCTCAAGGACGACGGCGCCAAGCGCGTGGTGCAACCCGAGTACAACCGCAGCGGCGACGAGGTCTGGTTCTCCGTCTGGAGCGCCAAGGACAAGCAGTCGGCCCTGGTGGTGGTGGACGACAAGACGCGTACCTGCAAGGCGGTGATCAAGGACGCCAGGCTGATCACGCCGACCGGCAAGTTCAACGTCTACAACACCCAGCACGACGTGTATTGAGCGCGTGGCCTGCGGCGCACGCGCCGCAGGCCGCCTGCACCCCGAAGGCCGACAGCGATGTCGGCCTTTTTTTTACGGAGCGCAGCGGGCAGCGCCAGGCGCCGGCGGGTGAACACCGCGCAGTCGGACTCGCGGGTGTGGCCCGGGCAGGCTATTTGGTGCCGAAGATGCGGTCGCCCGCATCGCCCAGCCCCGGCAGGATGTAGCCGTGTTCGTCGAGCTGGCGGTCTATCGCCGAGGTGTAGATCGGCACGTCCGGATGCGCCGCCTGCAGCGTGGCGATGCCTTCGGGCGCGGCCAGCAGGCAGACGAACTTGATCGAGCGCGGTCGGGTCTGCTTCAGGCGCGCGAGCGCGGCGCTGGCGGAGTTGCCGGTGGCCAGCATCGGGTCCACGACGATCACGTCGCGCTCGTTCATGCCCGAGGGCATCTTGAAGTAGTACTCCACCGGCTGCAGCGTCGCGGGGTCGCGGTACAGGCCGATGTGGCCCACGCGCGCGCCGGGCACCACGTCGAGCATGCCGTCGAGAAAGCCGTTGCCCGCGCGCAGGATGGAGACCAGCACCAGCTTCTTGCCGTCGATCACCTTGCCGGTCATGGTCTCCAGCGGGGTTTCGATCTCGATGTCCGACAGCGGCATGTCGCGCGTGACCTCGTAGGCCATGAGGGTGGCCAGCTCCCCCAGCAGGCGGCGAAAGCTGTTGGTGCTGGCGTCCTTGCGGCGCATCAGCGTGAGTTTGTGCTGGACCAGCGGGTGATCGATGACGTGGATGTTGCTCATGAGAAAGGGGAAAAAGGGCGATGAAGCTCAGTCGGAAATGAAACGGGCGTAGCGCGACAGGTCCACGTTGCCGCCGCTGATGACGATGCCCACGCGCTTGCCATGCAGGTCCACCGCGCCGCTCTGCGCGCCGGCAAAGGCCAGCGCCCCGGTGGGTTCGGCCACCAGCTTCATGCGCTGAGCCAGAAAGCGCAGGGCGTCCAGCATCTGCGGGTCCGATGCCGACAGGATCTGCGGCGTGGCCTGGCGGATGACTTCGAAAGCGGTGGGCGCCAGCGCCGGCGTCTGCGCCGCGTCGGCAATGGTGCGCGGGTGCGTCACGGTGATGATCTGGCCGCTGGCCAGCGAGCGGCTGGCGTGGCCGGCCGCTTCGGGCTGCACGCCGAACACCTCGCAGTTGCTGGCGGCGGCGCGCACCGCCAGCAGGCTGCCGGCGAGCAGGCCGCCGCCGCCCACGGGCACGAAGAGGTAGTCGAGCCTGGGCACTTGCTGCAGCAGCTCCAGCACCGCCGTGCCGTGCCCGGCAATGATGGCCGGGTGGTCCGATGGCGGCACGATGCCCAGCTGGCGTTCGTGTGCCAGCCGCTGGCTCAGGGCCTCGCGGTCTTCCTGCTCGCGCCGGTAGGTCACCACCTGCGCGCCGTAGCCGCGCGTGGCCGCGAGCTTGGCGGCGCTGGCGTCTTCGGGCATGACGATGAGCGCCTCGGTGTCGTGCAGGCTCGCGGCCAGCGCCACCGCCTGCGCGTGGTTGCCCGACGAATAGGCCAGCACGCCCTTGCCGCGCTGCTGCCGCTCCAGCTGCGCCAGCGCGCAGTAGGCACCGCGGAACTTGAAGGAGCCGGTGCGCTGCAGGTTCTCGCACTTGAAGTACAGCGCCGCGCCAAACAGCCGGTCTATGGTGGTGGAGCGCAGCACCGGCGTGCGGTGCGCCACGCCTTCGAGCACGCGGGCTGCGGCCAGGACATCCGAAGGGGTGGGTAGGGGCATGGCGGGCGTGGGCATGGCATCAACGAGGTTCAGTTTGGGTATCAAAACCTGCTCCAGCGCCCATGGATAAAGCGCTGACAGCTATGAAAACAGGAAGCTGCCCGGTTTTATGCCCCATCGGTGAATCTTGTCAATGGGGCCAGCGGATCGAAGCGGCCGGGGCGCTTTTCCTGGTGGGCGCGCAGCGCCTCGTGCACCTGGGCGGTGCTCCACACCATGCCTTGCAGCCAGCCCATCTGCTGCAGGCTGTCGTGCACGCTGTGGTCGCGCGCATGGTTCAGCGCCTGCTTGCTGGCCCAGACGGCCACGGGCGGCTTGGCGGCAATCTCGCGCGCGCACTGCAGCGCGGCGGCCAGCATCGCTTCCTGGGTGTCGAAGACCTCATTGACCAGGCCCAAGGCCAGAGCGCGCTCGGCCGGCAGGCGCCGCCCGGTGTAGGCCATCTCGCGCGCCACACCCGGCGGGATGAGCTTGGGCAGGCGCTGCAGGGTGCCCACGTCGGCCACCATGCCGATGTTGATCTCCTGGACGCAGAAGAAGGCGTCGCGCGTGGCATAGCGCAGGCAGGCGGCGGTCACCAGGTCCAGCGCGCCGCCCACGCAGCCGCCCTGGATGGCGGCGATCACCGGAATGCGCAGGCTTTCCAGCCGGCTGAAGGTGTGCTGCAGCTCGGCCAGCTGCTCTGGTATGGCGGCGCGCGCGGCGGCACTGGCGTCGTCCAGCGCCAGGGCCGAGTCGAACACCTCCAGCGCCATGCCCGCGCTGAAATGCTTGCCGGTGCTGCTGATGAGCAGCACGCGCGCTCCGTTGCCGCGGTGCAGCGTGTCGAGCACCTCGTCGAGCTCGCGCCAGAAGCGCGGCCCCATGGTGTTGAAGGCCTCGGGGCGATGGAGCATCAGGTGGGCAATGCCCTCGTCGATGCCGAGTTCGAAGCAGTGCATGGCAGGTCGTCCGGGGTTGTCGCTTGCGGTGCTCAGCGGCGCTTGCCGCCGATCAGGCTGCCCAGCGCGCCGCGCAGCAGCTCGCGGCCCATGCGCCGGGCTTCGCCCTTGATGACGTTCTGCACCAGGCCGTCGTACTGTCCGCCGCGCGGGCCGGTGCGGCCGAACAGCGCTTCCTTGACCATGGTGCCTATGCCGTCGAACATGCCGCCGCCCTGGGCCGGCGCCGCCGCACCGTCGGCGGGCGCGCCGACGCCGGTGGCTTGCGCGCCGCGCGCGGCCAGCATTTCATAGGCCGATTCGCGGTCCACCGGCGTGTCGTAGCTGCCGGCGACGAGGGAATTCTTGACCAGTGCCTGGCGTTGTTCGACCGTGATCGGCCCGAGCTGGCTGCCCGGCGGCAGCACGTAGACGCGCTCGGTCTCGCTCGGGCGCCCCTTGGCGTCCAGCAGGCTCACGAGGGCTTCGCCCACGGCCAGTTCGGTGATCGCCGCCTCGATATCGAGCCCCGCCTTGGGCCGCATGGTGCTGGCCGTGGCCTTGACCGCCTTCTGGTCGCGCGGGGTGAAGGCGCGCAGCGCGTGCTGCACGCGGTTGCCCAGTTGCGCCAGCACGGTGTCGGGAATGTCCAGCGGGTTTTGCGTCGCGAAGTACACGCCCACGCCCTTGGAGCGCACCAGGCGCACGACGAGCTCGATGCGCTCCACCAGCACCTTGGGCGCGTCGGCAAACAGCAGGTGGGCCTCGTCGAAGAAGAACACCAGCTTGGGTTTATCCGGGTCGCCGATCTCGGGCAGGCGCTCGAACAGCTCGGAGAGCATCCACAGCAGGAAGCTGGCATACAGGCGCGGCGCGTTCATCAGCTTGTCGGCGGCCAGGATGTTGATCACGCCCTTGCCGCCCACCGTCTGCATGAAGTCCTCGATGTCGAGCATGGGCTCGCCGAAGAACTTGTCGCCGCCCTGCGTCTCGATCTGCATCAGGCCACGCTGGATGGCGCCTATGCTGGCGCTGCTGATGTTGCCGTACCGCGTCGTGAAGTTCTTCGCGTTGTCGCCCACGTGCTGCAGCATGGCGCGCAGGTCTTTCAGGTCCAGCAGCAGCAGGCCGTTGTCGTCGGCGATCTTGAAGACCAGGTTGAGCACGCCGGTTTGCGTGTCGTTCAGGTCCAGCATGCGCGCCAGCAGCAGCGGCCCCATGTCCGAGATGGTGGCGCGCACCGGATGGCCCTGCTGGCCGAACACGTCCCACAGCGTGGTGGGGCAGGCCACGGGCGCGGGCGCGGGCAGGCCGCGCTCGGCAATCACCTTGGCCAGCTTGCCGCCGATTTGGCCCTTCTGACTGATGCCGGCAAGGTCCCCCTTGACGTCGGCCATGAAGACCGGCACGCCGATCGCGGAAAACTGCTCGGCCAGGGTCTGCAGGGTCACCGTCTTGCCGGTGCCGGTGGCGCCGGTGATCAGGCCATGCCGGTTGGCAAGGCCGGGCAACAGCCTGCATTGGGTGCTGCCGTGTTGTGCTAGCAGGATGGGCTCGGCCATGACATGCTCAAAAGTAGAATCACAGGCTGCAGATTAAACCAGAGTAGTTGGAAGGAAGACGTTGTGGCAGGACACAGCAAATGGGCCAACATCCAGCACCGCAAGGGGCGCCAGGATGAAAAGCGCCAGCGCATCTGGACCCGCGTGGTGCGCGAGATCATGGTGGCTGCGCGTGCCGGCGGGGGCGACCCCAGCGCCAACCCGCGCCTGCGTCTGGCGATCGACAAGGCCAAGGCGGCCAACATGCCGGCCGACACCATCAAGCGCAACATCGACAAGGCCACGGGCAACCTCGAAGGCGTGACCTACGAGGAGATCCGCTACGAAGGCTACGGCATAGGGGGCGCCGCCATCATCGTGGACACCATGACCGACAACCGCGTGCGCACCGTGGCCGACGTGCGCCACGCCTTCAGCAAGCACGGCGGCAACCTGGGCACCGAAGGTTCGGTGGCCTTCCAGTTCCGCCACTGCGGCCAGCTGGTATTCGCGCCCGGCACCGATGAGGAAAAGGTGATGGAAGTGGCGCTGGAAGCCGGCGCGGACGACGTGATCACCGACGAGGAGGGCGCCATCGAGGTGCTGTCCGAGCCGGGCGACTTCGAGGCCGTGAGGCAGGCCTTGCAGGAGGCGGGGCTGAACCCGGAGGTGGCCGAGGTGACCATGCGCGCGGAAAACACCATCGAGCTTGCGGGCGAGGACGCCGAGCGCATGCAGAAGCTCCTGGACGTGATCGAAGACCTGGACGATGTGCAAAACGTCTACCACAACGCGGCGCTGTGAGGCGCCGCGTCAGCCGGACCGGACCCCATGAAAATCCTCGTGATCGGCGGCGGCGGGCGCGAGCACGCGCTGGCCTGGAAGCTGGTGGACTCGCCCAAGGCCAGCATGGTGTATGTGGCGCCGGGCAACGGCGGCACGCAGCTGTCGCCCCGGCTGGAAAACCTGCCCATCACCGATGTGCAGCAACTGGCCGACTGGGCGCAGGACAACAAGATCGGCCTGACCGTGGTCGGCCCAGAGGCACCGCTGGCCGCCGGTGTGGTCGACCTGTTTCGCGCCAGGGGCCTGCGCATCTTCGGCCCGACGCAGGCGGGGGCGCAGCTGGAAAGCTCCAAGGCCTTTTCCAAGGCCTTCATGCGCCGCCATGGCATCCCCACGGCCAATTACGACGTCTTCTCCGACCCCGAAGCGGCCCATGCCTTCATTGAGCGCCTGGGCGCACCCGTGGTCGTCAAGGCCGACGGCCTGGCCGCGGGCAAGGGCGTGGTGGTGGCCACTAGCCTGGCCCAGGCGCATGCCGCCGTGGACGCGATGCTGGTCGACGCCCGCTACGCCGGCGCGCAAGAGGGCGCGGCGCGCGTCGTCATCGAGGAGTTCCTCGCGGGCGAAGAGGCCAGCTTCATCGTGCTCTCGGACGGGCGCGACGTGGTGGCGCTGGCCACCAGCCAGGACCACAAGCGCCTGAAGGACGGCGACGAAGGCCCCAATACCGGCGGCATGGGCGCGTATTCGCCCGCGCCCGTGGTCACTGCCGACGTGCACGCGCGCGCCATGCGCGAAGTCATCCTGCCGGCGGTGCGCGGCATGGAAAAGGACGGCATGCCCTACACCGGCTTTCTCTACGCCGGCCTGATGATCGACGCGCAGGGCCAGCTCAAGGTGCTGGAATTCAACTGCCGCCTGGGCGACCCCGAAACCCAGCCCATCCTGATGCGCCTCAAGAGCGACCTGCTGGACGTGCTGAACGCCGCGGTGGACGGCAAGCTCGCCGACGTCGAATTGCAGTGGGACCGGCGCACGGCGCTGGGCGTGGTGATGGCCGCGGCCGGCTACCCCGAAAGCCCGCGCAAGGGCGACGCGATCAGCGGCACCCCGCCAGAGCAGGACGACGCCATGGTCTTTCATGCCGGCACGCGGCTCGAAGACGGCACACTGCGCACCTCGGGCGGACGCGTGCTGTGCGTGACGGCACTGGCCGACAGCGTGCGCCAGGCGCAGCAGCGCGCCTACGAAGTGGTGCGCGGCATCCATTTCAACGGCGCGCAATATCGCAACGACATAGGACACAGGGCCATCAAATGAGTCGATTCAACCCTGCGGGCACGGTGCAGCCGGTGCGCAGCTACCTGGTGGGTTTGCAGGCGCGCATCATGAATGCGCTGCAGGAGGTGGAGGGCGAGGGCGGCGCGCGCGCCATCTCCGACGCCTGGGAGAAAGCCCCGGGCGACAAGCTGCAGGGCAACGGCATCACCCGCATCATCGAAGGCGGCCTGGTGTTCGAGCGCGCCGGTTGCGGCTTTTCCGACGTGAGCGGCCCCCAGCTCCCGCCTTCGGCCACCCAGCACCGGCCCGAACTCGCCGGCGCGCCCTTCGAGGCCATGGGCGTGTCGCTGGTCTTCCACCCGCGCAACCCCTACGTGCCCACGGTGCACATGAACGTGCGCATGATCGCGGCCGGCCATGCGGGGCAGGAGCCGGTGTGCTGGTTCGGCGGCGGCATGGACCTCACGCCCTACTACGGCTTCGAGGAGGACGCGGTGCACTTTCACCGCGTCTGCCGCGATGCGCTCGCGCCCTTCGGCGACGAGCTCTATCCGCGCTTCAAGAGCTGGTGCGACGAATACTTCTGCAACAAGCACCGGGGCGAGCAGCGCGGCATCGGCGGCATCTTCTTCGACGACTTCTCCGAGCTCGGCTTCGAGCAGGGCTTTGCCATACTGCAAAGCGTGGGCGATGCCTTCCTGACCGCCTACCTGCCCATCGTGCAGGCACGAAAGAACATGCCCTACGGGGAGCGCGAACGGGCCTTCCAGCTCTATCGGCGGGGGCGCTATGTCGAATTCAACCTCGTCTGGGACCGCGGCACCCACTTCGGCCTGCAGTCGGGCGGGCGCACCGAATCCATCCTGCTTTCCATGCCGCCGCAGGCCGCCTGGAGCTACCGCCACAAGGTGCCGGCGGGTTCGCCCGAAGAGCGCCTGACCAGCCATTTCCTCAAGCCAAGATCCTGGATTTGATAGCTGCCAGCGCTTGCCAGTCGGGCGTTTGAGCCCAATTTGATCTGAAAAGCCAAATCCTGCACACTGTGCACATTCAACCACCCAACCCACACCATCGATGACCACTGCACCCGCCACGGACGCTGCCGCCAAGAAATCCCTCACCAAACTGCAGCGCGCCATCGTTGACGGCCTGGAAGACGTGAAAGCGGTGGACATTCGGGTGTTCGACACCGAACACCTCTCGCCCCTGTTCGAGCGCGTGATCGTTGCCAGCGGCAACACCAACCGCCAGACCAAGGCCCTGGCCGCCAGCGTGCGCGACGCGGTGCGTGATGCCGGCTTTGCCAAGCCGCGCAGCGAGGGCGAGGACAACGGCGAATGGATCATCATCGACTGCGGCGCGGCCGTCTGCCACATCATGCAGCCGGCCATCCGCCAGTACTACCGCCTGGAAGAAATCTGGGGCGAAAAACCCGTGCGCATGAAGCTCGGCGCCGCCAAGCCGCGCACCGCCGTCACGTCACCGGATGCCGCCCCTGCGCCCGCGCGCAAGACGCCTGCGCACAAGGCTCCCGCACGCAAGGCCGCTGCGACTGCCACGAGCAAGAACCCAGCCAGGAAGACTGCAGTCGCCAAAAAGGCTGCGGCCAGCGGCAAGAGCACCGCAGCCAAAAAGCTGCCTGCGAAGAAAGCTGCTCCGCTCAAGACCGTGGTGGTCAATGCCCCTGCCGCCAAAAAGCCTGCCACCCAGCGCGTGGCCGCCAAAAAGACCGGCAAGACGGCCGGCAAGTAAGGCCCGCCGGCCGTGCACCTTGCCATCGTTGCCGTCGGCCAGCGCATTCCCGCCTGGGCGCAGACCGCCTACGACGATTACGCCAAGCGCTTTCCGCCCGAGCTGAAGGTCGAGCTCAAGGCCGTCAAGACCGAGCCGCGCGGCTCCAAGACCCTGCAAACCCTGCAGGCCGCCGAGCGCGAGCGCATCGAGGCCGCCATTGCCCGCGGCACCCGCCGCGTGGCGCTGGACGAGCACGGCACGCGCCTGACCACTCAGGCCCTGGCCGCGCGCCTGAAGGATTGGCAGCTGGCGGGCGACGACGTGGCCCTCCTCATCGGCGGCCCGGACGGTCTTGACCCTGCGCTGCTGCAATCCGCGCACGAGCGCATCCGCCTGTCGGACCTGACCCTGCCGCATGCGCTGGTGCGGGTGCTCTTGATCGAGCAGCTTTACCGGGCGTGGTCGGTGAATGCGGGGCATCCCTACCACCGGGAGTGATCCGCATCGCGCGATACAAGGGCGCAGGCTTGCGGTCCGTATCCTGATATATACAATTAAGCCATGACGGTCATTCATACCACCGAAACGTTTGATGACTGGTTTGACGCATTGCGCGACAAGCACGCACAAAAGCGTATTCAGGCGCGCATCAGGCGTGCTGAACTTGGAAATTTTGGGGATTGCGCGCCTGTGGGTGAGGGTGTATCGGAGATGCGCATTCACCATGGGCCGGGGTATCGCGTGTATTTCGTGCAGCGAGGTCTGGAAATTGTCATCCTGCTCGCCGGTGGCGACAAGTCAACCCAGCGTTTGGATATCAAGCTGGCACTCGAACTGGCGCGGCAGTTGTAAAGCAAAGGAGCACCATGGGAACGATCAAACTACGCCGATGGGACAGCGCAGAGCACCTCAAGACCGAAGAGGACATCGTGCTGTATTTGCAAGCCTGCATGGAAGAGGCGGGTGATGATGCGGCTTTCATCGCGGCAGCGCTGGGCGATATTGCCCGCGCCCGTGGCATGACCCAGCTCGCCAAGGAAACCGGTCTGGGCCGCGAAAGCCTCTACAAGGCGCTGTCGGGAGAAGGCAACCCGAGCTTTGGCACTGTCCTGAAGGTCATGCACGCCCTGGGAATCAAGCTGCAGGCCCTGCCGGTGAACCCTGCCTGAGGCTGAGCTACAGCCGCTCCGTCTCACCCGCCTTGGGCTGCCACACCATCAGCCGCTTTTCTATCGCGCCCACGGCCTCGTCCAGCGCCAGCGCAAAGGCGGTAAGCACCAGGATGCCCGCCATCACGGTGTTGATGTCAAAACTGCCCTCGGCCTGCAGGATGAGGTAGCCCACGCCCCGGCTGGAGCCCAGGTATTCGCCGACGACGGCGCCGACGAAGGCCAGGCCCACGCTGGTGTGCAGCGAGCTGAAGACCCAGCTCGTCGCGCTGGGCAGATAGACGTGGCGCAAGAGCTGGCGCTGGCTGGCACCCAGCATGCGGGCATTGGCCAGCACCACGGGGCTCACCTCCTTCACGCCCTGGTAGACGTTGAAGAAGACGATGAAGAACACGAGGGTGACGCCCAGCGCCACCTTGGAGCCCATGCCCAGGCCGAACCACACCGCGAAGATGGGCGCGAGGATGATGCGCGGCATGGCGTTCATGGCCTTGATGTAGGGGTCCATGATGGCCGAGGCCATGGGCGAGAGTGCCAGCCACAGGCCGCAGGCCAGGCCCCCGACCGCCCCGATGGCAAAGGCCATGACGGTTTCGGCCAGCGTCACCCACAGGTGCTGGTAAATGTCCGCGTCGGTGAAGAACCAGTCCTGGATCACGCCGAAGATCTTCAGCGGCTCGCCGAAGAAGAAGGCCGCCTGCCGGTCGTTGTCGAACATGAAGGGCGGGATCAGCCCCGGCTTGGTCATCACGTGCCAGAACACGAAGAGCAGCACCAGCAGGCCCAGCTGCCACAGGCGCAGCGTGGCCGGGCGCGGTTTGATCAGGTTCCACATGCTTGCGCCCTCATGCCTTCTTGAGTTGCTGCGCGTAGCCCTTGAGCACTTCGCCCCGCAGCTCGGCCCAGATGGCCGCGTGCAGCTCCAGGAAGCGCGGCTGGGTCTTGACCTCGGCCACGTCGCGCGGGCGCGGCAGGTCGATGGCGAATTCGCCCATGGGGTGCGAGGCCGGGCCGGCGCTCAAGACGACGACGCGGTCGCTCATGGCGATGGCTTCATCGAGGTCGTGGGTGATGAAGAGCACGGCCTTTTTCTTCGCGTGCCACAGGTCCAGCACCTCGTTTTCCATCAGCTGGCGCGTCTGGATGTCCAGGGCGGAAAAGGGCTCGTCCATCAGGATGATGTCGGGGTCCAGCACCAGGGTTTGCGCCAGGCTGGCGCGCTTTCTCATGCCGCCGCTCATCTGGTGCGGATAGCGGTCGCCGAATTCCGCCAGGCCCACGCGCGCCAGCCATTCCTGCGCCTGCGCGCGCGCCTCGAGTTCGGGTGCGCCGCGAAACTGCAGCCCGGCCATGACATTGGCCAGCGCCGTGCGCCAGGGCATCAGGCTTTCGGCCTGGAACATGTAGCCGGCGCGCCGGTTGATGCCGGACAGCGGCTCGCCGAAGATGCTGACGCTGCCCACGCTGGGCGCGAGCAGCCCGGCCGCGACGTTGAGCAGCGTGCTCTTGCCGCAGCCGGTGGGGCCCACCACGCTGACGAATTCGCCCGCGCCCACGGTCAAGTCCACGTCCTGCACCGCGGTGTAGCGCTGGCCGGGGTTGTCCTTGCTCACGAAGGTGCAGGCCACACCCTGCAGCACGATGGCCGGATCGGTCATGCGCGCTCAGCCCTTGGGGTACTTGGCGTTGGCCTTTTTGGCAAACGCGTTGGTGTAGAGCGCATCCAGGTCCACCTTGGCCGCGGCGATCTTCTTGTCGATGCTGGCCATGGCGCGATAGGCGGTGGCTGCGCCCTTGGCCGGGAACAGCCCGTCGTGCGACAGTGCCTGCTTGGCCGCGAGGAAGCCGTCGATGTAGACCGCGCGGTCGCCCAGCAGGTAGCTCTCGGGCACCACCTTGATCACGTCGCCCGCGCCGGCCTGCTGGATCCACTTGTCGGCGCGCACGATGGCGTTGGCCAGCGCCTGCGCGGTGTGCGGGTTCTTGTCCAGGAAGGGCTGGGGCGCGTACAGGCAGGCGGCGGGCATGGGGCCGCCGAAGACCTTTTCCGCCTCGTCCAGGCGGCGCGTGTCCGAGATGATCTTCAGGTCGCCCGAGCGCGCCAGCAGCGTGGCTACCGGGTCGAGGTTGGAGATGGCGTCGATCTGGCCCGCGCGCATGGCCGCTACCGCGCCGCTGCCCGCGCCCACGCCGACGAAGCTCACGTCCGTGGGCTTGAGCCCACCCTTGGCCAGCACGAAGTTGGCCACGATGTTGGTCGAGCTGCCCGGCGCCGTGACGCCGATCTTCTTGCCCTTGAGGTCGGCGATTTCCTTGTAGTCGGGCATGGTCTTGGGGTTCACGCCCAGCACGATCTGCGGCGCCGCGCCCTGCAGCACGAAGGCGCGCATCGGCTGGCCCTTCAGTTGCATGCTGATGGTGTGCTCGAACGCGCCCGAGACCACGTCCGCGCTGCCGCCGACCACCGCCTGCAGCGCCTTGGAGCCGCCGGCAAAGTCGACGATGGTCACGTCCAGCCCCTCGTCCTTGAAGTAGCCCAGCTGCTCGGCAATCGTCAGCGGCAGGTAATAGAACAGGTTCTTGCCGCCGACCGAGATGGTGATCTTGGTCTTTTCCAGTGCCTGTGCCAGGCCCAGGCTGGGGAGGGCGGCGGCCAGGCCGGCCGCAATCAGTTCGCGTCTTTGCATGAAATGTCTCCGGTGGGTGTCGAACGGCGAAAATCATAGCCCGTGTCGCGCTGCGCGGGTGCGGCAACAGGCATGGGGGCATGTCGGACAATTTGCGCCATGCCCGATTTCATTTATCTTGCCTCCCAAAGCCCGCGCCGTGGCCGGCTGCTCGATCAGCTGGGCGTGCGCCATCTGCCCCTGCTGCCCAATGCGCCCGGCGACGTGGCCGAAGACGCCGAGGGCCTGGAGCAGGTGGCACGCGGCGAGGCGCCGGCCACCTATGTGCAGCGCGCCACCGGGCTGAAGCTGGACGCGGCCGTCGCCCGGCGCGAGCGGCGCGGCCTGGCGCCTGCGCCCATCCTGTGCGCCGACACCACGGTGGCGCTGGGGCGCGAGATCCTGGGCAAGCCCCTGGATGCGCAGGACGCGGCGCGCATGCTCGCCAGCCTCTCGGGACGCGAGCACCGGGTGCTGACCGCCGTGGCGCTGCAGGTGGATGGGCCAAGGCGGCTGGTGGCGCTTTCGGTCTCGCGCGTGCGCTTTGCGCCGCTGACCGCCCGCCAGATCGATGCCTACGTGGCCAGCGGCGAGCCGCTGGGCAAGGCCGGCGCCTACGCCATCCAGGGCGCGGCGGCGCAGCATGTGCGGCATCTGAGCGGCAGTTACAGCGGCGTGATGGGCCTGCCGCTGTTTGAGACGGCGCAATTGCTGCGCCTGGCCGGCGTTCTGGCGTCTTGATGCATGATGAGGGCAACAAGAAAGCCAAGATGCAAAACGACATATTGATCAACTGGTCGCCGCAGGAGACGCGCGTGGCGGTGGTTGAAAACGGTGCGGTGCAGGAGCTGCACGTGGAGCGCACCCTGGAGCGCGGCCTGGTGGGCAACATCTATCTGGGCAAGGTATCGCGCGTGTTGCCGGGCATGCAGTCGGCCTTCATCGACATCGGCCTGGAGCGCGCGGCCTTTCTGCATGTGGCTGACGTCTGGCAGCGCGCCGAGAACGGCGAGGGCGCGGTGCGCCGGGGCGAGTCCCAGGTGCCGATAGAAAGGCAGGTCTTCGAAGGCCAGCCTCTGATGGTGCAGGTCATCAAGGACCCGATAGGCACCAAGGGCGCGCGCCTGTCCACGCAGATCAGCGTGGCCGGGCATTTGCTGGTGTTCCTGCCCCAGGACAACCATGTGGGGGTGTCGCAAAAGATCGCCCCCGAAGAGCGCGAGGCGCTGCGCGAGCGCTTGCTGCAGCTGGTGGCCGAAGCCGGCGCCGGGGCCAAGGGCGGCTTCATCCTGCGCACCAATGCCGAGGACGCAAGCGATGCCGAGCTGCGCGAGGACATCGCCTACCTGCGCAAGACCTGGGCCGGCATCCGCGCCGCCGCGCAGCGCCTGCCGGCCATGTCGCTGCTGCACCAGGACCTGAACCTGCTGCAGCGCGTGCTGCGCGACCTGGTGGGCGAGCAGACGCAAAGCGTGCGCATCGACTCGCGCGAGCAGTTTGCCGCGCTGCAGGCCTACGGCCTGGAATACATGCCCAAGGCGGTGGAGCGCCTGCAGCTGTACAAAGGGGAGCGTCCGATCTTTGACCTGTTCGGCATCGATGAGGAAATCGGCCGTGCGCTGGGGCGGCGCGTGGAGCTCAAGTCCGGCGGCTACCTGATCGTGGACCAGACCGAGGCGTTGACCACCATCGACGTGAACACCGGCGGCTATGTGGGCGCGCGCAATTTCGACGAAACCATCTTCAAGACCAATCTGGAGGCCGCGGGCACCATCGCGCGCCAGCTGCGCCTGCGCAACCTGGGCGGCATCGTGGTGGTGGACTTCATCGACATGGCGCGCCCCGAGCATCAGGAGATGGTGCTCGATGAGCTGAAAAAATACCTGCGGCGCGACCGGGTGAAGACCGTGGTGGGGGGGTTTTCACCGCTGGGGCTGGTCGAGATGACGCGCAAGCGCACCCGCGAATCCTTGGCGCACATGCTGTGCGAGCCGTGCCCCACCTGCCACGGCGTGGGCGAGATCAAGACCGCGCGCACCGTCTGCTACGACATCCTGCGCGAGGTGCTGCGCGAGGCGCGCCAGTTCAATCCGCGCGAGTTTCGCGTGATTGCCGCGCCCAAGGTGGTGGAGCTGTTTCTGGACGAGGAAAGCCAGCACCTGGCGGGCCTGTCGGACTTCATCGGCAAGCCGATCTCGCTGCAGGCCGAGGGAGCGCTGCGGCCGGGGCAGTACGACATCGTGCTGATGTAAGCAAACCTGGTCGCGGCGCCTTGCGCATTGCCGCCTGGTTTGGCGCACCAAGTCGTGCCGAACTCTCAAAAATAGAGCTGCCAGCGCTTGCTGGGCAAGCGTTTGAGGCCGATTTGACTGATATTTTTCAGGTTAATCCATTCACAGCTTGCGCAGCCGCGCCAGCGCCTCGCGCAGCGTCTCGTCGCGCTTGGCGTAGCAAAAGCGCACCACATGCTGGTCAAACCCGTCGGCGTAGAAGGCCGACAGCGGAATCGCCGCCACGCCGATCTCGCGCGTGAGCCATTGGCAGAACTCGGCGTCGGGCAGGTCGCTGACGGCGGAAATGTCCACGCACTGGAAGAAGCTGCCTGAAGACGGCAGCAGCTTGAGGCGCGAGCCCGCCAGTCCCTCGCGGAACAAATCGCGCTTGGCCTGGTAGAAGGCGCTCAGGCCGTCGTAGCTGGCGGGATCGGCCATGTAGGCGGCGATGCCGTGCTGCATGGGCGTGTTCACGCTGAACACGTTGAACTGGTGCACCTTGCGAAATTCCGCCGTCAGCGCGGCGGGGGCGCAGACCGAGCCCACCTTCCAGCCCGTCACGTGCAGGGTCTTGCCAAAGCTCGACACCACGAAGGCGCGCTCGGCCAGACCGGGAAAGCGTGCGCTGCTCTGGTGCTGCCCGCCGTCGTAGACCATGTGCTCATAGACCTCGTCGGACAGCAGCAGCACCCTGGTGGGGGCCAGCACCTCCTGCAGAGCACGCATGTCCTCGGCCGTCCAGACGCTGGCGCTGGGGTTGTGCGGGGTGTTGACGATGAGCAGGCGCGTGCGGGGCGTGATGGCGGCGGCGATCTTGCCCACGTCGGGCCTGAAGCTCGCCGGCGTGAGCGGCACATGCACCGCCACGCCGCCGGCCAGCGCGATGCTCGGCAAATAGCTGTCGTAGCAGGGGTCGAGCACGATCACCTCGTCGCCCGGATGCACGCAGGCGAGGATGGCGGTGAGGATGGCCTGCGTGGCGCCAGCGGTGATGGTCACCTCCGCATCCACGTCGTAATGCCGACCGTACAAAGCCTCGGTCTTGCGGCTGACCACCTCGCGCAGCGCGTGCACGCCTGCCATGGGCGGGTACTGGTTGTGACCGGCCTGCATGGCCTGAGTCACTGCCCCGGTCAGCGCCGCATCGCAGGAAAAATCGGGGAAGCCCTGGCCGAGGTTGACCGCGCCGTGCTCCACCGCCAGGGCGGACATGACGGTGAAGATGGTGGTGCCCACGTCGGGCAGGCGGCTGGGGAAGTGGGGTGTGGTCATGGTGAATGCCCGGGTCTTGAGCCCGCTGAACGCCAGGCGCCCAGCGCTCAAGCGGTTTCAAAGTCCGTAATCTTCCGCCTGTCCCGACATCGCGCGCTCGATCAGCTGGCGGTTCAGGCGGTCGCTGGCCAGTTCGGCCAGACGGTAGACGAAGTGGCGCAGCCAGGCGCCGCGCTTGAAGGCGATGCGCGCCACGCTGTGCCCGAACAGGTGGCCCGTGGGGCGCGCGATCAGGTCGGGCGGCAGGCCCTCGCGCGTGGCCATCTCGGCGACGATGCCCACGCCCATGCCCAGGCGCACATAGGTGTTGATCACGTCGGAGTCCATGGCTTCGAGCACCACGCGCGGCTGCAGCCGGCGCGCGGCAAAGGCGCTGTCGATGCGGCTGCGGCCAGTGAACGAGGGGTGGTAGGTGATGAGCGATTCATGCGCCAGGTCTTCGATGTCCACGCGCTCCTTGCGCGCCAGCGGGTGCGTGGTGGGCAGCACCAGCACGTGCTGCCATTCGTAGCTGGGCAGGGTGACGAGCTCGGGGTAGTCGGCCAGCGACTCGGTGGCCATGCCGATCTCGGCCACTTCGTCGAGCACCATGCGCGCCACCTCGTCGGGCTTGGCCTGGTGCAGGCTGACGTTGACCTTGGGGTATTGCTCACGCAACTTGGCCACCGCGGGTGGCAGCACGTAGCGCGCCTGGGTGTGGGTGGTGGCGATCGAGAGGGTGCCGCTGTCCTGGGCGCTGAACTGCTCGCCGATGCGCTTGAGGTTGCCCACCTCGCGCATGATCACCTCGATGCTCTTGAGCACGTGCTGCCCCGGCTCGGTGATGCGCTTGAGCCGCTTGCCGTGGCGCGCGAAGATGTCCACGCCCAGCTCGTCTTCCAGCTCCAGGATGGCCTTGGAGACGCCCGGTTGCGAGGTGTGCAAGGCCTTGGCCGCTTCGGTGAGGTTGAGCTGGCGGCGGGCGGCTTCCCGGACGAAGCGGAATTGGTGCAGGTTCATAACCTAAACGGAATATAAAACGCGTTTATTATGCATTCTATGGGCGCCGCAAGCTATTGCCGCAAGACCAGCCAGCCAAAGGCGCCGAGCGAGAGCACCGAATAGATCAGCCCCGGCGCGGCTGCGCTCAGCCAGGGCGACCAGTTCTGCAGATTGCCCGCGAAGCCGAAGACGTTGTTCAACAGGAAGAAGCTGATGCCGGCCATCACTCCGCCGAACACATAGGCCGCCATGCCGCCGGAGCGAAAGTGCAGATAGGCAAAGGGCAGCGACAGCACCACCATCACCAGGCAGGACAGCGGGTAGAACACCTTGTGCCAGAGCTCGATCTCGTAGCGCTGCGCCTTCTGGCCATTGGCCTGCAGGTGGCGCACATACAAAAACAGGTCGAGCGTGGCCATCTTCTGCGGATTGAGCAGCGAGGCGGCCACCATCGAGGAGGTGATGCGCGTCGGCCAGAGCCACTGTGCGTCGCTCTCGCGCAGCACGCGCGCCTCGTCGGTGCCGGTGTGCAGGAAGGTGTTGCGCGCCACCTGCGTGAGCTCCCAGCCGTCCTCGGTGAAGCGCGCCGCGTCGGCGCGCGCGCTCATCGCCAGGTGGCCGTCGGCGTCGAAGGCGAAGATGCGCACGCCGCGCATGTCGCCACCGGGCTCCAGCGCGCGCACGTTCACCGCGTAGGACTGCTCGCCCTGCTGCTCCTTGAGCCAGGCGCCGGTGAGGCCCGTGCTCAGCGGCCCGAACTGGCGCGCGCGCACGATGTCGGCCGCGCGTTCGCTCGCCGGTGCCACGTAGTCGCCGATGGCAAAGGTGCCCAGCGCAAACACCAGGCCGAGCAGCGCCGCCGCGCCCAGCGCACGCCAGGGCCCGAGGCCGCTGGTGCGCATGATGGTGAATTCCGAGTTCTGCGCCAGCCGCGCCATGACGAAGATGGTGCCTATCAGCACCGTGATGGGCAGCAGCTCATAGACGTGCTGGGGCTGGCGCAGCAGCACGTACACGAGCGCGCTCGACAGCGTGTAGCCCGGCCCGACCGAGCCGGCCACGCGCAGCTCATCGACCATGTCGAAGAAGAAGAACAGCGCGATGAAGGCCAGCGTGACGAAGCCCACGCTGAGCGCGACCTCGCGAAACAGGTAGCGGCGCAGGGTCTTCATGCCGTGCGCCTCGCCGCCAGCAGGCTGCGCCAGCTCCAGTGGTTGTGGCGCACCAGCAGGATCGCCAAGCCCAGCGCCAGCACGCTGCCGTGCAGCGCCAGCATCAGTGCGGGCAGGCTCAGGCGCTCGGCCTCCACCCAGCGCTGGCCCACGTTCATCAGGTTGTAGTAGGCCATGAAGGCAAACAGCGCGGCCATGACACCTGCGCTGCGCCCCGCGCGCGGCTGCACCACCGCCAGCGCCAGGCCGAGCACCACCAGGTTGAGTACCGCGAACACCAGGCCCAGGCGCCAGCCCAGTTCGGCCAGCAGCGCCGGCGCACCGCTGGTGGCAAGCTGCCAGGACGCGGTGGTCTTGGCCGAGGGTGCGCCCGGCGTGGCGCCCTGGGCGTTGCCGACCTGCGTGCCGTATTCGACAAACTCGCTCACGCGCAGGCCGGGTTTGTCCAGCATCATTTCGACGCGTTCACCGTTGTTCAGGATGGCGATGCGCTGGCCGTCCTGCACCTTCAGGCGCGCGCTCTGCGCCGAGGTCACCGTCTCGCGCTCGGGCGTGGTGGAGGCGATGAAGATCTTGCTCGCCGCGTTGGCCCCGGGCGTGTCCTTGTCGATGAAGAACACGCGCGTGCCGCCGGCGGTCTCCTGGAATTCGCCGGGAGCGATGCGGTCCACGTCGCTGCGCTGCTCGTAGCGCGTCTTCAGTTCATCGATCTGCTGGTTGGCCCAGGGCCAGACGACGAGTGCCAGCGCCCCCACCGCCAGCATCACCGGCCAGGCAAAGCGCAGCAGCGGCGCGAGCACCTGCAGCAGGCCGCGCCCGGCGCCGAACCAGATCACCATCTCGCTGTCGCGGTACATGCGCGCCAGGGTGCTGACGATGGCCACGAACAGGCTCAGACTGAGTATCGTGGGCAGGTGCCCGAGCACCGTGAAGCCCATCACCAGCAGCACGTCGGCGGGTGCCACCCCGCCGCGCGAGGCCAGGCCCAGCGTGCGCACCAGCATGATGGTCATGACCACGGTGACCAGCACGATGAGCGTCGCGCCGAAGCTGCGCGCCAGCTCCTTGCGGATGGATGAATCGAATAACATTGATTGGAGACCGACCAGGCAGGGGCCGCGCCGCGCGCAGGGACGCGCGCCAGCCGCTGAAGAGAAAGACCAACATGGATTTTGAACTGAAAACGATGTCGCTGGCCGCCGCCCGTACCGAGCGCTGCGATTTGCTGGTGCTGCTGGTGGGCGAGGGCTTCGAGCCCGCGCAGGACGCGCTTTCGGCGCTGGCGGCGCTGGCGCTCAAGCAGGGCGACCTGAAAACCGGCGCGGCGAGCATGCTGCAGTGCTATGCGCCGCCCACCGTCACGGCGCGCCGCGTGGTGCTGCTGGGCAGCGGCCAGGGCACCGCAGCCGAGCTGCGCAAGGCGGCGCTGGCGCTGGCGCCGCTGCTCAAGGCGGGCAAGACGCTCAAGCGCGCTGCCTTCATCTTTGCCCAAGCGCCCGCGCCGGAGGCATTGGGCGCGCTGGTGCGCTCGCTCGCTCAGGCCAGCTATGTCTACACCACCACCAAGGGCAAGGGCAGGGCCGAACCGCGCACGCTCGCGCGCGTGACGGTCGGCGTGCCCCAGGCGGCGGCGCTGCGCGCAGCCTTCGATGCGGCGGTTGCGGTCGTCGCCGGCGTGGAATTCGCCCGCGAATGGGCCAACCGCCCGGCCAACCATGCCACGCCCACGCTGCTGGGCGAAGCCGCGCGCTCGCTCGCGCGCCAGGGCACCATCCGCTGCAAGCTGCACGGCCCCGAGCAGGTGGCCAAGCTTGGCATGGGCGCCTTCATGGCGGTGGCGCAAGGCTCGGCCGAGCCGCTGCGCTTCATCGAGCTGCACTACCAGGGCGCGGCCAGGTCGCAGGCGCCGGTGGTGCTGGTGGGCAAGGGCATCACCTTTGATGCCGGCGGCATCTCCATCAAGCCGGCTGCCGGCATGGACGAGATGAAGTTCGACATGGGTGGCGCAGCCAGCGTGCTGGGGACCTTTCGCGCGCTGGCCGAACTCAAGCCCAAGATCAATGTGGTGGGCCTGATCCCGAGCTGCGAAAACCTGCCCGGCGGCAAGGCCGTGAAGCCCGGCGACGTGGTCACCAGCATGAGCGGGCAGACCATAGAGGTCCTCAACACCGACGCCGAAGGGCGCCTGGTGCTGTGCGACGCGCTGGAGTACGCGCGGCGCTTCAAGCCGGCGGCGGTGGTGGACCTGGCCACGCTCACCGGCGCCTGCGTGATTGCGCTCGGCGGCGTGCGCAGCGGGTTGTTTGCCAACGACGAGGAGCTGGCCGCGCGCCTGCAGGCAGCGGGTGAGGCCGCGCTCGACCCCTGCTGGCGCATGCCGCTGGACGAGGACTACGCCGAGGGGCTCAAGAGCGCCTTCGCCGATGTGGCCAACGTGGCCGGGCGGGAGGCCGGCGCGGTAACGGCGGCCAAGTTCCTGCAGCGCTTTGTGGGCGCTTTCCCCTGGGCGCACCTGGACATCGCCGGCACGGCCTGGAAATCCGGCGCGGCCAAGGGGGCGACGGGTCGCCCGGTCGGCCTGCTGGTGCACTACCTGCTGGGTCTGGCCGAGAGCGCCCCCCGCGCGCAGCGGCGCAAGTGAACATGGCCCGCTCCAACGCGCCGCCGCGCTTCGTGCCCACGCTGACCGACGTGGTGCAGGTGCCTGAGCCCGCGCAGCAGCCTGCGCCCGCATCTGCGCCGGCGCCTTTTGTTCCTGCGGCACCCGCGTCCGTGTCGCCGCCTTCCTGGGCTGCGCGGACGGCGCCCACGATGGCTGAGGCATCGCCGGCTGCGCCGGTGGTGAGCCCCGAGCTGGTCGCCAAGATCGCCGATCGCGTGCAGGCCGTCTTGCAGGAGCGCATGGCCCTGGCCCTGCACTCGGCCTTGCGCGACATGCGCCCGCTGGTGCACGACGCGGTGATCCAGGCACTCAAGCAGCGTTGAGCACCACGGCGCAGGGCGCTCGCCGCGCTTTGCACGCAGCGGTTTAGACCAAACAGCCGTGGGGCGCTACGATTTTTTGCTTATTTTCTAATATGTCCGCGCGTTGATGCATGTACCTACAATGAAACGCAGGGGGACAAACGCATGCGTTCGTGGGTCCCGGCTCCAGTAGTCTGCGGTTGGCAGTGCACCAGACCATGCGCCTGATGTTCGTTTGATTTGCCGTTTTCTCTGTCCGGTGGCTAGAGGGTGTTGCGTGAAGCTCCTTCACGGTTTTTCACCACGACACACAGGAGAGAGCAATGTCGGATCGCAGAGGTTTCTTGAAGAGCAGCGGGCTGGCCCTGGCCGCTGGTGCCACGGGTGTGGCAGTGGGCACCACCGGTTGTGCCACGGCAGCAGCGCCGGCCGCACCGGCCGTGGTGACGGGGCGTCTGGCCGCCCTGCCCCAGGCCAGGGGGCCAAGGCTGGTGGTGGTGGGTGGCGGCACATCGGGCCTGACCATCGCCAAATACGCCAAGAAGGAATTTCCCAGGTTCGACGTCGTGCTGGTGGAAAAGCGCGACATGTATTCCTCCTGCTTTACCAGCAACCTCTGGTATGCGGGCCTGATCACGCTGGAGAACCTGGCCAACCACAGCTTCCTGGATGCGGCGGTCAACAACCACTACACCTATTTCAATGCCACGGTGACGGGACTGGACCGCGCCGGCAAGACCCTGGTGACCAGCGAAGGCGACATCAAGTACGACTATCTGGTGATCGCCCCGGGCATCTCCTACGACTACGACAAGATCGGTGTCTCGGACATCGACAGCAAGACCGCGCTGCGCCAGGTCTATCCCGGCGGCTTCGTCTCGCCGACCGAACACGTCACGCTGCACCGCAAGATCCGCGAGTTCGAGGGCGGCACCTTCGTGCAGACCGTGCCCGGCGGCAACTACCGCTGCCTGCCCGCGCCGTACGAGCGCGCCTGCCTGATCGCCTCGCTGATCAAGAAGAACAAGCTCAAGGGCAAGGTGGTGATCCTGGACGCGAATCCGGACGTGACCATCAAGGCCAAGGGTTTCCATGCGGCGTTTGACGAGCTGTACACGGGCATCATCGACTACAAGCCGAACTCGGCCGTCAAGGGGGTGGACGTGGCCAGGCGCACCATCGAAACGGACTTCGACAGCGTGCAGTTCGACGACGCGGCGATTTACCCCAACGTGCGCGCCTCCACGCTGATCGAGCAGCTGGGCCTGCTGGCTCCGGCCACCAAGTCCAACCAGAAGGAAGCCGACATCGACACGCGCTTCTACAACATCGTGGGCGACACCTCGGTGTACGTGACCGGCGACTCGCGCCCGCACCCTTACTCCAAGAGCGCCAACACCTCCAACACCGAGGCGCACTACGTGGCCAAGGTGCTGGCTGCGCGCGCGCAGGGCAGGGAGATTGCCTGGAGTACGCCCGAGACGATCTGCTATTCGGTGGTCAACGCCTTCCCGATGCAGGCCATTTCGGTCAAGGCGCACTACGTCTACGACGCGGGCAAGGACGCCATCACCGGCTTCTCGCCCGACACCCAGGTGTTCGAGAACCGCGACGCCGCCAAGGGCCAGGCCACGCTGGAATGGGCCAAGGGCCTGTACCGCGACATGTTCAATGCCTGAGGGCGCGCGCCGCCATTGAGGCACGAGGCCACCGGCGCGTGGCCTTTCTTCGCATACTGCAGGAGGCGCGATGGATCGCAGATGTTTCACGCAGTGGTGCTCGGGCGCGCTGCTGGGACCGGGCCTGACGGGCTGGGCCGCGGCGCTCGAAGACTATCCCCGCACCCTCCTGGTGCACCCCGACGGCGCGCCGCTGAAGGCGACCGAGGTGGGCACCGAAGAGGCGATGGTGTTTGCCTACCCGCTCAAGGGCGTGCCGTGCTATCTCATCAACCTGGGCGAGCGCAGCGCCGCCACCGGGCCGCTGGCATCGCCCGACGATGGCGACTACAGCAACCCGCCGGGCGTGGGCCCGAAAGGCAAGCTCGTGGCCTTCGTGGCGATCTGCACGCACCAGCTCAGCTACCCGACGCCGGCCGCCAGCTATCTGCGCTACGCCGCGTCCGGCAGCGAGCTTGGCGGCGGGCCGGGGCGCATCGTCTGCTGCGCGCACGGCAGCGTCTACGACCCGGCGCATGGCGCCGCGCCCGTCTCCGGCCCGTCGCAGTACCCCTTGCTGCCAGTGCGCCTGGAGCACGACGCGGCCAGCGACCGGCTGTTTGCCACCGGCGCGGTCGGGCGCAACTTCTTCGCGCGCTTTTTCCAGAATTTCAAGGGCGAGCTGATCGAACGCCATGGCCCCGGCGTCTACCGCCAGGAAGTCGAGGGCGATGCGGTCACCGTGCCGCTGAGTACCTATTCGCGCCTGGTGCCGGCCTGTTGAGGGTCCAGGAGCCCCTGCTCCGGGCCAGCCCTTGCCTCGCACGGTCTCAGTCGGTGCTCCCGCTTCGGGCGCTGCGGCGCAACGCATCGAGCGTGGTGCCGGGCGTGATCGCCTGTGGATCGATCAGGCAGTGGATCAGCGCCGGCTTGCCGCTGGCGCGCGCGCGGGCCAGTGCGGGGGCGAAGTCCTCGGTGCGCTCGACGCGCTCGCCATGCCCGCCAAAGGCCTGGGAATAGGCGCAAAAGTCTGGATTCTGCAGTTCGGTGGCGCTGACGCGGCCGGGGTAGTGGCGCTCCTGGTGCATGCGTATCGTGCCGTACATGCCGTTGTCCAGCACGATGACGACGATGGGCAGCGCGTACTGCACGGCCGTGGCGAACTCCTGCCCGTGCATCAGAAAGTCGCCATCACCGGCGAAGGCCAGCACCTCGCGCGCGGGCCACAGACTCTTGGCGCCCAGTGCCGCGGGCAGCCCATAGCCCATGGAGCCGCACACCGGTGCGAGCTGGCTGGCCCAGCGGGTGAAGGGCCAGAAGCGGTGTACCCAGGTGGTGAAATTGCCCGCGCCGTTGCAGACGATGGTGTCCGCGGGCAGCGCCTCGCGCAGGTGCTGCATGACGGCGCCCATCTGCAGCCGCCCCGGAATGGTGATGCTGCGCGGATCGCTCCATGCCAGCTCGTCGGCGTGCGCCTGCCGGGTGTGTTCGGTCCAGGGCGGCGCGCAGGGCGCCGCAAGTTGTGCCAGCGCGCCGGCCATTGCCTGCGGCGTGGCGTGGATGGCCAGACGTGGCTGATAGAGCCGGCCCAGCTCTTCGGCGCTGGCATGCACGTGGATGAGGGCCTGGCCGGGCACGGGAATGTCCCACAGCGCATAGCCTTGCGAGGGCACGTCGCCCAGGCGGGTGCCTAGCGCCAGGACCAGGTCGGCTGCCCTGATGCGCTGCAGCAGCCGCGGGTTCGTGCCTATGCCGAGCATGCCTGCGTGGCCGGGGTGGTCTGCGGGAAACAGCATCTGGCGGCGGAAGGTGGTGGCCACGGGCAGCTGCCAGCGCCCGGCAAAGGCGGCGAGGTCTTGCACCGCCTGCGCCGACCAGCGGCTGCCGCCGACCAGCACCATGGGGCGCTCGGCCTTGCGCAGCTGCGCCGCCAGCACATCCAGCGCGGGGGCATCGGGGGCGATCTCCAGCGCCGCGCAGGGCAGGGCGTCGGGCACGCTGACGCTGTCGGTCAGCATGTCCTCGGGCAGCGCCACGACGACGGGGCCGGGGCGGCCGTTCATGGCCACGTGAAAGGCCCGTGCCACCAGCTCCGGGATGCGCCGCGCGTCGTCGATTTGCACCGCCCACTTGGCGAATTGGCTGAACAGCGCCGGGTAGTCCACCTCCTGGAAGGCGTCGCGGTGCATGGCCTCGCGCGCGATCTGGCCAACGAAGACGATCAGCGGCGTGGAATCCTGCTGCGCGACATGGATGCCCGCCATGGCATTGGCGATGCCCGGCCCGCGCGTGACGAAGCAGATGCCGGGCCGCCCGGTGAGCTTGCCCTGGGCCTCGGCCATCATCGCCGCGCCGCCTTCCTGGCGGCAGACGATGACGCGGATGGCGCCGCCGTGCAGCGCGTCGAGCACGGCCAGATAGCTTTCGCCAGGCACGCAGAACAGCTGCCCGACACCTTGCACGCGCAACTGGTCCACGAGCAGCTGTGCGCCGGTGCGGGCGGGCGGGGTGGTTGTTTCGGACATCGCAGGCTTTGCACGGAAAGGCGGATGCCAGCCATTATCCTTGGCCGAGTTTGTCTCCATCGTCCCAAGGCACTTCCCATGGCCATCCAGTGGTTCCCCGGTCACATGCACCTGACGCGCCAGGCGATTGCCGAGCGCGTGAAAAGCATCGACGTGGTCATCGAGCTGCTTGACGCGCGCCTGCCGGGCTCCAGCAGCAACCCGCTGCTGGCCGAGCTGGCCGGGCACAGGCCCACGCTCAAGGTGCTCAACAAGCAGGACCTGGCCGACCCGGCGCGCACCCAGGCCTGGCTCGCCTGGTACGGCGCGCAGGCGGATACGCGCTCGATGGCGCTGGATGCGTCCGAGCGCGCGCCCGCGCGGCGGCTGATCGATGGCTGCCGCGAGCTTGCGCCGCTGCGCCGGGGCATGGCGCGGCCGATGCGCGTGCTGATCGTGGGTGTGCCCAACGTGGGCAAGTCCACGCTGATCAACACGCTGGCGCGCAAGGCCCAGGCCAGGACCGGCGACGAGGCGGGCGTCACCCGGCAGGAGCAGCGCATCGTGCTCGACGACGACTTCTACCTCTGGGACACGCCGGGCATGCTCTGGCCGCGCATCATCGTGCCCGAGAGCGGCATGCGCCTGGCCGCCAGCGGCGCCGTGGGGCGCAACGCCTACGACGAGCAGGAGGTGGCGCTGGACCTGCTGGCCTATCTGAAGATTCACTATCCGGATCGGCTCCTGGCCCGCTACCAGATTGCGCAAGCAGCTCTTGAAATCGTAGAACTGCACGACGATGAATTGCTGGAGCAGATTGCGCGGCGCCGGGGCGCACTGATGGCTGGCGGCAGGCTCGACTGGCAAAAGGCCGCGGAGATCGTGCTGACCGACTTTCGCTGCGCGGCCATGGGCCGGCTGACCCTGGAGACACCCGAGGAATATGCCGTGTGGCTCGCCGCCGGCCAGGCCAGGGACGCCGAGCGCCAGCAGCGCCGCGAGGAGCGCCGGCGCCAGCGCAGCGGGCAGGGGCGCGGCAGGGCGCCAGGCTAGGGTGCGGGTGCGCGCGGCTGCGGCAGCAGCGCAAAACCGGCGGCCGACAGCGCCAGCCACAGCGCGATGCAGCCCATGACCACGGTGTAGGGATCGGCCCCCGCGTCCGCGGCCCAGGTGGCGATCGCACCGGTGGCCCATTGCATCAGCGCCACGCCCATGAACATGGCCATGGTGAAGGCGGCCATGGCCCGGCCGGTCATCTGCGGCGCATAGGCGATGCGCACGTCGGCGTATTGCAGCACGATGTAGCCGCTGGCCAGCCCTATGGCCAGCATGCAGGCGATGTCGAGCCAGGCCAGACGCCCCAGCGCCAGCAGCGCAAACAGCGCGGCGCTGGCGAGCGTCCAGCCCACCAGCCAGCGCCGGCGCCGCGCCGGGCCGGGGTCCAGGCGCCCGAACAGCAGCGGGCCGAAGAGCGCCAGCAGCGACAGCGCCACCGCCACGTTGCCGCTTTGCACCAGGCTGTAGCCGTGGCGCGCGACCAGCATCGGCCCCATCCACAGCCCGCGCAGCGTGATCAGGGCCGCATAGCTGGTGCTGGCCAGCACCACGATGCCCCAGGTGTGGGGCAGCAGGAAGAGCGCGGCGAAGCGGCCGAGCGCCTGGCCGGGCGACTCGGCCGGTACGCTGGCGGCAGCCGCGCGCGGCGGGGGTTCGAAGACCGAGCGCCAGATCCACAGCCAGGCCAGCAGCGCCAGCGCCGCCAGAACCCAGAAGCCGGCGCGCCACGAGCCACGCTCTATCACCCAGGCCAGCGGCGTGCCGGTGAACAGCATGCCCAGCGTGCCCAGCGACATCGCCATGCCGGAGACGGTGGCAAAGCGCTGCGGCGCAAAGTGGCGTGCAATGAAGACGGTGCACACCAGGAAGGCCGGCGCGCAGCCCAGCCCGATCAGCACCTGCGCCAGCGTCAGCGGCAGATAGCCCGGCGCGAGCGCCGAGATCAGCGCGCCGGCGATGCACAGCGGAAACGCCCCGAGGATGGTGCGGCGCACGCCATAGAGGTCGATGCTGATGCCCATGAACAGCTGCATCGCGCCGAAGGCGAAGTGAAACGCGCCGGAGAACACGCCGAGCTGGCGCGCGTTCAGCCCGAAGTCGGCCTGCAGCGGCGGCGCCATGATGGCCGCCACGGTGCGAAACGCCTGGCTCAGCGCAAACGCGCCCACCAGCGCCAGCAGCATCCACGGCGCCGCGCGCGCCTGCGGGGCATGCGCCGGATCGGCGTTCATCGCGGGTGTCTCGGGCATGGGGCCAAGGCTAGCCTGCCCGGGGGCGCTGGCGCTGTCGCATGCGGCACTACATGGCCTTGAACAGCGGCGCGTACACGCGGCTGACGGCCAGGCGTTCGGGCCGTTGGTGCAGTTCCAGCGTGATGCGCCCGGCCTCGTCGCGCAGCGCGGCGCGGATGGCGCTCACGCGCACCAGCGTGCCGCGGTGGATCTGCCAGAACTCGTCGGGGTCGAGTTGCGCCGCAAGCTCCTTGAGCGGGGTGCGCAGCAGATGCTCGCGCTCGGCGGTGAGCACGCGCACGTATTTGTCGGCCGCCTCGAAGTACAGCACCTGCGCCACCGGCACCAGTTGCACGGACTGGCCGCTGCCCGCCTGCAGCACCTTGAGCGGGCGCGCCGGCGTGGCGCCCGGCTGCCGGGCTGCCGCGGGTGGCTGCGCCAGCAGCGCGCGCAGCTGGCGCAGCACCGTGTCTTCGTCGCCCGGCAGGCCGGCCGGCGCGGCCAGTGCCTGCTGCAGCTTGTGCACCGTCTTGCGCAGGCGCTCGTCCTGTATCGGTTTGAGCAGGTAGTCGCTGGCCTGCGCCTCGAAGGCCTGCACTGCGTACTGGTCGTAGGCGGTGGTGAAGACCAGCAGCGGCAGGCGCTGCGCCGCGGGCCAGGCGTCGAAGAGCTCGGCCGCGGCCTCCAGTCCGCTCTGGCCGGGCATGCGGATGTCGAAGAACAGCACCTCGGGGCGCAGCGCCAGCGCCTCGCGCACGGCGGCCAGGCCGTCGCCCACCGTCGCCACCACCGTGAGCTGCGGCCAGGCACGGGCCAGCGCCTGCCGCAGCGCCTGTGCGAGCAGGGGCTCGTCCTCGGCGATCAGGGCGCGTACGGCGGGTGTGTTCATGGCGCGGAAAAATCCAAGGGAAATACGATGTTTGCGCAGGTGTAGCCTGCGCCATCAGCTACCAATTCAAGAGTAGACCGTGGTCCGTAGAGCGTCTGCAGGCGCTCGCGCACCTGCGCCAGGCCAAAGGCGCGCCCGCCGCCTGCATCGCCCGCCGCCGCACCAGGGGCCAGCGGCCTGCCGCTGTTGCGTACCTGCAGCGCCAGCATGGTCACGTCGCCTGCCATCTGCGTGCGGGCGCTCACCCGGATGTCCCCGCCCCGCACCTCGGGTTCCAGGCCGTGGCGGATGGCGTTTTCCACCAGGGGCTGCAGCAGCAGGGGCGGCACCGGCACAACGGCCAGCGCCGGATCAAAGTCCAGTTCATAGCGCAGGCGCGGCCCCATGCGCACGGCCATCAGCTCCAGATAGTCCTTCAGGCGCGCGAACTCGTCGGCCAGCGGGTGCAGCGTGGCACGCGAGGCTCCGAGCGTCGCGCGCAGGTAGGCGATCAGATGGTCGAGCATGCGCTGGGCGCGCGCCGGGTCGCTGCCCACCAGCACGCGCAGATTGGCCAGGGTGTTGAACAGCATGTGCGGCTCGAGCTGCGCCTCGAGCAGCTTCAGCCGCGCCTCGGCCGCGTCGCGCTCGGCGGCGGCCATGCCGGCCTGCAGCGCGGCTTGCTTGCCGTGCGTGAAGAAGTAGAAGCTGGCCACTGCGCCGGCCGCGATGGTGACCAGCAGGCCCAGGGTGAAGTCGCCCCGCTGCGTGCCGCCGGCCTCGCCCAGCAACGCGCGCGCCAGGCCATTGCCACCGAAATAGCCCGCGGTGATGCCGACGGCCGTCAGCACCACGCCACGCCAGCCCTTGGGCCAGCCGTGGCCACGGCCCTCGGGGTCGCGGTGGCACAGGTGCGCGGGCACGAGCAGGCGGCCGAACTCGATCACCGCCCAGATCACCAGCCCTATGGCCGCCGAATGCACGAGCTGCGTGCCATAGCTGCTGCCTGCCCAGATGGCCGTGGTGAACACCGCGACGACGCAGCAGAAGGCCAGCACCTGCAGGCCGTGGCGCAGCGCGTCGCGCCAGTCCACGAGCGGCGTGCTCACGGGCGCGGCTCCGCCGCCCGCGCGGCCCGTGCCCGGCCACGCGCCGAGAACATGGACCCTTGCGCCGGCTGCTGCGGCGCAAAGCGCAGGAAGCCGACCTCGCGCTGCATGTCGACGTACACCGCCTCCATGCCGCCGCGCATGAGGTAGCTTTCGTGCCAGAAACCGGTGCCGCCCGAATCGCGCAGGAAATCCCGCCACCAGCGGCGGTGCGGGTCGGAGCGCGTCCAGGCCTGCAGCGCGTCGAAGTCGCGCCAGTACTGGCGCATGCCCACGTGCGGCGGGAACAGCGAGAACACGAAGCTCTCGTGCAGCAGCAGCCCCTCGGGCTGCTCGGCCACCGAGCGGGCGATCTTGGGGCCAAAACCGAGCAGGGTTTTCAAGCCGGCAAATGCCCGGACCTGCATGCCCAGCACGATCACCACCAAATCCGGGTAGGCGCGCAGATCGACGGTGCGGCGCCGGGTGTCCGACGTCATGGGCGCTCCCTGGTTCGCGCACGCTGCAAGGCCGGGCGCGCCTCGATGCGCGCAAGCCAGTCGCTCAGGCGCGGGTGCGCGGCCTCGCTCAGGCCGGCGCGCTGGCGCGCGGCCATCAAGGGGTAGCTCAGCTGCACGTCCGCCGCGCTGAAGGCGTCGCCCGCGAACCAGTCGCGCTGCGCCAATTCACTCTCCATGTAGCCCAGGTGCAGCTTGAGCTGCGGGCCGACGAAGCCCCTCATGACCTGGCTTACGATGCTGCGTGCGATCGGCTTGGCGAAGAAGGGCATGGGCGCGGCGGCGACGCGCTCGAACACCAGCTTGAGCAGCAGCGGCGGCATGGCCGAGCCCTCCGCGTAATGCAGCCAGTAGCGGTAGCGCGCAAAGTCGGGCGTGCCGCGCGGCGGCGCAAGCTGCTGCGCGCCGAAGCGCTCGACCAGGGTCTCGATGATCGCGCCCGATTCGGCCAGCGTCTCGCCGTCGATCTGCACCACCGGGGACTTGCCCAGCGGGTGGATGCGCCTGAGCTCGGGCGGCGCCAGCAGGGTTTTGGGGTCGCGCTGGTAGCGCACGATCTCGTAGGGCTGCCCCAGTTCTTCCAACAGCCACAGGATGCGCAGCGAGCGCGAGGCGTTCAGGTGGTGGACGGTGATCATGGCGGCTCAGATGCGCGGGGTGCGCGCAAGCTTATCGCGTTCGGCCTGCAGCAGGCGCTCGTGCAGCCCGGTGCCGCTGCCCAGCCAGACCGCCAGGCCGTGGATCGCCAGCCCCAGGCCCCAGCCGGCCAGCGGATACAGCGCCCAGGACTGCTTGGTGTGCCAGGTGAGCAGCGCCAGGGCGGCGTTGACACAGACATAGACCAGTGCGTGAATCAGCCAACCCAGCTTGGCCCCGGCGCGCCGGCGTGCCAGGCGCTCGATGCGCCCGTCTTCGGTGGCGGTTTGCCTCATGGCCGGGCTCCGTTCAGCACTGCGGGGCGGCCAGGGCCGCGGCCCCGCCGCGGGCCAGCCGCAGCACGCTCAGCGCCCGGGCCGAGAAGAAACCCGTCAGCAGACCATAGAGCGCGACCACGGTCAGCGCGAAACCCAGGTGCTGCGCGAGCGGCGGCTCCATCGCCAGCTGCACGCCTATGCCGTACTTCATCAGGAAGACGACCAGGATCAGCACCATGCTGACCCAGTTGCCGGGCAGGGTGAAGCTGCGTGTCTCGGGATTCCAGCGCGTGCCCGCGGGCGGCGCGAGCCGGCTGGCGGCCAGCAGCACGAGGGCCGCGCAGACCGCCCACAGGCCGAGCAGCGCGGCCAGATGGCCGCTCGCGCCGAAGGCCGATTGCACGCCCCACAGGGCCAGGCCCGTCATGGCAAGGGGCAGCAGGACCAGACGCGGGATGGCAACTTCGCGTTCGCGCGTGGCGGAAAAACCGAGCCAGAGCAGGCCGGCCAGCAGCGCCCCGACCCAGGCGGGCGTGCCGCGCACGATGTCGGTGATGGCTTCGGGGTGCTGAGAGAGCAGTTGGGTGAGCAGCATGCGTGGGTTCCCGTGGAAAGTGGTGGACAGGGAACGCACTGTGCATGGGCGGCGGTGGGGCTTCCAGCGCCATGCGACGAAGCGCGCCGTCTGCGGCGCAGCTTGCTGCCGGGCGGCGCGAACCGCGCCGGATTCACGCCCCTCAGCTGCGGTAGGACAGCAGCAGCACTTCGGCCGCCTGCTCGCGCACGGGCAGCAGCGCCTGGTAGGCGTCGGAGTGGAACCAGCGCTCTATCGCGTCGGTGTCCGGAAAGCGGATCACGACGATCTCGGGGTGCGCCAGCGCGCCCGAATAGGTGGCTGCGCGTTCACCGCGAAACAGCAGCTCGGCGCCCCAGGGTGCGAGCGTGGCGGGCACCTTGCTGCGGTATTCGGCCCACTTTTGTGCGTCCTTGACGCTGACGTGGCCGACGAGATAGGCATCTGACATGGCGTGCTTCCTTGTGCGGGGCATGTGCGTGGACCCGGGACGCCCAGCAGCCGTCGCTGCAGCGCGCGGCTGCATGCGGCTTTGCCCGCCAACGCACCGCTGCCTTGATTGGCCCTGCCGTGCTGCAGCGCCATGGGTGGCCGGGGCCCTCGTCCTGCGCTTGAATGCAAGGCCGCATCAGGCGCAAAGGGTCAGCTCGAACGCCGTGTCCTGGGTGGAAGTCACCAGTTTGCCATCGCCGTCGTGCTGCAGCAAGCGCACCGAAACGATCAGCCGGTTGCCGCTGATCTCGGGAATCAGCCGCAGCGAGGGGTCCATGCGCAGGCGCAGCAGCTGGAAGGTGCGTCCGGCCGGCAGGTTCTGCTGGAACTGGCCGCGCTCGGCCGCCACCTTCTGCGCGGTGCCGGAGTCGCGCAGCAGGTGCAGCAGCAGATAGACCGAATCGGCCAGCGGCGCGAGCGTACCGGCCCAGATCTGCAGGTCGTGCTGGCGCCGCTCGGCGCTCTGGTGCTGCCAGGCGTGGTAGGCGGGCAGATCAAAGCTGCAGGTGCCGCCGGGTATGCCCATGCGGGTGCGCACGCTGGCGAGCCAGTCGCTGTCGAGCAGCGCCTGGCCGGCCTTGCCGCTCTGGCCGTTGAGCATGGCAAAGCAATGCTGCAACTGGCCGAGCACGGATTCCAGCGCGTCCTCGGCAATCGAGGGAATGCCGCGGTAGCCTTCAAACACCGCGCGCTGCTTGTCCAGGTCCTTGAGCAGGTCGGTCTTGAGGTCGGCGCGCGCCGCCACGTCCATGACTTCGAAGATGGTCGCCAGCGCGTAATGGTGGTCCAGCGGGTGGCTGCGTGGGATCAACTCGGCCAGACGCCTCAGCAGGTGCTCCAGCCGCAGATAGGTTCTCAGACGTTCGTTGAAGGGATATTCGTACAGGATCACGCTGCGAACTTTTCAAAATGCGCGCTGCATCATAGCCCGAACGACCGTGCAATCTGGTGTGCCTTTGTACGCAGATCGGCGAGCGTCGTGCCCGCGCCGTTGAACACCACCCAGTCGGCCGCGGCCAGGCGTTGCGGGCGCGGGCTCTGGGTGGCCATGATGGCGTGAACGGCTTCCTCCTGCAGGCCGCTGCGCCTGCGCACGCGCTCGATCTGCATGGCGGGCGGGCAGTCGACCACCGCGACGCCGTCGAGTCGCGCCGGCCAGTGGCCCGATTCGGTCAGCAGCGGGATGTCCAGCACGATCAGGCGCAGTCCGTCCTGCTCCGCCTGGCGGCAGGCCTGCGCGATGGCCGCGCCGACCAATGGGTGGACGATGGCCTGCAGGCGCTCGCGCGCGTGCGCGTCCTCGAACGCCAGCTGGCGCATGCGTTCGCGGTCCATGGCGCCGTCGGAAGTGATGAAGGTGGGGCCGAATTGCGCGGCGACTGCCGCGATGGCCGCGCCGCCTGCGGCCGTGACCGAGCGCGAGAGCGCGTCGGCGTCCACCAGCGCCGCGCCGCGCTCGGCCAGCATGGCGCTGAAGGTGCTTTTTCCGCTGCCTATGCCGCCGGTGATGCCCAGGCGAAAACTGCGCCGCGCCGCCATGCCCGCTCAGGCCGCCAGGCCCAGCACGCCGAGCAGAGCGTGCATGACCTGCTGCGGGCCCCACAACAGGGCCACGAAACCGCCACCGGCCAGAAACGGGCCGAAGGGCACGTACTTGCCCTCGTGCAGCCCGCCCCTGAGCTTGAGCACCACGCCCACGACCGCACCGACGACCGAGGCCAGCAGGATGATCGGCACCAGCGCCTGCCAGCCGAACCATGCGCCCAGCGCGGCAAACAGCTTGAAGTCGCCGTAGCCCATGCCTTCCTTGCCGGTGGCAAGCTTGAAGCCCCAGTAGACGCTCCACAGCGACAGGTAGCCACCCATGGCGCCCAGCACCGCGTCGGTGAGCGTGACGCCGCTGTAGTGCAGCAGGCTCGCGAGCAGCCCGCCCCAGAGCAGCGGCAGCGTGATGTCGTCGGGCAGCAGCGTGGTGTCCCAGTCTATGCAGGCAGCGGCCACCAGCGCGGCCGAGAAGGCGCTCCATGCCAGGCCCGCCGGGCCCAGGCCCCAGTGCAGCCCGCAGAAGAAGAACAGCAGCCCGGTGGCGAGCTCCACCGCCGGATAGCGCAGGCCGATGGCCTTGCCGCAGCCCGCGCAGCGCCCGCGCAGCGCCAGATAGCTGAAGACGGGAATATTCTCGAACCAGCGTATCGGGTGCGCGCAATGCGGACACTGCGAGCGCGGCACCAGCAGGTTGTAGGGAGCGGGTTCGCCCGTTGGTGCGGACTCCGGGCCGGAGCCGCCGCCGTTCTGCTCCGCGGCCCAGGCCGCGCACTCCTGCGCCCACTGGTGGTGCATCATGCGCGGCAGGCGGTGGATCACCACGTTCAGAAAGCTGCCGATCAGCAGCCCCAGGACGCCGAGCAGCGCGGCGTCCGTCCAGACCGACGCCGTCATGCCTCAGACCACCTGGCCGAGCTTGAAGATGGGCAGGTACATGGACACCACGATGCCGCCGATGATGGTGCCCAGGAAGACGATGATGATGGGCTCGAGCAGGCTGGACAGGCCCTTGACCATTTCGTCGACCTCGTCCTCGTAGAAATCCGCCGCCTTGCCCAGCATGTGGTCGATCGAGCCCGATTCCTCACCGATGGCGCACATCTGCAGCACCATGGAAGGGAAGACGTTGGCATTGGTCATGGCGGCGGTGAGGCTGGTGCCGGTGGAGACTTCCTGCTGGATCTTGTCGGTGGCCACCGCATAGACCGCGTTGCCTGCGGCGCCGCCGACCGAATCGAGCGCTTCCACCAGCGGCACGCCGGCGGCGAACATGGTCGAGAGCGTGCGCGTCCAGCGCGCCACCGCCGACTTGTTGATCAGGTCGCCGAAGATCGGGATCTTGAGCAGGAAGCGGTCCATCGCCATCTGCATCTTCTCGCTGCGCCGCCAGGCCTGCATGAAGAAGTAGAAGCCCCCGCCCAGCACGCCGAAGATCAGCCACCAGTACTGCACGAAGAATTCGCTCATGCCCATCACGATGAGCGTGGGCGCGGGCAGGTCGGCGCCGAAGGAGGTGAACACCTCCTTGAAGGCAGGGATGACGAAGATCATGATCACCGTGACCACGACGAAGGCGACGATGATCACCGAGATCGGGTACATCAGCGCCGACTTGATCTTGCTCTTGATGGCCTCGGTCTTTTCCATGTAGGTGGCCAGCCGGTCGAGCAGCGCCTCCAGGATGCCGGCAGCCTCGCCGGCCTCCACCAGGTTGCAGTACAGGCTGTCGAAATACATCGGGTACTTGCGAAAAGCCGCGTTCAGCGAGGTGCCGGTTTCGACGTCGTTGCGGATGTCGTTGAGCAGCTTGGTCACGCTCGGATTGGTGTTGCCGCGCCCGACGATGTCGAAGGCCTGCAGCAGCGGCACGCCGGCCTTCATCATGGTGGCCATCTGGCGCGTGAACAGGGCGATGTCCTTGGGCTTGATCTTCTTGCCCGAGCGCATGCGCCGCTTCTTGATCTTGGTGGGCATGACCCCCTGGCGGCGCAGGCTGGCCTGGACCTGGTTCTCGCCACCGGCACGCAGCTCGCCGCGCACGATCTTTCCGTTGCGGTCCTTGCCCTCCCATTCGAATACGAAGTCCTTGATGCCTTTGGCCGCAGCGGTTGCCATGGTTCGCGCTCTCCCGATACTGGTATTTATTCGTTGGTGACTGCCAGCACCTCTTCGAGCGAGGTGAAGCCCATCCTGGCCTTGTGCAGGCCCGATTGGCGCAGCGAGCGCACGCCTTCGGCGCGTGCCTGGGCGGCAATCTCCAGCGCGCTGCCGTCGGCCAGGATGATGCGCTGCAGCTCCTCGGAGATCGGCATCACTTCATAGATGCCGACCCGCCCCTTGTAGCCGTTGTTGCAGGCGGCGCAGCCCACGGGCTTGTAGGTGACCCAGCTGCCGTCGATGTCTTCTTCCCGGTAGCCTGCCTCGACCAGGCTTTCATGCGGGATGTCGGCCGGCTGCTTGCACTGCGGGCACAGGCGCCGCGCCAGGCGCTGGGCGGTGATCAGGATCACGCTGGAGGCGATGTTGAACGGCGCGATGCCCATGTTGCGCATGCGCGTGAGCGTGGTCGGCGCGTCGTTGGTGTGCAGCGTCGAGAGCACCAGGTGGCCGGTCTGCGCGGCCTTGATGGCGATGTCGGCGGTTTCCAGGTCGCGGATTTCGCCCACCATGATGATGTCCGGGTCCTGGCGCAGGAAGGCCTTGAGTGCCACCGCGAAGGTCAGCCCCGCCTTTTCGTTGACGTTGACCTGGTTGACGCCCGGCATGTTGATTTCCGAGGGGTCTTCGGCGGTGGAGATGTTCACGCCCGGCTTGTTCAGCAGATTCAGGCAGGTGTAGAGCGAGACCGTCTTGCCCGAGCCCGTGGGGCCGGTCACCAGGATCATGCCGTAGGGGCGGTTGATCGCGGCCAGCAGCCGCTCCTTCTCCTCGGGCTCGTAGCCCAGCGCGTCGATGCCCATGCGCGCGCTGCTCGGGTCCAGGATGCGGATGACGATCTTTTCGCCGAACAGCGTCGGCAGCGTGCTGACGCGAAAGTCGATGACGCGGTCCGGCCCGACCTTGAGCTTCATGCGCCCGTCCTGGGGCACGCGCTTTTCCGAGATATCGAGGCGCGAGATCACCTTGATGCGCGACGCGAGCTTGTCCTTGATGGCCACCGGCGGGGAGGTGATCTCCTGCAACTCGCCGTCGACGCGAAAACGCACCCGGTAGTTGTGCTCGTAGGGCTCGAAGTGCAGGTCGGAGGCGCGCATGTTGAACGCGTCCAGCAGCATCTTGTGCAGGAAGCGCACGACCGGCGCGTCCTCGACGTCGGCGCCCGCGGTGTCCGGGCCTTCGGTTTCTTCCTCGACCGGGGCGTCGTCGAACTCGAAGTCGCCGCCGGTGATGCTGTCCAGGCTCTCGGAGACGCTCTTGGTCGTCGCCTCGACCAGCCGCAGCAGCTTGTCGTATTCGCCCACCACCCAGTCCACGCCGAGCTGGGTGGTGAACTTGATCTTCTCTGCCGCCTCCTGGTTGGTCGGGTCGGCGGTGAGCGCGATCAGCCGGTTGCTGCGCTTGGCCAGGGCCACGACCTTGTAGGCCTGGCACAGCTTGGTGTCGAGCAGGTCCCGGGGCAGGTGGGCGGCGTCCAGCGCATCCACGTCCAGCAGGGGCGCACCAAAGGTGTTGGACAGCGTCTGCGCCAGCTCGCCGGCGCTCAGGGACTTGGCTGCGAGCAGCTCCGCAATGAAGCTGTTGCGGCTTGCCTGTGCCTTGCGCGAGATGTCTTCGGCGCTGTTCTGCGCCAGCTTGCCTGCCGACATGAGCGCGCGCGCCAGGCTGGGCAATGCCACGGCTGCTGCTTCCTTTGGTGCGGTACCGGCGGTGGCCATTTCTGTCTTTGCTGCGATGGGGAGATGCCGAAAGTCATCCTATCATCGTTGAACGTTTCCCCGATGTACAGGAAAGCGGCCTGCGCCACGCTCCAAGTGCCGCTGCAGTGTTTGGAATTTGCCGCAGACAAGAAAAAACCGCCAGGCCCGCAAGGGCGGTGGCGGTGGGTGCCGAGGGAAAACCAGGCTTACTTGAGCTTGGTTTCCTTGTATTCGACGTGCTTGCGCGCCTTGGGGTCGAACTTCATGATCGACATCTTCTCGGGCATCGTCTTCTTGTTCTTGGTGGTGGTGTAGAAGTGGCCGGTGCCGGCCGTGGATTCCAGCTTGATCTTTTCGCGTCCGCCTTTGGCAGCCATGGTCTTTCCTTTCAGTGAATCAGGCCTGGCCGCGTGCGCGCATGTCCGCGAGCACGGCGTCGATGCCGTTCTTGTCGATCAGGCGCAGCGCGGCGCTGGACACGCGCAGGCGCACCCAGCGGTTTTCGCTTTCCACCCAGAAGCGCTTGTACTGCAGATTGGGCAGAAAACGGCGCTTGGTCTTGATGTTGGAGTGGGAGACCTTGTGTCCCACCTGGGGCTTCTTGCCCGTGACTTCACATACGCGTGCCATGCGGACACTCCGTTCTTTTCAACGATGGCGGGCGGCGGATCCTTGCACTGAAGGCGCGCCTGCCATCTCACCTCGCCAGACAATTCCGGGTGGCGGTGGCCCGGTGCCGCGCCATGGCTCCCCCGATCAAGAAGAGCGCCCTTCGCGGCAAAGCCGGGCATTATAGTCCGGGAGTCCTCCGTTGCCCAGCCGCATTCGGCTCGATATGGACAAGGGCGGCGCGAGCGCGCTGTAATGGCGCGAACGAAAAATGGCGACAAGGGGGTATGCAATGAAGGGATTGAGTCTGGCTGCCAAGCTCTGGCTGGCGGTGGCCGTGATCGTGCTGGGCTTCAGCGCCGTGGTCGTGGGGGCCGGCTGGCGTTCGGGCCAGGCTTCGGCGGCCTCCAGCGCCCTCAATGGGGAGATGATGCAGCGCGTGAGCACCGCCACGCGCTGGATGGGGCTGACCGAAACCAATGCCGCGCGTACGCTGGCGCTGGCCCTGAGCAGCGAGCCGGCCGTGGCCAGCGCCTTCAAGGAGGCCATGGCCGCCACTTCGGCCGAGATATCCGAGATGCAAAAGCGCCTTCTGGCGCTGAACCTCTCGACCGCCGACCGCGCGGCGATGGAGCGCGTGGCCGAAGCCCGCAAGGCGATGCTGGCTGCGCGCGAGCGGGTCAACCAGCTCAAGGCGGCAGGGGATGCGGACGTCGCCACCCAGGTGCTGCAAAACTACGTGCCGGCATCGGATGCCTACCTCAAGACGCTGGCCGAATTCGTCCAGCTGCAGCAGGTGGCGGTGCAGCAAGCCCGTGACCAGGCCGCCCGGACCAGCATGGATACCGTCAGGATGGCGGCCGTGGTGGTGGCCGTCTTGCTGCTGGCGATCGTGGTGGGCGCCTATTTTCTCATCCGCAACATTCGCGCGCCCCTGGCCCAGGCCAACGGCATGGCGGCGCGCATCGCCACGGGCGACCTGAGCGCACGCGATGGTGCCAACCTGCGCAGCGACGAATTCGGCCAGCTGCTGCAGTCGCTGGAGAGCATGCGCGCCTCCCTGGCGCGCATGGTGCATGACGTGCGCCAGAGCGCGGACAGCATCGCGGTGGCCAGCTCGCAGATCGCCAGCGGCAACCAGGACCTGTCGGCGCGCACCGAGGCCGCCTCCAGCAGCCTGGAGCAGACTGCGGCGGCGATGGAGGAGTTCACCAGCACCATCGCGCAAAGCGACGCCACCGCGCGTCAGGCCAGCCAGATGGCGGGCAGCGCCAGCTCGGTGGCAGAGCGTGGCGGCTCGGTCGTCTCCGAGGTGATTTCCACCATGGGTGAAATCCAGAGCAGCAGTCGCAAGATTGCCGACATCATCGGCGTGATCGACTCCATCGCCTTCCAGACCAACATCCTCGCGCTCAACGCCGCGGTGGAGGCGGCACGTGCGGGCGAGCAGGGGCGCGGCTTTGCCGTGGTGGCCAGCGAGGTGCGCGCGCTGGCCGGGCGTTCGGCCCAGGCGGCCAAGGAAATCAAGGAGCTGATCGGCTCGTCGGTGGAGCGCGTGGAGGATGGCTCGCGCCGGGTGCAAGGTGCGGGCGAAACCATGCAGGAAGTGGTGCAGGCGGTGCAGCGCGTGACCGAGATGATGGGCGAGATCACCGCCGCCTCGGCGCAGCAGAGCGCCGGCGTCTCCGAGGTCAACCAGGCGGTGGGCCAGCTCGACCAGATGACGCAGCAGAACGCCGCGCTGGTGGAGGAGAGCGCGGCAGCGGCGCAAAGCCTCAACGAGCAGGCCCAGCATCTGATGCAGGTGGTGGCGGTGTTCAGGGTGAACGACGGGCCAGCGCGCCCCGCGCCTGCGGCGCCGCCGCAATCCGGGGCGGCGAAAACGATTGCGGCGCCCGTGCGCGCCGCCGCTCCCGCCGCGCGCAAACTAGCCGCGGCGCCAGCCCAGGGCCGCCCGCTGCCGGCGCAGCGCAAGATCGCCGCGCCCGCGCCCGTGCCGGCGCCCGCGCCCGCCAAGGCGCCCGATCACGAAGAGGGCGAGTGGGAGAGTTTCTGAGCCGCGGCCCGCGGCAAAGCCCCGTTCAGGACAGGAAGGCGGCCCGCGTCCTACCATGTGCGCCCCTGCATCCCATGAAGGAAACGGACCGTGAGCGAACAGAAGATCGTCGTCATCATCAACTCCGCGCCCCACGGCAATGAAGCCTGCCTCTCGGGCCTGCGCGTGGCCGGGGCCCTGGCCGCGCGCGCCGAGGTGGTGGATCTGCGCCTGCTGTTGATGTCCGATGCCACGGTGGCCGCCCTGCCGCACCAGCAGGACAACGCCGGCAACATGATAGAGGCGCTGGTGAGCGAGCTGGCCGGCGCCGCCAACGCCAGCGTGCACCTGTGCCGCACCTGCGCCCAGGCGCGCGGTCTGGTCGATCTGGCGCACATCGAAGGTGTGCGCATCGCCACCCTGTCCGACCTGTCCGAATGGGTGGTGCAGGCCGACAAGGTGCTCACCTTCTAGGCGCGGGCGCGCCCGGCGGGGCGCTCAGGCGAGCTCGGCGATCAGCTCGATTTCCACGCAGGCGCCCAGCGGTATCTGGGCCACGCCAAAGGCGCTGCGCGCGTGCTTGCCGGCGTCGCCAAAGACTTCGCCCAGCAGTTCGCTCGCGCCGTTGGTCACCAGGTGCTGCTCGGTGAAGTCGCTGCTGGAGTTGACCAGGCTCATCACCTTGACGATGCGCTTGACGCGGCCCAGGTCGCCGCCGCAGGCGGCCTGCAAGGTGGCCATCAGTTCGATGGCGATGCCGCGTGCGGCCGCCTTGCCTTCCTCGGTGCCCATGTCCTTGCCGAGCTGGCCGACCCAGGGTTTGCCGTCCTTGCGCGCGAGATGTCCGCTCAGGAAGACCAGCTTGCCGCTCTGCACGAAGGGCACATAGGCGGCTGCGGGCACGGCCACGGCCGGCAGGGTGATGTTCAGGGCCTTGAGTTTGTCGTAGACGCTCATCCTTGTTTTCCTCGGAGCAAAAGGGCAAGTGTTGCACAGTAGCATGGCGCCTCCATGCCCGACGCCCACGCCAGTCCCGACCGTCCAGCCACCGCCGGGCCTGCGGCGCGGCGGTCCTGGCATCTGCCGGCGCTGCTCGGCGGGGGGCTGCTTGGCACGGCGCTGCAGCTGCAGCAGCCTGCGCTCTGGCCGATGGCCTGGTATGCGGGTCTGTGGACGCTTGCCCTGGCGGGCTGGCTCTGGAGCCTGCGCGCCGGCCGGATGGGGCCGCGCTGGACGGCGCTGGCCTGGCTGGTCGGGGCGCTGCTGGCCTTTGGTGTCTGCGGGGCGCGCTCGGTGGCGTTTTCCGCGCAGGCACTGGCCGATGAGCTGGAGGGCGTGGATCTGCGCCTGACCGGCGTGGTTGCCGCGATGCCGCAGCGCACGGACAGCGGCGACGTGCGCTTTCGTCTGGCGCTGGAATCGGGCGAGCGCGAGGGGCAGCCCGTGGCCCTGCCGGCGCTGATCGAGCTCACCTGGTATGCCAGCAACCATGGGCGCGACGCGCGCCCCGTGCCCGCGCTGCACGCGGGTGAGCGCTGGCGGCTCTTTGCGCGCCTGAAGGCGCCGCACGGCACGCTCAACCCGCACGGCTTCGACGTCGAGCTGTGGATGTGGCAGCAGGGCGTGCAGGCCAGCGGCTACGTACGCACGAGCGAGCGGCTGGACGCCCGCCTGGGCGCGCCCGAGCGCCTGGCCGCTACCTGGCAGTTCCCCGTCGAGCAACTGCGCCAGCGCGTGCGCGATCGCATCACCGGGTATCTGACGCAGGGCGTGCAAGACCCGGCGCGGCTGCGCGCGGCCGGCGTGGTGGCGGCGCTGGTGACGGGTGACCAGCGCGCGATCGAGCGCAGCGACTGGGACCTGTTTCGCGTCACCGGCGTGGCGCACCTCATGAGCATCTCGGGTTTGCACATCACGATGTTCGCCTGGCTGGCGGGACTGCTGGTGGGCATGCTGTGGCGCCGTTCGGCTTGGCTGTGCCTGCGCTATCCCGCGCCTTCGGCGGCGCTGCTGGGCGGCGTGGGGCTGGCTGGGGCCTACGCGCTCTTCAGCGGCTGGGGCGTGCCGGCCGAGCGCACGCTCCTGATGCTTGCCAGCGTCGCGCTGCTGCGCCTGTCGGGGCGCGAATGGCCCTGGCCGCAGGTCTGGCTGCTGGCGTGCGCGGTGGTGCTGGCCTTTGACCCGTGGGCAATGTTGCAGCCCGGGTTCTGGTTGAGCTTCGTCGCGGTGGGGGTGCTGTTTGCTACCGACATGAGAGCGGTGGACGCATGCAGGACAAGCGCCAGAGCACGATTTTCCTTGATGTTGCGGGAGCAGGCGGTGGTGACGGTGGCGCTGGCGCCTCTCACGCTGGCGCTGTTTGGCCAGGTCTCCGTGGTGGCGCTGGTGGCCAATCTGCTGGCGATCCCGTGGGTCACGGTGGTGGTCACGCCGCTGGCCATGCTGGGCGTGGTTCTCGCGCCTGCGTGGCAGCTGGCTGCATGGTGCGTGCAACTGCTCTCGCTGTGGCTGACCTGGCTGGCCGGCTGGCCGCTGGCGCAGCTCACGCTGGCGCAGGCACCTTTGTGGGCAGGCGCGGCGGCGGTGCTTGGCGCCATCGTGCTGGTGCTGCGCCTGCCCTGGCCGCTGCGCCTGCTCGGGCTGCCGCTGATGTTGCCGGCCTTCTGGTGGCAGCCCTTGCGGCCCGCGCCGGGGCAGTTCGAGGTGCTGGCGGTGGACGTGGGCCAGGGCCAGGCGGTGCTGGTGCGCACCGCCGGCCACAGCCTGCTGTACGACGCCGGTCCGCGTTATGGCGCGCTCAGCGACGCGGGCCAGCGCGTGCTGGTGCCGCTGCTGCAGGCGCTTGGTGAGCGGCCGGACCGCGTGCTGCTGAGCCATTCGGACAGCGACCACGTGGGCGGCGCGGCGCCGGTGCTGGCCCATCTGCCGCGCGCTCAGGTGCTGGGCTCGATTCCCGCGGACCATCCGCTGCAGGCCTTGCGCGCGATAGCGCCCTGCGCCGCCGGGCAGCAATGGCGCCGGGATGGCGTGCGCTTTGTCATGCTGCATCCGCCGGCCGGTGATGAAACTCCGGCGCGGGGCAAATCAAGCACCAACGCGCGCAGCTGCGTGCTGCGCATCGAGGCCCAGGGCGGCGCCAGCGCTGTGCTTGCGGGCGACATCGAGCGCGCGCAGGAGCTCGCTCTGGTGCATGCCGCAGCGCCGCTCGCCGCCGACCTGCTGCTGGTGCCACACCACGGCAGCAAGACCTCGTCGAGCGCGGCCTTTCTCGACGCGGTGCAGCCCGCTCTCGCACTGGTGCAGGCGGGCTACCGCAACCGCTTCGGCCATCCGGCGGCGCAGGTGGTGCAGCGCTACCGCGAGCGCGGCATCACGCTGGTGGCCAGCCCGCGCTGCGGCGCGGCGCGCTGGTCGTCCGCGGACGGCGAGCTGCACTGCGAGCGCGAACGCGCTCGGCGCTACTGGCACCACCGGCTGCCGGACGATGCGCCGGAAGAAGAAGGCGAGTGATCTTTCAGCCCTTGGCCACGGGCCGCGTGCGGTCGGCGCACCACTCGCTCCAGCTGCCCGCGTAGAGCGCGGCAGGAGCGTATCCGGCCAGCTCCATCGCCAGCAGGTTGTGGATGGCGCTCACGCCGCTGCCGCACTGGTGCACGACGCTGGCGGCGTCGCGCCCCTGCAGTACGGCGTCGAATTCGGCGCGCAGCTCGGCCGCGCTCTTGAAGCGGCCATCGGCTGCGAGGTTGTCCATCCATGGGCGGTTGAGCGCACCGGGGATGTGCCCCGCCACCGGGTCCAGCGGCTCCACCTCGCCGCGGTAGCGCTCGCCCGCGCGCGCATCGATGAGGGTTTGCCCCGGCTGCCCCAGCTGCGCGAGCACGCGGGCGGTATCGACGAGCGGGCGCAGCGGCGCCCGCGCGCTGAAGTCCCCCGGCGTGCGCGGCGTCTCCTCTTGCGCGGCCGTGGCGCCGCCCGCCGCAAGCCAGGCGGCGAGGCCGCCGTCGAGCACCGCTGCCGCATCGTGCCCCAGCCACTTGAACAGCCACCACAGGCGCATGCCGGGCATGGCGCCGTTGCGGTCGTAGACGACGGCCTGCATGCCGTGGGAAAAGCCGACGCTGGCCAGCCACGCGGCAAAGCGCTCGCGGGTGGGCAGCGGGTGGCGCCCGCCGCTCGCGCCCGGGCCGCCGGCGGCGCTCAGGTCGCGGTCCAGGTGGGCATAGATGGCGCCCGGAATGTGCGCCGCGTGGTAGTCGGCGATGCCGCGTTCGGGGTCGGCCAGGTCGAAGCTGCAGTCGAAGACCATCAGCGGGGCGCCCGCTTGCATCAGGCGCTGCAGTTCGGGGGCGGAAATTAGATGGGTATGGCTCATGTTTGTCTCGAGGTGGCGGCGGCGCGCGAGCGCAGCAGGCCTGCGGCGATCGCGCTCAGCACGATCAGCGCCATGCCCAGCCAGGCGATGAGCGGCAGGTATTCACCGAACACCAGCATGCTGTAGAGGCTGGCGAAGATCAGGCCCGAGTATTGCAGGTTGGCCACCAGCAGCGTGCCGCGCGAGCTGGATGCGCGCGAGAACGCCATGGTCATGCACAACTGCCCGCCGGCCGCGAACAGGCCCAGCGGCACGAGCCACAGCGCGGGCCAGCCGGGGAAGGGCGAAACGCCGGTGAACGCCATCGCGCCCAGGCCGGCGACGCTGCAGCCCAGCGCGAAGTAGAAGACGGTGCGCGTCTCCGGCTCGCCCAGGCGCGACAGCGCCACCACCTGCATGTAGGCGAGCGCCGCGCACATGCCGCCCAGCAGCCCGACGACGGCGGCAAAGCCCTGGTTGCCGTCCACCGTGGGCCTGAGCATCATCACCACGCCGACGAAGCCCAGCAGCACGCAGGCCACGAGCGACAGCGGCACCGGCGGTCGCGGCTGCGCGCCGGACGGGCGCCACACCAGCATCCCTGCCCCGACGATGAAGGCGGCAATCCAGACGCTGCTCATGTAGCCGAAGGTCATCGCGGTGGGCAGAGGCAGCCAGATGATGGCGTAGAACGACGCGGCCAGCGCGGTCACGCCGATGAAGCTGCGCCAGGCGTGCATGCCGGGGTAGCGTGTCTTGAGTGAAATGCCCTGGCGCCGCGCCAGCCACCAGAGCATGGCCATGCTGATCAGGCCGCGCCAGAACACCATCTCGAAGGCCGTGAACGAGGGTGCGGCGAACTTCACGCACACCCCCATGCTGGCGAAGAAGAAGGCCGCCAGAACCATCCACAGCGCTTGCATGGGGTTTTGAATGAAATGTGGCTCAAACGCTTGTCTGGCAAGCGCTGACAGCTATGGTTTCAGGGGTTTTGCAACGCCTCGCCCATCCTGGCGCGGTACCACTCGTGAAAGTGCTGCATGCCGTCTTCCAGCGGACTCTGGTAGGGGCCGACCTCGTTCACGCCGCGCTCCAGCAGCGCGCGCCGGCCCTGGTCCTCGCGCTCGCCGATCTCGTCGTCCTCGATGGCGGTTTCCATGTAGGCCGCCTGCTGCGCCTCGATGAACTCGCGCTCGAAGGCGGCAATTTCCTCGGGGTAGTAGAACTCCACCAAGTTCAGCGTCTTCTGCGGCCCCATCGGGTGCACGGTGGAGACGGTGAGCACGTGCGGATACCACTCCACCATGATGTGCGGGTAGTAGGTGAGCCAGATCGCGCCGCGATCGGGCCGCTCGCCGCCGCGGTAGCGCAGCAGCACCTCGTGCCAGAGCTTGTAGGCGTCGGTGCCGGGCTTGCCGAAGGTAGGCGCCACGCCCACCGTCTGCACCGAGTATTCGCGCTCGAACTGCCAGTGCAGGTCATCGACGGTGACGAAGTTTCCCAGGCCCGGGTGGAAGGGGCCGACGTGGTAGTCCTCCAGGTAGATCTCGATGAAGGTCTTCCAGTTGTAGTTGCACTCGTGCACCTCGGCGCGATCGAACACGTAGCCCTCGAAGGACAGGTCGCGGGCCACGCCCATGCTGGCCAGGTCGGCGGCGATGTCGCGCCCGTTGTCCTCGAACAGCAGGCCGTTCCATTCGCGCAGCGGCCAGCGCTGCAGGTTCAGCCCGGGGTTGCTGGCGAAGTGCGGCGCGCCCAGCAGCTTGCCGCCGCCGTCATAGGTCCAGCGGTGGATGGGGCAGACGATGTTGCCGCCCGCGTGGCCCTTGCCTTCGGTGTTCAGGTTGCCCTGGCCGCTGAGCATCAGCGCCTGGCGGTGGCGGCAGCAGTTGGAGATGAGCTGGATCTGCCCCTCGCGGCTGCGCACCAGCGCCCGTCCGCCCTTTTCCTGCGCCAGCACGTAGTAGTCGCCCGGTTCGGGCACGTTCAGGCTGTGGCCGACGTAGCGCGGTCCGGGGGCGAAGAGCAGCGCGCGCTCGCGCCGGCACAGGGCCTCGTCGAAATAGCTGGAAACCGGGAGTTGGCTTGCGGCCTGCTGCAGTTGAAGACTTAAATCAGACATGGATGTCGTGACCTGAAGCCCCCCCACAGGGAGGTGGCGCGTGCATGCACGGGCCCGAGAAAACGAAACCGGCAAGGGCACGGCATGCCGAAGCCGGTCTGGGCGAAAGCGTTGATTATAAAGGTGGGGCCCGGTGCGCCGGGGCGGCGCGCGCCATCGCGGGGGCTTGTCCAGCGTCGCCCTAAAATGTCCCGTTCGCCAGCCGATGGCGCGTTTGCGTTGGATCTGCCCATGCCCAAGGCCCTTGCCAAGACCCCCCCCGCCGAACCCGAAAGCTACGAGGCAGCGCTGCAGGAGCTCGAGGCTCTGGTCGCGCGGATCGAAGCGGGGCAGTTGCCACTCGAACAGATGCTGGCGGGCTACCAGCGCGGCGCGCAGTTGCTGCAGTTCTGCCGCGACCGGCTGGATGCGGTGCAGGAGCAGATCAAGCTGCTCGACGGCGGGGCGCTCAAGCCATGGACTCCCGAGTGACGCCGGGCAGCGCCAACGCCTTCGTGGCCGCCGACTGGGTGCGCGAGGCGCAGCAGCGCGTGGAGCAGGCACTCTCGGACTGGGTGCCCGCCGTCACCCCGGCCGACCTGGGCGAGGCCATGCGCTATGCGGTCGTGGGCGGCGGCAAGCGATTGCGCCCGCTGCTGGTGCTTGCCGCCTGCATGGCGGTGCGCGGCAACCACGACGCGGCGCTGCGCGCGGCCTGCGCGGTGGAGCTGATCCATGCCTATTCGCTGGTGCACGACGACCTGCCCTGCATGGACAACGACGTGCTGCGCCGCGGCAAGCCCACGGCGCACGTGCAGTTCGGCGAGGCGCGCGCGCTGCTGGCGGGCGATGCCCTGCAGGCCCTGGCCTTCGAGTTGCTGACCCCGCCCGAGGGCGTGCCGCCGGCCATGCAGGCCGAGCTGTGCCGCCTGCTGGCGCGCGCCGCCGGCGCCCATGGCATGGCTGGCGGCCAGGCGATAGACCTGGCCAGCGTCGGCCTGGCGCTCGGTCAGGGGCAGCTCAGCGAGATGCACCGGCTCAAGACCGGGGCGCTGCTGCAGGCCAGCGTGCTCATGGGCGCGGCCTGCGGTGCGGTGGACGCGCGTGCACGCCAGGCGCTGGCGCAGTATGGTGCGGCTCTGGGGCTGGCCTTCCAGGTGGTGGACGACGTGCTCGACTGCACCCAGGATTCGGCCACGCTGGGCAAGACGGCGGGCAAGGACGCGGCCTGCGGCAAACCCACCTTCGTCTCGCTCATGGGGCTGGCCGGCGCGCGCGCGCATGCACGGCAGCTGCTGGACGAAGCGCGCCAGGTGCTGCGCACCAGCGGCCTGGCCGAAACCCAGGCCCTGGTGGCGCTGGCGGAGATGGTGGTGGAGCGCCAGCACTGAGCGGGCCCTCCGCAGAATTTTTAGCGAAATCGGGATTTAACGCTTGCCAGTCAAGCGCTGACAGCTATCAAATCAGGATATGGCGACTACCGAATACCCCTTGCTCGAACACGTGAATGACCCGGCCGACCTGCGCAGCTTGACGCGCGCGCAGCTCAAGCAACTGGCCGACGAGCTGCGCGCCTTCGTGCTCGAAAGCGTGGCGAAGACCGGCGGGCATCTGTCGTCCAACCTCGGCGTGGTCGAGCTCACGATCGCGCTGCATGCGGTGTTCAACACGCCCGAAGACCGGCTGGTCTGGGACGTGGGCCACCAGTCCTATCCGCACAAGGTCCTCACCGGCCGGCGCGCTCGCATGGGCACGCTGCGCCAGCTCGGCGGCCTGTCGGGCTTTCCGATGCGCTCGGAGAGTCCCTACGACACCTTCGGCACGGCGCATTCGTCCACCAGCATCTCCGCGGCCCTGGGCATGGCGGTGGCCGCGCGGCAAAAGGGCGAGGAGCGCCATGCGATTGCGGTCATCGGCGACGGCGCGATGACCGCCGGCATGGCCTTCGAGGCGCTGAACAACGCCGGCGTGGCCGACGCCAATCTGCTCGTCATCCTGAACGACAACGACATGAGCATCAGCCCGCCGGTGGGCGCGCTCAACCGCTACCTGGCGCAGCTCATGAGCGGGCGCTTCTACGCCAGGGCGCGCGACGTGGGCAAGAGCGTGCTGCGCGGCGTGCCGCCGCTGCTGGAGCTGGCCAAGCGCCTGGAGCAGCAGGCCAAGGGCATGGTGGTGCCGGCGACGCTGTTCGAGAACTTCGGCTTCAACTACATCGGCCCGATCGACGGACACGACCTCGATTCGCTGATCCCGACGCTGGAAAACCTCAAGGGGCTGAAGGGCCCGCAGTTCCTGCACGTGGTCACGAAGAAGGGCCAGGGCTACAAACTGGCCGAGCAGGACCCCGTGGCCTACCACGGCCCGGGCAAGTTCGACCCGCAGATTGGCCTGGTCAAGCCCGAGGCGCCCGCGCGCCAGACCTTCACCCAGGTCTTCGGCCAGTGGCTGTGCGACATGGCGGGCAAGGACGAGCGCCTCGTCGCCATCACGCCGGCGATGCGCGAGGGCTCGGGGCTCGTCGAGTTCGAGCGGCGCTTTCCCGAGCGCTACCACGACGTGGGCATCGCCGAGCAGCATGCGGTGACCTTCGCCGCCGGCCTGGCCTGCGAAGGGCTCAAACCCGTGCTTGCGATCTATTCCACCTTTTTGCAGCGCGGCTACGACCAGCTGATCCATGACGTGGCGCTGCAAAAGCTCCCGGTGGTCTTCGCGCTCGACCGCGCCGGCATCGTCGGCGCCGACGGCGCCACGCACTGCGGGGCCTTTGACATCGCCTATGCGCGCTGCATCCCGAACATGGCCGTGGCCTGCCCGGCCGACGAGCGCGAATGCCGCCAGCTGCTGAGCAGCGCCTTCGCGCAGGACCACCCGGTCACCGTGCGCTACCCGCGCGGCGCCGGGGTGGGCGTGGCGCCACTGCCCGCGCTCGACGGCCTGCCCTACGGCAAGGGCGAACTGCGCCGCCAGGGCCAGCAGGTGGCCATTCTGGCGTTCGGCACGCTGCTGTACCCGGCGCTCAAGGCTGCCGAGCGCCTGGACGCCACGGTGGTCAACATGCGCTGGGCCAAGCCGCTGGACGCCGGGCTGCTGGCGCGCATGGCGGCCACGCACGAGGCGCTGGTGACGGTGGAAGAGGGCGTGGTCACGGGCGGCGCGGGCAGCGCCGTGGCCGAATGGCTGGCGCAGGAGGGCATTGCGCTGCCGCTGCTGCAACTGGGCCTGCCCGACGCCTTCGTCGAGCATGGCGACCCGGTCCGGCTGCTGTCGCTGCTGGGGCTGGACGCGGCCGGCATGGAGCGCAGCATCCGCCGGCGCTACCCGGCGCTGGTGGCGCCGGCACCGGCCTTGCGGGCCGTTGGCGAGCATTGATCGTGTGGATGTTGTTTTTGTGCCTGGTTACTTGCGATAACATGGCGCGTTGAGTGGCCCGGGAGCGCCGCCCGCGCAGGTGCTGCGCGGCTGCGCACGTCCATTCGGCCGTATTTGGCAATTCATTTTTTCAACAAGGAGTCAAGCCCATGGATCGTCGTTCCCTCATCAAGAATGCCGGCATTGCCGGCGTGCTGGCCACCGGCATCGCACCCGCGGTGCACGCCCAGGAGACTGTGCGCTGGCGTCTGGCCACGAGCTTTCCGAAGGCGCTGGAGACGCTGCACGGCTGCGCCGTGAAGTTCTCCGAAACCGTCAAGGCCATGTCGGGTGGCAAGTTCGAAGTCTCGGTGCACGCCGCGGGCGAGCTGATCCCGGCTTTCGGCATCGTCGATGCGCTGGCGGACGATTCGATCGAAATGGGCGAGACCGCTGCCTACTACTACACCGGCAAGGATCCGTCCTTTGCCTTCAGCTGCGCCATTCCCTTCGGTTTCACCGCGCAGCAGAACCAGGCCTGGAAGCTGCACGGCAACGGCCACAAGCTGCTCGACGCCTTGTTCGAGAAGTACAACTTCCACGCACGCAGCGCGCTCAACACCGGCACCCAGATGGGTGGCTGGTACCGCAAGGAGATGAACAAGCCCGAGGACTTCAAGGGCCTGAAGATGCGCCTGGGCGGCGGCGTGTTCGGTGAATCCATGGCCAAGCTGGGCGTGGTGTCGCAGAACATGCCCGGTGGCGACGTCTACCAGGCGCTGGAAAAGGGCACGCTCGACGCGGCCGAGTTCGTCGGCCCCTACGACGACGCCAAGATGGGCTGGAACAAGGTCGCCAAGTACTACTACTACGGCGGCTGGTGGGAAGGCGGCGCGGACCTGGAGTTCTTCATCAACAACAAGGCCTACGCCAAGCTCTCGCCCGAATACAAGGCCATGGTCAATGCGGCCATGGACGTGGCCTACAACGACGGCACCTCCAAGTACCTGTACCTGAACCCGATCGCGCTCAAGCAGCTGGTGGCCAGCGGCACCCAGCTCAAGCGCTTCAACAAGGAGATCGTGCAGGCGGGCTTCAAGGCGGCGCAGGAGGTCTACGAAGAGCACAGCGCCAAGGACCCGCAGTTCAAGAAGATCTACGACGACATCCGCACCTTCCAGCGCGACCAGATCCTCTGGAACCGCATTTCGGAGCTGGTGTTCACCCAGGACATGGCTTCGCTCAAGATCTGAGCCCGGCCTGCGCCCCGCGGGGGGCGCACCCGCAAAAAGAGACCGCAGCCATGAAGGCTGCGGTCTCTTTTTGTTTGCCCTGCCGCCGCTGGACGGCGGCGGGGCGGGCGCCTCGGCGGCGCCCGCGTGCTACTTGCCCAGGGATTCCTGGATGGCCTTCATCGGGTCTTCCGGCTCGCCCCCCACCGGGCCGAAGGCGCCGTCCTGCGTCGCCCCTGGCAGGCCGCCGGCATCGCCCGGCGCGGCGCTGCTGCCGGCATTGCCGCCGGGCGCCGGCGCGGCCTGCTCGAACAGCCCGGGCAGGCTGTTGAAGTCCGAACTGCGTTCGGTCTCGTTCAGGTCCTGCAGCATCTGCTGCTGCACCGCGTTCATGTCCACCTGCACCGGCTTGTCCAGACCGCCGGTGACCAGCGCCGGGAAGGCGATCATCAGGGCCACCATGGACAGCTGCAGCAGCAGGAAGGGGATGGCGCCCTTGTAGATCTGCATCGTGGTCACGGGCTCCATGGTCTTGCCGGTGTGCGTGTCCACATAGGGTTTTTCCGGCGCGACCGAACGCAGATAGAACAGCGCGAAGCCGAACGGCGGATGCAGGAAGGAGGTCTGCATGTTCACCGCCAGCAGCACGCCGAACCAGATCAGGTCTATGCCCATCTTGTCGGCGATCGGGGCCAGCACCGGCACGACGATGAACGACAGTTCAAAGAAGTCCAGGAAGAAGGCCAGGAAGAACACCATGATGTTCACGAAGATCAGGAAGCCGAGCTGCCCGCCGGGCAGCTTGGCCAGCAGGTGCTCGACCCAGACCGGGCCGTCGGCCGCCTGGAACACCATGCTGAAGATCGTCGCGCCCACCAGGATGAACATCACGAAGGAGGCGAGCTTGGTGGTGGTGTCCAGCGCCTGGCGCAGCAGCTTCCAGGACAGGCGCCCGCGCATCGTCGCCATGATGAGCGCGCCCATCGCGCCCATGGCGCCGCCTTCGGTGGGCGTGGCCACGCCCAGGAAGATGGTGCCCAGCACCAGGAAGATGAGCAGCAGCGGCGGGATGAGCACGAAGGTGACGCGTTCGGCCAGCTTGGACAGCAGGCCCATGCGCGTGACGCGGTTGATCACCGCGATCAGCCAGCCGACGAAGCTGCCGCCGCACATGGCCACGACGATCTTTTCGTCGGTGGGCACGAACTCGACCACTTCGCCTTGCCACCAGCTGTGGATGGCGGTCATTTCATGCGCCAGCAACACGCCGACGGCCAGGCAGAAGACGAACAGCACGGTCAGCGAGGTGTAGCCGTGGCTGCCGCTGGGTTCGACGAAGGTGCGCGCCTCGGGCGGCAGGGCCGGCACCGTCTTGGGCTTGAAGATGGCCAGGCCCACCACCCACAGGATGTACAGGCCCATCATCGTGAAACCGGGGATGAAGGCGCCCTTGTACATGTCGCCCACGCTCTTGCCCATCTGGTCGGCCAGCACGATGAGCACCAGCGATGGCGGGATGATCTGCGCCAGCGTGCCTGAGGCCGCGATCACCCCGCTGGCCAGGCTGCGGCTGTAGCCGTAGCGCAGCATGATGGGCATGGAGATCAGGCCCATGGAAATCACCGAGGCCGCGACCACGCCGGTGGTGGCGGCCAGCATCGCGCCCACCAGCACCACGGCCAGCGCCAGGCCGCCGCGCATCGGCCCGAAGACCTGGCCGACGGAGTCCAGCAGGTCCTCGGCCATGCCGCTGCGCTCAAGAATCAGGCCCATGAGCGTGAAGAAGGGCACGGCCAGCAGCGTCTCGTTGGCCATGATGCCGATCAGGCGCAGCGGCAGCACCGAGAGGATGGCGGTGGGGAAGATGTCCAGGTAGACCCCGAGCGCGCCGAAGGCCAGGCCCGCCGCGCCGAGCGAAAACGCCACCGGGAAGCCGAGGATCAGAAAGCAGATCAGCCCGATGAACATGATCGGGGCGAAGTTGGAAGCAATGAATGCCATGGGTGCGTGCTCCGGCGGGTCAGACGGCCTGGGCCGGGGGCGGCGCCGGCTGGGCGGCCTTGGCGGCGGTTTCCTGGCGCAGCGCCTCGATCAGCGCCTCTTCGTCGGATTTCTCGTTGGGCTTGATGGTCGGGTCAGGCCCCTTGCCCAGCGCGAAGGCGATGCACTTGATCAGTTCCGACCAGCCCTGCAGCAGCAGCAGCGTGAAGCCCACGGGCAGGGCCAGCCACACCGGCCAGCGGATCAGGCCGCCGGGGTTGTTCGACATCTCGCCGCTCTGATACATCTGCAGGGTCAGCGGCGTGACGTAGTACAGCACCATCAGGCAGACCGGCGTGAGGAAGAACACCAGGCCGAACATCTCGATGGCCAGCTGCACCTTCTTGGGGAAATGGCTGTTGAGCACGTCGATGCGCACGTGCTCGCGTTTGAGCAGGGTGTAGCCGGCGGCGATCAGGAAAGACCAGGCAAACAGGTACCACTGCACCTCCAGAAAGCCGTTGGAGCTGTAGTTGAAGATCTTGCGGATGACGGCATTGACGGCGCTGATGACGGTGGCGCCAAAAATCAGCCAGATGGCGTATTTGCCGATGAAAGTATTGAGTCTGTCTATGGCTCGCGAGAGCGACAGTAGTGCCTGCATGGTGTCTCCGTTAGGGCAGCCCCGGGGCGGATGGCCGCGGGGCCGGCGGCGGGCTGAGGATGTTCAGCCCGTCAAGCCAGGGCGGTGGGCGGTACGCGCGGCATTCTAAGGGCGCGGCATGACTCCATGCGAATTTGTGCATGCCTTCAGTCCGCCAGCGCCACCCCCTTGACATGGGCGTGCAGGGTCTGCCCGGGCGCGAGGGCCAGCGCCGCGCACGAATGCGCGGTGATGCGCGCCAGCAGCGCGCTGCCCGCGCAGTCCAGCGCCACCAGCACCTGCCCGGCGCCGTCGGGCACCAGCCGGGTGATGCGCACCGGCAGGATGTTCAGGATGGTGCTGCCCTCGGCCGGCACGCGCGCCAGGCTCACGTCGCGCGCGGGGATGCGCAGGCGCACCGCCTCGCCCACGGCGTGCTGGCGGCTGCTCACCAGGCGCAGCGTGCAGCCGGCCAGCCGCACGCTGAGCAAATGCTCGTGCGGGTCGTGGTGGCTGACCGTGCCGCTCACCAGCGCGCCCGCGTTGTCCGCATGGGCCAGCGGCAGGTCAGCGCGCGCCAGCAGCTCGGCCGTGGGGCCGTGGGCCAGCACGCGGCCCTGGTGCAGCAGCACCAGGTGGCTGGCCAGGCGCGCCACCTCGTCGATGGCGTGGCTCACATAGAGCACGGGAATGTCCAGCTGGTGCTGCAGGCGCTCCAGGTAGGGCAGCACCTCGGCCTTGCGCGCGGCGTCCAGCGCGGCCAGCGGCTCGTCCATCAGCAGCAGGCGGGGGCTGGCGGCCAGCGCGCGGGCGATGGCCACGCGCTGGCGCTCGCCGCCCGAGAGGGTGTGCGGCAGGCGCTCCAGCAGCGTGGCCAGGCCCAGCAGCTGCACCGCCTGATCCAGCGAAATGCGCCGCCGCCCGGCCGCCAGGCGGCGCTGGCCGTATTCGATGTTGCGCCGCACCGTGAGGTGGGGAAACAGGCTGGCCTCCTGGAACACGTAGCCCAGCTGGCGCCGGTGCGTGGGCAGCCAGGTGCGGGTGGCGTCGTCCTGCCAGATGGCTCCCTTGACCTGCACCCGCCCCGCCGCGCGCTCCAGCCCGGCCAGTGCGCGCAGGCAGGTGGTCTTGCCGCAGCCCGAGGGGCCGAACAGCGCCGTCACACCCTGGCCGGGCAGCGCCAGGTCTACGTCCAGCGTGAAATCGGCGCGCGCCAGATGCAGCCTGGCGGCTATCGTCTGCTCAGGCGACATGGCCCGCCTTGCCCGGCTGCAGCCAGTGCAGCAGCACCAGCACGATGAAGGCAAACGCCAGCATGCCGCCCGAGAGCCAGTGCGCCTGGCTGTAGGCCATGGCCTCCACGTGGTCGTAGATCTGCACCGAGACCACGCGCGTCTTGCCGGCGATGTTGCCGCCTATCATCAAGACCACGCCGAATTCCCCCACCGTGTGCGCAAAGCTGAGCACCGCCGCGGTGACGAAGCCGGGCCGCGCCAGCGGCAGCGCCACGGTGAAGAAGCGGTCCAGCGGCCCCGCGCCCAGCGACGCGGCCACCTCCAGCGGGCGCGCGCCCATGGCCTCGAAGGCGCGCTGCAGCGGCTGCACCGCAAACGGCAGCGAATACACCATGGAGCCCACCAGCAGCCCGCCGAAGGTGAAGGGCAGGCGGCCCAGCCCCAGCGCCTCGGTGAACTGCCCCAGCGGGCTGTGCGGCCCCAGCGCCACCAGCAGGTAAAAGCCGATCACCGTGGGCGGCAGCACCAGCGGTAGCGCCACCACCGCGCCGATCGGCGCGCGCCAGCGCGAGTCCGTGCGCGCCAGCCACCAGGCCAGCGGCGTGCACACCAGCAGCAGCAGCGCGGTGGTCAGGCTGGCCAGCTCCAGCGTGAGCCGGATGGCGGACCAGTCGTCGGCGGAGAGGGAAGGGAGCACTATCTATAGGTGAGCTGCCAGCGCTTGTCCAGTCTTGGTTTCAGATACAAAAATATCTGAAATCGTTGGTTGGCGCGCGCAAACAGCTTCAATAAGCATAGCCATAGGAGGTGATGATGGCGCGCGCCTTCTCGCCCCGCAGATACTGCATCAGCGCCGCCGCCGCCGCATTGTCCCTGCCGGGCTGCAGCACGATGGCGTCCTGGCGGATGGGTGCGTGCAGGCTGGCGGGCACCACCCAGCCCGAGCCCTCGCGCAGCCGGCCGCTGTCGTAAACCTGCGAGAGCGCGACGAACCCCAGCTCGGCATTGCCCGAGGCGACGAACTGGTAGGCCTGGGCAATGCTCTCGCCCTGCACGATGCGCCCGGCCACCTGGTCCGCAAGCCCGAGCTGGCCGAGCGTCTGCATCGCCGCCGCGCCATAGGGCGCCAACCGCGGGTTGGCGATGGCAAGGTGGCGCCAGCCGCCCGTGGCCAGCACCTTGCCCTCGGCGTCCACGTAGCCCGCCTGCCGGCTCCAGAGCACCAGCTGGCCGATGGCGTAGGTGAAGCGCGAGGCGGACACGCCCAGGCCCTCGTCGGCCAGCTTTTGCGGCGTAGTGGTGTCGGCCGCCAGCAGGACGCCAAACGGCGCGCCATTGCGGATCTGCGCATGGAACTTGCCGGTGGAGCCGAAGGACAGCTGCGCCGTGTGGCCCGTGTCCTGCGCGAACTGCGCGGCGATCTTCTGCATGGGCGCGGTGAAGTTGGCGGCCACCGCCACCGCAACGGTGTCGGCCCGGGCGCCGGCGCACCAGGTCAGCGCCCCGGCCATGACGGCGAACAGCGCAAGAAGGGACCGGCGAAGCAGGGTCAGGCCATGCATGGACAATCTCGCTATTCCGTTGATGAATAGCGCTCAGTATAGGGCGCCCCGCGCGCGCCGGGCAAGAGGGCGCGCCGCCGCCCCGGCCCGCTGGTGGAGGTCGCTTGCGGCATGATGGCGCGCATGGCGCAAAAGACACTGGCGGTTTTCGATGCCCTGGGGCATGAGCGCGCCGATCGGCGCATCGCCATCCTGCGCCAGATCGGGGCGCTGGGCTCCATCTCGCAGGCGGCGCGCAGCGCGGGCGTGAGCTACAAGGCGGCGTGGCAGGCGATAGATACCCTGACCAACCTGGCCGGCGTGCCGCTGGTCGAGCGCGTGGTGGGCGGCGTGGGCGGTGGCGGCGCGCGCCTGACCGATGCGGCCCGCGAACTGCTGGCCGCGGCCGAGGCCATGCACCGGGCCCGCGGCGAAGTGGCCTTGGGCCTGGCCCGCCAGGGCAAGGGCCATGCGGCGCTGGCGCAGCTGGCCGTGCGCACCAGCATGCGCAACCAGTGGCCCTGCACCGTCTGCAGCGTGCAGCGGCAGGGGCCGCTGGCCCTGGTGGACCTGCAGGGGCCGGGCGGCGCACTCGCGCTGCAGGCGCGCCTGACGCGCGAGAGCGCCGAGCTGCTGGGGCTGGCGGCGGGCCTGGCGGTGCAGGTGCTGTGCAAGGCCACCGCGGTGCAGGTGTATCCGGCGGCGCAGGCGCAGCCCGGCGATCAGCCCAACCACTGGCCCGGCCGCGTGCGGCGCGTGGCGCGCGGCCCGCTGGGCGACGAGGTGGCGGTGCAGCTCGATGGCGGCCTGCAGCTGGTGGGCTTCGCACCCCCGGGCTCGGGCTTGCGCGCGCGCTCTGCGGTGGTGGCCAGCGCGCAGCCCAGCGCTCTGGCGCTGATGCTGGCCGACTAGAGGCCGCGATCAGGCGCCTGGAGACCTTGCACGGCCCCCCGGTCCCGCGGCGGCGGCGTGTGCGCGAGCCAGGCCTGCGCCAGCCGCACCCAGTAGCTGGCGCCCAGCGGAATCAGCGCGTCGTTGAAGTCGTAATGCGGGTTGTGCAGCGTGCAGGGGCCGGCGTCGTGCGTGCCGCCGGGGTAGTCGCCGCGGTGCGCGCCGTCGCCGTTGCCGATGAAGCAGTAGGCACCGGGGCGCTGCTGCAGCATGTAGGCAAAGTCTTCCGCGCCCAGACTGGGCTCCTGGGGCAGGGCCTTGGCCTCGCCGACGAGCTCGACGATCACGCGGCGGCAGAACTCGGCCTCGTAGGCGGTGTTGATGGTCGGCGGGTAGTTGCGCTGGAACTCGAAACGGTGGCTGGCGCCGAAGGCGGCGCACAGCCCTTCGGTGATTTCGCGCATGCGCCGCTCTATCAGGTCCAGCGTCTCGAAGCTGAAGGTGCGCACCGTGCCCTGCAGCTCGCAGGCATCGGGGATTACGTTGTTGGCCTCGCCCGCATGGATCATGGTGACCGAGATCACCCCCGCATCGACGGGCTTGCGGTTGCGCGAGACGATGGTCTGAAAGGCCTGCACCAGCTGGCAGGCGATGGGCACCGGGTCGGTGCCCATGTGGGGCATGGCCGCGTGCCCGCCCTTGCCGGTGATGGTGATGCGAAATTCGTTGCTTGAACCCATGACCGGGCCGCTGCTCACCGCCAGCACCCCGGCGGGCACGCCGGGCCAGTTGTGCATGCCGAACACCGCCTCCATCGGAAAGCGGGTGAACAGGCCGTCGCCGATCATCTCGCGCGCGCCGCCGCCGCCTTCCTCGGCCGGCTGAAAGATCAGGTACACGCTGCCGTCGAAGTCGCGCTCGGTGGCCAGGTACTGGCCCGCCGCCAGCAGCATCGCGGTGTGGCCGTCGTGGCCGCAGGCGTGCATCTTTCCGGGCAGCGTGCTGGCGTGGGCGAAGGTGTTGAACTCGGTCATCGGCAGCGCGTCCATGTCGGCGCGCAGGCCCAGCGCGCGCCCGCTCTTGCCGCCGTCGCGGCCATGCACCACGCCGACCACGCCGGTGCGGCCCAGGCCGGCATGGACCTCGGCACCCCAATGGCGCAGCCGCTCGGCCACCAGTGCGGCGGTACGCTCCTCTTCGAAACACAGCTCCGGATGCGCATGGATGTCACGCCGCAGTTCGGTCAGCGCCGCAGCTTGCGCGAGTATCGGTTCGATCAGCTTCATGCTGGCAGTCTAGCGGCCCGACCGGCCCCGCGTAAGTCCCCGCCGGCCAGTGCGCACCCGCCCGCATGCAGGCCGGCGCAGCTGCGCGAGCCGCTACCATCGCGCCATGCCTGCCGACGTGACGCACACCGCGCAACTGCCCCTGGAGCCGCAAGGCATTCTTGACCTTGCGGTGCGCTCGATGTTCCAGTTGCTCTCCAGCCTGAGCCAGGGCATGTTCATCATCGACGTGCATGCGCGCATCGTCTGGGTCAACGAGGGGTATCGGCGCTTTCTGCCGGCGCTGGGGCTGAACTCGATCGACGATTTTCTCGGTCACCTGGTCGAGGAGGTGATACCCAACACCCAGATGCGCCGCGTGCTGGAAACCGGCAAACCGGTGCTGATCGATCTGCTGACCAACCGCGCGGGCACCTTCGTCGTCAGCCGCCTGCCGCTGCTGGGCGAGGGCGGGGCGGTGATAGGCGCCATCGGCATGGTGCTGTTCGACCAGCCGGAGACGACCTTGCAGCCGCTGATCGCCAAGTTCGCGCGGCTGCAGCAGGACCTGGAAGATGCGCGGCGCGAGCTCGCGGCCCAGCGCAGCGCGCAGGCAGTGGGCGGGCGGCGCGCCAAGTACACCCTGGCGGGCTTCATCGGCGCGAGCAGCGCGGCGGTCGAGGTCAAGCGCCGCGCCCGCAGGGCGGCGGTCTCCAGCAGCCCGGTGCTGCTGCTCGGAGAAACCGGCACGGGCAAAGAGCTGCTGGCCCACGGCATCCACGCCGCCTCGGCGCGCGCTGCCCGGCCCTTCGTGAGCGTGAACATCGCGGCCGTGCCCGATACCCTGCTCGAAGCGGAATTCTTCGGCTATGTCGCGGGCTCGTTCACCGGCGCGGACCGGCGCGGGCGCGAGGGCAAGTTCAAGCTGGCCGACGGCGGCACGCTGTTCCTCGACGAGATCGGCGACATGCCGCTGGCCCTGCAGTCCAAGCTGCTGCGCGTGCTGCAGGAGGCGGAAATCGAGCCGCTGGGCAGCAACCAGCTGGTGGCGGTGGACGTGCGCATCGTCGCCGCCACCAGCCGCGACCTGCCGGCGCTGGTGCGTGAGGGAAAGTTTCGCGAGGATCTCTATTACCGGCTCAACGTGCTGCCGATCCGCGTGCCGCCGCTGCGCGAGCGGCGCGAGGACATTCCCGCCCTGGTGGAGGTGCTGGGCGAAGACCTGGCCCAGCGCAGCGGCGCGGTGCAGCCGGAATTGCTGCCCGAGGCCATGGCCTTGCTGCGCGCGCAGGCCTGGCGCGGCAACATCCGCGAACTGCGCAACGTGCTCGAGCAGGCGGTGCTGAGGAGCGATTCGCTGGCCATCGATGCGGGGCAGCTCGAAGCGGTGCTGCGTGAATCCGGCCAGGAGCCGAGCGTCCCGCCCACCGCCGCACCGGCCCCCGCCATGCCCGCGCCCCGGAACGCCGAGATGCTGCTGCGGCCACTGGCCGAGCAGGTGCAGGAGCTCGAATGCCGCGCGATCGCCGCGGCGCTGCAGGCCTGCCGCGGCAACAAGGCGCTGGCAGCGCGCCAACTGGGGATTTCACGCGCCACCCTCTACGACCGGCTCGGCACAATGTCGGAAAACACGACGCCTGCCTGAAATAAAGACAAAAAATGCTGGTATTTCAGACAAACTGTCCGGGCTACTTGACGGGTCCCACACGCGGGGCCTGGCATGCTTCGTGCGTCTCAACCTGGGGCCAGGGCGCTTGCACGCGGGCGGCCGGCGACCTTCCGCGGAGGCCTTGCGGACTGCAGGAAGGGGCGATGACAAGGGTTAACCCTTCTGTTTTTCAGAACCATAGGCGTTTATCCCGAGGTGAACGCCATTCAACAGGGTTTACGATGCGACGCGGCAAGACAAGGGAGGCACACGGCGGTTCCGCACTGGTTTGGCGGCATGCGCTGTCCGGCAATGGGTGAATACATACTCGAAACCTCGCACCTGACCAAGGAGTTCAAGGGCTTCACTGCGGTCAGTGACGTCAAGCTTTCGGTCAGAAAGGGCGCGATCCATGCGCTCATCGGCCCCAACGGCGCAGGCAAGACGACCTGCTTCAACCTGCTCACCAAGTTTCTCGAACCCACGCGCGGCAAGATCCTGTTCGAGGGCGTGGACATCACCAGCGAGAAGCCGGCCCAGGTGGCGCGCCGCGGCATGGTGCGCTCGTTCCAGATCTCGTCCACCTTCCCCTACATGACGGTGCTGGAAAACGTGCGCGTCGGCCTGCAGCCGACCCTGGGCACGAGCTACAACTTCTGGCGCTCGTCGCGCACCCTGGACCAGCTCAATGGCCGGTGCATGGAGTTGCTGGAGCACGTCGGCCTGGCGGAGTTCGCCCATCTCAAGGCCATGGAGCTGCCCTATGGCCGCAAGCGGGCGCTGGAGATCGCCACGACGCTCGCGGTCGACCCCAAACTGCTGCTGCTCGACGAGCCCACGCAGGGCATGGGGCACGAGGACGTGGAGATGATCACCGAGCTGATCAAGAAGGTGGCCGCCAACCGCACGGTGCTGATGGTGGAACACAACATGGGCGTGGTCGGGCGCATTGCCGACACGATCACCGTGCTGCAGTTCGGCCAGGTGATCGCCGAGGGCCCGTATTCGGAGGTATCGCGCAATCCCCAGGTGCTCGAGGCCTACATGGGCAGCAGCGACGAGGCGCTCGCCGGCATCGGTGAATGAAGGCAGGCAGACGATGAACGCATCCCAAACGACGGCCATCCGCTTCAAGGACGTGCAGGCCTGGTACGGAGAGTCCCACATCCTGCATGGCGTCAACTTCCACGTGCAAGGCGGCGAGGTGGTAAGCCTGCTGGGGCGCAACGGCGCGGGCCGCACGACCAGCCTGCGCGCGCTCATGGGCCTGGTGGGCAGGCGCACCGGCAGCATCGAGATCAACGGCGTGGACACGGTGAGCATGGCGCCGCACCAGATTGCGCGCCTGGGCGTGGGCTATTGCCCGGAAGAGCGCGGCATCCTCACCTCGCTGAGCTGCGAAGAGAACCTGCTGCTGCCGCCCAAGGTGGCCGAAGGCGGCATGGGCGTGGACGAGATCTACGCCATGTTTCCCAACCTGCAGGCGCGCCGCGCCAGCCCGGGCGGGCGCCTGTCGGGCGGTGAGCAGCAGATGCTGGCGGTGGCGCGCATCCTGCGCACCGGCGCCAAGATACTGCTGCTCGACGAAATTTCCGAAGGTCTGGCGCCCGTCATCGTGCAGGCGCTGGCGCGCATGATCCGCGAGCTGCGCACCCGGGGCTTCACCGTGCTCATGGTCGAGCAGAATTTCCACTTCGCCGCGCCGCTGGCCGACCGCTTCTACATCATGGAGCGTGGCCAGATCCTGCGCGAACTCAGTGCCGCGGAGCTGCAGGGCAACATGCAGACCCTGCACCAGTACCTGAGTGTCTGATTTCCCAACCCTGCATCACCTACGAGGAGATATCTGATGAAACGCAAATTGCTGTGTTCCCTGATTGCCGGCATCGGCCTGGCTGCCGGCGGCCTGGCGCACGCCGAGGTGAGCGGTGGCGTGGTGAAGATCGGGGTGCTCTCGGACATGTCCGGTCCCTATGCGGATCTCTCCGGCCCGGGCTCGGTCGTTGCGGCCAAGATGGCGGCCGAGGACTACGTCAAGCAGACCGGCTCCAAGCTCAAGATCGAGATCGTCTCGGGCGACCACCAGAACAAGCCGGACGTCGGCTCCAGCATCACGCGCAAGTGGATCGACTCCGAAGGCGTGGACATGATCCTGGACGTGCCGACCTCCTCGGTGATGTTCGCCGTCGCCGAGGTGGTCAAGGAAAAGAACAAGGTGCTCGTCGACTCCACCGGCGGCTCCTCGGACATGACCGGCAAGTCCTGCAACGCCAACACCGTGCACTGGACCTATGACACCTGGATGCTGGCCCACGGCACGGGTTCGGCCGTGGTCAAGAGCGGTGGTGACAGCTGGTTCTTCCTGACCGCCGACTACGCCTTCGGCCACGCGCTCGAGAAGGACACCTCCGAGGTCGTCAAGGCCAACGGCGGCAAGGTGCTGGGCAGCGTCAAGGTGCCGCTGGGCACGACGGACTTCTCGTCCTTCCTGCTGCAGGCCCAGGGCTCCAAGGCCAAGATCGTCGGCCTGGCCAACGCCGGCAACGACACCATCAACTCGATCAAGCAGGCGGCCGAGTTCGGCATCGTCAAGGGCGGCCAGAAGATGGCCGGTCTGCTGGTGTTCATCAGCGACGTGCACGGCCTGGGCCTGCAGACCGCCCAGGGCCTGCAGCTGACCGAGACCTTCTACTGGAACCAGGACGACGGCGCGCGCGCATGGTCCAAGCGCTTTGGCGAGCGCCATGGCGGCAAGATGCCCACCTCGGCCCAGGCAGGCGTGTACGCCGGCATGCTGCACTATCTGAAGGCGGTGGACGCGCTGCAGGAGGATGCCGACGGCGCCAAGGTGGTGGCCGAGATGAAGAAGCTGCCCACGGACGACCCGCTGTTCGGCAAGGGCGTGGTGCGTGAGGACGGTCGCAAGATCCACCCCGCCTACCTGTTCGAGGTGAAGACGCCGGCCGAGTCCAAGGCGCCCTGGGACTACTACAAGCTGGTGCAGACCATCCCGGCAGACCAGGCATTCCGTCCGCTCAAGGACGGCAATTGCCCGCTGGTGAAGTAACAACGGCGGACATCGAAGAGAAGCGGGGCGTTACCCAATGGACATATTCGGCATTCCCGTGCAGGCCTTGATGGGGCAACTGCTCATCGGGCTGATCAATGGCTCCTTCTACGCCCTGCTCTCGCTCGGGCTGGCCGTGATATTCGGCCTGCTCAACATCATCAACTTCGCCCACGGCGCGTTCTACATGATGGGCGCGTTCGGGGCCTATCTGCTGCTCAACAAGCTGGGCCTCAATTACTGGTGGGCCCTGCTGCTGTCCCCGATCATCGTCGGGGCCGTGGGCGTGGTGCTCGAGCGCACCATGCTCAAGCGCCTGTACCAGCTCGACCACCTCTACGGCCTCTTGCTCACCTTCGGGCTGGCGCTGATCATCCAGGGGCTGTTCCGCAATGAATTTGGCTCCAGCGGCCTGCCCTACGCGATACCCGCGCAGCTGTCGGGCGGGCAGAACCTGGGCTTCATGTTCCTGCCCAACTACCGCGCCTGGGTCATCGTCGCGTCGCTCATCGTCTGCCTGCTGACCTGGTACGTGATCGAGCACACGCGCCTGGGCGGCTATCTGCGCGCCGCGACCGAGAACCCGCAGCTGGTGCAGGCCTTCGGCATCAACGTGCCGCGCATGATCACGCTCACCTTCGGCTTCGGCGTGGGTCTGGCGGCGCTGGCCGGCGTCATGGCCGCGCCCATCTACCAGGTCGGTCCGCTCATGGGGGCCGATCTCATCATCGTCGTGTTTGCCGTGGTGGTCATAGGCGGCATGGGCTCGATCATGGGCGCCATCGTCACCGGCTTCGGTCTGGGGCTGGTCGAAGGCCTGACCAAGGTCTTCTACCCTGAAGCTTCCACCACCGTGATCTTCGTCATCATGACCATCGTGCTGCTGCTGCGACCGGCAGGGCTGTTTGGCGCAGAAAAGTAAATCCATGAACACAGCAGTGAGTACCCAGGTACACGCTTCCGCGGCCGAGCTGGAAAAGGCCGCGCGGCGCACCCATTTGACGGTGTTCGTCCTCATGATGGTGGTGCTGATCGCCGCGCCCTTCCTTGGCGTCTATCCGGTCTTCATGATGAAGGTGATGTGCTTTGCGCTCTTTGCGTGCGCCTTCAACCTCTTGCTGGGCTTTGGCGGCCTGTTGTCCTTCGGTCATGCGATGTTCCTCGGCGGCGCCGGTTATGCCGCAGCGCATTCGGCCAAGGTCTGGGGCTTCACGCCGGAGCTGGCCGTCCTCTTTGCCACCGCCTGCACCGCCGCTCTGGGTTGGGTGACGGGCCTGCTGGCGATCCGCCGCCAGGGCATCTATTTCGCGATGATCACGCTGGCGCTGGCTCAGATGGTGTTCTTCTTCAGCCTGCAGGCGCCGTTCACCCACGGCGAGGACGGCATCCAGGCGGTGCCGCGCGGCAAGCTCTTCGGCCTGATCGACCTGTCGCAGCCGAGCGCGATGTACATCTTCGTGCTGCTGATCTTCGTGATCGGGTTCGCGCTGATCTACCGCATCGTGCATTCGCCCTTCGGGCAGGTGCTGCAGGCGATACGCGAGAACGAGGCGCGGGCGATCTCGCTGGGCTACGACGCCGACAAGTTCAAGCACCGCGCCTACGTGCTGTCGGCCACGCTGTCGGGCCTGGCGGGCGCGACCAAGGCCATCCTGTTCCAGCTGGCTTCGCTCACCGACGTGCACTGGGGCATGTCGGGCGAGGTGGTGTTGATGACGCTGGTGGGCGGCATGGGCACGATCTTCGGGCCCGTCGTCGGCGCGGCGGTGATCGTCACCATGCAGAACTACCTGGCCGAGCTGGGCGCCTGGGTGACGGTGGTGCAGGGGGTCATCTTCGTCATCTGCGTGCTGCTGTTTCGCCGCGGCATCGTGGGCGAGATCGGCAACTGGCTCAAGAAGTCGCTCTGAGCGGCGCCTCAGGCGCGCGCAGCCCGCGCTTCAGCGCAGCTGCAGCGGCTGGGCGTAGCCGGTCATTTCAAGATAGCCGCGGCCCACTTCCCGGTGCGCGCCGTCGCGCAGCGCACTCAGGCCTTCCCAGTAGATCGCGCCGGTGGAAGCGCGGCTGTCGAGCTCCTGCTCGTCGAGCAGCGCCGTGATGCCATAGCTGCCGGCGGGCGTCTGCACCTGCCATTGCACCGGGTAGCGGGCGCCGCTCAGGGCGCTGCGCCAATGGCCTTGCGCCGTGAAGCGCACCTCCTCGCTGGTGAAGACCCGCACCGGCGCATCGCCCGAGGGGCGCAGCGAGCCGCCGGCCCACAGCGCGCTGCCGTCGGCGCGACGCAGCTGAAACGCGGTGAGCGCGCCGCCGTCGCGCAGGTTCATGCCTATCCAGTCCCAGCCGACGGCAGCGGGAGCGAGCAGGGTCTCGCTCCATTCGTGGTCCATCCAGGCGCGGTTGTCCCAGGGGTCGCCCGCGATGAGCGGCCTGCGCCGACCGGCGACGGTGAGCGCGCCGCTGAGCTGCAACTGCGGCTGGCTCACGTAGTAGCTGGCTTCATCCGGCTGGGGCCCCTTGCGCGAGAGGCCGGCGTCGCCCTGCAGCAGCGGCGGCTGGGTGCTGGTGGCGTCGATCTCGAGCGCGAAGCCGTCGGCGCGCGCGCGGATGGCGTAGCGGCTGCCGCCGGGGCCGGCATGCGGCGTGCGCGTGAGCGACCAGTCCTGCAGCTGGATGGCGCAATCGGTGGCGGAGGCCTCGGCCACGCCCCAGCCTGCGCGCGCCACGCGCTGGTCGTGCAGCAGCCGGCCCCGGCGCAGGTCGGTGACGGCGGCGTGGGCAAACAGCAGCTGGCGCGCGGCAAAGCGCGAATGCAGCGTCTGCGCCGCATCCACGCGCGAGCGAAAGAAGGTGATCTGAAAGCCCCACAAGCCTTCGGCGGTGCGCGCCTGGCCGGTGATGTACCACCATTCGGTGCGCAGCTCGGGGTGGCTGCCGTGGTCGCGCGGAAACTGCAGCGCGCGCACGGGCAGGGCGCGGGCCGTGGCATCGAGGCCAGGCAGGCCCAGCGCGCCCAGGCCACGCAGCAGCTGGCGGCGCTGCATCAGGCCAGCAGCCCCTGCAAGTCTGCCTCGGCCGCGGCACAGTCGCCCATGGTGTTCTTCACCCACGCGTCATCGTGGTAGGTGTGCAGATAGCGCTCGCCCGCGTCGCACAGCAGCGAGAGGATGGAGCCCTGCTCGCCGCGGCGGCGCATCTCGCCGGCAATGGCCATCATCACCGCGAAGTTGGTGCCGGTCGACGGCCCGACGCGCCGCCCGAGGATGCGCGAGAGCGCGCGCATGCCGGCGATGGAATCCGCGTCCTGCACCACCTCCATGCGGTCCACCAGCGAGCGCACGAAGCTGGGTTCCACGCGCGGGCGCCCTATCCCTTCGATGCGCGAGCCGGGCGCGGTGAGCGCGGCGTCGCCCCTGGCCCAGTAGTCGGCAAACACCGAGCCGGCCGGGTCGGCCACGCACAGGCGCGTGGCGTGGCGCTGGTAGCGGGTGTAGCGGCCTATGGTGGCGCTGGTGCCGCCGGTGCCCGCGCCCACCACGATCCAGCTGGGGATGGGGTGGCGCTCGTGCTGCATCTGCTGGTACATGCTTTCGGCGATGTTGTTGTTGCCGCGCCAGTCGGTGGCGCGCTCGGCGTAGGTGAACTGGTCCATGTAGTGCCCGCCGGTCTCCTGCGCGATGGCGCGTGCAGCGTCGTACACCTGGGCGGCAGTGTCCACGAAATGGCAGCGCCCGCCGTGGAATTCGATCAGCGCCACCTTCTCGGCCGAGGTGTTGCGCGTCATCACCGCGACGAAGGGCAGGCCGAGCAGGCGGGCGAAGTAGGCCTCGCTCACCGCGGTGGAGCCGCTGGATGCTTCGACGATGGTGGAACCCTCGTGCACCCAGCCGTTGCACAGCGCGTACAGGAAGAGCGAGCGCGCCAGGCGGTGCTTGAGACTGCCCGTGGGGTGGGTGGATTCGTCCTTCAGGTACAGATCGATCCCCGCGCTGGCGTAACCGGGCAGCGGAATCGGGATGAGGTGGGTGTCGGCGCTGCGCTGGTAATCGGCCTCGATGCGGGCCACGGCCTGGTGCAGCCAGGTGCAGGTGAAGCAAGTCTTGGATGTCATGGCCGGATTGTGACGCGGCGCTACCAGTCTTCCTTGACCGCCAGCACCGCGTCGCGGCCGGCCGCGGCCCGTCCGGCCAGCCAGGCGGTGGCCGCGCCGGCCGCGACGACCGCCGCCGCCAGCAGCGCCAGGCGCGCCCAGGGCACGACCATGTCCATGCTCCAGTGAAAGCTTTGCGGGTTGACCACGCGCACCAGCACCAGCGCCGCCAGCAGCCCGAGCGCCGTGCCTGCGGCCGCGCCCACGGCCATCCAGGCCGTGCCTTCGCCGGTCACCACCGCGAGGATTTGCCAGCGCGTCAGGCCCAGGTGGGTGAGCAGTCCGAACTCCTTGCGCCGCGCCAGCACCTGCGCCGACAGGCTGGCCGCCACGCCGAACAAGCCTATGCCCACGGCCACCGCCTGCAGCCAGTAGGTGACGGCAAAGCTGCGGTCAAAGAGCCGCAGGGTGTGGGCGCGGATGGTGTCCGTGCGGCTGAACTCCAGCGCCTGCGGCGTGCCGCCGTGCGCGCGCACCTCGGCCATGACGGCGTCGTGCAGGGCCGGGATGGCGCTGCCCGGCGCAGGCCACAGCGCCAGCTCGCTGGCACGTTCGTCACCGCTCAGACGGACGAAGTCCGCGCGCGGCATGACGACCGCACCCGTCTGGCGCACGTAGTCGCGCCATACGCCGGCTATGAAAAACAGAGCTTCTTGCGCTTGATGGGACTGCGTTTGGGGCCGAAAAGCCTCTGAAAACGCGGGCCAGTCCTGGCCGGGGCGCACACCATAGAGGTCCACCACCGCCTCGCTCACGTACAGCGGGATGCGCCCGGCCGGCACCGGCACGGCGGGCTGGGCCAGTGGCAGCTTGCGCTCTGGCTGCGCGTCCAGCGGCCGCGCGAGGACAGCCAGCGGCGGCAGGCTGGCCGATAGGCGCACGCTGCTGGTGCGCAGCGCCTGCACCCGCTGCAGCTGCGGCAGGTGCTCCAGGGCCTGGACCAGCGCGGCGGAAAACACCGCGCCGTCGTCGCCCTGGGCCCCGCCGCCGGCACGCAGATAGGCCGGCGCGGGCAGCATCGCGTCGAGCCACTGCGTGACCGACTGGCGAAAGCTGGTGACCATCACCGTCAGCGCCACCGCCAGGCTGAGCGCGGCCACCACGCCGCCGACGGTGGCGGCGGTGGCGCCGCGCGTGCGCCGGGCGCGCTCCAGCGCCAGCAGCGCCAGCGCGCGCCGGCCGGCCCAGGGCGCCAGGGCCCCCAGCAGCCACTGCGTGAGCCAGGGCAGCAGCGCGATGCCGCCCACCAGCAGCAGCGCGACCGAGGCGTAGGCCCCCAGCGCCATGCCCGCCAGCGGCGGTGCCTGCGCCAGCAATGCGCTGGCCGCCAGCATGGCCAGGCCCGGCAGCGCCAGCCGGTGCACGCTGGCACCGGGCAGGGCCATGCCCAGGCCCTTGAGCGTCTGCGCCGGCGGCAGGCGCTGCGCGCTGCGCGCCGGCCACCAGGCGCCGGCCCAGGCGGCGGCCAGGCCCAGCAGCGCATAGGCGAGGGCGGTGGCGTTGCTCCAGTGCAGGCGGCTGGTGCCGGAAAAATAACCGCCGCCCAGGTCGCCGCCGGCCAGGCGCAAGGCCAGCGCGGCCAGCAGCGCACCCAGCAGCACGCCCAGCAGGCTGGCGGCCAGCCCCAGTGCGGTGGCTTCGCACAAGACCAGCCACAGCCGCTGGCGCGGCGTGGCGCCCAGCACCGCCAGCAGCGCGAACTGCGGCTGGCGCCGCGCCACCGCCAGCGCCTGCACCGAGAACACCAGATAGGCGCCGGTGAACAGCGCGATCAGCGCCAGCACCGTGAGATTGACCCGGTAGGCGCGCGAGAGCTGGTCCATTTGCAGACTCTCGGCCTGGGGCGCGCTCAGCAGCAGCGCGCCGGCCTGCCCCGGTGCGAGCTCGAGCGAGTGCAGCAGCGCCTCCTGCGTCACGCCGGGTGCAAGCTGCAGGTCCACGCGGCTGAGCCAGCCGCCCTGGCCCAGCAGGTCCTGTGCCGCGCCGATGTCCATCACCGCCAGCGGGGCGCCGCCGGCGGCCACGCTGCCGGCCACCGCGACCGGCAGGCGCTGCAGCCCCGCCTGCAGTTGCACGGTGGCGGGCGCGTGCGCCAGGCCCAGGGCCTGCAGCGCGCTGGCGTTCAGGAACACGGTGGCGGGGGCAAAGAGGCTGGTGCGCGCGCTCTCCGGCCAGGGCCGGGGCATGAGCGCCGGGGCCATGGCGGGCAGCGCCAGGGTGTCGGCCGCGACCAGGCGCAGCGTGCTCTGCCGGGCACCGGCGCCGGCCTGCACGCGCGCCTCCAGCACCGGGTTGGCGCGCGCCACCAGGGGGCTTTGCACCAGCGTGCCGAACAGCGCCTCGGGCAGCCGGCCCTGGCGCGCCCGCACCTGCAGGTCGCTCTGGCCGCTGGCGGCGCGCGTGGCCTGGGCGAATTCGGTGAACGCGCTGGCATTGATCAGCTGCACTGCCAGCGCCAGCGCCACCCCGAGCATGATGGCCAGCACCGCCGCGAGGGCCCGCCATGGGTGGCGGCGCAGGTCCTGCCAGGAAAAGGTGAGGAAGAGGCCGCGCATGGCCGCCGATTGTCCGCCGCTGCGCATGCCCCTTGAAACGCGGCCGGGGGCGCGCATCTTGGGTGCATGCCGCCAGACGCGCGGCCGGTTCACCCTCAAGGAGCTAAGACATGAATGCATTGATGACCCGTGGCAGCCTGTTCGACGACTTTTTCCGTGACATCGCGCCCGGTTTCTACGTGCGCCCGCTGCACGGCGACGCGCTGCCCCAACCCTCGCAGATCCGCATCGACGTCAAGGAAGACGACGGCGGCTACCGCGTGCAGGCCGAGCTGCCGGGCGTGCCCAAGGAGGACATCCAGGTGTCCATCGACGGCGCCGTCGTCACGCTGCGCGCCGAAGTGCAGCAGCACGACCAGAAGAAGGACGGCGAGAAGCTGCTGCGCAGCGAACGCTACTTCGGTTCGGTGGCGCGCAGCTTCCAGCTGCCCATGGAAGTCGATTCCACCAAGGCCAAGGCCAAGTACGACAACGGCGTGCTGACCCTGAGCCTGCCCAAGAAGCTCGAAGGCAAGGCCCAGCGCCTGGCGGTGGAATAAGTCGCAGCCGCCTGCGCGCGCCTTCGGCTGCGCCTTGGCGAGGCCAGACACAGGCCCTGCTGCCCCGGCAGCAGGGCCTGTCGTTTTTCAGCCTGCGGTCGGCGCAAGCACCTGCATGCCGGCGGTGGTCAGGCGCAGCGCGCGGTCGGCCCGCGTGGCCGCCGCGCGCGAGTGGGTGACAAGCACCAGCGCCGCCTGGTGCTCGCGCGTCTGGGCAATGAGCAAGTCCATGGTGCGCGCGGCCGTGTCCGGGTCCAGGTTGCCCGTCGGTTCGTCGGCCAGCAGCAGGGGCGGGCGGTGCACCAGCGCGCGTGCGATCGCCACGCGCTGCAGTTGTCCGCCGCTGAGCTGCTGCGGCAGGCGCTCGCCCAGGCCTTCCAACCCGACGGCGGCAAGCATCTGCCGCACGCGCGCCGCGTCCGGGCGCTTGAGCAAGAGCAGCGGCAGCGCCACGTTCTGCGCCACGCTCAGGTGCGGCAGCACGTGGAAGGCCTGAAACACGAAGCCCACATGGGCGCGGCGCCACAGCGCGCGGGCGCTGTCGTCCAGCGGCCCGAGATCGCTGCCATCGAACACCACCCGGCCTTCGTCCCAGGTGTCGAGTGCGGCCAGGCAGTTGAGCAGCGTGGACTTGCCCACGCCCGAATCGCCGACGATGGCGACGAACTCGCCGCGCTGCACCTGCAGGTTCACCCGCTCGAACACGGTCTGGCTGGTGTAGCGCCGTGCCAGGTTTTCGGCCGCGATCAGGGGCCGGGTGGTGTTCATGCGGGCAGCCGCCCGAGTGCGGCCTGCACCAGCTGCGCGCTGGCATCGGGCGCGTCGGCGGCAATGACCTGGCGTGCCGGCATGGCGCGCAGCCAGGTGAGCTGGCGGCGCGCGAGCTGGCGCGTGGCGGCCGCGCCGCGTTCGGGCAGCTCGGCCAGGGGAAAGACGCCATCCAGCGCTTGCCAGCACTGGCGGTAGCCCACGCAGCGCATGCTGGGCAGCTGCGCATGCAGCTCGGCGCGCGTGCGCAAGCCGCGCACCTCGTCCAGCAGGCCTTGCTGCAGCATGGCCGCAAAGCGCAGGCCTATGCGCTGGTGCAGCCAGGCGCGGTCGGCAGGTTCGAGAGAAAAAATGGCGTTTTCGCTGATGGGGCAATCGCTACAGGCTATGCTTTGAGTAGCTAAAAGCTCGGACAGCGGGCGTCCCGCCAGCTGCCAGACCTCCAGCGCGCGCTGGATGCGCTGGCCGTCCGCGGGCGCCAGGCGCGCGGCGGTGGGCGGGTCCACCTGCGCCAATTGCGCGTGCATCGCGGGCCAGCCGATGCGGGCCGCGCGCGCATCCAGTTCGGCGCGCACCGCGGCATTGGCGGGTGGCAGCTCGGCCATGCCCTGCATCAGGGCCTTGAAGTACAGCAGCGTGCCACCCACCAGCAGGGGCAGCGCGCCGCGCGCCTGGATGGCGGCGATCAGCCGGCGCGCGTCGCGCGCGAAGTCGGCGGCGCTGTAGCTCTGAGCCGGGTCGCGGATGTCGATCAGGTGGTGGGGCGCCTGCGCCCGCTCTTCGGCCGTGGGCTTGGCCGTGCCTATGTCCATGCCGCGGTACACCAGGGCCGAATCGACGCTGACGATCTCCACCGGCACTCCGCGCTCGGCCAGCGCGCGCACCAGCGCCAGGGCGGCGGCCGTCTTGCCGCTGGCCGTGGGGCCGCTCAGGGCCAGGGCGGGCAGTGCGGACATGGTGCGATGTCGGTGCTTACAGGCGCGCAGCGGGCGCCGCGGCCTGGAGCGCGGCCCTGAGCTGCCCGGCGTAGCCCGCGAGGACATCGGGCGGCGGGTCCTTGCGTGGCCAGGTGTAGGCGATGCCGTCGTGCGCATGGCGCGGCACCACATGCATGTGAAAGTGCCCCACCGTCTGGCCGGCCACGGCGCCGTTGGCCTGCAGCAGCATGAGGCCTTCGGGCTGGAAGGCGGCGCGCACCGCCGCAGCCACGCGGTGCACGGTGTGCATCACCGCGGCGGCCTGCTCGGGCGTGGTGTCCCAGAGCGTGGCGGCGTGCTGGCGCGTGGCCACCAGCACGTGCCCGGGGTTGACCTGGCCCAGATCCATGAAGGCGACGCTGTGCTCGTCCTCATACACCTTGGCGCTGGGGATCTCGCCGGCGATCAGGCGGCAGAAGATGCAGGAGCCGGGGGCGGAGGTATCGACGAAGTGGGGCATGGCTGTTCCGGTGCGTCAGGGGACGCGCCGATTGTCGCCCGAGCGCTCCGCCGCGCCGGCTGGCCGGGTGCGCAGTGCGATGGTGCGCAGGGGTATCAGGGTTTTCCTTGGCGGCTTTCAGGGTTGCACCCGAGCCGGCGTACCCCGGCCCGTGTCTATAGTCCAAGAGCAAGGCCGAACCGGCTTCTTGCGCGCGTTGCATGCCCCGCCGCGCGGCCTGCTGGCCGGCCGTGGCTTGTGGCTGGCCCGGGCCGCTGCCGTGGCCCTGCATGCGCGCCGGGGGCCGTGCGCGGCGTCGCAGCCGCCGCCGGCGTGGTGCCGGTGGCACACCACTTTTCCATGTCCTTCGTTTGCGCCCCGATGCCTGACGCCAAGCCCTTGCGGGAGTTGCCATGACGCCGCCGTCGCCCGAGCTTGCGCCGCCGCCGCAGGGCGAGTCCACGCACCTCTGGGGCCCGGGCCCGCTGGTGCGGGCGCTGGCCGTGCTGCTGGTGGCGGTGGCGCTGGTGGCCGGGGGGTTGTCGGCCTGGCTGGTCTCGCGCAGCAGCGAGCCGCAGGCGCTGCAGCGCATCCTCGACCAGGACGGCGGCGAGGTGGAGATGCTCGCGCGCATGCTCTCGAGCAAGATGGAGCTCAATTTCAAGATGCTCTCGGCGCTCGCCGACGGCCTCACGCCGCAGGTGCTGGGCTCCAGTGCGCGCCTGCGCGCCTGGCTGTTGCAGGCGCGCCCGGGCGGGCGGCTGTTCGAATCGGTGGCGGTGCTGCGCGCGCCCGAGGCCGACGGGCTGCGGCTGCAGGGGGGCGGCGTGACGGCGCTCGAGCAGATGGAGGACGCCGAGCAGGCGCTGCTGCGCCGCGCCTGGCAGGAAGGCAAGCCCATGGTCTCGGGCGTGCTGGGCGCGCGCACCGCGCAGGCCCGCCTGGTGCTGGCGCTGCCGGTGCTGGGCGAGGACGGCCGCACCCTGGCGCTGGTGGCGGGCAGCCTGCGCCTGCAGTCGCAGAACCTGCTGCCGCCTTCGCTCGCCCTGCCCGAGCGCGACAACACCCGTTTCATGGTGTTCACGCACGAGGGCGTGATCGTCTCGCATCCCGACCCGGCGCGGGTGCTCGGCCTGGTGCGCGACGAGCCTGAGCTGGCGGCGCTGTTCTCCGGCAAGGACAGCGCCGCCGCTTTGTCCCAGCCAGGGCGGGTGGTGCTGGGTGACGGCACCGTGGTCGGCTGGGCGGTGGTCGCTCTGCCGGGCTGGACGGTGGTGCGTGTCAACCATGCGCCCTCGCTGCTCAAGCCGCTGATGGCCGCCGAGCAGCGGCTGTGGTGGCTGGTGGCCGCCGGCATTGCGCTGGTGGCCGTGGCGGCGCTGCTGGTGCTGTGGTGGTTGATGCGCCCGCTCACGCTCTTGCGCCAGCGCGCCCGCGCGGTGCTTGCCGGCGAGCACCCGGCGAGCGTCCCCTGGGAGCGCCAGAACGCGGCGCGCCCGCGCGGCGAGGTGCAGGACGTGGTGCGCGTGTTCGCCCGCCTGGTGCAGCTGCGCCGCCAGCAGCAGCGCAGCGCGCTGGCGCTGGCGCGCCAGCTCGAGGCGGTGCTCGAGCATGTGCCGCTGGGCATCGTGCTCACGCATGCGCAGCGCATCGAACTGGCCAGCGGCCAGGCCTGCCGCCTGCTGGGCAGCACGCCCGCGCAGCTGGTCGGGCGTGATCTGCTGCAGCTCGTCGGCGATGCCCCGGACGGGCAGAGCGTGGCAGAGCGGGTGCGCGCGGACTTCGCCACGCACGGGCGCTTTCACGGCGAGCTGGCCCTGGCACGGCGCGACGGCAGCACTTTCTGGGCCCAGGTGCAGGGCGAGCCGGTGCACCTGGGCGACCTGAGCGCCGGCGTGATCTGGATGCTGGAAGACGGTTCGGCCGAGCGTGAGGCGCGCCTGCAGCACGACTGGGCGCGCTGGCACGACCCGCTGACCTTCCTGCCCAACCAGGCGGCGCTGGCGCGCAAGCTGCCGCTGCTGCTGTCCGACCAGGTGGCCCATGGCGCGGCGCCCGCGGGCGCGGCCACCCCCGAGGTGGTGGGCGTGTTGCTGCATGCCGACCTGGACCACTTCACCCTGATCAACGAGCTGGCCGGCCACGACGCAGGCGACGACGTGCTGCGCTACCTGGCGCGCATGCTGCAGTCGCTGGTGCGCCAGATGGGCTGGGTGGCGCGCCTGGGCGGTGACGAGTTCGCGGTCGTGCTGCCCGGCGCCGACCTGGCGCGCGGCAGCGCGCTGGCCGAGAAGCTGCGCGCCGCCGTGGCGCAGTGGGAGCCCACCTACCACGGCCGCAGCTTTTCGCTGAGCCTGAGCATGGGCCTGGTGCTGTTGCGTCCGGGCGACGCGGTGACCGAGGTGTTGGCCAGCGCCGACATGGCCTGCTATGGCGCCAAGCGCCAGGGACGCAACCGCGTGCAGCTGGCGCAGGCGGGAACACCGGCCGACGCCGCTTGAGCACCGAGGCCCATGGAAACCCCGATGTTCCCGCGTTGTGTATGCAATTATGGTGTACATCTATCGCATGCACTTTGCTGGCATGATGGCGCCAGCGCCCCTGCAGTGACCGAAAATGACACGCCCCGGCTCCGGCTTCGCACCTGCGGGCGCGGGGTCCATCCCTAGAAGAGAGGCTTTATCGCATGCCGCCCTTGCACGTCCCTGTCGTACCCGAGGCCGCCGCGGCGCGGCTGGAACTCAGCGGGATCACCAAGCGCTACCCCGGCGTGGTCGCCAACGATGGCGTGTCGCTGAAAGTGCAGCCCGGAGAGATCCATGCGGTGCTGGGCGAAAACGGCGCGGGCAAGAGCACCTTGATGAAGATCATCTACGGCGCCGTCAAGCCCGACGCCGGCGACATGCATGTCGATGGGCGCCTGGCGCTGGTGCGCAACCCGCAGGCCGCGCGCCAGCTCGGCATCGCGATGGTGTTTCAGCACTTCAGCCTCTTCGAGACCTTGTCGGTGGCCGAGAACGTCTGGCTCGGGCTGGACAAGACGCTGTCGCTGGCCGAAGTCTCGCGGCGCATCGCCGCCACCGCCGCCACCTACGGCCTGGAGGTGGACCCCGAGCGTCCGGTGCACACCCTGGGCGTGGGCGAGATGCAGCGCGTGGAGATCATCCGCGCGCTGCTCGCGGGCCCGCGCCTGCTGATCCTGGACGAGCCCACCTCGGTGCTCACGCCGCAGGCGGTGGAAAAGCTCTTCGTCACGCTCAGGCGCCTGTCCGATGAAGGCTGCTCCATCCTCTACATCAGCCACAAGCTGCACGAGATCCGCGCGCTGTGCAGCGCCTGCACGGTGATGCGCGCGGGCAAGGTCACGGGCGTGTGCGACCCGCGCCAGGAGACCAATGCTTCGCTCTCGCGCCTGATGATCGGCGCCGAGCCGCCGCCACTCACCCACGTGCCGCGCGAGCCGGGCGCGCCGGTGCTGACGGTGAGCGAGCTCAGCCTGACGCGCGAGTCGCCGTTCGGCGTGGACCTGCAAGGCATCTCGCTCACGGTGCGCGCGGGCGAGGTGGTGGGCATCGCCGGGGTGTCGGGCAATGGCCAGCGTGAACTGCTTTTCTCGCTCTCTGGCGAAGACAGGCGAGCGCCAGCAGCTTCTGTTTCGATAGCAAATCGGGCGGCGGGGCGGATGTCTCCCTCGGCGCGCCGGGCGCTGGGTCTGCACTTCGTGCCGGAAGAGCGCCTGGGCCGGGGCGCCGTGCCCGAGATGAGCCTGGCGCACAACCTGCTGCTCACGCGCAAGGAGGCCGTCGGGCGCCTGGGCTGGCTGCGCATGCGGGCGCTGCGCCGCCAGGCGGCGGACATCATCGAGCGCTTTCGGGTCAAGGCCGCGGGCACGCACGCGGCGGCCCGGTCGCTGTCGGGCGGCAACCTGCAGAAGTACATCATGGGGCGCGAGATCGACGCGCGTCCCAGGCTGCTCATCGTCTCGCAGCCCACCTGGGGCGTGGACGTGGGCGCCTCGGCGCAGATTCGCGGCGAGATCCTGGCGCTGCGCGACGCGGGCTGCGCGGTGCTGGTGGTGAGCGAGGAGCTCGATGAATTGTTCGAAATCTGTGACCGCCTACACGTCATTGCCAAGGGCCAGCTCTCCCCCAGCCTGGCGCGCAGGGACGCGAGCGTCGAGCAGATCGGGCTGTGGATGAGCGGCCTGTGGCCCGGCTCCGACGGCGCGCCGGCGCAGCAGGAGGTGGCCGATGCTGCGGCTTGAACTGCGCCCCACGCCCTCGCGCACCTGGGCCTGGGCCTCGCCGCTGCTGGCGCTGGCGATTACGGTGCTGCTCGGGGTGCTGCTGTTTTCGCTGCTCGGCAAGGACCCGGTCAAGGGCTTGATGGTGTTCTTCTGGGAGCCGATCAAGTCGCGCTACGCGCTCGGCGAGCTGGGCGTGAAGGCCACGCCGCTGCTGCTGATCGCGCTCGGTCTGGCGGTGTGCTTTCGCTCCAACATCTGGAACATCGGCGCCGAAGGGCAGTACGTGATCGGTGCCATCTTCGCCGGCGGCGTGGCGCTGCTCGCGGGTAAGGAGACGGGGCGCTGGATCGTCGTGGCGGTGCTCCTGGCCGGGGTGGTGGGCGGCATGCTCTGGGCGGGCATCGTCGCGCTGCTGCGCGACCGCTTCAACGCGGGCGAGATCCTGGTCAGCCTGATGCTGGTCTATGTGGCCATCCAGGTGCTCAACTACATGGTGTTCGGCCCCTGGAAGGACCCCATGGGCTACAACTTTCCGCAGACGCGCACCTTCGAGGCGGTGGCGCGCATCCCCAGGCTCATGACGGGCTCGCGCGTGAACATTGGCGCCCTGATCGCGCTGGCGGGCGCGGCGCTGCTGTGGCTGTATCTGTTTCGCACCCGGGCGGGCTATGCGTTGCAGGTCGGCGGCGTGGCGCCGGCGGCGGCACGCTACGCCGGGTTTTCCTCGCGCGCGGCGCTGTGGACGGCGCTGCTGCTTTCGGGCGCCACGGCGGGCCTGGCGGGCGCGCTGGAAGTCGCCGGTCCGGTGGGCCAGCTCACGCCCTACATCCCCGTGGGCTACGGATTCGCCGCGATCATCGTCGCCTTTGTCGGACGGCTGCATCCGCTGGGCATGGTGCTGGCGGCCATATTGATGAGCATGTTCTACATCGGCGGCGAACTCGCCCAGTCGCGCCTGGGCCTGCCCAAATCGCTCACCGACGTGTTCCAGGGCCTGCTGCTGTTCTCGCTCATGGCCTGCGACACCCTGGTCAACTACCGCGTGCGCCGCTCCGGCGCACTCAAGGGGGCACGGTGATGGATGCCTATCCCCTGCTTTTCGCTTCGACGCTGACGGCGGGCACGGTGCTGGCGCTGGCGGCGCTGGGCCTGCTCATCAATGAAAAATCCGGCGTCGTGAACCTGGGCGCCGAAGGCATGATGCTGTGCGCGGCCATCGCCGGCTTTGCCACCGTGGTGCATACCGGCAGCGACACGCTGGGTTTCCTGGCGGGCATGGCGGCCGGCGCGGTGCTGGCGGCGGCCTTCGGCTGGCTGGTGATCTGGCTCAATGCCAACCAGTACGCCACGGGTCTGGCGCTCACCCTGTTCGGCGCGGGCTTTTCCGCCTTCGTCGGCATCAACTACGTGCAGGCGCAGATGCCGCCGCGCCCGCGCTTCAACTGGCTGGGCCTGGGCGATCTGCCCGTCATCGGCCCGGCGCTGATGCGCCAGCATCCGCTGGTGTACTTCGGCATCGCGCTGACCGTCTTCCTCATCTGGATGCTCTACCGCACCCGCGTCGGCCTGGTGCTGCGCGCGGTGGGCGAGTCGCCCGAATCGGCGCATGCGCTGGGCTATCCGGTGCGCCGCATCCGCATGATCGCGGTGGTGGCCGGCGGCGCGCTGTGCGGCCTGGCGGGGGGCTTCCTGTCGATCATCTACACGCCGTTGTGGGTCGAGGGCATGGTCGCGGGCAAGGGCTGGATCGCGCTGGCGCTGACCACCTTCGGCACCTGGCGCCCGGCCCGCGTGCTGCTGGGCGCCTACCTGTTCGGCGGCGTGACCATGCTGCAGTTCTATCTGCAGAGCCAGGGCTCGCCCATCCCCAGCCAGCTGCTCACGGCGCTGCCCTATCTGGCCACGGTCGTTGTGCTGGCGCTGATTTCACGCAATCCGACCTGGATTCGTGTCAACATGCCGGCCTCGCTGGGCAAGCCGTTTCATCCCGGGTCTTGAATTTTCCAGTGGTTGCTTTTCATTTTCAGGAGGACAGTCTGATGATCAACATGAACAAACGCAGTGCCTTGCGCCTGGCCATGGTGTCCGCCGCGGCGCTCACCATGGTGGCCTGCGGGCAGAAGGACGAGCCGGCGCCGGCCCCTGCCGCCGCGCCGGCCGAAGCGCCTGCCGCCGCAGCGCCTGCGCCGGCGCCGGCCGAGCCGCTCAAGGCTGCGTGGATCTACGTCGGCCCCGTGGGCGACGGCGGCTGGAGCTTTGCGCACGACAACGCGCGCAAGGCGGTCGAGAAGGACTTCCCGGGCAAGGTGGTCACCAGCTTCGTCGAGAACGTGCCCGAGGGCGCGGACACCGAGCGCGTGGCGCGCGACCTCGTGGCTCAGGGCAACAAGCTGATCTTCGGCACCAGCTTCGGCTTCATGGAGCCCATGGCCAAGGTGGCCGAAGACAATCCGGACGTGAAGTTCGAGCATGCCACCGGCTACAAGAGCTCGGCCAACATGCGTACCTACGACAGCCGCACCTACGAAGGCGCCTTCCTCGCCGGCGTGGTGGCGGGCGCCATGACCAAGGCCAATGTGCTGGGCGTGGTGGGCACGGTGCCCATCCCCGAGGTGGTGCGCAACATCAACAGCTTCACGCTGGGCGCGCAGGTGAGCAACCCCGACATCAAGACCATGGTGGTCTGGATCAACGAGTGGCACAACCCGCCCAAGGAAACCGAGGCCGCCACCTCGCTGATCAACGGCGGCGCTGACGTGCTTTTCCAGAACACCGACTCGCCCGCCGTGCTCAAGACGGCCGAGTCCATGGGCAAGCGCGCCTTCGGCTGGGATTCGGACATGACCGCCTATGGCCCCAAGGCCCACCTGGCCTCGGCCATCATCAACTGGGAGCCCTACTACAAGAAGGCCGTCGGCGAGGCACTGGACGGCAGCTGGAAGACCGGCCCCAACCAGTGGTGGGGCGTGAAGGAAGGCGCGATCGATCTCGTTTCCATCGCCGAGGACGTGCCGGCCGAGGCCAAGGCCAAGGTGGACGAACTGAAGGCCGGCCTGAAGGACGGCAGCTACCACATCTGGAAGGGGCCGCTGGCGGACAACACCGGCAAGGAAGTGCTGGCCGAAGGCAAGGTGGCCGACGACGACTTCCTGCGCGCCATCAACTACTTCGTCAAGGGCGTGGAAGGCAAGGTGCCGGGCACCGACGGCAAGTAGACCCGGGCCTGCGCCGCAATCGGGGCCGCCGCGTGCGGCCCTTTTTCATGGGCGTTGGCGCGTGAAGCGGCGTGCCAGCCATGCCAGCAGGCCAGAGAGCAGCAGCGCCGCCCAGAGCGAGAGCGCGGGCACCGCGCGGGGCGAAGGCGGGACGGGCGGCGCGGGAGGCACGGCGCTTGCATCGCACGTACCGGCGAAGGGAAGCGGTGCGCTCCAGCGTCCGGGCAGCATCTGTATGCCCCCTGCGGGCGTGCCCGACCCGTCATCGAAGCTGCCTGCGCCGCCCCCGGTCATGATGCCCAGGACCTGCGCCATGCCGTCCGCTGCCCAGCCTATGGCCGAGCCCGGCGCAAGGCCGCTGGTGTCGAAGTCTGCCCAGGCCAGCGGGCCACCGGTGTCGAGCGACGAGAAGATGGCTGTCAGCGCCCCCGCCGCGTCGGTGCTCGCGCTGCCCGTGCCATGCGCGATGCCGCCCGCCATGTCCAGCGCCACCGCCACGCCGCGCGTGGCGTCCGCGTGCCAGCGCCAGAAGCCGCAGCGTACCTGGCCCGGGGCCCAGGTCTGTGCGTAGGCGCTCGCGCCGCCGTTGTCCAGTACCAGCGTCAGGGTGAAGACGGCCCCGTCGGGGGCGTCGGCCGGGATGTCCGAGTGCGAGATGACCCCGGTGTAGGTCGTGGCGAACGGCGCGCCCAGCGCCGGCGGGCCGCTGCACAGGGCGACCAGAAGCACCCAGACCCTCCGCAACCGGCCCGTGCGCCGCAACGCGCAGATTCTTGCTTTTGATAGCTGAAGGCGCATGCTGGACAAGCCTTGGATGCCTGTTTTTTTTCGAAGAAATGCCGCGGTGCCAGTCCCTGCCAGCCGTCGCGGACGCGGCAGCCGGCCCCAGGCGCCTGCCGCTGGCGGCGCCGGTGCGTACGCACCCGCTCGGAGCATTGGAGGGGTCATGGCGGGGTTTGCGGTCGTGGGTGTTGGGTTTGCCAAAAGTGTAGAAACCGGCGGGCCCTCCGGGGCCGGTGCACTTGAGGGAAAGCGTCCTGATCGCAGGACAGGCGTCCCGGATGCGCGGGATGCGCGCCGGCCTCGCATGCCGCACGCGCGAAAGTACACTGCGATCCATGCAAAACCCGCCCCCCTGCGTACTGGAACACTGGGCCTCCAGCGAGGTGGATCCCGCCGAACGCCTGCCTTACTGGCACGACGTGGCGCACAACTGGGTGGACGTGCAGCCGCTCACTGCGGGCGCGGACCTGGAGGCATCGTGGTCGCTGCTGCGCGGGCGGGATTGCTTTTTCGGCACCAAGCGCTCGACGGCCTACGAGATGCGCACCAGCGCGCGGCACGTGCCGCCGGGCGAGGACATGGTGGTGCTCTCCTTGCTGGAGGCGGGCCAGCTGGATTTCAACGCCGCGCCCGGCCAGGGGCATCACGCGGGCGGGGGCGCGCTGGGCATGTATGTGCCCTGGCAGGACGGCGCCTACCGCTGGGGCCATGGCGCGCGCCAGACCTACGTGGCGCTGGCGCGCCGCGCCGTCTGGCAGGCGCTGGGGCGGGAGCCGGGCAACGTGCTGATCGCGCCCGGGCAGTGTGCGCTGGCCCCGATGCTGGGCAGTCAGCTCGGCCACCTCGGCCAGCTGGTGCGTCGCCCGGGCGCCTTGACCCCGGACGATTTCGCGGGCTTGCTGGCGGCGACGCGTTCGCTGGCCTTGCTGCTGCTGCGCAACCTGGGGCGCCAGGGGCAGGGCTGTGATCTGCCCGACGTGCATGAGAGCCTGCATGCCGGACGCCACGCGGCGGCGCTGCGCTTCATGGAGCAGCACGCGCACCGCCCGGCGCTGGATGCCGCGGCCATCGCCCAGGCCGTGGGTTGCTCACGCACCCGGCTGTACGAAGCCTTCGCGCTGCAGGGACAGACGGTGATGGGAGCGCTGCGCGAGCTGCGCCTGCAGCGCGCGCGCCGCGCGATCGAGTCGGGCCCGCGCCTGCACGTGGGCACGCTCGCCTGGCGCTGCGGCTTTGTCCATGCGTCGGACTTCAGCAAGCTGTTTCGCGCGCGCTTCGGCCTCTCGCCCACCGACTGGCACCGGCGGGCCATGGACGCCGCGCCCGGGCGCTGAGCGCATCCACCCGGTGACGGGGCAGGCAACGGACCCCTGAAAAAGTTGCGGGAAGGCGTCCCGATCTGCGGGAATGCGTCCACCACCCGGCTCCGCAAGCGGGGCGGATTCCTAGAATCGTGCGGCATGTCGACGCCTACCGCCATGCCGCCCGCATGCACCTTCGAGCACTGCGTCTCATGGGCGCTGGAGCCCGCCGAGCGCCAGGAGGCGTGGCGCGAGATCGCGCACCGCTGGGTCGATTTCCAGCCGGCACCGGAGGTGGCGCTGCGGGCCGAGCTCACCATCCTGTCCCACGGCGGCTGCATGCTTGGCGCCACGCGCTCGTCGGCGTACGAGATGCGCACCGGCTCGCGGCGCGCCCAGCGCGACGACATGGTGGTCCTGACACTGTTGCAGGCCGGCGTCTTGCGGTCGCGCACGTTCGCGTGCAATGGGCCGGGCAGCCTGAGCCTGTGCGCCCCGCGTGAAGCCGGCATCTACCACTGGGGCCAGGATGCGCGCCAGGTCTTCCTGGTGCTGCCGCGCGAGGAGGTGCGAGCGGCGCTCGGGCATGAGCCCGCGACGCGCTTGCTCACCGCCCGCTGTGCGCTCGCCCCCTCGCTGTGCAGCCAGATGGGTCACGCGGCGCTGCTGCTGCGCCAGGGCCTGCTCGACGCCGCCGAAGGCGCGCAGCTGCTCGAGGCGACGCGCGCGCTGGCGCTGCTGCTGCTGCGCCACCTGGGGCGCCAGGGGCAGGGCGACGGCCTGCCCGATGCGCACGAGAGCCTGCGCGCCGGGCGCCACGCGGCCGCGCTGCGCTTCATGGAGCAGCACGCCCACCGCCCCGAGCTGGACGTGGCCGCCATCGCACGCGGCGCGGGCTGCTCGCGCACGCGGTTGTACGAGGCCTTCGCCGCGCGCGGCCAGACCGTGATGGGGGCGCTGCGCGACATGCGCCTGCAGCGTGCACAGGGTCTGCTCGCCCAAGGCCTGCGGCTGAACGTGGGGGCGCTTGCGTGGCGCTGCGGTTTTGCCGATGCCTCGGGCTTCAGCAAGCTGTTTCGTGCGCGCTTTGGCCTCTCGCCCACCGAGTGGCATGCGCGCGCGCATGCCCTCGCCCTTCCCTAGAAAGAAACACCATGGAATCTACCAATGCCACGAGCCTGCCCCGGCGTGGTTTCATCGCCCGTGCCGCCGCGGCGATGGCGGTCCCCGCGCTCGCGCACGGCGGCGCCTCGGCCGCCCGGCAGCCGGGCGCCGGCCTAGAGCGCGGACAGCTGCGCGTGGCCGGGTTCGCCGACGCCGAGATGGACTTTCAACTGATCCGCCAGCTGGGCACGGCCCGATACGGCGGTGCATCGGTGGGTGAATGCCTGGCGCTGGCACGGCGCATCGGCAACGCCGACCCGGCCGCCTGGGTGCGGGAGTTTTCCGCTGCCGCCGAGCGCCAGGAACGCGATGCCCGCGCACGCGCCGAGCGTGGCCATGGCATCAGTGCCGCAGAACAGTACCTGGTGGCTTGCAACAGCTACCGCGCCGCCGAGTACTACAGCGCCATCAACGACCCGGCGCATCGGCGCCTGGGGCTGCGCAGCCGTGCCTGTTTTGCCGCCGCCATGCAGGCACGCGGCATCGCCTTCGAAGTGGTCAACCTGCCCTGGGGACATGCGCCGCTGCCGGCCTACTGGTTTGGCGCGGCGCAGGGCCGGCGCGCGCGCCGGCGCAAGACGCTGATGTTCATCAGCGGCTACGACGGCACGCTGGAGGAAACCTGGCTCGCCTATGGCCGGGCCGCGCTCGAACGCGGCTACAACCTGTTGCTGCTGGCCGGCCCGGGGCAGATGGACACCTTGCGCTTCTATCCGGCGATGGCCTTCGTGCCCGAGTACGAGCAGGTGGGCAAGCTGGCGCTGGAGCACGTGCTGGCGCACCCCGGCGTCGATGCCGGGCGCGTGGCGCTGATGGGCATCAGCTACGGCGGCTACTTCGCCACGCGCATGGCGGCGCATGAGCCGCGCATCCGGGCGCTGATCGCCAATTCGCCCATCATCGATCTGCATGCCTACATGGTGTCCTTCGTCGGCTTCGACCCGGCCACGGCCCCCGACGAGCAGGACATCCGCCTGGCGGACATCGACCACATCCCGCCCTCGGCCATGCCCGCGCAGACCCGCGAGATGCTGCGCAACCTGATGCTGCGCATCGGCGAGCCGAGCTTCAAGGCGACCTACCGGCGCCTGCGCGACTACCGCGTGGAGGACGCGCTGCTCGCACGCATCCGCTGCCCGGCGCTGGCTCTGGTGGGCGAAGGCGAGGGCCAGGAGCCGCTGGCACAGCACAGGCACTTCCTGGACGCCGTGGCGGGGCCGAGCGCGAGCCATGTCTTCACGCTCGAAGAGGGCGCCGAGGGGCATTGCCAGACGGCCAATCTCGGCTATTCGGCGGCAGTGTCCATGGACTGGCTCGACGAGGTGTTCGCGGACTGAATGATGCCCTTGGCGCGTGGTCCGGGACGCCTGTACGCAGGTCGGGACGCCGGCACGCGACAGCGCCGCCGCAAGCCCGCCCGCCGTGCCTACAGTGCATGCACGGTTTGGGCTACGGCGTCCCGCGACACCGTGCGGCGGCCGCGCCGAAGCCCCCCCGACGATCAACCCCTGAAGGAGTGAGACCATGAAAATACTTCACAGCGCCTGCATCACGGCGGCCATCCTGCTCGCCGGCTGTGGTGGCGGCAACGACGCGCTCGACGGCGCACCCCCGGGCGCGAACCCGCCGCCGACGGGCGCGTCGCCCGACCTCTTCTCCAAGGCCTGGCGCGGCGTGGCCTATTCGGCGATTCCCGCGCAATTCACCAACGCGCCGAGCGGCGCCTTCTTCGATTCGGACACCACGGCGTCCGCCTTCCAGGCGCTGTGGGGCAGCAAGGATGGCTGCGGGCGCAACGACCTTCAGGCCATGGCCGCGCAGGGCGTGAACCTGGTGCGCCTGTACGACTACAACTACCAGCGCGGCTCCGACGTCTGGACCACCGCGGGCAATGGCCACATTCCCTTCCTCGACAAGGCCGAGGAGCTGGGCATCAAGGTCATCATCCCGATCTCCAACTACAACTTCAAGAACCAGGATGGCGCCAACCGCCCCTGGGACAACATCGAGCTCACCGTCACGCAGATCGTCAACAGCGTGAAGAAGAACGGCGTGATCCACCCGGCGGTGCATTCCTTCAGCATCGGCAACGAGCTGGACCTGCCCAAGGACGGCGAGACCGCCGACACGCTGATCCCCAAGGCGGTGAAGGTAGCGGGCCTGATCCACCAGCTGGCGCCCGATCACTACATGACGGTGCCGATCAGCAACGCCGACGAGAAGAAGTTCTACCAGCAGTTGCGCGATCAATTGCCCGCCGATATCTACCACGGGCATTTCTACAACTCGGTGCAGACCTTCAAGCTCAAGGATGGCGACGATCTGAAGAACAACATCCTCAAGGCCTACGACGAGCTGGACCTGGGCGTGCCGCTGGTGATCACCGAGCTGGGCACCAACAGCGTGGCGATCGGCTCGGTCAACGCCAAGGTGGATGCGGTGCTGGGCCAGGCTGGCGCGGTGCGCGAATACATGGACGCCAACCCCGATTCCATGGTCAAGGGTTTTGCGATCTTCGAATGGCAGAACGCCAACTGGAAGCGCGGCGGCACGGCCGACAACACCGAGAGCACCTTCGGCATCAACGCTTACGGCGGCACGCTGTGCCAGTCGAAGACCGGCGCCTTCGGCATGGGGCACATGGTGGACGGCAAGTACCAGTGGGCGCATTTCCACGACGATGTGACCTACAACGTGGACCAGCTGGTGCCGCTTGCGAGCAGCGCCCACCCCGAGGGTTTGCTGCCGGCGCTGTCGATCTACTTCAAGTAGCGCGCGGCCGCGGGCCGGACCGCCATGCCGGCGTCTCAGGCCTTCACGCGCAGGCAGCTGCATACCCCCGCGCACAGCGCGCAGCCCGCGGCCACCAGCAGCGCGAGGGTCTCGGCGCTGCCGTCGTGGCCCGGATGCAGCGTGAAGATCGCCGCCAGGATCACGGCGCCCAGCGTCTGCCCGGTCAGGCGCGCCGTGCCCAGCATGCCGCTGGCGCCCCCGCTGCGGTGCAGCGGGGCCGAACTGACGATGGTGTGGTTGTTGGGCGACTGAAACAGTGCAAAGCCCGCACCGGCCAGGGCCAGGCGCCAGGCGACGTCGGCATTGGCTGCATGCGCGGGCATGAAGGACAGCGCCGCCAGACCGCAGGCGAACACCGCCATGCCCAGGCCGCCGAGCAGGCCGCTGTGGTAGCGGCCGATCAGGCGCCCCGCGATGGGCGCGACGATGGCCGTCGCCAGCGGCCAGGCGGTAATGAGCAAACCGGCCTGCAAATGGCTGTGGCCATACGTCTGCAGCAATAGAAACGGAAGCGCCAGGAAGCTCAGCATCTGGGCGCAGAAGGCGCTGACGGACGATGCCATGGACAGTGCGAACACCGGTATGCGCAGCAGATCCACCGGAAACAGCGGCACCGTGCGGCGCCACTGGCGACTGAGGTGCAGCGCACCCACGACCAGCCCGCCGCCCAGCAGCCACCAGCCGGCCAGCGGGCCGGCGTGCGGGCCGCTGCCGCGCTGCGTGAGCTCCGAGCCGCCGAGAAACAGAAGCCCGAACATCGCCGCGTTGAGCAGCACGTCGAACACCGAAAAGCGTGCGGGCGGCGTGGGCGACGCCGGGTTGCGCGGCAGCACCCGCCCGGCCCGCTGCCAGGCCAGCACGCCCAGGGGCAGGTTCAGCGCGAACAGCCAGGGCCAGCTGGCTACCGAGAGGATGAGCGCGGAGACCGTCGGTCCGGCCATGGCAGAGACGGCCACCACCAGCGAATTGAGCGCCATGCCCCGCCCCAGCCGGCCCGCGGGATAGATCAGGCGCACCAGCGCCGAGTTGACCGCCATCACGCCCGAGGCGCCCAGCCCCTGCAGCGCGCGCGCCGCGATCAGCGTGCCCATGCTGGAGGCAGCCATCGCCGCGATCGACGCCAGCGCGAACAGCAGCATGCCCGCCCGGTACACCCGCCGGTAACCGATGCGCTCGCCCACGGCCGCCAGCGGCAGCAGCGACACCAGCACCGCGAGCTGGTAGGCGTTGACCACCCAGACGCTTTGCGCCGCGTTCATCTGCAGCTCGCGGGCAATGTCGGGCTGCGCCAGGTTGACGATGCTGGTGTCGAGCACCGCCAGCGTCAGGCCCAGCAGGATGACGCGCATCGCGCCCGAGCGTAGCGGCTCGGGCAGGCCGTCGCTGACGGGCGCGTTCATGGCGCGCGCGCCGGCCCCCGCCGGCGTCCGAAGGTGGCCCAGGTGAGCGCCACGCCGATCAACGCGCCCGTCGCCATGCCCGCCACCATGGGCAGCGGGCTGCCGCTGGAAAACAGCCCGGCCAGCGCCATCGCCACGGTGCCGACGAGCATCTGCAGCGTGCCCATCAGCGCGGAGGCGGTGCCGGCGATGGGTCCGTGGTCATCGAGCGCCAGCACCGCGGTGGTGGGTATCACCAGCCCCATGCAGCCGCTGGCAATGAAATACAGGATCACCAGCACCCACATGCCGTCGGCGCCCAGCAGGAAGCAGGCGAGCAGCAGCACCAGCGCCAGACCGGCGCCGCTGGCGGCCCAGACGGTGACGCGCTCGAGCCCGAAGCGCCGCCCCAGGCGGGCGGTGAACTGGGCGGTGACGAAGAAGGCGGCCGCGTTGGCCGAAAAGGCCAGGCTGTACTGCACCGGTGTGAGGCCGTAGTGGTTGATGAAGACGAAGGGCGAGCCCGCCAGGAAGACGAAGAACCCCGCCATGGTGAAGCTGCCTATGCCCACCAGCCCCAGGTAGCGCGCATCGCGCAGCAGCGTCCAATAAGCCTGGGTGGCGCCCGCCAGTGTGCCGCGGCGCCGCTGCGCGGGCGAAAGCGTCTCGGGCAGGGCGCGGTGCACCACCAGCACGCCCGCCACGCCGAGCAAGGCCACCGCCCAGAACACGCCGCGCCAGCCGACCAGCGCGATCACGCCGCTGCCGGCCAGCGGCGCGAGCAGCGGCGAGACGCTGAACACCAGCATCAGCAGCGCCATCAGGCGCGCGGCCTCGTTGCCGGTATGCAGATCGCGCACCACGGCGCGCGGAATCACCGTGCCGGCCGCCGCCCCCAGCCCCTGCAGGAAGCGCAGCAGCACCAGCGCCCCGATGTCGCTGGCCAGCGCGCAGGCCACGCTGGTGGCAACGAACAGCGCCAGCCCGAAGTACAGCGGCGGCTTGCGCCCGAACATGTCCGACAGCGGCCCGTACGCCACCTGCCCGATGCCGAGGGCGAGGAAGAAGGAGGTCAGACTCCATTGCACCGGGCCGACCCCGGCGTGCAGGCTCTGGCCTATGTCCGGCAGCGCCGGCAGGTACATGTCGATGGCGAACGGCCCTATGGCCGAGAGCAGGCCCAGCACCAGGGCCATGCGAAAGTAGGCGGAAAAGGGCATCATGGCGATTGTCCACGCCATGGCCGCGGCGCGCTGTCGCGGCCGGCGCGCCCATGCCGGGCCTGCCACGCTTGCCCCCGGCGGCGTGCGGGCGACAATCGGCGCGGAGGCTCCCCATGCAGATGCACACCCCCTTGCGCCGGCTGGCGGCGGCCGGCGCAGCCTTGCAGATGTCCCTCGCCCTGGCGCAGGGCGGCGCGCCCGCGCCCGCGCCGCCCGCGTCGCCCTGGGCGGTGTCCGCCGATGGCGCGCTGGTGGTGGACACGCGCTCGCACCTGGCGTGGGAGCGCTGCGTCGTCGGCATGCGCTGGGACGGGCGGGGCTGTCGCGGGCGCGCGCAGCTGCTGACCTTTTCCGAAGCCAAGGCGCTGGCGACCGAACGCTGGAAGGCCGAGGGCGTGCGCTGGCGCCTGCCGCGCGTGCCCGAGCTGCGCCGGCTGGTGCAGCGCGGCGGCGCGCAGCAGGGCGTGGACCCGAACTTGTTCCCCGATGCCCCCGGCGGCCTGCACTGGAGCGGCACGAGCAGCGTGAACGCCCGTGTCGTCAACCCCTACGCCTACGACAACGTGATGCGCGGCGGCCAGGGCGGCGACACCCTGCGGGTGCGCAGCGCCTGGGCGGTGGACATGGACAGTGCCCAGGGCCATGGCGATGTGCCGCATGCCAGCGCCCTGGTGGTGCGGCTGGTGCGGCCTGCGCCGCGGGAGCGCTGAGGCCGTGGTCCCTGCCGCCCACCCCGCCGCGCCCGGGCCCATGCTGCAAGGCCTGGCGCCGCTGGTCGCGGCGCACACCCGCGTGCTGGTGCTGGGCAGCTTTCCGGGCGTGGCGTCGCTGCGTGCGCAGCAGTACTACGGCCACCCGCAGAACCAGTTCTGGCGGCTGCTGGCCGCGCTCTGGCCGCGGCAGCCCATGCCCGGGCCGCAGGACTATGCGGGGCGCTGCGCCTGGGTGCTGGCGCGCGGCCTGGGCATCTGGGACGTGTACGCCACCTGCCTGCGCGAAGGCAGCCTGGACACCAGCATACGCAATGCCCGGCTCAACGATTTCGCCGGTCTGCGCGCGCGCCTGCCGCAGCTTGCGGCCATCGCGCACAACGGGGGCGAGAGCTTCTCGCGGGCGCGGCGCGTGCGTGAGGACATGGGTCTGGCCTCCGGTTCGCCCGTCGCCTCGCTGCGCCTGCCTTCCACCAGCCCGGCCAATGCCTCCTGGAGCTTCGCGCGCAAGTGCGCGGCCTGGGAGCAGGCCTTCACGCAATGCGGACTGCTCTGATGCCACGCAAACCCCCGATCGAACTGCCCGAGGTCAGCATCTCCGACGATGGCGAGCTGCGCCACCTGCATCTGGGCACACCCTGGATCCAGGGTTCGATGCGCGTGGACGCGCCCTTCGACATCGCGCTCGAATACGTGCAGCGCATGATGGCCTGGCTGCTGTTCGTCGAGCCCGACAGCGTGCCCCGGCGCCGCGCGATGCAGCTCGGGCTGGGGGCCGGGGCCATCACCAAGTTCTGCTGCAAGCGCCTGCGCATGCATGCCACCGCGGTGGAGCTCAACCCGCAGGTGGTGCATGTGTGCCGCAGCTGGTTCAAGCTGCCGCCCGACGGCGCGCGGCTTTCGGTGGTGCAGGGCGACGCGGGCGAGGTGATCCGCGATCCGCGGTATCTCGCGAACGTCGACGCGCTGGCGGTGGACATGTACGACGACGACGCGGCCGCGCCGGTTCTCGACAGTGCGGACTTCTACCGCGACTGCCGCGCCGTGCTGACCGACGACGGCTGCATGACGGTCAACCTGTTCGGGCGCAGCAGCCGCTACGAGGAGAGCCTGGCGCGCATCTGCGAGGCCTTCGGCGCGCAGGCCGTCTGGGCCTTCCGGCCCACGCGCGAAGGCAATACCGTGGTGCTGGCCCAGCGCCACGCGAGCCGGCCCCGGCGGGCATTGCTGCTGCAGCGCGCCCAGGTGGTGGAAGAGCGCTGGGGCCTGGTGGCGCGCAAATGGCTGCGCACCCTCAAGCCCGTGGCGCCGTGATTTTTGCGGCACCATAGCGCCATGAGCTCCGCCGCCACCCCGCACCCGACCCGCCCCCGCCACCATCCGCAGGGCCCGCTGCACTGGCGCCAGGTGGTGGACTGGCTGTGCGAGGACGGCGTGATCTCGGAAGACCAGGCCGAGCGCACCGTGGAGCGCTGCGCCAGCGCCGAGAGCAGCCAGCACCCGCTGGTGCGCCTGGCGAGTGTGTCCATGGCGCGCGCCAGCGATGGCAAGGTGCTGGATCTGGATGCGCTGACCGAGTTCGTGGCCGGGCGCACCGGCCTGCCCTTTCTGCGCATAGACCCGCTCAAGGTCAACGTCGGGCGCGTGGCCGAGGCCATGAGCGCAAGCTACGCCGAACGCCACAAGATCCTGCCGGTGCAGATCTCCAACACCGAGATCGTCGTTGCCACGGCCGAGCCCTTCATCACCGATTGGGTGGTTGAAATTGAGCGCCAGGCCAAGCGCGGCGTGCGCCGGGTGCTATCAAGCCCGAAAGACATCACCCGTTACACCGCGGAGTTCTACGCTCTGGCCAAGTCGGTGCGTTCGGTGCAAAAAAGCGGCTCCAGCGCCGCCGGCAGCAGCTTCGAGCAGCTGGTGGAGCTGGGGCGCGCCAACCGCCAGCTCGACGCCAACGACCAGGGCGTGGTGCGCGTGGTCGATTGGCTCTGGCAGTACGCGTTCGATCAGCGCGCGAGCGACATCCACATGGAGCCGCGGCGCGAGCAGGGGGTGATCCGCTTTCGCATCGACGGCGTGCTGCACACGGTCTACCAGATTCCGATCGGCGTGCTCAACGCCATGGTGGCGCGCATCAAGCTGCTCGGGCGCATGGACGTGGTGGAAAAGCGCCGCCCGCAGGACGGGCGCATCAAGACGCGCAACCCCGGGGGGCAGGAGGTGGAAATGCGCCTCTCGACCCTGCCCACGGCCTTTGGCGAGAAGATGGTGATGCGCATCTTCGACCCGGACAACACCGTCAAGGACCTGGGCGCCCTGGGCTTCACCGCGCACGACGCGACGCGCTGGGAGCAGCTCATCGGCCGCCCGCACGGCGTGATCCTGGTCACCGGCCCCACGGGCTCGGGCAAGACCACCACGCTGTATTCCACGCTCAAGCGCGTGGCCACGGAGGAGGTGAACGTCAGCACCGTGGAAGACCCGATCGAGATGATCGAGCCGAGCTTCAACCAGACCCAGGTGCAGCCGCAGATCGACTTCACCTTTGCCGAGGGCCTGCGCTCGCTGATGCGCCAGGACCCGGACATCATCATGGTGGGCGAGATCCGCGACCTGGAAACCGCCGAGATGGCGATCCAGGCGGCGCTCACCGGCCACCTGGTGTTCTCCACGCTGCACACCAACGACGCACCCAGCGCCATCACACGGCTGATGGAGCTGGGCGTGCCCTACTACCTGATCAATGCGACGCTGCTGGGGGTGCTGGCGCAGCGCCTGGTACGCACCCTGTGCACGCACTGCCGCCGGCGCGAGCGCGACGCCGACCCGGCCGAGATTGCCGAGATCATCAAACCCTGGAAGCTCAGCGGCGGCTACCGCGCCTACCGCCCGGTGGGCTGCATCGAATGCCGCATGACCGGCTTTCGCGGGCGCATGGGCATCTACGAGCTGCTCACCGTGACCGAGGCGCTGCGCGGCAAGATCTCGCAAAGCCCCTCGATCGACGAGCTGCGCCGCCAGGCGGTGAGCGACGGCATGCGCCAGCTGCGCCTGGCCGGCGCACTGCGCGCCGCCGAAGGCGCGACCACGATAGGCGAGGTGGTGGCCGCCACGCCGCCGCTGCAATGAAGCGCGGCGGCTGCGCAGATAATTTGCGCCTTGTTGCATGAGGGCGGGTCGGGCTCGTGAAGATCAAGAACGAAAAGGACTTCTTCGCCGGGTTGCTGTTTCTGGTGCTGGGCACGGGCTACGCCTGGGGCGCCACCAGCTATCCCCTGGGCAGCGCGGCGCGCATGGGTCCGGGCTACTTTCCCCTGCTGGTGGGCGTGCTGCTGGCGCTGCTGGGCGTGCTCATCATGTTCAAGGCGCTGGTGATCGAGACCGAAGGCGGCGGGCGCGTCGGTGCCTGGGCCTGGCGCCCGCTGTTCTTCATACTGGGCGGCAACCTGCTGTTCGGGCTGCTGCTCGTGGGCCTGCCCGCCTGGCATGTCCCCGGCATGGGGCTGATGGTGGCGATCTATGCGCTGGTGCTGGTGGCCGGCATGGCCAGCCGCGAATACCGGCTGCGCGACGCCCTGGTGCTGGCCACGGTGCTGGCCGCCGGCTGCTACCTGGTCTTCGTGCAGGCGCTGAACATGCACCTGCCGGTCTGGCCGCAATTCCTCACGGGCTGAAGACCGCCGCCGAGACCCCCGCATGGAACTGCTCGACCACCTGATCCTGGGCTTTGGCGTTGCCTTCACCTGGCAGAACCTGGTGTACTGCTTCGTCGGCTGCTTTCTGGGTACCTTGATCGGCGTGCTGCCCGGCATAGGGCCGCTGGCCACCATCGCGATGCTGCTGCCGGTGACTTACGCGCTGCCGCCGGTGGCGGCGCTCATCATGCTCGCCGGCATCTACTACGGCGCACAGTACGGCGGCTCCACCACGGCCATCCTGGTGAACCTGCCGGGCGAGGTGTCCTCGGTGGTGACCACCATCGACGGCTACCAGATGGCGCGCCGGGGCAGGGCGGGGCCGGCGCTGGCCTCCGCGGCCATCGGCTCGTTCTTTGCGGGCTGCGTGGGCACGGTGGTGCTGGCGGCGTTTGCGCCGCCGCTGACCGAGCTGGCCTTCAAGTTCGGCCCGGCGGAGTATTTCTCGCTCATGGTGCTCGGCCTGATCGGCGCGGTGGTGCTGGCCTCGGGCTCGCTGCTCAAGGCCATCGGCATGATCGTGCTCGGGCTGATGCTGGGCCTGGTGGGGACCGACGTGAATTCGGGCACGGTGCGCTTTGCGCTGGACATCCCCGACCTGATCGACGGCATCGACTTCGTGCCGATCGCCATGGGCATCTTCGGCTATGGCGAGATCATCGCCAACCTCTCGCGCCCGGCCGAGCACCGCGAGGTGTTTGCCGCCAAGGTCTCGGGCCTCATGCCCAAGGCCGAGGACTTCCGGCGCATGCTGCCCGCGATGCTGCGCGGCACGGCGCTCGGCTCGGTGCTGGGCATCCTGCCCGGGGGCGGGGCGGTGCTGTCTTCCTTCGCCTCCTACACGCTGGAAAAGAAGACGCGCCTCGGCGAGGGCGAACTGCCGTTTGGCGAGGGCAACATCCGCGGCGTGGCGGGGCCCGAATCGGCCAACAACGCGGGAGCGCAGACCTCCTTCATTCCGATGCTGACCCTGGGCATCCCGCCGAATCCGGTGATGGCACTGATGATCGGTGCAATGACCATCCACAACATCCAGCCCGGCCCGCAGGTGATGAGCAGCAACCCCGAGCTGTTCTGGGGGCTGGTGGCCTCGATGTGGATAGGCAACCTGATGCTCGTCGTGCTCAACCTGCCGCTCGTGGGCATCTGGATCAAGCTGCTCACCGTGCCCTACCGCTGGCTGTTTCCCTCCATCGTGCTGTTTTGCGCGCTCGGGGTCTACACCAACAACAACAACCAGTTCGACATCTGGATGGTGGCGCTCTTCGGCCTGGTGGGCTACGTGTTTCACAAGCTGGAGCTCGAGGCCGCGCCGCTGCTGCTCGGCCTGATCCTCGGCCCGATGATGGAGGAATACCTGCGCCGCGCGCTGCTGCTCTCGCGCGGTGACTGGAGCGTGCTCTTCACCCGGCCGCTGTCCGCGGGGCTGTTGATCGCCTCGGCGCTGATGGTGGCGCTGGTGCTGCTGCCGGCCGTCAGCAGGAAGCGTGAAGAGGCCTTCATCGAAGAGTAGGCAGGCGCCGCGCTGGCGGCGTTTACGGAGACTGTCCATGACCGCACCCACCGCGCCGCCTTCGCATTCCCAGCGTGCGCTGCTGCACGAGGAGATCCATGCACGCCCGCCGCAGCCGGTCACCGCGCCGCAGGCGATCAGCCATGTGGTGATGTGGGCCGACGCGCCCGAGCGCGATGCGAGCCGCGCCCATCTGGCGGCGCTGCTGCAACAGCGCGGCCTGGCTGCGCCACCGGCGGGTGCGACGCATTGGCGCGCCGACCTGGGGTCCTTGCGCGTGGTCTGCGAGATGCATACCGAGTTCGTCTCCTGGACCTTCGCCACCGCGCTGGCGCCCGAAGGCCTTGGCCAGGAGCCGCCCGCAGCCGCCCTGGGCGCAGTGCCGGGCGAGTGGCTCGCCGGCCTGCCCGGGCAGTGCCTGTGCCGGCTCGACCTGTGGGTGCTGGACAGGCACAGCCACGCGGACGGGCGGCTGGTGGCGCAGGTGCTGCAGGAAGGCACGCTGGTGGCGTCTTGCGTGGCCGGGGGACAGGCCGAGGTCTACACCGACTTCGCGCTGCGCGCCGACGGCAGCTCGCGCATGGTGTTGCTGGCGGGCAGCCTGTCGCCGCGGCGCCTGGGGCGCGCGGTGCAGCGCCTGCTGGAGATGGAAACCTACCGCATGACCGCGCTGCTGGGCTTGCCGCTGGCGCGCGATGCGGCCGGCGCGCTGGCGCGGGCCGAGCGCGAGCTGGCGCAACTTGCTGAAGCCATCCGCCTGGCCGACCGCGACGCCGAGCCCCGGCTGCTCGACGAGCTCACGCGCCTGGCCGGGCAGGTGGAGAGCCTGTATGCCGCCACGCATGCGCGTTTCTCGGCCAGCAGCGCCTACTTCGACCTGGTGGCGCAGCGCATTCGCGAGCTTGGCGAGACGCCGCTGGCGGGCCTGCAGACCCTGGGCGACTTCATGGACCGGCGCCTGAGCCCGGCGCGCAACACCTGCGAATGGGCGGTGCGCCGCCAGAACGCGCTGTCCGAGCGCGTCTCGCGCACCAGCAACCTGCTGCGCACGCGCGTGGAGATCGCCCAGCAGCAGAGCAGCCAGCAGCTGCTCGCGGCGATGAACCGGCGCCAGGACATGCAGCTGCGCCTGCAGTCCACGGTGGAAGGGCTGTCGGTGGCCGCCATCACCTACTACGTCGTCGGCCTGATCAGCTACCTGGCCCAGGGCGCGCAGGCGCTGGGCTGGCCCTGGAGTGCGCCGGCGACGGCGGCTGCGGCCATTCCCGTGGTCGCGCTGGCGGTCTGGTGGTCGCTCAGGCGCATGCATCATCGGCTCTTCAGGAATTTGCATTGAAACCGGCTCAAACGCAGGTGGGACAAGCGCAAACAGCTCCTGAAAGCGCAGCGCACGGCCTCGTGCTCGCGGCGCTGGGCGCGGTCGCGTTCAGCGGCAAGGCCATCATCGTCAAGCTCGCCTACCGCTACGGCGTCGATGCGGTCACGCTGCTGATGTACCGCATGTTGTTCGCCCTGCCCATCTTTCTCGTCATGGCCTGGTGGGCCGGGCGCGGTCAGCCGCGCCTGTCGGCGCGCGACTGGCGCGGCATCATCGGGCTCGGGGTGTGCGGCTACTACCTGGCGAGCTTTCTGGATTTTGCCGGGCTGGCCTACATCACCGCCGGGCTGGAGCGGCTCATCCTCTACCTCAACCCCACCATCGTGATGCTGCTCGGCTGGCTGCTCTATGGCGAGCGCATGGGCCGCGGCCAGATGCTTGCCATGCTGCTGAGCTATTGCGGCGTGGTGCTGGTCTTCGGCATGGAGGCAATGTCGGGCGGCAACCCGGGCGGGCATATCGCCTGGGGCGTGCTGCTGGTGTTCGGCAGCGCCTTGAGCTATGCCTTCTATCTGGTCTACAGCGGCGCCATGGTGCGCCGCGTGGGCGCGCTGCGCCTGGTCGGCCTGGCCACCAGCGTGGCCAGTGTCTGCTGCGTGCTGCAGTTCCTGCTGGCGAGGCCGCTGTCGGCGGCGCTGGTGGCGCCCGAGGTGATCTGGCTTTCGCTGCTCAATGCCACCGCCTGCACCGCCGCGCCGGTGCTCATGGTGATGCTGGCGATAGAGCGCATCGGCGCGGCGCTGACGGCGCAGACCGGCATGCTCGGGCCGCTGTCCACCATCGTGCTCGCGGCCTGGCTGCTGGGCGAAGCGATCACGCCCTCGATGATCGCGGGCACCACCCTGGTGCTGGCCGGCATTTACCTTTTCACGCGCGCCGGCAGGGCGCGCTAGCGTGGTCTTTCAAGGGAAAACCCGTGTCTCTGCCCCGCGGGCGCTTGGCCATACCGTGCCAAAATCGCGCCCGCCGACCTTCCGGATCGTTTTTGCCGGGGGTCGTTTGTCAAACGCGTGTGAAGGCGTGATTCCGGTCCGGGCCCAAAAGGCCCTGGTGCCGGCTTCGCGGCACGGTCTGCAAGTGCCGTCCAGTCCTGCCCGGGGACTGGCGGTGGCGCCTCAGGCTGCGGCAAGCAGGCGGCACCTCGTGCCGTGTGTGCGCTGACGCACCACCCTAGAAGGACTGTCTTTATGGAAATCCTGCTGCAGCAGATCATCAATGGTCTGGTTCTGGGCAGCATGTATGCCCTCATCGCGCTGGGCTACACCATGGTCTACGGCATCATCCAGCTCATCAACTTCGCCCACGGCGAGGTGCTGATGTTCGGGGCGCTGATCAGCTGGACCTGCGTGGGGTACATGCAGGAGCACATGACTTACCTGCCCGGCTGGGCCATGTTGCTGATTTCGATGCTGATTGCCTGCGTGCTGGCGGCGGTGCTCAACTTCTGCGTGGAAAAGGTCGCCTACAAGCGCCTGCGCAACAGTCCGCGCCTGGCGCCCCTGATCACCGCCATCGGCATGTCGCTGTTCCTGCAGACGGTGGCGATGATGATCTGGAAGCCCACCTACAAGCCCTATCCGGCGCTGCTGCCGGTGGACCCGTACTTCATCGGCGGCGCCGTGATCACGCCGACGCAGATCCTCATCCTGTCGATCACCGTCGTGTCGCTGGCGCTGATGGTCTACGTCGTGGGCTACACCAGGCTCGGGCGGGCGATGCGCGCCACCGCCGAGAGCCCGAGCGTGGCATCGCTCATGGGCGTCAAGCCCGACATGGTCATTTCCGCCACCTTCGTGATCGGCGCCATCCTCGCGGCGATTGCCGGCGTCATGTGGGCGGCCAACTACGGCACGGCCTTTCACACCATGGGCTTCCTGCCCGGCCTCAAGGCCTTCACGGCAGCGGTGTTCGGCGGCATCGGCAACCTGGCCGGAGCCGTCATCGGCGGCGTGCTGCTGGGCCTGATCGAGGCCATAGGTTCGGGCTACATCGGGGACCTCACGGGCGGCGTCCTGGGTAGCCAGTACACCGACATCTTTGCCTTCATCGTGCTCATCATCATCCTGACGCTGCGCCCCTCGGGCCTGCTGGGTGAGCGTGTCGCGGACCGCGCCTGAGAGGAGACGGCACATGGACAAGAAAGTCATCAAATACCTGGCCTGGGGCATCGGACTGCTGGTGCTGCCGCTGATCCTGCAGCAGTTCGGCAATGCCTGGGTGCGCATTGCCGACCTGACGCTGCTCTACATCATGCTGGCGCTGGGCCTGAACATCGTGGTCGGCTACGCCGGCCTGCTGGACCTCGGCTACGTGGCCTTCTACGCCGTGGGGGCGTTTGGCTATGCCTTGCTGGCTTCGCCGCACCTGACGGAGAACTTCCCGGCCATCGCCGCCATGTTCCCGCAGGGTCTGCACATCTCCATCTGGTGGGCGATGCCGCTGGCGCTGCTGCTGGCGGCCGTCACCGGCGTGATTCTGGGCATACCGGTGCTCAAGCTGCGCGGCGACTACCTGGCCATCGTGACCCTGGGCTTCGGCGAGATCATCCGCATCTTCATGAACAACCTGGACCAGCCGCTGAACATCACCAACGGCCCCAAGGGCATCGCCAACGTGGATCCGGTGCACATGTTCGGCGTCGATTTTTCCAAACCGCACAACCTCTTCGGGCTGGAAATACCCTCGGTCACGCTGTACTTCTATCTGATCGTGGTGCTGATGCTGCTGACGGTGTTCATCTGCTATCGGCTGCAGGATTCGCGCATAGGCCGCGGCTGGATGGCCATCCGCGAGGACGAGGTGGCCGCCAAGGCCATGGGCATCAACACGCGCAACATGAAGCTGCTGGCCTTCGGCATGGGCGCGTCGTTCGGCGGCGTCTGCGGCGTGATGTTCGGCGCCTTCCAGGGCTTCGTCTCGCCCGAGTCCTTCAGTTTGATGGAGTCGATCATGATCGTCTCCATGGTGGTGCTTGGCGGCCTGGGCCACATACCGGGCGTGATCCTGGGCGCCATCCTGCTGGCCGCGCTGCCCGAGGTGCTGCGCTACGTGGCCGGCCCGCTGCAAGAGCTGACCGGCGGGCGGCTGGACGCGGCCATCCTGCGCCAGCTTTTGATCGCCTCGGCCATGATCGTCGTCATGCTGCTGCGCCCGCGCGGCATCTGGCCTTCGCCCGAGCACGGCAAGTCGCTGGTGCGCAAATCCTGAATCGGCTGACTGGGCAACGACATGACAGAAGCATCCAACGAGATAGTGCTCAAGGTCTCGGGCATCTCCAAGCGCTTTGGCGGCTTGCAGGCGCTCTCGGACGTGGGCATCACGATACGCAAGGGCCAGATCTACGGCCTGATCGGCCCCAACGGCGCCGGCAAGACCACCTTCTTCAACGTGATCACCGGGCTGTACACGCCCGACAGCGGTCACTTTGAGCTCGGCGGCAAACCCTATGCTCCGCATGCGGTGCACCTGGTGGCCAAGGCCGGCATTGCGCGCACCTTCCAGAACATCCGCCTGTTCGCCGAGATGACGGCGCTGGAAAACGTCATGGTCGGGCGCCATGTGCGCACGCACTCGGGCCTGTTCGGCGCGGTGTTTCGCAGCAGCGGTTTCAGGCGCGAGGAAAAGGCCATCACCCGCCGCGCGCGCGATCTGCTGGAATACGTGGGCCTGTCGGAGTACGCCGACTACAAGGCGCGCACGCTGTCCTACGGCGACCAGCGGCGCCTGGAGATAGCCCGCGCGCTCGCCACCGACCCGCTGCTGGTGGCGCTGGACGAGCCGGCCGCCGGCATGAATGCCACCGAGAAGGTGGCGCTGCGCGAGCTGATCGACCGCATCCGCGGCGATGGCAGCACCATCTTGCTGATCGAGCACGACGTCAAGCTCGTCATGGGCCTGTGCAACCGCGTCACGGTGCTGGACTACGGCAAGCAGATTGCCGAGGGCACGCCGGCCGAGGTCCAGAAGGATCCGAAGGTGATTGAAGCGTATCTGGGCACGGGAGGCCACTGACATGGCGGATAACGAAAAGGCGGTGCTGCTGCGCGTCAAGGGCCTGAAGGTTGCCTATGGCGGCATCCAGGCCGTCAAGGGCATAGACATGCAGGTGCGCGAGGGCGAACTGGTGTCGCTCATCGGCTCCAACGGCGCGGGCAAGACCACGACGATGAAGGCCATCACCGGCATGCTCGGGGCGAGCGATGGCGACATCGAATACCTGGGTCGCTCCATCAAGGGCCGCGGCCCCTGGGACATGGTCAAGGAAGGTCTGGTGATGGTGCCCGAGGGCCGCGGCGTGTTCGCGCGCATGAGCATCACCGAGAACCTGCTCATGGGCGCCTACACGCGCAACGACCAGGCGGGCATTGCCGAGGACGTGGAAAAGGTCTTCGGCATCTTTCCGCGCCTGCGCGAGCGCAAGAACCAGCTGGCCGGCACCATGAGCGGCGGCGAGCAGCAGATGCTGGCCATGGGCCGGGCGCTGATGGCGCGTCCCAAGGTGCTGCTGCTCGACGAACCCTCCATGGGCCTGTCGCCCATCCTGGTGGACACCATCTTCGAGGTGGTGCGCGACGTCTATGCGCTCGGGGTGACCATCGTGCTGGTGGAGCAGAACGCAAGCCGCGCTCTGGCGATTGCCGACCGCGGCTACGTGATGGAGTCGGGCCTGCTTACCATGGAAGGCACGGGCAGCGAACTGCTGGCCGATCCGCGCGTGCGCGCCGCCTACCTGGGCGACGAATCGAGCTGAGTCCGGGGCCTGCGGCCGCAGCATCCGGCCCGCGCCCCTTGCCGGGCGCGCGGGCGCCTTCAGCTCACCAGCTGGCGCAGATGCTCGGGCAGCGGCGCGGATTTTTGCCGCGGGAAATCCACCCAGACCACGGTGGCGCCGCCGGTGGCGTGGACGACGCCGGGCTGGTCGCTGCGCTCCATCACCGCCCAGGTGTCGAAGGACGAACGCCCCGGATTGCTCGCGTAGGTGCGCACCAGCACCTCGGCGGGAAATTCGAGCTGGCGGATGAAGTTGCAGAACGCGTTGGCAATCACCACGCCCTCGCCCTGCGGGTTGATCGGGCAGCCGACCGCCATCAGCCAGTCCAGCCGCGCAATCTCCATGTAGCGGAAATAGACGGTGTTGTTCAGGTGGCCCATAGCGTCCATGTCGCCCCAGCGCATCGGGATGGTGCTCTGATGGACCAGCTTTTTCTCTTCGGGCAGTTCGATTCTCATGGCGCGATTCTGGCGTGTAATCACGTCTTCGGCCGTCGCCGCCCGGACAGCGCACGCCATGAGCTGGTTTCACACCCTTCCCGTTCCCCTGCAGACCATCGCGCTGCTGGCGGCCAGCAACGTCTTCATGACCTTCGCCTGGTATGCCCACCTGAAGAACATGGGCAGCTTCCCCTGGTGGGCCGCTGCGCTGGCCAGCTGGGGCATTGCGCTGTTCGAGTACCTGCTGCAGGTGCCGGCCAACCGCATCGGCCATGCCGAATTCAGCGTGGCCCAGCTCAAGATCATGCAGGAGGTGATCACGCTGTCGGTCTTCGTGCCGTTCGCGTTGCTCTACCTGCACGAGCCGCTCAAGTGGGACTACCTCTGGGCCGGCCTGTGCCTGATGGGCGCGGTGTATTTCATGTTTCGGGGTGCTTGAGCACCGGCGCCGGCGCGCGCCGCTGCGATGCCAGCAGCGCCAGCGCCACGCCGCCGGTGATGCCCAGGGTGGCGAGCACCAGCCGCGTGGTGATGGCCTCGCCGATGAAGACCACGCCGCCCGCGGCAGCGATCGCCGGTACCGTGAGCTGCACCAGCGCCGCGCGCGAGCGCGACAGCCGGGGCAGGGCGCTGTACCAGATGATGTAGCCCAGACCCGAGGTGATCGCGCCCGACACCAGGCCCAGGGTCACGCCCTGCCAGCTCGGGCGCAGGCGCAGGAGCCCGAGGGCGATCAGCACCAGCCCGGCCGGCGCGCTGCGCGCGAAGTTGCCGGCGGAATCGGCCACCGGCGCCTGCGAGCCGCGCCCCACCAGGCAGTACGCGCCCCAGGCCACGCCGGCAACGGCCATCAGCACCGCGCCCGGCAGCGGCGGCGCCACCAGCCCGGGCGAGACCAGATAGACCAGCGCGGCAAAGGCGATGGCCATGCCCAGCCACTCCAGCGGCGCAGGGCGGTCGCCCCGATACACCGCCCAGGCGAGCATGGCTATCTGCACGAAGGCAAACAGGATCAGCGCACCCGGCCCGGTCGGCACCATGACGTAGGCCACCGAGAAGGTGGCGGCATACAGCGTGAGCGAGAACGCCCCCTGCCAGCTGCCGCCCAGCCAGGCAGCGCGCGGCCTGGCGGGCGCACCGGCGCCACGGTCGCCCCCTGCCTGCTTGCGCCGCGCGTGCCAGAGTGCGGCGCACACCAGCACGGCGGCGCCGGCGCTCAGGCGTATGCCGGTGTAGGCGAGGGGGTCGATGGCGCCGTCCGACAGCGCCATGCGCGCCAGCACCGAGTTGGCGGCGAAGGCCAGCATGGCGATGGCGGTGAGGAGGGCGGTCTGCACGCGGCGCAGCAAATGGCGCCTCCGGCAGGAATCGAACCTGCATCTGGCGCTTAGGAGGCGCCCGTTCTATCCATTGAACTACGGCGGCGGAAAACGGCCGATTGTACGGGCATGCCCGGGGCCGGAGAATTCGGGGATTCTTGAAATTGATAGCTGCTGGCGCTTGTGGGTCAAGCGCTGCGGGCCAATTTCGTCCTAATCATAGCGCAGGGTATAGATCAGGTCGAGCGCGCTCTGCGCCCCGGTCTGCCCGCGCAGCGTCAGGCTGCGCGACAGGTCCAGGAAGATGTAGAGCGTGCCCATGGCCCCGGCCAGGCTGTGTTCGTAAGTGACGTACAGCCTGCGCGAGAGGCGCTTGCCCAGCGTGAGCGCGGCGCCGTTCAGGCCGTTCGCGCCATCGGGCCCGCGAAAGCCGATCTCGTCCAGCCCCAGGCGCTGCGCCATGCCGCCGGCCGGGTCGCCGCCGCCGCTGAGCAGGGCCAGCGCCGCCTGCTGCATCAGCGCGGCTTCGGCCCCGCCGGCGGCGGCGCTGCGCCCCAGAACCAGCCAGGAGAGTTTTTCCGCGTCGGGCATCTCGGGGTCGGAGTACAGCCGCGCGCGCGGCGCCAGCGCGCTGCCGCTGACCTGCACGCCCACGCGCTCGCTGATCTGCGGGCGCAGCGCCAGGATGTCCAGTTGCGGGTTGTCCGCCGCGCCGGAAAAGCGCAGCAGCCCGGTTTCCACATCCAGCATCTGGCCCCAGGCGCGGTAGCGTCCCTGTTCGGTGCGAATCTCCCCGAGCACGCGCGGCATCGGCCCGCTCTTGCCGTCGCTGGTGATCTTGAGCCGGCCCTTGAGCCGCGTGGTCAGGCCGCGACCTTGCACCGCGAAGTCGTCGCCCAGGTCCAGCTCGATGTCCATGGCCGGCGCGTTGGCCGCCTGGACCCGGGCGTCCTCCGCATCCTGGGCCGATGGCGCGTCGCCGCCGTGCACCACCACGTCCTCGCCGAGCCTGGGCGCGCTGTCGTCGGGCAGCAGGATGCTTGCGCGGTCGGTCCTGAGCCGTCCGCTGAGCACCAGCTGTCCGTCCTGCAGTTGCGCGTGCAGCTTGCCCGACAGGCTCAGCTGGCGGTCGGCGCGCACCAGCAGCTGCAGCGCGTCGGCCTCGGCGTTCATGTCCATGCGCACCTGCGGGCCCTGCCAGGTGATCAGGCCGCTGCCGCGCAGGCTGCCGCCGTCGCCGGGTGCGCGCGTCAGGTTGCCGCTGGGCCCGAGGATGCGCGCGCCGCTGCCGCTGCCCCCGCGCACGAACAGTTCGGTGATCTGCAACTGCTCGCCCTGCAGGCTGGCGCGCACCCGCCCGTCGCGCAGATCGATGCCGTCGAGCACCGAGCGCACCGCGAAATCGTCGGCGCCGAGTGTGCCGCTCAACTGCGGCATGCCCAGACTGCCCGCCAGCCGTACGTCGGCGCCGAGGCTGCCCTGCACGCGCCAGCCCGGTGGCGCAAACATGGACCACACGCCGACATCGGGCAGCGCTGCGTGCGCACGGCCGGACAGCGGCGCGTCCTGCGCAATCTGCCAGGCGCCGCCCACGCGCTGCAGGGGCACGCTGGCCTGGGCGCTGGCCTGGCCGGCGCGCTCGCTGTCCCAGGCGGCGTCCAGCTTGAGCTCGCGCCCGTCTGCAAGCATTTGCAGTTGCAGCTGGCGCAGGCCGGCGGCGGTGCTCTGGCCGTCGATCGGCAGATGCAGGTCGCCGCCGCTGCGCCGCAGCGTGACGCTGGCCTGCAGGGCCTCGCCCATCTGCACGTCCCAATCGGCGCCCAGCACCAGGTCGCCGCCCAGGCCCAGGCGCTGCAGCAGCGGCGTGGGTTCGGCGTCCAGCGCGTTGGCCCAGGCCAGCGGCAGGTCGCGCAGGCTGCCCCGGGTGTTCAGCCGCAGCGCCTGGGGCGCCGCGCCAGCGGCGGGCAGGGCCAGGTGCAGGGCTTCGGCCTGCAGCAGGGCGGCGCCCGCCTGCGGACCTTCGAGGCGCGCGTCCAGCGCGCTGGCGTCGATCTGCAAGCCCGCCTGCGTCCGCAGCACCAGCGTGGCTGGCGACTGCAGCTGCAGCCGCCAGGGGCCGGGGCGCCGGCCCTGGCGCGCCTGCAGCGACAGCTCGGCCAGATGCGCCTGCCAGTGCCCCTGGCCCAGCACAGCGGCGCTGCCCCGCAGGTGCACGCCGGCGCTGAGCAGCGCTTCGTCCCGACCCTGGCTGGCGCTGGCGTCCAGGCTCAGCGCCATGTTCGCGGGCGTGCCCTCCAGGCGTGCCTGCAGCTTGCGCAGCGCCAGCGGGGCGCCTGCGGCCGGCCGGTAGTCCAGCTGCGGCACCTGCAGCGTGGCCTGTACGGCGGGCGCCTCGGCGGCGCTCTTCCCCTGGGCCGCGTCCAGCAGCGTCTGCCAGCCGCCTTGCCACTGCGCCTGCAGCCGCCCCTGTCCCTTGATTTCGGCCTGGGTCAGTTCGGGCGGCAGCGGCAGCGGCAGCGGCAATGCGCCCAGCCAACCCTGCAGCGCCTGCGCGTTCTGCAGCGCCAGCTCGACCTGGCCCTTGCCGCGGCGCGGCGCCAGTTCGCCTTGCAGCTGCAGGCTGGCGCCGGGCACGCTGGCGCCGACGCGGCCGCTGCCGGCGCGTGCCGCCAGGTCGAGGCTGAGCCCGCTTGCCTGTACCTTGGCCTGCAGCGCGGCCAGGGTCAGCGTGGAGATGTGTATCGTCTCGCCCTGCCAGCGCGCCTTGAGCTGCAATTGCTCGAACTGCCAGCGGTCGCGCTGGTGCGCGGCGGCGCCGCGCAGGCTGGCCTGCAGGTCCAGGCCATCCTGCAGCGAACCTGAGGCGCTGATCTCGCCGTTCACCGGCGCCGCTTCCAGTTGCCGGTGCAGCAGCGCGGGCTTGAGCTCGTGCACGCTCAGCCTGCCCTGCAGCGCGCCGCTGGCAAGCCCGTAGCGCGCCTGCTGCACCTCGATGCGGCCGCTGCCCACTTCGACGCGGGCGCTGTCGAGCTCTAGCAGCGAGCCATCCAGGCGGGCGCTCGCCTGCAGCGCGCTCAGGGGCAGGCGACCCGCGTCCCACGGGCCGGAGAAAGCATTGGTCAAATCGGCCTGTAGCGCCCATCCAGCTTGCGCTGGCTGCTCCTGTGGATGTAGCGACAAGCGCCCGGTGAGTTCGGTCTGCGGCGCGGCTGGCCAGAGCAGCGCCAGATTCAGCGCCTGCAGTTGCGCGCTCGCTTCGTGCAGCGGCTGCGTGGCCCAAGGCAGCACGGTGGCGCTGGCCCGGGCCCGCAGCGGGTTGCCGTCTTCACCCTTGAGCCGGGCATCCAAGACCAGGCGCGCATCGTGCCCGGCCAGCGGGCCTGCGGCCTGCACCCGGGCGCTGGCCGTCACGGGAGCGCCGTCTGGCGCCAGCCGCGCCTGCAGACCGGCCTGCAGCGCCGCCTCGAGCTGCATGGGCGCGGCGCCCTGCAGCGTCGCCTGCAGGCGGTAGTCGCCGTCGGCAAAGCGCAGTTGATCGATGCGCAGCTGGTGCAGGCGCCCGTCCCAGTCGTAGTGGCCGCGCAGCGCGGCGAGCGTGGGCGGCGGCCCCCCGCTCGGCGCGTTCCAGACGATCTCGTCGGCCGACAGCGGCGTGCTGACGTGCAGCGGCAGCACCAGCTGCTGCAGGGGTTCGGTCTCTTCGGCGGCCGGCTCGGGCTGCTGCAGCGGGGTGAGTGCGACACGGTGCGCGTGCAGTTCGGTCACCCGCAGTTCTCCGTGCAGCAGCGCCAGCGGCTGCCAGGCGATGCGCAGGCCCTGCAGTTGCAGCGCCAGCCCCGGCTGGCTGAAATCCAGCTGCCCGATCTGCCCGCCATGCAGCAGCGTGCCGTGCACGTCCCTGGCATCGAGCTGCATCGGCGCGGGCAGCTCGCGCGTTGCCAGGCGCAGCACGCTGGCCAGCGAGCCCTCGCTGCCCGCCCAGCCCCAGAGCGCGGCCAGCGCGGTGATCAGCAGCAGCACCAGCGTCACCAGCGCGCGGGCCAGCATGCGCCAGGGACGGCGCCGGGGCCGTGCGGCGGCGGGAGAGGGGCTGGGCTGGGATGCGGTCAAGGCAAAAGGGCGCAGCCCTTGGGGCCACGGAAAGTTTCAGCACGTGGGCCGAGGCAGCAGGCCGAACGCACGGCGGGTTCGTCGGCCGCTGCCCGCCCTCGGCTCGAGCCGCAGCGGCGCCCGCGTGGCTGCGCCAGCCACGGGAGCGAGCGCAAGAGCAAAAGGCGCACTGGCCGCGAGGTGCATGGCGACGATTCTTGCAGATTCCCCGGCATCCGGTGTGCGCGGCCGCTTGCGCCCGGGTCCTCAGAAGCTGAAGCCCAGGCGCAGATGCAGCCTGAGCTGGCGCGATTGCACGCCCCAGGCCAGATCGGCCTGCAGCGGACCGACGGGGCTGGTCCAGCGCAGGCCCGCGCCGATGCCCACGCGCGGGCGCATCTCGGCCGGGGTGTCGCCCACCGCGCCGACGTCGATGAAGGCGGCGCTTTCAAAGTCGGTGAGGTTGCCGCCCAGAGCGATCGGGCGCTGCCATTCGACGCTGGCCACGCTCAGGTAGCGTCCGCCGTAGATCTGGTCGCCCTGCACGCGCGCGCCTATGCTTTGCCAGCTGTAGCCGCGCACGCTGGTGTCGCCGCCGGTCAGAAACAGCAGGGTGGCGGGCAGCGCCGCCTGCTTGCGCGCCAGCAGCGCGCCGCCTTCCAGACGCAGCGCGATGCGGCTGCCGCGGCTGATCTGTTCGTTCATCTGCACGCGCCCGAGCCCGATGAAGGCCAGGCCGCGCAGGCGTGCGCGCACGAAGGGGTCGTGCGAGCTGCGCAGCGTGGTGCCGGCGCCGAGCTCGGCCGCCAGCGCCCAGCCGCGTGTCGGGGCCGTAGGCCGGTTCAGGCGCTGCAGCGTCCAGCCCCAGTTGGCGCTGAGGGTGGCAGCCATGGGCGGAGCGTCGTCGCCGTGGCTGCGGCTCAGGTCGTATTGCAGCCATTGGCTGCGTTCGATGTGTTCGCCGCTCTGGCTGCGCCCAAAGCGCCATTGGGTACTGTCGGTGACGAAGCTGCCGGTGGTCTCGCGCTTGAGCAGCGCGCCGCCGGTCCAGCGCCAGCCTTGCGCATTGGGCAAGCCCATCCAGTCGGTGGAAAGGCTCTTGAGCTTGTTGCTCAGCTGCACCTTGCTGAGCGCGCGCCAGCCCAGCCAGGGCAGGCGGTTGTGCGTGTGGTCCAGCGAGAGGCGCGCGCCGCTGTCGGTGGAAAAGCCCACGCCGAACACCGCCTTCTGCAGCTTTGCCTCGCGCACATGGGCGATCACCGGAGCGCTCACTTCGCCGGGCGCATCCCCCGGCTCGGCCTTGGCCTCGTCCGTTTCCAGCGTGAGAAAGACGCTGTCGTAGTAGCCGCTCGAGGCCAGGCGCTGCTGGGCATCGAGCAGCGCGCTTTCGCTGTAGACCTCGCCTGTGGGCAGGCGGGCGATGCGCGCGGTGCCGATGCTGTCGTAGCGCCTGCCACCTTCCATGGTCAGCGTGCCGAAGCGGTAGGCCGGGCCGCTCGCGTAGTCAACGCTGAGCGCGGCTTCGGCCGCATCGGCATCGATGTCGGCGCGGCTGTCGGCAATGCGCGCTACCGGGTAGCGCCCCTGCTGCAGGCTGCGCAGCCCCTGGGTCTTGGCCTGGCTCCAGTCGTGCTGGGTGAAGGCGGCGCCCGGTTGCAGCGCAAAGCTCGTCTGCAGGCGCTGTTCGCGGCGCGCGCGCGCCGCCTCGTCGCCGTCGGGGCTGGTGAGGGTGATGCGAGCGCTGCGGACATGGGTCTGCGCGCCGGTCTGCACGCTGACGGTGATCTGCGGCGGCTCGGTCTCGGAGGTGCCGAGCGTGATCTCCGGCTCGAAGTAGCCCAGCGTGGCCAGCAGCTCGCGGGCGTTGTCGGGCACCGTCAGGCTCAGGCGCTGCAGCTCGCTTGCGGTGAGGTCGGGAAGCAGCTGGTAGCGCTGCAGCTCCAGGTGCTTTTGCAGCAGGGTCTGCGCCGCAGGGTCATCGGCCTCGACCCGCAGGGTGAAGGTGGGGGGCGGTGCAACGGCCGCATCGTCCTGCGGCGCCGCAGCCCCGGGCAGCAGGCTGCAGGCGCCCAGCAGCACCGCCAGCACCGGCGCGAGCAGCAGCTGCAGGCGGCGCGCGGGCGTGGGAAAGAGCAGGGTCATGGCGGAGATTGTGGCAAACGCCGTCCGAGGCAAGCGGCGTGCCCGCGGCAGCGGCCGTGCGCCGCGCAGGGGCGCTCAAGGCTGGCAGGGCAGGGCCGCACCGCTTCAGGCCCCGCGTTCAAGGGGCGCGGGCGGGAGCGGCGAAAACGCTTGCCCGCCTACTTGGAGAGCATGCGCATCGCGTCTTCCAGGCCCTTGAGCGTGAGCGCAAACATGCGCTGCCCCATGAGCTGCTGGACGATGGCAATGCTCTGGCGGTACTGCCAGACGCCCTGCGGCTCGGGGTTGATCCAGACGAATTTCGGAAACGCGTTCGTCAGGCGCTGCAGCCATTCGGCGCCGGCTTCCTCGTTGTTGTATTCCACGCTGCCGCCGGGCTGCAGGATCTCGTAGGGGCTCATGGTCGCGTCGCCCACGAAGATCAGCTTGTAGTCCTTGTTGTACTTGCGGATGATGTCCCAGGTGGGGAATTTTTCGGCGAAGCGCCGGCGGTTGTTCTTCCACAGATAGTCGTAGACGCAATTGTGGAAGTAATAGAACTCCAGGTGCTTCATCTCGGCCTTCACGGCCGAGAAGAGCTCTTCCACCCGCTGGACGTGCTCGTCCATGGTGCCGCCCACGTCCATGAGCAGCAGCACCTTCACGTTGTTGTGGCGCTCGGGCACCATCTTGATGTCCAGCCAGCCGGCATTGGCCGCGGTGCTGCGGATGGTGTCCGGCAGGTCCAGCTCCAGCTCGTTGCCCTCGCGCGCGAACTTGCGCAGGCGGCGCAGCGCCACCTTGATGTTGCGTGTCCCGAGCTCCTGCGTGTCGTCGTAGTCGCGGTACGCCCGCTGCTCCCACACCTTGACGGCGCTGCGGTTCTTGCCGGCCCCGCCGATGCGCACGCCCTGCGGGTTGTAGCCGCCGTGGCCAAAGGGACTGGTGCCGCCCGTGCCTATCCACTTGCTGCCGCCTTCGTGGCGCTCCTTCTGCTCTTCCAGGCGCTTTTTCAGCGTCTGCATCAGCTCGTCCCAGCCCAGTTTCTGGATCGCGGCCTTCTGCTCGGGCGTGAGTTCGCGCTCGAGCATCTGGCGCAGCCAGTCGGCCGGGATCTTCTTGCTGAAGTCGGCCAGCAGCTCCACGCCATGAAAGTAGGCCGCGAACGCGCGGTCGAACTTGTCGTAGTGCTTTTCGTCCTTGACCAGCACGGTGCGCGCGAGATGGTAGAAATCGTCCAGGCTCCATGCATCGCTTGACAGCGGACCGACCACCCCGGCCTTGAGCGCTTCGAGCAGCGCCAGGAACTCCTTGACCGAAACAGGGAGCTTGGCGGCGCGCAGGGTATAAAAAAAATCGATCAGCATGAAATCTGGCCCAAACGCCCGTCAGGTTTGCGTGTAGCGCTCCAATAAATATATCAACTGCGCCCGTGCTTCGGGCCATTCACCGGCGCGCATGCTGTACATCACCGTGTCGCGTATGGTGCCGTCGCGGCGCAGCGCGTGGCCGCGGATCACGCCATCCTTGCGCGCGCCCAGGCGCTCGATCGCGCGCTGGCTGGCGAAGTTGTAGTTGTCCGTGCGCCAGCCCACGACGTGGCAACCGAGCGTGTCGAAGGCGTGGCCCATCATCAGCAGCTTGGCCGTGGTGTTCACATGCGTGCGCTGCACGCTCTGGGCATACCAGGTGTAGCCGATCTCCACGCGGCGCACGGCGGGGAGGATGTCGTGGTAACTCGTGCTGCCCAGCACGCGCGAGCTGGCTTCGTCGATCACGGCAAAGGCAAAGCGGTTGCCAGCCTCGCGCGCAGCCAGCGCGGTTTCGATGTAGGCGCGGACGGCCTGCGGCTCGGGCACCGAGGTCACGCGGATGCGCCACAACTCGCCATCGGCCGCTGCCGCGGCCAGTCCGGCTTCGTGCGAGAGCGCCAGCGGCTCCAGCCGCACTCCGCGATCATGCAAAACGACAGGTTCAACAAAGCTCATGGCAATTCACCGGGACAAGCGATGGGCGCCGCCACCGCAAGCGGACACCGCGCAAGGGTCACCCCGCCGCCCCGGGGCCATCGCTCCCCCTTCCCGCAAGGCGCGACTCCGCGAGCGAAGAGGGAGGCGGCGCGTCCGCACGGGGGTACTCATCTATTCCTCTGGTTCATGAAGACCAGCTTTTCGAACAGGCTCACGTCCTGCTCGTTCTTGAGCAGCGCGCCCACCAGCGGCGGCACGCTGACCTTGGCGTCGGGGCTTTGCAGCGCCTCGGGCGGAATCTCCTCGGCCAGCAGCAGCTTGAGCCAATCGAGAAACTCGCTGGTCGAAGGCTTCTTCTTGAGGCCCGGCAGGCCGCGCACGTCGTAGAAGGACTTCATTGCGGCATCGAGCAGCGCGCCCTTGAGGCCGGGAAAGTGCACCTCGACGATCTTCTTCATTGTCTCGGCCTCGGGGAACTTGATGTAGTGAAAGAAGCAGCGGCGCAGGAAGGCGTCGGGCAGCTCCTTTTCGTTGTTCGAGGTGATGAAGACCAGCGGGCGGTGGCGGGCGCGGATCATCTCGCGCGTCTCGTAGCAGTAGAACTCCATGCGATCGAGCTCGCGCAGCAGGTCGTTGGGGAATTCGATGTCGGCCTTGTCGATCTCGTCGATCAACAGCGCCACCGGCTGCTCCGCGGTGAAGGCCTGCCAGAGCACGCCCTTGACGATGTAGTTGTTGATGTCCTTTACCCGCTCGTCACCGAGTTGCGAGTCGCGCAGGCGGCTCACCGCGTCGTATTCGTACAGGCCTTGCTGCGCCTTGGTGGTGCTCTTGATGTGCCACTGCAGCAGCGGCATGGACAGCGCCTGCGCCACCTCCTCGGCGAGCATGGTCTTGCCGGTGCCCGGTTCGCCCTTGACGAGCAGCGGGCGTCCGAGCGTGATGGCGGCATTCACGGCCAGCATCAGGTCGGGGGTGGCGACGTAGTGGGAGGAGCCTTGGAATTTCATGCGGGAAACTGCGTAGGGTTCGGACGTGCAGCGAAGGGCGAGTGCTGCCATAATCTTCGGCACGTCAACAAAAGAGACAACCCAGAGATTGTGTCCGCAAAATGAATAAAGCATTGACTATCGGTTGGGCCGTGGTGGTCGCTTTGGCGACCACCACCGTTTTTGCACAAGAGGCCAAGGGGGACGCCGCTGCGGGGGCGCAGAAGAACGCGATGTGCATCGGCTGCCACAACATCGTCGGCTACAAGGCGAGCTTCCCCGAGGTCTACAAGGTTCCCATGATCTCCGGCCAGAATGCCGCCTACATCAGCGCCGCGCTGCAGGAATACAAGAAGGGCGAACGCAAATTCCCCACCATGCGCGGCATCGCCATCACGCTGACCGAGCAGGACATGGCCGACCTGGGCGCGTTCTACGCCGCCGACGGCAAGCAGATCGAAGTCCCCGAGAAGCCCGCGACGGAGCCCGGCTCCGAGGTCGCCCAATTGCTGGAAAAGGGCGCCTGCGTTTCCTGCCACGGCGAGAACTTCTCCAAGCCCATCAGCGACGCCTACCCCAAGATCGCCGGGCAACACCCCGACTACCTCTACGTCTCGCTGCGCGGCTACAAGAACCCAAAGGAAGGGCCGTACTCGGGGCGCAACAACGGCGTGATGAGCGGCATCGCCGCGCAGTTCAGCAACAACGAGCTGCGCGCGCTGGCCAATTACATAGGCTCACTCGACGGGCAGCTGCAGATCGTGCCCGAGCCGCGCTTTCGCTGAACCAGCGCCCGCCGGACACCAGCCCGCCACCGTGCGGGCTTTTTTTCGGCCCGCGCGCAGTGGTTCAGTCGCGGGTGGCGCGCCGCTGCACGCAGGCGAGGTAGGCGTCGCCGTCGGGTGCTCGCCCGCTCTGCTGGGCCTCCCAGAGCATGCTGCCCAGGCACTCCATCGCCGCATGGTGGGCTTCGTGCAGCGAACCCAGCCGGGCGCTGAGCAGCTCCACCGCCTGGCGTATGCCGCGCGGCTGGTCGATGCTGCACTGCTCGCTGATCGACAGGTGCATGGAAAGATGCAGGAAGGGGTTGGTCTGGCCCGGGCGCGTGTCGTAGTTGGTGGCGATGGCGGTGGCCTCGTCGCTCAGGTCCGCCTGGTACTCGGGGTGCTCCTGCAGCCACAGTCCCGCCAGGGTTTCGATCGCCTCCAGGGGAGCGCCGTCGCGCTGCTTGCGCTGGACGGTGCAAAAGAAACGGCGCACATCGGCCTGGGTGGGGTTGAACATCGAAGAGGCGGTGCAGGGGTCGCGGGTGCATCTATTATTGGCCGATTCGTTTTTCGGGAGCCGTCGCCATGAAGCTGGCCAGTGTGCAGATCCAGGGGCAGGTCCGGGCCGCCGTGGTGCAAGGGGCGCAGGTGGCCACGATAGGTGCGCCCGGCGAGGACCTCGGTGCGCTGCTGCGCGCCGGCACCTCGATTTCCGAATTTGCCGCGCTGGCGGCGCAGGCCGGTGAATGGCATGCGCTTTCCGACGCGCAGTTCCTCGCGCCCGTGCCGCGCCCGGGCAAGGCCGTCTGCGTGGGGCTGAACTATGCCGACCACACCCGGGAAAGCCGCATGGAGCAGCCGGCACACCCCACGCTGTTCATGCGCTGCGCGAGCAGCCTGGCGGCGCACGAGAGCGCGGTGCGCCGCCCGCCCGGAGACGACAGTCTGGACTTCGAAGGCGAGATGGTGGTGGTGATCGGTACCGGCGGGCGCCACATCCGCCGCGAGGCGGCGCTCAGCCACGTGTTCGGCTATGCGGTGGGCAACGACATTTCGGTGCGCGAGTTCCAGTTCCGCTCGCCCCAGTGGACGCTGGGCAAGAACGTGGACGGCACCGGCCCCTGGGGGCCATGGGTGGTCACGGCCGATGCGCTGCCGCCCGGTGGCTCGGGCCTGAAGATAGAAACCTGGCTCAACGGGCAGGTCATGCAGTCGGCCAACACCAGCGACATGATTTTCGATGTGGCCACCCTCGTGGCCAGCGTGAGCGAAGCGATGACGCTGGAGCCGGGCGACATCCTCTTTTCCGGCACGCCGGCCGGGGTCGGCATGGGTCGCACGCCCGTGCGCTACATGCAGCCGGGCGACGTGGTCGAGGTGGGCATAGAGCGCCTGGGGCTGCTGCGCAATCGCATCGTTGCCGGTTGAAGCGGGCGGCGCTCAGGCGGCGTCCGGCGTGTCGTTGGCCGGCGGCGCTGCGTCGTCGTTGGCGGGGTGCTCGCGCAGGCGCTCCTGGCGCTCGCGCGCCATCTGCTCCACCAGTTGCTCGCGGCCCTGCCTGGCCGCGGCGATGAAGCGTTCGCGGTCCTTGTGGTGCGGGTACAGGCGCTCGGCCAGTTCCAGGTTGTAGGCGCGAAAGCGCTCCACCGTGTGGCGCGACTCCATCTCATCGAGGCCCATGCACTGCAGCACCGCCTTGGCGCTTTGCAGGCTGGACTCGAACAGCTCGCGCTCGACCAGCGTCACGCCCAGGTCGCGCAGCGCATGCCAGTGCGAGATGTCGCGCGCACGCGCCACGATCTGCAGGTGGGGGAAGTGCTTGCGCGCCACCTGCACGATCTTGATCGACTGCTGCGGCGTATCGACCGCCACCATCAGCACGCGCGCGTGTTCGGCGCCGGCCTTGCGCAGCAGGCGCGCGCGCGTCGCATCGCCGAAGAACACGCGATAGCCGAAGGTGTGCGCCACTTCCAGCATTTCCACGCTGTGGTCCAGCACCGTGGTGGGCACGCCCTGCGCCAGCATCACGCGCGCGACGATCTGGCCGTAGCGCCCGAAGCCCGCGATGATGACGGGCGCGCGTTGCGGCTCGACCAGGGCGGCGTCCGGCGTGCCCTGGTGCGGGTTGCTCTGCGCGTAATGGCGCTGCAGCGCGCGGTCCATGGGCACCAGCAGCAGCGGCCCCAGCAGCATCGACAGGGTGACCGCCGCGATCAGCATGGAGCCGATGTCCGAAGGCAGCGCCTGGAAGTTCATCGCCGTCTGGAACACGACGAAGGCGAACTCTCCACCCTGGGTGAGCAGCAGCGTGAACACCGGCCGCTCCTGCTCGGGCATGCCGGTGGCGCGCGCCAGGAAGTAGATCGCCACCGCCTTCAGGCTCAGGAAGCCGGCGACGAGCGCCAGCATCTTCAGCGGTGAAGCCAGCAGCACGCCGAAGTCGATGCTCATGCCCACCGCGATGAAGAACAGGCCGAGCAGCAGTCCCTTGAAGGGTTCGATGTCGGTTTCCAGCTCGCTGCGGTATTCGCTGTCGGCCAGCAGCACGCCGGCCAGAAAGGCGCCCAGCGCCATGGACAGGTCCATCACCACCATCAGCATGGCGATGCCCACCACCAGAAACAGCGAGGTGGCGGTGAAGATCTCCGGCGTCTTGCTCTGCGCCACCCAGCGCAGCACCGGGCGCAGCATCAGCCGCCCGCCCAGGATGATGGCGCCGACCACGCCCAGGGTTTTGAGCACCTCGGCCAGCAGCGCCTCGCCGGTGCCGGGCAGCGCGTTGCCCGTGGCGCCCAGCAGCGGCAGCAGCGCCAGGATGGGGATGGCCGCGATGTCCTGGAACAGCAGGATGGAGAAGGCGTGTTGTCCGCCTTCGCTGCGTATCAGGTTGCGCTCGGCCAGGATCTGCAGCGCAATCGCGGTGGACGACAGCGCCAGCCCCAGCGCGGCGACCAGCCCGGTGCGCCAGGGCAGGCCCCAGAGCCAGGCCGCCGCACCCAGCAGCAGCGTGCAGGACAGCATCTGCGCCCCGCCCAGGCCGAAGATGGGCCGGCGCATGCTCCACAGCCGGCTGGGCTGCAGCTCCAGCCCGATGAGAAACAGCATCAGCACCACGCCGAACTCGGCGAAGTGCAGGATGTCCTGCACGTTGCTCACCAGCGCCATGCCCCAAGGGCCTATGGCAATGCCGGCCGCCAGGTAGCCGACGATGGCACCCAGCCCCAGCGCCCGCGTGAGCGGCACGGCAATCACCGCGGCCGCCAGGTAGGTGAAGCCGTAGGTGAGCCAGACGGGCGCTTGTGCCATGGTGCCGAATGCGGTGCGGGTGTGGATGCGGTGGCGTGCGGGCGGCGCGCTCTGGCGCCATGCACATGGAAGCGATTTTCACGCAAGGGCGTTGACAGCGGGGAGCGCGGCGGCGCCTGCGTTAGAGTAGCCGCAGGCGCGCGGTTGTGTGGCGCGGCCGTCCTTCCCTGGATTGATAGCTGCAAGCGCTTGCCCCACAAGCGTTTGGGGCCGATTTGATGAGTAAGAAAAGAGGTGGTGCATGGCCTTGATTGCGGTTGCGAATCCCAAGGGCGGGGTAGGCAAATCCACGCTGGCCACGAACATCGCCGGCTACTACGCCAGCCGCGGCAGGGATGTCGCGCTGGGTGACATCGACGGGCAGCAGTCGGCGCGCTGGTGGCTGGAGCAGCGCCCTGCGGCGGCGCGCCCGATCGCGCTGTGGGAAGCCAGCCCCGACTGGCTGGGCCGCCCGCCGCGCGAGGCGCACAGTGCGGTGCTCGACACGCCCGCGGGCCTGCAGGGTTGGCGGCTCAAGGACGTGCTGCGCAAGGCCGACCGCGTCGTCGTGCCGCTGCAGGCCAGCGTCTTCGACATCTTTGCCACGCGGCAGTTTCTCGATGAGCTGCACGAGATGCACGCGGGCGAGTCGCAGCGCATAGGCATCGTCTGCATGCGGGTGGATCCGCGCACCCATGCGGCCGACCAGTTGCAGGAGTTCGTGGCCACGCTGGGTCTGCCGGTGCTGGGCCATCTGCGCAGCACGCAAAACTATGTGCATCTGGCCGCCCATGGCCTGACGCTGTTTGACGTCTCGCCCACCCGCGTGGCGCGCGATCTGGAGCAGTGGCAGCCGCTGTGCCGGTGGCTCGACGCCGCCTGAGCCCGCTCAGCCGGCTGCGGGGGCGGCTCCGGCAAAGCCGTTTTGCCGCCAGGCCTCGAATACCGTGACGGCCACCGCGTTGGAGAGGTTGAGGCTGCGCTGATCGGGCCGCATGGGCAGACGCAGCCGCTGTTCGGGCGCGAAGCGCTCGCGCAGCCAGGGCGCGAGGCCGCGCGTCTCCGAACCGAACACCAGCCAGTCGCCCGGCTCGAACGCGACCTCGTGCGTGGACCGCCGCCCGTGCGTGGTCAGCGCGAACATGCGCTGCGCGCGCGGCTGCGCTTCATCGAGCAGTGCCTGCCAGCTGGCATGGCAGCGCACGTCGGCCCATTCGTGGTAGTCCAGGCCCGCGCGGCGCAGCAACCGGTCCTCCATCGAAAAGCCCAGCGGCTCCACCAGGTGCAGCCGGCAACCGGTGTTGGCCACCAGGCGAATCACGTTGCCCGTGTTGGGCGGTATTTCGGGCTCGACCAGGACGACGTGGAACATGGGTCCCGATTGTGGCGTGCCTGGGCCCGGCCTCAGGGTGTGCGCGCAAACACCAGCGCACCCACGCTGAGTGCGCCGCCACCGCGCAGCACCTCGGCCGCCGCATGCAGGCTCGCGCCGGTCGTCATCACATCATCGACCAGCAGCACGCTCTTGCCCGGGAGTTGGGCTTGCGCCGCCGGCGTCAGCCGGAACGCGCCCTGGAGATTGCGCAGGCGCTCGCGCCGGTCCAGCCGCGTCTGGGCGGTGGTCTCGCGCGAGCGCACCAGCCAGTGCGCTCGCAGCTTGGTGCGCGCCAGCGCGCGTGCCAGCAGCTGGGCCTGGTTGTAGCCGCGTTCGCGCAGCCGGCCCGGGGCCAGCGGCAGCGGCACGAGCGCGTCGCAGGCCGCAACCATCTCGCACGCATCAGGGCGGGTGCGCATCAGCTCGGCCAGCGCCGACGCCACACCGGGCGCGCCATGGAACTTCAATTGCGTGACCAGGCCGGACCAGGGCCAGGCGTAGTCCACCACCGCAACGCAGGCATCGAGCCCCGAGGGTTCACGCAGGCAGTGCCCGCATGCCGGCGCGCCATCTGCCAGCGGCAGGGCGCAGCGTGGGCAACGCCGGCGCAGCGGCGCGAGCGTGCTCGCGCAGTCGACGCAGATGCGCTGCGCCGGCCAGGCGCGGCAGACGACGCAGCGGCTGGGCAGCCACCCGGCCCCGGCGAACGATGTCCCCAACAGCCGAGTGAAGAGCATGGGCTCAATATACTCGCGCGGGTTTGCAGGACGCCATGCCGGAAAAGACCCCACCCACGATAGACCCCGCCGCCGCCGCCCGCTGGCATGCGCTGGCGGCTGAACCCTCACCCTGGCTGCATGAGGAAGTGGCGCGTCGCATGCAGGAGCGGCTCAGCTGGATCGTGCGCCCGCCCGACAACTGGTGCCATTGGGACCCGGTGCGCGGCGGCCTGCAGGCGCATGCCACGATCGCCGCCGGTTTGCCCCGCGCCCCGCAATGGATCCACGAGACTTCCAGCGCCGCCGCCCAGGCCGTGGCACGCCGCGAGCTGGCCCCCGCATGGTGGAGCGCCGCGCGCTGGCGGGGGCCGCGCCAGCACTTTGCCGAACCCGCTCCGGCGAGCATGCAGATGCTCTGGGCCAACATGGCGCTGCATGTGAGCGCGCAACCCCAGGCGCTCGTCGCCCGCTGGCACCGGGCGCTCGCGCCCGATGGCTTCCTGATGTTTTCCTGTCTCGGACCGGACACCGTGCAGGAGCTCAGGGCGCTCTATGCCCGCTTGGGCTGGCCACAGCCCAGCCACAGCTTCACCGACATGCACGACTGGGGCGACATGCTCGCCGCCGCCGGCTTTGCGGAGCCGGTGATGGACATGGAGCGCATCATCCTGACCTTTGCCAGCCCCGAGCGCCTGCTGCAGGAATTGCGCGGCCTGGGGCGCAATCTGCACCCCGAGCGCTTTCCTGCGCTGCGCGGGCGCCAGTGGAAACGCGAGCTCGAGCACGCCATCGCCGAGCAGCTGCCGGACCCGAAGAACGAGGGGCGCCTGGCCCTGACTTTCGAAATCATCTACGGGCACGCGTTCAAGCCTGCAGCGCGCGCCCCGCGCGAGCAACGCTCGTGGACCAAGACCAAGACCGAGTACCTCGCGCAGATGGGTGCCAATCCCGCTGTCAAGCAACACCCTGGCGCATAAATGGTTAGAATTTTCGACTGACAAGAAACGGTGGCCCTGCCCGTCGTGGTGAGCTCGCCCAGCGCCGACCGCAGTGTCCGCCTGGCGCGCAGAACCTGCACTCGGGAGCCGCCGCAAACGGAGACAAGGTGCCACGCAGCGTGGCCCGGATGGACATTGAACGTGTCAAGAATCATGCATGTGCGCCGCCGTGTCGCGGCGCAAACCTTTCGTCGTACACGGCATTCGGGGCGGTCTGCATCCTGCGGGATGCGGGCCCTTGCCGCCCGTGGTGCGTGGGCTGCTGCCCGCGCTGAACGTGCTTTGCAGAGAAGTGGGAGAACTATGAGAAGCATTTCCAACCGGCTGGCTGCGCCCCTGCTCGTGTGTGGCACCTGGCTGGCAAGCACCGCCCATGCGGTCCAGGACCTTCCCGGAGGGCCGGCGGTCAACCAGCTCAACCTGCACCCGCCGGTCACCAAGATCGCCGAGGCGCAAAGCGACCTGCACTGGATGCTTCTGATCATCTGCACGCTGATCTTCATCGGCGTGTTCGGCGTGATGTTCTATTCGGTGATCAACCACCGCAAGTCGCGCGGCGCCAAGTCGGCCAACTTCCATGAATCCACCATGGTCGAGGTGACCTGGACGGTCGTGCCCTTTCTGATCGTGATCGGGATGGCGGCGCCGGCCACCAAGGTCATCGTGGCGCAGAAGGACACCACCAACCCCGACATCACGATCAAGGCGACCGGCTACCAGTGGAAGTGGGGCTACGACTACCTTGCAGGCGAAGGCGAGGGCATCGGCTTTCTCTCCACCATTGATCCTGAACAGCGTGCCTTGTCCAGCGCCGGAACGCCCAAGGGCGACGACTACCTGCTCAAGGTGGACAACCCGGTGGTGGTGCCGGTCAACAAGAAGGTGCGCGTGATCACCACCGCCAACGACGTGATCCATTCCTGGTTCGTACCCTCCTTCGGGGTCAAGCAGGATGCGATTCCCGGCTTCGTGCGCGACACTTGGTTCCGTGCGGAGAAGATCGGCGACTACTACGGCCAGTGTGCCGAGCTCTGCGGCAAGGAACACGCCTACATGCCGATCCACGTGAAGGTGGTCTCGGGCGAGGACTACACCAAGTGGGTGGACGAGCAGCACAAGAAGGCCGCAGCTCTGCTGGACGATCCGAACAAGGTGTGGGAGCTCGCACCGCTGGCCGAGCGCGGCGCCAAGGTGTATGCGGCCAATTGCGCCGCCTGCCACCAGCCCAATGGCCAGGGTGGCGGCGCGATCAAGGCGCTCGATGGTTCGGCCGTCGTCAAGAGCGACGACCATGCCAAGCAGATCCAGATCGTGCTGCATGGCGCGGCCAATGGCGCCATGCCGCCCTGGAATGCGCTGAGCGACACCGATCTGGCGGCGGTCGTCACCTACACCAAGAACGCCTGGTCGAACAAGACCAGCCAGGTGGTCCAGCCTTCCGAAATCGTGGCCCAGCGAGCCAAATGAGTGCTGATGCACAACGCGTAACGAGGAGTCGAGCATGAGTGCAGTTTTGGACAATCACGGCCAGGTGGGCGGCCTCGCGCAGGGGCACGACCACCACCACCACCACATGCCTACGGGCTGGCGTCGCTGGGTGTTTGCCACCAACCACAAGGACATCGGCACGATGTACCTGCTGTTCTCCTTCACCATGCTGATGGTGGGGGGCACGCTGGCGATGCTGATCCGTGCCGAGCTGTTCCAGCCGGGCCTGCAGATCGTGAATCCGGAGATGTTCAACTCCTTCACCACGATGCACGGCCTCATCATGGTGTTCGGCGCCATCATGCCGGCCTTCGTGGGCTTCGCCAACTGGATGATTCCGCTGCAGATCGGCGCTTCGGACATGGCGTTCGCGCGCATGAACAACTTCAGCTTCTGGCTGCTGGTGCCCGCCGGTCTGATTCTTTCGGCCACCTTCTTCATGCCGGGCGGCGCGCCCGCAGGCGGCTGGACGCTGTACGCGCCGCTGTCGCTGCAGATGCCGATGTCTCTCGACTACGCCATCTTCTCGCTGCACATCATGGGCGCCTCTTCCATCATGGGGGCGATCAACATCATCGTCACCATCCTGAACATGCGCGCTCCGGGCATGAAGCTCATGCAGATGCCGATGTTCTGCTGGGGCTGGCTGATCACCGCCTACCTGCTGCTGGCGGTGATGCCGGTGTTTGCCGGCGTGCTCACCATGACGCTGACCGACCGCCACTTCGGCACCAACTTCTTCGTCGCCGCCGGCGGCGGTGATCCGGTCATGATGCAGCACATCTTCTGGTTCTTCGGCCACCCCGAGGTCTACATCATGATCCTGCCGGCCTTCGGCATGATCAGCGAGATCATCCCGGCCTTCGCGCGCAAGCGCCTGTTCGGCTACACCTCCATGGTGTATGCGATTGCGGCCATCGCCACCTTGTCGATGATCGTCTGGGCGCACCACATGTTCACCGTGGGCATGCCGGTCACCGGCCAGCTGTTCTTCATGTATGGCACCATGCTGATCGCGATTCCGACGGGTGTGAAGGTGTTCAACTGGACGGCCACCATGTGGCGCGGCTCCATGACTTTTGAAACCCCCATGCTCTGGGCGGTGGGCTTCATCTTCGTGTTCACCATCGGCGGCTTCACCGGCGTGATTCCGGCCGTGGTGCCGGTGGACACCCAGATCCAGGATACCTATTACATCATTGCCCACTTCCACTACGTGCTGGTGGCGGGCTCGCTGTTCGCGATCTACGGTGCGTTCTACTACTGGTCGCCCAAGTGGACCGGCTACATGTACAACGAGACGCGCGGCAAGATCCACTTCTGGTGGTCGATGATCTCCTTCAACGTGGCCTTCTTCCCGATGCACTTCCTGGGCCTCGCCGGCATGCCGCGCCGCTATGCCGACTACCCCATGCAGTTCGCCGACTTCAACATGATTGCCTCCATTGGCGCCTTCTTCTTCGGCCTGGCCCAGGTGTACTTCTTCTTCGCCGTCGTGGTGCCGCTGATGCGCGGCAAGGGCGAGAAGGCGCCGCAGCGTCCCTGGGAAGGTGCCGTCTATGGCCTGGAGTGGGAACTGCCTTCGCCGGCGCCCTTCCATTCCTTCACCACGCCGCCCAAGCTGGACGCGAGCGCCACGCGCATCGCCGGCTGAAGGCACGAGGGCAGCGCGCCGCGACAGGAGAGACTGGAGATGTCTGGCCAGGACCAGCGTAAACGCAATCTGCGCCTGGGCTTGATCCTGGCGTCCATCGTGCTCGTGCTGTTTTTCGGCATCATGGTGCGCTGGGCGCTGCTGGGAGGCTGAAACAGTGAACCTCGGTGTCGAAAACGCCAAGATGGTGGGCAAGCTGCTGGTGGTGGCCTGCGGCATGTTTGCCTTCGGCTACAGCCTGATCCCCTTGTACAAGGCGATCTGCGAGGTCACGGGCATCAACATCCTCTCGCGCCAGGAAGGCCAGGTGCCGGGCAATGCCTACACCGGCGAATCGGCCAAGACGCTGGCCAGCAACACCCAGGTGGATCGCTCGCGCACCATCACGGTGCAGTTCGATGCCAATGTCCGCGGTCCCTGGCATTTCAAGCCGGAGAAGACCAGCTTGCAGGTGCACCCGGGCGAGCTGGCCACCGTGATGTACGAATTCCAGAACGTGCAGGACAGGCGCATGGCGGCCCAGGCGATTCCAAGCTATGCGCCGCGCCAGGCCGGCCCGCACTTTCACAAGCTTGAATGCTTTTGTTTCAGCCAGTACACGCTCGATGCCGGTGAAAAGAAGCAGTGGCCGGTGACCTTCGTGATCGATCCCAAGCTGTCCAGGGACGTGCAGACCATCACGCTGTCCTACACCTTCTTCGAGGTCGGAGGTCGCACGCCGGCCGCGCCGCAATCGACCGCCGCCCTGGTGCCGGCTGCAGCCGCGCTGCAGGCGGGCTCATGAATCGGAAGGCGGAGCGCGGTTCATGGCTGCAGACGCTGCGCATCGTGGCCTGGTCGCTGATCGGCATACGCAACGGCAGGCGCCACAGCGAAGACCAGCGCAAGGTCGGGGTGGTGGCGCTGATGTTCACTGCCCTGGGCGCGGTGCTGCTGTTCGTGCTGGTGCTGCTCGCGCTGGTGCACTGGATAGCCTGAGCGTCAGGCATTAACAAGTGTTGAATGAGAAATTGAAGATCGAGGAGCTGAAATGAGCACATCTACCCAAGGGGTTACCCCGTATTACTTTGTGCCCGAGCCTTCGCGCCATCCGATCACGGCAGTCTTCGGGCTGTTCTGGATGATCGTCGGCGCGGCCAGCTGGATGAACGGCTTTGGCTGGGGCAAGTGGGCGCTGCTGTTCGGCGTGCTCTGGTGGCTGGGCGTGCTGTTCCAGTGGTTTCGCGATGCGGCGCACGAGAGCGAGGCCGGGCTCAACAGCCGGCGCATCGACGTGTCTTACCGCTGGGGCATGAGCTGGTTCATCTTCTCGGAAGTGATGTTCTTCGGTGCCTTCTTCACCGCGCTGTGGTGGGGGCGCGCGCACTCGGTGCCGGAACTGGGCAACCTCGAGCACGCCATTCTCTGGCCCGATTTCAAGGCTGTTTGGCCCAGCGTGGCCGCGGGCGCCACCGGGTCGCCCGGGGACATCATCGAGCCGTTCAGCACCGTCGGGCCGTTCTGGCTGCCGACCATCAACACCGCGCTGCTGCTCACCTCGGGCGTGACGCTGACCATTGCCCACCATGCGCTGCTGGCCAACAACCGCGGCAAGACCATTGCCTTCATGTGGGTGACGGTGCTGCTGGGTCTGACCTTCCTGTGCGTGCAGGGCTATGAGTACTACCACCTCTATACCGAGCTCAACCTCAAGCTCGATTCGGGCATCTACGGCTCCACCTTCTTCATGCTCACGGGTTTTCATGGCTTTCACGTCTTCGTGGGCATGGTGACGCTGTTCTTCATCACCATGCGGCTGCAGGCCGGGCATTTTTCGCCGCAGCACCATTTCGGTCTTGAGGGCGCTGCCTGGTACTGGCACTTCGTGGACGTGGTCTGGCTGGGTCTGTACATCCTCGTGTACTGGATGTGAGCAAGGCGGCGGCCTGTGCCGCCCACCAGAGGCACCAGGGCGCCGCAAGGCGCCTTTTTGCCGCTTCCGTGAAGCTGGCCTTCAGGCTTTGCCCGCAAGCAAGCCGGTCGGGAGGATGTAGCCCAGCTTGTAGGCGGCCAGCAGGCAGACGAAGAGCACGATGGAGAGGATGACGCGCACCGCGAGCGCATGGGCCATGCGCGTGCTCGATGGCTGGTCGTCCTTGGGGTCTCCGCGCACCATGAAGACATAGGCTGCACCGAGGCTGGCGATAATGGCAAGGAATGCCAAGGCAATGATGATTTTCATGGTGCGTGCTTCCGATGGTTGATGCGGGGCGCTCTGCGTCCGGTTTGCGCTTTGCGTTGATTGCCGTGGCGGCGCTGGCGATGGCCGTGGCAACCGGATGGCTCGGTAGCTGGCAATTGTCGCGCGCGCACGAGAAACTTGCCGCGCATCAGGCCATGCTCGACCGTGAGCAGCTTGCGCCCTGGTCCGCTGCGCAGTTGCTCGCCGCCCTGGCGCAAGACCCGGCGCTGGCGCAGACCCAGGCCTACCATCCAGTGCAGCTGCGCGGGCGCTGGCTTGCGGATGCGACGGTGTATCTGGAAAACCGCCAGATGCACGGCAAGCCCGGCTTCTACGTCTACACGCCGCTGCAGCTTGCCGGCAGCGGCCAGGTGCTGGCGGTGCAGCGCGGCTGGGCAGCGCGAGACTTCAGTGACCGCACCCGCCTGCCGCAACTGGCGCAGCCCGAGGGCGAGATCGTGCTGCGTGGCCGTATCGCGGGCGAGCCGGGCCGGCTTTTCGAGTTTGCCGATGCGCCGGATGCCAAGGGCGCTGGCCAGATACGGCAGAATCTGACGATTGCCGCCTACGCGGCCGATTATTCGCTGGATCTGCTGCCCTTGACCGTGGTGCAGACCGACGCGGCAGACGATGGCTTGTTGCGTGACTGGCCCGCGCCGGACAGCGGCGTGGACATGCACTATGGCTACGCCTTTCAATGGTTTGGGCTCTGCGCCCTGGTGGTTGTGCTTTATGTCTGGTTCCAACTCATCCGACGCCTTGGCGGCCGCCGCCGCTGAATCGACCGATCCGGTGCAGCTGACGGTGCACAGCCTGCCCGGTGCCCTCGAGGCCCGGCGGTTGCCCGACTCACGCAAGGGCCGCTGGCAGCTTTGGCTGATGCTGGCAGTTTGCGTGGCGCCGGTGCTCGCGTCCTATTTCGTCTATTACGTCGTGCGCCCCAGCGGCGGCTTGCTGAATTTCGGTGAATTGATCGAGCCGCAACGGCCCATGCCGCAAGCTCAGCCCATCCAGGCGCTCGACGGCTCGGCCGGGGTGCTCGGTGATCTGCGCGGCCAGTGGCTGTTGCTCAGCGTGGCCGACGGCGCCTGCGACGAGGTCTGCCGCAACAACCTTTACTTCCAGCGGCAGCTGCGCGAGAGCCTGGGCGAGGGGCGTGACCGCATCGACTGGGTCTGGCTCATCATGGACGACGCCGCTCCGCCGCAGGAGATCCGCGATGCCTTGCGTGATGCGACGGTGCGCCGCATCGACGCGCAGGCGCTGCAGCGCTGGCTTGCACCCTCAACCGGGCATGCGCTGCCTGAGCAGCTCTATCTGGTCGATCCGCAGGGCAACTGGATGATGCGCTTTCCGCCCCAACTGACGATCGCGAGCGCGGAGCGGGTGCGCAAGGATTTGTCGCGCCTGCTGTACGCCTCCGCCGCCTGGGACCGGCCCGGCCGGGGAGAGGGCAAATGAACGCTGCGCACACCGCACTCTACGACTGGGCGCCGGTCTGGGAACTGCTCGCTTTCGGCGCGCTGATCGCCCTGTTTCCGCTGGCCTGGACCGCCTGGCGCCACCGCCATGGCAGTGGCTCAAGGCGGCTGCAGGCGCTGACCGCGCTCACGTTGTTCCTCACTTTCGACCTGGTGCTCTTTGGCGCCTTCACGCGCCTGACCGATTCGGGCCTGGGCTGTCCCGACTGGCCGGGCTGCTACGGCCAATCCAATCCGCTCGGGGCCAATGCCGAAATCAGCGCCGCCCAGGCCCAGCTGCCCAGCGGACCGGTGACGCACACCAAGGCATGGATAGAGATGATCCACCGCTATCTCGCGACCAGCGTGGGCGCGCTCATCGTCGTGCTGACGATCGCCGCGTGGTGGCAATGGCGCCGTCACCGCCGAGGCCTGGCGCCGGCTCCGGTGCTGGGACGCTGGTGGATGCTGGCCACCTTCCTCTGGGTCTGTCTGCAGGGCGCATTCGGCGCCTTGACGGTGACGATGCGGCTGTTTCCGGCCATCGTCACGCTGCACCTGCTGGGCGGGGCGGTGCTGCTGATGCTGCTGTGCGTGCCGGCGGTGCGCCTGAGCCTGGCGGTGGAAGGCCGCTCGCCCGCGCCGGTTGCGCGCGGGCTGCGTCACGGTCTTGTCGCCTGCATGCTGCTGGTGCTCGCGCAGCTGCTGCTGGGGGGCTGGGTCAGCACCAACTATGCGGTGCTTGCCTGCACCAGCTTTCCGACCTGCCAAGGCAGCTGGTGGCCACCGATGGCTTTTGCGGAAGGCTTTCAGCTCTGGCGCGAGCTGGGCCTGCGGGCGGACGGCAGCCACATCAGCTTCGAGGCGCTGACCGCGATCCACTACACCCACCGGCTGGCGGCCTACGGGGTGCTGCTTGCGCTGGCGGTGGTGGCCGTGCAGCTGCGCCGACGCGCACCGGCACTCGCTGCCCAGGCCAACTGGCTGTGGCTGCTGCTGGTGCTGCAGTTTCTTACCGGCCTGTCCAACGTGGTGCTGGACTGGCCCCTGGTGGCCGCGGTCCTGCACACGGGTGGCGCGGCCGCGCTGCTGGTGGTGCTGACCTGGGCCCTGTCCGCCAGCACCGGCGCCCCGGCGGGGCCTGCATCCAGCGCAGCAGGAGCTTCTGCATGACAGCAGCACATACCTCCGACACCTCCATGGCCGGCGCCGACGCGGCGCCCCGGGCAGCACGCCCCTTGCCCCCGCGGGCGCGCCAGTTTTATGCACTCACCAAACCCGGGGTGGTGCAGCTCATCGTCTTCTGTGCCTTCATCGGCATGGTGATGGCGGTGCCGGGCTGGCCCACGGTGCGCGAATGGCTGAGGATGGCGATCGCCAGTTTTGGCATCTGGTGCGTCGCCGGTGCAGCGGCGGCGGTGAACTGCATCATCGAGCAGTCCATGGATGCGCGCATGAAGCGCACCGCCTGGCGCCCGACCGCCAGGGGTGAACTGACGAACCGACAGACCCTGTTGTTCGCCACCGTGCTGGGCCTGGTGGGCTGCGTCGTGCTGCAGGTACTGATCAATGCGCTCACCATGTGGCTGACCTTCGCCACCTTCGTCGGCTACGCCATCATCTACACCGTGGTGCTCAAGCCGATGACGCCGCAGAACATCGTCATCGGCGGCGCCTCGGGGGCCATGCCGCCGGTGCTGGGCTGGGCCGCGATGACGGGTCAGGTGGGGCCCGAGGCGTGGATCATGTGCCTGATCATCTTTCTGTGGACGCCGCCGCATTTCTGGGCGCTGGCCCTGTACCGGGTGGAGGACTATCGCAAATCGGGCCTGCCCATGCTGCCGGTCACCCACGGGAACCAATTCACGCGGCTGCACGTCTTCCTGTACACCTGGGTCTTGTTCGCAGGCTGCCTGATGCCGTTCGTCTACGGCATGAGTTCCTGGATCTACCTTGCGGCCGCAGTGGTGCTGAGCCTGATGTTCTGCTGGTACGGCTTTCGGCTGTGGCGCAATTATTCCGACGCACTCGCACGCAAGACCTTTCGCTTTTCCATCATGCACCTGAGCCTGCTGTTTCTGGCGCTGCTGGTGGACCACTACGTGTTCTGAGCCTTGCAATGCACAAACGAGGATTCTTCAAATTCATAGCTGCTGGCGCAATGTCAGCAAGCCTTGCAGGCTTATTTTCTGCTTGTACCGAAGCGCCCAAACCAGCCTTCAAGGGTGTGGACATCACGGGCGTGGACTACGCACGCGACCTGCCGCTGACCGACCAGTTCGGCCAGCGGCGCCACATCAAGGACTTTGCCGGCAAGGTGGTGGCGGTCTTCTTCGGCTACACCCACTGCCCCGACGTCTGCCCGACCACGATGAGCGAGCTGGCGCAGGTCAAGGCCGAACTCGGCATCGACGGCGACAAGTTCGTGGCGGTCTTCGTCACGGTGGACCCCGAGCGCGACACGCCGGAGATTCTCAAGGCCTACATGGCCAATTTCGATCCGGCTTTCATCGCGCTGCGCGGCAGCCCCGAGGAGCTTGCCGCGGTGGCCAGGGACTTCAAGATCTTCTACAAGCAGGTCGAGGGCCCGACGCCCACCAGCTACACCATGGACCATTCGGCGGGCATGTACATGTTCGACCCCGGCGGCCATCTGCGGCTGTTCCAGCGCTACGGCAGCCCGGTGCAGGCGCTGGTGGACGATACGCGCACCCTGCTCGCCGAGAAGGGGCGCGGCTGAGGCGCGCCGGCGCCGGGCCGCGCAGGCCTGGGCAGCGCCTCAGGCGTACTGCACCAGGGCCTTCTTCATCTTCTTCATCGCCGCCACCTCGATCTGGCGGATGCGCTCGGCGCTCACGCCGTACTCGGCCGCCAGGTCGTGCAGCGTCATGCCGCCCGAGCCGTCGTCGTTGACGTTGAGCCAGCGCTCTTCGACGATGCGCCGGCTGCGCTCGTCGAGCTCCTGCAGCGCGGTGGCGATGCCTTGCGTGGCCAGGGTGTCGCGCTGGCGCGATTCGATCACCCGCGTCGGCTCATAAGCGGCGTCGCTGAGGTAGGAGATCGGACCGAAGCTCTGCTCGCCGTCGTCGCTCGGCGCCGGGTCGAGCAGCACGTCGCCGCCGGACATGCGCGTCTCCATCTCCATGACTTCCTCGCGCTTGACCTTGAGCTGCTCGGCCATGGCGTCGATCTCGTGCTCGGAGAGCGTTTCGCGATAGGTTTCGGCGTTCTCGGCCTCGGCCTTGAATTCCTGCTTCATCGAGCGCAGGTTGAAGAACAGCTTGCGCTGGGCCTTGGTGGTCGCCACCTTGACCATGCGCCAGTTCTTCAGGATGTATTCATGGATCTCCGCCTTGATCCAGTGCATGGCATAGCTGACCAGGCGCACGCCCTGGTCGGGGTCGAAGCGGCGCACGGCCTTCATCAGGCCGATGTTGCCTTCCTGGATCAGGTCGCCGTGGGGCAGGCCGTAGCCCAGGTATTGCCGCGAGATGGAAACCACCAGGCGCAGGTGCGAGAGCACCAGCCGGCCCGCGGCTTCCAGGTTGTTGTCCTCGCGCAGCTGGCGTGCGAAACGCTGCTCCTCGTCGAGCGTGAGCATGGGCAAACGGTTGGCCGCCGTGATGTAAGCGTCCAGATTGCCCAGCGGCGGCACCATGGCCCAAGGGTTGGCAGGCGTCAGGGCGGTGCTGGTACGGGCTTCGGACAAGGTCATGGGAGCGGTCCTTTCTGTGTCTTGGTCTAAATGTTAGCACTCGGTTAGGTAGAGTGCCAAAACCGAAGTTCCCCCGAATGTCACGTTCCGAAGGGCGCCTTGTGCAGGCAAATGGCGTGCGGGGTCGCCTGTGCCCCCTGCGCCCCCTGCGCCGGCCCCCTTGGTGAAGCGGGGTGCGGGCCCCGGCCTTGCGTGGCTGGCAGGCAGGGCGGGTCTGGGGTAGTCTGGCGGTGGCCGCGTGACGGTCAAATGGTGGAAAGCACACGCAAGGCCAGCTGGGCGGCGGCGTGCGGGCTGCAGGGAGCTTGGGACGATGACGGGATTTGAGACGATTGCGGTCGTGAGCACCACGGTCGCGCAGGCGCAAGATGCGGAGCGGCTTGCGGCGCTGGCGCTGCAACAACGCCTGGCAGCCTGCGTACAGGTGGTGCAGGTGCAATCGCACTACCGCTGGAAGGGTGCGTTGCAGCGCGAAGCCGAATGGCGGCTCGACGGCAAGACGGCGCAGGCGCAGGTGCCGGCGCTGCTGGCTTTGCTGCGCGCCCACCATCCCTATGAACTGCCCGAACTGGCGGTGAACCTCTGCCAGGTGAGCACCGCCTATGCCGACTGGGTACGCGCCGAAACCGGCGATGCCGCGCAGGGGGCCGGCCAGGCTTAGGCGGCGCGCGGCCGGTACCTCTGGGGCAGTGCCGGCGCCATCTCAGAGCTGGGCGCGCACGGACGCCTCGAAATCGGCCAGCGGTACCGGCCGGCCGAACAGGTAGCCCTGGAACTTGCGGCAGCCCTGGTCGAGCAGCAGCGCGTGGTGCGCCCGGGTTTCCACGCCTTCGGCCACCACGGTGAGCTGCAGCGAATCGGCCAGCGTGATGATGCTGCGCGCAATCGCCGCATCCGTGGGGTTGTCCAGGATGCCGCGCACGAAGCCCTGGTCGATCTTCAGTTCCGACAGTGGCAGGCGTTTGAGGTAGCCCAGGCTGGAATAGCCGGTGCCGAAGTCGTCGAGCGAGAGCCATAGCCCCAGCGTGCGCAGTTGTTGCATGATTTCGATCACGCCCTGCACGTTGCTCAGCAGCACGCTCTCGGTCAGCTCCAGCCTGAGGCGTTCGGGGTTGGCGCCGCTGCGCGCAAGCAGGCTGGCAAGCTCGCCGACGAAGCCCTCCTGCAGGAACTGGCGCGCGCTGATGTTGAGTGACAGGCTCAGGGCGCGCAGGTCTGCCTGGGTCTGCCAGTGCGCCTGCTGCCGCATGCCGGCCTGCAGCACCCACTGCCCGATTTCCATGATTTGCCCGGTCTCTTCAGCGAGCTGGATGAACTGCGCCGGCCCCACGAGGCCGTGGACCGGGTCGTTCCAGCGCAGCAGCGCCTCGGCGCCGACGATGCGGCCGATTTCGTCCACCTGGGGTTGGTAGTACAGCTCGAACTGGGCGTGCTTGAGCGCCTGGTGCAGCCGGCTTTGCAGGCCGGCGCGGGCGTTGGCCGCGGCCTGCATGTGCGGGTCGAAAAAACGCAGGGTGTTTCGCCCCTCGTCCTTGGCCCGGTACATGGCCAGGTCGGCCTGCTTGAGCAGCTCGTCCACGCTGGTGGTGTGTTCGTCGATCAGCGCGATGCCGAGGCTTGCCGTCAGCTGCTGCTCCTGTCCCTGCAATTCGTAGGGGCGGCGCAGTTGGGCGAGCAGCTTTTCGGCCAGCGGCCGCAGCACGGCGGGCGCCGGCACGTCCGAGCTGCCCAGGTGCGGCAGCAGCACCACGAACTCGTCACCCCCCAGTCGCGCCACGGTGTCCTGCTCGCGCACGCTGGTCTGCAGGCGCCGCGCGGTCTGCGTCAATACCTGGTCGCCGGCTTCGTGTCCATGGCTGTCGTTCAGGGTCTTGAAGTGGTCCAGGTCGAGGAAGAAGAGCGCAGCGAAGGAGTCGTTGCGCCGGCACTCCAGCAGCACCTGCTGGACACGGTCGACCAGCAGCCGCCGGTTGGGCAGGCCGGTCAGTGCGTCGAAATAGGCAAGGTAGCGCGCCCGCTCTTCGGCCGCCTTGCGCACCGAAATGTCGATGTCGATGGAAAAGGCTTCGGGCGCCTGTCCCTGCACCTGGATCAGCGCATGGCTGGCGTATACGTCGACTTCGCTGCCGTCCTTGCGGCGTACGCGCGCTTCGCCCGGCGGGATGGGGCTGCCGGTGCTGAACATGCGCGCCGACGCAGCGCGCGCCCGCGCCACGGTATCGGGGCGCACCACCAGGCTGACGATATCCTTGCCCAGCACTTCGCCTGCCGTGTAGCCGTAGAGTTGTTCGGAGGCGCCATTCCAGAAGGTGATGCTGCCGTCGGCCAGATAGCCCTTGACCGACACCATGGGCAGATTGCTGAGCACGCTGCGAAAGCGTTCTTCGGACTCGCGCAGCAGCACTTCGGAGTGCACCTGATCGGTGCGGTCGCGCGCGATGAAGACCACCGCCCCGCGCCCGCGCACCGGCACCCCCACGGGCTGGCAGCGGCCCTCGAAGTGGCGCAGGCCTGCCGGTGTCATCAGGGTGTATTGCAAGGTCTGGGCCTGCCCGCTCTGCACGGCGCGGGTGATGGCCTCATGCACGTGTCGCGCTATTTCGGGCGGCAGCTGATCGTCGATGTTCTGGCCCGGCAACTGCGACAGCGGCGCGGTGGCCAGCGTGGCGTCGGAAGACATTACTTCCAGGTAGTTTCCGTCGACGTCGATCAGCATCAGCAGGTCGGGCGCCGAGCGGGTGACGGCCTGCAGGCGCGCGGCCGTCTCGGCCAGCGAGGCTTCGGTGCGCAGATGGCGCTCGATGTCGCCGAGCATCCAGCCCAGCAGCGCCGTCGCGGGTGCCAGCACGGCGAGGAAGGGCAGGGCGAGCTTGCTGTTGACGTGCGCGACGGTCGCAGGCTCCAGCGCCTGGAACAGGGCGAGCGCGAGCAGATGCAGCAGGACGCCGAAGGCCAGATAGTGCGCCACGCCGCGCCCGACGTAGCCCTGCTGGCTGGCCCAGCGGTAGAGCAGCCCGAGTGCGCTCGACGCCACGATGACGAGGCTGCCCACCACCAGACCGCCGCCGCCCAGGGCAATGCGCGCGGAGGCTGCCATCGCGGTGGCAATCAGCGCCGGCAGCCAGCCGCCAAAGAGTGCCGCCATCGCCAGCACCACGGAGCGCGCGTCAAAGAACACCCCCGGCGCAAGCTGCAGCGGGGTGTACATGCCGACGATGCAGATGCTGCCGAACAGCAGGCCCGAAAGCACGCGTCCGGGCCAGGGCCGGCGGATCGCCAGGCGGGCCAGCACGCTCTGCAGGAAACACAGAGCCAGCAGGAGGGCCGCGCCTTGGATCAGTGCCAGTGTCATCGTTGCCGCGTGTCAAACGGGGGCTGGGGGGCGCATCATCGGCGAAATCTCCGGTTCGGTAAATTGCGACAGCCGCTGGCCGCCGGGGCGTGGCGTCAGGGGTTGCACACTCGAACACTGGCACCGGCATGGGTGCGCAAAAAAGGAAAAGGGGTTTCAGTCTCCCGACTGAAACCCCTCGTCTCTTTTGGTGCGGCTGGCAGGAATCGAACCCACGACCCCTTGGTTCGTAGTTTTGCAGCCGCTGGCAAGTAGTTGATTTTTATAGTTCTGGCGCCATCCATTCCCATAGATTGCGCACGTTGTGTACAGGTTTTATCGAGCATGTCCCCCGGGATTCCCCATGAATCCAGCATCAACATCAGGCCAGCGCAGCACTGCGAAACACTTCAGCAGCCCACTGGTTGAGGCTTTGCCCGCGTGCCTGCGCGGCGATCTGCGCCTGCAGGTGAACCTCGGGCGGCACGCGCAGCATCATGTTGCCGCTGGCGGGCTTGAGCGGCTGCTTGCCGATCTTCGCGCAGGTAGCCAGGTAGTCATCGACGGCTTCCTCAAACGCCGCGCGCAGTTCGGCCACGGTTTCGCCGTGGAAACCGATCACGTCGGCAATGCCGAGGATGCGGCCAGCGAAGATGGCGTCGCGTTCATCGAACTCGACACGGGCGGTGTAGCCCTTGTGGGTCATGGTGTTCATGGTTTCACTCCGATCAGGGTCAGAAAATCGCGGGTCTGCTCCACCTGGTACGCCTTGGCCTCCTTTGCCGGGTGGGGGCGATGGAAGGCGGCGACGTGGCCGTCCTTCACGAAGCGCACGCGGCTGCCATTGCCCTCTACCAACGCACACCCGGTGGCCATGAGCAGGGATTCGATGGTCGCCCATTCCAGCGTCTTGCTGGTGGGCTTGGCAAACACGGCTTCAAGGGCTTTGCGCTGCTTGCTGTTCATGCGCCGGATGATAGCAAATAGTGCAATCTATTGCAATCATTTTTTGCAATCTTTTGTGCTGTCGTTCGCCATGGCGGAAATGGCTGTGCGAGGCATACAGCGGAAATCAGGTCAATGGGAATCGTCGCAGCAATTCCTCGCCTGGGTCTTTCTTGTGTGCTTCGCAGATCTTGCGTATGGCCACGCGGCACGCTGCGCGCTCAATAGGGGTGAGCGGACGAATCCAGTCGCCATTGTTCGACCCCTTGGCAATAGCGCGCATCCCCGAATCGTCCACCGGCGACATTTTCAGGGATTCCAGTGCGCCATTCACGGTAGGGAAGTGTGTTGCCCTGAATTGCCCGATCAATACCCGCGTGCCGGCGATCAGGCTGTCGACCACGGGGCGCTGATCTGCCCATTGCACATACCACGGCAATGCTTCGTCGGATCGGTGCTCCAATACGCGCCGCCAGAAATCGCACCGATCCAGCACCTCACCGGTTTGAAGGTCGGTTATCTGAAGAAAGGCCGCCCACTCAATCTCGATGCGGGACTTCGCGGGCCATGCCAACCCACCGAATGCTGCGCGATGACTTTCCCACCGGCTGGGCGCAACATCCAGCGTGCAGGCCTTTCCCCGGCGGAGGAACTGCACTCGGAATCTGGGACTGTCTGGCGCTTCTACCCAAGGAGATTGTTTAAGCGCCCCGGGCAACTCGTCCGAAAACGCCATGTCAGTTGTCGGCAGGCCGCACCACTCCCACAGCCCACGGGCCTTGATGTCCCGGCCCGTATTGATTTCCTTGACGGCCTCGATCTGATCGAACTTGAACAGGCGCATCTCGCCCATCAGGTAGCACCACGCTCGCACGCCCTCCGTTGTGGCGTAAGGGCGGATAGGGAAGATGTCGCGTCTCACCACATTACCGAAGTCCTCTCGGTAGCGGATGTGGAACAGCGGCCGAGCATGGGGAGGGGGCGTTTGACTCATGGTGGCGTGCCTTCCTGTACGTCGTTGACTGCGAGCAATGGTACGCGTTACGCTACGGGCAGGATCGACGCCGCCAAGGTCGAACGCGTCATTAGAAAACTGCACGAGAAACACGCCATCGGCGCAACGCCCGCGCAAAGACTTACGCGAAAAAAAACGAAAAACGGACGCGCGAACGCGATCCTCGCGTTGTACTGGTCAAAGGGTGACGCGGCAGAGTGGGCACTACTGTTCACGCCCGGCGAGCTTGCCGAGTCAGAGCAACTGCACGAAATCACAGGAAAACACCGTCTCGTATTCCTCAACTACGAGCTCATGCGCCACGGCGCGCGCGGGCGCGCCGCGTGGACGTGGGGGCGGCCGAAAACGGAGATGTCAGAGCACTACGCGATGCTTGACGATGCGCGCCATCGGCGCCGCGCCGACGAGCTCGCTGCGCACTTGCTGCGTCTCGCAAATCAACCGGGCTTTCACGGCGTGCGCGAGCAGTCAAAAGCGCTGTTCGAGTACGCACGGCGGCGCGGCTACGCTGGCGAGCTGCTGACGCTGTACTACCTGCGCAAGGTCTCGCACGGCGAGCGCTTCGCGCTGTAGCGCAAAAACTGTTTACCCATCCGGACAGAAAAAAGAAAAGGACTTACAGCGAAGACGCTGTAAGTCCTTGATTTTAATGGTGCGGCTGGCAGGAATCGAACCCACGACCCCTTGGTTCGTAGCCAAGTACTCTATCCAGCTGAGCTACAGCCGCGAAGCGCGCAACTATAGCACAGCATTTGGGCGCACGCAGGCAAGTTTGCCCGGTTTTTCAGGCGCTTCAGCGCTTGGCGTAGCCCAGGCAGGCGCCGGCATTGGGCATGCCCTGGCATTCGCGGTACAGGCGCTTTTCGCGCTCGGCGGTGCTCTCGCCCGAATGGTTTTGCGAGGGCTTGACGCGGGTGCTGCGCTTCTTGGCCGGCGCGTGCGTGGTGGCGCTCGCCTTCTTGTTCTTGCTGGCGCCGTGGGAGGCGGGCGCCAGCGCCAGCAGGCCGGTGGCGGCGATGGCAAGCGCGAGTCCGCGCAGCGCTGAACGCAGGGCAGGGGCCGACAAACGGAGACGGGCAGGGGCGGGACGCGGCATGGCTTTGCGCAGGGGTCGAAGAAAGCGGTGATGGTGGCACGGGTGCGAGCGGGCAGGCACGGGGTTTGCAAGCATGGCCGCAATGGGGCCGGCGCCGTATAATCCGCGGGTTTTGCATGGTGCAGAACGCACGCCAGAGGCCCTTCCAGCTGCTGGCGCAAGTCACACCGGAGCCTGCGCGGCGCACCCATGCGCGCCGCAGCCAGCGCCCAATTTTCAGGAAACATCATGATCTCTTCCACAGCCAAGGCCGAAGTCGTCAAGGCCAACGCCCGTTCCGCCTCGGACACGGGCAGCCCCGAAGTGCAGGTGGCGCTGCTGACCGCGCGCATCAACGAACTGACCCCGCACTTCAAGCAGCATGTGAAGGACCACCATGGCCGCCGCGGTCTGCTGCGCATGGTGAGCCGCCGTCGCAAGCTGCTCGACTACCTCAAGGCCAAGGACGCCGAGCGCTACACCGCGCTGATCGCCAAGCTCGGCCTGCGCAAGTAAGCGCCGGCCACGGACGACGCCTGTGCTGGTAACCCTGGCCCAGGCGTTTTCTTCTTTTCGCAAGGACACCAGACAGAGCGAAGCTGTGTCATTCCAAATGGGCATTGGCTCTTCTTTTGAGAGCTGCCAGCGCCCACCTGGAATGGCATCGCGATCTGTTTGACCTTGAAACCCATGCTGCACGATCGCTAGCAGCTACTTTTTCAGGAGTTACCGATGACCATCTTCAACAAGATCACCAAGACCTTCCAGTGGGGCCAGCACAGCGTGACGCTGGAAACCGGCGAAATCGCGCGCCAGGCCGGCGGCGCCGTGCTGGTGCGCATGGACGACACCGTGGTGCTGGCTACCGTGGTCGGCTCCAGGAACCCCAAGCCCGGCCAGGACTTCTTCCCGCTGACGGTGGACTACATCGAGAAGACCTACGCCGCGGGCAAGATTCCGGGCAACTTCTTCAAGCGCGAGGCCAAGCCCAGCGAGCACGAGACGCTGACCAGCCGCCTGATCGACCGCCCGATCCGCCCGCTGTTTCCCGAGGGCTTCTACAACGAAGTGCACGTGGTCATCCACACCGTTTCGCTCAACCCCGAGGTGGACGCCGACATCGCCGCCCTGATCGGTACCAGCGCGGCGCTGGCGATTTCCGGCATCCCGTTCAATGGCCCGATCGGCGCGGCGCGCGTGGGCTACATCAACGGCGAATACGTGCTCAACCCCGGCCAGACCGAGCGCAAGAACAGCCAGCTCGACCTGGTGGTGGCGGGTACCGAGGCGGCCGTGCTGATGGTCGAATCCGAAGCCCAGCAGCTGCCCGAAGACGTGATGCTCGGCGCCGTGGTTTTTGGTCATGAGCAGGGCAAGATCGCGATCAACGCCATCCACGAGCTGGTGCGCGAAGCCGGCAAGCCCGCGTGGGACTGGCAGGCGCCGGCCAAGGACGAAGCCCTGATCGCCAAGGTCAACGAACTGGGCGAAGGCCTGCTGCGCGCGGCCTACCACAACCGCAACAAGCAGCTGCGCACCCAGGCCTGCCGCGAGGCCTACGCCGCCGTGAAGGCGGGCCTTGCCGAGCAGGGCGTGGAATTCGACGCCGTGAACGTGGACAACCTGCTCTTTGAGCTGGAAGCGCGCATCGTGCGCAGCCAGATCCTGGCCGGCGAGCCGCGCATCGACGGGCGCGACACGCGCACCGTGCGCCCCATCGAAATCAGCACCGGCGTGCTGCCGCGCACCCACGGCTCGGCCCTGTTCACGCGCGGCGAGACCCAGGCGCTGGTGCTGACCACGCTGGGCACCGAGCGCGACGCCCAGCGCATCGACGCGCTGGCCGGCGAATACGAAGACCGCTTCCTGTTCCACTACAACATGCCGCCCTTTGCCACCGGCGAAGTCGGGCGCATGGGCTCGACCAAGCGCCGCGAGGTCGGCCATGGCCGTCTGGCCAAGCGTGCGCTCATCGCCTGCCTGCCGAGCAAGGACGAGTTCCCCTACACCCTGCGCGTGGTCTCCGAGATCACCGAATCCAACGGTTCGTCTTCGATGGCCTCGGTCTGCGGCGGCTGCCTGTCGCTGATGGATGCCGGCGTGCCGATGAAGGCGCACGTGGCCGGCATCGCCATGGGCCTGATCAAGGAAGACAACAAGTTCGCGGTGCTCACCGACATCCTCGGCGATGAGGACCACCTGGGCGACATGGACTTCAAGGTGGCCGGCACCACGGCGGGCATCACCGCGCTGCAGATGGACATCAAGATCCAGGGCATCACCAAGGAAATCATGCAGGTCGCGCTGGCCCAGGCCAAGGAAGCGCGCATGCACATTCTGGGCAAGATGCAGGAAGCGCTGGGCGGCGCCAAGGAAGAGATCAGCAGCTTCGCGCCCAAGCTCTACACCATGAAGATCAACCCCGAGAAGATCCGCGACGTGATCGGCAAGGGCGGCGCCACCATCCGCCAGCTGACCGAGGAAACCGGCACGCAGATCAACATCGAGGAAGACGGCACCATCACCATCGCCAGCAACGACGCCGCCAAGGCCGACGAGGCCAAGCGCCGCATCGAGCTGCTGACGGTGGAGGCCGAGGTCGGCCAAGTCTACGAAGGCCCGGTCACCAAGATCCTGGACTTCGGCGCGCTGGTGAACATCCTGCCCGGCAAGGACGGGCTGCTGCACATCAGCCAGATCGCGCACGAGCGCGTGGAGCAGGTCAGCGACTACCTGAAGGAAGGCCAGATCGTCAAGGTCAAGGTGCTGGAAACCGACGACAAGGGCCGCGTCAAGCTGTCCATGAAGGCGCTGCTGGAGCGCCCCGCGCGCGAAGACCGCCCCGAGGGCGAGAACGGCGGGCGTCGCGACTACGGCGACCGCGGCGACCGCGGCGAGCGGGGCCACCGTCGCAATGGGCGCGAGCACGAGCGCACCCCGCGCGATGAAGCCCCGCGCGACGAGGCCGGCGGTCAGGGAGAGGCTTGATACCTTGAAAAGGATAGCTGCAAGCGATTGCCCCGCAAGCGTTTGCACCTGATTTTGTTGTAAATTCATGAAGGATGTGATGCGCGCCGTGGAGATCGCCGGCTTTGGTCCGGCGCAGAACCTGCGCCTAGTCGAGCGGCCGCTGCCGCGGCCCGGCGCGGATGAGCTGCTGATCCGCGTGGGCGCCAGCGGCATCAACCGCCCCGACGTGCTGCAGCGCCAAGGCCACTATCCGCCGCCGCCGGGTGCTTCCGACCTGCCGGGGCTTGAAGTGGCCGGCGTCATCGTGCGCGGTGACGAAGCGGCGATGGCGCGCGCCGGCCTGAAGGTGGGCCAGCGCGTCTGCGCGCTGCTGGCCGGTGGCGGCTATGCCGACCACTGCGTCGCGCCCGTCGCGCAGTGCCTGCCGGTGCCGGACGGCCTGAGCGACGTGCAGGCGGCATCGCTGCCCGAAAACTACTTCACCGTCTGGAGCAACGTCTTCGACCGCGGCCGGCTGCAGGCCGGCGAAACCCTGCTGGTGCAGGGCGGCAGCAGCGGCATAGGCGTGGCTGCCATCCAGCTGGGCAAGGCCTTTGGCGCCACGGTGCTGGCCACCGCCGGCAGCGATGAAAAATGCGCCGCCTGCCTGCGCCTGGGGGCCGACGCCGCGATCAACTACCGCACGCAGGACTTCGTGGCCGAGGCGCAGCGCCTCACCGCGGGGCGCGGCGTGGACGTGGTGCTGGACATGGTCGCGGGCGACTACATCGCGCGTGAAGTGCAGTGCATGGCCGAGGACGGGCGCATCGTCATCATCGCGGCGCAGGGCGGCACCCGGGCGGAGTTCAATGCCGGTCTGGTGCTGCGCAAGCGCCTGCTCATCACCGGCTCCACGCTGCGCGTGCGTCCCGTCGCCTTCAAGGGGGCCATCGCCCAGGCGCTGCGCGAGCACGTCTGGCCGCTGCTGGCCAGCGGCGCGGTGCAGCCCGTCGTCCACGCCACCTTCGCGGCGGCGCAAGCGGCCGACGCCCACCTGCTGATGGAGTCCAACCAGCACATCGGCAAGATCGTCCTGACCTGGTGAACGCATGAGCACACGTCCCAAATTCATTGCCGGCAACTGGAAGATGAACGCCAGCCTGCAGGCCAACGCCGCGCTGCTGCAGGCGCTGCGCCAGGGCCTGCAGGGGCAGGAGCCGGCCTGCCGGATCGCCGTGGCCGTGCCCGCGCCCTATCTGGCGCAGGTTGGCCAGCTGCTGCAGGGCAGCGCGGTGGCGCTCGGCGCGCAGGACGTCTCGCGCCACGAGCAGGGTGCCTACACCGGCGAGGTTTCGGCCGCCATGCTGGCCGACTTCGGCGTGCGCTACTGCCTGGTCGGACATTCCGAGCGGCGCCAGTACCACGGCGAGACCGACGCCGACGTCGCCGCCAAGGCAGCCCGGCTGCTGGCGCACGGCATCACGCCCGTGGTGTGCGTGGGCGAGTCGCTGGCCGAGCGCGAAGCGGGGCAGACGCTGGCCGTGGTGCAGCGCCAGCTGGGCGCGGTGCTCGGCGAGCTGGGCAGCGCCGCAGAGGGCATCGTCGCGGCCTACGAGCCGGTCTGGGCCATAGGCACGGGCCGCACCGCCACGCCCGAACAGGCCCAGCAGGTGCACGCGGCGCTGCGCGGCCAGCTCGCCGCGGCGCTGGCGGCGGCGGCCGAGCCGATTCCCGTGCTGTATGGCGGCAGCATGAACCCTGGCAACGCGGGCGAGCTGCTGGCCCAGAGCGACATCGACGGCGGCCTGATCGGGGGCGCGGCCCTGAAGGCCGAAGACTTCCTGAAAATCATCAGCGCAGCACAAGCTGTGCAAGCGCAGTAAGCTACAAATCCCGGAGCAAACTCCCATGCATCTCCTGCTCAACATCGTTTTCGCCGTTCAAATGCTCACGGCCATCGCCATGGTGGCGCTGATCCTGGTGCAGCACGGCAAGGGCGCCGACATGGGCGCGGCCTTTGGCAGCGGCAGTGCCGGCAGCCTGTTCGGCTCCAGCGGCAGCGCCAACTTCCTCTCGCATACCACGGCGGTGCTGGCCACCATTTTTCTGGTGGCCACGCTCACGCTCGCCTACTTCGGCAACCAGCGTCCGACGGACAACAGCGTGGGCAGCGTGCTGGAGACGCCGGCAGCGGTGGCTCCCGCCACGCCCGCTCCCGATACGGGCGCGGCAGCGACCGATGTGCCGGCGGACAAGCCGGGTAGCGACAGCAGCCAGATCCCGACCAAATGAGCGCCCGGCGCTCGCATGAAAAAGCCCCCGGACACGCCAGTATGAGGGTTTTTACCGGGTAGAATCGTCCGTTGTCCGGGGCTTTGAACATCGAACAGCAGTTCGGCCCTCTTGCAGTCCCGGCAGCTACAGCATGCCGTCGTGGTGGAATTGGTAGACACGCTATCTTGAGGGGGTAGTGGCGAAAGCTGTGCGAGTTCGAGTCTCGCCGACGGCACCACCTTCAAGGTCGGATGGTTTCCTTTGCAGGGGGTGACCATGCGGCCTTCGTGAAAAGCAGATCGACCCGATGAACCTTGATGCCTACCTCCCCGTACTCTTGTTCATTCTGGTCGGTCTGGCGATCGGGGTCGTGCCGCTCGTCCTGGGCTGGATCCTCGGCCCCAACCGGCCCGATCCGGCGAAGAATTCTCCCTACGAATGCGGTTTCGAGGCCTTCGACGACGCGCGCATGAAGTTTGACGTGCGCTACTACCTCGTTGCCATTTTGTTCATTCTCTTCGACCTCGAAATCGCCTTTCTCTTCCCCTGGGCCGTGGCGCTGCGGGAGGTGGGCATGCCGGGTCTGATTGCCGTGTTCATCTTTCTCGGCATCCTCGTCGTGGGCTTCATCTACGAATGGAAAAAGGGTGCGCTCGAGTGGGAATGAGTGTCCGTCTGAAGGGTTTTTGTCATGATTGAAGGCGCGATGAAGGAAGGCTTCGTCACCATGAGCTACGACGCCGTGGTGAACTGGGCCAAAACCGGCTCGCTGTGGCCCATGACCTTCGGTCTGGCCTGCTGCGCGGTGGAGATGATGCACGCCGCCGCCGCGCGCTACGACCTGGCGCGCTTCGGCGCCGAGGTGTTTCGCGCGAGCCCCCGCCAGTCCGACCTGATGATCGTCGCCGGCACGCTGTGCAACAAGATGGCGCCGGCGCTGCGCAAGGTCTACGACCAGATGGCCGAGCCGCGCTGGGTCATCTCCATGGGCTCGTGCGCCAACGGCGGCGGCTACTACCACTACAGCTACTCCGTGGTGCGCGGCTGCGACCGCATCGTGCCGGTCGACGTCTACGTGCCCGGCTGCCCGCCGACGGCCGAAGCCTTGATCTACGGCATCATCCAGCTGCAGCAGAAAATCCGCCGCACGCAAACCATCGCGCGCGCTTGAGAAGGGGCATCGACATGACGGATGTGGCAATACGCCCCGAAGAACTGCGCGATACCGTGGCCCGGGTGCTCGGTGCCAAGGCGCGCGAGGTGACGCTGGTGCTGGACGAGGTCACCGCCGTGGTGGGGGCGCCCGACTATCTGGCGGCGATGCGGCTGCTGCGCGATGCGCCCGAGTGCAAGTTCGACCAGCTCATCGACCTGTGCGCGGTGGACTATTCCAGCTGGCGCGACCTGGGTGCCGAAGGCCCGCGCTTTGCCGTGGTCGTGCACCTGCTGTCGGTGGCGCTCAACCAGCGCCTGCGGGTGCGCGTGTTCTGTCCCGATGACGACTTTCCCGTGGTGCCCTCGCTGTGCCCGATCTGGAGTGGCGCCAACTGGTTCGAGCGCGAAGCCTTCGACCTGTACGGCGTGGTCTTCGACGGCCACGAGGACCTGCGCCGCATCCTTACCGACTACGGCTTCATCGGCCACCCCTTCCGCAAGGACTTTCCGCTGTCGGGCGAAGTGGAGATGCGCTACGACGAGACCCAGCGGCGCGTGGTCTACGAGCCCGTGACCATAGAGCCGCGCGAAGTGACGCCGCGCATCATCCGTGAAGAACACTATGCGGGCCTGGACCGCGGCGACCAGTGGCTGGGCGGAGTCAATCGCTAATGGCTGAAATCAAGAACTATTCCCTGAACTTCGGTCCGCAGCACCCGGCGGCGCACGGCGTGCTGCGGCTGGTGCTGGAGCTCGACGGCGAAGTCATCCAGCGCGCCGACCCGCACATCGGCCTGCTGCATCGCGCCACCGAAAAGCTCGCCGAGCACAAGACCTACATCCAGTCGCTGCCCTACATGGACCGGCTGGACTACGTCTCGATGATGTGCAACGAGCACGCCTATTGCCTCGCCATCGAGAAGCTGTTGGGTCTGGAAATTCCGATCCGCGCCAAATACATTCGCGTGATGTTCGCCGAGATCACGCGGCTGATGAACCACCTGATGTGGCTGGGCTCGCACGGCCACGACTGCGGCGCGTCGACCATGCTGCTGTGGACCTTTCGCGAGCGCGAAGACCTCTTCGACATGTACGAGGCGGCCTCGGGTGCGCGCATGCACGCGGCCTATTTCCGCCCGGGCGGCGTCTACCGCGACCTGCCCGACAGCATGCCGCAGTACAAGCAGAGCAAGGTCAAGAGCGCCAAGGCCATCGAGGAGCTCAACCGCAATCGCCAGGGTTCGCTGCTGGACTTCATCGACGACTTCACCCAGCGCTTCCCGGCCTGCGTGGACGACTACGAGGTGCTGCTGACCGACAACCGCATCTGGAAGCAGCGCACCGTGGGCATAGGCGTGGTCACGCCCGAGCGCGCGCTCAACCTCGGCCTCACGGGGCCGATGCTGCGTGGCTCCGGCATTGCCTGGGACTTGCGCAAGAAGCAGCCCTACGAGGTCTACGACCAGATGGATTTCGACATCCCCGTGGGCAAGACGGGCGACTGCTATGACCGCTACCTGGTGCGCGTCGAGGAAATGCGCCAGTCCAACCGCATCATCAAGCAGTGCGTGGACTGGCTGCGCGCCAATCCCGGCCCGGTGATCGTGGACAACTACAAGATCGCTCCGCCGCCGCGCGTCAAGATGAAGACCGGCATGGAGGACTTGATTCACCATTTCAAGTTCTTCACCGAGGGCTTTCGCCTGCCCGTCGGCGAGACCTACGTGGGCACCGAACACCCCAAGGGCGAGTTCGGCATCTACCTGGTGAGCGACGGCGCGAACAAGCCCTACCGCCTGAAGATCCGCGCGGCGGGCTTTGCCCACCTGGCCGCCTACGACGAGCTGGTGCGCGGCCACATGATTGCCGATGCCGTGGCCATCATAGGCACGATGGACATCGTGTTCGGAGAGATAGATCGATGATCAGCGAAGCAACCCGTGAGCGCTTTGCCCGCGAAGTGGCCAAGTACCCGGCCGAGCAGAAGCGCTCTGCGGTGATGGCCTGCCTTGCCATCATCCAGCAGGAACAGGGCTGGATCAGCCAGGAAAGCGAAGTGGCGGTGGCCGCCTATCTCGACCTGCCGCCGATCGCGGTGCACGAGGTCACCACCTTCTACAACATGTACAACCAGAAGCCCGTCGGACGCTTCAAGCTGGCAGTCTGCACCAACCTGCCCTGCCAGCTGCGCGGCAGCCAGCAGGCGATGGAGCACCTGGAGAGCAAGCTGGGTGTGAAGATGGGCGACACCAGCGCCGACGGCATGTTCACGCTGCAGGAATGCGAATGCCTGGGCGCCTGCGGCGATGCGCCGGTGATGCTGGTCAACGACCGCAGCATGTGCAGCTTCATGGACAACGGCAAGCTCGATGCGCTGATCGACGGCCTGCGCACCGCGGAGGACAAGGCATGAGCACGGTTCAGGAGCTGCTGTCCAGCTTCGAGGCACACGGCCAGGAGTCCTGCTTCCACGGTCGCCACATCAACCCGCAGATCTATGCGGGTCTGGATGGCACCAACTGGCGCCTCAAGGACTACGAGGCGCGCGGCGGCTACCAGGCGCTACGCAAGATCCTGGGTGCCGACGGCGGGCAGAAGATGACGCAGGACGAGGTCATCGCCACCGTCAAGGCCTCCGGCCTGCGCGGGCGCGGCGGCGCGGGTTTTCCCACGGGGCTGAAGTGGAGCTTCATGCCGCGCCAGTTCCCCGGCGCCAAGCACCTGTGCTGCAACTCCGACGAGGGCGAACCCGGCACCTTCAAGGATCGCGACATCCTCATGTACAACCCGCACATCGTCATCGAGGGCATGGCGATCGGGGCGTACGCCATGGGCGTGAACCTCGCCTACAACTACATCCACGGTGAAATCTTCACCGTGTACGAACGCTTCGAGGAAGCACTGGAAGAAGCGCGCGCCGCGGGCTACCTGGGCAAGAACGTGCTGGGCAGCGGCTTCGACTTCGAGCTGCATGCGCACCATGGTTTCGGCGCGTACATCTGCGGCGAGGAAACCGCGTTGCTGGAGTCGCTTGAAGGCAAGAAGGGCCAGCCGCGCTTCAAGCCGCCGTTTCCCGCAAGCTACGGCCTGTACGGCAAGCCGACCACGGTCAACAACACCGAAACCTTCGCGGCGGTGCCGTGGATCTTCCGCCACAGCGCCCAGGAGTACCTGGAGTGTGGCAAGCCCAACAACGGCGGCACCAAGATCTTCTCGGTTTCGGGCGATGTCGAAAAACCCGGCAACTACGAGATCCCGCTGGGCACGCCCTTCACCAAGCTGCTGGAACTGGCCGGCGGCGTGCGCGGCGGGCGCCAGCTCAAGGCGGTGATCCCCGGTGGTTCGTCGTCCCCGGTGCTGCCCGCGGCCATCATGAACGAATGCACGATGGACTACGACAGCATCGCCAAGGCGGGCTCCATGCTGGGCTCGGGCGCCGTCATCGTGATGGACGAGACGCGCGACATGGTCGAGTGCCTGGTGCGGCTGTCCTACTTCTACATGCACGAATCCTGCGGCCAATGCACGCCGTGCCGCGAGGGCACGGGCTGGCTCTGGCGCATGGTGCACCGCATCCAGAACGGCCAGGGGCGTGCCGAGGACATCGAGAAGCTGGACGAGGTCGCATTCAACATCATGGGGCGCACCATCTGCGCCCTGGGGGACGCGGCCGCCATGCCGGTGCGTGCCATGATCAAGCACTACCGTCACGAGTTCGTGGCCAAGATCGAAGCAGCCCAGGCTGCGGCGGCCTGATCGCGGGAAGAGTTATGGTTGAAATCGAACTGAACGGCAAGAAGGTCGAGGTGCCCGAGGGCAGCATGGTCATGCATGCGGCCGAGATCTCCGGCACCTACATCCCGCACTTTTGCTGGCACAAGAAGCTCTCCATCGCGGCCAATTGCCGCATGTGCCTGGTCGATGTCGAGAAGGCGCCCAAGCCGGTTCCGGCCTGCGCCACGCCGGTGACCAACGGCATGGTGGTGCGCACGCGTACCGACAAGGCGGTCAATGCACAGAAGTCGGTGATGGAGTTTCTGCTCATCAACCACCCGCTGGACTGTCCGGTGTGCGACCAGGGCGGCGAATGCCAATTGCAGGACCTGGCGCTTGGCTATGGCATGTCGGCTTCGCGCTTCACCGAGGAAAAACGCGTGGTCCTCCCGAAGGAGGTCGGTCCGCTGCTGTCGCTGCAGGAGATGACGCGCTGCATCCACTGCACGCGCTGCATCCGCTTCGGCGAAGAGATCGGCGGCATCATGGAACTCGGCATGGTCAACCGCGGCGAGTTCGCGGAGATCACCACCATCAAGGGCGATACCGTCGATTCCGAGCTCTCGGGCAACATGATCGACATCTGCCCGGTGGGCGCCATCACCAGCAAGCCGTTTCGCTTCAGTGCCCGCACCTGGGAGCTCTCGCGCCGCCGCTCGGTCTCGCCGCACGACTCGACGGGCGCCAATCTCATCGTCCAGGTCAAGAACCACAAGGTGCTGCGCGTCGTCCCGTATGAGAACGAGGACGTCAACGAATGCTGGATCGCCGACCGCGACCGTTTTTCCTATGAGGCGCTGAACTGCGACGAGCGCCTGACCCGGCCGATGATCAAGCAGGGTGGGCAGTGGCAGGAAGTGGACTGGCAGACCGCGCTGGAATACGTCGGCAACGGCCTGCGCGACATCATCGCCGAGCATGGCGCGAACAGCGTGGGCGCACTCGTCAGCCCGCACAGCACGCTCGAAGAGTTGTACCTGGCCAGGCAGTTGCTCAACGGCCTGGGCAGCCAGAACATCGACCACCGCCTCCGCGCGGCCGAGTTCCCGACCAGGCACGGCGTGCGCTGGCTGGGCACTTCCATCGCCTCGCTCAGCACGCTGCAGTCGGCTCTGGTCGTGGGCTCCAACCTGCGCAAGGACCATCCGCTGTTTGCCCAGCGCATACGCCAGGCGGTGCGCAAGGGCGGCTGCAGCGTCAACGCCATCAATGCAGTGGACTACGACTGGGCCATGGCCATGGGCCAGGTGCTGCTGGCGCCGGCCTCTGGCTGGGTGGCGGCGCTGGCCGAGGTGGCCGCGGCCGTGGCGGCGCAAAAAGGCGTGGCCGCGCCGGCCGCCACGGGCGAGCCCGGTGCCGAGGCCAAGGCGATTGCCGCAGCGCTGCTGAGCGGCGAGCGCAAGGCCATCTTGCTGGGCAATGCCGCAGCGCACCACGCCAGGGCATCGAGCCTGCTGGCGCTGGCGCAGTGGATAGGCGCCCAGACCGGCGCCAGCGTCGGCTACCTGAGCGAAGCGGCCAACACCGTAGGCGCGCAGTGGGTCAAGGCGGAGCCGGGCGAGGGCGGGCTGAACGCCGGCCAGATGCTCTCAGGCGCGCTCAAGGCGGCACTCCTTTTCAACACCGAGCCCGAATTTGATTCGGCCGCCGGCCCCGCCGCGGCGCAGGCGCTGGGCCAGGCCGGGATGGTCGTGACCCTGAGCCCGTTCAAGGCCAACATGGCCTTCAGCGACGTGTTGCTGCCGATCGCGCCGTTCACTGAAACATCGGGGACTTTCGTCAATGCCGAAGGCCGCATCCAGAGTTTTCACGCCGCAGCCAAGGCGCTGGGCGACAGCCGCCCCGGATGGAAGGTGCTGCGCGTGCTCGGCACCCTGCTGGAGATCGAGGGCATGCAGTGGGAAGCCTCGCAGGACGTGCTCTCCGCGATCACCGGCACCGCCGCCGGGGAGCTGGCTTTCGTGCCCGCCGAGGCGCTGGACAACACCACCGATGCGCCGCTGGTGGCCGACAGCGGCGCCGTCGCCGAGCCGGTATCCGCGAGCATCTACCAGCTCGACGGGCTGGTGCGGCGATCGCGTCCATTGCAGATGACGGCCGATGCGCACGCTGCGCGTGAAGGGGGTGCGTCGTGATCGACAGCATCTACAACTCCGGCCTGCAGCTGAGCAGTGCGCCCTGGTGGACGGGCGCTGGCTGGCCCGTGGTATGGGCGCTGGTGAAGATCGTCTGCGTGGTCGTGCCGCTGCTCGTCGCAGTGGCCTACATGACGCTTTGGGAGCGCAAACTGCTGGGCTACATGCAGGTGCGCCAAGGACCCAACCGCGTCGGCCCCTGGGGCTTGTTGCAGCCGTTTGCCGACGGCATCAAGCTGCTCACCAAGGAACTGATCCAGCCGACGGCCTCGAGCAAGCGGCTGTTCTGGCTCGGCCCGGTGCTGGCCATCATGCCGGCGCTGGCCGCCTGGGTCGCGATACCGTTTGCGCCCCACATGGCGGTGGCCAACATCGACGCGGGCCTGCTGCTGATCCTGGCGATCACCTCGATCGAGGTCTACGGCGTCATCGTCGCCGGCTGGGCGTCGAACTCCAAGTACGCCATGCTCGGCGCGTTGCGGGCGTCGGCGCAGATGGTGAGCTACGAGATCGCCATGGGCTTTTGCTTCCTGGTGGTCATCATGGTCACGGGCAGCCTGAACCTGACCGAGATCGTGCTGATGCAAGGCCGTGGCCACATGAGCGACGTGGGGCTGGGCTTTCTGTCCTGGAACTGGCTGCCGCTCTTGCCGATATTCCTGGTCTATCTCGTCTCCTGCGTGGCGGAAGTCAATCGCCACCCCTTCGACATGACGGAGGGCGAGTCCGAGATCGTCGCCGGCCACATGGTCGAATATTCCGGCATGGGCTTTGCCATTTTCTTCCTGGCCGAATACGCGGCCATGTGGCTGGTGTCGACGCTGGCCGTGATCATGTTCCTCGGTGGCTGGCTTTCGCCCATCGGAGCGCTGGACTTCATCCCCGGCTGGATCTGGCTGGCGCTCAAGACCGGGTTCGTCGTTTCATGTTTCATCTGGATCCGCGCCACGTTCCCGCGCTACCGCTACGACCAGATCATGCGTCTGGGCTGGAAGGTCTTCATTCCGGTCACGCTGTTCTGGCTGGTCGTGGTCGGCGCCTGGCTGATGTCGCCGCTGAACATCTGGAAATAACCGGAGGACCGTTCATGGCTGCCGTTGCTGAAGAAAGCTCGACCTTCGTGCTCAAGGACTTTCTCAAGAGCTTCATGCTCTGGGAAATCGCCAAGGGCATGATTTTGACCGGGCGCTACGCCTTTCGCCGCAAGGTCACGCTCGAATACCCCGAAGAGCACACGCCGCTGTCGCCGCGCTTTCGCGGGCTGCATGCGCTGCGCCGCTACGACAATGGCGAAGAGCGCTGCATCGCCTGCAAGCTCTGCGAGGCAATCTGCCCGGCGCTGGCGATCACCATCGAGTCCATCCAGCGCGAGGACGGCACGCGCCGCACCACGCGCTACGACATCGATCTGACCAAATGCATCTTCTGCGGCTTCTGCGAGGAAAGCTGCCCGACCGATTCCATCGTCGAGACGCACATCCTGGAATACCACGGCGAAAAGCGCGGTGATCTCTACTTCACCAAGGAGATGCTGCTGGCCGTGGGTGATCGCTACGAGCCCGAGATTGCCGCCGCCAGGGCGGCCGATGCGAAGTACCGCTGAACGCTGTCATCGCGTGAACCACTGAAAAGAACCGATTCATGGACGCTCAAGCCGGCTTCTTCTATCTGTTTTCCGCCGTGCTGCTGTATGCCGCGCTGCGCGTCGTGACGGCGCGCAATCCGGTGCATGCGGTCTTGCACCTGATCCTGGCCTTTTCCCAGGCCGCGGGCATCTGGTTGCTGCTCAGGGCCGAGTTCCTGGCCATCGTGCTGGTGCTGGTCTACGTCGGCGCGGTCATGGTGCTGTTCGTCTTCATCGTGATGATGCTCGACATCCGCATCGATACGCTGCGCGGCAGCCTCTGGAGTCACCTGCCGCTGGCGGCTTTTGTTGGCGGCCTCATCGCGTTCGAGATGGCTGCCGTTCTGATGACCGGCTTTCGTGGCGTGGACGAGCCCAAGGCCTTGGCAGCGGCGGTCGATGCGGCCGGGCAGCTGGTGCCTTATTCGAACACCCGCGAACTGGGCAAACTGCTCTACAGCGAATACCTCTACCCCATCGAGGTGGCGGCCATGATCCTGTTGGTGGCGATGATCGCCGCCATCGCGCTGACCCTGCGCCACCGCAAGGACACCAAGGCGATTGACGCCTCGCTGGCCGTGCGCGTGCGTCCGCAGGACCGTCTGGTCGTGGTCAAGGTGCCGGTGACCCAGCCTGCGGCGCCGCTGCCCGAGGCCCCCCCGCCCGCCGCTGCCGAGGAGAACAAAGCATGAGCCTGACACTGGGCCATTACCTGACGCTGGCGGCCTTGCTGTTCGCCATCTCCGTCGTTGGCATCTTCCTCAACCGCAAGAACCTGATCGTCCTGCTGATGGCCATCGAAATGATGCTGCTGTCGGTGAACATCAACTTCGTCGCGTTTTCCCACTATCTGGGCGACCTGGCGGGGCAGATCTTCGTGTTCTTCATCCTGACCGTGGCGGCGTCCGAGGCCGCCATCGGGCTGGCGATCCTGGTCTTGCTGTTCCGCAACAAGTCCAGCATCGACGCCGAGGACATCAACACGCTCAAGGGCTGAGTCGCCGCCCCAACGCACAGCAAGGTTTTGTTCATGAGTTCCACCCTAACCGCTTCAACGCTGCTGGCCGTACCGCTGGCGCCGCTGGCCGGAGCGCTCCTGGCGGGCATCTTCGGCACGGCGCTCGGTGGCAACCGTTTTGGCCGCCGCGTGTCGCACACCGTCACCATTGCGGGGGTGTTCATCGCCTTCGTGCTGTCGGTCATGACGCTGTCCGCGGTCGTCAACGACGGCGCGCGCTTCGATCAGATCATCTACACCTGGATGACGGTGGGTTCGTTCAAGATGGAGGTGGGGTTCCTCATCGATCCGCTCACCGCGCTGATGATGTCGGTGGTCACCTTCGTTTCGCTGATGGTGCACGTCTACACCATAGGCTACATGGCGGACGACGAGGGATACAACCGCTTCTTCGCCTACATCTCGCTGTTTACCTTCTCCATGCTCATGCTGGTCATGAGCAACAACTTCCTGCAGCTGTTCTTCGGCTGGGAGGCGGTGGGCCTGGTGTCCTACCTCTTGATCGGTTTCTGGTTCAAGCGACCCACGGCGATCTTCGCCAACCTCAAGGCCTTCATGGTCAACCGCGTGGGCGATTTCGGCTTCATCCTCGGCATCGCGCTGGTCTGGTCCTACACCGGCACCGTGCACTACAAGGAAGTGTTCGCGCAGGCGCCGCAACTGGCGACGATGCTGTTCCCCGGCACGCAGTGGATGCTGCTCACCGTCACCTGCATCTGCCTGTTCATCGGCGCCATGGGCAAGTCGGCACAATTCCCGCTGCACATCTGGCTGCCCGATTCGATGGAAGGGCCGACCCCGATCTCCGCGCTGATCCATGCCGCGACCATGGTGACGGCCGGCATCTTCATGGTGGCGCGCATGTCGCCGCTCTTCGAGCTGTCGGAGGCCGCATTGAGCTTCGTGCTGGTGATAGGTTCGATCACCGCGCTCTTCATGGGCCTCGTGGGCATCGTGCAGAACGACATCAAGCGCGTGGTGGCCTATTCGACACTCTCGCAGCTCGGCTACATGACGGTGGCGCTTGGCGTGTCGGCCTATTCCGCGGGCATCTTCCACCTGATGACGCACGCCTTCTTCAAGGCCTTGCTGTTCCTCGGATCCGGCTCGGTCATCATCGCGATGCACCACAACCAGGACATGCGCTGGATGGGCGGCCTGCGCAAGTACATGCCGATCACCTGGATCACCTTCCTGCTCGGCACCCTGGCGCTGGTGGCCACGCCCTTCTTCTCGGGCTTCTACTCCAAGGACACCATCATCGAGGCCACGGCCGAGAGCCTGCTGCCGGGCGCCGGCTTCGCCCACTTTGCGGTGGTTGCCGGGGTGTTCGTGACCGCGCTGTATTCCTTCCGCGCCTATTTCATGGTCTTTCACGGTCCCGAGCGCTACGACCAGAATCCCGAGCCGCACCACGACCACGGCGCGCACGGGCACGGCAGCGACAAGCCGCACGAAACGCCCTGGGTGATCACCGTGCCGCTGATTCTGCTGGCCATCCCTTCGGTGGTAATCGGCTATCCCTACATCGAACCCATGCTCTACGGCAACTTCTTCGGCGAATCCGTCCAGGTGCTGGCCGCCCACCCGACGATGGAGCTGCTCAAGCAGGGCTTTCACGGGCCGATGGCGATGGCGTTGCATGCCGTGCAGACGCTGCCCTTCTGGCTGGCGGTAGCGGGCTTTGCCGTCGCCTACTACTGCTACATGGTCAACACCGCCTTGCCGGCCAAGGCGGCCCATGCGCTCAAGCCGGTCTACACGCTTCTGGTCAACAAGTTCTACATCGACTGGATCAACGAGAACATCATCATGCGCGGCGCGCGCATGCTCGGCACCGGCCTGTGGAAGGGGGCGGACCAGGCGGTGATCGACGGCGCGGTGGTCAATGGCTCATGGCGTGGCATAGGCTGGTTTGCCGGCGTCGCACGCTGGGTGCAGTCGGGCTACCTGTTCCACTACGCCCTGGTCATGATCCTCGGGGTGCTCGCGCTCATGACGTATTTCGTCTGGCTCAACAAGTAGGAGAAGAAGAAAAATGGCTTGGTTGAGTCTCGCCATCTGGGTGCCGATCGCATTCGGGTGTTTCCTGCTCTTTTTCTCGCGCGAGGAGCACGCCGGCTTCGTGCGCTGGGTGGCCCTGCTCGGTGCGCTGCTGGGCCTGCTGGTCACGGTGCCGCTGTACACCGGCTTTGAGCTGGGCACGGCCGAAATGCAGTTCGTCGAGAAGCTGCCCTGGATCGGTCACTTTCACCTGAACTACCACCTGGGTCTGGACGGCCTGTCGTTCTGGTTCGTGCCGCTGTCGGCCTTCATCACGCTGATCGTGGTGATTGCCGGCTGGGAGTCGATCAAGGAGCGCGTGAACCAGTACAACGCCGCCTTTTTGATCCTCTCGGGGCTGATGATCGGCGTGTTCAGCGCGCTGGACGGCATGCTGTTCTATGTGTTCTTCGAAGCCACGCTGATCCCGATGTACCTGATCATCGGCGTCTGGGGCGGGCCGCGCAAGATCTACGCCGCGTTCAAGTTCTTTCTCTACACCCTGCTTGGCTCGCTCCTGATGCTGATCACGGTGATCTACCTGTACAGCCGCTCGGGCGGGAGCTTCGACATTCTCACCTGGCAGCAGATGAAGATAGGCTCGACCGCGCAAACCCTGCTGTTCTTCGGCTTCTTCGCGGCCTTCGCGGTGAAGGTGCCGATGTGGCCGATCCACACCTGGCTGCCCGACGTGCACGTCGAGGCGCCCACGGGCGGCTCGGTGATCCTGGCGGCCATCATGCTCAAGCTCGGTGCCTACGGCTTCCTGCGTTTTTTGCTGCCCATCGTGCCCGACGCGGCGCACCAGTGGGCGCCGCTGATGATCACCTTGTCACTCATTGCGGTGATCTACATCGGCTTTGTCGCCATCGTGCAGAAGGACATGAAGAAGCTCGTGGCCTACTCCTCGGTTGCGCACATGGGCTTCGTGACGCTGGGTTTTTTCATCTTCAACGACCTGGGCATTTCCGGCGGCATCGTGCAGATGATTGCGCACGGCTTCGTCTCGGGCGCCATGTTTCTGTGCATAGGCGTGCTGTACGACCGCGTGCATTCGCGTGAAATCGCGGACTACGGCGGCGTGATCAACTCCATGCCACGGTTTGGTGCCTTTGCCATGCTGTTCTTCATGGCCAACTGCGGGTTGCCGGGCACGGCCGGCTTCGTCGGCGAATGGATGGTGATCCTGGCCTCTGTCAAGTTCAACTTCTGGGTGGGCTTTTGTGCGGCCTGGGCGGTGATCCTCGGGGCGGCCTATTCGCTGTGGATGTTCAAGCGCGTGTACTTCGGCGACATCGCCAACCAGCAGGTGCGCGAAATGCCGGACATCAGCGCGCGCGAGTACCTGATCCTCGGCATTCTCGCGATTGCGGTGCTGTTCATGGGCGTCTATCCGCGGCCCTTCACCGACGTGATGGATGCCTCGGTAGCGCACCTGCTGCAGCAGATCGCGACGAGCAAACTCTGATCAAGACCAGCGGAAAGATACGAGATGATTGACAACATGAGCTGGCTGGCGGTGTATTCGGAGATCGTGCTCCTGGTCATGGGCTGCGCGATCGTGCTGGTGGACCTCGGTGTCTCGAGCCACAAGCGCAGCGTGACCCATTTCCTGACGCTGCTCACCATGGGCGTGGTTGCGGGTCTGGAGGCGATGTACGCCTCCAGCGGCAACACCTTCTATGGCTGGGGCAACATGGTGGTCTCGGACAGCATGGGCAGCTGGCTCAAGTGCTTTGCCGCCGTCACCATGATGGCCTGCCTCGTCTACGGCAGGCCGTATGCGGGCGACCGCGACATGCTGCGCGGCGGCGAGCTGTTCACGCTCTCGCTGTTCATGCTGCTGGGCATCTTCGTGATGATCTCGGCCAACAACTTCCTGGTGATCTATCTCGGGCTGGAGCTGCTGACCCTGTCCAGCTACGCGCTGGTCGCGCTGCGTCGCGACCACGCCACGGCAACCGAAGCGGCGATGAAGTACTTCGTGCTCGGCGCCATGGCCAGCGGTTTCCTGCTTTACGGCCTGTCCATGATCTACGGCGCCACCGGAACGCTCGACATCGGCGAAGTCTTCAAGGTGATCAATGCCGGCCAGGTGCGCCACCAGGTGCTGGTGTTCGGCGTAGTGTTCATCGTCTCGGGCCTGGCGTTCAAGCTGGTGGCGGTGCCTTTCCACATGTGGACGCCCGACGTCTATCAGGGTGCGCCCACGGTCATTGCGCTGATCATCAGCAGCGCGCCCAAGCTCGCGGGCTTCGGCATCGCGATGCGCCTGCTGGTCGACGCGCTGCTGCCGCTCGCCATGGACTGGCAGCAGATGCTGGCGGTGCTGGCAATTGCCTCGCTGTTCGTGGGCAACATCATCGGGACGATGCAGTCCAACATCAAGCGCATGCTGGCGTATTCCGCCATCGCGCACATGGGCTTCATGTTTCTGGGCCTGATGTCGGGCGTGGCCAACGGCGCGGTCGATGCGGTGCTGGCAGAGCGGGCCTACAGCTCGGCGATGTTCTATGTGGTCACCTACGTGCTCACCGTGGTGCCGGCCTTCGGTGTCATCTTGCTGCTGGCGCGCGAGGGTTTCGAGAGCGACGAGATTGCCGACTTCGCCGGCCTGAACCAGCGCAGCCCCCTGTATGCCGGCATCATGTGCGTGTGCATGTTCTCGCTCGCGGGCATTCCGCCGCTGGTGGGCTTCTATGCCAAGTTGTCGGTGCTGGAGGCCCTGGTCTCCAGTGGTGGCGCCCTGCACGTTGCCCTGGCGGTGTATGCGGTGCTGATGTCGGTGATAGGCGCGTTCTACTACCTGCGCGTCGTCAAGGTCATGTACTTCGACCAGCCGCTGACCGCGACGACGGTTTCCGCGCCGGCGGACGTGCGCCTCGTGCTGACGGCCAATGGTGCGCTGGTCTTCATCGTCGGCATCCTGCCCGGGGGGCTGATGGCACTGTGCGCCGAGGCCATCACGCGCACGCTCGCGTCGTGAACCGCGCCCTGCGGCATGGGTAGCGCCGTGAAGGTGCTCGACCTGCGCTGCTCCATGGACCACGCCTTCGAAGGCTGGTTCGCCTCGGAGCAGGACTTCCTTTCCCAACAGGAGCGCCAGCTGGTGCAGTGCCCGCTGTGCGGCAGCACCGGCGTGCACAAGGCGCCGAGTGCGCCGCGGCTCAATCTCAAGACCGGGCGGCGCAAGGCCGACGCGCCGATGGCACAAGAAGATGCCACCGGCATGGCGGTACGGCCGGCGCCCGCCGCAGCGGCACTGCAAGCCGCATGGCTGCGCCTGGCGCGCGAGGTGGTGGCGCATACCGAAGACGTGGGCGAGCGCTTTGCCGCAGAGGCCAGGCGCATGCATGAAAAAGAGATCCCCGAGCGCCCGATTCGCGGCCAGGCCAGCGCCCAGGAGGCCGAGGAACTGCTGCAGGATGGCATTCCCGTCCTCGCACTGCCGCTGCCCGAGGCGGCCAAGACCACGCTGCAATAGTCCGGTCGGCAAGCACCCATCGGCGCCAAGCACGGGCTTATTACCTCAGCGCATTAGCAGCCAAGAAACGATTCGTTTGAGTTTGACGGACCTGTTCCGACAATCCTTGCATTGGACTTTGCAGGAGGTGTGCGATGCAGGGAAGAACATGGCTCAAGGGTTTGGCCGGTGCGGCCATCCTCTGGAGCAGCGCGCTGGCAGGCGCGCAGGTGGTTGGCAGCATCAATGGTTCGGCCGCCGGCGTTCTGGCCTTCCACCAGGACAGCCGCTCCGCATTTCTGCGGCACCAGGTCGGACAAGGTGGTGCTGAGCGGGCGCTGGTTTCCCGAGCACTGGCGTTCAGTACGACGACGGACCTGCAGCGCCTGGCGGAGCTCGGCGTGGTGGCGCCCGATTGGGCGCAGCAACTGCCGCACCATGCGGCGCCGACGATCTCGCCGGTGGTCTTCATCGTGCGCGAAGGCAATCCGCGCGGCGTGCACGAATGGGCCGACCTCGTGCGCCGCGATGTCGCGCTGGTGCTGAGCAATCCCAAGCACTGCAACACCGGCCGCTATGCCTACTTCGGCGCCTGGGGCAGCGTGCTCGATGCCGGCGGAAGTGCGGCGCAGGCGGAGGACTTCGTCGCCGCCTTGTTTGGCCGGGCGCAGCTGGTGGCGCGGTCCGAACGCGAAGCGGTCGGCGCCTTTGCCGCGGGCGGCGCGGGCGACGTGCTGGTGGCCTTCGAATCCGAGATTCCGGCCATTCGCGCGCGGGCCGGTGCCCAGGCGCTGCAGGTGGTCTATCCCTCGGTGAGCGTGGCGGCGGAGAACGCGGTGGCGTCGAGCTCGAACAACGCCGAAACCGGCCGACTCGCCAAGGACTATCTCGACTACCTGTACTCCGACGAAGCCCAGGAAATCGCGGCCAGGCACTACCTGCGTCCGCGCTCGGCGGCCGTCCTTGCGCGTCATGCGGACCGCTACCAGGCACTCAGGCTCTTCAGCGTGCAACAGTACTTTGGCAGCCTGGAGCGCGCCTCGCAGGAACACTTTGCCGATGGCGGGCGCTTCGATCAGTTGTACGCGCCCCGATCCGAACAATGGGCAGCGCGGGCGAAGGAGCGCGCCGCGGCTCTCTGAGCACCGGTCGTACGCGCTGCGCTTCAGGCCAGCGTGTACAGGGGGATGTCGTGGGAGCGTGCCAGCGCGTCGAGTTCGGCGCGGCTGCGCACCGACAGCCACTGCGCCGTGGTGTCGTGCAGCTGCGGGGCACGCGGGTCGGCGTCTGGCGGCAGGCCAAGCTGCGCGAGCACGCGCGCAGCAAAGTGGGGCTCCAGCGCTGCCAGCGCGACGCGCCCGTCGGCGCAGCGGTAGACGCGGTAGAACGCATGCGCACCGCCCACGGCGCCGTGCGGGCCGGTCAGCTGCCAGCTGCGCGGCAGGGCCAGCCAGTCGGCGGCGTCGGAGAGCGCCACCTCAATGCAGACGCCATGCTGCGTCTGCGCGCGCGCGAGCTGGGCCTGCAGCACGGCTTCGCTGGCCATCAAGGCGCCGCCCATGTCGGCAAACAGGGTAGGCGGCAGGTCGGTGCCGGTCACCAGGCCTGCCTGCGCCAGGTAGGTCAGATCGTGGCCGGGTTCTTCCGCGGCCTCGCCGGGCGAGCCGACGATGCGCACCAGGGACAGCTGCGGATGGCCCGCCTGCAGGGTCTGCCAGGAAAGCCCGAGCTTGGCCAGCGCCGAGGGGCGAAACGAGGTCAGCAGCACGTCGGTCTGCGCCAGTTCGCTCTCCAGCTGCGCGCGGCCCGGCTCGCTCTTGAGGTCGAGTTGCAGCACCCTGATGTCGGCATGCATCTCGCGATAAGCCTGCGGGCAATAGACGCCCATGGGGTCGCCGCTCGCCTGTGCGGGTGCGGGCATCGGCTCCACCTTGGTGCAGGTGGCGCCCATGCGGCGGCAGCGCATCAGCGCGGCAGGCCCGGGGAGGTTGAGCGCGAGGCTCAGTATGCGTGCGCCCTGGAGCGCTTGGATAGCGTATGGCTGCATGGCGTGTTCCTTGCTTGAAATGCTGCGGTGCGAGCCGAATTCCCGCCAAGATGGTAGCCTGCGGGGTTGGTTTGAATTGACTCGAAGCCGCCTGTATGTCTGTGCCCGTGGCCACGAGCTTTGCGGCCTGATGTCGGCTGACAGGCGGCTTTGAATGCCACTTTATGGAGAAGCTTACATGAGCGCCAGGGAACTTCCCTTGCCCGACACCGCCGTGCTGACACCCGTGTTACAGCACAGCGCACGCATGCCCGTGGTCTTTGTCGGCCACGGCAGTCCGCTGAACGCCATCGAGCGCAATGCGTGGCACTTGACCTGGGAGGACATGGGCCAGCAACTGCTGGCGCGCTGCGGACGACCGCAACTGGTGCTGTGCATCTCTGCCCACTGGATCACCGGCGCTTCGTGGTGGCTGACCGGCATGGCGCAGCCGCGCACCATCCACGACTTTGGCGGATTCCCGCGCGAGCTGTTCGAGCAGCAGTACCCCGCGCCCGGCGCGCCCGACGCGGTGCAGGCGCTCGCCCGGTTCTTGCGCGATCCGGACTCGGGCGCGCCGCTGGGCGTGGATGCCGAGCAATGGGGCCTGGACCACGGCGCCTGGGGCGTGCTCAAGCCGATGTTCCCCAAGGCGGACCTGCCGGTGGCGCAGCTGAGCATTGCCTACGACCGCCCGCCCGCGCAGCATTTTGCGCTGGGCCGCCAGCTCGCCGCGCTGCGCGAGCGTGGCGTGCTGATCGTCGCGAGCGGCAATATCGTGCACAACCTGCGCGCGCTGCGCGCGCAGGCGGGCATCAACGCCACCTACACCTGGGCGCAGGAGTTCGACAGCCGTGTCACCCACGCGCTGCAGGCGCAGGACTGGCAGAGCCTGATCGATTTCCAGAGCTGGGGGGAAATCGCCGAGCTGGCCCACCCCAGCTACGACCACTACCTGCCGCTGCTCTACGCCATTGGTGCGGCAGGGCTCGACGAGGCGCCGCAGTTCTTCAATACCGGCTTTCAGCGCGGCGCGATCTCCATGCGTTCGGTGCTTTGGGGATGAGCGTCGGCGCTTGTGGGGTTATGCACGTTCTGCATTGAGCGATAATCAAGGGTTTGGCGTTCGCGGCGGCTTGTGCCCGCGCACGCTCCAGTCCTTGTACGCCTTGCCCCATCAGCCTGTGCTGCGCCCCTTATGCGCCGCGACGGCGTGGCACGGCAGTTTCGATGAAGAAAGCCCCCTGAGCCATGCGTGAAGAACACGATTTCCTTGGAAGCAAATCCATCCCCGACAATGCCTATTGGGGCGTGCACAGCGCCCGCGCGGTGGAAAATTTTTCCATCAGCGGCAACCCGGTGTCGCGCATGCCCGAGCTGGTGCGCGCCTTTGCCTTCGTGAAGAAGGCCGCGGCCCAGGCCAATCTGCAGCTGGGCGCGGTGCAGCCGCAGGTGGCCGATGCGATCTGCAAGGCCTGTGACGATCTGATCGCCGGCCAGTTGCACGAGCAGTTCGTGGTGGACGTGATCCAGGGCGGGGCGGGCACATCGACCAACATGAACGCCAATGAGGTGATCGCCAACCGGGCGCTCGAGCACCTGGGCCTGGCGCGCGGCAGCTACGAGGTGGTGCACCCCAATGACCACGTGAATGCCTCGCAAAGCACCAACGATACCTATCCCACCGCGGTCAAGCTCGCCACCTGGTTCGGCATTCAGACCCTGCTGCAGTCGCTGGCGAGCCTGCGCCTGGCCTTCGAGGACAAGGCACGCGAATTTGCCGACATCCTCAAGATCGGCCGCACCCAGCTGCAGGACGCGGTGCCCATGACCCTGGGGCAGGAGTTCGCCGCCTTTGCCAGCATGGTGGCCGACGATGAGCGGCGCCTGCGCCAGTCGAGCGAGCTGATGTGCGAAATCAACATGGGCGCGACGGCGATAGGCACGGGCATCAATGCGCCCGTGGGCTATGCGGCGCTCGTGACCGCGCGGCTTGCGCAGGTCTCGGGGGTGCCGGTGCACCAGGCGCCCGATCTGATTGCCGCTACCTGCGACACTGGGGCGTTTGCCGACATCTCCGGGGTGCTCAAGCGGGTGGCCATCAAGCTGTCCAAGATCGCCAACGACCTGCGCCTGCTCTCGTCGGGGCCGCAGGCGGGGCTGGGCGACATCTGCCTGCCCGCGCGCCAGGCGGGCTCTTCGATCATGCCGGGCAAGGTCAACCCGGTGATCCCCGAGGTAGTCAACCAGGTGTGCTTCGAGGTGGTGGGCAACGACGCCACGATCACCATGGCGGTGGAGGCGGGGCAGCTGCAGCTCAACGCCTTCGAGCCCATCATGGGCTGGTGCCTGCACAAGAGCCTGAACCACCTGGCGCAGGCCTGCGAGACGCTCAAGCTCAATTGCGTGCAGGGCATCACCGCCAACCGGGCCTTGCTGGAGCAGCGCATCGGTGACTCGGTGACGCTGGTGACCGCGCTCAGCCCGCTGATAGGTTACGAGAAGGCCGCGCGCATCGCCAAGACCGCCCTGGTCAGCGGCAAACCGATTGCGGTGGTTGCAGAGGAGCTTGACGTCCTGAGCCAGGTCGAGATCAAGGGACTGCTCGTAGCCGACAAGCTCACGCGTCCCGGCGCCATCCAGTCCGTCTGAACCTGCGCCAGCCAAGCCGCGGGCCAGGTCGGCTGCGGCCTGCAGGAGCAGGGCGCGCCTGCCCCGACAGTGCCCCGCCCGGCATTGCGTGCTTGGCGCCTGTGCTAGGGTGCGCCCTGGTTTGGAACCGGCAGGGGAATGCGCAGATGTCAGCACCGAGCGCCAGTGCGCTGTTGCAGCAGCAACACGAGGATATCGACTTCGGCGTGCAGGGCGCCATGGACGGCAGCAGCGACCAGGTGGAGCTGGCGCGTTCGCTGGAGCTGCTGCGTACGCACCTGTATCTGGAAGAGGCGGTGCTTTTCCCGGCGCTCGAAGGCTCGGTCGGCCTGTCCATCATGGTGATGGAGCGCGAACACGGGCTGATGTGGCCGTTGATGGAGTCGCTCGCCCAGGCCTGCCGCGAGGGAGCGAAGCTCGAGACCATGCAGGACGCGCTGGACGAGCTGTTCGGGCTGTTGCAGCTGCACAACCCCAAGGAGGAGCAGATTCTCTACAGCGTGGCCGACGATCACGCCGGCCTGGCCGAGGCCCTGGCCGCGGCGCAGGTACCCGAGGGCTGGGCATGCAAGGCCGTGGTCCGCAGCCGGGGTTGACGCGGTTTGTGAATCAAAAACGCCTTTAGACCTTGCGCAGCAAGCGCTGGCAGCTCTACTTCGGATAGCGAACCGCCCCAAGGCCTGACGCTTGTTCACATTGTGGTATCGCCACCCGGCCGGGGGGTGGGCATGCCGGCGCCTATATTCCTTGCACATGGATAGCTGAAGGAAGGACGATGGACAGCACTTTGATGGACGAACTGCTCGGCCAGCTGCAAGGCGGAGCGATGCAGCGCATGGCCGCAGAGTTGGGCGCGGACACCGAACGCACGCGCCAGGCCGTGGGCGCAGCCCTGCCCCTGCTGCTTGGGGCCTTGGGCCGCAATGCCGCGCGGCCGGGCGGCGCCGATGCGCTGCTCGGGGCGTTGCAGCGCGACCACGCAGGGCAGGGCGCCGTGGACCTTGCGGGCCTGCTGGGTGGTGGTGGCCTGGGCAGCCTGCTCGGCGGCGTGCTGGGGGGCGGCGCGCCCGCCAGCCGGCAGATGGACGCGGGCGGCATCCTCGGTCACGTCTTCGGCGGTGCGCAATCGCGTGCCGAGGCGGGCCTGGGCCAGGCCACGGGGCTCAGCGGCGCGCAGGCCGGGCAGTTGCTCAAGATGCTCGCGCCCATGGTCATGGCGGTGCTGGCCCGCCGGGTGGGTGCCGGCGGCCTTGATGCGGGCGGCCTCGGTCGGGTGCTGGGCCAGGAGGGTGCGCGCGCGCGGCAGCAGGGCGGTCTGGCCGGCGGTCTGCTGGGCGCGGTGCTCGACCAGGACGGTGACGGCAAGGTGGATCTGGCGGACCTGGTCAAGCTGGGCAGCGGCCTGCTGGGCGGGCGGCGCTGACACGGCTGCGCCTTGCGGGGCTATCGCCCATTGGCTCGCCCGGCCTTGCTGCAGTGTCGTTTTGCGGCTTTGCGCCGGGTTCCGCACTGAAGGCCAGAGCCGTTGGCGCCACCGTGGTCCAGAGGCAAAAAAGCGGCTGGCGCACGTCCTTCGTGCGCCAGCCGCTCTCATTTTGATGGCAGTGTCAGCCGCCCGTATGGAACTTGACCACCAGCGGCACGATGAGCAGCGCCACGATGTTGATGATCTTGATGAGCGGGTTCACGGCCGGGCCGGCGGTGTCCTTGTAGGGGTCGCCCACGGTGTCACCGGTGACCGCGGCCTTGTGGGCTTCGCTGCCCTTGCCGCCGTGGTGGCCGTCCTCGATGTACTTCTTGGCATTGTCCCAGGCGCCGCCGCCGGTGCACATGGAAATCGCCACGAACAGCCCGGTGACGATGGTGCCCATGAGCAGGCCGCCCAGCGCCTTGGGGCCGAGCGCCAGACCGATGACGATGGGCACGACCACGGGCAGCAGCGAGGGGATCATCATCTCCTTGATCGCGGCGCCGGTCAGCATGCTGACGGCACGACCGTATTCGGGCTTGGCCGTGCCTTGCATGATGCCGGGAATCTCGCGGAACTGGCGGCGCACCTCCTCGACCACGCTGCCGGCCGCGCGGCCCACCGCCTCCATGGCCATGGCGCCGAACAGGTAGGGAATCAGGCCGCCGATGAACAGTCCGACGATCACCATCGGGTCAGAAAGATCGAAGCTCACCGACTGGCCAAAGGTTTCCAGCTTGTGCGTGTAGTCGGCAAACAGCACCAGCGCCGCCAGGCCCGCCGAGCCGATGGCGTAGCCCTTGGTCACCGCCTTGGTGGTGTTGCCCACGGCGTCCAGCGGGTCGGTGATGTCACGTACGCTGGCGGGCATCTCGGCCATCTCGGCGATGCCGCCGGCGTTGTCGGTGATCGGGCCGTAGGCGTCCAGCGCCACGATGATGCCGGCCATCGACAGCATGGACATGGCGGCGATCGCCACGCCATACAGGCCTGCCAGCGTGTAGGACACGAGGATGGCGATGCACACGAAGATCACCGGCCAGGCGGTGGACTTCATGCTGATGCCTATGCCCGCGATGATATTGGTCGCATGGCCCGTGGTGCTGGCCTGCGCCACATGCTGCACCGGCTTGTACTGCGTGCCGGTGTAGTACTCGGTGATCCACACCAGCAACCCGGTCAGCACCAGGCCGACGACGCAGGCGCCGAAGAGCTTGCCCACCGCGCCCGTGCCGCCCAGGGCGTTGTCCGGAATGATCCAGGCGGTGACGAAGTAGAAGGCGATCAGCGACAGGATGCCGGCCACGCCCAGGCCCTTGTAGAGCGCGGGCATCACGTTGGTCATGCCCGGGCGCGCCTTGACGAAGAAGGTGCCGATGATGGACGCGATGATGGACACGGCCCCCAGCGCCAGCGGATAGACCACGGCGTGCGCGCCCGCGCCCTTGATCAGCAGGCCGCCGAGCACCATGGTGGCGATCAGGGTCACCGCGTAGGTCTCGAACAGGTCGGCCGCCATGCCGGCGCAATCGCCCACGTTGTCGCCCACGTTGTCGGCGATCACCGCGGGGTTGCGCGGGTCGTCCTCGGGGATGCCCGCTTCCACCTTGCCCACCAGGTCGGCGCCCACGTCCGCGCCCTTGGTGAAGATGCCGCCGCCCAGGCGCGCGAAGATGGAAATCAGCGAGGAGCCAAATGCCAGGCCGATCAGCGGGTTGAGCGCATGGCTGCCGGCCGCCGGGCCGCCCAGGAACCAGTAGAAGCCGGTGACGCCCAGCAGGCCCAGCCCCACCACCAGCATGCCGGTGATCGCTCCGCCGCGAAAGGCCACATCGAGCGCCGGGCCTATGCCTTGCGTCGCCGCCTGCGCGGTGCGCACGTTGGCGCGCACCGAGACGTTCATGCCGATGAAGCCGCAGGCGCCCGAAAGCACCGCGCCGACGATGAAGCCCACGGCCGTGGTCACGTCGAGGAACAGCGCGATCAGCACCGCCAGCACGATGCCGACGAGGGCAATGGCCTTGTACTGCTTGGCCAGGTAGGCCGCGGCCCCCTGCTGGATGGCGCCGGCGATCTCCTGCATGCGCGCGTTGCCCGCGTCCTTGGCCAGGATCCAGCCGCGGGCCCACAGGCCGTAGACCACCGCGATGACCCCGCATACCAGGGCCACGACCAGTGGCGTTGTCAGCTCTGCCGATTGAGGCATTGTCGAATCTCCTTTGTGTTTGTCAGAGACGGAAGCGCAACGCTAGTGAGAAGTGCTTCCACCGCGTTGCTTCCTCGCTCTCCGAGCCCATCGGAGTCGATTGGCCAACCCCGCTAATCTACTGCGCAAAGCAGGGTGCAAGCAAGCGGCAAGCTCGGCTTCGTAGAATCCGTGGCTGTTTTGCCCGGGGGAAAACCCTTGGGTTCTCTTTTTTTCAACTGCCGCAACCTGCAAACATGGCTCTGAACCACGTCAGTCCCGGGGACCTGCTCCCCGATCTCTTCAACGTCGTCATCGAGATTCCCGCCGAGTCCGATCCCGTCAAGTACGAGGTGGACAAGGACACCAACACCGTCTTCGTCGACCGTTTCCTCACGGTGGCGATGTACTACCCCTGCAATTACGGCTACGTGCCGCAGACCCTGTCGGGCGACGGCGATCCGGTGGACGTGCTGGTGATCACGCCCTATCCGCTGCTGCCGGGCGTGGGCGTGAGCTGCCGTCCCCTGGGCATCCTGAAGATGGAGGACGAAGCCGGCATAGACGGCAAGATCCTGGCCGTGCCTTCCTCCAAGGTGCTCAAGATGTACGACGGCTGGAAGACGGTGGACGACGTCAACCCCATGCGCCTGAAGGCGATCAGCCACTTCTTCGAGCACTACAAGGACCTGGAAGACGGCAAGTGGGTCAAGGTGCTGGGCTGGGACGGCGTTGCCGCCGCCCACAAGGAACTGATGGACGGCGTGGCCAATTACGTGCGCGCCCATCCCTGATCGGGGCGCGGCACGGCGGCGCCGTGGTGTGCCGGCCGCGCTGCCCTCGCCGCTAGGGCGAGTGCCGAAACGGGCTGTGCGCCTGCAGCTCGTCCTGGTAGCCGGCCACGGCGGCGCCTTCACGCGCCACGAAGTCGTCGATCGCGCGGGCGAAGGCCGGGTCGGCGATCCAGTGCGCGCTGCTCGCGCGGCTGGGCAGCAGCGCGCGCGCCAGCTTGTGCTCGCCCTGGGCGCCGCCTTCAAAGCGCTGTACGCCCTGGGCGATGCACCAGGCGATGGGCTGGTAGTAGCAGGCCTCGAAATGCAGGCAGTCCACGCGCTCCAGCGCGCCCCAGTAGCGGCCGTAGGCCACCAGTTCTTTTGAACGTTTTTGGCCGCTTTCGCTTGCCCCGCCTGCGGCAACAGCTATCAAACTGCAAGCAATTGGCTGACCCGCGCGCTCGGCCACGAAGAGCACCCAGTGCTCCGCCATGGTGCGCCCCATGCGGCGAAAGAACTCGGGTGTGAGGTAGGGCGGATTGCCGTGCTCGGCGTAGGTACGCTGGTAGCAGGCATAAAAGAAGTCCCAGTCGGCTGGCGTGATCTGCGCGCCCTGCAGTACCCGGAACTGCACGCCGGCCTGCGCCACGCGCCGGCGTTCCTGGCGGATCTTCTTGCGCTTGTCCTGCGACAGCGCGGCCAGGAAGTCCTCGAAGTCGCCAAACGGGCGCTCTTGTCGCGGGTGGTGGTTGTGCCAGTGAAACTGCACCGTGTCGCGCTGCGCCATGCCCAGCGTGCGGGCGGCCTGCAGGTCTTCGTGCGCCCCGAACAGCAGGTGCAGCGAGGACAGATTGCGCTCGCCGCACCATTGCAGCACCCCGTGCAGCAGCGCGGTGCGCGTGCGCTGGTCGCGCGCCAGCAGGCGGGTGCCTGGTACCGGCGTGAAGGGCACAGCCAGCACGGCCTTGGGGTAGTATGCCAGGCCGTGGCGGGCGTAGGCGTCGGCCCAGGCCCAGTCGAATACGTATTCGCCGCGCGAATGGCTCTTGAGGTAGAGCAGGCAGGCGCCGGACAGCGCGCCCTGCGCGTCGCGCAGCGTGAAGCCGTGCGGCGCCCAGCCGGTGCGCGTGCAGGCGCTGCCGCTGTCGTGCAGCGCGGCCAGGTAGGCATGGCGCATGAAGGGCGTGGGGCAGGGCTGGGCGGCCAGCAGCGCGTCCCACTCGCGGGCGTCGATCGCGGTCAGGCCGGCGTGCTCCTGCAACGGCGGTTCGGGCGGGCAGGGGGGGCTCATGGGCAGATCATCGCGCAATCGGCTCTGCGGCCCGCATCGACGCGCCAAAGGCGTGGCGATAATGGCGCGTTACTTCGAGAACCGCCATGTTTCCTCTTCTTGGCATTGCCCAGATGCGCAGCACCGTGGGCGACATTGCCGCCAATGTGCGACGCATCATCGCTGCCGCGCGCCAGGCGCATGCCGACGGCGCCGCCGTGCTGCTCACGCCCCAGCTTGCGCTGAGCGGCTACATGCCGGCCGACCTGCTGCTGCGCCCGGCCTTCATCGACGCTTGCGAGCGGGGCCTGGCCCAGGTCGCCGCGGCCACCGCAGAGCTGCCCGGCCTGGCGCTGGTGGTGGGCCATCCCTGCCGGGCGCCGGGCGCCGCGCGCCTGCACGACGCGGCGAGCGTCTACGCCGGCGGCGCGCTGCTGTGCCGCCATGCGCGGCGCGTGCTGGTCGATGGCGGCACCTCGGACGATGCGCGCTACTTTGTCGCGGGCAGCGAGGACAGCGTCTTTGAGCACGCCGGCCTGCGCCTGGGCTTGCTCATCGGCGCGGACATCGACGCCGAGGGCGCGGCGCAGGCACTCGCGCGCCGCGGTGCGCGCCTGCTGCTGGTGCTCGACGCCACGCCTTATGCGCTGGGCCAGTCGGCACAGTGGGAACAGCGCCTGCGCCAGTGCATGCGGCGCAGCCGCCTGCCGCTGCTGGCCGCGCGCGGCGTGGGCGGGCAGGACGAATGGCTGTTCGCCGGGCAGTCGCTCGCGCTGCAGGCCGACGGCAGCGCCGCCATGCGCTTGTCCTTGTTTGAAGAAGAAACGGCTGTAGCCCGCATCAGACAAGCGCAAGGCGCTATCACGATAGAAGCGCGAGTGGAGCACGTCGCCGACTGGCAGGAGGAGCTGTGGCGCGCGCTGGTGTGCGCGCTGCGCGACTACGTTGCGCTCAACGGTTTTCCGGGCGTGGTGCTGGGCTTGTCCGGCGGGCTGGATTCGGCGCTGGTGCTGGCGCTGGCGGTCGATGCGCTCGGGCCGGAGCGGGTGCGCACGCTGTTCATGCCCTCGCCCTACAGCGCCGAGATCAGTCGCATCGACGCGCACGAGATGGCCCGCCGCGTGGGCGCGCGCATAGCCGACATCGCCATCGGTCCGCTGTTTTCCGGCTTTCGCGCGGCGCTCGCGCCCTTGTTTGCCGGTCTGCCCGAAGACACCACCGAGGAGAACCTGCAGGCGCGCGTGCGCGGCAGCCTGCTCATGGCCTTGTCCAACAAGACCGGGGCGGTGGTGCTGGTGACCGGCAACAAGAGCGAGCTGGCCACGGGCTATTGCACGCTCTACGGCGACATGGCGGGCGGCTTTGCGCCAATCCGCGACGTGCTCAAGACCCAAGCGTTCGCTCTGGCGCGCTGGCGCAACGCGCACGACCCTTTCGGCGCCGGCAGCGAGCCGATACCCGAGCGCATCATCACGCGCCCGCCCAGCGCCGAGCTGCGAGCCGACCAGACCGACCAGGACAGCCTGCCGCCCTACGAGCTGCTCGATGCCATCATCGGCGCTCACCTGGAGGGCGGCCAGGACCTGCAGGTCATGGTGGCCGCAGGCCTGCCACGCGCCGAGTGCGAGCGCGTGCTGGGCCTGGTGCGCCGCTCCGAATTCAAGCGCCACCAGGCGGCCACGGGGCCGCGGGTGTCGCGTCTGGGCTTTGGCAGCGAATGGCGCCACAGCGCCAGCCAGCGCTTTGCCGGATGAACGGCCTCTGTCCCTTCTCTTTTTTCTCTTCAGGACCCAAGCACCATGCAAATGATCACCGCCCTCATCAAGCCCTTCAAACTCGACGAGGTCCGCGAGGCATTGGCAAGCTGCGGCGTGACCGGGCTCACGGTCACCGAGGTCAAGGGCTTCGGCCGCCAGAAGGGCCATACCGAGCTCTACCGCGGCGCCGAGTACGTGGTGGACTTCCTGCCCAAGGTCAAGGTGGAGGTGGTCGTGCCCGACTCCGAGGTTGAACGCTGCGTGGACGCCATCGTGACCGCCGCGCGCACCGGCAAGATCGGCGATGGCAAGATCTTCGTCACCGCCGTGCAGCGGGTGATCCGCATCCGCACCGGAGAGCTCGACGACGCAGCCGTCTGAAGCCGCGCGCCTCGAACCCGGCCTGGCGCAGCGCGCCGCTCAGATGATGCTGCGCAGGTGCTTGGTCGCGCCGGGCAGGCCGGCTTCCTGCACCAGCTCCTGCAGCAGTGTTGCCGGGTCGCTGCCGGTGCGCACCAGCTGCATCTGCCAGTCGCTCATCAGGCCGTCGTCCACCGCCTGCCGCAGGAAGGCGAGCATCTTCGCGTAGTATCCGCCGGCGTCGAGTACCCCCACGGGCTTGTCGTGGTAGCCCAGCTGGCGCCAGGTCCAGATCTCGAACAGCTCTTCCAGCGTGCCTATGCCGCCAGGTATGGCCAGGAAGGCGTCGCTGCGTTCGGCCATCATGGCCTTGCGCTCGTGCATGGTCGCGACGACGTGCAGCTCGTCGCAGGCGTGGTTGGCCAGCTCCTTGTTGACCAGCGCCTGCGGGATGACGCCCACCACCCGCCCGCCCGCCGCGCGCGCGGTCTGCGCCAGCACGCCCATCAGGCCGCTGTTGCCGCCGCCGTAGACGAGCTGGCCCTGGTGCTCGCCTATCCAGCGGCCCACCTGCTGCGCCGCTTCGACAAACAGCGGCCTGTTGCCCGGACGCGAGCCCAGGTAGACGCAAAGGGAAAACGCAGCTTCAGCCATGGGAGAAAAAACGGTGGTACAGCGCCAGCGCCCAGACGGCGCCGGCCAGCAGCAGCGACAGCAGCACCGCTGCGCTGCCCAGATCCTTGGCGCGTGCGGACAGCGGATGCAGCTGTGGCCCGATGCGGTCGATTGCGCTCTCTATGCCCGAATTGAGCAGCTCCACGATCAGCACCAGCACCACGCTGGCCCAGAGCACGGCCAGCTGCAGCCAGTCCTGGGCCAGCCAGCAGGCCGCGGGCAGCATCAGCATGGCAAGGACGGCTTCCTGGCGAAAGGCCTTTTCGGCCCAGGCCGCACGCAGGCCCGCGAGCGAATAGCCGGTGGCATGCCAGAGCCGGGACAGGCCACTGCGGTGCTTGTGCGGGTGCGCGTCGCTCATGGTCTGCGGCGCGCCGGCGCGGGGCGCGCATCGTGGATCAGGCGCGTGCCGGCGAGTTGGTCGTGCCAGAACTGCTGCTGCGGGTGCAGGCGGCTTGCCAGTGCCCATAGCACGATCCACAGCAGTAGCAAGGCCAGCGTGCTGAACAGCGGCAGCCCGAGCTGGTGGGCGGCCAGCGGCGGCAGGAACCACAGCCAGGCCAGCAGATAGCGCAGCAGCGCGCGCGGCTGGCCGAGCGCGCGCCCCCGGGCATCGACCACGCGGATGTGCCAGGTTTTCTGCGCCAGCGTCTGGCCGCGCGACCAGAACCAGCCGAAATAGATGCCGAAGACGACGAACAGATAGCCCATGCGCAGCGCCCGGTTGGCCAGGCCGTGGCGTGACTGGCTCAGCGTGTCAAACAGGTAGTCGGCGATGAAAACCAGGCCGAAGAGCAGGATGGCTTCATACAGCCAGCAGGCCATGCGCCGCCACAGGGCGGGGGCTTGCAGCTTCACCTCGGCCTGCGGTGCGGCGGCGGGGGAGGAAGGCGGGGTTGCGGCGTTCATGGCTCGGTGCGGGGCGGGGCGGCGGCGCTGTCCGCGTCCGGTGTGGGCGTGGAGGTCGTCGGCGCAGGCTCGGGAGCCGGCTCTGTCGGCATGGGCGAGGCCTCGCCGGCCGCCGGGTTCAAGGTCGGCGCCGGTAGCTCGCCCGACAGCGGCCTGAGCATGTGGTCGGCCGGCGCCGGGACGGAAGGGGGCGCCGGGGCGGGCGGGGCGCTCAGGGGCGGCAGCTCGGTGCCCGTGGCGGAGGGGATGCTCACGGGCGCGGTCTCCACCGGCGCCGGCATCGGTGCGGCTTCAGGTGGGCGCACCACCGGTACCGGCACCATGTCCACCACCGGCGGCAGGATCTTGGGCGGGTTGGCGCCCGCAGGGGTGTTGCCCTGCGCCGCGGGCACGCGCACGAACTTGTTCGCCGGCGCGGGGCGCACCGCGATCGCCGCCCCCTGCGGCGCTGGCGCCGCGCGCTCGATCAGCGCCTGGCGCGCTTCGGGCGCCAGGGCCTGGTAGGCATCCCACTGCTCCTGCCGGGCCGGTGGAGCGAGCCTGCGCGTGGCCGCAAAGTTCAGGCGTGCGCGGTTGCGCTCCTGCGGGGTCAGCGCAGCCCAGGCGGTCATGCGCGCCTGCAGCCTTTTCTGGCTGGACGGCGCCAGGGTGGCAAAGCCGTCGGCAATCGACATCCATTTGCGCTTCTGCGCCTCGGTCAGCGTGCTCCAGTGCGGCTGCAGCGGCTCCAGGGCCTGCTGCTGCGCCGTGCCCAGGCTGACCCAGGGCGGGCCGGATTCTTCGACGACCGGAGCGGGCCGGCGCGCCGCAAGGATGACCGCAGGCGCCGGTTTGCTCGCCGGCATGACCAGGCCCGGCAGCGCCCTGACCTGGCGTACCGCCAGCCAGCCGGCAAACGCGAGCACGCCGCACAGCGCCAGAGTCAGGACGAGGGCGATGAGCGAAAGCGTGCGGGAGGGCTGGGCGGCGGGCGGTGCTGGCATTGCGTCAGCGCCGGGCAGAACGTCTGGGCATCAGGGTTTGCTGCGGCTGGTTTTGAGGAACTGTGCGAAGCCCGGGTCCGTATAGGCGGAGGGCGGGAGCTCGTCGGTGAGCAGGGCGGTGTCGATTTCGGTGAGCTCGCTCGTGGTGGTCTCCACCTGCGTATGGTGCACCAGCACCAGGCCGATCAGCAGCGCGATGATCCAGACGAGGGACACCGCCGGCTGCCACCAGTGCGGGCGTTCGCTGCCGCCGCCCAGCGCCGCCGCCGGTCCCTGAGCGATGACGGCAGGCGCCGTGCGCCAGTGCAGCGCCGGCTGCGCGGCCGGGCGTTTGCGTTCGGCCAGCGCCTGCAGGCGCGCCACGCGCAGGCGCTCGGTGATGTCGTGGTGCAGGTCGTCGCTGGCCTGCGCAAGGCGCAGGGCAACGCGGCGCGCGAAGGCGTCCGCTTCCGGGCTGAGCGTGGCAGTGGTCTGGTTCATGGCGTGATTCCTTGGGCCTTGAGCAACTTGCCCAGGGCCTGTACGGCACGAAAACAGTGCGTTTTTACACTGCCTTCAGAGCATCCCATGGCGGCTGCGGTTTCTGCAACATCCATTTCTTCCCAGTAACGCATCAGAAAAGCCTCACGTTGACGGGCCGGGAGCTGTTCGATCGCCGCTTCGATGGCCTGCACCGTCTGGCTGCGCTTGAGCGCGTCTTCCCCGCTCTGGCCGCCGGCGCCGCTGCCGTCCTGCGGCGCCAGCCAGGTCTCGAGCAGGTCGAAGTCCTGGCCGTCGTCGGAGGGGCCTTCGAAATCGCTGAGGTTGGTGAACAGCGCCCTGCGCGTCTTCTGCCGGCGGAACCAGTCCAGCATGCAGTTGGAGAGGATGCGCTGAAACAGCATGGGCAGCTCGGCCGGCGGCTTGTCGCCATAGTGCACCGACAGCTTGAGCATGCTGTCCTGCACGATGTCCAGCGCCGCCTCCTCGTCACGCACATGATAGAGCGCACGCTTGAAGGCGCGCCTTTCTGTGTTCTTGAGGAAATCGGAGAGCTCTTGTTCTGTGGCCAAGGAAGGGGGTTCCCGCGGGCGCCAGGGGCACGGCGGCGGCGCATGCTGCACCGCGACAGCGGCAATTATCCCATCGTGTTGTCTTTTGGCGCCATTTGCCACAAGCCCATGCTGCGGTGCAATAATGTCGCTCTACTTGTTACGAAGCAAACGGGTCCCGGTCCGGCGCGAACCTGTCGACGCCCATGACCGAGGCCTCAAGTCCCGAAGCGGCCTCACGAGGGCTCGACCAAGGGGCACCCTAGGTTTTTCGTCAGAGAAATTCGCAAAGGTTGAACATGGAAATCTCCAAGGCCGAAATGGCAAAGGCGGCTGCGGCCGCCGAAGGCGGCGCGGCTACCGCGCAGCAGGAGCTGATGGGTGCCGAGATCCTCGTGCGTGCGCTGCAGGCCGAAGGTGTGCAGCACCTCTGGGGCTACCCCGGCGGCGCCGTGCTCTACATCTACGACGCGCTGTACAAGCAAGACACCATCCAGCACGTGCTGGTGCGCCACGAACAGGCAGCGGTGCACGCGGCCGACGGTTTCGCGCGCGCCACCGGCGACGTGGGCGTGGCGCTGGTCACCTCCGGGCCGGGCCTGACCAATGCGGTCACGGGCATCGCCACGGCCTACATGGATTCGATTCCCATGGTCATCATCGCCGGGCAGGTGCCGACGGCGGCGATCGGCCTGGACGCCTTCCAGGAATGCGACACCGTGGGCATCACGCGTCCGGTGGTCAAGCACAACTTCCTGGTCAAGGACGTGCGCGACCTGGCGCTGACCATCAAGAAGGCCTTTCACATCGCGCGCACCGGCCGCCCCGGCCCGGTGGTGGTCGACATCCCCAAGGACGTCTCGCTCAACAAGACCCTGTACGCCGGCTACCCCGAAACGGTGGAAATGCGCTCCTACAACCCGGTGAAGAAGGGCCACCCGGGCCAGATCCGCAAGGCGCTGCAACTGCTGCTTTCGGCCAAGCGCCCCTACATCTACACCGGCGGCGGCGTGCTGCTGGGCAACGCCTGCCAGGAGCTGCGCACGCTCGTCGATCTGCTGGGCTACCCGGTCACGCACACGCTGATGGGCCTGGGCGCCTACCCGGCGAGCGACCGCAAGTTCGTCGGCATGCTGGGCATGCACGGCACCTTCGAGGCCAACAACGCGATGCAGAACTGCGACGTGCTGCTGGCTGTGGGCGCGCGCTTCGACGACCGCGTGATCGGCAACACCAAGCACTTTGCCCAGCGCGACCGCAAGATCATCCACATCGACATCGACCCTTCCAGCATCTCCAAGCGCGTGCGCGTGGACGTGCCCATCGTGGGCGACGTCAAGGAGGTGCTGGGCGAGCTGATTTCCCAGGTGCGCGACGCGGGCGCCAAACCCGACGCCGAGGCGCTGGCCGCCTGGTGGAAGCAGATCGAGGAGTGGCGCGGGCGCGACTGCCTGGCCTACGACCGCGGCAATACCGAGGTCATCAAGCCGCAGTTCGTCGTCGAGACGCTGTGGAACATGACCCGGGGCACCGACGCCTACATCACCTCCGACGTCGGTCAGCACCAAATGTGGGCCGCGCAGTACTACCACTTCGACGAGCCGCGGCGCTGGATCAACTCGGGCGGCCTGGGCACCATGGGCGTGGGCATCCCCTACGCCATGGGCATCAAGCTGGCCAAGCCCGATTCCGAGGTGTTCTGCATCACCGGCGAGGGCTCGGTGCAGATGAACATCCAGGAACTCTCCACCTGCCTGCAGTACGACACGCCGATCAAGATCGTCGCGCTGAACAACCGCTATCTGGGCATGGTGCGCCAGTGGCAGGAGATCCAGTACGCCGGGCGCTACAGCCAGACCTACATGGACGCGCTGCCCAACTTCGTCAAGCTCGCCGAGGCCTACGGCCACGTCGGCCTGCTGGTGGAGCGCCCGCAGGACGTGGAAGGCGCGCTGCGCGAGGCGCGCCGGCTCAAGGACCGCACGGTGTTCCTGGACATCCGCACCGACCCCACCGAGAACGTGTTCCCGATGGTGCAGCCGGGCAAGGGCATCACGGAAATGCTGCTGGGCTCGGAAGACCTTTGAGAAAAATCAGGCCCTGGCCCATGCTGGGCGGGCGCAAGCAGCTATTCCTGTAATAGCAAATTTTGACGAATCTATTGCCCGCCAAGCCCGGCCCTTACCGGGGCCGGGGGAGGGCGGCGAAAAACGGCAGTTTTCTGCGACCACCGGGTGATCGTGCTGCCGTCGCAAAAAGAGGAATCTCACCATGAAACACATCATTGCCGTGCTGCTCGAGAACGAGCCCGGAGCCCTGTCGCGCGTGGTTGCCCTGTTTTCGGCGCGTGGCTACAACATCGAGTCGCTCACCGTGGCGCCCACCGAGGACGCGTCGCTGTCGCGCATGACGATACAGACGCACGGCTCGGAAGAGGTGATAGAGCAGATCACCAAGCACCTGAATCGCCTGATCGAGGTCGTCAAGGTGGTGGACCTGACCGAGGGCGCCTATGCCGAGCGTGAGCTGATGATGGTCAAGGTGCGTGCCGTGGGCAAGGAGCGCGAAGAGCTCAAGCGCATGGCCGACATCTTCCGCGGACGCATTATCGACGTCACGGAAAAGAGCTACACCATAGAGATCACCGGCGACCAGCAGAAGACCGAAGCCTTCCTGCAGGCGATAGACCGCTCGGCCATACTCGAGACCGTGCGCACCGGCCTGAGCGGCATAGGCCGCGGCGAGCGCGTGTTGCGCGTCTGAATTTCCCTTGCATTCCTCCCCCATCCAGCCATTTCAACCGGAGCACCCATGAAAGTTTTCTACGACAAAGACTGTGATCTGTCCCTGATCAAGGGCAAGACCGTGGCCATCATCGGCTACGGCAGCCAGGGCCACGCGCATGCGCAGAACCTCAACGACAGCGGCGTGAAGGTCGTGGTCGGCCTGCGCAAGGGCGGCGCGAGCTGGGACAAGGTCGGCAAGGCCGGGCTCACCGTCAACGAAGTGGACGAGGCCGTCAAGTCCGCCGACGTCGTCATGATGCTGCTGCCCGACGAGCAGATCGCCGAGGTCTATACCCACCACGTGGAGCCCAACATCAAGCAGGGCGCGTCGCTCGCCTTCGCGCACGGCTTCAACGTGCACTACAACCAGGTCGTGCCGCGCGCCGACCTGGACGTGTGGATGGTCGCGCCCAAGGCACCCGGCCACACCGTACGCAACACCTACACCCAGGGCGGCGGCGTGCCGCACCTGGTGGCGGTGCACCAGGACAAGTCGGGCCGCGCGCGCGACCTGGCCCTGTCCTACGCCATGGCCAATGGTGGCGGCAAGGCCGGCATCATCGAGACCAACTTCAAGGAAGAGACCGAAACCGACCTGTTCGGCGAGCAGGCCGTGCTCTGCGGCGGCGCGGTGGAACTGGTGAAGATGGGCTTCGAGACCCTGGTGGAAGCCGGCTACGCGCCCGAGATGGCCTATTTCGAGTGCCTGCACGAGCTCAAGCTCATCGTCGACCTGATCTACGAGGGCGGCATCGCCAACATGAACTACTCGATCAGCAACAACGCCGAGTTCGGCGAGTACGTGACCGGTCCGCGCGTGATCAACGAGAGCTCGCGCGCCGCGATGCGCGAGGCGCTCAGGAACATCCAGAACGGCGACTACGCCAAGCAGTTCATCCTGGAAGGGCGCACCGGCTACCCGAGCATGACGGCGCGCCGGCGCAACATGGCGGCACACCAGATCGAGGTCGTGGGCGAGAAGCTGCGCTCCATGATGCCCTGGATCGCCAAGAACAAGCTGGTGGACCGCAGCCGCAACTGAGCGCGGCCGGCACCGCTTTTGCCACAGAAGGCCACCACCGCGTGGCCTTTTTGCATGGGCGCCCGCTGGCTACACTGTGGCGGTCTGCTCAAGCCGCCAGAAACCATAAAAACAATAGCTGCAGGCGGTTGCAGCACAAGGGATAAACACGAATATGCCTTCAAACTACGAGAACAGCCAGGATGCCGATGCGCTCGCGCGCAGACGCCGCAAGGGCATCTACATCCTGCCCAATCTGTTCACCCTGGCGGCCCTGTTCAGCGGCTTCTACGCCATCGTCATGGCGATCAACGGACGCTTCGACCAGTCGGCCCTGGGCGTGTTCTCGGCGATGATTTTCGACAGCCTGGACGGGCGCGTGGCGCGCATGACCAACACCCAGAGCGCCTTCGGCGAGCAGATGGATTCGCTCGCCGACATGGTCTCGTTCGGTGCCGCGCCGGCGCTCATCGTCTATGTCTGGGCGCTCAAGGGGCTGGGGCGCTGGGGCTGGATTGCCGCCTTCGTCTATTGCGCCTGCGCCGCGCTGCGCCTGGCGCGCTTCAACGTCAATACCGCGGTGGTGGACAAGCGCTACTTCCAGGGCCTGCCTTCACCGGCGGCCGCGGCGCTGGTGATGGGCTTCATCTGGCTGATGACCGACAACGGCGTGCAGCGCGGCATAGGCGGGCATCTGAATTGGCCGCAGGCGACCTGGATCGCGTTTGCCATCACGCTGTATGCGGGCCTGACCATGGTGACCAACGTGCCCTTCTACAGCTTCAAGGACGTCCAGGCCCGCCAGAGCGTGCCCTTCGTGGTGCTGGTGCTGATCGCGCTGGGCATTGCCATCATCAACATCGACCCGCCCAGCGTGCTCTTCCTGGCATTTGCCTGCTACAGCCTCTCGGGCTACGCGATCTATGCCTGGCGCAAGTCCAAGGGCCAGCAGGTGAGCGTGATCAGCATCTCCACCGACGAGCCCGACGAGCGCGGGCTTCACGACTGATCGAGCCCGTCCCAGGCGGGCAGGACCAGCCCGTTGCTGGTGCTGATGCCGCGCGCCGTGCGGGCGGCGCGCAGCGTGGCGCGGGCCACGGCCTCGGCGGCCATCACGGCCAGCACCACCATGCCGGGTGAGCGGGCGGCCTTGCCGGTGGTCAGCGCAAAGAGCGTATCGCCATCCATCATGGTGTGCACCGGGTTGATGGTGCGCGCCAGGCCGTCGTGCGCGGTGGTGGCCAGGCGCTTGGCCTCGGCCTTGGTCAGGGGGGCATCGGTCGCCACCACGCCTATGGTGGTGTTGGTGCCTGCCAGCAGCGGGTGCAGGGCCTCGCCGCGCAGCATGGCGGCGGTGCAGTGGCGCAGCGCGCGGCCGTCGGCGGTGCGTGCGCCGGCCACGGTCTGGCCATTGGCGGGGTCCACCACGTCGCCCACCGCGTTGCAAGCGACCAGTGCGCCCACGGTCACCTCGCCCAGGCGCACCGAAGCCGTGCCTATGCCGCTTTTCATCGCCAGTTCCGGGCCGAAGAGCTTGCCCACGGTGGCGCCGCTGCCCGCGCCCACGTTGCCCTCGGCCGGGCGCTGGCGCGACGCGGCCACGCAGGCGGCGTAGCCGGCCTGGGCGTCGGGGCGGACGGCAGGATCGCCCACGTGCAGGTCGAACAGCACCGCGGCCGGCACCAGCGGCACCAGACCGGCACCCACGTCCATGCCTATGCCATGCTCCTCCAGCCAGCGCATCGCGCCGCTGGCGGCGTCCAGCCCCCAGGCGCTGCCGCCGGCGAGCATGATGGCGTGCACATGCGGCACCAGGTGGGTGGGATCGAGCAGATCGGTTTCGCGCGTACCCGGCGCCGCGCCGCGCACGTCCACACCGGCCACCGCGCCTTCGCGGGCGATGACCACGCTGCAGCCGGTGGGGCGGCGCGGGTCGCTGAAATGGCCGACTTCGAGGCCCGCGACGTCGGTGATGGCTCCTGCATCCATGCCTTGTGCTCCCAAAAAGGAAAGGCCTGCCGACCCTTGCGAATCGACAGGCCCGATGGCCCGCAAGTATGGCAGCGCGCTCAGTTGTTGTGCGCGAGCTGCTCGAGGATCTGCGGGTTTTCCAGCGTGCTGGTGTCCTGGGTGATGGCTTCGCCCTTGGCCAGCGAGCGCAGCAGGCGGCGCATGATCTTGCCCGAGCGGGTCTTGGGCAGGTTCTCGCCGAAGCGGATGTCCTTGGGCTTGGCGATGGGGCCGATTTCCTTGGCCACCCAGTCGCGCAGTTCCTTGGCGATCGCCTTGGCTTCCTCGTCGCTGGGCAGCGGGCGCTTCAGGACCACGAAGGCGCAGATGGCCTCGCCCGTGAGGTCGTCCGGGCGGGCCACGACGGCGGCCTCGGCCACGAGGTCGGTCTTGGCCACCAGGGCGGATTCGACTTCCATGGTGCCCAGGCGGTGGCCGGAGACGTTGAGCACGTCGTCGATGCGCCCCGTCACGCGAAAGTACCCGCGGTCCTCGGAGCGCACCGCGCCGTCGCCGGCGAAGTAGTAGCCCTTCATCTCGGGCGGGAAGTAGGTCTTCTTGAAGCGCTCGGGGTCGCCCCAGATGGTGCGGATCATGCTGGGCCAGGGCTTCTTGTAGGCCAGCATGCCGCCCTTGCCGTTGGGCATTTCCTCGCCGGTTTCGTCGACGATCGCCGGGTAGATGCCCGGCAGCGGCAGCGTGCACGAACCCGGCACCAGCGGCGTGGCGCCGGGCAGCGGGTTGATCATGTGCGTGCCGGTTTCGGTCTGCCAGTAGGTATCGACGATGGGGCAGCGCCCGCCGCCCACGTGGTTGTAGTACCAGACCCAGGCTTCGGGGTTGATCGGCTCACCCACGCTGCCGATGATGCGCAGGCTCTTGAGGTCGTAGGACTTGGGATGCACCTTGTCGTCCGCTTCCGAGGCCTTGATGAGCGAGCGGATGGCCGTCGGTGCGGTATAGAAGACGGTGCACTTGTGGCGCTGGACCATGTCCCAGAAGCGCCCGGCGTTGGGGTAGGTGGGGATGCCTTCGAAGACGATTTCGGTGGCGCCGGCGGCCAGCGGCCCGTAGACGACGTAGGAATGGCCCGTGACCCAGCCGATGTCGGCGGTGCACCAGAAGACGTCTTCGGGCTTGAGGTCGAAAGTCCAGTCCATGGTGAGCTTGGCCTGCAGCAGGTAGCCGCCGCTGGAGTGCTGCACGCCCTTGGGCTTGCCGGTGGAGCCGGAGGTATAGAGGATGTACAGCGGATGCTCGGCGTTCACCGGCACGGGGGCGCATTCGGTGCTCTGGCCCTCGAGGACTTCGCTGAAGGTGTGGTCGCGCCCGGCGGTCATGGCGCAGGCGGTCTTGGTGCGCTCATAGACGAAGACGTTCTTGACCGATTCGCAGCCGCCCAGCGCGATGGCGTCGTCCACGATGGCCTTGAGCGGCATCTCCTTGCCGCCGCGCATCTGGTAGTTGGCGGTGATCACGGCGACGGCGCCGACGTCCACGATGCGGTCCTGCAGCGCCTTGGCCGAGAAGCCGCCGAACACCACGCTGTGGATGACCCCCAGGCGTGCGCAGGCCTGCATCGCCACCACGCCCTCGATGGTCATCGGCATGTAGAGGATGACGCGGTCGCCCTTTTGAATCCCGCGGCTCTTGAGCGCATTGGCAAACTGGCCCACGCGCGCGAGCAGTTCCTTGTAGGTGACCTTGGTGACGGCGCCGTCGTCGGCCTCGAAGATGATGGCCGTCTTGTTTTCGACCGGCGTGCCCATGTGCTTGTCCAGGCAGTTGGCGCTGACGTTGAGCTCGCCGTCGTCAAACCACTTGTAGAAGGGCGCGTTGCTGCCGTCGAGCACGCGGGTGAAGGGTTTGGTCCAGACCACGTGCTTGCGCGCCAGATTGCCCCAGAAGCCCTCGAAGTCCTTGTCGGCTTCGGCGCACATGGCCTTGTAGGCGTCCATGCCGGAGATGTTGGCGTTCTTCACCATCTCTTCGGATGGCGGAAATACCCGGTTTTCGACCAGTATCGAATCGATTGCAGAAGAAGAGGTAGCCATGTGAATTTGTCTCCTATCAACAAGTTATTGCCAAACCGGATCACTGTTGCAGTTCGCACTTACAAGGTTCTGACGAATCAGCGCGCGGCCCACCGGCACATTTTGCTACGCCCGGGCCGGCCCTGTCGCCGACGGCGCTTTCTACAATGCGGGCGATGACAACGCACCAGGAATCCGGCGTGCAGCCTGCGCCGTCTCTTTTCAAGGCTTACGACATACGCGGCGTGGTGCCGGCCACGCTGGACGAGGACGTTGCGCGCGCCGTGGGCCTGGCCTTCGCCAGCGCGGCCCTGGCCCAGGGCCAGCAGGTGGTGGCCGTGGGGCGCGACGGGCGTTTGAGCAGCCCGGCGCTGGCCGCGGCGCTGATCGATGGCCTGCGCCAGGCCGGCGCGCACGTGATCGACATCGGCCTGAGCACCACGCCCATGCTCTACTTTGCCGCCAGCACGCTGTGCGAAAGCGGCATCCAGGTGACGGGCAGCCACAACCCTTCGGACCACAACGGCTTCAAGATGGTGCTGGCCGGGCGCGCGATCCATGGCGAGGAAATCCAGGCGCTGCGCCGCGCCATCGAGGCCGGCGGCTGGCCCGAGGCCACGCGCGGCGCGCTGCGCAGCGCCGACGTGCTGCCCGCCTACCGCCAGCGCATCGTGCAGGACGTGCGCCTGGCGCGGCCGATGAAGATCGTCGTGGACTGCGGCAATGGCGTGGCGGGCGCCTCGGCGCCGGACATCTTTCGCGCGCTGGGCTGCGAGGTGGTCGAGCTCTTCACCGAGGTGGACGGGCGCTTTCCCAACCACCACCCCGACCCGAGCAAGCCCGAGAACCTGCGCGATCTGGTGCGGGCGCTCAAGGAAAGCGACGCCGAGCTGGGCCTGGCCTTCGACGGCGACGGCGACCGCCTGGGCATCGTCACGCGCAGCGGCGAAACCATCTTCCCCGACCGCCAGCTCATGCTGCTGGCGCGCGACGTGCTCGCGCGCGTGCCCGGCGCCACCGTCGTCTACGACGTCAAATGCTCGCAGCGCCTGGCGCCCGCCATCCGCGCGGCCGGCGGCGTGCCGCTGATGTACAAGACCGGCCATTCGCTGATCAAGGCCAGGATGCGCGAGGTCGATGCGCCCCTGGGTGGCGAGATGAGCGGCCATCTGTTCTTCAAGGAGCGCTGGTACGGCTTTGACGACGGCACTTATGCGGGCTGCCGCCTGCTGGAGATCCTGAGCCGCGAACGCGACCCGAGCGCGGCGCTGCAGGCCCTGCCCAGCAGCCACAGCACGCCGGAGCTGAACGTGGCCTGCAGCGAAGGCGAGCCGCATCGCCTCGCGCAGCAGCTTCAGGCGCTCGCGCCCGAGGTGTTCACGCCGCCGGCCGAGATCAGCACCATGGACGGCCTGCGCGTGGATTGGCCCGACGGCTTCGGCCTGATCCGCGCGAGCAACACCACGCCGGTGCTGGTGCTGCGCTTCGAGGGCCAGAGCGAAGCGGCGCTCGCGCGCATCCGCGCGGACATGCTGGCGCTGCTGCGGCGCGTCAAGCCCGGCGCGGAGCCGGGCAGCGCGGCACACTGAAGCGCGCCTGCATGCAGCGTATCGCGCTGGCGCTCTACAGCCTGCTCGCCTGGCTCGCGCAGCCGCTGCTCAGGCGCAAGCTCGCGCGCCGTGCCCGCGCCGAACCCGGCTATGCGCTGGCGCTGCATGAACGCTTCGGCCGCTACCCCGATGTGCCGCCGGCGCGCGCCAGCGGCCCGCGCGTCTGGCTGCATGCGGTGTCGCTGGGCGAAACCCGGGCGGCGGCCATCCTGCTTGGGCCGCTGCGCCAGGCGCTGCCGGGCATGCAGCTGCTGTTGACCCACGGCACCGCCACCGGGCGCGCCGAAGGCGTGCGCCTGCTGCGCGCGGGCGACCTTCAGGCCTGGCTGCCCTGGGACACGCCGGGCGCGGTACAGGGCTTCCTGCGCCACTTTCACCCCGACGTGGGCGTGCTCATGGAAACCGAGGTCTGGCCCAATCTGGTGGCCGGCTGCCGCCGCCTGGGCGTGCCGCTGGCGCTGGCCAATGCGCGGCTGAATGAAAAGTCCCTGCGCGGCGCCCAGCGCCTGGCCTGGCTGGCGCGCCCCGCCTATGCGGGGCTGGCCGCGGTCTGGGCCCAGGGGCAGCAGGATGCGCGTCGGCTTGCGTCGCTGGGCGCGCCGGTGGCCGGGGTGTACGGCAACCTCAAGTTCGACGCCGAACCGGACGCCGCGCTGCTCGCACGCGGGCGCGCCTGGCGCGCTGGCAGCGCGCGCCCCGTGGTGCTGCTGGCGAGCACGCGCGAGGGGGAAGAAGCGCTCTGGCTGGAAAACATCAAGCCAAATCGGCCTCCAGCCCTTGCTGGGAAAGCGCTTGCAGCTATCAATTCATTGGATGTGCAATGGCTGCTCGTGCCGCGCCATCCGCAGCGTTTCGATGAGGTGGCGGCGCTGTGCACGGCCGCGGGCCTTACCGTGTCGCGGCGCAGCGCCTGGGATACGGCGCCAGTGGCAGCCGACGTCTGGCTGGGTGATTCCATGGGCGAGATGGCGCTGTACTACGGCCTGGCCGACGTGGCGCTGCTGGGTGGCAGCTTTGCCCCGCTGGGCGGACAGAACCTGATCGAGGCCATCGCCTGCGGCTGCCCTCTGGTGCTCGGGCCCCATACCTTCAACTTCGCCGAAGCTGCCGAAGGCGCGGTGCAGGCCGGCGCGGCGCTGCGCGTGGCGAACATGGGGGCCGCGCTGGCGCAGGCGCGCACGCTGCTGCAGGAGCCCGGCGCGCGCGAGCAGGTGCTGGAGCAGGGCAGCGCTTTCATCGCGCACCACCGTGGCGCCGCGCGGCGTACCGCGCAGGCGCTGGCGCAATTGTGCGGCGGCGGTGCCGCGGATGGCGCGCAGATATTGGCACCATATCGCGATACGCCGGCGGATTGAATTGGATAATCGGTTTTCGGATATTGATGTTCGATTATCTTGCGCACGCCGATTTGCGCGGACAGGGTAATTGAATTGATATCTTGCGGCGTTTTCATATTCGCTGCGTCCAGGCCCGCACTCGAATGGCCAGGCCGGGGCGACGCGCTCGTGCAGCCTGTCCCGCGGCCGGGCCGCCGCGTGCGGTATCATTGCCGCGATTTTCTTTATCCAGGAGCATGAGTGGCGAAGCCCAATTATTCATTCGAAAAACGTCAACGCGAACGTGAAAAAAAGCGGAAAAAGGAAGAAAAAATGAAGCGCAAGCTCTCCAAGGGATCGTCGTCCGAAACACCGGACACGGCGCAGCCCGGCGATGGGGCGGGCGCACCGGCGGCCGAGCAGCCGGCGGACACCGATTGAGCGCGCCTGTCTGAGCCGCTGGCAGGCCGTCGGCGCCTGCCCCACAATCGGGTGTCAGCTCCGCCCGGACTGCCGTGATCGCCCGCCGGCGCGGGCCCCGCGGATGCGCCGCACACCCAGCCTCAAGTCGCCATGAAAGAAGCGCACTACCTCACCCCCCTGTTTGCCCCCGCCTCGCTGGTGGTCTTCGCCGGCGACCGCAATGCGCCCGAACAGCTCACGCCCCAGGCGCGGGCCTTGCACGAGGCGCTGCAGGCGCAGCGCTACGCGGGAACGCTGCAGTACCTGGACGTGCGCACCAGCGGCACGCTCGCGGAGCTGGCGCAGACACGGGCCGACCTGGCCGTCATCGCGCTGCCGCCCGCGGACGTGCCGGCGGCGCTGGCCGTCGTCGGGCGCATCCGCTGCCGCAGCGCGCTGGTGCTCTCCGGCGGGGTCGACGAGGCGCTGGCGCAGCAGTGGCGCAAGGTGGCGCGCCGCGAAGGCATCTACCTGCTGGGCCCCAATTCCCTGGGTCTGCAGCGGCCCTCGCTCAGGCTGAACGCGAGCGCGGTCGGGCCGCTGGCGCGCGAAGGCTCGCTCGGGCTGATCTGCCAGTCGGGGGCGCTGGCCACCGGCATGCTCGACTGGGCGGTGACTAATGGCGTGGGCTTTTCCAGCGTGATCTCGATCGGGCCGCACACCGACTTCGGGCTCAACGAGGCGCTGGATTTCCTCTCGCACGACCCGCACACGCACAGCATCGCGGTCTACATGGAGGGCATACAGAACGCGCGCGGCTTCATGAGCGCGCTGCGCTCGGCGGCGTTTGCCAAACCGGTGGTGGTGCTCAAGGCGGGGCGCAAGCCAGCGGGCAACGCGGCGGCGCAGACGCACAGCGGCGCCATCGTCGGCAGCGACGAGGTCTTTGACGCGGTGCTGCGGCGCGCCGGCGCGGTGCGGGTGCGCTCCTTCGTGGCGCTGTTCTCGGCCGTCAAGTGCCTCGCCTCGCGCTACCGGCCAGTGGGCCGGCGCCTGTGCGTCGTGACCAACGGCGGCGGGCCGGGCGTGCTGGCGGCCGACTGGGCCAACGAGATCGGCCTGGAGCTGGCCCACCTGTCGCCGGAGACGGTGGCGGCGCTCGCCCCAGAGCTGCCGCCGCTGGCCACGCTGTGCGAACTGGTGGACTTGTCCGAGGAAGCCACGCCCGAACACTACGCCCTGGCTCTGGGAGCGGCCTTTGCCGACCGGCAGGTGGACGGCGTGCTGGCCATCTTTTCGCCCAAGTTCGGCATCGACGCGACGGCCGTGGCCGAGGCGACGGCGCAGGCGCGCAAGAAGGCCAGCAAGCCGCTGCTCACCAGCTGGATAGGCGACGCCTCGGTGCTGCCGGCGCGCGAGGTGCTGCGCGCCGCGCAGATTCCGACCTTCCGCACGCCCGAGGCGGCGGTGGGCGCGTTCGGCAACATCGCTTCCTTCCACCAGAACCAGCAGCTGCTGCAGCAGACGCCGCCGCCCTTGACCGGCATGCTCAAGCCCGACATCGACAGCGCCCGCCTGCTGATCGAGAGCGTGCTGGCCGAGCGGCGCCAGACGCTCACCGAGATGGAGTCCAAGACGCTGCTGGCGGCCTTCCAGATCCCGGTGACCAACACGCTGCTGGCGCGCAGCAGCCGCGAGGCCATGATGATCGCCACGCAGATCGGCTTTCCGGTGGCGCTGAAGATCGATTCGCCCGACATCACGCACAAGTCCGACGTCGGCGGCGTGATGCTCAACGTGCACAGCGGCGCGGCGGTGCGCGACGCCTATGAGGAGATGGTGCGGCGCGTGGCCAGCCTGCAGCCCCAGGCGCGCATCAACGGCGTGACGGTGCAGAAGATGGCCAGGCTGCGCCGCGGGCGCGAGGTCTGCATCGGCCTGGTGACCGACGACCCCTTCGGCCCGGTGATCACCTTCGGCGCGGGTGGCACCATGATCGAACTGATCCGCGACGGCGCGATGGAGCTGCCGCCGCTCAACCAGTTCCTCGCGCGCCGGCTGATCCAGCGCTCGCGCGTGGCCGAAACCCTGGGCGAATGGCATGGCGCCGCGGCCGTGCACGTGGAGGCGCTGGAGCACTTGCTGCTGCGCGTCTCGGAGATGGTCTGCGCGCTGCCGCAACTGCGCGAGATGGACATCAACCCCATCATCACCGACGAGACGGGGGCGATCGCGGTCGATGCGCGCATCGTGGTGCGCGAGGTGGCCGCCGCTGGCGGCCACGATGCCCGCAGCGGCAACTACTACGGCCACCTGGCCATCCTGCCCTACCCGGAGCGCTACGAGCAGCTGTGGCCGCTGCAGGGCGGCGGCGAATACCTGGTGCGCCCGATCCGCCCCGACGACGCGCAGATGATCCAGCGCCTGGTGCGCGAGCTCTCGCCCGAGAGCCGCTACTTTCGCTTCGTCTCGCCGATGTCCGAGCTGCCCAATTCGCTGCTGGCGCGCTTCACGCTCATCGACTACGACCGCGAAATGGCGCTCGTGGCGGTGCACCAGGAGCGCGAGACCGGCGAGGACGGCGAGACCAGACTGAGCCAGCGCATCGTCGGCGTCTCGCGCTACGTGGCCAACCCGGACCACACGAGCTGCGAGTTCGCGCTGGTGGTGGCCGACGACTTCGCCAACCGCGGGGTGGGCGCGCGCCTGATGCTGTCCATCATGGACGTGGCGCGTGAGCGCGGGCTCAGCGAGATGCAGGGCCTGGTGCTGGCGAGCAACGTGAAGATGCTCAAGCTGATGCGCCGCATCGGCTTCGAAGTGCGCTCCGTGGACGACGACGTGGAGTTCAAGCTCGTCGTCCACCCGCTGTGAGCGCGGGTTTCAGCCGTAGCGCGCGAAGACCTCGGTGCTTGCCTCGCCCGCCTTGCCGGCGCGCCTGACCAGCAGCACCTCGTAGGCGTCCTTGCGCCCGCCATAGGCGGGGCCGTCCATGCCGGGACTGCCCACCGGCATGCCCGGCACCGCCAGGCCCAGCGCCTTGGGGCGCTGACTGAGCAGGCGCTGCACGTCGCGGGCCGGCACGTGGCCTTCGAGCACATAGCCCTCGACCAGCGCGGTATGGCAGGAGCCGAGCTCGCGCGGCAGGCCCAGCCGGGCGCGCGCACCGGCGTTGCCGCTTTCATGCACCGTGGTGGCAAAGCCGTTGGCCTGCATGTGCGCGATCCAGTCCTTGCAGCAGCCGCAGCTCGGGTCTTTCCAGACCTGCACCATGGGCTGGGCGGCGGGCGCGGCGCCGGCCGCCAGCGCCGCCAGGCCTGCGGCGGACGCCAGCATCTGGCGGCGGGTGGGTGCGAGCGTGGACATCAGGGACTCTCCTGCGGTGATCGATCAAAAAGGGGGCGGCTGGCATGCGCCGGGCAAGAGCGCGCTGCTCTGACCGGCAGCGGGCTGCGGAGTTCCGCGCCGGCTGCCTTGGCTGCGGTTTTTGCCGCCTTGCGGACACCGCGCAAAGATCGTGAACCGGCTCTCAGGCAGCCACATAGCGCCCCGGCTTGTGGTTCATCGCCAGCACCAGATTGAGCACCACCGCGCAGACCACCGACCAGAGCACGCGATCGAGCGCCAGCGTCACCAGCGCCGTGGCCACGATGGCGCTGTCCACGGCCATCTGCACCTTGCCCGCGCGCCAGCCGCGGTGCTCCTGCAGGTACAGCGCCAGGATGCCTATGCCCCCCAGGCTGCTCTGGTGGCGAAACAGCACCAGAAAGCCCATGGCCATGATCAGCCCGCCGACCAGCGCGGCGTAGGGCATGGCCATGTCCGACAGGTGCAGCCAGCGCAGCTGCGCCTCGGTCATCAGCGACAGCAGCGCCACCGCGGCGAAGGTCTTGAGCGTGAAGCGCCAGCCCATGCGGCGCAGGCCCAGCCAATAAAAGGGCAGGTTCAGCACGAAGAACAGCAGCCCGAAGCTCCAGCCCGTGCTGTAGTGCAGCACGAAGCTCAGCCCGGCGATGCCGCCGGTCAAGAGACCGGCCTTGGCCAGGAAGGCGATGCCGGTGGACACCAGCGTCACGCCGGTGACGATGGCCAGCGCGTCTTCGGTGCGGGTGTGCTGGGTCATGGGGCAAGTTGGTTCGAGCGCGGGGCGGGGCGCCGGCGGTTCAGGGATTTTGCACGGCCGCGGCAACGCCGATGCCGGGCGCGGCCTGCCTGGCGTGGCCCATGGGCGCGCGGCGCAGCCGCAGGCCGTTGGCGATGACCAGCAGGCTCACGCCCATGTCGGCGGCCACCGCCATCCACATGGTGGCGATGCCCAGCACCGCCAGAGCACAGAACGCGGCCTTCACCAGGAGCGCGGCGCCGATGTTCTGCCACAGCACGCGGTGCGCGCGCCGCGACAGCTGCACGGTGTCGGCCAGGCGGTGCAGGTCGTCGCTCATCAGCACCACGTCCGCCGTTTCCATGGCCATGCCGCTGGCATGCTGGCCGCCCATGGCAAACCCCAGGTCGGCGGCGGCCAGGGCCGGCGCGTCGTTGATGCCGTCGCCGGCCATGGCGGTGGCCCCATGCGTGCGCTGCAGGGCCGCCAGGGCGCCGAGCTTGTCCTCGGGCAGCAGGCTGCCGCGCGCGTCCTCTATGCCCGCCTGCGCGGCGATGGCGCGCACCGTGGCGTCGTTGTCGCCGCTGAGCACCGCGGTGTGGATGCCCAGCGCCTGCAGCCGCGCCACCGCCTCGGCCGCGTGCGGGCGCAGCGGGTCGGCCACGGCAAACAGCGCCTGCACGGCCGTGGCGCTCATCAGGAGGGTGAGCGTGCGTCCGCGCGCCTCCTGCTCGGCCAGCAGCAGCTTCAGCCCTTCGGTGAGCAGGCCGCGCTCGGCGGCCAGCCGGGCGTTGCCCAGCGCCCAGGGGGCACCGGCGACCTCGGCCTGCACGCCGCGCCCGGGCAGGGCGGTGAAGGACAGCACCTCATCGGCCGCCTGCGCCGCGCCGGCCTCCAGGCCCGCCGCGATCGCGCGCGAGACCGGGTGGTCCGAACGCGCGGCCAGCTGCAGCGCGCGCTGCGCCGCGCGGGCGGGCGCATCGGCGTCTTCACCCAGCGCCTGCCAGTGCACCAGCGTGGGCTGGCCGGTGGTCAGCGTGCCGGTCTTGTCCAGCGCGATCGCGCGCAGATTGCGCGCGCTCTCGAGTGCGCTGCCGCCCTTGATGAGCATGCCGCGGCGCGCGGCCGCGGTGAGCGCGCTCACCACCGTCACCGGGGTGGAGATCACCAGCGCGCAGGGGCAGGCGATGACCAGCAGCGCCAGCGCCTGGTAGACGGCCTGCTGCCAGCTCCAGCCCATGAGCGGGGGCGCCAGCACGGCCAGCAGCAGCGCCAGCGCGAAGACGATGGGGGTATAGACCGCGGCAAAGCGGTCGACGAAGCGCTGCGTCGGCGCGCGGCTGGCCTGGGCCTGCTCCACCGCGTGCACGATGCGCGCCAGCAGCGTGCCGCCGGCCGCGGCGGTGACCCGCATCTGCAGCTCGGCCTGCTGGTTGATGCTGCCGGCGTAGAGCGCGTCGCCCACGGTCTTGTCCGCCGGCTGGCTCTCGCCGGTGATCGGCGCCTGGTTCACGCTGCTGCTGCCCCGGGTGACGGTGCCGTCCAGCGGCACGCGCGCCCCGGGGGCGATGCGCAGCACGCTGCCCGGCTGCACCTGGGCCGCGGGCAGACGCCGCACGCTGGCGTCGGGCTGCAGCACCTCGGCCATCTCGGGCGCGAGCGCGAGCAGTCCGCGGATCGCGTGGCGCGCCCTGTCCATGGCGCCGTGCTCCAGCCGCTCGGCCGCCACGTAGAGCGCCATCACCATCGCCGCTTCGGGCCATTGGCCTATCAGCACCGCGCCGGTGACGGCGACGGTCATCAGCGCGCTGATGCCCAGGCGCAGCGCCAGCAGGTCCTGCAGTCCCGCACGGTACACGCCCAGGCCCGCCAGCGCGATCGCCGCCACGGCCAGCAGCATGCCGGGCCAGCCCAGCGCCAGCGCATGCGCGGCCTCGGCGCCCGCAGCGAGCAGCAGCGCCAGCGCGATGCGCGGCCAGCCGGGCAGGGCGGAATGATCGTGATCGTGGCCGTGCGCATGCCCGCCCTCGGCGTGTGCGGGCGGTGCGCAGGCGCTGGTCGGCCTTGCCTGGCCGGGGTGGTCGTGGGCGGGACTTGCGTGCTTCATGCCATCATTGGAAACCGTGAAGTCACTTGAAGGTCAAGCATGCCCGCCGAATACCCGTGCCACCGCATAGGGCAAGCCGCCCGCCTGTCCGGGGTGTCGCCGGCCAACATCCGCTACTACGAGCGCGAAGGCCTGCTGCCCGAGGGCGCACGCGCGGACAACCGCTACCGCCTCTACACCGACGCCGAGGTGCACCGCCTGCGCTTCGTGCGGCTGTGTCGCGCCATGGACATGTCGCTGCCCGAGGTGCGCGCGCTGCTGGCGCTGGACGCCCAGGGCGCGCCGGCGCCGCATGCCGCCTGCGCCACGCTGGACGAGCACCTGGAGCACGTGCGCACCCGCCTGCAGGAGCTGCGCGCCTTGGAGCGCGCCCTCAAGGAACTGCGCGGCCGCTGCGACGGCACCGGTGCCCAGTGCCAGGTGATCGAGGCGCTGCACCGGCGCGCCGACGCCGAACCCGTGCCCCAGCCGCTGGCCACGGTGCGGCGCCACGTCTGAACACTATTATTTTGATAGTTTGTGGCACTTGCAGGGCGGGCGCTGCAGGCCGTTTTTGCATGAAATACCAGGCGTTTTCGTATGATGCGCGCATGAACTCCCTGGTGGCGCGCGCACCCTGGCTGGAGCGCTTTTGGCGCGCCGCGCAGCGCTGGGCCATCGCCTGGTGGCGCATCATGGAGCTGGGCGCGGTGGTGCTGGTGCTGCTGGCTTCGCCGTCCAGCTGGGGGCGGCAGGCGCGCGGGCGCATGGCGCGGCAGATCGTGCGCGACACCCTGCCCATCCTGCTGGGCTTCACGGTGCTGGCGGCGCTCATCAGCCTGGTGCTCACGCGCATCGTCGTGGTCACCGCCTTCAGCTACGGCCTGTCGCGCTACGCGCTGGAGATGGTGGTGCGCGTGCTGGTGCTGGAGCTCATTCCGCTGACCGCGGCGCTGTTCGTGGCCATGCGCACCACGATACCGAGCGGCGCACAGGTGGCGCAGCTGCGCCGCCTGCGGCGCATGCCGGCCACACCCTTCGTGCGCACCGAGGTCCTGCCGCGCGCGGTCGCGGGCGTCTACGCCAGCGTCACGCTGGCGGCGCTGTCGTGCGTGGTGGGCCTGGTGATGGCCTACATCGGCGTCTATGGCGCCAACCTCGCGGGCTTTGCCGGCTATACCCGCATGTTCGGCCAGGTGTTCACGCCGCAGATCACGCTGGTGTTCTTTCTCAAGACGCTGTTCTTCAGCCTGGCGGTGGCGCTGATCCCGCTGGCCGGCGGCCTGCACGCGCACGAACGCCGCAGCGCCGCGCCGCCCGCTGCGGGCGGGGGCAGCCTGGCACGCATGTTTGCCGTACTCTTGCTGATAGAGACGATTTCCCTCATGGGCAACTATTACTGAGTGATCATGGTCGACCCGCTGACCGAACCGGCCTACCCGCCCGAAGAGCCCTTGCGCCCGGTGGCGCACCTGCGCCTGAAGGCCCTGGGCCTGCTGTTCTTCACCGCGCTGCTGATCCTGGGCTCGGTGCTCTACCTGCTGTATGCGCGCGGCGCCTTCGAGGCAACGCAGCGCCTGGTGCTGGTGACCGATGATTCCGAGGGCGTGAGCGTGGGCATGGACATGACGTTTTCCGGCTTCCCCATAGGCCGGGTGCGCAACATCGACCTGGCCAGCGACGGCAGCGTGCACATCGCGGTCGACGTTGCGCGCAAGGAGGCGCACTGGCTGCGCGAGTCCAGCGTGTTCACGCTGGTGCGCGGCCTGGTGGGCGGCACCACCATCAAGGCCTACAGCGGCGTGCTCAGCGACCCGCCGCTGGGCGACGGCGCCGAGCGTCCGGTGATCCGCGGCGACGTGGGCGCGGAGGTGCCGCAGATCCTCAACAGCGCGCGCCAGTTGCTCGACAACCTCAACCAGATGACCGAACAGGGCTCGGAGCTGGCCGCCACGCTGGCGCAGGTGCGCCTGCTGGTGCAGAAGTTCAACGGCCCGGGCGGCGCGCTGGCGGCGCTGCTGGGCGACGATGCGCGCAGCAGCCAGATCAACGCGCTGCTGCAGCAGGCAAGCGAGCTGCTGCGGCGCAGCAACGCGCTGATGGCGCGCCTGGACACCATGGGCGCCAAGGCCGACCGCCAGCTCTTCGGCGCCGGCCGGGACGCCGGCCTGATGAGCGAGGTGCGCGCCGGCGCCACCGAGCTCGGCGCCCTGCTGCAGGACGCGCGCCAGAGCCTCAAGCGCGTGGATGCGGTGCTGGCCGACGCCCAGGCCGTGGGCAGGAACGCGCGCGCAGCCAGCACCGACCTGTCGGCCCTGCGCGCCGACGTGGATGCGAGCCTGCGCAAGGTGCAGGATCTGATCGACGAGGTCAACCGCAAGTGGCCGTTCGCGCGCGACACGGAGCTCAAGCTGCCATGACACCGCGCCGCATCCTCCTCCCGGCGCTCGCTGCCCTGGCCGCGGCATGGCTGGCGGCCTGCGGCAACGCGCCGCCCACGCCCGACTGGCAGATGAACGCCCACGGCTCGCTCGAACGCGCCACGCGCGCCTATCTGGCGGGTGACGATCGCGTGGCCGAGCTGGAATGGGAGCGCGCGCGCGCCGAGGTGGCACGCACCGGCCAACCCGAGCTGGCCGCGCGCCTGGCACTGGCGCGCTGCGCTGCCGAGGCGGCGAGCCTGGCCTTTTCCGGCTGCCCGGACTTTGCGGCGCTGCGCGGCGACGCGAGCGCGGCCGACGCCGCCTATGCCGACTACCTGGCCGGGCGGCTGGAGCCGGCGCGCGCCGCGCTGCTGCCCGAGGCCCAGCGGGCGCCGGCGCGCGACGTGGGGGCGATTGCCGCGGTGGCCGATCCGCTCTCGCGCCTGGTGGCCGCGGCCGCGGCGCTGCAGGCCGGGCGCGCCACACCCGAGACGCTGGTCGCGGCGGTCGATGCGGCATCGTCCCAGGGCTGGCGCCGCCCCTTGCTGGCCTGGCTGCTGGCGCGCCAGCAGCACGCGCACGCCACCGGCGACACGGCGCTGGCCCAGGGGCTGCAGCGGCGCATCGAACTGGTGCAGTCCAGCACGCCGCAGCGCTGAGACCGCCGCCTCAGCCCGCGGCCGGCGCAAGCGCCCGAGCCAGCGCCGCCGCCGTCAGCGCACGGCCGGCGGGCCAGTGGTCGGCCAGCGCTCCGTGCTGCCAGCAGGCGTCGCAGGCCAGCTGCTGGACGCTGGCCGCATCCGCCGCGGGCGCGCCCGCCAGCCGCGCGCCGATGAGTCCGGCGAGCACGTCGCCGGTGCCGGCCGTGGCCAGCAAGGCATTGCCCGTGGGGTTGATGCACGGCGTTTGCTCCGGGGCCGCGATGACGCTGCCCGAGCCCTTGAGCACCACGGTGCAGCGGTAGCGCTCGGCCAGCGCGCTGGCGGCCCGCAGGCGGTCGGCCTGTACCTCGCCCGCGCTCGTGCCCAGCAGGCGCGCGGCTTCCAGCGGGTGGGGCGTGAGCACCGTCGCCCGCCCGGGCTGGCTGGCGCGCGCGGCCAGCGCCTGCTGCAGCGGTGCGCTCTGCGCCAGCGCATTGAGCGCGTCGGCGTCCAGCACCAGGCGCGTGGCTTCGGCCAGCACGCGCGCCAGCAGCGGCGCCACCGCCAGCCCGCCGCCGCAGCCGCAGACCACGCTGCCGTGCTGCAGCGCCAGCGCGTCAGGGCGGCGCAGCATCAGCTCGGGCCAGTCGGGCAGTGCCTGGGTGGCGCCATCGTCCAGCAAGGCCAGCAGCACCCGCCCCGCGCCCGCATGCAGGGCGGCCAGGCCCGCGAGCACGGCCGCGCCCGTCATGCCCATGCCGCGCGCGCTCAGGCCTTCGCCGCCGAGGATGGCCACGTCGCCAAAACTGCCCTTGTGGCTGGCGTGCGCCCGCTCTGCGGGCCGTGGCCGGCCGCAGAGCAGGGCGCAAGCCGGTTCGGCGCTGGTATCGGTCTGCAGATCGTCCCACCACAGTGTGCCGGCCGCGTCGCGCCCCTGGGCGGTGAACAGCCCCGGGTGCAGCGTGAGCAGCGACAAGGTGTGCAGCGCGCCCGCGGCCGGCGGCAGGTCTTCGAAGCCTGGCGCCCGGCATCCGGTGTCGGCCACCAGGCCCGAAGGCAGGTCGGCGCAGAGCACGGTGGCGCCGCTGGCGCGCAGCTGGCGCAGCGCCTGCAGCAGGCGCGGCGCGGGCGGCTGGGGCCGCGCCGCGCTCGTGAGGCCCAGGCCGAGCAGCGCGTCGATGCACAGGTCCTGCGCGGCCAGCGTGGGCGCGCCATCGACGAAGGCCACGCCGGCCGCGCAGGCCTGGCGCCAGGCCCAGGCGGCGTCTTCGGGCAGCTGCCGTGGCTCGGCCAGCAGCGTCGCGGATACCGTCAGGCCGCGGCCCTGCAGCAGCGCTGCCGCGAGCAGGCCGTCGCCGCCGTTGTTGCCCGGGCCGCAGACCACCCAGACGCTGCGCGCGTGGGGCGCAAGCGCGTGCCCCAGCGCCGCCAGCGCCTGGCCGGCGCGTTGCATCAGCGTGTGCGCGGGCAGGCGGGCCGCGGCCCCGGCCTCCAGGGCGCGGGTGGCGGCGCTGGCGTGCAGCGGCAGGCGCTCAAGCGTGCCGACGGCGCGCATGGCGGCCTCCCTGGCGCACGCCCGGGGCGTTCGCGCGGCTATAATCCACGGGTTTTTCTGTCACGGCTGTCCTACGGGTTTACCCTTGGGCGCGGCAGAAGAGCCAATCGCAAACCGGCCCATCCAGGTGTTGCCGCTGCCCCTTGCGGGCGCAGCGCAATTTTCGGGCCGGATTTAAGACCCAACCTTTGGAGTATCTTCATGTCCGTCACCATGCGTGAAATGCTGGAAGCCGGTGTCCACTTCGGTCACCAGACGCGCTTCTGGAACCCCAAGATGGCCCCGTTCATTTTCGGCCATCGCAACAAGATCCACATCATCAACCTGGAGCAGACGCTGCCGATGTTCCAGGAAGCGCAGAAGTTTGCGCGCCAGCTCGCGGCCAACCGCGGCACCATCCTCATGGTGGGCACCAAGCGCCAGGCGCGCGAGCTCATCGCCGAGCAGGCGCAGCGCGCCGGCATGCCCTACGTGGACCAGCGCTGGCTGGGCGGCATGCTGACCAACTTCAAGACCGTCAAGACCTCGATCAAGCGCCTCAAGGACATGAAGGCGCAGCAGGAAGCGGGCCTGGAGAGCATGAGCAAGAAGGAGCAGCTCATGTTCACGCGCGAGCTGGCCAAGCTCGAGCGCGACATCGGCGGCATCGAGGACATGGCGGCGCTGCCCGACGCCATCTTCGTGATCGACGTGGGCTACCACAAGATCGCGATTTCCGAAGCCAAGAAGCTCGGCATCCCGCTGATCGGCGTGGTGGACACCAACCACAACCCCGACGGCATCGACTACGTGATCCCGGGCAACGACGACTCGGCCAAGGCGGTGGCGCTGTATGCGCGCGGCATTGCCGACGCCATCCTCGAAGGCAAGAACAACGCCGTGGAAGACGTGGCCAAGGCCGTGGCCAGCGAAGGCTCGGACGAATTCGTCGAAGTGCAGGAATCTGCCGCCTGAAACCGGGCATTGCCCGTGTGAGGCATCACGCAAAAAGTGGGGCCTGGCAAGTGCCCCATTTTTTTAGCTATCGAACTGATTGAACTGGAGAGAAAAATGGCAGCTATCACTGCAAGCATGGTGGCGCAGCTGCGCGCCAAGACCGACGCCCCGATGATGGAGTGCAAGCGCGCGCTCACCGAAGCCGACGGCGACCTGGCCAAGGCCGAGGAAATCCTGCGCGTGAAGCTGGGCACCAAGGCGGGCAAGGCGGCTTCGCGCGTGACCGCCGAGGGCGTGATCGCGGCCTGGGTGCAGGGTGAGCTGGGCGCCATCGTCGAGGTCAACAGCGAGACCGACTTCGTCTCCAAGAACGAGAGCTTCATCGCCATGGCCAATGCCGCGGCGCGCCTGGTGGCCGAGAAGAACCCGGCCGACATGGCCGCGTTGGCCGCGCTGCCCTACGAGCAGGACGGCTACGGCCCGACGCTCGAAGACGTGCGCAAGGGCCTGATCGGCAAGATTGGCGAGAACATGTCGCTGCGCCGCTTCCAGCGCTTTGCCGGCACGCCGCTGGCGCACTACCTGCACGGCACGCGCATCGGCGTGGTGGTTCAGTACGAGGGCGAGGCCAGCGCCGCCAAGGACGTGGCCATGCACGTGGCGGCGATGAAGCCCAGGGCGCTCACCGCCGCCGACGTGCCCGCCGACCTGATCGAGACCGAGCGCAGCGTGGCCGCGGCCAAGGCGGCCGAGTCGGGCAAGCCGGCCGACATCGCGGCCAAGATGGTCGAAGGCTCGGTGCAGAAATTCCTCAAGGAGGTGACGCTGCTGAGCCAGCCCTTCGTGAAGAACGACAAGCAGAGCGTGGAGCAGATGCTCAAGGAGCACAAGACCACCATCAAGGGCTTCACGCTCTACGTCGTGGGCGAAGGCATCGAGAAGAAGCAGGACGACTTCGCCGCCGAGGTGGCCGCGCAGGTCGCGGCGGCCCAGTCGGCCGGCTGATCGCCGCTGCCAGAGCCCCAGCCAGCCCCTCTTTTTCCCGGAGAACCCGCCATGAGCGCCCAACCTGCACACCACCGCATCCTGCTCAAGCTGTCGGGCGAGGCGCTCATGGGCGACGACGCCTTCGGCATCAACCGCGCGACCATCGTGCGCATGGTGCAGGAGATCGCCGAGGTCACGCAGCTGGGCGTGGAGGTGGCGGTGGTGATCGGCGGCGGCAACATCTTTCGCGGCGTCGCGGGCGGCGCCGAGGGGATGGACCGCGCCACCGCCGACTACATGGGCATGCTCGCCACCGTGATGAACGCGCTGGCGCTGGCGGACACCATGAACAAGCAGGGCCTGACGGCGCGCGTGATGTCGGCCATCGGCATCCAGGAAGTCGTCGAGCCCTACGTGCGCCCCAAGGCGCTGCAGTACCTGGAAGAGGGCAAGGTGGTGGTGTTCGCCGCCGGTACCGGCAACCCCTTCTTCACCACCGACACGGCGGCGGCGCTGCGCGGCGCCGAGATCGGCGCCGACCTGGTGCTCAAGGCGACCAAGGTCGATGGCGTCTACAGCGCCGATCCGAAGAAGGATCCGAATGCCACGCGCTACACAAGTCTGACCTTCGACGAGGCCATGGTGAAGAACCTGGGCATCATGGACGCGACCGCCTTTGCGCTGTGCCGCGACCAGAAGCTGCCGATTCGCGTGTTCTCGATCTTCAAGCCCGGGGCGTTCAAGCGTGTCGTCCTCGGCGAGGACGAGGGCACGCTGGTTTACGCTTGAGTGTTTGCGGCACACGCTGCCGCGCAGGAGTTGATCCATGACCATTGCCGAGATCCAGACGAACGCCAAGACCAGGATGGAACACTCCGTCGAGGCGTTCAGGCACAACCTGACCAAGATCCGCACCGGCCGCGCCAGCCCGGCGCTGCTGGACACCATCCACGTGGAGTACTACGGCTCCATGGTGCCGCTGTCGCAGGTGGCCAATGTGTCGCTGATCGATGCGCGCACCATCAGCGTGCAGCCCTGGGAAAAGAACATGGCGGCCAAGGTGGAAAAGGCCATCCGCGAGAGCGACCTGGGCCTGAACCCCGCCGCCATGGGTGACCTGATCCGCGTGCCCATGCCGCCTATGAGCGAAGAGCGGCGCAAGGAGATGACCAAGATCGTGCGCGCCGAGGGCGAATCGGCCAAGGTGGTGGTGCGCAACCTGCGCCGCGACGCCAACGACGCGGTCAAGAAGCTGGTCAAGGACAAGGAAGCGAGCGAGGACGAGCAGAAGCGCTCCGAGGCCGAGATCCAGAAGCTCACCGACCGGCACATCGCCGAGATCGATACCTTGGTTGCCGCCAAGGAACAGGACATCATGGCGGTCTGAGGTCAGGCCGGGCCTTGAGCGTTTGGCGTTCAGCGGCCCGGGCCCGCGCACGATGAGCCTCAACCCGCAACCCCCGCATGCCCATGACGCCGCGGCCGTGCCGCATCACGTCGCGATCGTGATGGACGGCAACGGCCGCTGGGCCCAGCGGCGCCTGCTGCCGCGCCTGGCGGGGCACCGACAGGGCGTGGAGTCGCTGCGCCGCTGCGTCAAGGCCTGCGCCGAACGCGGCGTTCAGGTGCTCACCGTGTTCGCGTTTTCATCGGAAAACTGGAGCCGCCCGCAGGACGAGGTCTCGGGCCTGATGGAGCTCATGGGCAAGGCGCTGCTGCGCGAGGTGCCGCAGCTGGTGCGCGACGGCGTGCGCCTGCATTTCGTGGGCGAGCGCGCCGGCCTGTCCGAGGCCATGCGCGCGGCGCTGGCCCAGGGCGAGGCGGCCAGCGCCGGCGCCACGCGCATGGTGCTCAACGTCTGCTTCAACTACGGCGGGCGCTGGGACATTGCCCAGGCCGCGGCGCGCCTGGCGCGCGAGGGCGCGCAGATCACCGAAGACAGCCTGCAGCGCGCCATGGCGATGGGCCACGTGAGCGACCCCGACCTGCTGGTGCGCACCGGCGGCGAGCTGCGCATCAGCAACTTCCTGCTCTGGCAGGCGGCCTACAGCGAGCTGTACTTCACCGACACGCTCTGGCCTGACTTCGACGAGCAGGCGCTCGATGCGGCCATCGCCGCCTACCGCGCGCGCGAGCGCCGCTTCGGGCGCATCTCCGAACAACTGGCCGCTACCGCGGCGGCCCGGGAGCGCGCATGCTGAAGCAACGCATCCTCACCGCGCTGGTGCTGCTGGCCGTCCTGCTGCCGGCGCTGTTCTACCCGTCCTTCGTGCCGCTGGCCGTGCTCACGCTGGTCTTGATCGCCGCCGGCTGCTGGGAATGGGGCCGCCTCAATGGCCTGGCGCAAGGCCCGGCGCTGGCGCTGGGCGCGCTCGGTGCGCTGCTGTGCGCGACGAGCTGGTGGGCCGGCTGGATCCTTGCCGCGCCGCCCTGGCTCTGGACCCTGGCCGGCGCCGCCTGGGTGGTGCTGGGCGGCTGGCTGCTGGCGCGCGGGGTGGGGCGCTGGCAGGAGGTGGCGCGCGGCCTGCGCCTGCTGGGCGGGCTGCTGGCGCTGTGGCTGGCGTGGCTGGCGATGGCGCGCGCGCGCGCGCTGGGCATCAATTTCCTGCTGTCACTGCTGTGCCTGGTGTGGGCGGCGGACATCTTTGCCTACTTTGCCGGGCGCACTTTCGGGCGGCGCAAGCTCGCGCCCGCCATCAGCCCGGGCAAGAGCTGGGAGGGCGTGTTCGGCGGCATGGCCGGGGTGCTGGTGCTGGCGCTGCTCTGGGCCTGGGCCGACACGCATTGGCAGGCCAGCGTGCCCAGCCTCTACAGCGTGCTGGCCGCGCGCGGGCCGCTGTGGTGGCTGCCGGCGCTGCTCTTTCTGGCGGTGATGAGCGTGGTCGGCGACCTGGTGGAGTCGCTGGTCAAGCGCAGCGCCGGCGCCAAGGACAGCAGCGGCCTGCTGCCCGGGCACGGCGGCGTGCTCGACCGCATCGACGCGCTGCTGCCCACCCTGCCGCTGGCGCTGATGATCACGGAATTCGCCCAAGCATGAAGCAGCGCCTCACGATACTGGGCTCGACCGGCTCCATCGGCACCAACACGCTGGACGTGCTCGCGCGCCACCCCGAGCGCTACGAGGTGTTCGCGCTCAGCGCCGCCACCCGCGTCGATGCGCTGCTGGCGCAGTGCGCGCGCTTCAGGCCGCGCTACGCCGTCATGGCCAGCGGCGCGCATGCGCGCGAGCTGGCCGAAAAACTCAAGGCCAATGGCCTGCCAACCCAGGTGCTGCAAGCGCCGGATGCTCTGGAACAAATAGCATCGCATGCTGAGGTGGACGCGGTCATGGCGGCCATCGTCGGCGCGGCGGGACTGGCGCCCTGCATCGCCGCGGCGCGCGCGGGCAAGCGCCTGCTGCTGGCCAACAAGGAGGCGCTGGTCGTCGGCGGCGAGGTCTTTCTGCGCGCGGTGAAAGAGGGCGGCGCCACGCTGCTGCCGATAGACAGCGAGCACTCGGCCATCTTCCAGAGCCTGCCCGAAGACCGCGGCTGCTGGGCGCGGCGCGTGGACCACGTGCTGCTCACCGCCTCGGGCGGGCCGTTTCGCACGCGCGACCCGGCCACGTTGCGCGACGTCACGCCGGATGAAGCCTGCGCGCATCCCAACTTCGTCATGGGGCGCAAGATTTCGGTTGATTCGGCCACCATGATGAACAAGGCGCTGGAGGTGATCGAAGCGCGCTGGCTGTTTGACTTGGCGCCCGAGCAGATCAAGGTGGTCATCCACCCGCAGCAGATCATCCATTCCATGGTGCAGTTCGTCGACGCGTCCATCATTGCCCAGCTGGGCACGCCCGACATGCGCGTGCCGATTGCCTGCGGCCTGGCCTGGCCCGAGCGCGTGGCCAGCGGCGCCGCGCCGCTGGACTTCAGCCAGCTGGCGGCGCTCACCTTCGAAGAGGCGGACGCGCGGCGTTTCCCCGGCCTGCACCTGTCCTGGCAGGCGCTGGCGGCGCCCCCTGGCACCACCGCGGTGCTCAACGCCGCCAACGAGGTGGCGGTGGCGGCCTTTCTGGCCGGGCGCATCCGCTTCGACCAGATTCATGCGCTCAACCGTGCAACTTTGGAGCGCGTCACGCCCTCCAAGCCGGATTCGCTGGCGGCGCTGCTGGAGCTCGATGCGCACAGCCGGGCGGTGGCAGCCGAGCAGGCCGGGCGCTTGCAATAAGAGAGCTTCCAGCGCTTGCCTCATAAGGGTTTCAGATAGAAAAACATCTGAAACCCGCATGGCACCAGCGCCGGCAGCTTCGTTTTTTGAAACCATGCCATGTTGCTCACCGTCCTTGCCTTTCTCTTCGCGCTGGCGCTGCTGATCGCCGTGCATGAATACGGCCACTACCGCGTGGCCGTGGCCTGCGGCGTCAAGGTGCTGCGCTTTTCCATAGGTTTCGGCAAGCCGCTGCTGCGCTGGCAGCGCAAGGGCTCGCCCACCGAGTTCGTGCTCGCGGCCTTTCCGCTGGGCGGCTACGTGCGCATGCTCGACGAGCGCGAGGCGCCGGTCGCGCCCGAAGAGCGCCACCTGGCCTTCAACAACCGGCCGCTGGCCGCGCGCGCCGCCATCGTCGCCGCCGGCCCGCTGGCCAACCTGGTGCTGGCGGTGCTGCTGTACGCGCTGGTCAACTGGATGGGCGTGATGGAGCCCGCGCCCTACCTGGCGCGGCCCGAACCGCAAACCGTCGCCAGCCTGGCCGGCGTGCAGGGCGGCGAGCAGGTGCTGGCCGCCGCGCTGGGTGACGAAAGCCTGGAGCCGGTGCGCTCCTTCGAAGACCTGCGCTGGCTGCTGGTGCGCGGCGCGCTCGACGGCCAGGACGTGCTGCTGCAGCTGCGCCGCGAAGCCGGCGCCGCGCCCGAGCTGCTGCGCCTGCCGCTGGCCCGGCTCGAGACGCACGAGCCGGACACCGCGCTCTTGCGCCACATCGGCATCACCGGCCCCTTGACGCCCGCGGTGCTGGGCGAGCTCGTGCCCGGCGGCGCCGCCGAGCGCCTGGGCCTGCGCAGCGGCGACGTGGTGCAGCGCATCGGCGCGGCGCGCGTGCACGACGGCCAGCAGCTGCGCGCGCTGATCCGCGCCAGCGTGCAGGACGGCCAGCCGCTGGCCCAGACCTGGCAGATTGAGCGCGGCGGGCGCGTGCTCGACATCCTCGTCACGCCCGAGCTGCGGGTGCAAGACGGCAAGCCGACGGGGCGCATCGGCGCCTGGGTGGGCGGCGCACCCGAGATGCTGATGGTGCGCTACGGCCCCTGGGAAGGCCTGGCACGCGGCGTGCAGCGCACCTGGGAGGTGTCGGCGCTCACCCTGCGCATGATGGGGCGCATGGTGATCGGCCAGGCCTCGGTGAAGAACCTCAGCGGGCCGCTCACCATCGCCGACTACGCGGGCAAGTCGGCGCACATGGGGCTGAGCGCCTACCTGGTGTTCCTGGCGCTGATCAGCGTCAGCCTCGGGGTGCTCAACCTGCTGCCGCTGCCGGTGCTCGATGGCGGGCACCTGATGTATTATCTTTGGGAGGGAGTGACCGGCCGTGGCGTGTCCGACGCCTGGATGGAGCGACTGCAACGTGGTGGCGTCGCACTGCTCCTGGTGATGATGACCATCGCCGTGTTCAACGATTTCACCCGGTTGTTTGGCTGACGTTTTTTGCGCGGGCGCCATCGTGCGGCGGCCAGCACACCTCATTCATGAAAAAACTTTTTCCTCGTCTGGGAGTGCGCACCGCCTTGGCCGCCGCTTCCCTGGTCATCGTGGCGCAGGCGGCCTGGGCGCTGCAGCCTTTCAAGGTGCAGGACATCCGCGTCGACGGCCTGCAGCGCGTCGAGCCGGGGACCATCTTTGCCTCGCTGCCGCTGCGCGTTGGCGACGAGTACACCGACGAGAAAGGCGCGGCCGCGATCCGCGCGCTGTTTGCGCTGGGGCTGTTCAAGGACGTCAAGCTCGAGGCGCAGGGCAACGTGCTGGTGGTCGTCGTCGAAGAGCGCCCGACGGTGGCCGAGGTGGAGTTCTCCGGCATCAAGGAATTCGACAAGGAACAGCTCAGAAAGGCCATGCGCGAGGTCGGCATGGTCGAGGGCCGTGCCTTTGACAAGGCGCTGGCCGACCGCGCCGAGCAGGAGCTCAAGCGCCAGTACATCAACAAGAGCCTGTACGGCGCCGAAGTGGTGACCACCGTCACGCCGGTGGAGCGCAACCGCGTGAACGTCACCTTCACGGTGAACGAGGGCGAGCCCGCGCGCATCAAGGACATCAGCGTCGTGGGCAACCACGCCTTCAGCGAGTCCACGCTCACCGACCTGTTCGACCTGGACACCGGCGGCTGGCTGAGCTGGTACACCAAGAGCGACCGCTATTCGCGCGCCAAGCTCAACGCCGACCTGGAAACCCTGCGCTCCTACTACCTGGCGCGTGGCTACATGGAGTTTCGCATCGACTCCACGCAGGTGGCGATGTCGCCGGACAAGCAGTCCATTTCCATCATCGTCAACATCACCGAGGGGCCGCGCTACGTGGTCTCCGGCGTGACCCTGGCGGGCAACTACCTGGAGCGCGAGGACGAGTTCAAGACCCTGGTCACGATCAAGCCCGGCGAGCCCTACAACGCCGACCAGGTGGCCGACACCACCAAGGCCTTCACCGACCACTTCGGCAGCTTCGGCTTTGCCTTCGCGCGCGTGGAGGCGGTGCCCGAGATCGACCGCGAGAACAACCGCGTGCAGCTGGAGCTGCGCGCCGACCCGGCGCGGCGCGCCTATGTGCGCCGCATCAACCTGGAAGGCAACAACCGCACGCGCGATGAAGTCATCCGCCGCGAATTCCGCCAGTACGAGGCCTCCTGGTACAACGGCGACAAGATCAAGCTCTCGCGCGACCGCGTGGACCGCCTGGGCTACTTCACCGAAGTCACCGTCGAGACGCAGGAAGTGCCGGGCGCGCCCGACCAGGTGGACCTGCTGGTGCACGTGACCGAAAAGCCCACCGGCATGATCCAGCTGGGCGCGGGCTATTCCACGGCGGAAAAGCTCTCGCTCACCTTCGGCATCAAGCAGGACAACGTCTTCGGCTCGGGCAACACCCTGGGCATCGACGTCAACACCGGCAAGTACAACCGCACGCTGGTGGTCTCCACCACCGACCCGTATTTCACCCGGGACGGCGTCTCGCGCACGCTCGACTTCTACTACCGCACCCAGCGCCCCTACCAGTACCAGGGCGGCGACTACAGCCTGGTGACCGAAGGCGGCAGCGTCAAGTTCGGCGTGCCCTTCAGCGAGGTCGATACGGTCTACTTCGGCATCGGGCTGGAGCGCACGCGCATCAAGGCGGGCACCAACATCCCCGCGGCCTATCTGGCCTATGCCGACCGCTACGGCAGCTCCAGCTTCTCGGTGCCGCTGACGCTGGGCTGGTCGCGCGACGATCGCGACAGCGCGCTGGCGCCCAATTCCGGGCGGCTGCAGCGCGTGACGGCCGAGCTGTCGCTCGCCGGCGACGCCCGCTATGCGCGCGCCGGCTACCAGTACCAGCAGTACATCCCGCTGACCAAGCGCTACACCCTGGCCTTCAACGGCGAGATCGACTACGGCAAGGGACTGGGCGGGCGGCCCTTCCCGGTGTTCAAGAACTATTTCTCGGGCGGCCTGGGCTCGGTGCGCGGCTTCGACCAGGGCACGCTCGGTCCGCGCGACGTGACCGGCGCCATCCTGGGCGGCACCAAGAAGATCACCTTCAACACCGAATTCATGGCACCGTTTCCTGGCGCCGGCAACGACCGCACGCTGCGCTGGTTCACCTTCCTCGACGTGGGCAACGTCTACGGCGACAACGAGCCGTGGTCGCTGCGCGACCTGCGCGCCTCGGTGGGCGTCGGCCTGAGCTGGATCTCGCCGCTGGGGCCGCTGCGCCTGGCCTGGGGCCAGCCCATACGCAAATTCCCGGGCGATAAAATCCAGCGCCTGCAATTCCAGATCGGAACCTCTTTCTAATGCTCGTCAAAACCCAACTCTCTCGCGGTCTTTCCGTCCTTGCCGTCCTTGCCTGCCTGGCCGCCGCCCCCGTGGCAGCCCAGGCGCAAAGCTTCAAGGCCGGCTTCGTCAATACCGACCGCATCCTGCGCGAGGCCGAGCCGGCCAAGGCAGCGCAAACCAAGCTGGAGGCGGAGTTTTCCAAGCGCGACAAGGAATTGCGCGACTCGGCCGCGGCGCTCAAGAGCGCCTCGGACAAGTTCGAGCGCGACGCACCCACCATGTCCGAGAGCCAGCGCCAGGCACGCCAGCGCCAGCTCGCCGACCAGGATCGTGATCTGCAGCGCAAGAACCGCGAGTTCCAGGAAGACCTGAACGCACGCAAGAACGAAGAGCTTGCCCAGGTGCTGGACAAGGCCAACCGCGTGGTGCGCCAGCTGGCCGAATCGGAAAACTACGACGTCATCCTGCAGGAAGCCGTCTACGTCAACCCCAAGCACGACATTACCGACAAGGTCCTCAAGGCCATGAACGGCAACGGGGCCAAATAGGCGGCCAGCGCCTGGGGATCGGGGCGTGAGCTTGCGCCTGGGTGACATCGTCGATGCCCTGGGCGGCAGCCTTGAGGGGGGCGCACGCGACACGCGCATCGAGCGCATCGCGCCGCTGCAATCGGCCGGGCCGGCCGACCTCTCCTTCCTGAACAACCCGCGCTATGCGGCGCAGCTGGCCACGAGCCGCGCGGCCTGCGTCATCGTCGCGCCGGCGCTGCGCGGGCAGGCGCTGGCGCGCGGCGCCTGCATCGTCACGCCGGACCCCTACGCCTACTTTGCGCGCGCCACCCAGCTGTGGGCGCGAACGCAGGGCCTTGCGCCGGCGCCCGGCATACACCCCAGCGCCGTGGTCCACCCCGAGGCGCGCGTGGCTGCCAGCGCCAGCATAGGGCCGCTGTGCGTGGTCGAGCGCGGCGCGGTGGTGGGCGAGCACACGGTGCTCAAGTCGCGCGTGAGCGTGGGCGAGCGCTGCCGCATCGGCGCGCGCTGCATCCTGCACCCTGGCGTGGTGATCGGCGCGGACGGCTTCGGCTTTGCGCCCGAAGGCGGCGCCTGGCTCAAGATCGAGCAGCTGGGCGCGGTGGTGATCGGCGACGACGTGGAGATCGGCGCCAATACCTGCATAGACCGCGGCGCGCTCGAGGATACGGTGATCGAGGACGGCGTGAAGCTCGACAACCTGATCCAGATCGCGCACAACGTGCGCATCGGGCGCCACACGGCCATGGCCGGCTGCACCGCGGTGGCCGGCAGCACGCAGATCGGCGCGCACTGCACCATCGCGGGGGCGGCCTCCATCATCGGGCACCTGAGCATTGCCGAGCGCACCCACATCTCGACCAACACCGTGGTGATGCGCTCCATCACCCAACCCGGCGGCCATTACACCGGCGTCTTCCCCATGGATGACAATGCGCACTGGGAAAAGAACGCCGCCACGCTGCGCCAGCTCTACCGGCTGCGCGAGCGCGTGAAGGCCCTGGAACAACAACGGCAGGACGATTCCGGATCGCTAGAACAATGATGGACATTCAATACATACTCAAGCAATTGCCCCACCGCTATCCCTTTCTGCTGGTGGACAAGGTGCTGGAGCTGGAGCCCAACCAACGCATCCGTGCGGTCAAGAACGTCACCTTCAACGAACCCTTCTTCACCGGCCACTTTCCCGGCCGCCCGGTCATGCCCGGGGTGCTCATCCTCGAAGCGCTGGCCCAGGCCGCCGGCCTGCTGGCCTTCGACGCCATGGGCCAGGTGCCCGACGAAAACAACATCTACTACTTCGTCGGCATCGACGGCGCGCGTTTCAAGCGCCCGGTGGAGCCGGGTGATCAGCTGCTGCTGGACGTCAACATCGACCGGGTGCGCGGCGGCATCTGGCGCTTCAACGCCGTGGGCCGCGTGGGCGAGGAGGTGGCCGCGGAAGCCCAGCTCATGTGCACCATGCGCCACGTGGGCGACTGACGCGGCCCGCCCGAAGTGAGCCTGATACATCCCACGGCCCTCGTCGACCCGGCGGCTGAACTGGCCGCCGACGTCAGCGTCGGCCCCTACGCCGTGATCGGCCCGCAGGTGCGCCTGGGCGCGCGCACCAGCGTGGGCGCGCACTGCGTGATCGAGGGGCGCACCACCGTGGGCGAGGACTGCCGCATCTTCCAGTTCTGCTCGCTGGGCGCGGTGCCGCAGGACAAGAAATACGCCGGCGAGCCCACGCGCCTGACGATCGGCGCGCGCAACACCATCCGCGAGTTCTGCACCTTCAACCTCGGTACCGCGCAGGACCGTGGCGTGACCGCCATAGGCGACGACAACTGGATCATGGCCTACGTGCACATCGCGCACGATTGCGTGGTGGGCAACCAGACCATCCTGGCGAACAACGCCCAGCTGGCCGGCCACGTGCAGGTGGGCGACTGGGCCATCGTCGGCGGCCTGACCGGCGTGCACCAGTTCAGCCACATCGGCGCGCACGCCATGGCCGGTTTCGGCAGCCACATCGCCCAGGACGTGCCGCCCTTCATGATGGTGGACGGCCACCCGCTGGCGGTGCGCGGGCTCAACGTCGAAGGCTTGCGCCGGCGCGGTTTTTCCGCCGAGCGCATCGCGCTGCTCAAGCTCGCCTACCGCGTGCTCTACCGCGAGGGCCACACGCTGGCCCAGGCACTGGCGCAGATCGACGAGCTGGCGGGCACCCACCCCGATTCCGAGGCCGACCTGACGCTGCTGAGCGACTTCCTGCGCAGCGCCACGCGCGGCATCGTGCGCTGAAGGCCATGCAGGGCAGCCCGCGCATCGCGCTGGTCGCGGGCGAAACCTCGGGCGACCTGCTTGCCGGCCTGCTGCTTGGCGGCCTGCGCGCGCGCTGGCCGGGCCTGGCCAGCATGGGCATAGGCGGGCCGCGCATGGCGCAGCAGGGCTTTGACGCCTGGTGGGACAGCGAGCGCCTGGCGGTGCACGGCTTCAGCCCCGAGCTGCTGTGGCGCCTGGCGGGCATCGTGCGCATCCGCAGCCAGTTGCGCGCGCGCCTGCTCGCGCAGCGCCCCGATGTCTTCATCGGCGTGGATGCGCCCGACTTCAACCTCGGGCTGGAGGCGCGCCTGCGCGGCGCCGGCATCAAGACCGCGCACTTCGTCTGCCCCTCGATCTGGGCCTGGCGGCCCGAGCGGGTGGAAAAGATCCGCGCCGCCGCCGACCACGTGCTCTGCCTCTTCCCCTTTGAGCCCGAACTGCTGGCGCGCCACGGCATCGCGGCCAGCTACGTCGGCCATCCGCTGGCCAGCCTCATCCCCATGGCGCCCGACCGCGCCGCCGCCCGCGCCGCCCTGGGCCTGTCGCCCGACGCCCCGGTGCTTGCCGTGCTGCCCGGCAGCCGCCGCGCCGAGGTCGCCCATCTGGCTTCGGTATTCTTTCAGGCTGCAGCCCATGTGCAGCAAGCGCTGCCAGCCATGCAAATCGTAGTGCCTGCGGTGCCGGCGCTGCACCAAGGCCTGCGCCGGATCGCCCAGCGGACGGGCATGGCCGGGCGCATCACCCTCGTTCCCGGCCGCTCGCACGAGGTGCTGGCCGCCTGCGACCTGACGCTGATCGCCAGCGGCACCGCCACGCTGGAGGCGGCGCTGTTCAAGCGCCCCATGGTCATCGCCTACCGCGTGCACCCGCTCAGCTACCGCCTGATGCGGCCCAGGCAACTGCAGCCCTGGGTGGGCCTGCCCAACATCCTGTGCCAGGACTTCGTCGTGCCCGAGCTGCTGCAGGACGCGGCCACGCCCCGCGCGCTGGCCGATGCGCTGCTGCAATGGCTGCACACGCCCGAGCGGGTGGACGCTCTGCAACAGCGCTTCACCGCCCTGCACGAAAGCCTGCGCCGCGACACCGCGCGGCTTGCGGCCGATGCCATCGGGGGCCTGCTTGCCTGAACAGGCCACGCTGGACTTCAGCGCGCCCGGCCTCGTCGCCGGCGTGGACGAGGCCGGGCGCGGCCCGCTGGCCGGCCCGGTGGTGGCCGCGGCCGTCGTCCTGGACCCCGCGCGGCCCATCGCCGGCCTGGCCGACTCCAAGGCCTTGAGCGCCGCCCGGCGCGAGGCCTTGTTCACGCAGATCCAGGCGCAGGCCCTGTGCTTTTGCATTGCCCAGGCCAGCCGCGAGGAAATCGACCGCCTGAACATCCTGCAGGCCACGCTGCTGGCCATGCGCCGCGCCGTCGAGGGCCTGGCCACGCAGCCCGCGCGCGTGCTGGTCGACGGCAACCGCCTGCCGCGCCTGGCCATCCCGGCCGAGGCCATCGTCAGGGGCGACGCCACGGTGGCCGCCATCTCCGCCGCCTCCATCCTCGCCAAGGTCACGCGCGACCGCTGGTGCGCCGGTTTGCATGCGCGCTATCCACACTACGGCTTCGACCGGCACAAGGGCTATGGCACGGCCGAGCACCTCGCGGCGCTGCAGGAATACGGTGCCTGCCCCGAGCACCGCCGCTCCTTCGCCCCCGTGGCCCGCGTTCTGGAGCCGTGATGAAACCGCTGCAACCCATCCTCATCCAGTCGCGCGACAACCCGCTCATCAAGCAGCTGCGCCGCCTGGCGCAGGAGAGCGGCGCCTACCGCAAGCAGGGCCGTGTCTGGATCGAGGGCGAGCATCTGTGCAGCGCCGCGCGGCTGCGTGGCTGGCGGCCCGAGGTGGTGGTCTGCGCGGAGTCGGTCTGGCACGCGCGGGGGGGCGCTCATGCTTCCTTCACCGAAGGGGGGCAGGCCCCTCACCCCTGCCTCTCCCCGAAGGGGCGAGGGCGATCGGCCGCGCCGGATTTGCCCCCTCTCCCTCCGGAAGAGGACAGGGGTGAGGGCTGGCCTTCCACAGACCCCGGCGGATATTCAAAGCCAAATCAGCCCCAAACGCTTGCCCCGCAAGCGCTGACAGCTATCAAGACAGTAGTCGTCCCCGACGTCCTCTGGCGCGAATTCACCGCGCTCGAATCGCCCGCAGGCATGGGCTACGTCCTCGGCCTGCCCGAGGCCCCCGCGCTGCTGCCCGGCGCTCCCACCGTGGTGCTGGACCGCGTGCAGGACGCGGGCAACGTCGGCTCCATCCTGCGCAGCAGCGCGGCTTTTGGCTTCACGCAGATCGCGGCGCTCAAGGGCACGGCGCTGCTGTGGTCGCCCAAGGTGCTGCGCGCGGGCATGGGCGCGCACTTTGCGCTGCGGCTGGTGGAAGGGCTGGAGCTGGCCGCGCTGGATGCGCTTGCCGTGCCCTTGCTTGCCACCAGCTCGCACCAGGGCGAATGGCTGCACCGCGCCCGCCTGCCCTGGCCCTGCGGCTGGCTGCTGGGGCATGAAGGGCAGGGCGTCTCGCCCGCGCTGCAGGCGCGCGCGGCCTGCCACATCCGCATCGCCCAGCCCGGCGGCGAGGAGTCGCTCAACGTCGCCGCCGCCGCGGCCATCTGCCTGCACGCCAGCGCGGCGCTGCAGGCCGGCGCGTAAGCCCCTACACTGCACCTTCGCCTGCCGCTTCGGGGTTCTTGTGGCGGCGGCCGTCGGCCCGAAAGGAGTTCGCATGCCTGTGAATGCTTCCACCCTGCGCCCCTATGCGCTGGCGCTGCTGCGCGTGACGGCGGCCTACATGTTCTTCCTGCACGGCGCGATGAAGCTGCTGGGCGGCGTGCCCTGGGTCTCGCTGCAGGGCCTGGCGATGGGGCTGGAGCTGGTGGGGGGCGCGCTGCTGGTGCTCGGCCTGTTCGTGCGGCCCGTGGCTTTCATTCTTTCGGGTGAAATGGCCTTCGCCTACTTCATCGCGCACGCCTCGGCCAGCAACTTCTGGCTGCCGCTCAAGAACCACGGCGAATCGGCCGCGCTGTTCTGCTTCATCTTCCTGTACCTGGCCGCGGCGGGCGGGGGCGCGTTCGCGCTCGACGGGCGCCGCCGCTGAGGGCCGGGACCGGGCGCACTCGCACCGCTGAAGGCAGACATGGCCCCGGCCATCGCCACCCCCATCTGGTTCATCACCGGCTGCTCCAGCGGCCTGGGGCGCGCCGCGGCCGAAGAGGTGCTGGCACGCGGCTGGCGCGCCGCCGTCACCGCGCGCCGCGTCGAGAGCATCGAGCCGCTGGCCCGCAAATACCCCGAGGCCGCGCTCGCCCTCACGCTGGACGTCACCCGGCCGGCGCAGATCAGCGCCGCCGTGGCCGCGGCCGAGCGGCGCTTCGGCGGCATCGACGTGCTGCTGAACAACGCCGGCTATGGCTACCAGGCCTCGGTCGAAGAGGGCGAGGAGGCGCAGATCCGCGCGCTGTTCGACGCCAACGTCTTCGGCCTGTTCGCGCTCACGCGCGCGGTGCTGCCGCTGATGCGCCGCCAGCGCCGCGGCCATGTGTTCAACATCAGCTCGGTGTCCGGCCTCTCGGGCTTTGCCGCCTCGGGCTATTACGCGGCCAGCAAGCATGCGGTGGAGGGCTGGGCCGATTCGCTGGCGGTGGAATGCAACCCGCTGGGCATCCGCGTCACCTGTGTCGAGCCGGGGCCGTTTCGCACCGACTGGGCCGGGCGCTCGCTGCAGCGCACGCCCAGCGCCATCGCCGACTATGCCGACAGCGTGGGCGCGCGCATGCGCCAGACCGAAGGCTACAGCGGCAAGCAGCCGGGCGACCCGCGCCGCGCCGCGCGCCTCATTGCCGAGCTCAGCCAGCACGCCCAGCCGCCGCGCAACATCGCGCTGGGCGCGCGCGCGGTGCAGATGGGTGCGCTGCGCCTGAAGGCCAAGCTGGCGGACATCGAGCGCTGGGCGCCCGAGGGCCTGCGCACCGACTACGAGGACTGATGCGGCGGGGCCGCCAGGCCCGCCGCTGCCCGGGCAGCCGCCGCCGGCGCAGGCGCCAGAGCGGGCAGCGCGCTCGGTGTCGGGTATCCGGCGCTGGAGACCGGCAGGCGCCTGCGCGGCGGCCTGAAAAGGCGTGCGGGCGCGCACCATGGCGGAAACGCGAAGGCGGCCCTGCCACGGATCGGCCCTCAAGAAAGCCGGAAAAGCGCCGATAACACAGGCTAGTTCCGTCGTTCAGCTGGAGTCTTGCCATGGCCACCCTTTCCGCCCTCGGCGCGGCAGCGGCGCAGCCCGTGCCCGCCAACCGCCTGCCGTCCGCCGCATCCGACACGCCGCCGGCCGCCGCCGGGCCCGCGGCCGATGCCGCGCCCCGGGACCAGCGCGCGCGCCTGAACGCGCAGATCCTGCAGGCCTCGCTGGAGGTTTCGCTCAAGGCGGGCGACGACGCCACCGCGCTGCTCTACCGCAGCGCGATCGACCGCATCAACGAACTGCTCGCGCCCGAATTCGGCCCCGGCGCACTGCAGGCCGCCTCGGCGCAGGACCACAGCCCCGCGGCCACCGCCGGGCGCATCGTCGCGCTGTCCACCGCCTTCTTCGACCGCTACGCCGCGCAGCACGCGGGCGAAGACCCCGAGGCCGTGGTGCGCAACTTCATGAAGCTGATCCGCTCCGGTTTCGAGCAAGGCTATGGCGAAGCCCGGGACATCCTGAGCGGCCTGGGCGTGATGGACGAGGGCAGCGCTATCGCCGAGGGCGTGCAACAGACCTACGCGCTGGTGCAACAGGGCTATGACGACTTTCTGGCCAGCCGCCTGGCCGCGCTGAACGGTGGCACTGCGGCAGGCGAAGCGCCCGATGCCGCCAGAAGCGCCCCGTAGCCCGCGGCGGTGCGGCGGTAGATTTCAAGTAAAAACGGCTTTTAGCCCATGGTGGGCAAGCGCTTGCAGCTACGGTTGTCGTAGCATTTTGCCGTGGCGGTGCGGTGCGGCTTCGCAGGGCTGGCCGTCGCCGCGCAGGCGCTGCATGGCCCAGTCGGCCTGCGCTTCCTGCTCGTGCAGCGCGGCCCACTGCGCGGAAGGCGGAACGCGCGCGTCCAGCAGATACAGGCACCATGGCGCGCCCCGGGCCTGCAGCAGAACCGGTGCGTCGCTCGCAACGGGCAGGCGCTCAGACCCGTGCTGCGCCCACCAACGCCCCTGCGCCAGTTGCAGCCGCCAGCCGCCCGAAAGCGGCTGTCCTGAGCGGGTGCCGCTGCCCAGCACCAGCCAGGCGTGGTCCTCGCCCGCGCGGGTGAACTCCAGCCGCGCCACCGGCCCCGCTGGCAGCTGCCGCAGTTCGCCGCGCAGCTGCTGCGGCCCCAGCCGCTGCGCCAGCTCGGCCGGCCAGGGCTGGATGCGCAGCGCGCCGGCGCTGCCCAGCGGCAGCAGCATGCGCTGCCCGTCCAGCTGCGGCTGCACCGGCGCTGCCTGCAGCGGCTCGCCCGCGCGCAGGCCGCTGATGCGCAGCAGCGCGCCATGGGCGGGCCAGGCGCTGGCGCCGGCCGCCAGTGCCAGCGCAAGGGCGGCGGACAGGCGGGCGGGGCGGCCAGCGCCGGGTGTGGCCGCGCGCATGCGGGCCGGGGACTGGCTGCCCCGGGCGTTTGCCGCCCTCACTGGCGCCAGCCGGTCGGGGTGCTGGTTTCGACGATCCACTGCCGCGGGTGGCGCGGTGCGGGCGCCGGGGCGTGTGCGCTCTTGTTCAGGGTCTGCACCGGCGCGCCGTTGTTGCTGCCGCTGTAGTAGCGCGAGAAGGGCAGCACCAGGTTGTCCCAGTCGTTGAAGTCGGTCAGCACCTGGCCCGCGGGGCAGTCGTCGTAGCCACCGAAATTCTGCGGGTTCAGGCACAGCGCGTAGGGCGCGGCGTCCGGCACGCCGTTGTGGTTCCAGTCGGCGAACGCACCCGGGTCGCTGCCGCGCCCGAGGTTCAAGCCCTCCTGCAGCCGCGCGGTATCCAGCGGCTGGCCGCTGCCGTCGGAATAGTCCAGCCTGAAGTCGGCCGTGCAGGGCGAATTGCTGACCGTGACCACGCCCGGCGGGTTGCCGCCGGGGCGCTCGCACAGCACGTAGCGGCGGGCGCTGCCGTCGTTCTGCGTATCGAGCAGGTAGCGCTCGGCCGCCGCCCCGTCGGTGAAGGAGGCACTCAGGCCCGTCATCTGGTGCAGGTAGTTCATGATGCTCAGGTAATTGGGCTTGTAGTTGGTCATCAGGTCGTCCCCGCCGTGGCCCAGCCCCAGGTTGTGGCCGAACTCGTGCATCAGCGTGCCCGCCTGGGTGTTGATCAGGCGGTGTTCCTGTGCCGGGGTTTCGGGCACCCGGGGCGTTGCGGCGCCGTCCACGTCCAGCGAGCCCAGCGTCACGATGAAGTCGTTGCCGTAGAGCTCGGCGATGCCCGACGAGCCGCCGGAGCCGTCGGCATTCTGTGAATTGCCAAAGACCACGTAGTGAAACACCAGCCGTCGGCGCAGGTCGAAACCGTCGCTCTTGTAGGCGTGGATGCTGCGACAGCCCTCGGGAACCGTTCCTATCCAGCCATAGGGGTCGAGCTTCGAAGGCACCGCCAGGCAGGGGTGAAAGGCCACCTCCTTGCCGCCGCCCAGGTTGAAGTCCGCCGGGCTGAACTCGGGCGCGTACAGCGCGCCCACGTCGATGTGCAGCGCATACGGCTTGCCGCGCGTGGGGCTGCGGGCAAAGGCATCGACCACCTTCTGCAGCGCCTCCCTGCGCGGCCTGAGCATGGGGTCGTGGCGGCCGTCGTCCGGGTCGGCCATGTAGTCGATCTGCATGAAGATGTCGCGCTGGCCCGCGCGTGCGCCCATGGCGTACAGGTCCAGCCCGCCGTAGCTGCCGCCGGGCTGCTTGGCGCTGTCGGGGATGCCGTCGCCATCGGAATCGATCACGCCCGCGGCCACGTCGTTGGCACCGGCAGGCGTGGCGAAGTTCACCTGCGCCCAGTGGCTGGCGTCACGCCCGAGCGAAGGCGGCGCGCCCTGGGGCATGGGCCGCACGATGGACCTGCCGTAGGCCAGCTTGCCCGTGGGCAGCGCCGCCAGGTTGGTGCCGTGCCAGGCACCCTCGCTCAGCGGCGCGGCGCCGCTGTCGCCAAAGCGCACGAAGTCGGCGCTGGCGCCGCCCTCCACCAGTTCGACGAAGCCGCTGCTGCCCCACCAGGGGCTGAGCGCGCCGTCCTTGACGTAGACGATCTGCTCGGTGTCGTGTGACCAGCTGCTGACCTTGGTGGCGGCGGCCACCACCAGCAGGCCGTGGCCCGGCACGCTCACGTCGGGCAGCGCGAAGGTGTGCGGCTGCGCGGGGTCCAGCGCCGTCTCGCCGTTGCTGGCGCTGGTGCGCAACTGGTAGTCGGCCAGGCGCACCGCGTGGCGCGTCGGGTTGTAGACCTCGATCCAGGCGGCATCGTCGGGCGCGGCATTGGCCGACACCTCCGAGATCACCAGAAAGCCGCTGTCGTCGCCACAGGCGGTGAGCGTGCAGGCCAGAACAGCGGGCAGCAGCCAGGCACCAAGGCGCAAACGGCTGGCGCGGGCAGGGAAAGCGGGCATGCGGGAAGGCCTTTCAGGCAAGAGATGGTGGTGGTGCAATCAGGTCCGGGAACCGTCCGGCCCCGGGGCGATGGCGCAGTGTAAGCGGATGTTGACGGGCGGCAACCCAGGTCGTCCGGGGACAGCCATGCCGGCAACCGCCTCGTGCCCGCAGGCCGGCAGCGGTCTTGCCCAGCCCTTGAAAATCTGAATGAAAAGTGCCCCAAACGCTTTGCTGGCAAGCGCTGACAGCTCTATTTTTTGATGAAAGCCATGCGCAAGCACGGTCCCGCAGCGCCGCGGCCGCGCCCGGTCAGCGCCGCTGCGCGGAATGCCCGGCCGCGGTCGCCGCAATGCCCAGCAGCCCCGCCACCGCCAGCACGTACCACAGCGGCGCCGTGCTGGCCACGGGCGTGAACAGCGCCATGGCCGAGAGCACTATGCCCGCCACGGCCGCCAGTGCCAGCGCCAGCAGCACGCAGCCCGCGGCAAAGGTGAAGTTGCGCACCTGGCCCGAGCGCCCGGCCATCGCCAGCAGCACAAAGCCGGTGACGGACAGCAGCGGAAACAGTGCCCACAGCGCCATGTCCGCCGCTGCCGGGCCCAGGCCCAGCGGCGCCAGCGCCAGCACCGCGCCGCAGAACACCCCCAGCGCCATGATCAGCGCACCAAAGACCACCAGCACCATGAGATCTGCCCTCCGCCATGCCAGGTGCCCCGCAGGGCACGATGCTGTCGATTGTGCCCGCCGCCGCCCGCGCCGCCCAGCTCAGCGCGTGGCGGTCTGCGCCGCGCCCAGGGCCTGCGCCATCGTGTCGAGCGCACTGTCCAGAAACTGCGCCCACGCGGTGATGTCGGCCAGCGCGCCGTAGTGCATCCACACGTCCGCGCCCGCCGGGTGGGGCTGGTGCTGCACGGCCACGCCAAAGACCACGACGTCCTCGTCCGGCACCACGACCTGGGCATGGGCGGCGGTGCCGGGCAATTGCAGGGTGACCGCGTTGTTGCGCAGCCGCACCTGCTCGCGCTGCTCGGGTGGCCGCCGGTCATCACCCGCCAGTTGGACTTGCAGCTTGGGCGCGGAAAGACGCTGGAATGAGACCGCAGAAAGGGCTGCAGCCATTCACAGAGAGGCTGCGGCACGCGGGACACCAGGTACAGCCAGCGCACCTGGGTCAGCGTCGGCAGCAGTTGACACCGTTGCTACACCCGCGCCGCCTGCTTCTTGGCGGGCAAGTCGGTCTGCGTGCAGGGGATACCCAGGCGTTCTTGCCCCGCGTAGTCGGCCGGATCCCGGATGGCTTCGGGCTGCAGGCTGCGCTGCGGCTCTCTGGCCCAGATCTCGCGCACCTTGGTGTAGTCCCGGTCGTTGTCGCAGTCAACGACTTGGCGGGCTTGCGCCATGGTGGCCGCGAGCTCGAGGATGGATTGGGCGGGATGCGACATCTAACGTTTGACTTCAGCGGCGCCGAAGGCGTCCGCTGGAAGGAAGGGTTGGGCGTCAGGCGGGATCAGGAGCTTGGCCTTGAATGTAGTACTTGGTCCAGCGTTTGATCCCTCGACTCTCGATCTTTCCCGCGGCCGCAAGAGGAAGAACAACGGCTTGAGTGAGTTGCAGATTTAGTTGAAGAAATTTCGATATGTCAGCCATCGTGAGGCCAGGATTTCCCGCGAGCAGCTCAACCACGGTGGCCTGTAGAGATTCGATGTATTGGTCGAGAGACTGCCGTTCGACCTTTGAGTACCGTTGGCTCAATAACGCCGCCAAGCGATCCTCGAGATCTGAGAAGCTGGTGTACTGAATTCGGTCGATTCCCTTGATGTCGCTCGGTACTTCCTGATTCGGAGTCTTGTCCGGATTCACAAGGATGTACCAGTCCTTCTGACTCATCATCCCGATTCCGAGCTCCAGAGTGACATTCGGATTCCAGCCACTGATGTCGTAAATGGAGAAATCCGCTGCTTGGATGTACGAGATGATCTTCTGCATGATGTGCATGTTGGTGATCTTCTCGTCGGCGAAGATGAACTTGACACCAAACGCCTTTTCAAGAGATGTAAAGACTTTGCGGTAGTCGCGACGGTCATACAAGGTATAGGCATACGCCACGAAGATGGATCGCTGATCTGTTGCCATAAATCTCCCCCCAGAGCTGACTGTAAATGTGGCGCCCAACGCCCTGAGTTCAGCCGCCGCCGCAGGCGGTCGGCTGCGACGAAATGTTAGGCCACATTCGCGACCCAAAGTGTGAGCTGACTTGGCTTTGGATATGATAAGGGCACAGCAGTAAGCGAGAACGGCACCTCGAAGGTATTCTCCAATGGCGTATTCATTAACCCTCGCTCGCGGCACAACTCGATTGCAAGTTTCAGATATCGCCGGAGCAGTAGCAACGGTGGAAACTGCTTCCTTTGAGCCAACCATTCGAGTGCATCGGTAGCACCCTTTGAGCTATTACATTTTCTGCATGCCCAGACGAGATTGTCTCCAGTGTTAGCGCCGCCCTTCTTTGTAGGAATGAGGTGATCCGCGGAAAGATGCTCTCGACTGCCGCAATAGCAGCAGGCCTGTGGCAAGACCATCTTGAGACGTTCATCGTCAGCGAGTGGGCCGATACTCATAGTTCCGGCGTTAAGTCCTTTATACAGACGAGCCCTAACCATAAAGTGCGTGCGCCCGTAGCCTTCCGCCTGGGTAGTGACAGCTGAGTGCGCCATTGCGAGGTTTGCGTACGACCAGTGCAACAACTCGCCAACAGTGATGGGTTTCATATGGACTAACGCCTTGAGTTCATCCGCCGCCGTAGGCGGTCGGCTGGGACGAATAGTTGGAACATTAATCTTGAATGGTGACTAAAATACCATTATCAAAATACAAATACCAGAGAGGCATTCCGTTGTAATTAGTAAACACCCATTGCTCTCTTGTGCCTCTTGCGGTTTTGGTGGCATTGATTTTAAATGGGCCGCACCACTTATACGCCTTCGTGGAACGGCATTGATCGGACTTTATAACTTGGCTAACCTCACTAGCAGACATGCCAATCCGAGGCTCCCAATTTTTCATTTCGATTTGCTTGGAAAGCTTGTTGATTTCTTCTTGTTTTCGCTGCTCATAATCTGGACATGCTTGCTCTGTCCAGTTTCCGTTTTTGTCTTTACATTTGTACGTATGGGCTTGGGCGACAGAAAGGAACAGCGCAAACAACAGGAGAAAAAAGTAACGCATGATATCTTTCAATCTAACGAGCAAGATAAGCCGCCCGCCGTAGGCGGGTCGGCTTGAGCAATGGGTTAGAAACTAAGCTCATTTATTTTATGAATCCAATTTCTGTTTTCTCATTGCCGGAAATAAACATTTTTACGAAATGGTGATGAATAGCTAATTCAGCGGTAAATGAGCTTCCATCGGTATTTTTGCAGGTAGCTACCATAACAAAATATTGACCACCTGTTTTAACTTCTTCGCAGTAGATGTACCGACCCAACGAGCCTGTACTTGTGTATGGCTCCAATGCAGAACCCAGTTCATTCCAAGCCTGTTCTGTCAAAAGCACACCAAATACTTTTTTTGAGCTCATGAACAATTACCTTCTAACACCTGAGTTAAGCCGCGCCGCGAAGCGGCGTCGGCTTGGACGAATTGTTAGGGCTCATGCTACTTGCTCCACGAGCGCCCGATGCATGGTGCGCGCCTGCTCAAGGGGAACCAGTTGGTGGTGCTCCCGAATGTAAGCGCCAAGCTGCCTCAAGAACTCTCTGGCCAGCGGTAGAGGCAGGCCAGCAAGCTCGAAGGGCAACCAATCGTCGTTTAAGGCAACCTCGAAGGACTCAAGCAGATCTAGGATGAAGCTGCCGGCAGTCGTGGCGCGCAGTGCCACAAAGTCTTCCGGCGTAAGCTGTGAGGCCAGATCTGGCACGTGCGCCGATCCGGGCGCATCCGGGTACTCCCAGCGAGGCGCGACCACAATCCTCTGAACCTGGGCGAGCAGCGCATCTAGCAACATGAGCCCTAACCTCGTCGATATCACCCGAGCAGGCGACCCGAACGTTCGGAGGCTCCTCGCTGTCCATTCGCTCCCCTGGCGCGGTATGAACCGCCGCCTCATAGTGCAGTTTGATCCTGACGAGCCCAGCATGTCTGCGCCCACCTTCGCGGAACCTGACCAGGGTCCGCTAGCGGGCGGCCGGAAGGTGAATGCTAGGCATGATCTAACCCTCGGTCTCTGGCGTCGCGACTGCGAAATTTCGCGAGGGTTTCCGAGAAGGTGATTGCGCTTCGCAGATCTCCAGGCGCGTGGGTGCGGACGTAGTCAGCGCCATTGCCGATCGCGTGAAGTTCCGCCGCAAGGCTCGCTGGACCCAGATCCTTTACAGGAAGGCCAACGGTGGCGCCCAAGAAGGATTTCCGCGACACCGAGACCAATAGCGGAAGCCCCAACGCCGACTTCAGCTTTTGAAGGTTCGACAGCACGTGCAGCGATGTTTCCGGTGCGGGGCTCAAGAAAAATCCCATCCCCGGATCGAGGATGAGCCGGTCGGCAGCGACCCCGCTCCGTCGCAAGGCGGAAACCCGCGCCTCGAAGAACCGCACAATCTCGTCGAGCGCGTCTTCGGGTCGAAGGTGACCGGTGCGGGTGGCGATGCCATCCCGCTGCGCTGAGTGCATAACCACCAGCCTGCAGTCCGCCTCAGCAATATCGGGATAGAGCGCAGGGTCAGGAAATCCTTGGATATCGTTCAGGTAGCCCACGCCGCGCTTGAGCGCATAGCGCTGGGTTTCCGGTTGGAAGCTGTCGATTGAAACACGGTGCATCTGATCGGACAGGGCGTCTAAGAGCGGCGCAATACGTCTGATCTCATCGGCCGGCGATACAGGCCTCGCGTCCGGATGGCTGGCGGCCGGTCCGACATCCACGACGTCTGATCCGACTCGCAGCATTTCGATCGCCGCGGTGACAGCGCCGGCGGGGTCTAGCCGCCGGCTCTCATCGAAGAAGGAGTCCTCGGTGAGATTCAGAATGCCGAACACCGTCACCATGGCGTCGGCCTCCGCAGCGACTTCCACGATGGGGATCGGGCGAGCAAAAAGGCAGCAATTATGAGCCCCATACCTACAAAGCCCCACGCATCAAGCTTTTGCCCATGAAGCAACCAGGCAATGGCTGTAATTATGACGACGCCGAGTCCCGACCAGACTGCATAAGCAACACCGACAGGGATGGATTTCAGAACCAGAGAAAGAAAATAAAATGCGATGCCATAACCGATTATGACAACGGCGGAAGGGGCAAGCTTAGTAAAGCCCTCGCTAGATTTTAATGCGGATGTTGCGATTACTTCGCCAACTATTGCGATAACAAGAAAAAGCCAGCCTTTCATGATATATCTCCCAATTTGTGTAGGGCTTATTATGCACGCTTAAAAATAATAAAAGCAGACTTGACCTGATAGTTTGGCTGTGAGCAATTATGTGCTTAGTGCATCTAACGCATAGTTGAGCGGCGGGCGCAGCCCGTCCGCTTGAACGCCGAGTTAGGCATCAGATGCCCTCGGCGCGGGTCGATGCACTTTTCGCACATGCCGCTCAACGCAAGATTCTCTCAATCGTTGCTTTGGCATATCGAACGAACGCGGCCGTCTCTTCGACGCGCATTGCTAGGTCGTCGTCCTCGCTACCCAGGTACGCCGCGCGTGCCTTGCAGATGAGGGGCCGATGCTCGGCAGGCAAACGCTCCGATACCCATGCGGCAGCAACGTCCTTAGGAGCAATGAGACCAGTTGAAGCGCTGTACCAAATGCGAGCAAGAGCAAGAACGACGTTCCGCTCGTCACCCTTCCAATCCGACTCTGCATTCCACTGGGCAATAGTGTCGAAAAGCGCCTTGGAGAAATGCTCCTTCGGCACCGGCTCGAAAAACGTGGCTGCGGATGGGCCTAGAAGCGCAAGGCTGTGTTGCCTCGCCTTGGTCAGCAAAATCGCAAGATCGTGATCCAGAACGGCAGGCTCGAACGTTCCGGAAAGGATGTCGTGGCGGAGCCACTCACCGAACTGAAGCTCACGCCGCGCCGGATAGCGCCAAGGCACTACTTCGCTTCGAGCGACAACAGTTAGCTCCAGCGGTCGCCATGTTCCGCCATCGCCTGGCGGTGATGAGACTTTCAGCAAATCGAGCATTAGCGCCTGCCGGAGCGAATCGTTAGGTGCGGCGCTGACGGTCACGAGCAAGTCTATGTCGCTGTCCGGCTTCAGCCCTCCATCGATCGCAGATCCGAACAGGTGGATTGTGTCCAGTGTCGCAGCCAGATGGCGCTCGATCACCGCGCGAGCGTGGGACAGCTGCTTGAAAACTTGTGCAGGGAAAAATTCACCCATGATGCCTAACGCCCAAGGTAAGCCGCCCGCCGTAGGCGGGTCGGCTTGAACGCCGGGTTAGACCCGAAGGCCAAAAGGGAGCGACCGGACTTGAAGAAGGGCGCAGCCCACGAAAAAGCGCTGGGCCACGAAAGCGGCGCAGTGCTGCAAGAACGATAGCTGGTGGCGCTTGCTACACAAGCGCTGGATGCCAAAAAGGCTTGAAAACCTTTGGAACAGGGCAGAGCGCCGGAACAAGTGGCTGCGCGCATAAAACGGTTGATGGGACTAACTGGAATTAGACGGCACTCAACAAGTGCCCTCTTGAACAATAACATGTCGCAACACCCGCCCATCCCCTCGTAAACCCGGATTTCTCGATCATTTAGGCAAACCTAAAATTTTGCGGATGGATGCATCAAGCTTCCCTCCGCCCGACGGCTCTACGGCCGCCCCCAAGCCGCCCAAGCTGCTGGAGCGCATGCGCATTCACCTGCGCACTCGCCACTACAGCATCCGCACCGAGCAGGCCTATCTGGATTGGGTGCGCCGTTTCATTCTGTATCACAACAAGCGCCATCCGCAAGAGATGGGCGCACGGGAAGTGGAGGAATTCCTGAGCCATCTGGCGGTGGATAGGCAGGTGTCGGCCTCCACGCAGAACCAGGCGAAGGCGGCAATCCTCTACCTCTACCGACAGGTGCTGGCTGTCGAGTTGCCCTGGCTCGATGAGGTGGTGCAGGCGAAAAGACCGCGTCGGCTGCCGGTGGTGCTCACGCCCGCCGAGGTGCGGCTGCTGTTGATGCACATGGATGGCACGACGGGACTGATCGCACAGTTGCTCTACGGCACGGGCATGCGGCTGATGGAGGCGCTGCGCCTGCGCGTGAAGGACGTGGAATTCGCGCGGCGCGAGATCGTGATCCGCGAGGGCAAGGGTGACAAGGACAGGGTGACGGTGCTGCCCGAAAACCTGATTGAGCCGTTGCAGGCGCAGTTGTGCAAGGCGCGGGCGCTGCACGAGAAGGATTTGGAAACGGGGCTGGGGCGGGTGTATTTGCCGCATGCGCTGGCGGTGAAGTACCCGAATGTGGACAAGGTCTGGGCCTGGCAGTGGGTGTTTCCATCACCGGTGCGTTCGATCGATCCGCGCCCGGATGCGCGCACGGGAGAACCGCTGGAGCGGCGCCACCACGTCTACCCCGAATCGGTGCAGCGTGCGGTGCGCGAGGCGGCCAAGCGGGCGCAGATGGTCAAGCCGGTGTCACCGCACGTGCTGCGCCATTCATTCGCCACGCATTTGCTGCAATCGGGCTACGACATCCGCACGGTGCAAGAGCTGCTGGGCCACGCGGATGTGAGTACGACGATGATCTACACGCATGTGCTCAACAAGGGCGGGCGGGGCGTGTTGAGCCCTCTCGATGCCTTGTAATCGCAAGGCATCGACAGGTGTTCAGCCCTCCGCGTAACCCGGATTGGGCAGCCCCCCCGTCAGCCTGGGCGCATTGAGCTTGCGCGGCGCCACCTTGCCGCCGCGCGCCTTCAGCCATTGCTCGACCTGGTCCCAGACCATGGGGTTGCCGGCCTTGGCGGCTTCTTCGGCCACGGGGGCCCAGCCGGCCACCTTGTAGGTTTTGTTCGGGTCGATCAGCTCGCCCTTCAGGCGCATGTCGCTGATGCGCTGGCCCATGTCGGCCGTCGGGTCGCAGGCGTAGGCCAGGCCCCCCACGCGCACCATGTCGCCGCCCTGCTGGTAGTAGGGGTCGGGGTTGAACAGGTTGTCGGCCACGTCTTCCAGCACGGTCTTGATCATCTCGCCCTTCATTTCGGTCAGGGTGGCGTAGCTGTAGGTGGTGGCGGTCATGTCCATCAGCCATTCGCGCGTGATGGCCTGGCCGGGCAGCAGCGTGGTGCCCCAGCGGAAACCCGGCGAGAAGGCCAGGTCCGCGCCTTGCACCTCCATCAGCGCATCGACGATGAGCTGGTCGCCCGTGCCGTTGAAGTTGCCGCGGCGGTACAGCAGGCCTTCGGTGACGGCGAGTTGTTCGGCCAGCTTGGCTTCGTAGGGCGCGCGGATCTTGGTGATGAGCGCGTCCATTTCCTTGTCCGCCGGCAGCATGTTGGCAAAGATGGGCAGCAGCCGGTAGCGGAAGTCGGCCAGCTTGCCGTCCTTTACGTCAAAGTCGATCACGCCGAGGAACTTGCCGTTGCTGCCCGCGTTGGTGACGATGGTCTGGCCCGACGGGTTCTTGACGATGGTGGGCACGGGCATGCCGTCGTGGGTGTGGCCGCCCAGGATGGCGTCCACGCCGGTGACGCGGCTGGCCATCTTCAGGTCCACGTCCATGCCGTTGTGGCTCAGCACGACGACGAGCTTGGCGCCTTTGGCGCGCGCCTCATCGACCATTTCCTGCAGGTGCTCGTCCTGGATGCCGAATTCCCAGTCGGCCACCATGTAGCGCGGGTTGGCGATCGGCGTGTAGGGGAAGGCCTGGCCGATGATGGCCACGGGCACGCCGTTGATCTCGCGCATCGTCCAGGGCTTGAACACGGGGTCGCCGAAGTCGGTGGTCTTGACGTTCTGCGCGAGGAATTCGGTCTTGCCTGCGAGGTCCTTGTCGATGATCTCCTTGACGCGCTCCATGCCGTAGGTGAATTCCCAGTGGCCGGTCATGATGTCCACGCCCAGCAGCTTGCAGGCGTCCACCATGTCCTGGCCCTTGGTCCACAGCGCCGTGGCGCTGCCTTGCCAGGTGTCGCCGCCGTCGAGCAGCAGCGCGCCTGGGCGGCTGGCGCGCAGGCGCTTGACCAGGGTGGCCAGGTGGGCAAAGCCGCCCACCTTGCCGTAGCGTTCGGCCGCGTGGTCGAAGTCCAGGTAGGTCAGGGCGTGCGCGGTGGGCGTGCCGCTTTTCACGCCCACGGCCTTGAGCAGGTGCTCGCCCACCAGGTGGGGCAGGCGGCCCTTCATGTCGCCCAGGCCCAGGTTCACGCTGGGCTCGCGAAAATGGATGGGTTTGAGCTGCGCGTGGCAGTCGGTCATGTGCAAGAGCGAGACCTTGCCGAACTTCGGGATGTCGTACAGGCCCTCGGCGGCGCTGGCGGCGCTCGCATGGCTGTAGCTGCCCAGGCCCATGCCGGCGGCGCTGGCGGCACCCAGGACTTGCAGGAATTCGCGTTTGGTGAGGTTCATGGTGGGGTCCTTCAGGCAAAGAGAACGGCCCTGGCGGCGATGGCGGGGGTGGTGCTTCACCCCCATCCATCGCGGCCAGGGCCGCTTGCGGCGCAAGGCCTGCTTATCGGTTCACGGGAGACTTGGGGTCCAGCAGCAGCGCCACGATGTCGGCCACCTGCTTCTGGGTGAGGATGCCCTTGTGCCCGGCGCGCGGCATGTTGGAGCAGGCGTTGTAGGCCTTGCTGTTCCAGATCTTGCCCCAGGTGTACCTGACCATTTCCTGCGCCTGCGGGCTGCCGGGGTCGCTCACGCCCTTGGCCTGGGCGTAGTGGTAGAGGCTGGGGCCTATGGTGCCGTAGGAGATTTCTTCCTTGGTGATCTGGTGGCAGTTGTAGCAGTTGCCGCCGTTGGCGGCGTCGGCCTTGTCCGTCCAGGTGCGCCCGCGCCCGCTTTGGGCGATCTTCTCGCCGGACTTCCAGTCGCCCAGGTATTTGCCGTCGGCCGGCCACTGGATGGTCTTGAAGTTTTCCGCTTCGAGCGCGCGCATGGTGGCGGCGTCCAGCGGCGTGCCGCTGACGTCGGCCTGGTTGCAGGCCTTCAGCGTGGCGTCGGTCGCCAGCGCTTCGCTGACCTTGACGATGCCCTTGTCGTGAAAGCTCTGCTGCACCATTTGCTGGGCCATGGCGTCCAGTTCGGCGGCGCTGGGCGTGCTGTTTGCGGCGCCGTTGCTGCCGGCGCAGCCGGCGAGGGTAGCAAGCGCCAGGACGCTGGCCGCGGTGATGAGGGCTTGGCTTGGCTTCATGTGTGTGGTCTCCGGTTCAGCGCTTGATGGCGGGCACGGCCGAAGCGGCGCCCTTGGCGTTCACGCCCATGTACACGCCCAGCGCCACGGTGATGGGGCTGGCGTAGCCGGGTTCGGGAAAGCGCTGCTGGCGGTAGCAGTCGTTCAGGCGGTGCTGCATGGTCCACATCTGGCCGTTGGAGACGCGGTAGGCCGGCCAGGCGGCAAAGCCCACGCCGTCGCCCGGGTTGCCGGTCAGCTTGGGCAGGTCTTGCAGGCGGATGCGCTTGTCGTCTTCGCCATGGCAGGTGGCGCAGGCAAAGTCGTGCGAGCCGCCGCGCTGAAAGAAGGCGCGCTTGCCCAGCTCATAGGCCACGCGCTCTTGCGGGTGGGTCTGGGGCAGGTTGAACTTCATGCCCTTGGACTGCGCCGCCACCCAGGTGGCCAGCGCGGTGACGTTGGCGCGCTCGCCCTTGCCCCACTGGCCGTTGACCACTTCCTTGGGGTCTATGCCCTGCAGCGTGCTCATGCAGGTGACCAGGCGCGACTCCAGGTCCTGCACCTGGTTGGTGTCAGCAAAATAGCGCGGCAGCTGCACGAACACGCCCTTGGTGACGCCCGCGCCCAGGCCCAGGTCGCATTGCTGCAGCGAGGCGTTCTTCGGGCCGCGGACCTTCTTCCAGAGCTCTTCGCCCTTCATTTCATACAGTTCGGCGGGGTTGCCGTCCTGCAGCATTTCACGGTATTCGTCTATGGCCTGGGTGGTGGTCTTCTGGGCATGCGCCAGCGTGGCGGCGCAGGTCCAGCCCACCGCCATCGCAAGCAGGGTCAGTTTGGCGAGTTTCATGGCTTGTCTCTCATTGCTTTTCTTCGAAAGGTGAGGGGCCGCGGGCCCCTCCAAGGCGCCGACCCCGGCGGGCAGGGCGGCGAAGCTGCAGCGCGGCGGCGCCGGCAGGAGGGCGCGGGGCCTTCAGGAGACCGTGGCCTCGTCGGTGCGCGTGTCGCCCTTGCTGTCCTTCCAGGTGATGCTGATCTTGTCGCCGGCCTTGCCGCCCTTGACGGTGAACTGCAGGAAGGGGTTCTTGGAAATGGCCGGGCCCCATTCGCAGGAGAAGACCTGCTTGTCGTTGAGCTTGGCCGTCACCTCCTGGATCCACCAGGCGGGAATCTTGTTGCCGGAGGAGTCCTTGCGCTGGCCGGACTCCATCTCGTGGGCCATCAGTATGCGCACCAGGACGTTGCCGTCCTTGGCCTGCGCGCGAATCCGCATCGGGTCACCCATGTCTATGCTCCTTGATCGATAGCTTGATTACGTGGTCTGGCCTGCCCCATCAGCCGCCGCAGCCGCCGAGGGTGACCTTGACTTCCTTCTTCGCGAAGTAGGCCTTGTTGTCCTTGGTGATGGCCACCGCATAGACGTCGGAGGTCTCGCCCATCTTGCTGCGCGTGGCGAAGTTGGCTTCCACCTCGGGCGTGACGTCGAACACGGCGGCCAGCGCGAAGGGGTTCTTCTCGACCAGCAGCACCAGCTGCTTGACGTCAGGCAGCTTGGTGGACAGGGCGAAGGGCACGACGGCGCCGTTTTCCGCGATGTCCGGTGCGGTGAGGGTGACGTCGCCGCTGGCCACGGGGTCGCCGCTCACGCCCAGGGCCTTGAGCGCGCCGTTCACGCCATTGACTTCAAAGGCCGCCTTGTTGAAGGCCGCCAGCGCGCTTTGCGGCAGAAGGCCGGAGCCGGCAGCCAGCGCCGCGACGGCTGCGCTCTGCTTCAGGGTTTGCCTGCGGGTTTGCATCTTGTCTTCTCCTTCAAAGAATTGGATATTAGTGGGCCTGTTAAAAGATCTGGTTCTATATAAATAAACGCCGAGGGCCGCATTCTGCGCCTACTTGCCGCCCCCTGCAGCCAGCCATTCGGCGATCACCTTGATGTCCGCGGCCGGCGCGTCCTGCGGCGGCATGGGGGTGTCGCCCCAGACGCCCGAGCCGCCCGCACGGATCTTGCTTTGCAGGTAGTCGGTCTTGCCCGCGTACTTCTGCGCGATGTCGGCAAACGATGGCCCGACCAGCTTGCCCTGCATGTTGTGGCAGCCGGTGCAGCCCAGTTGCTGGGTGAGCGCGATGGCGCGGGCGTGCGGGCTGTCCTCGCCCGCCGGGCCGACCACCTTGACCGGGCCGGCCGCGTCGCCCAGCTTGCCTTCGGGCCGGGTGGTGTCGGCGCCGCGCTGCGGGCCGACGGTGCGGTTTTGTTCGCGCAGATTGCCCCAGACGTTGCGCGCATGCCCGGGCAGTTCGGAGCTGATGGTGGGCGCGGGGCCGCAGTCCTTCATGCAGGCGCTGGCCTGGGTGTCGGGCTTGAGCTTGCCGGCGCCGAACTCGTTGCCCGGCCACAGGGCGTGCTGCGTGGTCATGCCCTTGCGGTTGGGCAGCTTCTGCTGCACCTCGGCCATGTTCTTGTCCGAGAGCACGAAGTCGGCCGGCACGATGTCCGCCAGGTGCAGCAGGTAGGCGGTGGCCGCATAGACCTCGTTGGTCGAGAGCGACTTGGGGTTGTCCCAGGGCATGGCGCGGCGGATGTAGTCCCAGAGCGTGGACAGGGTAGGCACCTTCATGAAGGTGGTGCGCCCCGGGTAGTCCGGGCGCTGCAGGTTGGCCACGTGCCCGCTCTTGATGTCGTCCGCCGAAGTGCCGCCCACCAGCGGGTTGAACACCGCGTTGGATTCGCCAAAGATGCCGTGGCAGGTGGCGCAGCGCGCCTCCCACAGGTCTTGCCCGTCGTCCACTGAGCCGCTGCCCGCAGGCAGGCCCTGCAGGTCGGGGCGCACGTCGATGTCCCAGGCGGCCACTTCTGCCGGGGTGGCGTCGCGCCCGATGTTCGGGAACTTGCCCTGGGACCAGGCGGGCAGGGCGAGGGTGGCCGCCAGCAGGCCGGCGGCGAGGGCGTCACGCAAGCTGGACATTCTTCACCTCGCCGTTTTCCTGCACCAGCCAGGACTGGATGGCGTTGTTGTGGTAGATGGAGCGCGAACCGCGCACCGCGCGCAGTTGCTTGTAGGTGGGTTGCACGTAGCCGGTTTCATCCATCGAACGGCTTTGCACGATGGCGGGCTTGCCGTCCCAGACCCAGTCGATGTTGAAGCGCGTGAGGCACTTGTCGAGCACCGGCGTTTCCAGCCGCGCGCTGCGCCAGTTGCGCCCGCCGTCCACCGACACGTCCACGCGCTTGATCTTGCCGCGCCCCGACCAGGCCAGGCCCGTGATGTTGTAGAAGCCCGTGCCCAGCAGCACCTGGCCGCCCGAGGGCGTGCTGATCACGCTCTTGCACTCCTGGATGCTGGTGTACTGGCGGTGCTGGCCATCGGGCATGAGGTCGATGTAGTGCACCGCCTCGTCCTTGGTCGCCCAGGGCTGGTCGCCCAGTTCCACGCGGCGCAGGTATTTGACCCAGCTCACGCCCTGCACGCCGGGCACCACCAGGCGCAGCGGGTAGCCGTTCTCGGGGCGCAGCATCTCGCCGTTCTGGCCCCAGGCGACGAGCACCTCGCCGCTCTTGACGAGCTCGATCGGGATGGTGCGCGTCATGCTGGAGCCGTCCGCGCCCTCGGCCAGGATGAACCTGCCCTTCTTGAGGTCGGCGCCGGCCATCTCCAGCAGCGTGATGAGCGGCACGCCGGTGTATTCGCAGCACGAGAGCATGCCGTGCGTGTACTGCACCGTGGGCACGGCGACGTTGCCCCAGTTCATGCCGGTGTTGGCGCCGCATTCGATGAAGTGAAAGCGCGAGACCGCGGGCAGGCGCATCAGGTCGTCCATGGTGAAGACCTTGGGGGTCTTGACCAGGCCGTTGACCATGAAGCGGTGCTGCTGCGGGTCGATGTCCCACCAGCCCTGGTGGTGACGCTCGAAGTGCAGGCCGTTGGGCGTGACGATGCCCAGCAGCGACTGGATGGGCGCGAACGAGACCGAGGCCTGGTTGGTCTGCGTCAGGCCCGGGCTCTGGCGGCGCTGCACGTTGCCTTCATATCTGGACGGCTGGCCGTAGGGGTGGGCGGCGACGGGCTGGCCCAGACTCGTGCTGTGCCGGGGCAGCTTGAGGATGGCTGGATCGCCTTCGCCCGCGGCCGCGGCGGGCTGCGCCAGCGCCTGGGTGGCCGCGCCGCCCGCCAGAGCGGCGGCGAAGACGTCGCGCAGGAAGCCGCGCCGCCCGGCGCCCGCGCCGCCCACCTGGATGGCGCGGATGTCGGCGCTGGCGAGGAAGTTTTCCGGTGCCTTGCGCACGCTGCCCCGGGTCATGCTGGCGGGTGCCGGTTGAAGCTCGATATCTGTCATGGGGCTGCTTGCAAGATATTCGTACCGGCTTATTTAAACATGGTTCAACGCCGTCCTGCTTGGGGCTAACCCTTGGATCTGTCCCGCGCTTGATCGCGGCGCTTGCGTCCTACTTGAAGTGGTAGTAGGACTGGTTGAGCCAGGCGGCGATGTCGGTTTCTTCTTCGGGAAAGAGGTTCAGGTTCAGCCCGGTGTTGCACTGGCTCACCTGCTTGCGCAGCTGCGCCACGTCGCGGATGAGCTTGCCGGGGCGGTAGATGTCTCGGCCGTCGTTGCCCCATTTCTGGGCGTGGCAGCTGTCGCACTGGCGGTCTTTCACCAGGGCCTCGCCCTCGTGCGGGTTGGCGCCCTTGAAGGCTTCGGGCGTCTGCGCGAAGGCAGGGGCGGCCACCAGCAGCGCGGGCGCGAGCAGGGCGGCCAGCCGGAGCGCTGTGGCGGCTGCCTTGAATACTATTGAATTGCTAGCTGCTAGCGCTTGGTGCATATGCGTCATGGCCGTTTTTTACCTTGAAATGGCGGCGCGTGCCGTCTCCAGCCGGCGGTCCAGCAGGGCGGAGTAGAAGTCGTTGTCCCCACCCGCCAGGCGCGGCGCCAGCTCTTGACCGCCCTGGCCGAGAAACAGCAGCGTGGGCGCAACGCTCACGCCCCAGGCGCGCACCTGCGCATCGTGGCTGCTCTCGTGCCCCTGGGCGTCGCGCAGCGCCTGCGCATCGTGCATGTTGACCTGCACCACCGGCAGGCCTTCGCGCTCGCGCATCGGCGCGAGGTAGTTGTTGCGCACCACTTCGCAGAAGGGGCAGCCGTGCAGGCTGACCATGACCACCAGCGGCTGGCCGCGCGCGAGCGCGGCGTCGATCTCGTGCGCGAGCGCGCTGGCCAGTGGCAGCTGGCGCCCGGCCGCCCATGCGCTGGCGCCCGCCGCCATGCCGGCTGCGCCGAGCGCGGCCAGCGCCGCCAGCAGGCGCCGGCGCGTGCCGGGCAGGGCGGGGTGCGCGCCGGGGCTCATTGGGCTTCGCGCTCCATCAGGATGTAGGTGTTGTAGGCGTTCATGCGGTTGGCGGCGCCAAACAGCGGCATGTGCTCATACTGGCTCCAGTCGGTGGCCTGGTAGGCCTCGTCGAAGGGCGTCATGTCCTGCGCCGCCTGGCCCATGGCCTTGCGCAGGTAGGCCAGGTAGTCGCGGGTGAACTGCATGTCCTTGCGCGCGTCGTGCGAGATCGCGCCGTGGCCGGGGATGACCACCTGCGCGCCGAGCTTGAGCAGCTCGTCGAGCGCCTTGATCCAGTGCCCGCTGTCGGCCTCGCCCACGTAGGGGATGCGCCCGCGAAACACCAGGTCGCCCGAATACAGCACCTTGCGCGCCGGCAGCCACACCACCAGGTCGTCGGGCGTGTGCGCCGGGCCGACGGGGATGATCTCGACCTCGGTGTCGCCCACGCTCAGCCTGGTGGGGCCGTCTATCCACTGGTCCGCCGCCACCAGGCGGGTGTCTTCGTCGATCCAGGGTGCGAGCTCGGTGCGCGATGCCTGCAGGCGCAGGCGCGCGGTGTCCGAATACAGGTATTCGCGCCCCTGCTGCTGCGCGATGACGTGCGCGCCCAGCGCCTTGAACACCTGCAGGCCGTAGATGTGGTCCGCGTGGTAGTGGGTCAGGACCACGTGCGAGATCGGCTTGGGCGTGAGCTTGCGGATCTGCGCCACCAGCCGCTGCGCGAGTGCGGGCGAGCCCAGCGCATCGACCACCACCACGCTGGTGCTGGTGACGATGAAGCCGGCGTTGGAGATGAAGTTCTGGTTCTCGCCCGAACCCATCTCCGACAGGCCTTGCACGTACCAGCAGCCGCTGGCGGCCTCCTGCGCCTGCATGGGGGGCAGGGCCGCGAGCGCCGGCAGCGCCAGGCCTGCGCCGGCCAGCAGGCCCAGGCGCAGCAGGGCGCGCCGGTTCAGGGGATCAAGGAGTCTGGTCAGGTCATGCATGGGCCACCACCGGGTGTTCGCTACATTGTGTACGGCTTCGGCCCGGGTTGCAGCAGGGCCGCTCAGGCGCCGGCTTCGGGTTCGGACTCGGGCTGGTTCAGGAAGATGGCCAGCGCCAGCAGCGTGATGCAGAAGCGAAAGGCCGAGGCCTGGCCGTTCCATTCGTGCGACTGCCACATCAGGAACCATTCGCCGCCCACCACCATGAAGCCGCCGAACCACAGCATGAAGCCGGCCAGGCAACCCGCCATCGCCCATTGCCGCGCCCGCGTGAACTCGCGCGCGCCGGCATGCCGCGCGCGCCACATGGCCCAGGCACCGCGCGCGAGCAGCGCGGCGGTGAGCAGCTCCAGCGCGATGATCAGGAGATAGGCCGCATGCCACAGGAGCGGCGTGTCGATCGCGCGCCAGCGGGCGCTGCTGCCGGGGAAGATCGTGTCCATGGCCAGCACGTGGCGCACGAAGGCGAAGTTGGCGCCGTAGTCGGTGAGGTTGTTGAAGGCCACCAGCGCGGCAAACAGCGCCAGCGTGGCGCTCATGAGCACCTTGGCCGAGCGGGTCATCAGCATGGCGGCCATGATAGGGCGGCGCCACGCGGCGGGCGGGCCTGGCAAGCCCCTATTGCGACAAGACCACAAGGCCGTTAGGGTTGCGCGCTTGCATGCCCCGCGCATGTCCACACTCTCCAAGGAGACCCCATGCCCATCAACAGGGACCGCCGCCACCTGCTGCAAGGCCTTGCGGCACTGTCCGCCACCGGCCTTGCCACTTCCGCCCTGGCCGAGGGCGCCTGCGCGGTGTTCACGCGCGAGAGCCAGGCGCAGACCACGCCCGCCGCCGCCCTGCAGCGCCTGCGGGAGGGCAATGCGCGCTTCGTCGCGGGCAAGGGCGTGCATTGCGACCTGATGCAGCAGGTGCGCCAGACCGCCGGAGGGCAGGCGCCGTTTGCCGCGGTGGTGGGCTGCATCGATAGCCGCGTGCCGCCCGAGCTGGTGTTCGACCAGCGCGTGGGCGACATCTTCGCCGCGCGCGTGGCCGGCAACATCGTCAACGACGACATCCTGGGCAGCCTGGAATTTGCCACCCAGCTTGCCGGCGCGCGGGCCATCGTGGTGCTGGGGCACACCGAATGCGGCGCGGTCAAGGGCGCTGTGGACGACGCCAGGCTCGGCCATCTGACCGGGCTGCTGGCGCAGATACGCCCGGCGCTCACCGCGCTCAAGTACGAGGGCGTGCCCAGTTCGAAGGACGCGGCACTGGTGCAGCGCGTGGCCGAGCGCAACGTGCAGGACGCGATGGCGCGCCTCATGGGCTCCGAGGTGCTGGCCGCGCGCGTGGGCGCGGGCGAGCTCAAGATCGCCGGCGCCATGCACGACGTGGCCACGGGCGAGATCCGCTGGCTGGCCTGAGCCTGAAAACGGCAGTTGACCGTCGGTGGGTGCCAACCAGGTACTGTTGACCTTGAGTTTGTTGGCTTCGGCGTGGTTCACCTGCTGGCGAGCGCCTCCAACTGCCGTTTTCAGGCCGAGCGGCCGCACAAAGAAAACGCCGCCCCGGGGGCGGCGTTTGTGTGACTGGCGCGCGGCCGGTCAGGCCAGCTGCGCGTGCATCTCCTGCACCGAAATCACGCCGAGTTGACCCACGCTCCTGATGCCTTCCACCGCCGCCTCCGCACCAAAGATGGTGGTGACGGTGGGCACGCGGTTGGCCAGGGCGCTGGTGCGGATGGCGCGGCTGTCGGCAATCGCGTTGCGCCGCTCTTCCACGGTGTTGATGACCAGGCTGATCTCGCCGTTCTTGATCATGTCCACCACGTGCGGGCGGCCTTCGGTGACCTTGTTCACCGTCTCGCAGGCGATGCCGGCGGCGGTGATGGCCGCTGCCGTGCCGCGCGTGGCGATCAGGCTGAAGCCCATCGCGGCCAGGCTGCGCGCGATCTCGACGGCCTGCGGCTTGTCGTGGTTCTTCACCGTGAGGAAGACCTTGCCGATGGTTTCACCTGCCTTGGGCGGGTGCGGCAGGCGCTCGCCCGCGCCGATCTCGGCCTTGATGTAGGCCTCGCCGAAGGTCTTGCCCACGCCCATGACTTCGCCGGTGGATTTCATTTCCGGGCCGAGGATGGTGTCCACGCCGGGGAACTTGACGAAGGGGAAGACCGCCTCCTTCACGCAGAAGTAGGGCAGTTTGGGCTCCTCATGGATGCCTTGCGTGGCCAGCGTGTCGCCCACCATGCAGCGCGCGGCCACCTTGGCCAGTTGCACGCCGGTGGCCTTGCTGACGAAGGGCACGGTGCGGCTGGCGCGCGGGTTGACCTCCAGCACGTAGATCACGTCCTTCGTGCTGCCGTCGTCCTGCGCCTGTTCCTGGATGGCGAACTGCACGTTCATCAGGCCGACCACGTTCAGCCCTTCGGCCATGGCGGCGGTCTGGCGCTTGAGCTCGGCCACGGTGGCGGCCTTGAGGTAGTAGGGCGGCAGTGAGCAGGCCGAGTCGCCCGAGTGCACGCCGGCCTGCTCGATGTGCTCCATCACGCCGCCGATGTAAACCTTGCCGTCGCTGTCGCGCACCGCGTCCACGTCGCACTCGATGGCGTCGGAGAGGAAGCGGTCGAGCAGCACGGGCGAGTCGTTGCTCACCTTCACGGCTTCGCGCATGTAGCGCTCAAGACTTGCCTGCTCGTGCACGATCTCCATCGCGCGACCGCCCAGCACGTAGCTGGGGCGCACCACCAGCGGGTAGCCCAGGTCGGCGGCCTTCTGCAGCGCTTCTTCCTCGGTGCGTGCGGTGGCGTTGGGCGGCTGGCGCAGGCCCAGCTTCTGCAGCAGGTGCTGGAAGCGCTCGCGGTCTTCGGCCGCGTCGATCATGTCGGGGCTGGTGCCGATGATGGGCACACCCTCGGCGGCCAGCGCCAGCGCCAGCTTCAGCGGCGTCTGCCCGCCGTACTGCACGATCACGCCGGTGGGCTTTTCCTTGTCCACGATCTCCAGCACGTCTTCGAGCGTGAGCGGCTCGAAGTACAGGCGGTCCGACGTGTCGTAGTCGGTGGAGACGGTCTCGGGGTTGCAGTTGACCATGATGGTCTCGTAGCCGTCCTCGCGCATGGCGAGGGCCGCGTGCACGCAGCAGTAGTCGAACTCTATGCCCTGGCCGATGCGGTTGGGGCCGCCGCCCAGCACCATGATCTTTTTCTTGTTCGTGGGCTCGGCCTCGCATTCCTCGTCGTAGCTCGAGTACATGTAGGCGGTGCTGGTGGGGAATTCACCGGCGCAGGTATCGACGCGCTTGTACACCGGCCGCACGCCAGCGGCGTGGCGCGCCTCGCGCACGGCCTTTTCGCTGGTCTTCAGCAGCTTGGCCAGCCTTCTGTCGGAAAAGCCTTTGCTCTTGAGCGCCAGCAGCTCTTCTTTTGATAGCTTTGCAACGGCCTGCTCGCCGTGCTGCTCGGTGTGTTTGTCCACGTCGAGCTCGATCTGCACGATCTGCTCGATCTGGGCGAGGAACCACGGATCGATCTTGGTGAGCTGGTGCACCTCGGCAAGCGACAGGCCCATGGCAAAGGCATCGCCCACGTACCAGATGCGCTCGGGGCCGGGCGCGCCGAGTTCTTTTTCGAGCAGCTCGCGGTCCTGCGTCTTCTCGTTCATGCCGTCCACGCCCACTTCCAGGCCGCGCAGCGCCTTCTGGAAGGACTCCTGAAAGGTGCGCCCTATCGCCATGACTTCGCCCACGCTCTTCATCTGCGTGGTGAGATGGCTGTCGGCGGCGGGGAATTTCTCGAAGGCAAAGCGCGGCACCTTGGTGACCACGTAGTCGATCGAGGGCTCGAAGGAGGCCGGCGTGATGCCGCCGGTGATGTCGTTCCTGAGTTCGTCGAGCGTGTAGCCGACGGCCAGCTTGGCCGCGACCTTGGCGATCGGGAAGCCCGTGGCCTTGGAGGCCAGCGCTGAGGAGCGGCTGACGCGCGGATTCATCTCGATCACGATCTGGCGCCCGGTCTTGGGGTCCACCGCGAACTGCACGTTGGAGCCGCCGGTATCCACGCCGATCTCGCGCAGGATGGCGATGCTCGCGTCGCGCATCACCTGGTATTCCTTGTCGGTGAGCGTCTGCGCCGGCGCGACGGTGATCGAATCGCCCGTGTGCACGCCCATGGGGTCGAGGTTCTCGATCGAGCAGACGATGATGCAGTTGTCCGCGTGGTCGCGCACCACTTCCATCTCGAACTCTTTCCAGCCGAGCAGCGACTCTTCGATGAGCAGCTCGTGCGTCGGCGAGGCCTCCAGACCGCGCTTGCAGATGGTCTCGAATTCCTCGGGGTTGTAGGCAATGCCCCCGCCCGTGCCGCCGAGCGTGAAGCTGGGGCGGATCACGGCTGGAAAGCCGACCTTGCGCTGCACGCCCCAGGCGTCGTCCATGCTGTGGGCTATCCCTGAGCGTGCGGACTCCAGCCCGATGCGCGTCATCGCGTCCTTGAACTTGAGCCGGTCCTCGGCCTTGTCGATGGCCTCGGGGCGCGCGCCGATCAACTCGACGCGGTATTTGTTGAGCACGCCGTTGCGCCACAGGTCGAGCGCGCAGTTGAGCGCCGTCTGCCCGCCCATGGTGGGCAGGATGGCGTCGGGGCGCTCCTTGGCGATGATCTTCTCGACCGTCTGCCAGGTGATGGGCTCGATGTAGGTGACGTCGGCCGTGGCCGGGTCGGTCATGATGGTCGCGGGGTTGCTGTTGATCAGCACCACGCGGTAGCCCTCCTCGCGCAGCGCCTTGCAGGCCTGCACGCCGGAGTAGTCGAACTCGCAGGCCTGGCCGATGATGATGGGGCCGGCGCCGATGATGAGGATGGTCTTGAGGTCTGTACGTTTGGGCATGGTGTTCTTGGTCTAACGGGTTTGCGGGGCGCCGGCGGGGCGCTGGGCCAGGCGGGCGAGCAGTTTGTCCGCGCGCTCGGGCGGCAGGTTCTTCTGCATCAGCTGCAGCAGGCCGTCGCCCTCGACGAGGGGGCGCAGCACCGCGGCTTCGGCTTCGTGGAACTGCACGTCCCAGGCCTGCAGCGTCTCGTCGAAGGTGGCGTCGTCCCAGGTCTTGCCCTTGGCCACCAGCGTGACCAGCGGCATGGCCTTGCGCTCGATGAAGGCCTTCTTGTAGGGCTTTTGCTGCCAGCGTTCATTGAACCAGGCGCGCTGCGGCGCCTCGAGCGTGAGCAGGCGCCGGGCGATCGCCTTTTCCAGCATGGCCTGGGGAAAGCTGAAGAGTTTCATGCCGGGACTGCGCGGCGCGGCGTCACTGGGCCTGTGCCGCCTGCATCAGGCTGGCAAAGCGGTCGAACAGGTAGTCCACGTCGTGCAGGCCGGGCGAGGCTTCGGGGTGGCCCTGGAAGCTGAACATCGGCTTGCCCCGGCACTGCATGCCCTGCAGCGTGCCGTCGAACAGGCTCACGTGGGTGGCGCTCAGGCTCCCGGGCAGGTCCTTCATGTCGACCGCAAAGCCGTGGTTCTGGCTGGTGATGGCCACGCGCCCGCTCTCCAGGTCCTTGACCGGATGGTTGGCGCCGTGGTGGCCGTGCGTCATCTTGAACGTCTTCGCGCCGCTGGCCAGCGCCATGATCTGGTGGCCCAGGCAGATGCCGAAGGTGGGGATGTTGCCGGCCATGATCTCCTTGACCGCGGCCACCGCGTAATCGCAGGCTGCGGGGTCGCCGGGGCCGTTGGACAGGAAGATGCCGTCGGGCTTCATCGCCAGCACCTGGGCGGCCGGGGTCTGGGCCGGTACCACGGTCACGCTGCAGCCGCGTTCAGCGAGCAGGCGCAGGATGTTGCGCTTGATGCCGAAGTCGTAGGCCACCACGCGAAAGCGCGGCTCGGTGAGGCTCCCATAGCCCTTGCCGGGCTGCCACTTGGTTTCGCTCCACTGGTAGCTTTCGCGCGTGCTGACCACCTTGGCCAGGTCCATGCCGCTCATGTCGGGCACCGCGCGGGCGGCGGCAAGCGCGCTTTCGATGCGCTCCGGCGTGAGAGTTTCGCCCTCGGCCAGCGCAAGGATGGCGCCGTTCTGCGCGCCATGCTCGCGCAGATGGCGCGTCAGGCGCCGGGTGTCGATGTTGGCAATCGCCACGGTCTCGCGCTGGCGCAGGTAGGCGGGCAGGCTCTGCTGCATGCGCCAGTTGCTCGCCAGCAGCGGCAGGTCCTTGATCACCAGGCCCGCGGCGTGCACCTGGGCGGATTCGTTGTCTTCCTCGTTGGTGCCGTAGTTGCCGATGTGTGGATAGGTCAGCGTGACGATCTGGCGGCAGTAGCTCGGGTCGGTCAGAATCTCCTGATAGCCGGTCATCGCGGTGTTGAACACCACTTCACCGCTGGTGCAGCCGCTGGCACCGATCGAGTTGCCCTGGAAGACCGTTCCGTCGGCCAGCGCCAGGACGGCGGGCGGGAAGGTGTGCTTGAGAGACGAAAGCAAGGGGTTCTCCGAAAAGAGTTCGGGTCGCCCGGTCGCGCTCGGAATGAAACAGACACCCTGAGCACGTTTGGTTGAGCTTGCTTTGGATGCTGCCGGGCGACTGTTTTATTGGAAAAAGCCGCTTATTTTAATGCTTGCGCCGCGCCCGTGTGCGCGCCAGCCCGAAACACACGCCCTGCGCGTGAAGCGGCGACAATCCCCGCCATGACCACGCCCGTGAATGCCGACCCGGCAGAACTCGAGAAATTTTCCGAACTGGCCCACCGCTGGTGGGACGCCGAAGGGGAGTTTCGCCCGCTGCACCAGATCAACCCGCTGCGCCTGGCCTGGATCGACGGCATTGCCGCGCTGGCCGGCAAGCAGGTGCTGGACGTGGGCTGCGGCGGCGGCATCCTGGCCGAGGCCATGGCGCGCAAGGCCGCGCAGGTCACCGGCATCGACCTGGCCAGCAAGCCGCTGCGCGTGGCCCAGCTGCACGCGCTGGAGGCCGGGGTGGCCAATCTGACTTACCGTGAAGTCAGCGCCGAGGCGCTGGCGCAGGAAAGCCCGGCGGCCTTCGACGTCGTCACCTGCATGGAGATGCTCGAGCACGTGCCCGACCCGGCCTCGGTCGTCGCCGCCTGCGCGCGCCTGGTGCGCCCCGGCGGCTGGGTGTTCTTTTCCACCATCAACCGCAACCCCAAGTCCTTCGCCTTTGCCATCGTCGGGGCGGAGTACGTGCTGAAGCTGCTGCCGCGCGGCACGCACGAATGGAACAAGTTCATCACCCCGGCGGAGCTGGCCGCCGCCTGCCGCGCCGCGGACCTGGACCTGCGCCACACGCGCGGCATGCAATACAACCCGCTCACGCGGCGCTACTGGCTCGATGCCGACACCAGCGTGAACTACCTGTTTGCCACCCAGCGGCCGGCGGCATGAGCAGCGCCGTGTTTGCGGGCGTGCGCGCGGTGCTGTTCGATCTGGACGGCACGCTGATCGACAGCGCCCCGGACCTGGGCGCCGCGGCCGAGCAGATGCGCCTGGCCCGCGGCCTGGCGCCGCTGGGCGTGGCCAGCTACCGCGCGGTCGCCGGCATGGGTGCGCGCGGCATGCTGGGCGTGGCCTTCGGCGTGACGCCCGAACAGCCCGGGTTTGCCGCGCTGCGCGACGAATTCCTCGACCGCTACGAGGCCTGCATCCACGACAGCACCGAGGTGTTCGATGGCGTGCAGCCGCTGGTGGACGCGCTGTGCGCGCGCGGCCTGCGCTGGGGCGTGGTGACGAACAAGCACGAGCGCTTCACCCGCCTCATCGCCGCACGCATGCCGCTGTTTGCCAGCAGTAGCTGCCTGGTGAGCGGCGACACCACGGCGCACCTCAAGCCGCATCCGGCCTCGCTGCTCGAAGCCTGCCGGCGCCTGGGCCTGAGTCCGGCGGAGTGCATCTACGTGGGCGACGACGAGCGCGACGTGGTGGCCGGCCATGCGGCGGGCATGCGCACCGTGGCCGCGCTCTACGGCTACCTGGGGCCGGGCGCGCAGGCGCTCCAGTGGGGCGCGCAGGCGGTGATCGAACGGCCAATGCAGTGCCTGGATTTGCTGGGCTGAGGGCCTGTATCCGACTGCGTACCTGATTTGCTCCCTCCCCCTCTGGGGGAGGGCAGGGGTGGGGGCCTGCGGCGCTGGAGAAGTTGCAACGCCGCTTCCAGCCGGCGAGAGCCTGCGCAGAGGAAGCGCAGCCGGCACTCACCCCAGTCCTCCCCCAGCGGGAGTGTGAGCAAAAACCAGAGCTGCAAGCGCAAGCCAGGCAATGGCTGGAGCCGGTTTTTGTTCATAATCCAGCAGCCACTTTCATAGCAACTGCGCCACCCGCTGCCTCAGCGTGGGCAGCAGCTCGGCCTCGAACCACGGGTTGTGCTTGAGCCAGCCATTGTTGCGCCCGCTCGGGTGCGGCAGCACCAGGGTGTGCGGCCACCAGCGCTGCCACTGCTGCACCGCCTGGGTCACGCCGAGGCGGCGCGCCTCCGGCAGGTGCCAGGCAAGCGCGTACTGGCCGATCAGCACCGTGAGTTCGATCTGCGGCAATTGGTCGAGCACGCGCCGGCGCCACAGCGGCGCGCATTCCGGGCGGGGCGGGGCGTCGCCCGAGCCGTGGGCCGCGCGGCCCGGGTAGCAGAAGCCGATGGGCACGATCGCGACCTTGCCCGGGTCGTAGAAGTCCGTCTCGCCGATGCCCAGCCACTGGCGCAGGCGCCGCCCGCTGGCGTCATCGAACGGCACGCCGCTTTCATGCACCTTGATGCCCGGGGCCTGGCTGGCCAGCAGGATGCGCGCGCCGTGGCCGGCCTGCAGCACGGGGCGCGGGCCCAGGGGCAGAAAGGGCGCGCAGACGGTGCAGGCGCGGATCTCGCGCAGCAGCGCGTTCAGCGTTCTTTGGGAAGCCATGCGCGCATTGTCCGGCGCGCCGGCGCGGGCGCGCCGCTACCATCGCCATTACCACCACTGGCCACCCAAGCAGTCATGACCCCGGCAAGCCCCCATGCGCCGCTCGCGGAGCGCCTGCGCCCGCGCTCGCTCGACGAAGTCGTGGGCCAGCAGCAGGTGCTGGGCCCGGGCAAGCCGCTGCGCCTGGCCTTCGAGTCGGGCCAGCCGCATTCGTGCATCCTCTGGGGGCCGCCGGGCACGGGCAAGACCACGATCGCGCGGCTGATGGCGCAGGCGTTCGATGCGCAGTTCATCAGCATCAGCGCGGTGCTGGGCGGCGTGAAGGACATCCGCGACGCGGTGGAGCGGGCGCAGGCGGCGCTGGACGGCCTGATGCACCAGCGCACCATCGTCTTCGTCGACGAGGTGCACCGCTTCAACAAGAGCCAGCAGGACGCGTTTTTGCCGCACGTGGAAAGCGGCCTGTTCACCTTTGTCGGGGCGACGACGGAGAACCCCTCGTTCGAGGTGAATGGCGCGCTGCTTTCGCGCGCCACGGTGTATGTGCTGCAGCCGCTCACCCCCGAGGATTTGAAGGAAATAGTGGTTCGCGCGCAGGCACAGCAAGCGCTGCCAGCTATCGAAAACGATGCAATCGAACGCCTGGTGGCCTATGCCGACGGCGACGCCCGGCGCCTGCTGAACACGCTGGAGCAACTGGCCGTCACGGCCGCGCAGGCCAGGGTGGAGCGCATCACCGATGCCTGGCTGGTGCAGGTGCTGGGCCAGCAGATGCGCCGCTACGACAAGGGCGGCGAGCAGTTCTACGACACCATCAGCGCGCTGCACAAATCGGTGCGCGGCTCGGACCCCGATGCGGCGCTGTACTGGCTGGTGCGCATGCTCGACGGCGGGGTGGACCCGCGCTACCTGGCGCGGCGCATCGTGCGCATGGCCTGGGAGGACGTCGGCCTGGCGGACCCGCGCGCGATGCAAATCACCAACGAGGCTGCGCAGACCTACGAGCGCCTGGGCAGCCCCGAGGGCGAGCTGGCGCTCGCCCAGGCCGTGCTCTATCTGGCGGTGGCGCCCAAGAGCAACGCGGGCTACGTGGCCTACAAGCGGGCGCGCGCCTTGGTCGAGAAGGACGGCACGCGGCCCGTGCCGCTGCACCTGAGGAACGCCCCGACCAGGCTGATGAAGCAGCTCGACTACGGCAAGGGCTACCGCTACGCGCACGATGAGGAGGACGGATTTGCCGCGGGCGAGAGCTATCTGCCCGAGGGCATGGCGCCGCCCGGCTTCTACCAGCCGGTGGCGCGCGGGCTGGAGCTGAAGATCGGCGAGAAGCTCAGGGAGCTGCGCGCGCGCAATGCGGCGGCGGGCAAGGCCGGGCCCGGGCAGTAGCGGGCCGGGGCCCGGGGCGTGAACAGGCTCTCAGCGCCGCTGCCACACGGCGGCAAAGAAGCCATCGGTCTGGTGGCGGTGCGGCCACAGGCGCAGGTAGCGCTGGCCATCGCTGCCGCCCGCGCACAGGCTCGCGGCCTGCTGCAGCTTCAGGTCCGCCAGCACTTGGCCGGCGGGCAGCGGCACGAAGTCGCGCTGCTGCGCGCCGAAGGCCTCGGCAATTGCCTCGTTCTCTTCGGCCAGCAGGCTGCAGGTGGCGTAGATGAGCCGCCCGCCCGGCTTGACCAGCCGCGCGGCGCTCTGCAGGATGGCCTGCTGCTTGACGGTGAGTTCCTGCACGCTCTGGGGCGACTGGCGCCATTTCAGGTCGGGGTTGCGCCTGAGCGTGCCCAGGCCCGAGCAGGGCGCGTCCACCAGCACGCGGTCCATCTTGCCGGCCAGGCGCTTGATGCGTTCGTCGCGCTCATGCGCGATGGCCGCGGGGTGCACGTTGGACAGGCCCGAGCGCGCCAGGCGCGGTTTCAGCGCGTCCAGCCGGTGGGCCGATACGTCCAGCGCATACAGGCGCCCGGTGCTGCGCATGCTTGCGCCTATGGCCAGGGTCTTGCCGCCGGCGCCGGCGCAAAAGTCGGTCACCATCTCGCCGCGCCGGGCGTCCAGCAGCAGCGCCAGCAGTTGCGAGCCTTCGTCCTGCACCTCGATGGCGCCGCTGGTGAACAGTTCCAGCCGGTTGATGGCCGGCTTGCCCCGCACGCGCAGGCCCCAGGGGGAGTAGGGGGTTTCTTCCGATTCAATAGCTGCTTGCGCAAGCTGGGCCTGCGTTTGCGGCCGTTTTGCCTTCAAAATATTGACGCGCAGATCAAGCGGCGCGGGCTGCAACAGGCCCTCGGCCAGCGGCCAGAAGTCCGCGCCCAGCTGGGCCTTGAGGCGCTCGGCCAGCCAGGCGGGCAGGTTGTGGCGCTCGGGCTCGAACAGCTCTTGCGGCGCCACCGCGTCGCAGTCGTGCAGCCAGCCCTTTTCCTGAGCCGAGAGCGCGCCGTCCAGAAAACCGCGCGCGCCGGCAAAGCCGAGGATGGCCAGGCGCCGCTCGCGCGCTCCTGAGCCGCTGCGCGCCAGGCGCTCGTAGAGCAGCTTGCGCCGCAGCACGGCGTAGGTGGTCTCGGCCAGCGTGGCGCGCTCGCGCGGGCCGAACTGGCGCTGGGCGCGGAAATGGCGCGAGACCACGGCGTCGGCCGGGTGCTCGAAGCGCAAGACCTCGCGCAGCAGCGCGGCGCAGGCTTCAAGCAGAGCTTGTGGGTGCATGGAATCTCATTCAAATACGGGTTTTGCGCTTGCCCCGCAAGCGCTGGCAGCTATTGCTTTGATAACACGCGCACGATGGCGCGCGGATAAACCAGGTGCTCCTGGCTGAGCACGCGCGCGGCCAGGGTGGCCGCGTCGTCGCCCGCAAGAATGGGCACCACCGCCTGCTCGACGATGGGGCCCACGTCCAGCTCGGCCGTCACCTGGTGCACGGTGCAGCCGGCGAAGCGGCAGCCCGCGTCGATCGCGCGCTGGTGGGTGTGCAGCCCGGTGAAGGCCGGCAGCAGCGAGGGGTGGATGTTCAGCAGCCGCCCGGCATAGCGCGCGACGAAGCCGGCGCTCAGGATGCGCATGAAGCCGGCCAGCACCACCAGCGCCGGCGCGTGGCGGTCGATCAGCGCGGCCAGCTCGGCGTCGAAGGCTTCGCGCGTGGCAAAGCCGCCGTGCTCCAGCACCGCGGTGGCGATGCCGCGCTCGCGCGCGAAGGCCAGGCCTTGGGCATCGGCGCGGTTGCTGATGACCGCGGCCACGCGCGCGCCGGGCTGCTCGTGCCAGCGTTCGCGTTCGGCGGCCTGCACGATGGCGGCCATGTTGGAGCCGGTGCCGGAGATGAGGATCACGATGTTGTGCATGGCCGGCCGATTATCCCCGGTGCCTGCGGGGCGGCCGGTGCATGGCGAGCCGCAAAAAAAAACAGCCCGCCATGGGGCGGGCTGCGGCTTCAGGCGTGCGCGGGGTTTACTTCATGCTCACGCCGTAGAAGTCGTGGCGGCCGAAGGGGCTGAGCTTGAAGTCCACCACTTCCTTGCGCACGGGCTTGAGTTGCACCGCGTGGGCGATGGTGAACCAGGGCGCCTGCTCCTTGAAGATCACCTGCGCCTGCTCGTAGAGCTTGGTGCGCTCGGCCACGTCGGTGGTCTTCTTGGCCTTCTGCACCAGCGCTTCGAACTCCTCGTTGCAGAACTTGGCGACGTTGGAGCCGTTGGTCTTGGCCGACTCGCAGCCCAGCAGGTTGGCCAGGAAGTTGTCCGGGTCGCCGTTGTCGCCGGTCCAGCCCAGCATGCCGGTCTGGTGCTCGCCGTTTTGCATGCGCTTGCGGTATTCGCCCCACTCGTAGCTCTTGATCTCGGCCTTCACGCCGATCTTGGCCAGGTCGGCCTGCATCAGCTCGGCGATGCGCTTGGCGTTGGGGTTGTAGGGGCGCTGCACCGGCATGGCCCAGATGTCGGTGTCCATGCCGTTGGGAAAGCCCGCCTCGGCCAGCAGCTTCTTGGCGGCTTCGGGGTCGTAGGGGTCGTCCTTGATGGCGTTGTTGTAGGACCACTGGGTGGGCGGAATCGGGTTGGTGGCCGGCACGCCCGTGGACAGATACACCGCGTCCACGATGGCCTTCTTGTTCATCGCCATGTTGAAGGCCTTGCGCACGCGCACGTCGTCAAACGGCTTCTTCTGGTTGTTGTAGGCCAGGTAGCCGATGTTCAGGCCGGGCTGCTCCATCACGGTGACGTTGGCGTCCTTGCGCATCGCGTCCAGGTCGGCCGGGTTGGGGTAGGGCATGACGTGGCATTCGCCCTTTTGCAGCTTGGCCCAGCGCACCGAGGCGTCAGGGGTGATGGAGAACACCAGGTTGTCCAGCTTGGACTTGCCGGCCCAGTACTGGTCGAAGGCCTTGAAGCGGATGATGGCGTCCTTCTGGTACTGCTGCAGCTGGAAGGCGCCGGTGCCTATCGGGTCCTGGTCGATCTTCTCGGGCGTGCCGGCCTTGAGCATCGCGTCGGCGTATTCCTTGGACTGGATGGTGGCGTACTGCATCGCCAGGTTGGCCAGGAAGGGCGCTTCGGGCGCGTTCAGCGTGAAGCGCACGGTGTGGTCGTCCACCTTCTCCACCGACTTGAGCAGCTTGGGCATGCCCATGTCGTTGAAATAGGAGTGGTTGGAACTCGTCACCTTGAAGTAGGGGTTGTCTTCCTTCCACTGGCGCTCGATGGAGAACAGCACGTCGTCGGCGTTGAAGTCGCGCGTGGGCTTGTAGCTCTTGCTGGCGTGCCACTTCACGCCCTTGCGCAGATGGAAGGTGTAGACCAGGCCGTCGTCCGAGATGGTCCATTTCTCGGCCAGCGCGGGCACGACCTTGGTGCCGCCACGCTCGAACTGCACGATGGGGTCGTAGACCGCGGCGATCACGTCGAACGAGGTGCCGGTGGTGTTCAGACTGGGCGCGAAGTTCTCTGGGCTGCCTTCGGAGCAGTACACCAGCGTCTTGGCGGCGGCCGGCGTCAGGGCCATCAGAGCCGGCAGGGCCAGGGCGCACAGCAGCGCCGTGCGCGAGCGCCGTGCAGGGGGCAGGGGGCGGAAGATCATGCAGAGGTCTCCAGAAAAAAGAACGGGCGGATCACGCCCATGGAAGAACGGGTGGCAGCTTGTGGACTGCGCTCCCGGCGGGGCATCCTAGCGGATGCGGTGGGGGCTCAATATCAGGGTTCATCCCCGGTCGCGGCGGCGATGTTCTGTGCTTCGAAACACGCCACCTGGCGCCCGTCGAAGGTTTGCTGCGGCGGGCGTTCGGCGCGGCAGCGGTCGGTGGCCCAGGCGCAGCGCGTGGAAAACACGCAGCCCGCGGGCGGGTTCAGCGGCGAGGGCAGCTCGCCCTTGAGCACGATGCGCCGCCGTCCGCCGCCCGCCAGCCCCGGCGTGGCCGCCAGCAGCGCCTGGGTGTAGGGGTGGCGCGGGCGCTCGAAGATGGCCTCCTTGCTGCCGTGCTCCACCGTATGGCCCAGGTACATCACCAGTACCTCGTCGGCGATGTGGCGCACCACGCCCAGGTCGTGCGAGATGAACAGATAGGCCAGGCCCAGCTCGCGCTGCAGGTCCGCCAGCAGGTTCAGCACCTGGGCCTGGATGGAGACGTCCAGCGCTGACACCGGCTCGTCGGCCACCACCAGGCGCGGCTGCAGCATCAGCGCGCGGGCGATCGCGATGCGCTGGCGCTGGCCGCCCGAGAACATGTGCGGGTAGCGCTCGTAGTGCTCGGGGCGCAGGCCCACGCGCGCGAGCATGGCGCGCGCCGCGTCACGGCGTTCGGCCGCGCCCAGGCGGGTGTTGATCTGCAGCAGTGCCTCCAGGATCTGGCCTATGCGCTTGCGCGGGTTCAGCGAGCCATAGGGGTTCTGGAACACCAGCTGCACCATCTGGCGCAGCTTGCGGCGCTCTTCGGGGCCGGCATGCACCGCGTCCATGCCGCCCAGCGCCAGCGTGCCCGAGGTGGGCGGCTCGATCAGCGTGACCATGCGCGCCAGCGTGGACTTGCCGCAGCCCGACTCGCCCACCACCGCGAGCGTCTTGCCCGGCTGGATGGAAAAGGACACGTCGCTCACCGCATGCAGGCGCGCCGGCGGGCGCAGCAGGCCCTGGGGAATCTGGTAGATGCGCTGCAGCCGGTGCGCCTCGATCACCGCGCCCGTGCCGGCGCCCTGCGTCGCGCTTGCGGCTGCGTTCATGCCACGCCCTCCTGCGCCGCGGCCGGAAAGCGCGCGTGCAGTTCGGCCAGCTCGAAATGGCAGCGCACCGCACCGCCCTGCAGCGGGCGCAGCAGGGGGCGGTTCTGGCATTCGGGCTGGGCGTAGCGGCAGCGCGGCGCGAACAGGCAGCCGCCGGGGCGGTCGTTCAGGCCCGGCACCATGCCGGGGATGGTGGCCAGGCGCGCGCGCCCGAGGTTGCGCTCGGGCAACGCCGTCATCAGCGCTTCGGTATAGGGGTGGCGCGGGTCGTCGAACAGGCGCTCGGCGCTTTGCTCTTCCATCACCTGCCCGGCGTACATCACCGCCACGCGCTGCGCCATCTCGCGCACCACGCCCATGTCGTGGGTGATCAGCACCAGCGCCATGCGGCTGCTGCGCTGCAGCTCGCGCAGCAGGTCCAGGATCTGCGCCTGGATGGTCACGTCCAGTGCCGTGGTCGGCTCGTCGGCAATCAGGAGCTTGGGGTTGCAGGCGATCGCCATGGCGATCATCACGCGCTGGCTCATGCCGCCCGAGAGCTGGTGCGGGTAGGCCGCCAGGCGCCTTTCGGGCGCGGGGATGCCCACTTGTTCAAGCAGCTCGATCGAGCGCCTGCGCGCCCCCGCGCGGTCCAGCCCCAGGTGCAACTTCAGGGTTTCGGCCAGCTGGTAGCCGACGGTGAAGCAGGGGTTGAGGCTGGTGGTCGCGTCCTGAAAGATCATCGACAAATGCTTGCCGGTGAGGCGCCGGCGCTCGTGCTCGGAGAGCTTGAGCAGGTCGTGCCCGTCGAACACCAGGCGATCGGCCGTCACGCGCCCAGGGTAGGCGACCAGCCCCATCAGCGCCATCATGGTGACGCTCTTGCCCGAGCCCGATTCGCCGACGATGCCCAGCACCTCGCCCGCATCCACATGCAGGCTCACGCCCTCCACCGCCTGCATGCGGCCCCGGTGCGAGGGGAACTGCACCGAGAGGTTTTCGATTTCCAACAATGCCATGGGTCTTGCGCGCCTTGCCTTGAGCGGCTGTGCCAGGCAGCGCCTAGCGTTTGAGCTTGGGGTCCAGCGCGTCGCGCAGGCCGTCGCCCAGCAGGTTGAAGGCCAGCACCGTGACCAGGATGGCCACGCCGGGGAAGGTCACCACCCACCAGGCGCGCATGACGAATTCGCGCGCATCGGCCAGCATGGTGCCCCATTCGGGCGCGGGCGGCTGCGCGCCCAGGCCGAGGAAGCCCAGCGCCGCCGCATCCAGAATGGCCGAGGAAATACCCAGCGATGCCTGCACGATCAGCGGCGCCGCGCAGTTGGGCAGCACCTCGCGGAACATGGTGCGCGCATGCCCCGCGCCGCCCATGCGCGCCGCGGTGACGTAGTCGCGCGAGGTCTCGGCAATCACCGCCGCGCGCGTGATGCGCACATAGTGCGGCAGCACCGTGATGGCCACCGCCAGCATCGCGTTGACCAGGCCGGGCCCGAGGATGGCCACGACGACGATGGCCAGCAGCAGGCTGGGCAGGGTCAGGATGATGTCCATCAGGCGCATCACCGCGATCTCGAAGACGCCGCGGAAATACCCCGCCAGCAGCCCCAGCACCGTGCCCACGAGCACCGACAGCGCCACCACCGCCAGGCCGATGGCCAGCGACAGGCGCGAGCCGTGGATCAGCCGCGAGAGGATGTCGCGCCCGATCGCGTCCGTGCCCAGGATGTGGGCCCAGCTGCCGCCCTCCTGCCAGGCCGGCGGGATCAGGAACACGTCCGGGTTGGTCTGGTTGGGCGCATAGGGCGCGATCCAGGGCGCGAAGGCGGCCAGCAGCAGCACGCCCAGCACGATCAGCAGGCCCGCCACCGCGCCGCGGCTGGCGCTGAAGTAGGCCCAGAACTCGCGCACCGGGCCCGGCGGCTCGGCCACCGGCTCGGTCGACAGGTTGGCGCTGGCGCCCAGGGTGGAAGTGCCGGTCTTCATTTCTGGTGGCGCACGCGCGGGTTGATGATGCCGTAGGTGATGTCCACCAGCAGGTTGACCGCCATGACCACCGTGCCCAGCAGCAGGATGCCGCCCTGCAGCACCGGGTAGTCGCGCCGGCTGATGGCCTCGATCAGCCACTTGCCCACGCCGGGCCAGGAGAAGATCGTCTCGGTGAGGATGGCGCCGGTGAACAGCACGCCCACCTGCAGCCCGATGATGGTCACCACCGGGATCAGCGCGTTGCGCAGCGCATGCACGCCTACCACCCGCACCGTGGACAGGCCCTTGGCGCGGGCGGTGCGGATGTAGTCCTCGCCCAGCACCTCGAGCATGGCCGAGCGCGTCATGCGCGCGATCACCGCCAGCGGCACGGTGCCGAGCACGATCGCCGGCAGCACCAGATGGGCGAGCGCCGAGCCAAAGGCCCCGGGCTCGTCGGCCAGCAGCGTGTCGATCAGGAAGAAGCCGGTGGTCGGCTCGATGAAGTACTGCACCGAGATGCGCCCCGACACCGGCGTCAGGTCCAGCTGCACCGAAAACAGCAGGATCAGCAGCAGCCCCCACCAGAAGATGGGCATGGAATAGCCGGTGAGCGACACGCCCATGACGCCGTGGTCCAGCCAGGAATTGCGCTTGACCGCCGCGACGATGCCCGCCGGTATGCCCACCAGCAGCGCAAAGACGATGGCGCACAGCGCCAGCTCCACCGTGGCCGGAAAGAGCTGCCCGAACTCCTGGAGCACGGGCGCCTGGGTGATCATGGACTTGCCCAGGTCGCCCTGCAGCACGCGCGCGATGTAGATGCCGTACTGCACCAGCACCGGCCGGTCGAGCCCGTAGTCCTTGAGCAGCTGCGCGTGGCGTTCGGCGTCGATGCCGCGCTCTCCGGCCAGGGTCTCTATCGGGTCGCCGGGCACGAGCCGGATCAGGATGAAGGCCAGCAGCGTCATGCCGATGAAGGTCGGCACGACCAGGCTCAGGCGCGTGAGCAGGAAGCGAAGCATGTTGAAGACCGGGACGGCTTCCTTGTGGGAGGCCGCCTGGCAAAAGCATCCGTGGGGTGAAGCCCAGATTGTTCCGGATGCCACACGCCGTTTTCGTGCGTTTTCAGGGGGGTTATCCCGAATGGCACTCAGCCGGCGCTTGTGCTTGCGGGCGGTGCGCCTGCGTCCGGCGGGGCACGAGCAAAAAAACGCCCCGGTGGTTTGCCGGGGCGTTTCGCTCTCAGTGGCTTCGCCTACAGCGAATCGATGAAGCTGCGCAGCTTGTCGCTGCGGCTGGGGTGCTTGAGCTTGCGCAGCGCCTTGGCTTCGATCTGGCGGATGCGCTCGCGCGTCACGTCGAACTGCTTGCCCACTTCCTCCAGTGTGTGGTCGGTGGACATCTCGATGCCGAAGCGCATGCGCAGCACCTTGGCTTCGCGCGGGGTGAGGCCGTCCAGGATGTCCTTGACCACGTCGCGCAGGCCGGCCTGCATGGCGGCGTCCACCGGCGCGGTGTTGTTCTGGTCCTCGATGAAGTCGCCCAGGTGGCTGTCGTCGTCGTCCCCGATGGGCGTTTCCATCGAGATCGGCTCCTTGGCGATCTTCATGATCTTGCGGATCTTGTCCTCGGGGATCTCCATCTTCTCGGCCAGCAGGCTGGCGTCGGGCTCGAAGCCGAACTCCTGCAGGTGCTGGCGCGAGATGCGGTTCATCTTGTTGATGGTCTCGATCATGTGCACCGGGATGCGGATGGTGCGCGCCTGGTCGGCGATCGAGCGCGTGATCGCCTGGCGGATCCACCAGGTGGCGTAGGTCGAGAACTTGTAGCCGCGGCGGTATTCGAACTTGTCCACCGCCTTCATCAGGCCGATGTTGCCTTCTTGAATGAGGTCGAGGAACTGCAGCCCGCGGTTGGTGTACTTCTTGGCAATCGAGATGACCAGGCGCAGGTTGGCCTCGATCATTTCCTTCTTGGCGTGGCGGCTGGAGCGCTCGCCTTCGTTCATGCGCTTGTGGATGGCCTTGAGCTCGGTGAGCGGCACGACGACGCGCGTCTGCAGGTCGATCAGGCCCTGCTGCAGTTCCTGCACCGGCGGGATGTTGCGCTCGAGCACGGTGCTCCAGGGCTTGCCGGCGGCGGCCTGCTTTTCCACCCAGCGCAGGTTCAGCAGATTGGGCGGGAACTCCTTGATGAAGGTCTCCTGCGGCATGCCGCACTTGTCCACGATGATGCGGCGCAGGTCGCGTTCCTTCTTGCGCACGTCGTCCACCTGCACGCGCACCATGTCGCAGAGCTTTTCGATGGTCTTGGCGGTGAAGCGGATGGTCATCAGCTTGGTCGAGATCTCGCGCTGTACCTTCATGTAGGCCGGCGTGCCATAGCCTTCCTTGTCGTAGATCTTGTGCATCTTCTCGAACAGTGCGCGCAGCTCGTCAAAGCGCTCCAGCGCATCGTTCTTGAGCTTTTCCAGCAGGCGCGTCATGGCCTTGGAGCCGCCCTTGCCGTCGTCGTCGTCCTCGTCGTCGTACTCGTCGTAGTCTTCCTCGGCGACGTAGTCATCGGCTTCCTCGGGGTCGGCAAAGCCGTCCACGATGGTGTTGATGATGACCTTGCCTTCGCGGATTTCCTCGCCCATGTTGAGGATTTCGGCGATGGTGGCGGGACTGGCGCTGATGGCTTCCATCATGTCCATGAGGCCGCCCTCGATGCGCTTGGCGATCTCGATTTCGCCCTCGCGCGTGAGCAGCTCCACCGTGCCCATCTCGCGCATGTACATGCGCACCGGGTCGGTGGTGCGGCCGAACTCGCTGTCCACGGTGGACAGCGCTGCTTCGGCCTCTTCCTCGGCCTCTTCCACGGTGGTGGCGGTGGGCGTCACGTTGTTCTGGAACAGCGTCTCGGCGTCGGGCGTCTGCTCGTAGATGGCCACGCCCATGTCGCTGAGCAGCGAGGCCACGGCTTCCATGGTTTCGGCGTCCACCAGCTTGTCGGGCAGGTGGTCGGAAATTTCGCCCTGCGTGAGGTAGCCGCGCGTCTTGCCCAGCGTGATCAGCTTCTTGAGCTGGGCGCGGCGCTTGGCCATGTCTTCTTCGGACAGGATGGTTTCATCCAGGCCGAATTCCTTCATCAAGGCCCGCTCCTTGGCCTTGCTGATCTTCATGCGCAGGGGCTTGACCTTCTCGGCTGGCGCGGTCTCGGCAGCCGGCGGGGTTTCCGGCTCGGGTTCACCCTCCAGGTCGGCCTCGATGTCCGACAGGTCGGCGTCGTCGTCGAGCTCGGCCTTGGACTTGCCTTTGGCCTTGCCCTTGGCAGCGGCCTTGGGGCGTGCGGGACCCTTGGACTTGGCGGCGGGCTTGGCCGGCTTGGCGGTTTCGCTCTTGGTGGTGCTCTTGCCCGCCGCGCTCTTGCCCGCCGCGCTCTTGGCCGCGGTGTCCTTGGTTGTGGTTTTCTTGGCCGCTGCGCTCTTGGCGGCAGGCGTCTTGGCCGCGGTCTTGGCAGCGCTGGTCTTGCCGGCGCGCGCGCCGCTCAGCGGCTTTTTCTCGGCGGCTTCATCGCTTGCCTTGGCGGCCTTCTTGGCGCTGGGCTCCGTGGCAGCGGCCTTGGTCTTCTTCTTGCTGGTGCTGTCGGCGACAGGCGTGGCGGACTTTCGAGCTGGCATGAAATTCCTCGAGGTCAAAACGGGACAGGTCAAACATCAAAACACGCGAAACGGGCGCAGCGCGCTGGCTGTCAGCGTGCGTGGCTGGCTGCAGCTGCCTGGGGGCGCGCCGCCAGCGGGCAAGATGTCTGGGCGAACATTTGGTGTGCAGCCCTTGCGGTAAACAGGTGGGCATGGCGCGGTGGTGCGCCGTCTTTGGTGTGCTGCCCGGGCCGGAGGTACTGCTGTCGCTCTTGCCGACTAACCGTACATTATAACGAAAGCGCCAATTTCAAGAGCCGTCAAGCCGGCTTGTTTTCCTGTGCCGCGCCGCCGGCGGGTGGGCCGTTCTTGAGTTCCCGGCGGCGCTCCTCGAGCCGGCGGTAGCGCGCCAGCGCCGTCGGGTCGCTGGCGCTGGCGGCGATCAGCGCGTTCTGCTCGCGCTCGATGTTTTCGATGTGCATGCGCGCGAGCAGGTCCTGCAGCTCGGCGCGCAGTTCGGCCTCGTCGCCCTCGGTCTGCGCGTGCGAGCCGGTCATGATGCGCTGCGCCAGCGGTTCGCACGCATGGCCCTGCAGGGCGGGGCCCAGTTGCGCCCAGGGCAGCACGCCGCGTTCATGCCACTGGTCTTCGAGCCAGAGGAACAAGGTGCCATGCGGCGCGGGCAGATCGGCCAGAGCCTGGCGGTCCTCGGCGTCCAGGGCGTGCAGAAAGGCCATGTGCGACAGCAGCAGGCGCAGGGCGTGGTCGCTGCGCCTGCGCCCGGGCGTGCGCGGCAGCGGCGCCTGGGTGCGCACGCGCGCACCGGGGCTGCGCGGGCCGCGCCAGTCGTTGTCCTTGCGCCAGGAGCGATATCCAGTGGAATCGGCTTCAAAACCTTGCCCCGTCTGCGCAAGATGCTCCTTTGCCCATAGCGATTCGAGCTGCTCTGGCGCGATCTGGCCACGCTCGGCGAACTGGGTCAGCAGCTGGGGCTTGAGCGCACCTTCGGGCAGCGCGGCCCACAGCGGCTGGGCCTTGCTCAGCATGTGGGCGCGGCCCTCGGCGGTGCCCAGGTCGCAGCCTTCGCTGGCGGCCTGCAGCATGAAGCGCGACAGCGGTAGCGCGTCGCCCACCAGGCGGGCGAAGGCGTCGTGGCCGAAGCTGCGCACGTAGCTGTCCGGGTCGTGCTCGGGCGGCAGGAAGAGGAACTTGACCGAGCGCGTGTCGCCCGCGTGGGGCAGGGCGGCATCCAGCGCCTTGCGCGCGGCGCGCCGACCGGCCTCGTCGCCGTCGAAGCTGAACACCACCTGCTCGCTGAAGCGAAACAGCTTGTGCACGTGCTCGGGCGTGCAGGCCGTACCCAGGGTGGCCACCACGTTGCCGAAACCGAGTTGCGCCAGCGCCACCACGTCCATGTAGCCTTCGGTGACGAGCACGTAGCCGGCCTCGCGGATCGCCTGGCGTGCCTCGAACAGGCCGTAGAGCTCGCGCCCCTTGTGGAACACCGGCGTCTCGGGCGAGTTGAGGTATTTGGGCTTCTCGTCGCCCAGCACCCGCCCGCCGAAGCCTATGCATTCGCCCTTGAGGTTGCGGATGGGGAACATCACGCGCTCGCGAAAGCGGTCGTAGCGCCGTCCGTCTTCCTCGCTCTCGATGACCAGGCCGCTTTGCACCAGCAGCGGGCTGTCGTATTCGGCAAACACGCTGGCCAGGCCATGCCAGCCGCCGCCGGCCCAGCCCAGGGCGTAGCGCTTGGCGATGGCGCCGCTCACCCCGCGCCCCTTGAGGTAGGCGATCGCCTGCGCCGCCGTGCGCAGTTGCGCGCAATAGGCCCGGGCGGCGCGTGCGAGCACTTCGCTGAGCGTGGCCTGCTGCTGGCGCTGGGCCTGGGCGCGCTCGCGCTCCTGGGGGGAGCGCTCTTCCTCGGGCAGCTGCAGGCCGGCGTGCTGGGCCAGGTCCTGCACCGCCTCGCGAAACCCCATGCCCTGGCTTTCCATCAGAAAGCCGATGGCGTTGCCGCTGCGCCCGCAGCCGAAGCAGTGAAAGAACTGCTTGGACGGGCTGACGCTGAACGAGGCCGATTTTTCCGAATGGAAGGGGCACAGGCCCATGTAGTTGGCGCCGCTCTTCCTGAGCTGCACGTAGCGGCCGACGACCTCGACGACGTCGGTGCGCTCGATCAACTCCTGGAGGAAAGACTGGGGGATGGCCACGCCGTCGATTTTGGCGCATGCACCGCCCGCGGGGTGGCGCGCAAGGGGCGGGCTCTGCTTTAATAGCCCGATCCCGCGACGGAGGCCCCATGAGCATTTTCGAGCAGAACCTGGAGCGCAACAGCGCCAATTTCGCGCCGCTGACCCCGCTGTCCTTCATCGAACGCACGGCCGAGATCTACCCCGAGCGCCTGGCCATCGTGCATGGCGAGCTGCGCCAGAGCTGGGCCGAGACCCATGCGCGCTGCCGCCAGCTCGCCAGCAGCCTGCGCCGCGCCGGCATAGGCAGGAACGACACCGTGGCGGTGATGCTGCCCAACGTGCCGCCCATGGTGGAGGCGCACTTCGGCATCCCGATGGCGGGCGCGGTGCTCAACGCGCTGAACACCCGGCTTGACCCTGAAACCGTGGCCTTCATGCTGGACCACGGCGAGGCCAGGGCGGTCATCGTCGATCCGGAATTCACCCCGGTGATGGCCAAGGCGCTGGCGCTGCGCAAGCGGGCCGCGCCCATCCTGGTGATCGAGACCGAGGATGCGCTCTACGGCCCGCCCGCGCAGTCGCTGGGCGGCACGCCCTACGAGGCCTTCATCGCCGCGGGCGACCCCGGCTTCGCCTGGCAGTGGCCGCTGGACGAGTGGGATGCGATTGCGCTGAACTACACCAGCGGCACCACGGGCAACCCCAAGGGCGTGGTCTACCACCACCGCGGCGCCTGCACCAACGCCATCAGCAACGTGCTGGAGTGGGACATGCCCAAGCACAGCGTCTACCTGTGGACGCTGCCGATGTTCCACTGCAACGGCTGGTGCTTTCCGTGGACGGTGGCCGCGCGCGCGGGCGTGAACGTCTGCCTGCGCCGTGTGGAGGCGCAGGCGATCTTCGACGCCATCCGTGAGCATGGCGTCACGCACTACTGCGGTGCGCCCATCGTGCAGTCGTTGCTGGTCAATGCCCCGGCGGCGATGAAAGAGGGCGTGCCCCCCGGCGTCAAGGCCATGGTGGCGGGCGCCGCGCCGCCGGCGGCGCTGATCGAGGGCATGGAGCAGATGGGGTTCGATCTGACGCACGTCTATGGCCTGACCGAGGTCTATGGCCCGGCGACCGTCTGCGCCAAGCAGGACGACTGGGCGCAGCTGGACGTCGGCGAGCGCGCGCGCCTGAACGCCCGCCAGGGCGTGCGCTACCACCTGCAGCGCGCCGCGCGCGTGCTCGACCCCGAGACCATGCAGCCCGTGCCCATGGATGGCGAAACCATGGGCGAGATCATGTTCCAGGGCAACATCACGATGAAGGGCTACCTCAAGAACCCGAAAGCGACCGAGGAGGCCTTCGCGGGCGGCTGGTTTCATTCGGGCGACCTGGCGGTGCAGTACCCCGACGGCTACATCAAGATCAAGGACCGCAGCAAGGACATCATCATCTCGGGCGGCGAGAACATCTCCTCGATCGAGGTGGAAGACGTGCTCTATCGCCATCCGGCGGTGATGGCCGCCGCCGTGGTCGCGCGCCCCGACCCCAAGTGGGGCGAGACGCCCTGCGCCTTCGTCGAGCTCAAGGCGGGAGCGAGCGCCACGGCCGAGGAGATCGTTGCGCACTGCCGCCAGCACCTAGCGGGCTTCAAGCTGCCGCGCGCCGTGGTGTTTGGCGAGCTGCCCAAGACCAGCACCGGCAAGATCCAGAAGTTCGAGCTGCGCCAGCGCGCGGGCTCGTTGTCGGCGATCGACGTGTAGCGTGGCCCCACGCGCCGCGGGTGCTCAGCGGCCCGCGGTAGCCAGGCGCAGGCGCTCGGCCAGCGTGGCCGCGGAAAGCTCGCCCACGCGCGCGGCCACGAGCCGGCCCTGGGCGTCGTAGAACAGCGTGGTGGGCAGGGCGCGCAGGCCCAGGCCGTGGCTCAGGGTGGAGTCGGCATCGAGCAGCACGCTGCCCGCGGGCAGGCCTTGCTGCTGAGCGTAGCGGCCGGCCTTGAATTTGTCCTCGCCCTGGTTGATCCAGAGAAAGCGCACCTGGGGCTGCTCGCGGCTGGCCTGCAGCAGCACCGGCATCTCGCGCCGGCAGGGCGGGCACCAGGTGGCCCAGAAGTTCAGCACCACCGGCTGGCCCTTGAGGGCGGACAGCGCCAGCACGCTGCCGTCCAGGGCATCGCCCTGCCAGTCGGGCAGGTCGGCGAGCGCCGTGGCTGGCGGCTCCACGCCCGCGGGCGGCCCCTGGTGCAGCCAGAGCCAGCCGCTGCCCCAGAGCGCCAGCGCGGCGAGCGTGCCCACGCTGACCGTTGCGCGCCAGCGGTTGGTGCTGGCCCACAGGAAGAGCAGGTAGCTGATCGCCATGCTCAGGCCCCACCACGGCGACCAGCCGCCGTCGCGCACGTCCAGGACGCCCCAGGGCGCGGCCGCGTATTCGCGGGCGAACGCCAGCACGTAGCCCACGCGTGCGGCCAGCAGGATGGCCAGCAGCATCAGCCAGCTGTGGTGCATGCCCGCGCCCAGGCCGCGCCGGCGCGCCAGGCCTTCGTGCAGCAGCGAGCCCAGCAGCCAGGCGAGCATCAGCAGCAGCATGCTCCAGGGCAGGGCCAGCGGCCCGAGGGCCAGGGTGCGTTCCATGGCGCGCGAGTATGCACGAGCGGCAAAGCGCGCAATAATGATCCGGTTCCCAAGACCACGGCAGGAGGGCGGCATGGTTCACATTCGTTTGGCGCTGGCGCTGGCCGTCCTGGCGCTGGCCATGCCGGCGGCCCAGGCCGCCTGCTACGTGGTCTACGGGCCCGACCAGCAGGTGGTGTACCGGGCGCAGCACCCGCCGGTGGACATGTCGCGCCCGCTGCATGAAACCCTGCCGCGGGTGGCGCCCGGGGGCAGCATGGTGTTTTCGCTGGACAACTTCGGCTGCGAGCTCACGGTGAACCGGCTGCCGCTCAAGGCCAGTGCCAAGGCGCCGGCGCGCGGCGCCAGAAAGAACCAGCGCAAGGCCGCAGCCGCAGGCGCCGCTTCCTGAGCGGCGCGCGGCCTGCACGGGGCGGGGTGCGCTCCGCGGGTGTGGGCCAGGCCGCCCGGCCGCGCCGGAATTTTTCTTCTGCGCTGGCGCGCCGCCGCCACCGGCTTTGCGACAATCGGTGCGCATGAGCGCAGCCAAGCCGAACCTCCCCGAAACCCCCGCCGACTGGCTTGAGGTCACTTCCATGGACATGGAGGCCCAGGGCGTTGCGCACCGCGGCGACGGCAAGGTGGTGTTCATCGACGGCGCGCTGCCCGGAGAGCTGGTGAGCGCGCGCACGCGGCGCAGCAAGAACCAGTGGGAGCAGGCCGATCTGACCGAGATCCACCGCGAGTCCAGCCTGCGCACCCGGCCGCCGTGTCCGCATTTCGGCCTGCATGTCGGCGCCTGCGGCGGCTGCAAGATGCAGCACCTGGACGCGGCGGCGCAGGTGGCGATGAAGCAGCGGGTGCTGGAAGACAACCTCTGGCATCTGGGCAAGGTCCGGCCACAGACCGTGCTGCCCGCCATCCACGGCCCCGCCTGGGGCTACCGCTACCGCGCGCGCCTGGCGGTGCGCCACGTGCTCAAGAAGGACACGGTGCTGGTCGGCTTTCATGAACGCAGGAGCCGCTACATCGCCGACATGCAAACCTGCAAGATCCTGCCGCCGCATGTGGATGCGCTCTTGCTGCCGCTGCGTGCGCTGGTCGCCTCGCTGGCCGCGCGCGACACCTGCCCGCAGATCGAGCTGGCCTGCGGCGACGCGTTCACGGTGCTGGTGCTGCGCCACCTCGAGCCGCTGTCGCCCGCGGACCAGGAGCTGCTGCGTGCCTTCGGCCAGGCGCATGGCGTGCAGTGGTGGCTGCAGCCCAAGGGGCCGGACACGGCCCACCCCATGGATGAAGGCGCCGCGCCGCTGAATTACCGGCTGCCCGAATTCGGCATCACCATCGCCTTTCGACCGACCGATTTCACCCAGGTCAACCCGCAGATCAACCGCGTGCTGGTGGGCCGTGCGCTGGCGCTGCTCCAGGCCGGGAGGACGGACCGGGTGATCGACTGGTTCTGCGGCCTGGGCAATTTCACCCTGCCGATCGCCACGCGCGCGGGCAGCGTGCTGGGCGTGGAGGGCAGCAGCGCGCTGATTGCGCGTGCACGAGAAAATTTTGCATCAAATCAGGCCCAAAGGCTTGCTGGGCAAGCGCTGGCAGCTACGGAATTTGAGGTAAAGAACCTGTTCGAGATCACGCCTTCCGAGCTCGTGGCCTACGGCAGCGCCCGGCGCTGGCTGGTCGATCCGCCGCGCGAAGGGGCGTTTGCCCTGGTCAAGGCCCTGGCGGACATCCACCAGGCCCGGCTGCAGGCCGAAGGCGCGCCGCCGCTGCCCGTGGCTGCGCAGGACTGGCAGCCGCCCGAGCGCATCGTCTACGTGAGCTGCAACCCCGCCACGCTGGCGCGCGACGCCGGCCTGCTGGTGCACCAGGCGGGCTACCGCTGCAAGGCCGCGGGGGTGGTCAACATGTTTGCGCACACTGCGCACGTCGAGAGCATGGCGGTGTTCGAGCGCGCCGCCTGAGCGCGCCGGCGGGCAGCGGGCCGCGGGCGCGGATCAGCCGCGGCTGCGCGCGCCGGATCGGGCGGGGGCATCGTCCTCGTCCGCGTCGTCGCTGCGGGCGGCGGGCTTGCCCGTCTGGGTCAGCACCGAGGGCACGGCTTCGACCTTGTTTTCGCGCATGTACTGGTCCATCTCCTTCCAGCCGGCGAAGATCTGCGCCTTGGCCGCCTTGGGGTTGAGCGTGTAGCAGTCTTCCAGCCCGCGCATGGCAAAGCGGCAGGCGCCGCCTATGGCCTGCGCTTCGGCGCTGCGCGCGAGCTCGCGCGGGTCCGGCCCCAGGCCCGGGATGTCGCAGCCGGCCAGCGACAGCAGGCCGCTGGCCACCAGCGCCCAGCGGGCGGGGGCGGCGGTGCGGTGGAAGCGGCGGCGCGTGGGCATGCCTTCATTATCGGCAGCCGCGCGCGATTGTTGAGCCCCAAGAAAAAGCCCCGCCGGGGCGGGGCTGCGGGCTGGCGCGCTGCCAGGCCGTATCAGTCGTTGCTGCCGCCGAAGATGCCCAGCAGCGCCAGCAGGCTCTGGAACACGTTGAACATGTCCAGGTACAGGGCCAGCGTGGCGCTGATGTAGTTGGTCTCGCCGCCGTCGAGCACGCGCTTGATGTCGTAGAGCATGAAGGCGCTGAAGATGCCGATCGCGGCCACCGAGATCGCCATCACGCCGGCCGTGGAGCCGACGAAGACGTTGATCGCCGCGCCCACCACCAGCACCAGCGCGCCGACGAAGAGCCACTTGCCCAGGCCCGTGAGGTCGCGCTTGATCACGCTGGCCAGGCTCGCCATCACGAAGAACACGCCCGCCGTGCCGGCGAAGGCCGTCATGATGAGGCTGGCGCCGTTGCTCATGCCCAGCACCAGGCCGATCAGGCCCGAGAGCATCAGCCCCATGAAGAAGGTGAAGGCGAGCAGCACCGCCACGCCCTTGCCCGAATTCTTGGTCTTTTCGATGGCGAACATGAAGGCGAAGGCGCCGCCGAGAAAGACGATCAGCCCCACGCCGCCGCGCAGGCTCTGCATGATGCCGGTGGCCACGCCCACCCAGGCGCCGAGCACCGTGGGCACCAGGCTGAGTGCAAGCAGCCAGTAGGTATTGCGCAGGACGCGATGGCGCTCCTGTGCCGACAGGCCATAGCCAGCGGCGGAGCCCATGCGGGTGATTTCAGTGTTCATGGTGTCGACCTCCTTGAATCGGCAACGGTAGGACGCCTCGGGGCGTATGGCTGTGATTCTACGTGGCGACGAAAGTGCCCGATGCAAGAGCTCGCCAGGCCCGCCAGATTGCGCCATCCGGAGGCAAGACTGTTTTGCCCGCGCCCGCCTGCCCCTTCGGGGTGCACGCGGCTATGCTGTACCTCCGGTTTCATTTCACTTGCAAAAAAAGAGAGCACACCATGAAGACACAAGCCACGCTGGAGTTGTCCGACATCAAGCAGATCGCCGCCGCCGCCGAGGCCGAGGCGCTGCGCAACGGCTGGGCCGTGGCCATCGCGATTGCCGACGCGGGCGGGCACCCGCTGTGGCTGCAGCGCCTCGACGGCTGCGCGCCGATGGCCGCCTACGTGGCACCGGCCAAAGCGCGCTCGGCCGCGCTGGGGCGGCGCGAGACGAAGAATTTCGAGGAAATGATCAACAACGGCCGCACTTCCTTCCTCTCGGTGCCCGAACTCCAGGCCCTGATGGAGGGCGGCGTGCCCATCGTGAAGGACGGCCAATGCATAGGCGCCGTGGGGGTGAGCGGCGTCAAGTCGATGCAGGACGCGCAGATTGCCCAGGCCGGCATCGCCGCCCTGGGTCTGTGAGACGGCGGCGCCCGCCGCCTATTCGCTCGGGTCGGTGACGAAGCCAATCTTGCGCACGCCCGCGCGCTGCGCCGCCGACATGGCCTTGGCCACGCGGTCGTAGCGCACATCCTTGTCGCCGCGGATGTGCAGGTCGGGCTGCGGGTCCTTGGCCGCTTCCTGGCGCAGCCGCGCTTCCAGCTCGTCGTCGGCGATGTCGCTCTCGTTCCAGTGGTACTTGCCGTCGGCGGTGATCGACAGGCGGATGGTCTCGGGCTGCACCACCTCCTTCTGGCTCACGGCGCGCGGCAGGTCCACCGGCACCGCATGCTTCATCACCGGAATGGTGACGATGAAGATGATGAGCAGCACCAGCGTGACGTCCACCAGCGGCGTCACGTTGATCTCGTTCATCACCTCGTCGGTATCGTCCTGCGTTCCGAAGGACATGGCTTCACCCCTTCTTCATCGGCAACACGTTGCCCGACTCGCCCGGCAGGCTCACGCGCGCGCCGGTGACGAAGTAGGCATGCAGGTCGTGGGCGAAGCTGGCGAGCTGGTTGAGGATGGACTTGTTGCCGCGCACCAGGGCGTTGTAGCCCAGCACCGCCGGGATCGCCACCGCCAGGCCCAGCGCGGTCATGATGAGGGCCTCGCCGATGGGCCCGGCCACCTTGTCTATGGTGGAAGCGCCGGTCGCGCTGATGGCCATCAAGGCGTGGTAGATGCCCCAGACCGTGCCGAACAGCCCGATGAAGGGCGAGGTCGAGCCGATGGACGCCAGGATCGCCAGCCCCGACTGGATGCTCGCGGTGAACTCGTCGATGCAGTTGCGCAGGCAGCGCGTGAGCCAGTCGCTCACGTCCAGCGTGTCGTGCAGGTGCGCCTGGGTGTTGCGGTGGTGCGCGGTGGCCTCGCGCGCCTCCAGCGCCAGGTAGAGGAAGGGGTTGCCGGGGTTGCTGCCCAGCTTGGTCAGGCCTGCGGCGAAGTCCTCGCTGTGCCAGAAGTCGCGGGCGTTGCGCGCATCGCGCTTGAAACGCACGATGTTCATGGTTTTGACCAGGATCACGATCCAGGTGAGCAGCGACATGACGAGCAGGATCGCGGCGGTTGCCCGCGTCACGAAGTCGCCCTGTTCCCAGAGGTGCCAGAGGCCGAGTTGAGTTTCCATGGGGGTTCTTCTAGTAGGTCAGGACAAAATTGATCGGTTGCAGATGCCACATGGCCTCCGCCACGCCGCCGCGCGTGCCGGGCACGAAGCGCCAGCGCAGCACGGTCTTGACGGCCGCCTGGTCGAGCCGCTCGTAGCCGCTCGATTCCTTGACTTCCACCTTCTGCGGCAGGCCGTCGGTGCCGATGAGCACGCGCAGCACCACCAGCCCCTGCTCGTTCAGGCGGCGACTGATCGCCGGGTACTGCGGTGGCGGGTTGTTCAGGTAGCTGGCGTTGCTCGACGGCGCGACCACCGCGGGTGGTGCCGGCGGCGCCGGGGGGGCGGGCGGCGGCGGCGCCACGGGCGCGAGCATGGGCGGCGCGGGGGGCTGGGGTTCGATCACGCCCACGGGCGCGTCCGCGGCCGGCGTGGGGTCGGCAATGGCCAGCGGCATCGGTGCGGGCTTGGGCGCCGGCGCCTTGGGTTTGGGCGGGCTGGGTGCGTGGCGCACCGGTGGGGGCGCCGGCGCTGGAGGCACGGGGGGGGGAGGCGGTGCGGGCCTGGGCGGTTGCGGCGGTGGCGGGGCCGGGGGTTGCGGCGCGGGTGCCGGCGGCGAGATGAATTCGCTGAGCACCTGCACGGGCACGACGATCTGCACCGCCTCGCGCAGCAGGCCGGTCTGCAGCGCCCAGATCGCCAGGGCGTGCGCCACCACCACGGAGCCGACGACGGCCGCCGTGCGCGCGTTGCCGCGCGCCTGCGCATAGTGCTCGAAATGACTCATTTAAAAATAGCTGCTGGCGCTTGCCCATCAAGGGTTTGCGCCAGATTTGATTGCAATCTCGCGGTGCGGCGATTCAGAGCGCGGCAAGCGGGTGCTCGGCACCGTCGTGCACGGTATTGTGCAATGCCGCAACCGGGTGGGCGCTGCAGCACTGGTCCGCCAGCTCGCGTGCCGTCTGCTCGCAGCAGCCGCACTGGGTGGCGACGCCGAGTTCCAGCTGGATTTCGTCAAAGCTCAGTCCGGCGCGCGCATGGCGTGCGATCTCGCGGTCGGAAATGCGGTGGCAGACACAAACGATCATGGTGGCAACTGGCCCAAAGCCCTGTGGGTTGCAAGTATAAATGAGAATTCATCGCATTCAAATAGTTTCTTCGGGCACAAAAAAACCGGCTCGCGCCGGTCTTTGTCGCAGGGGCTGCAGACGCTCAGCTCACGTGCTTGCCGATCAGGCCGGCGAGCTCGAACATCGAAACCTGCGGCTTGCCGAACAGCGCCTTGAGCTTGGCGTCGGCATTGATCATGCGCTTGTTCTTCGCGTCCTGCAGGTTGTGGGCCTTGATGTAGACCCACAGCTGCTTGACGATCTCGGTGCGCGGCAGAGGCTTGTTGCCGATCACGGCAGCCAGCGCGGCGTCGGGGGTGAGCGGCTTCATGAAAGCGGCGTTGGGGGTGCGCTTCTTGGCGGCGGGAGCCTTCTTGCTTGCGGTTGCCATGTGTCGGTAGTCCTTGTCTTGTCCATGAGAAAGCCAGTGCTTGGCAGCGACTGAACCGGGCACGGATACTAGCGGGAAAAGCCCGCTTGCCAAGTCGGCAGGCGACTTTTTGTGCTCCTGCGGCCCCTGGGTGCGGCGAACGGGCAACAGCCGGGGCAAAATGCGCCGGTTTGCACTTGACCGAACCGTCCCCATGACTGCCGCCGCCGCCACGCCCGCATTCCCCGCCACCTGCGATCTCTGCGATGCCCGCCGGGGCGACACCAGCGGCGCGTTTCGCGTGCTGGCGCCGGTGTTCCGGCACTTCGGTGCGCGCAGCGCGTTCCACGGACCGGTGGCGACGATCAAGTGCTTCGAGGACAACTCCCTGGTGCGCGAGGCGGTGCAGCGTCCGGGCGAGGGCCGGGTGCTGGTGGTGGACGGCGGTGCCTCGCTGCGCCGGGCGCTGGTGGGCGGCAATCTGGCGGCCGCTGCGGCGCGCAATGGCTGGGCCGGCATCGTCGTGGACGGCTGCGTGCGCGACGTGGCCGAGCTGCAAGCGCTGGCGCTGGGCATCCGCGCGCTGGCGCTCGTGCCCATGGCCACCGACAAGCGCGGCGCGGGCGAAGCCGACGTGCCGGTGCAGATCCAGGGCACCTGGGTGCGCCCCGGCGACTGGCTCTATGCCGACGCCGACGGCATGGTGGTCAGCGAGCGGGCGATGCACGCCTGAACCGCGGCCGGCGCGCCGTGGCCAGCACCACGCTGGCCATGGCCAGCGCAAACGCCAGCCATTGCAGCGCGCCCATGGATTCGCCGAGCGCAAGCACCCCCACCAAGGCTGCGCTCAAGGGCAGGAAGGTAGTGAAGATGCCGGCCTGCGAGGCAGGCACCGTGGACAGGCCCGTCATCCACAGCCAGACGCTCCACACGCACGCTGCCAGCGCGTAGAACAGCAGCAGCAGCCAGTGCGGCCAGGAGACGGCGGAAAAATCGAACTGCCAGGCCAGCCACAGGCCCGCCGGCGTGGCCAGCACGAAGCCCCAGAGGTTCATCAGGGCGCAGATGCGCCGTGGTCCGAGCGAGGCGGTCAGGCGCTTGCCTATCACCGAATAGGCCGCCTCGCAGCACGAGGCCGCCAGCAGCAGCACGCCGCCGAGCCAGCGCGTGCCCGTGCTCGGCGTGCTGGCCAGCTCGGCAGGCATGGGCGCCGCCGGCTTGCCGAGCGCAAACAGGGCGATGCCGGCCACCGCCAGCGCGATCGCCAGCCCGGTGCGCGCGGCGATGCGCTCGCCGAGGAAGAACCGGCTCAGCAATGCCACCCACGCGGGGATGGAGGCCATGATGACGCCGGCGGTGCTCGCGCTCGTCAGGCTCACGCCATAGATCATCAGCACGGTGAACAGGAAGTTGCCCAGCAGCGCGTTCAGGAACAGCAGGCCCCTGGCGTGCGGGCTCAGCGCCGGTTCGTCCATCGGCTTGCGCAGCCAGCCAAGCATGGCCAGCGCACCCAGGCCGAAGCGCAGCCATGCCAGCAGCATCACCGGAAACACCAGCGCCAGCGGCTTGGACAGCGCGACGTAGGTGCCGACGAGCGACATGCTCAGCGCCAGGCAGGCAAAGGCGGCGGGACGCGAGAGTGGACTCATGCGTCGGCGTGGGCGGCGGCGGGCGGCACCGTTGGCAGAAAGCGCTCGGACATCAGCGCGCGAGCGAGCGCCGCGTCCAGCGGCAGCGGCTCGCCATGCAGCCGGGCGGCGAGCAGTTCGGCGCACAGGCTGGCCAGCGTCGCGCCGCGTGCGCCCAGGCCGGTGCACACCCACAGCCCGGGCTGGCGCGCCGCATCCAGCGGGCCAACGAGCGGCAGGTGGTCGGGCAGGCTGCAGCGCACGCCGGACCAGGCACGCAGGCCGGCGCCGCCGCCCGCAAAGAGCGGTGCGAGCGCCGACGCGAGCGCTGGCAGCAGGAGCGACAGCTTGGCGAAATTGGCTTCGTGCCCGGCTTTGATTTCGACCGGCGTGAGCGGCAGGCGGTCCTGCCCGCGCTCGAAGGTAGAGCCGCAGACCCAATGGGGCGCCGCGTCGCCTGCCGGGCCCGGGACCAGCATGCCGTGGCCATTGACCGGCTGACCGGGCCAGGGGACGTTGTCCTTGCCAGGCAGGCGTGCTCCCAGGCTGCACATGCCGCGCACCGGCTGCAACGGCAGTGCAGCGGCCTGCGGGCCCAGCGCGCCGCTTGCCGCGCCTGCGCACACCACCACCAGATCCGCCTCGCCGAGCAGCCGGCCCCTGGCGTCCAGCAGGCGCCAGCGCGCGTGCGCTTCGGCCGAGGCTTCGATGCGCGCGATGTCGGAGTGCGTCTGCAGCTTGACGCCCGCTTGCGCCAGCAACCGCTCGATCAGCGCCTGCGGGCGCAGCCAGCCTGCGCCGGAATGCCAGAGCGCGCTGGCCTGCGCCGGCAGCCAGGCCTGGGCGCGTTGCCTTGCGTCGGCCGGGGCGCTCCAGTGCCGCCATTCGGGGCTGTCGCCCGGCAAGCGGGCGCTTTCGCCCACCCGGTGTTCGAGGACGCCGCCCAGCGCCCAGTCGGTGCCCTGCAGGTCGCCCGCATGCTGGTGCAGCGCCAGCTGCAGCGCGCGCAGCCCGGCGCGCGACAGGCGCGAGATCAAGCTGTCGTCGGGCGAGACATGGGGCGCGGCGATAGCGGCGGGCACGCCCGAAGCACCACTGGCCGCGCCGGCGCCGCGTTCATGCACCGTCACGCGCCAGCCGCGGCGGACCAGGCTGTCGGCCACGGAGGCACCGGCCAGGCCGGCGCCGACCACGGCGCATTCGCGTCCCTGCGCCAGCGTGGTGGCCGGCAGCGCGGCTCGAACCGGGTGCGGCTGCCAGGGCGGCTCGTAGCTGCCTCTGAGGTTTTCGCGCTTGGGCGGCACGCCCTCGGCGATGTGCAGCGCAAAGCCGCAGCGCGCCAGCGTCTCGCGCACGCTGTGCGCGGTGCACCAGGTCGCGATGCGCGCGCCGCGCCGGCAACTGCGCGCCACGGCCTTGAGCGTGTGCTCGCTCCACATGCGCGGGTTCAGGCGCGGCGCAAACCCGTCCAGGTACACGCAGTCCGCCTGCAGCCGCTGCGCGCGCAGCATGCGCTGCGCGTCTCCCACCAGCACGGTGAGCAGCACCCGCCCGTGTTCGAAGGCCAGGCGCTGCACCCCCGGCGTCATGCCCCGGTACTGCGCGGCCAGCTGCGCCGCCAGCGCCTGCAGCGCGGGCTCGGGCGGCGTGGCGCGCAGCAGCGCCTCGGGCGCCACGGGCCAGGCCTCGCAGGAGGTGAAATGCAGCAGCTGGGGGCGCGCAGGGTCCTTGCGCCAGGCGTCCCAGGTGACGAGGAAGTTCAGCCCCAGCCCGAAGCCGGTTTCAAGCACGTGCCACTGCGCGCGGCCGGCCCAGGCCTGCGGCAGCTCGCAGCCCGCCAGAAACGTGCCGCGCGCCTGCGGCAGGCCGTGGCCGGCGCGGCTGTGGTAGCGATCGCCAAAGCGCGCGCTGGCGGGCGTGCCGTCGTCAAGCCAGAGCAGGGGTTCGGCCATGGCCGGGTTCAGCGGCGCATCTGCAGCGCGCCGGGGTTGACGACATTGGTGGGCGTGCCCTTGATGTAGTTGACCACGTTGTCGAACGCCGCCCCGAAGTACAGCTCGTAGTTGTCCTGCTCGACGTAGCCGATGTGCGGCGTGCAGATGCAGTTTTCCAGGCGCAGCAGCGCATGGCCCTGCAGGATGGGTTCGCTCTCGAACACGTCGATCGCGGCCATGCCGGGGCGCCCGCGGTTGAGCGCGGCGATCAATGCGTCGGGCTGCAGCAGTTCGGCGCGCGCGGTGTTCACGAGTACCGCGGTGGGCTTCATCAGCGACAGGTCTTCCAGCGTGATCTGGTGCAGGGTCTCGGGCGTGAGCCGCAGGTGCAGGGAGACCACGTCGCACTGCTCGAAGAACTCGGCGCGGGTGCCCGCCGCCTGGTAGCCGTCTGCCAATGCGCGGGTGCGCGAGGCCTCGCTGCCCCAGACGCGCACGTTCATGCCGAAGGCGCGTGCGTAGCCGGCCACGATCTGGCCGATCTGGCCATAGCCCCAGATGCCCAGGGTGCGCCCGCGCAGCACCTGGCCGAGGGCGAAGTTGGGCGGCATCGACGCCGAACGCAGCCCTGCCTGCTGCCACGCGCCGTGCTTGAGGTTGGCGATGTAGTGCGGCAGGCGGCGCATGGCCGCCATCAGCAGCGCCCAGGTCAGCTCCGCCGGCGCCACCGGAGAGCTGCTGCCTTCGGCCACCGCAATGCCGCGCTCGGTGCAGGCGGCCAGGTCGATGTGCGGGCCGACGCGGCCGGTCTGGGCGATGAACTTGAGCCGCGGCAGTTTTTCGATCAGCGGACGGCTGATGTGGGTGCGCTCGCGTATCAGCACGATGACCTCTGCGTCGCGCAGGCGCACGGACAGCTGGCCCAGGCCTTTGACGGTATTGGTGTACACCTTGGCCGAGTGGTGGGCCAGGCGCTCTGCGCAGCGCAGCTTGCGTACGGTGTCCTGGTAATCATCCAGGATGACGATATTCATGTCGGGCAAAGAATCAACGGCGGCAAAACAGTCCCCCGCTCGCGCCACCGGCGGGCGGCGGGGAAACCTCGGAAAGACGCTCGATTGTCGTTGATGCGCATCGGGCCGCCCCGCCTTGCCGTAAGCTCTGGCGCCATGGCGGTCACCGATTTTTCACCCCCTTACGCTCCGGCCACGGCGCTTGCGCGCCGCTTGCGCGAGCGCGGCTATGCCGTGCTTGCGCCCTGCGACGTCGCCCGCTGGCTGCATCTGCCTCTTGCCGACCTGGCCGCGCTGCAGCCCGACTGGGACGATCTGCCGCCCGACGCCTACCTCAAGGACGCCGGGCGCTACCGTCGCCGGCGCCATTCCTGCTTCGTGGTGCAGGGGGGTCTGAGCATGCAGGTGCCGCACCGCGCGCACTGGCAGCCGGTCGAATACAACGCGTTGCACGGCGGCATGTTGCGCTGGTTTGCCCCCATGCTCGACGCGACCGTGGCGCTGGTGCAGTGGCACCGGCTGCTGCAGGCGCTGGCCGCGCTGGCGCAAAAGGCCTGGTTGCCGCCGGAGGCGGCGCCCGCGCGCTGGTGTGTGGAGGCGCACCAGTTTCGCATCGACACCGCCGGCGGCCTGGGCCGCCCCACGCCCGAGGGCGCGCACCGCGATGGCGTGGACCTGGTGGCCGTCTTTCTGGTGGCGCGCGAGCGCATCAAGGGCGGGGAGACGCGCATCTTCGAGGCGCAGGGCCCGGCGGGCCAGCGCTTCACGCTGAGCGAGCCATGGTCGGTGCTGCTGCTCGACGATGCGCGCATGATCCACGAGACCACGCCGATCCAGCCCACGGGTGATTTCGGCTGGCGCGATACCCTGGTGCTGACCTGCCGGCGCGGGCATTTCCTGGGCGAGGATGGTCAATAATCATCAAGCGCAACGACTGCGGCCGCCGGCCGCGAAAGGAGCACCCCATGTTCAAGCACATTCTGGTTCCGGTCGATGGTTCCGACACCTCGATGAATGCGGTTGCACGCGCCGCCGCGCTGGCTCAGGCGTTCGCCAGCGAAGTGACGCTGCTGTACGTGATCGACCCTTACCCGTTTACCGGGGTCGGCGCGGACTTTGCCTATGGCCAGGCGCAGTATCTGACCGCCGCCAACGCCGAAGCGAATGCGGCACTGGACGCCGCGCGCGCGCTGGTGGAAAAGACCGGTGTGGCCCGGGTCAACACCGTGGTCGGCGAGGGCCACACGGTGCATGACGGCGTGCTCAATACCTGCAAGAGCACCGGTGCCGACCTGGTGGTCATGGGTTCGCACGGCCGCCGCGGGCTGGAAAAGCTGGTGCTGGGCAGCGTCACCCAGCGGGTGCTGGGCGTCGTGCGGGTGCCGGTGCTGGTCGTGCACGACTGAAGCGCGCTGGCGCTTCAGCGGCCATCAAACGGCGGCCCTGAGAGACGGCTGCCGCTCGCCAGTCCCTTGCGGGCGAACCAGCCCTGGTTCATCTCCAGCACGTAGCGCACCGGCCTGGTCGAGCAGTGCGCGTCCTCGGTCTGCGGCTGCATGTCCGCAAGGTTCACGATGCGCCCGTCGTCGGCGATGAACGCGGCCGTCAGCGGCAGCAGCGTGTCCTTCATCCAGAAGCACTGCACGCCCGCTTCTTCGAAGACGAAGAGCATGCCCTCGTGTTCGGGCATCTGGCGCCTGTGCATCAGTCCGATCTGGCGCTGCTGCGCGGTTGCAGCGACCTGGGCATCGATGCGGTGGATGCCGGCCTGCAAGGCCACGCGCGTGAGCGAAGTCTGCGGCTGCTGCCCCGACTGCGCCGACGCGAGGGCGGCCAGGGCGAAGCCGGCCAATAGACAGAGAAGACGCGAAGCGGTGGCAAACATGGAGCGACCCGTAAAAAAGCCCGCAAGGATCATACGTTGCGGGCTTTGCTCGCCCGACCCGCGGCGGGGCGGACGCGGCGCTGCGTCAGGCGGCGGATTTGGCAGCCCTCTTGGCAGGGCGCTTGGCCTGCTTCTTGGCAGCCTTCCTGTGGGCCTTGGCCGCCTTCCGGGTCTTGGCCTTGGGCGCCGCAGTATCCGCAGGCGCTGTTGCAGCAGGGGCGAGCGGTGCAGCGGCGGCGGAAGGTGCCACGGGCTCGGTGGGCGCGGTCTGGTTCTGGGCGGCGGCGCCAAAGGCGATGAGGCTGGAAGCGAGGAGCGCGAAAACTTGTTTCATGGTGCTGATGTCCTGGTTGCAAAGTGCAGCGCGAGACGCCGCGTTGCGCAAGCTTGAACGGCCGCGCTCGCGCCGGGGTTGACGGCGCGCAGGGTTTTCTTCACTAGAATTTGACGCGTTCCGGGCCAGCGCGACCTTGTGCGTCGCGCGGGCCCGGTCACGGGTTTCGCGCTCACAAGGGGGAGAAGCACGCGCATGAGCAGTTTCCAGCACATCCAGGTGCCCGCGCAGGGCAGCAAGATCACCGTCAACGCCGACATGTCGCTTGTGGTGCCCGATGAGCCCGTCATTCCCTTCATCGAAGGCGACGGCACCGGAGTGGACATCACGCCGGTGATGATCAAGGTGGTGGATGCGGCCGTGGCCAAGGCCTACGACGGCCGACGCAGGATCCACTGGATGGAGGTGTATGCAGGCGAGAAGGCCACGCGCGTCTACGGTCCCGACGTCTGGCTGCCCGAAGAGACGCTGGTGGCGCTCAAGGACTACGTGGTCTCCATCAAGGGGCCGCTGACCACGCCGGTGGGGGGCGGCATACGCTCGCTCAACGTGGCGCTGCGCCAGGAGCTGGACCTCTACGTCTGCCTGCGCCCGGTGCAGTATTTCCGGGGCGTGCCCAGCCCGGTCAAGGCGCCCGAGAAGGTCAACATGGTGATCTTCCGGGAGAACTCGGAGGACATTTACGCCGGCATCGAATGGCCCGCGCGCAGCGAGCAGGCGCAAAAGCTCATCCGCTTCCTGCAGGGCGAGATGGGCGTGACCAAGATCCGCTTTCCGCAGACCTCGGGCGTGGGCGTCAAGCCGGTGTCCGTCGAAGGGACCGAGCGCCTGGTGCGCAAGGCCATCCAGTACGCGATAGACAACGACAAGCCCAACGTGACGCTGGTGCACAAGGGCAACATCATGAAGTACACCGAGGGCGGGTTTCGCGACTGGGGCTATGCGCTGGCCCAGCGCGAATTCGGTGCCGAGCCAATCGATGGCGGCCCCTGGTGCAAGTTCAGGAACCCGAAGACCGGCAAGGACATCGTCGTCAAGGACGCGATTGCCGACGCCTTCCTGCAGCAGATCCTGCTGCGCCCGGCCGAATACAGCGTGATCGCCACGCTCAACCTCAACGGCGACTACATCAGCGACGCGCTGGCGGCGCAGGTTGGCGGCATAGGCATCGCTCCGGGGGCGAACATGAGCGACTCGGTGGCCTGCTTCGAGGCCACGCATGGCACGGCGCCCAAGTACGCGGGCAAGGACTACGTCAACCCGGGTTCGGAGATCCTGAGCGCCGAGATGATGCTGCGCCACATGGGCTGGGTCGAGGCCGCGGACCTGATTCTGAGTGCGATGGAAAAGGCCATCCTGAGCAAGCGCGTGACCTACGACTTCGCCCGCCTGATGGAGGGCGCGAAGCAGGTCAGCTGCTCGGGTTTTGGCCAGGTGATGATCGATCACATGTAATCTCGTTTTGCCCCGATGTTCCGGGCGGCAAGAAAGTCCTGTTCTCCCATGAGATCGGGGCTATTTTGTTGTCTGGTGTTGCTCGAAGTTGGGTGGCGTGGCGGCTCCATGGCTCCATGATGCAGATACGGAGCCAGGCGGGCGACTTCTCGTCGTCGTCGCCTTCATGGAGCCACCCATGACAGATCCGGGATCAGCTTGCGGATGTCGCAGGTCAGGTCGAGGTCTTCGGAGAAGCGGTCGATGACCGTGTAGACCTTGGACAGCGACGTGCCGCCCTTGAAAGTCAAGTCGGCCGACAGTGGCGGGCTGAACAGGGCGCGCAGCGTCCACACCACCCACACGTCCTTTTCGAGCAGATGACCGGGCGGCCGCTTTCAGCGCGCCCGTGTTCGAGCGCTTAGCGTCGATCTTTCCTGGTGAGGGAGAAGAAGTGCTCAGCCATGCGCGGCTTCCGTACCGATGGCCTTCGCCATCCAGCCGGGCAGTGTTGCGCGCCCGCGGCGGCGCCGGGCGCGCCGGCCTGTCTCAGCCTTCGATGATGGTGATGGGCGGCAGATCGGCCGGGTCGTGCACGTCGCCGAGCTGCTGGCCGCTGTGCAGCGGCGCCGCGCGCTGGCGCAGCAGCTCGGCCAGGAAGTTGGGCTGGGCCAGCAGCGCCTGGTGGGTCTGACCGTTGTACAGCTGCAGCCGGCCGATGCCGCGCACCCGCAGGCGCGCGTCCACCTGCGCCGGCGTGAGCGCGGCCGGATCGGAGGTGTCCGAGGCCATGGCCATGCACCACAGCGTGCCGTACAGCGGCACGTACTGCAGGTAGGGCCGCACGATGGGGAACACCGCCTTGAGCGAGGCGTGGATGCGCTGCAGGCTCTCCTGCAGGTGGATGGGCGAGCCCAGGTGCAGCGAGATCACGCCGCCGGGCTGCAGGATGCGCTGGCAGGTCTGGTAGAACTGCACCGTGTACAGCTCCACCGCCGGGCCGAAGGGGTCGGTCAGATCGAGCACGATCTGGTCGAACCGCTCCTCGGTGGCCTGCATGAAGATGCGTGCGTCACCGAGCTGCAGGCGCAGTCGCCGGTCGTCGAGCGCGCCGCGATGGATGGACGGCAGCCACTCGCGCGCCATGCGCACAACTTCATCATCGAGCTCGCACAGCGTCACCTGCTCGATGCCGGGGAGCTTGAGCAATTCTTCGGCCGCGCCGCCGTCGCCGCCACCGACCACCAGCGCATGGCGCACGCCGGGGTGCGCGATCGCCGGCAGGTGCACCATGGGCTCATGGTAGAAAAATTCGTCGCGCTCGCTGGTCATGAAGCAGCCGTCGATGCGCATCACCCGCCCGAACTGCGGGTGTTCGAAGATCTCGATGTGCTGCCATTCGGAGCGGCTTTGCGCCAGCAGCTCGCAGTGGGTGAGGTAGAAGCCGAAGTGCGCGTTCAGCCGCTCCGCCACGGCCTGGCGCGCGCCCGCCGCGGCGCCCGTCATGCCCGGTCGACGCGATGCAGCCGAGGTTCGCTCGGGTTGAACGCGGCTTGCAGGCTGTCAAACAGCTTTTGTGCCTTGGGGCGGTTGTTTTCGGTGTAGTTGCAGACGTAGACGTCCAGCGTCACGTAGCCCGATTCGGGCCAGGTGTGGATGGACAGGTGCGATTCGGCCAGCACCACCACGCCGGTGACGCCGCCGTCCTCGCCAAAGCCGTGAAACAGCGAGCCGACCGAGGTCAGCCCGGCATCGGCCACCTGCTGCTTGCAGAATTCTTCCAGGTAAGCCGCGTCGTACATCAGCCTGGAATCACACTCGCAACCATAAAGGTCGCCTATCAGGTGCAGACCGGTGGCCAGCCGGTGGGCCGGGCGTGAAGGGGGGCGTGCGACGACAGCTTGATCCATCGTGGGATGACCTTTCCTGGGTGGCAAGGACAGCTGGCGGGCATTGCGCGCCTGGTCTGCCAAACCCGGCAGCAAGCGGTGATGCCCAAGCCTTGCAGTGCAAAACGGAACCGGCAATTATAGTTGCATGCCATATGTTTATTCCAGCCCGGGCGCGCAGGCCGCGCGGCGGGCATTTGGCGCTGCATTTATCATTGATCCCTTTGCCCGCGCTGGCCGCGCAGGCGCCTTCGAGTAGCCCCGATGTCCGAACCCCTAGTGCAGCTGCGCAACGTCACCTTCGGGTATGGCGCGCGCGCGGTGCTGCGCGACCTGTCGCTGGTGGTGCCGCGCGGCAAGGTCACGGCCATCATGGGCGCCTCGGGCGGTGGCAAGACCACGGTGCTGCGCCTGATCGGCGGGCAGCACCGGGCGCAGCAGGGGCAGGTGCTGGTCGACGGCCAGGACGTCGGCGCGCTCGAACTGCCGGCGCTCTATGCCTTGCGCCGGCGCATGGGCATGCTGTTTCAGTTCGGCGCGCTGTTCACCGACCTGAGCGTGTTCGACAACGTCGCCTTTCCGCTGCGCGAGCACACCGACCTGAGCCCGGCACTGGTGCGCGACATCGTCCTGATGAAGCTGCATGCGGTGGGCCTGCGCGGTGCGCGCGACCTGATGCCCAGCCAGATCTCGGGCGGCATGGCGCGGCGCGTGGCGCTGGCGCGCGCGATCGCGCTCGACCCCGAGCTGGTCATGTACGACGAGCCCTTTGCCGGGCTCGATCCCATCTCCATGGGCATTGCGGCGCAGCTGATCCGCCGGCTCAACGATGCCATGGGGCTGACCACGGTGCTGGTGTCGCACAACCTGCAGGAAACCTTCGCTCTGGCCGACCATGTCGTCATCCTGGGCGAAGGCGATGTCGCGGCCCAGGGCACGCCCGGAGAGGTGCGCACCAGCGACAACCCGCTGGTGCACCAGTTCGTGCATGCCCTGCCTGTGGGCCCCGTACCGTTTCACTACCCGGGACCCAGCATGGCGCAGGACTTTGGCGTGGCCCGTGAGGCCGGAGGCCGACGGTGAGCTGGTGGCGCCCCGCGGACGTGGGCCTGGCGCTGCGCAGCCGCCTGGCGGACATCGGCCTGGGCGCGCGCCTGTTCGTGCGGCTGCTGGCCTTGCTTGGCCCGGCGCTGCGCCGCCCGGCGCTGCTGCGCGACCAGGTGCACTTCCTGGGCAACCATTCGCTGGCCATCATTGCGCTGTCGGGCCTGTTCGTCGGCTTCGTGCTGGCGCTGCAGGGCTACAACGTGCTGCAGCTCTACGGTTCGGAGACCTCGCTCGGCCTGATGGTCACGCTCAGCCTGGTGCGCGAGCTCGGCCCGGTGGTCACCGCGCTGCTGTTCGCCGGGCGCGCCGGCACCTCCCTGACGGCCGAAATCGGCCTGATGCGCGCGGGCGAGCAGCTGTCGGCCATGGAACTGATGGCGGTGGACCCGGTGCAGCGCATTCTGGCGCCGCGCTTCTGGGGTGGCGTGATTGCCATGCCGGTGCTGGCGGCGGTGTTCAGCGCCGTCGGGGTGCTGGGCGGCTGGCTGGTCGGCGTGGTGATGATAGGGGTGGACGGCGGCGCGTTCTGGGGCCAGATGCAAGGCGGCGTGGACGTGTTCAAGGACGTGGGCAACGGCGTGGTCAAGAGCCTGGTGTTCGGCGTCGCGGTGACGTTCACCGCGGTGCTGCAGGGCTACGCGGCCAAGCCCACGCCCGAAGGCGTGGCGCGCGCGACCACGCGCACCGTGGTGATCGCGTCGCTGGCGGTGCTGGCGCTCGATTTCATCCTCACCGCCTTGATGTTCAGCTTGTAGGAGGCGCAATGGAACGATCCAAAAACGATGTCTGGGTGGGCCTGTTCGTGATGCTGGGCCTGGCCGCGCTGGTGTTCCTGGCGCTGCAGTCGGCCAACCTGCTCAACCTCAACTGGCAGCAGGGCTATCGCATCAGCGCGCGCTTTGACAACATCGGCGGCCTCAAGCCCAAGGCGGCGGTGCGCGGCGCGGGCGTGGTCGTCGGGCGGGTGCGCGCCATCACCTTCGACGACACCACCTACCAGGCGCGCGTGACGCTGGAGATGGACCGGCACTTCCAGTTTCCCAAGGACAGCTCGCTCAAGATCCTCACCAGCGGCCTGCTGGGCGACCAGTACATCGGCATCGAGCCGGGCGCCGACGAGCAGAACCTGGCCGATGGCGACACCGTCACCGCCACCCAGTCGGCGGTGGTGCTTGAAAACCTCATAGGGCAGTTCCTCTACGGCAAGGCGCAGGACAACGCCGCCCCGCCGGCCCCTGCCAACAACAAGAAATGACCACCTCTCACCATGCAAGCCCCGGCCTGCGGGCCATGCTGCTGGCGCTGACGGCGGGGCTGCTGCTGGCCCTGGCCGGCTGCGCCACCGGGCCGGGCGCCCATCCGCAAGATCCGCTCGAGCCCTACAACCGGGCGATGAGCGAGTTCAACGACGGGGTTGACACCATCTTGCTTACGCCCGCTGCCACGCTCTACAAGGAGGCCTTGCCTCGACCGGTGCGCACGGGCGTGGGCAACTTCTTTGCCAACCTCGCCGACCTCTGGTCCTTCGTGAACAACGTGCTGCAAGGCCAGGGCAGGGCGGCCGCCGACAGCCTGGCGCGCTTCGGCATCAATTCCTTCATCGGCATCGGCGGCGTGTTCGACGTGGCCAGCGAGGCGGGCATAGAGCGCCACAAGCAGGACTTCGGCCTGACGCTGGCGCGCTGGGGCATACCCAGCGGCCCTTATCTGGTGCTGCCGCTGCTGGGCCCGTCCACGCTGCGCGACACGGCCGCGCTGCCCGCCGATACCTGGGGCGACCTGGCCTGGCATGCGCGCCCGGTGCGCACGCGCAACGGCCTGTACGTGCTGCGCTTCGCCGACCGGCGTGCCGCCTTTCTCGGCGCCACGGCGGTGCGGGACGCGGCGGCGCTGGACCCCTACACTTTTACCCGCGACCTCTACCTCGGTGCGCGCGAGCGGCAATCCGGCCGCAACGCCGCGGACAGCGACGGCAGGTTGCCGGAGGAAGATGAATGACGGTTTTTTGCTTTGACTCCTTGAACCGGCGCGGCTGTCTGCGCGCCGCCGGCGCCGCCGCCGTGCTGGCCGGGCATCTGCCCTGGGCGCTGGCCGCGACCGAGGCGCCGAATGCCATGATCGAGCGCCTGTCCAACGAGGTGCTCGATGCCGTCGGCAAGGACGCGGCCATCAAGGCCGGCGACGTGCACAAGATCGTTGCGCTGGTGGACAGGATCATCCTGCCGCACCTGGACTTCAAGCGCATGACGGCCGCCGCCGTCGGCCCGGGTTGGCGCCGCGCCACGCCCGAGCAGCAGCAGCGCCTGCAGGACGAGTTCAAGCAGCTGCTGGTGCGCACCTACGCGGGCGCGCTCTCTGAGGTGTCCAACCTGCGCATCGCCGTCAAGCCGTTTCGCGCCGCCGAGGGCGACAAGGACGTGCTGGTACGCACCGAGGTGCGCGGCCGGGGCGACCCCATCGAGCTGGACTACCGCCTGGCGCAGAAGGCGGGCGAGGACTGGAAGATCTACAACATCAACATCATGGGCGTATGGCTGGTGGAAACCTACCGCAGCCAGTTCGCCGCCGAGATCAACGCCCGCGGCGTGGACGGCCTGATCGAGGCGCTGGTGGCGCGCAACCAGGCCAACGCGCCCGCGCGCTAGCGGTGCTGCGCCATGCTGGTGCTGCCTTCCACGCTCACCCACGCCAAGGCGGGCGCCTGTCTACAGCTGCTGCTGCAGGGCCTCAAGGCCGAACAGGGCAGCCAGGTGCTGGTCGATTGCGCGGCGCTGTCGGTCTTTGACAGCTCCGCCCTTGCCGTGCTGCTCGAATGCCGGCGCGCCGCGCTGTACGACGGCAAGCAGCTGGCCACCCGGGCGATGCCCCAGCCCCTGCTCGATCTGGCGGGCCTGTACGGCGTGCAGGAACTGCTGGCGCCAGCCGCCGCCTGAGGCGCGCTCCCCGGGCACCGCCGAAAGTCAGGGGCAGGACAGGGAAGACGGCGCCGACTAGAATGCCCGGTTCCCTATGGCCGCCGTTACCTTTCAGTCCGTCTCCAAGACCTTTTCCACGCCGCATGGGCCGTTTCACGCCCTGTCGGGGGTGAGTTTCGAGATCCAGGAGGGCGAATTCTTCGGCCTGCTGGGCCCCAACGGCGCGGGCAAGACCACCCTGATCAGCATCCTCGCGGGGCTGGCGCGCGCCAGCAGCGGCAAGGTCAGCGTCATGGGGCATGACGTGCACGGCGACTACGCCGCCGCCCGCCAGCTGCTGGGCGTGGTGCCGCAGGAGCTGGTCTACGACCCTTTCTTCAGCGTGCGCGAGACACTGCGCCTGCAGTCGGGCTACTTCGGCCTCAGGCGCAACGACGCCTGGATCGACGAGCTGCTGGAGCACCTGGGCCTGGCCGACAAGGCGGACGCCAACATGCGCCAGCTCTCGGGCGGCATGAAGCGGCGCGTGCTGGTGGCGCAGGCGCTGGTGCACAAGCCGCCGGTCATCGTGCTGGACGAGCCCACTGCCGGCGTGGACGTGGAACTGCGCCAGACCCTGTGGCAGTTCGTCGCGCAACTCAACAGGCAGGGCCATGCGGTGCTGCTCACCACCCACTATCTGGAAGAGGCCGAGGCGCTGTGCACGCGCCTTGCCATGCTCAAGCACGGACACGTGGTGGCGCTGGCCAATACGTCGGAGCTGCTGTCCCAGGCCTCCACCAGCGTGCTGCGCTTCAAGACCGACGACGCGCTGCCGCCCGCGCTGGCGCAGCTCGCGCGCGTGACGGGCCGGGTGGCGCAGCTGCCGGCCGGCAGCGCGCAGGAGATCGAGCAGCACCTGGGCGTGCTGCGCGGCGCCGGCGTGCGCGTGGAGGACGTGGAAATCCGCAAGCCCGACCTGGAGGACGTCTTCATCCATGTCATGGAATCGGCCCAGGACGAAGCCGCGCAGGAGGGCGCATGAGCGGCTGGCCCACGCTGTTCAGGAAGGAGCTGCTGCGCTTTTGGAAGGTGGCCTTCCAGACCGTGGTGGCGCCGGTGGTCACCTCCATGCTCTACCTGCTGATCTTCGGCCACGTGCTGGAAGACCGGCTGCAGGTGTACGGACAGCTCAGCTACACCGCCTTCCTCGTGCCGGGGCTGGTGATGATGAGCATCCTGCAGAACTCGTTCGCCAACAGCGCCTCCAGCCTGGTGCAGAGCAAGATCATGGGCAACCTGGTGTTCATCCAGCTCACGCCGCTGTCGCACTGGGCGTGGTTCACCGCCTACGTGGGCTCGTCCGTGGTGCGCGGGCTGGTGGTGGGGCTGGGCGTGTTCGTCGTCACGCTGTTCTATGCCCAGCCGGGCTTCGTCCAGCCGCTGTGGAGCCTGGCGTTTGCCGTGCTGGGCGCGGGCCTGCTGGGCGCGCTGGGGGTCATCGCGGGCCTGTGGGCCGACAAGTTCGACCACATGGCCACCTTCCAGAACTTCGTCATCGTGCCCATGACCTTTCTTTCGGGCGTGTTCTATTCGATAGACACCCTGCCGCCCTTCTGGCAGGGCGTGAGCCAGCTCAACCCCTTCTTCTACATGGTCGACGGCTTTCGCTACGGCTTCTTCGGCATGAGCGACATCTCCCCCTGGGTGAGCCTGGCCGTGGTGGGCCTGGCCTGGGTGCTGGTGAGCGCGCTGACGCTGCGCCTGCTGGCCGTCGGCTACAAGATCCGCAACTGATTTTTCTGTTTTCCGCAAAGGTGTGCCCATGACCGCTGACGACATCCGGCAACTCATCGCCGAGCACCTGGCCTGCGAGCACCTGCAGGTGGACGGCGACGGACACCACTGGTTTGCGCTGGTGGTCTCCCCCGCGTTCGAGGGCAAGCGCCCCATCCAGCGCCACCAGCTGGTCTATGGCGCGGTGCGCGCGCACATGGACAGCGAGGCGCTGCATGCCTTGTCCATGAAGACCTTCACGCCGGCCGAGTGGGAGCAGGCGCAGCAGCAGGCGGTGTGAGCCATGCTGCCGCCCGGCGCCGCTCTCTTGCTCCTTGCCCCGCCGGGGGAAGGCCGGGATGGGGGCTTGGGGCTTGTCCCACGCAGTGCGCTGATTGCGGTCCGGGCGGCCCCCACCCCAACCCTCCCCCAAAGGGGGAGGGGAAATTCACCTTTTGATAGCTATTGGCGCTTGATGGGCAAGCGTTAGAGCCCGATTTGACTCTTATTCGATGGACAAGCTCCTGATCCGTGGCGGACGCCGGCTCGACGGCCGCGTGACCATCTCCGGCGCCAAGAACGCCGCCTTGCCCCAGATGTGCGCGGCGCTGCTCACGCACGAGCCGGTGCACCTGGTCAACGTCCCGCGCCTGCACGACGTGCGCACCATGCGCCAGTTGCTCGACCACATGGGCGTGGTGAGCACCACGCATGGCGAGCGCGGCGGCATGAGCTTCGCAGCGCCCGACACCCTGCGCCCGGAGGCACCCTACGCGCTGGTCAAGACCATGCGCGCCTCGGTGCTGGCCCTGGGTCCGCTGCTGGCGCGCTTCGGCCGTGCCCGGGTGTCGCTGCCCGGCGGCTGCGCCATCGGCGCGCGGCCGGTGGACCAGCACATCAAGGGCCTGAGCGCCATGGGCGCGCTGATCGAGGTGGAGCACGGCGACATCGTCGCGCGCCTGCCCGAGGGGCAAAAGCGCCTCAGGGGTGCGCGCATCACCACCGACATGATCACCGTCACCGGCACCGAAAACCTCATGATGGCCGCCTGCCTGGCCGAGGGCGAAACCGTGCTGGAAAACGCCGCCCAGGAGCCCGAGGTCAGCGACCTGGCCGAGATGCTCATCGCCATGGGCGCGCGCATCGAAGGCCACGGCAGCAGCAGCATCCGCATCCAGGGCGTGGCGCGGTTGGCCGGCTGCACCCACCAGGTGGTGGCCGACCGCATCGAAGCGGGCACCTTCGCCTGCGCCGTGGCCGCCACCGGCGGCGACGTGCTGCTCGAGCATGCGCGCCTGGACCACATGGAGGCGCTGGCCGACAAACTGCGCAGCGCCGGCGTCACCCTCACGCCCGGGGCAGACGGCCTGCGCGTGCAGAGCCCCGGCGGCGCAGCCCTGGTGGCGCAGGGCTTTCGCACCATGGAATACCCGGGTTTTCCCACCGACATGCAGGCGCAGTTCATGGCGCTCAACCTGGTGGCGCAGGGCAGCACCACGGTGACCGAAACCATCTTTGAAAACCGCTTCATGCACGTGCAGGAGCTGATGCGCCTGGGCGCCGAGATCATGGTCGACGGCCGCGTGGCCACCGTGGCGGGCGGCGCGCGCCTGACCGGCGCCACCGTCATGGCCACCGATTTGCGCGCCTCCGCCAGCCTGGTGATCGCCGGCCTCGTGGCCGAGGGCGAAACCGTGGTGGACCGCATCTACCACCTGGACCGCGGCTACGACGCGATGGAAGACAAGCTGCGCCAGCTGGGCGCGGACATCGAGAGAATCCAATGACGCAGCAGATCACGCTGGCGCTGTCCAAGGGCCGCATCTTCGACGAAACCCTGCCGCTGCTGGCCACCGCCGGCATCGAGGTGCTGGAAGACCCGGAAAAAACCCGCAAGCTCATCCTGCCCACCAACCAGGCCGACGTGCGCGTGGTGCTGGTGCGCGCCACCGACGTGCCCACCTACGTGGAATACGGCGGCGCCGACCTGGGCGTGGCCGGCAAGGACAACCTGATCGAGCATGGCGGCCAAGGCCTGTTTCGCCCGCTGGACCTGCGCATCGCCCAATGCCACGTCGGCGTGGCCGTGCGCACCGACTTTGATTACCAGCAGGCCGTGCACCAGGGCGCACGCCTGCGCGTGGCCACCAAATACCCCACCATCGCGCGCAACTTCTTTGCCGGCAAGGGCATGCATGCCGACCTCATCAAGCTCTACGGCAGCATGGAACTGGCCCCGCTCACCGGCCTGGCCGACGCCATCGTCGACCTCGTCTCCACCGGCAACACGCTCAAGGCCAACCAGCTCGTCGAGGTCGAGCGCATCATGGACATCAGCAGCCACCTCGTGGTCAACCAGGCCGCGTTCAAGCTCAAGCAGGCGCGCATCAAGCGCATCATCGAGGCGTTTGCAGGGGCGGTGGGAGCGGACTGAGATACGGCCGTGGATGCAAAACAAGACGGCACGAGAGCGGTTCGCGGCTGAATCCGCTCCTGCGAAAATGGCCTTGCTTTCTATTTGAACAGTCTTGGAGCCCGCCATGCGTATCACGGTCACGATCGACGACGGGTTGTACCAGCAGGCACTGAAACTGGCCGGTCCGGGCACGGATAGGGTGACATTGCTGCGCGAAGCCATGCAGACCTTTATCCGTGTGCAGTCTGGCAAGCGGTCGGCTGCGTTGGGTGATCAGACATCGCAAGTGGCCGGTGCACCGCACCGCCGTTCACTGGCCGAGGTGTTGACCGCCATCCCTCCAGCGGAGCAAGACGACGGCTGGGATGGGTGGCCACATTCCACAATGGAATCTATCGAAAAACCATGAAATTGCTAGCTGCTCCCGCCCGCCTGTCAACGGTTTCAGCCACATTCGAGCAAGATTTTGCCGCCCGCCTGCACTGGTCTGCCGAGCAGGACGCCGCCATCGAGCAGCGCGTGGCCGACATCCTGGCCCAGGTGGCCGAGCGCGGCGATGCGGCCGTGCTGGAATACACCGCGCGCTTTGACCGGCTGCAGGCTGCCAGCGTCGCCGAACTGGAGCTGACTCAAGCAGAACTGCAAGCCGCGCACGACGGATTGAGCGCCGCCCAGCGTGAAGCCCTCACCGCCGCCGCCCGGCGCGTGCGCAGCTACCACGAGGCGCAGAAAAAAGCCTGCGGCCAAAGCTGGAGCTACCGCGACGAAGACGGCACCCTGCTGGGCCAGAAAGTCACGCCGCTGGACCGCGTGGGCATCTACGTGCCCGGCGGCAAGGCCGCCTACCCCAGCAGCGTCCTGATGAACGCCATCCCCGCGCAGGTCGCGGGCGTGCCCGAAATCATCATGATGGTGCCCACCCCCGGCGGCGACAAGAACCCGCTGGTGCTGGCCGCCGCATACCTTGCGGGCGTCACGCGCGGCTTCACCATAGGCGGCGCCCAGGCCGTGGCCGCACTGGCCCACGGCACCGCCACCGTCCCCAAGGTGGACAAGATCACCGGCCCCGGCAACGCCTACGTCGCCAGCGCCAAGAAGCGCGTGTTTGGCCAGGTCGGCATCGACATGATCGCCGGCCCCAGCGAAATCCTGGTGCTGGCCGACGGCAGCACCCCGCCCGACTGGGTGGCCATGGACCTCTTCAGCCAGGCCGAGCACGACGAACTGGCCCAGGCCATCCTGCTGTGCCCCGACGCCGCCTACATCGACCAGGTGGCCCAGGCCATGAACCGCCTGCTGCCTGAATTGCCGCGTGCCGAGATCATCGCCAAAAGCCTGTCGGGCCGCGGCGCGCTCATCCACACGCGCAGCATGGAAGAAGCCTGCGAAATCAGCAACCGCATCGCCCCCGAGCACCTGGAAATCTCCAGCAGCGAACCCCACCGCTGGGAGCCGCTGCTGCGCCACGCCGGCGCCATCTTCCTGGGCGCCTTCACCACCGAATCGCTGGGCGACTACTGCGCCGGCCCCAACCACGTGCTGCCCACCAGCGGCACCGCGCGCTTCTCCAGCCCGCTGGGCGTGTACGACTTTCAGAAACGCACCAGCCTCATCGAAGTGAGCGAGCAGGGCGCCCAAACCCTGGGCCGCACCGCCAGCGTGCTGGCGCGCGGCGAAGGCTTGCAGGCGCATGCCAGGGCGGCGGAGCTGCGGTTGAAGCCTTGAAAGGTGATCGTCAGGGGCAGCACAGCATCCGCATCAACGGCCAGTGGCGAGTCTGCTTTGCGTGGCACGACGACGGTGTGCATCGGGTCGAAATCGTGGACTACCACTAGGAGATGAAAATGACCGAACTGCTCGATGAAATCCACCCTGGCGAAATCCTGCTGGAGGAATACATGCTGCCCATGGGCATCACCGCCCGCCAGCTTGCGGCGGATATTGACGTCTCACCCAGCAGGATCAGCGAACTGGTGCACGGCCGTCGCCCGATCACTGCCGATACCGCCTTGCGACTGGGCTTGTTCTTTGACATGGAGCCGTGCTTCTGGATGAACCTGCAGACAGAGTACGACATGCGTGTGACGGCGCGCACCATGCAGGAAAAAATCGCACCCAGAATCCGCGTTTTCTGCCCGCGCACCACCGCCTGATGCAGGCCACCCGGAAAACCCACCCGTTCCTGCGCTACATCACCAAGGACGATGATCGCGTGCGCCCCGCGCACCGCGCCTGGCACAACCTGACGCTGCCCGTCGATGATGCGTTCTGGCTAATGCACTGGCCGCCCAACGGCTGGCGCTGCCGCTGCCGGGTGGTGTCCATGAACCGGCGCGAATACGCCGCGGGCCGCGCGCCCGATGGTTCGCCGCTGAACACCACCGCGCCCCCGTTCGAGACCATCGCCCACATCAACCGGCGCACCGGCGAGATCACGCAGACGCCCGCCGGTGTGGACCCGGGCTTTGGCTACAACGCAGGCATAGCGCGCCAGCAGGCGCTGGCGGCCGTCGAGCAGGCCAAGCTCAAGGCCGCCGCGGCCAATCTGGCCGCCGCTGCGCTCAAAGAGGGGCTGCAGCCGCCCCAGGTCGCACGCGAGAAGCCCGACCAGCCGACCTGGAAGACGCTGGAGCTGCCCGACCTGCGCGAGCTGCAGCCGCGCATGCAGGCGCCCGAGCTGCTGGCACGTGCCGAATCGATCGACGAAGCCGTGTCGCAACTGCGCGCCACGCTGGGCGTGCCGGTGGGCGCCGCCCGCAGCGTGCGCACCCCGGCGGGCGACGTGATCCTGATGGACGAGCTGCTGCGCCACGTTGTTGAAAAGCGCCTGGACGCACGCGAGCGCTACGCTGACTTCGTGCTGCCCACGCTGATGCGCCCCGATGAAATCTGGCGCACCGCCTACGACGATGGCACGCTGCGCAAGCGTTACATCAAGCTGTTCAAGGGGGCAAAATACGACATCTTGGTGATCGTCCGAGAGCTGCCGAACGGTGATGTAGTGTGGAACATCATCAACCGCGAAAGGGGCAAGATGAACGCCCTACGGATCGGTGATTTGATCTACCAGGCGGAGTGATGTTGGAGTGCACACAGGGGATCAAGCTCCCGCGACTGACTGGACATCGGGGTCAGTTTTCAGGCGGCTATCGGCCCAGGCGCCAGCCGCTTTCGCTCCCTGTGTGCGGTTCCCATTGTAGGGAAGAGCGCCCATGCTGACCATCGACGTAGAAGACAGCGGCTTTCGCCAGTACCTGGCCGACCTGCAGGCCCGCTTGGGCGACCTCACCGAAGCCATGCAGGCCATCGGCCAGGAAATGGAGAACCGCATCCGCGCCCGCTTCAAGACCGAGACTGACCCCGACGGCCGCAAATGGGCACAGTGGGCCGAATCCACGCGTGAGAGCTACCCCTACCCGGGCACCCCGGCCGCCGAGGCGATGGGCAAGCCCGGCACCGGCCGCATCCTCGACCGGTATGGCGACATGCTCGGCCACCTCAACTGGGACGCCGACGCCACCAGCGTGCGGGTCGGCTTCGCCCAGCACTACGCCACCTTCCACGAATTCGGCACCTGGAAGATGCCCCGCCGCGGCCTGATCTTCCAAGACCCCGAATCCGGCCACCTCGCCCCCGCCGACGAACAGGCCGTCATCGACATCTTGCAGGACTGGTTGCTGCCCGACTGAAGGCACAATCCCGCCACATTCTGCATTTACCGTAGCTGCAAGAGCGTTGCACGATCCCGCCCACCATGTGCCACGACCTGCCATCAAATCCCGGATTTATCGCACCGCCCGCCATCCATTTATCTCACCTTCGGTCAGCCTGAAGCCTGCCAGCGGCCGCCCTGCCGGCTCCTCTCCCCTTTGGGGAGAGGCTGGGTGAGGGGCTTGCAGCCTTGCTCTAACGCCCCGCCGCCACGGCATAAACCGCATTGCCGTCACGCTTGCCCACTGCGATGACTACCACTACCAGCTCCGTATCCCGCACCTCATAAACCAAGCGGTAGCCCAGCGCACGCAGCTTGATCTTGTAGCGGTCGGCATGCCCTGACAATTTGGCCGACGGCATTCGCGGATGTTGCAGGCGCTCTGCAAGCTCTTTCTTGAATTGGGCGCGAACCGACCCATCCAGCCGCTGCCATTCGTCCAGCGCAAGCCGCTTGAAGCGCAGTTCAAAGGGCATCCAGAGTCACCGCCACTTCCTTGTCGTCAGCGCGTGCGTTGGCAATGGCGTTGAGCTCCAGATCTTCCAGCTTCTCCATCAAGGCCTCAAATGCCTTGGCAGGCACGCAATAGAACGCCGGTTCATTGCGATTCAGAATAGCCACGGCACTCCCCTCGGCGGCAAGCACCGTACCCATGGGGTCGCGCTTGAGCTCGGTGACGCTGGCGGCCATCGGTGCGAGTATCTTGTGTGCCATGAATTGCCTTGCTGGTGTAAGTCCAAATCTTGATTGTGCGTTTGAATGATCTTTTCAGGGTGCCTTTGAAAGCACTTTTCATCTTTCGCCCCCACACCTCGGACTGAAGCTTGCCAGCGGTCGCTCTGTCGGCTCCTCTCCCCTGTGGGGAGAGGCTGGGTGAGGGGCCGGCAATCACCCTGGCTCCATGCGCCTGTCCAGGGGTTGATGACAGTGACACCAGCCGCGTCGTAGGGCGCAGCGTCGCGTGAAGCCACGATGAAACCCCGCGACGCCGCAATGGCCGCGACGTAGCCGTCTGGCGTCGGAAAGCCGCGCCCGCCATTTCCGGCCGTCACGGCCAGGTCGGCGTAGTGGCGCGCGGCATCTGCATCAAAGGGCAGCACCCGCTCCTTGAAGAGTTCCAGCAATTCGTTCAGGGCGCGGTCCAGCATGTCCTTGCGTCGGCTGGCCGTGAGCGCCTGGATGCCGAACAGCAGCTGCGCAAGCGTGATGCACTTCGTCGGGCAAAGGGGCGTGATGACGAATGGGTGCCCTGCGTCAGATGCTGGAGCCATTCAGATGGATGGGGTATCGAGCTGGCCTCGGTACATCGTCAGCACGCCCCTTTGCCCGGCGCGAGTGATCGGGCCAGTCATCGGGGGAATGGCGGGAAGTAATCTATGCCACTTGGTGGCATAATCTCAACCCATGGAGCGCGTATTCAAGACCCGTTATTTCCAGCGATGGATGCGCAAGACGGAGCTTGCCGATGCCGCCTTGTGCAAGGCCGTTCAGGAGATGGCTGCTGGCCTGATCGATGCCGACCTTGGCGGCGGCGTGGTGAAGAAGCGCGTCGGACTGGCTGGGCGCGGCAAGCGCGGCGGTGTGCGCACGCTGCTTGCCACCAACAAGGGCAGTCGCTGGTTTTTCGTATTCGGCTTCGAGAAGAACGAGCGCGACAACATCAGCGATGATGAACTGCAAGCATTGAAGGACTACGCTGCAGACTGATTGGAGCGCATGGACGCGCAATTGGATGACGCCGCTGCTGGCGGCACTTTGCAGGAGATCTGCCAATGACCACACCCAAGGCCAAGAGCCGCATCATGGAAGCCGTGCATGAAGGCGCACACGATCTGTACCGTCTGGGCTTCATCGACAAGCGCAAGATGCAGAAGTACGACGTGCTGTGTCTGAAGCCGGTGCAAGACTACGATGCCGCCAAGGTCAAGGCGCTGCGTGAACGGCTGCGCCTGAGCCAGGCCGTGCTGGCCAGCGTATTGAACACCAGCACGTCCACCGTCCGCAAATGGGAAGTGGGCGACAAGCGCCCCAGCGGACCGTCGCAAAAATTGCTGGACATCATCGAGCGCAAGGGGCTGGAAGCGGTGCTTTGAAGGAAATTGCACCTTCTCTTGCCCATTCAGCCCATTGCAGGCGCAGACATTGGCCGTAGTGCTTGGTTTGGAGCGGCGCATGTTCTACAAAAGCATGACGACCCATGCCGACCATACCCTGTGGCAAGACGTGTACCACGCACCTTGTCCCAATGGCTGCATGGCCTACATCAAAGTCACCTTTCGCGCGGATGGCGCGGTGGTGCTCCAGTTCAAGGAGCTTTGACATGACCCCCGACGCAAAGAACCGGTACTGCCTGCAATGCGACGACGGCACGGCCCTGGTGCACACCACCAAGGACGTGCATGGCGAGATCATGGGCGTGCCCTATTCCGTGAAGGGCGTCACTGGCTGGCATTGCCCGGCCTGCGGCGAAATCGAATACGACTTGCAGGGCGACAGCGCCGCCCGCATGAGCGCGGCCGTGGAGGCCGCTGGCCAGGAGGCCAGGCAACGGCAAGCCCTGGCGCTGCGCGCCGCGCGCAAAAAACTGGGCTTGTCGCAAGCCGAGGCGGGACGTCTGTTTGGCGGCGGTGTATCGGCTTTCAGCGAATATGAACGCGGCAAGACCCAGCCACACAAGTCCACCGTGCTGCTGATGCGCTTGCTGGACAAGCACCCCAACCTGCTGGCCGAGGTGCGATAGCCGAAGTTCGCGTTGGCCTGCTGCTGCCTGTCGGCCGTGTTGTCTGGCGTTCCCCCTCGGCATCAACCCCGCCAACTGCTCACGCACCCTTTCTTGCCCATTCAACCCATCGCAGGCTTCGGCTTGCCTGCCAGTGCCTGCGGGCGAATGCCTGGCATCAACGATATTCAGGTCGGATGCAGCATGGGGTGCACCGTCTGCACGGCCTGTTGCACTGCCCCGTCAAGCTCGGCCACGCGCAAATCGTAAGCCGTTTGCAGATTGAGCCATGACCGTGCGTCACCCCCAAAAAAGCGGCACAGGCGCAAGGCCGTATCGGCGGTAATGCCCCGGCGCCCCAGCACGATGTCGTTGATGCGCGATGCAGGTACGTGCAGTTGCCCGGCCAGCGCATTGGCGCTGAGCTGCAGAGGTTTGAGGTAGTCCTCACGCAATATTTCGCCCGGGTGGATGGGGCGCATGCCGTTTTTGACCATGTCTTTCTCCTGGCTGGCGTTGTCGTCAGTGATAGTCGACGATTTCCACATTCATGGGCCCTTTGTCCGTCCAGACAAAGCACACGCGCCACTGGCCGTTGATGCGGATGCTGTGCTGCCCTTGGCGGTCGCCCGTCAGCAGCTCAAGGCGATTGCCTGGCGGACTGCGCAAAAAATCCAGTGTCACGGCGGCATCCAGTTGTGCCAGCTTGCGCTCTGCCACAGACTGGAAGCTGGAAAAACGCCGTGTCTTGCCGCTGGTGAACAAGCGCTGAGTGTCTGGGCACCTGAAGGAAACAATGGGCATGAATGGAGAGTACTCTATCACGTTTACCGGTATTCGGTAAAACAATCCGGTGCACGCAGTTTGCTCTTGCAGCAGTCGGCATGCCCTTGCCCATTCAACCCATCGCAGGCTCCGGCTTGCCCACCAGTGTCTGGGCGGGAATGCCCAGCGCCAAAAGCCTGCGAATCATGTGCAGCGTGAGCGGGCGCTTGCCCCCCAAAATCTCATAGACCCGGTGGCGCGGGCCGATCCAGGGTGCCATGTCGGCCACCGTCAGGCCTGCCTGGTCCATGTGGAATTTGATCGCATCAACGGGGTCCAGCGGCTTCAGCGGGTAGTGCTTGCGTTCCCAAGCTTCAATGAGGGTGAGGAGCGCCTCGAACCAGGCACCTTCTTCACTGGCGGGATCACATTCATCAGGGGCATCGAAGAAACTTTCCGCCGTTTTCAACGCTGCCCGGTAATCGTCCTCGGTGCGAATGGGATGCAAGGTGTGCTGGCTCATGGTTTGATCTCCACGGTATGGGCGTCAATTCGGTCGTACTCGGCATGAGTGCCTGCGAATTTGATGTGCGCCGCCTTGCAAAGAGGCCCCCGCCGCGAAATTCCGCCGGGCCTTCTCCCTCCCCCTTTGGGGGAGGGCAGGGGTGGGGGCAAGCGCCACCACCCGCCACCGCCCATTTCAATTTCACCGGGCCGGGCTGATCACGCCTTCAACACCCCGTCTCCCGGCACCAAGCCCGCCAACTGCGCCCGCGCAATCACGTGCCCATGTGCCGCCGCGCGCGCCAGCCACATCAGCGCCAGCGCCTTGCCGCCGTCGCCCTCGTGACCGTTGCCCCCGCCAGCCAGCCCCGCCGCATGCAGCAGCGCCAGCCAATGCATCGCGTCCGCGCTGCCTTGGTCGGCGCCGGCCTGCAGAAAGTACAGCGCCGCCGCCGCGCCGGCGCTGCGGCCCCTGTCTGCCTGCGCGTGCGTGCCGGCCGCGCCCGCCAGCGCCTCCAGCGCCAGCAGCGCGCCCAGCTCCGCCTGGGCGGTGGCGTCGCCCCCGTCGGCACGCGCCAGCAGCGGCAGGTCGGCCGGGGCAATGGCCACCGCCAGCTCTGGCACCAGCGCATCGAAGGGCACCAGCGTGCGGCCTTCGCCCAGGCGCTCCACCAGCCCCTGCTCCACGCGGCGCTGCCAGGTGCGCACGCTGCGCCCGGTCAGCGCCGCGGCCGTGTTCTGGCTGACCGCGCAGGGGAAGGTAAGGGAAGGGTGCATGCACAAGACCAGGGCAGCCCAAGGCGGGGCGGAAGACCCATTGTCGCCAAAATTTCGCGACACGCGAGGGCGCGACACCCCCTTGTTGCGACAAAGCGGCGGCGCGGCGTACAAAACTTGACGTTTGTACCAATCGCCGCCGCCCGCGCCTGCCCTATGATGCGCATGCCGGCTGGTTTGGCCTGGCACGGTAAGTGCTTGCCAACAGGGCGTGCGGCGACGCACCCAGCGGAGTGTCTCCTGTTTCAACTTTTGTGAGGGATAGTCTTATGAAGACCATGAAGAAAGTCCAGCAAGGTTTTACCTTGATCGAATTGATGATCGTTGTGGCGATCATTGGTATCTTGGCTGCGGTGGCGTTGCCGGCGTATCAGGATTACACGATTCGTGCCCAAGTGGCAGAAGGTCCTTCATTGACCGGTGGGATGAAAGCGGCTATTGCTGATTTTTATGCAGCAAAAGGCACTTGGCCTGCGGATAACGCCGAAGCTCTTTGCGGAGCAACTGGTGCTACTTGTGCCGGCTCTGCTGCTACGGATAACAAAGGAAACTACATTAGCCAAATTGCTGTCCTGAATGGGGCGATGAACGTTACGTATGGGAACAAGGCTAACGCAAAAATAGCGACCAAGGTCTTGACAATTCGTCCAGGTGTTGATGCGGCCGGAAATATTTCTTGGATTTGTGGGACGGCTGCGGCTCCTGGCGGCGTCACGGCTGCTGGTGCTGATGCTACTACGGTCGATGCGCGTTATCTTCCTACGAGTTGCAAAATTTAATTAAATTAAATTTTAAAGAGAGCGCCGAATGGCGCTCTTTTTTTTGGAGCTGCCAAAAGGCATGAACCAGGGCTTCCAGGCATTTCCGCGGCCATGCGCGCCAGCTGGTGGACGCCGTGGGAAGCACAGAGCGCGGCGATCAAGGCACGCGCCAAGCCCTTGCCGGAGCTGATCGCCCGCCGCCTGCAAGACGCACAGACCCTGCATGATGCCGCCCAATCCGCGGGCGCCGAGCCGGCAAATCTGCTCTACCTCCGCTGACCAGCAGCAAGGTGAAAGAGTGGGTCGCGTTGCTGGATGCAGACCTCAAGCTGGTCGGATATGCGCCGGTGGATGCGTTCTGAGAGCGACTTGGTCGCTGATGGCGTGTTCGAGTTGCAGCCCAAGTCGTAAATCAAAAAAGTGAGCTGTTAGCGGTTGTCTGGTAAGGATTTAAAATATAAACCTATCTGAAATCGTTTGCTGGTGAGCGCAGACAGCTATGCAATTTGACGATTCCGTGGCACATCTTCAGTCTGTGGGATGGCTTGGTGGCCTGCCTCGGTTTGCGGAGGCTGAGCACTCGGCGGATGTCGCGCTCCTGCTCTTCGCTCAGGGCGCGCAGCACGCCCACGGGCCGTCCGCAGGGCTTGTCGGCCAGGGTCTTGGCGCCGCCCTCGTCATGGCGCCTCCAGATGTCAAACACGCCGGTGCGCTACAGGCCCTGGTCGGCCGCGATGGCCTCGCAGGTCCAGCCCGCGCGGCAGAAAGCGGGGCAGGGGCCGCAGCGGCACCTCCGTCACCGGCACGGCGGCGGGGCGCAAGGCGGCGCTGCCTTGCGGGCCGATCAGGTGCACTTGCGCGGAACGCGAGAGTTCGTCGGCAATATGCCAGTTCAGGCGCTCCATGCCGCCAACCAAGGGGGGCAGCTTGCGGGTGATGTGCAGGATGCGGTGAGGGGCGGTTGCCATCGAGGCCTCGATGCCGGGCGGGGCTTGCTTACGTTGCCACAAACTGTCACCTCGCCCTCTTCGAACAGGAGCTTGACGAACATGCCTGGCTGTTCGGTGTAGTCCTCGGTCATATCCGCCGCCGTATCGCTCAGCCGTGGGGTGACAAAACCCAAGTATTGCGGATCGGGCACGAAGATGTCGATGTCCTTGCTCATCCGGTGGCGGTAGCGGAACATCAACACGGTTCCACCGCCCAAGGTCCAGAACGGGTCTGCCATGCCGCCGTACTTGCTGATCTCGTCGATCAAGGCCAAGGCACGTGGGAACAGGCTTTCCCAAGCGCCGCTGGGCAGCACATTGGCGTTCATGCCCACAGCGCCCGACGGTGAACGGACAGCGACCGCGCGAGTTTTGCGACGTTGCGCCAGACCTGCCGAGGCGGCAGATGCGCATGCGCAGCTGCCTCCTCTACCGCCATCACGACGGTGGGCACGGGGGCCTCATCCAGCAGATGGGTCAGGTGTGGGGCGAACGAAGGCGGCACATCGCCACTGGCCAGCGCCTGCTCCAGTACCTCGGGGGCAAGCTCATGTGCATAGCTGACGCTCGCCGTCTTGGCCGCCATCCACAAGCCGCGTTTTTTGCGTCGTGCCTGCGTGTCCGGTTTGGAGCTATCGAGCCCCAGCACTGCCATGATCTGTCCCACGCGGTTGATGCCTAGATCGCTCAAGGTGCCGTTTTCAAGCCCCACCACGGTCTGGCGCGACAGGCCGCTCAGGTGTGCCAGTTGCGCTTGGGTCAGGCCCAGCTTGGCGCGTCGGGCGCTCACGGCACGTCCAATCTCAGTCAGGTTCATGGTCAGGCAATGGGAATATGTCAAAAATATTTGACATATTAATGCTTGAACGCTAATTCGACCAGCCACCGTGAGTGATCTGCAGACAAGCTACGGACAGTGCAGGGTGCTTGGCTTGAGTGCCCTTTGAATTCGGAAACTCAGAGCAGGTCGAAGATGGGGGCGAAGGTTGCGACCACGACGGCGGCTTATGCCCGCACCAGCCTTGCTCGTTTGTCGGATTTCCTGCCCCACGGGGTAACGGCGCGGCGGACGCCGATCAAGGCTGCGAACTCTTTCGCTTGGATCGGTTTTACCGGACGATGCGCTGGCACTTTGGGCCGTGGTGTCGTTCAGACAAGCGCCAGCCGCTGCACGGTATCGGGAAACTTCTCGACCAACCGGATCAGCAGCGCTGCCTGAGCGTTGGGTTTGGCCCGGCCTTGCTCCCAGTTCTCCAGGGTGCGGGGATTGGTGCGCAGGTAGCTTGCGAATACGGGGCGCGACAAGTGCAGGCGCTCACGCAGCGCAAGCAACTCGGCGGCTGTGAATCGCCCCAGGTTTCGAGGAGGCTACGTGGTTAAAGTGGCCGCCTCTTCCGAAGCGTGTTTGATTGCCAAGTTACTGAAGTATTTTGCTTCAGCTTCTACTGGTGGAATGTTACCGATGGGTTCAAGCAGTCGTTCGGTGTTGAACCAGTGGACCCAGCGCAGTGTGGCCAGCTCCAGTTGCTCACGAGATCTCCACGGCCCCAGTCGCTTGATCACCTCGGTCTTGTACAGGCCATTGATCGTCTCGGCCAAGGCGTTGTCGTAGGCGTCACCCACGGAGCCCACCGAGGCGGCAACGCCAGCGTCGACCAGGCGCTCGCTGTAGCGCCAGGACAGATACTGTGAGCCTCTGTCCCCGTGATGCGTGAGCGCGCCCTTGTCCGGCTGACGCGCGTGCAATGCCTGCTCCAGGGCGTCCAGCACGAAATCGGTGTTCATGCACGTGCTTGTCTGCCAGCCCACGATACGGCGGGCAAAGACGTCGGTGACGAAGGCCACGTACAGCCATCCCTGCCAGGTGGACACGTACGTGAAGTCGACCACCCATAGCTGGTTGGGTCGCTCGGCGGTGAAGTTGCGATTGACCCGATCGAGCGGGCACGGCTGGGCGGCATCGGCCATAGTGGTGCGCACGCGCCTGCCACGGCGTGCGCCTTCGATGCCCAGGTGCTTCATCAGCCGAGCCACGGTACAGCGAGCCACGGCAATACCCTCACGCTGCAACTGGTGCCAGAGCTTGCGCACGCCATAGACCTGCCAGTTGGCGTTGTACACACGCTCAATCTCTACGGCCAGCACCTCATCGCGTTTGGCTCGCTCGCTACGCAGTTCAGGATCGCGCTGACAAGCAGCGTGACGCCAGTACGCCGACGGGGCGACCTGCAACGTCCTGCAGATCGGCTCGACCCCATGCACTTCGCGGTGCCTGTCGATGAACGCGTTCACTTGAATTTGCGGTCGAGCTCCGCCTGGGCGAAAAAAGCACTGGCAAGGCGCAGTATTTCGTTGGCGCGCCGCAACTCCTTGACCTCACGCTGCAGCGCCTTGATCTCATCGCGCTCGTGCGTGGTGACGCCGGGCCGCTGCCCGCCATCAACCTGGGCGCGCTTGACCCAGCTCAGCAAGGTTGTGGGCGTGCAGCCGATCTTGGGGGCAATCGCCGCCACGGCCTTCCACAGGGAGGGATACTCGCCCCGTCCCTCCTGCACCATCCGCACTGCGCGTTCGCGCACCTCTGCGGAAAACTTCGTTGCATTGTTCATGGCTCAATCCTCTCAAAGATTTGAGCCTCCTCGGAAACCGGGGCGATTCAGCTGTGACATCGGGCGCGGCCTTCACCTGGACCTCGTGCGTGCGTAGCGTTTGCTTGCCTTGGCGCTCGCCCGAAAGGGCCTCGAAGCCTTCGGTCAGCTCTGCAAACAGGTTCCGTTTTTTCATCGACGTGCCTCCAGTTCGGTTTTCAGCATGTTCTTGAGCACCTTTTTCTCGTCGGGGCTCAGGTCAGCCATTTCGTCCTTGTCGTACAGGGTGAACAGCCAGAATTGCGAATCGCCATCAGGTAACGGCCGTTGCGCGCTCAGGCGCCTTGGCCAAAAAGGCAGATCGGTGTTGGCGGGGGGATTCGAATCAGGCCAGCTGCACGATCTGGTTCAGTATCAGGCACACCTGCGAAAAGACTTCTGGAGTGGCCCGGCGCATGGGATGGGGCGTGGCGCCGCGCGCCCGCCAGTCGAACGATTTGGGTTGGTGGCACAACACGTAGCTGGTAGCACCGGCCTTGCGCCCACTGGCTGTGCCTGCGGCCACGGCAAAGGGGTTGTCCGCGTTGTAGGCGGCGGTGGTCATGGGCAGGCCCAGCACCAGCGAGGTGCGGTCATTGAAGGCGCGGGGAGAAAGCACGACAAAGGGGTGGATGTCGCGCATTTCGTGACCGGCCTGGGGGTTGCAGTCGATCCAAATGATGTCCTGCCGGTCTGGCACCCAGGTTTTCTGGGTGCGGCTTACCACTGCTCGGCGCCCAGCCGACCGGCGTCAGGCATGGCTTCGCCACCGTGGCGTTGGGCATCAAAGCGGGCCAGGCGTTCACCCAGGGTAGGTTGCGCATCCCGCACCGGCTCGATGACCACGCGCCCGTTCTCCACCAGCATGCGCACGCGCTGCTCGGCATTCAGGCGGGCTGCACGGGCCACCTTGGCGGGAAGGCGCACGCCCAGGCTGTTGCCCCAGTATTTGATATCGAGCAGGACTTCGGTCATGTGGGCCTCCAACGCGGGATCAACAAGGGAACGGTGTTTATACAAGTATAAACGACTACCTTGCCTGAATGGGGGCGGAAGGTGCGCGGCGGGGTCGTGAGGATCGTCAACCGGCTCTTTGCGCAGCCAGCGCCTGCATAGCCTGGACACGACACCTCGCAGACCAGCGCCGCGCCGGCGCATTCTGCTAAATTGCCCGCATGACCCCTTTATCCGGAAAACACATCGTGCTGGGCCTGTCGGGCGGCGTGGCCTGCTACAAGGCGGCGGAGCTGGTGCGCCTGCTGGGCAAGGCGGGCTGCACGGTGCAGGTGGTGATGACGGAGGCGGCCGAGCACTTCATCACCGCGACCACGCTGCAGGCGCTCAGCGGGCGGGCGGTGTACACCTCCCAGTGGGATGCGCGCGAGCCCAATGCGATGGCGCACATCAACCTGAGCCGCGACGCGCACGCCATCGTGATTGCCCCTTGCAGCGCGGACTTCATCGCGCGGCTGGCGCAGGGGCGCTGCGACGAGCTGCTGAGCCTGCTGTGCGTGGCGCGGCCGCTGCAGCGCGTGCCGCTGCTGCTGGCCCCGGCGATGAACCGCGAGATGTGGCTGCACCCGGCCACGCAGCGCAACCTGGCGCAGGTGGTGGCGGACGGCGCGGTGTCGCTGGGCGTGGGCTGCGGCTCGCAGGCCTGCGGCGAGACCGGCGACGGGCGCATGCTGGAGCCGGCTGAAATCGTGGAAGAGCTGCAGGCCTTCTTCAGCCCCAGGCTGCTGGCGGGCGAACAGGTCTTGATCACCGCCGGCCCGACCTTCGAGGCGATCGACCCGGTGCGCGGCATCACCAACCGCTCCAGCGGCAAGATGGGTTTTGCGCTGGCCCGGGCGGCGCGCGAAGCCGGCGCGCAGGTGACGCTGGTGGCCGGGCCGGTGGCGCTGGCGACGCCGCGCGGCGTGCAGCGCCTGGACGTGGAGTCGGCGCAGGACATGCTGGGCGCAGTGGAGCAGTGCGTGCCCCACGCCAGCGTCTTCATCGCCACGGCGGCGGTGGCGGACTGGCGTCCGGCGGCCGTCGCCGCGCACAAGATCAAGAAGGACGGCACGGGGCAGCTGCCCCAGCTGGGCTTCATCGAGAACCCGGACATCCTCGCGACGGTGGCGGCCAGCCGCCGCGCGCAGGAGGGAGCGCTCTACTGCGTGGGCTTTGCCGCCGAGAGCGAGAACCTGCTGGAACATGCGCGTGCCAAGCGCCAGCGCAAGGGCGTGCCGCTGCTGGTGGGCAATATCGGCCCGGCCACCTTCGGGCAGGACGACAACGCCCTGCTGCTGGTCGATGAGGCCGGTGTGCAGGAGCTGCCGCGGGCCAGCAAGCACGCTCTGGCGCGCCAACTGGTGGCCGAGCTGGCGCGCCGCCTGGGCGCAGCACGCGCGGGCTTGCCGCGAGAGGACATGCCATGAGCCTGCCAGGTGCCGAAGGGCCGCCCGACGGCGATTTCGCCCGCTACGTGGAGCGGCTGAGCGCGAGCGTGCCGGGGGCGTCGGTAGCCGCGCCCGGCGCCACGGCCGCTCCTGCGTCGGCTGGCCGGCGTGCGGCGCGCACCGATGCGCCGCGGCGGGCGCAGGGCAGGGATGCGGGCGCGGCGCCGCGCGGCAAGGCGGCGCGCCCGCTGGCAGTCCCGCCGGTTTGGCCGGCGCTGGTTTTCAGGGTGGTGCTGATCGGCGTGGTGGTGGCGCTGGTGACGACGTTCGCACCCGTGGCGCTGCCGGCGGCGGTGGTGTTCGCACTGGCCTGGCTGGTGTCGGCGGCCATCCGCGCCAAGGGGCGTGGGCGTTGAGGCGCCGCGGCGCAGGAAGGTGAAGAGGGGCCGATGCTGGTCGATCTGAAGATTCTCGATGAGCGCCTGCGCAGCCAGATGCCGGGCTACGCCACGGCGGGCAGCGCGGGGCTGGACTTGCGCGCCTGCCTGGAGCAGCCGCTGGAGCTGGTGCCCGGACAGTGGGAGCTGGTGCCCACGGGCATGGCCATCCATTTGAAGGACCCGGGCTTTGCGGCACTGATCTTGCCCCGCTCCGGACTGGGCCACAAGCACGGCATCGTGCTGGGCAATCTGGTGGGCCTGATCGACAGCGATTACCAGGGCGAGCTGATGGTCAGCTGCTGGAACCGCTCGGCGACGGCCTTCACCATGCAGCCCATGGAGCGGCTTGCGCAACTGGTGATCGTGCCGGTGGTGCAGGCGCAGTTTCGCGAGGTTGAGGAATTTGTGGCCTCCGACCGGGGTCGCAGTGGTTACGGCTCCACCGGTCGGCAATAGGTCGGCCCCGCCCAGGGTGCCAATTTGCAAGAAAGGATTCAAAGATGAAACAGGTTTTTCGACACGGCGCGACGGTGCTGGCTGTGCTGGCGGCGGGTGTGCTGGCCGGCTGCGCCGGCAACCAGCCCAGGGAATACGGCAATGCGCCGCACTATCGCGGCCAGGCCGCCCAGGTGCAGCACTACCAGTCCGACCCCCGTGGCACGCGCTATGGCACGGTGCTCGGCATCGAGTCCGAGCGTGTCGACCGCGGCACCAGCGGCGCGGGCGCCGTGGCCGGCGGTGTGGTGGGCGGGGTGCTTGGCAACCAAGTCGGTGGCGGCTCGGGCCGCGCGTTGGCGACGATAGCCGGCGTGATCGGCGGCGCGGTGGCCGGCAACGCGATCGAGGGGCAGGCCAACCGCGGCAGCAGCGGGCGCTACTACGTGACGGTGCGCTTTGACGACGGCAGCCAGCAGGTGTTCGAGGTGCCCGGCGTGGGTGACCTGCGCCGCGGCGACCGCGTGCGCTACTACCAGGGGCAGATCTCGCGCCTGTGAGCGCGCCGGTGCTCAGTCTTGCAGCTTGAAGAAGCCGGTGCCGGCACTGCGCCGCTCGGTTTCTTCGGCGCTGGCTGCGCGCACCGCGTGCACCTTGAGCCGGATGCGCAGCGCCATGCCGGCCAGCGGATGGTTGCCGTCGAGCACCACGTGCTCGGGGTAGATCTGGGCGACGGTGTACAGGTGCTCTGCAGGCAGCCGCGTGGCGAGGTCGGCGGGCAGGCTGGCCGCCTCGATCAGCATGCCTTCTTCGATCCCGGGCGCGAAGGCTGCGCGCGGCTCCAGAAAGAGCAGCTTCTCGTCGTAGTCGCCGAAGGCTTCCTCGGGCTCCAGGTGCAGCGCCAGTTCTGCGCCGGGTCCGTGGCCCTGCAGGGCCTGCTCGATGCGTGCGAGCAGGTCGTCGCCGCCGACGAGGAATTCGGCAGGCTCGTGCAGCACGTCCAGCTCTTCGCCCAGCGTGTCCTGCAAGACCCAGGTGAGGGCGACCACGCAGTGTTCATTGATGTCCATGGCGCAGAATTGTCGCAGCAGCGAGGGCGCCGCGCACCCGAGGAGGCCGAACATGGAGCAGATTCCCGCCGACAGCCTGGCCACCGGCCGCTTTGATGGGCGCGAGGCTTTCCGCCAGTTGGTGCGCGACGCCCTGCATCAGGCCGCTGCCGAAGGCTGGCCCGAGCTGCTGCTGTGCGATGCCGACTTTGCCGACTGGCCTCTGGGCGAGCGCGCCGTGGTGGAGAGCCTGCAGGCCTGGGCCGGCGGCCGGCGGCGCCTGGTGCTGCTGGCGGGCCACTACGACGCGGTGCTGCGGCTGCACCCGCGCTTCGTGCAGTGGCGCGTGCGCTGGGAGCACCTGGTCACGGCGCGCAAGGCCAGGGCGGCGCAGGCACAGGATTTGCCCAGTTTGTGCTGGACCAGGGCCTGGGCCATGCACCGCATCGACCCGGTGCGCAGCCAGGGTGTGGCCACGCGTGAGCCCGAGCGCCTCGTCCTGCTGCGCGAGCAGCTCGATGAATGGCTGCTCAATCGCTCCACGCCGGGCTTTGCGTCCTCGGTCCTGGGTTTGTAACTTTGATTTGCATTCGGGTAAATATGGATTGACGTGGCTCACTACAATGGGTTCGTCTTGTGCTATGGCCGTTTTGGCAGCGCATGAAACCCGCCCCGCGGCAGCAGGAAATGCCGCGGGCGGGGCAAGCAATTACCTGCCTCTTTTGGGAGATCGATCATGAAATATTCCGTCGTATTGGCTTCGCTCGTGGCTGCTGGCGCGCTGGTCGCCTGTGGGGACAAACAGGAACCCGCCCCCGCACCGGCTCCGGCTGCGCCCGCCGTGGCACCGGCCCCGTCCAGCTCCGACGCCGCGGTGGATGCGGCCAAGGACGCGGCCAGGGACGCGGCGGATGCGGCTGCCCAGGCCGCTTCGGCGGCCGGTGACGCGGCCAAGGCTGCCGGCCATGCGGCGGTAGAGAAGAGCAAGGTTGCCGCGCACGCCACCGCCGACGCGGCACGCGACGCCGCCGACGCCACCAGGGAAGCGGCGAGCGATGCTGCCCGGGCGGCCAAGGAAGCGGCCGACAAGGCCGCGACCTCGGCGACCGGCAACGGCAACTGAGCCGGCCTTCACGGCGGGCAAGATCGCATGGTCGTCATGGCCCCCGACTTGTCGCAATCCACCTCTCAAAGCGAAGGCGCAGCCCGTGGGCTGCGCTTTCGTCGTGGGTGACAGCGGATGCGTCCCCATCGTCAGGGCTGTTTCGGTGGCGCGGCCCTGGGTGCCGCTCCTTTCCTGAATCCTCGGTCGCCGGCGATGAACGCCTCCAGCATGTGCGGGAGGCTACCGATGCCTGCTTCCAGCGCATTGCCCACTTGTGTCAGCCAACCGCCAGTCGAACCGTCTTGCCGACCCGACTGAGCATTTCCACCAGCGTGTCGATGGTGAACTTCGCCGTCTTCTTGTTCACCACATCGGACACGCGTGGACGCGAAACCATCAGGATTTCCGCAGCCTCGGCCTGCTTCAGGTGATGCTGCGCGATCCACTCGGCCAGCTCCGACATCAGTTGTTCCTTGAGCAACCGCGTGTCGTTGATCTGCTGGCGCGACGCCTCCTGTAGCCGTCTGGCTTCGTCAGCCGGGAAACCCAACTCCAGGAACAGGTTCGCGCCCGGCTTCGTGACATGGCGGATTTCGGTGTCGATCTTCATGGCTTGGCCTTTCTCGCGTTGACCACGGCGCGGTAGCGCGCCGTGGCAATGTCCTTGTCCCGTTGGCTGGTCGCCCGGGTCTTCTTCTGGAAGCAGTGCAGGACGTAGACAGCTTCCTCGAACTTGGCGACGTACATCATGCTTGCGCAGCCACGCCAGGACCGTGGAGCGACCCTGGATGCCGTACTTGTCCTGGGCGGCCTGCTTGTATGTCAGCTCGCCTTTTTCTACCTGCTCGACTACTGACAGCTTAAAAGCCAGCGTGTAGTCCCGCTGCGTGCGCTTGCGCCTTGATTCCATGAGACTTTCCTTTCCAGGTGGGGAAAGGTGTCAACCTCTGGCAGGACGGGTCATGGTGAAATGAAAAAGCCCCGGCCTGTGCAGGCCGGGGCTTTTGTCTCTGGGGGCGCTGACGCGCTACTTCATGTCTTCGACCAGGATGCGCAGCATGCGCTCGACGTTGGCCTGGCTTTCGGCGCTGCCGTCCGCGCCGAGGACGGAGACCGTGCTGTGCCGGGCGTTGCTGCGCACCACGATGCGGTATTTTTCCGGCGCCGCGGCGCTGGCCGACGCGCCGAACAGCCGGCTGAAGAAGCCCGGCTCCTTCTTTTCGGTCGGCGGCACGTAGCGCACGAAGTAGGTGCCCTGGCTGCGGTCGCGGTCTTCCACGGTGAAGCCGGTGCGGTCCAGCGACAGGCCGACGTGGCGCCAGGCGCGGTCGAAGTCTTCATCGAGCTCGATCACCTGCGTGCCGTTGGCCTGCGCCAGGCGCGCGGCGGCGGGTGCGGCCACGGCGGGCGCGGCGGCGGCCTCGGCCCTGGCCTGCTCTTCGGAGACGCCGAGCTTGACCATCAGGCGGCGCAGGAATTCGGTCTCCAGCTCGGGGTCGGCCGGGCGCGGCTGCCAGATGGTGTTGTCCTTCTGGGTATTGGTGTAGACCTCGGCCATGCCCTTGTGGGTGATGTAGATGTCGGTGCCGCCGTCGGCGCGGCGCTCCAGCCGGGTGCGGAACTTGTCGCGCTCGCCGGTGGAGTAGAGCGAATCGAACAGCTTGCCTATGGTGCGGCGGATCACGTCCTGCGGGATCTTGGCGCGGTTTTCCGCCCAGTCGGTTTCCATGATGCCCAGTTGCGGCTGGTCGATCGAGAGCACGAAGCCGTGCTCCAGCCAGAAGTCGCGCACCGGATCCCAGAGCTGGTTGGGCGAGCGCGCCACCACCAGCCAGCGTTCGTTGCCGTCGCGCTCGATGCGCACGTCGCCTATGTCCTTGGGCGCGGCGTTGACGCCGGCCTGCGCCTGCTGCGCGCGCCCGGCCTCGTAGGCGGCGGCGGAGGCGGCCTTGCCCGGCACGACGTAGCGGGTGTCGGTGGACAGTTGCGTGAGGTCGGGCGGCACCTCCAGGGTGGAACCGGTGGTGGCGCTCTTGTAGTCGATCTTGTCGCTCTCGAGGACGGAGCAGGCCGAGAGCGCGACGGCGAGGCCCAGCAGGCTCAGGCGTAGGGTCGTGTTCACGCGGAGGTCTTTCGTGTTGCGGTGGGTGGGTTACTTGAGCAGCCCGCTGGCGCGCAGGGCGCCCAGCACGGCGGCTTCGTTCTGGCTGGCCAGCGGCGTCATCGGCAGGCGCATGGCGCTGGCGCACAGGCCCATGCGCGCCATCGCCCACTTGACGGGAATGGGGTTGGCCTCGATGAACAGCTGCTTGTGCAGCGGCATGAGCTGGCGCTGGATCTGCATGGCGCTGCGCGCATCGCCGGCGATGGCGGCCACGCACAGCTCGTGCATCAGGCGCGGCGCGACGTTGGCGGTGACGCTGATGTTGCCCTGGCCGCCGCAGAGCATCAGCGCCACGGCGGTGGGGTCGTCGCCCGAGTACACGGCAAAGCCCTCGGGCACGTCGCGGATCAGCCACTGCGCGCGCGCGATGTCGCCGGTGGCTTCCTTGATGCCGACGATGCCGGGGATCTGCGCCAGGCGCAGCACGGTGTCGTGCTGCAGGTCCGCCATCGAGCGGCCGGGCACGTTGTACAGCACCATGGGCAGGTCGCCCGTGGCTTCGGCGATGGCCTTGAAGTGCTGGTACTGGCCCTCTTGCGTGGGCTTGTTGTAGTAGGGCACCACCTGCAGCTGGCTGTGCGCGCCGACCTTCTTGGCAAAGCGCGCCAGCTCGATCGCCTCCCGCGTGGAATTGGCGCCGCAGCCGGCCAGCACCGGCACGCGCCCGGCGGACTGCTGCACCGTCACGCGGATGATCTCGCAGTGCTCCTCGACGTTGACGGTGGGCGATTCCCCGGTGGTGCCGACCACGCTCAGGCAGTCGCTGCCTTCCTGGATGTGCCAGTCGATCAGCTTGCGCAGGGTGGGGTAGTCGACGCTGCCGTCCTCGTGCATGGGGGTGACGAGGGCGACCGTGCTGCCGGTGAAGAGGTAACTGCGGGAGGTCATATCCGTGCGTGAAAACCGCAAAAGGGCATTCTATGGCAGTCAGAGTGGCAGGCGCCGTGGCGCGCGGGGCGCCTCAAGCGGCGCGCGTACCGCCGCGATGCGCTGCACGAAGCGCTCGGGCTCGGTCAGAAAGCCGTCCTCATAGGCCACCACGCGCAGCCCGGCGCAGGCGCCGAGCAGCTCGCCGGGCTGCAGCAGAAAGTCCGCCCGCCCGGGCTTGCCCACGGTTTCGTTGCCCGCGGCGAAGGTTTCGTACAGCAACACGCCGCCGGGTGCGACGCTGGCGACGATCTTCGGCAACAGCGCACGCCACAGGTAGTTGGTGACGACGACCGCGTCGAAGGTGCGCCCCGTCAGCGGCCAGGGGCCGTTTTCGATGTCGGCGCAGATTGCCTCACCCAGCTCGGATATGGAATCAATAGCTGCTTGCGCAATATCCACGCCGGTGACGAAGTGATTTCTTTCATGAAACCAGCGCAGATGCCGGCCCGTGCCGCAGGCCACGTCCAGCACCGTGCCGCCGGGGCGCACGAGGTGCGACCAGCGCCGTATCCAGTCCGACGGTGGCAGAGGTGCATGCATCTCAGAAGCAGGCCCAGACCTGCTCGGCGAGCAGCACCATGAATTCGGGCTGCAGATACAGCAGCGCCCCGGCCAGCAGCGCCAGTACCAGCGCGAGCCAGAGCAAAACGCGGGCGGTGCTCATGCGGACTGCGTCAGGGGGCGGTGCATCGGGGTTTCCTTCACCGGCAGGTTCAGCAGCGTGGCCATCACGCTCAGGGCGATCGCGATCATCCACACCATGTCGTAGTTGCCGCTGCGGTCGTACAGATAGCCGCCCAGCCACACGCCCATGAAGCTGCCCAGCTGGTGGCTGAAGAAGGAAAAGCCGCTGAGCATGGAAAAGTGCTGCAGGCCGAAGATCTGCGCCACCGCCGCATTGGTCGGCGGCACGGTGGACAGCCACAGCAGGCCCATCGCCGCCGCAAAGACGTAGACCGACAGGGGCGAGACCGGCGCCAGCAGAAAGAGCGCGATGACCAGCGCGCGCGTGGCGTAGATGAAGGCCAGGATCCAGCGTTTTTGAAAGCGCTGCCCGAGCAGGCCGGCGCTGTAGGAGCCGACGATGTTGAGCAGCCCGACGATGGCCAGCGCGAACGCGCTGACCTGCGGGCTCAATCCCTTGTCCGACAGGTAGCCGGGCAGGTGCACCGCGATGAAGGTGACCTGGAAGCCGCAGACGAAGTAGCCCGCGGTCAGCAGCAGATAGGGCGGGTGGCGCAGCGCCTCGGCCAGCGCGTGGCGCACCGTCTGGGTGCGCAAGGTGGCGTGGCGTGCGTGAAAGTCCGGCTCGCGCAGGCCGAAGGCCAGCGGCGCCATCAGCAGCGCCAGCGCCACGATGGCAAGCAGCGCCGGCTGCCAGCCCATGCGCAGGATCATCTGCCCTTCGACGGGCATCAACAGGAACTGGCCGAAGGAGCCCGCCGCCGCCGCCACGCCCATGGCCCAGGAGCGGCGCTCGGGCGCGATCTGCCGCCCGATCACGCCGTAGATGATGGAGTAGGTGGTGCCCGCCTGCGCCGCGCCGATCAGCACGCCGGTGGTGAGCGCGAACAAGAAGGGCGTGGGCGAGAGCGCCATGCCCAGCAGGCCCGCCGCGTACAAGAGTGTGCCGCCCAGCAGCACGCGAAACGCGCCGTAGCGATCGGCCAGCATGCCGCCGAAGATGCCGAGCACGCCCCATGAAAGATTCTGGATGGCGATCGCCAGCGCGAAAGTCTCGCGCGTCCAGCCCATCTGCTGCGTGATCGGCAGCATCCACAGGCCGAAGCCGTGGCGTATGCCCAGCGAGAGGGTGACGATGATGCCGCCGCACAGCAGCACCTGCGTGGCGGGAAGGGTGCGCGGCGTTTTTTGCATCACGGCAAATGTAGCGAAATTGCGCTGGGCCCGTGGGCAGCAGGGCGCATGAAAACTGGTTTTATATCCAGTCATACAATCCGCCGCCATGGCGAAATCACCCACCCCCGAATACTCCGAAAGCACGATCCGCGTTCTCAAGGGCCTGGAGCCGGTCAAGCAGCGCCCGGGCATGTACACCCGCACCGACAACCCGCTGCACGTCATCCAGGAAGTGATAGACAACGCCGCCGACGAGGCGCTGGCGGGCTACGGCAAGAAGATCCGCGTGACGCTGCATGCCGATGGCTCGGTCGGCGTGGAAGACGACGGCCGCGGCATCCCCCACGGCCTGCACCCCGAGGAAAAGGCGCCGGTGCTGGAGCTGGTCTTCACGCGGCTGCACGCGGGCGGCAAGTTCGACAAGGGCAAGGGCGGCGCCTACAGCTTCTCGGGTGGGTTGCATGGCGTGGGCGTGTCGGTGACCAATGCGCTGGGCAGGCGCATGGAGGTGCAGAGCCTGCGTGACGGCGTGGTGGCCAGCATGGTGTTCGAGGGCGGCGAGGTGGTGCAAAAGCTCAAGGTCCGGGCGCAGGCGGAGGGCGAGCGCAAGCACGGCACCACGGTGCGCGTCTGGCCCGACGCCAAGTACTTCGAGTCGGCACAGTTGCCGATGGCGGAGCTTGCCCACCTGCTGCGCAGCAAGGCGGTGCTGTTGCCGGGCGTGAAGGTGGAGCTGATCGACGAGAAAAAGAAGGACACGCAGAGCTGGCAGTACAAGGGTGGCCTGCGCGACTACCTGGAGCAGAGCCTGCCAGCCGACCCGGTGGTGCCGCTGTTCGAGGGCGAGGGCTATGCGGCGGCGGACGACGACCACTTTGCCGAGGGCGAGGGGGCGCAATGGGTGCTGGCCTTCACCGAAGAGGGCCACCCGGTGCGCGAGAGCTATGTCAACCTGATTTCCACGACGGCGGGCGGCACGCACGACAGCGGCCTGCGCGACGGGCTGTTCCAGGCGGTGAAAGGTTTCATCGAGCTGCATGCGCTGCTGCCCAAAGGCGTCAAGCTCATGCCCGAGGACGTGTTTGCACGCGCCAGCTATGTACTCTCGGCCAAGGTGCTTGATCCGCAGTTCCAGGGCCAGATCAAGGAGCGGCTGAATTCACGCGATGCGGTGCGGCTGGTGAGCGGCTTCGTCAAACCCGCGCTGGAGCTTTGGCTGAACGCCAACGTCGAGTGGGGCAAGAAGCTGGCCGAGCTTGCCATCAAGGCCGCGCAGACGCGCCAGCGCGCCGGGCAGAAGGTGGAAAAGAGGAAGAGCAGCGGCGTGGCCGTGCTGCCCGGCAAGCTCACCGACTGCGAGAGCCGCGACCTTGCCTTGAATGAGGTGTTCCTGGTCGAGGGCGACTCGGCTGGCGGCAGCGCCAAGATGGGGCGCGACAAGGAAACGCAAGCCATCCTGCCGCTGCGCGGCAAGGTGCTCAACACCTGGGAGGTGGAGCGCGACCGCCTGTTTGCCAATACCGAAATCCATGACATCTCGGTCGCCATCGGCGTCGATCCGCACGGGCCGGAAGACGAAGTCGATTTGAGCGGCCTGCGCTACGGCAAGATCTGCATCCTGTCAGATGCCGATGTGGATGGCGCGCACATCCAGGTGCTGCTGCTGACGCTGTTTTTCCGGCACTTTCCGAAGTTGCTGGAGGCCGGCCATGTTTACGTGGCACGCCCGCCGCTGTATCGCATCGATGCCCCCGCGCGCGGCAAGAAGCCTGCCGCCAAACTCTACGCGCTGGACGATGCGGAGCTCGCCGCGATCACCGAGAAACTGCGCAAGGACGGCGTGCCCGAAGGCAAATGGAGCGTGAGCCGCTTCAAGGGCCTGGGCGAGATGAATGCCGAGCAGTTGTGGGACACCACGCTCAACCCCGACACCCGGCGCCTGCTGCCGATTCAGCTGGGTGCGATGGGCCTGCAGCCCACGCAGGATTTGATGACCCGGCTGATGGGCAAGGGCGAGGCGGCGGCGCGGCGCGAGCTGATGGAGCTGCATGGGGATGCGGTGGAGGTGGATGTGTGACACCTTGCTTGTCATCATGCGCATAGAATGCGCATAAAGGAGCCAAACCATGACCGCCCTGGAATCTGCCGCCAAAAAACCCGTCAATCTGTCCCTCAATGAGGCGCTGGTGCGCGAGTCACGCGCCTATTGCGGCAACCTGTCCGCCAAGGTTGAGGAAATGCTGCAAGCTTATGTGGACGCGCAGCGACAGGTGCGCAGCCAGCATCGGCAGCAGGCGCAAGCGGCAGTGGTCGACTGGAATGCGCTGCATGATGCAGCCGGCTCGTTTGCGGATGCGCATTCCATCTTGTAAGTCCTTTGCACACTCTGTCATGCCGCAGTTTGACGTTCACCTCAACCCCGGCCCACAGCGCGATACCGTACCCATGGTGGTGCTGGTGCAGTCGGCGCTGTTCGACGGCTACCGCCGCCGCGTCGTCGTGCCGCTGGTGCGCCGCTCGGCCCTACCGGCTGGCGGCCGCGTGGTCGGAACGCGCATGAACCCCGTCTTTGAAATCGGTGGGCAGACCGTGGTGCTGCACCCGCTGGACATGGTGTCTGTCGCCATGGATCAGCTCGGGCCGGTGGTGGGAAACCTGGCAGAGCAGGGGCAGGTGATCAGCGACGCGCTGGATGAGCTGTTGACGCGCAGCTGGGGTTAGTGATTCGCTATGCGGATGGGTGAAATTTGAATGTTTTTGGACTCTGGCGTGGGACTCCACGTTCAACCCAGGCAACCGTGCTGGACGACTTGCGCATCCCGCCCGGCAACCGCCTGGAGGTATTGCAAGGCGACCGCAAAGGCCAGCACAGCATCCGCATCAACGATCAATGGCGCGTGTGCTTTGTCTGGCAGGGCGGGCACGCCACGCAAGTGCAAATCGTTGACTACCACTGAAAGGAATACGCCATGACCGCAAAAGTCCCATGGCCGCACCCTGGCGAAATCCTGCTGCATGAATTCCTGGAGCCCATGGGTCTGACCCAGTACCGGCTGGCCAAGGAAATTGGCGTGCCGCAGCGGCGCATCGGCGAAATCGTCGCGGGCACGCGCTCCGTCACTGTCGATACGGGCTTGCGCCTGTCCCGCTTCTTTGGCACGTCCGACGAGTTCTGGGCCGGGCTGCAGCTTGATTACGACGCGGCGGTAGCCAAGGAAAAAATGGCCGATGTACTGGGGCAGATCAGGCGGTTTGAGCACCAGCCCGCTTGAGCAAAATTGCCTCGTGCGCAGCAAGACCATCAAGCTAACGCCCGAGGAGGCCGTACGCCAGCTTTACCTGCGCGCGCTGCAAAGCGACCTGGGTTAGCCCCCCCATCCCGACCTTCCCCAGACGGGGGAAGGGGTGCGAAACCCATTGAAAATCAAGATGAATTGGCCTTTTGCGCCCAGTCATAAAGCGCAAACAGCTATTGTTTTTGAATCATGTCTGACCAACCCGTTTTCGATTTCGAAGTCCCCGAAGCGGACGATTCCCTCGCCAGCTACGCCCAGCGCGCCTACCTGGAATACGCGCTTTCCGTGGTCAAGGGCCGCGCGCTGCCCGACGTGGCCGATGGGCAAAAGCCGGTGCAGCGGCGCATCCTGTACGCGATGGAGCGCATGGGGCTCGGTTATGGCGGCGCGGGCGGCAACGTGCCGGCGCGGCCGGTCAAGAGCGCGCGCGTGGTGGGCGACGTGCTGGGGCGCTTTCACCCGCATGGCGACTCGGCCGCGTACGACGCGCTGGTGCGCATGGCGCAGGATTTTTCGCAGCGTTACCCGCTGATCGACGGCCAGGGCAACTTCGGTAGCCGCGATGGCGACGGCGCAGCGGCGATGCGTTATACCGAAGCGCGCCTGGCCAAGATCACGCGGCTGTTGCTGTCCGAAATCGACCAGGGCACGGTGGATTTCGTGCCCAACTACGACGGCAGCACCGAAGAGCCCAGGCAGTTGCCCGCGCGCCTGCCGTTTGCGCTGCTCAATGGCGCGAGCGGCATTGCGGTGGGCCTGGCGACCGAAATCCCCAGCCACAACCTGCGCGAGGTGGCCGATGCCTGCGTGGCGCTGGTGAAGAACCCCAGGCTGGACGACGACGCGCTGTTTGCGCTGCTGCCGGGGCCGGACTATCCGGGCGGCGGGCAGATCATCAGCAGCGAAGCCGACATCCGCGCGGCGTACGAGAGCGGGCGCGGCAGCCTGAAGGTGCGCGCACGCTGGCAGATCGAGGACCTGGCGCGCGGGCAGTGGCAGATGGTGGTGACCGAGCTGCCGCCGGGCACGTCCACGCAGAAGGTGCTCGAAGAGATCGAGGAGCTCACCAACCCCAAGCTCAAGAGCGGCAAGAAGGCCTTGACGCAGGAGCAGAACCAGCTCAAGAGCACCATCCTTGCGGTGCTCGACGGCGTGCGCGACGAGTCGAGCAAGGATGCGCCGGTGCGCCTGGTGTTCGAGCCCAAGAGCCGCACCATCGGCCAGGACGAACTGGCCAACACGCTGCTGGTGCACACCAGCCTGGAGACGTCGAGCCCGATCAACCTCACCGGCATAGGGCTCGATGGCCGGCCGGTGCAGAAGTCGCTGCGGCAGATGCTCACCGAATGGGTGGCCTTTCGCCAGCAGACGATCACGCGGCGCAGCGAACACCGCCTGGCCAAGGTGCTGGAGCGCATCCACATCCTCGAAGGGCGCCAGCTCGTGCTGCTCAACATCGACGAGGTGATTGCCCTCATCCGCACGGCCGACGAGCCCAAGGCGGCGCTGGTGGCGCGCTTTCATCTCACCGAGCGCCAGGCCGACGACATCCTGGACATCCGCCTGCGCCAGCTCGCGCGGCTGGAGGCGATCAGGATCGAGCAGGAACTGGCCGAGCTGCGCAAGGAGCAGGGCCAGCTGGAGGACGTGCTGGCCATCCCGGCCACCTTGCGCCGGCTGATGGTGAAAGAGATCGAGGCCGACGCCGGGGAGTTTGCCGACGCGCGCCGCACCCTGATCCAGGCGGAAAAAAAGGCCGTGGCCGAGGTCCGGGTGGTCGATGAGCCGGTGACCGTGGTCGTCAGCGAAAAGGGCTGGGTGCGCGCGCGCCAGGGCCATGGGCACGATGCGGCAGGCTTTGCCTTCAAGGCGGGCGACGCGCTCTATGGCACCTTCGAATGCCGCACGGTCGATCACCTGCTGGCGTTCGGCAGCAATGGGCGGGTGTACAGCGTGGCCGTGGCGCTGCTTCCGGGCGGGCGCGGCGATGGCCAGCCGATCACCACGCTGATCGAGCTGGAAGCCGGCACCGAGGCGCTGCACTACTTCGCCGGGCCGGCGCAGGCGCTGCTGCTGCTCAGCGGCACGGGCGGCTACGGCTTCGTGGCGCGCGCCGCGGACATGCTCTCGCGCCAGCGCGCGGGCAAGGCCTTCGTCACGCTGGGCGAGGGCGAGCGCATCTGCCGGCCCTCGCTGGTGCTGCTGGGTGCAGAGCCAAAAACGCCTGCAGCGCAGGAGGGGCAAGCGCAGCCAGCTATCGGCACGATAGCGGCAAGCCATGTGGTCTGCGTCTCCACCGGCGGACGCATCCTGAGCTTCGCGATGGATGAGCTGCGCCAGATGGACAAGGGCGGGCGTGGTCTGATGCTGATGGCGCTGGAAACGGGCGACAGCCTGGCCGGTGCGGCGGCCTATCTGCGCAGCGTGCGCATTGCGGGCGTGGGGCGCGGCGGCAAGGCGCGCGAGGAGCAGCTGGAGATCCGCAGCCTGAACAATGCCCTGGCGGCCCGCGCGCGCAAGGGCAAGGCGGGCAACTTCGGCTTCAAGCCGCACGACGTCGTGAGGGTGGTGTGATGCCGGGGAATCTGTCCGTGCCGGAACTTCTGCTGCTGGTCCTGCTGGGCCTGATCAGCGCGGTGCTGGGGCGCTGGGCCGGCGCGCGCTGGCGTGCGCGTCGCCACGAACGGGCGCAGGCGGCCGCGCGCGCCCGGGAAAGCCGCCAGGTGCGCCGTGCGCGCGAGCGGCGTGAACGCGACTGACGGCCTGCAAAAATTCAAGTAAAAAGCGGCTCAAACGCTTGCTGGGCAAGCGCTGACAGCTATCAAACCAGAGAAACCACCCGCCATGGCCAGGAAGGACAAAGCCAGCCACGTCAGCGAAACCCCGGCCACCCAGTGGCTGCGCGCCCATGGCGTGGCCTTCGAGGAGTTCAGCTACGAGTACGTGGAGCACGGCGGCACGCACGAATCGGCGCGCCAGCTCGGGCTCGATGAGCATGCGGTGGTCAAGACCCTGGTGATGCAGGACCAGGACGCGCGCCCGCTCATCGTGCTGATGCACGGCGACTGCAAGGTCTCCACCAAGAACCTGGCACGCCAGATCGGCGCCAAGAGCGTGCAGCCCTGCAAGCCCGAGGTGGCGCAGCGCCACAGCGGCTACCTGGTGGGCGGCACCTCGCCCTTTGGCACGCGCAAGGCCATGCCGGTCTATATCGAGCAGAGCATCCTGGAGCTGGCGCGCATCGCCATCAACGGCGGGCGGCGCGGCTACCTGGTGCAGATCGCGCCGCAGGTGTGCGTGCAGCTGCTGGGCGCGCAGCCGGTGCACTGCGCGCTGGCCGAAGAGGCCTAGGAGCCTGCCGCTCCTGGAAATCGTTGGCTGCAAATCGGCCGCAGCGGCCCATTGTTGCCGTCTTCTTGCCCAATCACTCAGCTGTTGGGCTGCACATTCGGCAAAAACGGGTCTGGCCGGTGCCAAGTTTCGCTTTCGACGCTCCAAGTCCGCCAGGCCCCTGGCATCCCGCCATCCTGGTCCGGGGCGCGCGCCTTCGCCCGGGCTGCCTTAGGATCGGCAGCCTGCCGGCGCGCCGGTCGCCCCGTTTCTGGATTCACCCATGGTTGCAACCCTCATCGTCGCGATGCTGTGCGTGCATTTGCTGTGCTTCGCGCTGATGTTCTGGCTGATCAGCCGGCGCCTGCAGGGCGGCAGGATGGGCGTGGACGCGCTGGCCCTGGGCAATGCGCTGCTGGGCCTGGCCTACGTGCTGCAACTGGCGGCCGGCCCGGCGGGCTGGAGCGCGGCCAGCGTGGCCAGCCACACGCTGACGCTGTGCGTGCCGCTGGTCTACTGGGTGGGCGGCATGCGCTTCTTCGGCCACCCCGGGCCGCTGCTGCGGCCGCTGCTGGCCTGGGCGCTGGTGGCCACCGCGGCGCAGGTGCTGGTGCAGTGGGGGCTGGGTTCGGTGGCGCGCTACGCGATGCTGTCCTTCACCATGGCGCTGATCTTCCTGGCCATGGCCGTGGCGGCGGTGCGGCTGCTTGGCGGCCCGGCCAGGGACTTGCGCGTGGAGATGGCGCTGGTGGCGCTGCTGGCGGGTATGCTGGGTGTGCTCAATGTCGTCAAGGGCGTGCGGGTGCTGGACGGCGGGCTGGCGGCGCTGGACATGGGGCAGCGCTTTCAGGTGGCCTTCTACATCTACATGTCCTTCCTGGCCACGGTGCTGGCGCCCTTGATGATCTGGCTGGTGCTGCGCCGCCTGACCGATGCGCTGCGCGCCAGCGCCGAGCGCGACCCGCTGACCGGGCTGCTCAACCGCCGCGGTCTGCTCGCCGCGCTGCACGGGCACTGGAAGGCGCGCGACGCGGCCCCGCTGCGCCTGTTGCTGCTGGACATCGACCACTTCAAGCACATCAACGACAGCCACGGCCACAAGGTGGGCGACACCGTGCTGTGCCGGGTGGCCGAGGTGCTCGCGCGCTCGCTGCGCACCGGCGACCTGGCCAGCCGCATCGGCGGGGAGGAATTCGTCGTCGTCTGCCCGGGCGGCGATAGAGCGGGCGTGCGGGCTGCGGCCGAGCGCCTGCGCAGCGCCATCGAGCGGGTGCAGATCGCGCTGGAGCACGGGCACGGGCCGCTGGGCTGCACCGTGACCATCGGCATCTCGCCGCTGCTGCACGGCCCGCAGGCCTTCGACGCCGCGCTGCAGCAGGCCGACGCGGCGCTGTACCGCGGCAAGGCGGGCGGGCGCAACCGCGTGGAGTGGGGCGACGCCGCGCCCGGCGTGCGCGTGCCGGCGCCGGAGCTGGCGGCGGCGGGCTGAGGCCGCGCCGGCCGGTGCCGGTGGCAGAATGCGGCGTTCGTTCGGGCGGCGCGCCAGGCCGCGCCGCAGCCCTGCACCCCTTTCGTCGAGAGAGCTTTCGTGCCCACCCTCTACAGCGCCCTGGCGGTCGTCGCCGCCTACCTGCTCGGTTCCCTGTCGTTCGCCGTCATCGTCAGCCGCCTGATGGGCCTGGCCGACCCGCGCAGCTACGGCAGCAAGAACCCGGGGGCGACCAACGTGCTGCGCTCGGGCTCGCGCGCGGCGGCCGTCGTCACGCTGGTGCTCGACGCCGCGAAGGGCTGGCTGCCCGTGGCGCTGGTGCGCCTGTACGGGCCGGCCTGGGGCCTGGGTGAGGGCACGCTGGCGCTGGTGGCGCTGGCGGCGTTTGCCGGGCACCTGTGGCCGGTGTTCTTCGGCTTCAAGGGCGGCAAGGGCGTGGCCACGGCGCTGGGCGTGCTGCTGGGCGTGAGCGGCTGGCTGGCCCTGGCCACGCTGGCCACCTGGCTCATCATCGTGGCCTTCTTTCGCTGGGTGTCGCTGGCTTCGCTGGTGGCGGCGGCGTTCGCGCCGTTTTTCTACCTGCTGGTGGGCGGTGTGGCCTGGGAGGTACACCCCGGCGTCGGCCTGGCGATTGCGCTGATGGCGGCGCTGCTGGCCTGGCGCCATGCGCCCAACATCCGGCGCCTGATCCAGGGCAAGGAGCCGCGGCTGGGCGAGAAGAAGAAGGCCTGAAGGCGCGGGTTCAAACCAGCGGCGGCATGCCCGACTCGCGCACCGGCAGCTCGTTGGTCATGCGCGCGGCGTACAGGCCCAGGCGCACCATCATGTGGTGGTTGATGTCGGTAGTGACGGCCGAGCGCGCCAGCGCCGCCGCCACCTGGGGCTGGCCGCGCGCGGTGTGGTAGAGCACCGGGGCGTCCAGCGCCTCGCCGTCGGCGCTGGCGACGCTGGCCACCAGCGGCTGGCTGGCCTGCTCGCTGCGGCGCAGCACCACCGCGGTGTCGCCGTTGTCCAGGCGCACGAAGGTGCCGGGCGGGCACAGGCCGACGGTGCGCATCAGCGCGGCAATCACTTCGTCGTTGTGCTGCGTGCCCTGGGCGACGATCTCGCGCACCGAGTCGCTGGCGGTGCGTTCGGTGCGTGACTTGCGCGGCGAGATCATGGCCGCGTAGCGGTCTATCGTCGAGAGGATGCAGGCCAGGCGCGTTTCCGCCGGCAGGTCGGCCAGCGTGTCGTAGGGCTGCATGGGGCTGTGGTGCGCGGCCACCACGTCCAGCCACAGGTCGTCGCGGATGTCGAGCTCTTCGAGCAGCGCCACGCTCTGCCCGGGGTGCTCGGCGATGGCCAGCTTCTGCGGCGCGCTCAGGGGTGTGCCCTGCAGCGCCAGCTCGTTTTGCAGCGCCGTCATGCTCAGGTTCATGGTGATGGCCGCGCGCACCAGGCTGTCGCGCTCGGGGCGGGGCAGCTGCAGCTCCTGCGCCAGGATCTGGCACAGCGTGGCGCAGACCAGCGCGTGTGCCGCGCTGTAGCCCACGGTGGAGGTGCTGGCGAGCTGGAACATCAGGTACAGCGCGGCGTCGATGTCGTGGCCGGTGATGTCCTGCAGCCACTGGTCGCACAGGCGCACCTTGCCAGTGAAGTCCAGCACCAGGCGCGGGTGCAGCAGCAGGGCGGAGAGCGCGGCCTCCAGGTCCTGCCACTGTGCCAGCAGGTCCTCGTAGTCGTCGTCGGCGGCTTGCACGGACATGGCGGCTTGGCTCTCAGCGCTGCAGCAGCGTCAGTTCGCTGCCCTTGCGCGCCATCTCGTAGGGCTTGAGGAAGCTGTTGCCCAGCAGCACGTAGGGCATGGGCTGCTGCACCACGATGGCCACCACGCCGCTTTGCTGCAGCGGCCCGATGCGCACCGAGTCGAGCCGCACGCGCCAGCCCGTGGCGGTGCCGTTGGCGGTGTGCATGCGCACCGGCTCGCCGGCCTGCACCCGGATGCCCAGGCGCTCGGCCTCGGCGCGGCCCAGGGCCACCGTGGTGGCACCGGTGTCCACCATGAAGCGCACCGGGCGGCCGTTGATGCTGCCCTCGTCGGTGAAGTGCCCGCCCGCGTCGGCCTGCAGCACCAGGCGCCGGCCCGGGGCGCTGCGCTCGCCTATGCTGACGGGCGCCTGGCCCAGGCGCAGCTGCCGGCGCTGGCCGCCGGCTTCGATCAGCACCTCGTCGCGCCCCACCGAGAGCACGCGCGCGCCGGCAAAGCTCTCGCCCGCGGCGACCGCGCGCGGCGCGCCGCTGCCGGCCACCAGCAGCGCCTTGGCCCCCAGGATGCCGGCCAGCTGCAGCTCCTGCGCGCACAGCGGGGCGCACAGCAGCGCGGCCATCAGCGCCAGGGCGGGTTTCATGCGGTGCTTCAGTCGCGCAGGTTGTCAAACGACAGCGGCAGCTCGGCCATTTCCTTGCGCAGCAGCGCCATCGCGGCCTGCAGGTCGTCGCGCTTGGCGCCGGTGATGCGCACCTTGCCGTCCTGGATGGCGGCCTGCAGCTTGAGCTTGCTGTCCTTGATGAGCTTCTGGATCTTCTTGCCCTGCTCGGCGTTGATGCCGTTCTTCACGTCGATGGCCTGGCGCAGCGTGTCGCCGCCGGCCTTCTGGGGCTTTTGCACGTCCAGAAAGCGCACGTCCACGCCGCGCTTGGCGAGCTTGGCGCGCAGGATGTCCTGCAGCTGCTGCAGCTGGAATTCGGCGTCGCCGGTGAGCGTGATCTGCTTGTCCTTGAGCTCGATCGCGGCCGCCGTGCCCTTGAAGTCGAAGCGCGTGCCCACCTCCTTGACGGCGTTGTCCACGGCGTTTCGCACCTCGACGAAATCGGCTTCACAAACGGTATCGAACGATGGCATCGGCTTGCCCTCCTGCGGCTGCGTGGCGCCCCGGCGGCGGATGCGCGGGTGCGACAATCTCCGGGATGTTAGTCCAGAAGAATGCCCCGCTGCAGCAGGCCAACAGCTTCGGCATCGCCGCACGCGCCCTGACGCTGGTGCGCGTCGCGAGCGAGGACGACGTGCGCGCGGCCATCGCGCGCTTCGATCTGGCCCGGGCGCCGTTTTTCGTGCTCGGCGGGGGCAGCAACATCGTGCTCACCGGCGACGTCAAGCCGCTGGTGCTGAAGATGGAGATCGCCGGGCTGCGCCTGGTCGATGAAACGCCGCGCGCCTGGATCATCGAGGCCGGCGCGGGCGAGGTCTGGCACCGGCTCGTCGCCTGGAGCCTGGCCCAGGGCTGGCCTGGGCTGGAAAACCTGGCGCTGATTCCCGGCACCGTGGGCGCGGCGCCGGTGCAGAACATCGGCGCCTACGGGGTGGAGCTGCAGGACCGCTTTCATTCGCTCACCGCCATCGATGGCCTCACGGGCGAGGGCTTCGAGCTCGACGCCGCGCAGTGCGCCTTCGGCTACCGCGACTCGGTCTTCAAGCACGCCGCGCCGGTGGCCCCCGAGGGCGCCGCCTGGCGGCGCGGCATGGGTCTGGCCGGGCGCGCCATCATCACGCGCGTGCGCCTGGCGCTGCCCAAGGCCTGGCGGCCCGTGATCGACTATCTGGACCTGCAAAAGAAGTGCGAGGAAACGGGTGTGCCCCAGCCCGATGCGCAGCAGATTTTTGACTGGGTCTGCGCGATCCGCGGCGCCAAGCTGCCCGACCCGGCGGTGCTGGGCAACGCGGGCAGCTTCTTCAAGAACCCCACCGTCACGCCCGAGCAGTGCCGCGACATCATCGCGCGCGAGCCGCGCATCGTGCACTACCCCATGCCCGACGGCAGCATCAAGCTGGCCGCGGGCTGGCTGATCGACGCCTGCGGCTGGCGCGGCAAGAGCGTCGGGCGCGCGGGCGTGTACGAGAAGCAGGCGCTGGTGCTGGTCAACCGCGGCAACCGGGCCGACCCCGAGGCCAGCGTCACCGGCGGCGAGGTGATGACGCTGGCGCGCGCGATACAGACCAGCGTGTACGAGCGCTTCGGCATCCGCCTGCAGCCCGAGCCCGTGGTGGTGTGAATTCCTGCTTTGATAGCTGCCCGCGCCCGCCGGCATTGGGCTGTGGCCTGGAAACACCTTGAATTCCTGCCTTGCGGCGGCGGCTACAATCGCACGCTCCCGGGTTCCCTCGCCCCCATCCAAAAAGGACCACCATGACTTCCCGCCAGGCCGCCGCGCCGCTGTCGGCGCGCGCGCCGCTGTACCTTCCCATCCTCGTCGCGCTGCACATCGCGATCGTCATCGCCAGCAACTACCTGGTGCAGCTGCCCGTCGATCTGCTGGGCTTTCACAGCACCTGGGGGGCCTTCAGCTTCCCCTTCATCTTCCTGGCGACCGACCTGACGGTGCGCCTGATCGGCAAGGCCAGCGCGCGGCGCGTGATCGGGCGCGCCATGCTGCCGGCGCTGGTGGCGTCCTACATCGTCGGCGTGCTGTTTCATGACGGCGGCTTCAACGGCTGGGCGGCGCTCGCGGAGTTCAACACCTTCGTCTTCCGCATCGCCTTCGCCAGCTTTGCCGCCTACGTGCTCGGGCAGTTGCTGGACATCCAGGTGTTCGACCGCATCCGCCAGAAGAGCGCCGTCTGGTGGCTGGCCCCGGCCGCGTCGGCGGTGGTCGGGCAGTGGTTCGACACCGCGGCCTTCTTTTCCCTCGCCTTCTGGCACAGCAGCGACGCCTTCATGGCGGCCAACTGGGTGGAAATCGCCTGGGTGGACTACGCCATCAAGCTCAGCGTGAGCCTGGCGGTCTTCGTGCCGGCCTATGGCGTCGCGCTGGCAGCCATCATGCGCTGGCTGCGGCCCGAGCCGCCCATGGCCGTGGCGCCATGACGCCCGACCCGCGCCGCGCGCTGGTGCTGTTTTCGGGCGGGCAGGATTCGGCCACGTGCCTGGCGTGGGCGCTGTCGCGGTATGCCGAGGTTCAGACCATCGGCTTTGACTACGGCCAGCGCCACCAGGTGGAGCTGGCGTGCCGCGAGCGCCTGCGCAAGGGCCTGCGCACCATGCGCTGGGGCGGCGTGCTGGGTGAGGACCATGTGCTGCACGTGGGCGTGCTCAAGGAACTGGGCGCCAGTGCCATGACCGATGACGTGGCGATCGCGCTGCAGCAGGATGGTTTGCCCAACACCTTCGTGCCGGGGCGCAACCTGCTGTTCTTCACGCTCGCGGCGGCGCTGGCGTACCGGCGTGGCCTCACCGTCCTGGTGGGCGGCATGAGCGAGACCGATTACTCGGGCTACCCCGATTGCCGCGACAACACGCTCAAGGCGCTGCAGGTGGCGCTCTCCCTGGGCGTGGAGCGCCCGCTGGTGATCGAAACCCCGCTGATGTGGCGCGACAAGGCCGCCACCTGGGCGCTGGCGCACGCGCTGGGCGGCGGCGCGCTGGTGGAGCTGATCCGGCGCGAATCGCACACCTGCTACCTGGGCGAGCGCGGCGTGCCGCACGACTGGGGCCATGGCTGCGGCCAGTGCCCGGCGTGCGAGCTGCGGGCGCGCGGATGGCGCGCCTGGGCACAAGAAAACGCCAGCGTGTGAGATGGCGTTTTTGATAGCTGCTCGCGCTTGACTGGCAAGCGCTGGAGCCACTTTTTATGCTTACTTTTGTGCCGTGTCGCGCGGTCAGAACTTCACGTCCGCCCGCAGCCAGAACGTGCGCCCCGGCTCGTTGATGCGCACGCCGCCGGGGTAGCCGAAGCCCGCGTTGCCCGCCAGGTTCAGGTGCTCGGCATAGGTCTTGTCGAAGACGTTGTCGATGCCGAAGGACAGCTTCAGGCGCTGGTTCACGCGGTAGTCCGCGTGCAGCGAGAACACGCCGAAGCCGGCGCTGGGCCCCAGGTCGCGCCCCACGACGTTGCCCTGGCCCAGCGCGTAGCGGCGCTGCGCGGCCACCAGGCGCCACAGCACGCCGGCGCTCCAGGGGCCTTGCGCGTAGTCCAGGCCCAGCCGGGCTTCGAGCGGCGGCATCTGCGGCAGCGGGCGCTGGTCGGTGGTGTTGCGGCCCCAGCTGTAGGCCAGCGTGCCCTGCAGCGTCCAGGCGGCGCTCAGGCGCCGGCTGCCGCCAAGCTCGAAACCGGCGGTTTGCGCGTTCACGTTGCGCACGCTCGAACCCATGCCGGGGTAGTCGAACAGGATGTAGTCCTGCACCCGCCCGACGTAGGCCGAGCTCCAGAGTTGCCAGTCCTGGCCCTTCCAGTTCACCCCCGCGTCGACCTGCGTGGTCTTCTCAGGCTGGAGCGTGGCGAAGGCGTTGCCGCTGGCCGCGGCGCTGTTGCCGGGGGAGATCAGTTCCCAATAATCAGGAAAGCGCTGCACGTGGCCCAGGCCCACGTAGGCCGTGGTGCCCGGCTGCAGGGTGCGCTCCCAGCGCACGAAGCCGCTGGGCAGGGCCTGGCGCTCGCGGTGGTTGCCGTCCGCCGAGGCGGGCATGCCCATGCCGCCCATGCCTGAACCGCCCATGCCACCCATGCCCGCATTGCCGGCGGGATAGCGCCAGGCCTGGGAATGGTCCAGGCGCAGGCCGCTCACCCAGCGTGTGTCGGGCCGGGCCTGCCAGGTGGCTTCGGCGAACACGCCCAGGTTGTCGAATTTTGCGTCGCCCTTCCAGGGCTGATCGGCGTAGGGCATCGTGGGCGTGCCGCTGCGTGCGTCGTGCGGGCTGCGCGAAAAATCCAGCCCCGTGACCAGCGACAGGGCATCGGCCGGCTGCAGGGTGGCCGCCAGGCGCCCCCCGGTGGTGGTGCGCCTGACGTTGCTGGCCATGCCGCCGGCCATCATGCCGGTGGTGGGCGGCGTGCGCAGCGTGAAGTTGTCCATCACGTGGTCGGCCCGGTTGCGGTAGAGCTGCGCCTCCAGCCTGGTGAGCCAGGGCGTGAGGTGCTCTTTTTTGAGGCGCAGGCCCAGGCTGTCGCGGCGGAACTGGGTGCCGTCCATGCCGCGGCCGCCGTAGCGCGCCTGGCCGTCGCCCGTGCCCGCGCTCAGCTCCATCAGCGCGTGGGCATCGGGCGTCAGGCCCACGGCCACGTCGGTGTTCCATTTGTCCCAGGCCGAAGGCACGCGCCGGCCCTGGCCGTCCTCGTAGTCCTGGCTGTGCGAGTGGTTGGCCGTGGCGCGCAGGTACATGCGTTCGCTGCCCGCTGCCAGATCAGCCGTCTGGTCGTTGCGCCCCGCGCTGGCGCCCAGCAGGCTGGCGCTGAAGTGCACGCCGCCCTCGCTGAAATCGGGCCGCTCGCGGTCGAAGCGCACCAGGCCGGCCGAATTCCCCGGCCCCCAGGTGACGGTCTGCGGCCCCTTGACCAGGGTGAGGGTGTCGAAGGTCTCGGGCGAAATGTAGGAGCTGGGCGCGTCCATGCGCCCAGGGCAGGCGCCCAGCATCAGCGTGCCGTTGGTCAGCAGCGGCAGGCGCGAGCCGAACTGGCCGCGAAACACCGGGTCGCCGTTGGAGCCGCCGCTGCGGATCGCCGAGAAGCCCGGGATGGTCTTGAGGTAGTCGGCCGCGTCGCTGGCTGGCACCGGCTGGCGCGGCTGCTTGGGGTCGGCCACGACGTGGGCCGGGGAATCGTCGTGCACGGCGGTGACGACCACCTCGGGCAGCGTGTGTGCGGTCGATGGAGGATCTTCGGCCGCCATGGCAGGGCCGGTCAGCAGCAGCGCGCAGGCCAGCGCGCACGGGGTGAGGGCGGGGGGCGAAGCGGAACAGGTGCGCGCGCCCGCGAAAAAAAAGGTCGAGGTCATGAAAAGCATCCACGCCCGAACGCCAGCCACGCGCGCAGGCGCGGGCCGCGTTCGGACAAACAAAAAGAGAACCGCGCCGGGCCGCGAGGGTCTGGCGCGAGGCGAAATGTCAGGCGTGGAAGAAGGCGGGCGGTCCGCGCGCGGGCAGCGGCGCCTGCGCGCTCCAGGCCGGCGTGACCTGGGTGGGGCTGCGGCGGTCCTGGCGGGCCGCCGGCATCGGTGCGCGCCCGGCTACCAGCGCGGGTGTCGGCGGCGTGGCCAGACCGATGCACAGCAGGCAGTCCGGCGCATGGTGGTGCGTGTACCCGGCGGGTGTGTCCGCATCGCCGTTCTGGCCGTGCAGCGCATGCGCACCCTGCGTGGAGCAGACATCGGCAGCTTGGAGCTGCGCCAGTGCCGCGCGGGTCTGCGCGCCTGCGACCAGCGCCACCAGCCACGCCAGCGCAAGCACCGTGAAAACCACGGCGTGCAGGCTTCGGCGTTGGCGCAGGCGCTGGAGCATGCAGAGATTATCGACGTACATGAAAAACCGCTCGTTCGCGAAGACGGGCGGTTGTTCCTTTTCCGATAGCTGCTCGCGCTTGATGGTCAAGCGCTACAGCCGTTTTCTGTACTTATTTCTTGGCGCCGTCTTCCAGCTGCGCCAGCGCCGCGTTGCCCCCGAGCGAGAGCAGCCCCACGCGCGCGTACACCCCGAGCTTGTCGCGCGTATCCGAGATGTCCAGATTGCGCATGGTGAGCTGGCCGATGCGGTCCAGCGGGCTGAACGGCGCGTCTTCCACCTTCTCCATCGATAGGCGCTCGGGAGCGTAGGTCAGGTTGGGGCTTTCGGTGTTCAGGATCGAGTAGTCGTTACCGCGGCGCAGCTCCAGCGTGACGGTGCCGGTCACGGCGCGCGCCACCCAGCGCTGGGCGGTTTCGCGCAGCATGATGGACTGCGGGTCGAACCAGCGGCCCTGGTAGAGCAGGCGCCCGAGCTTGAGGCCGTTCAGGCGGTACTGCTCTATCGTGTCCTCGTTGTGGATGCCGCTCACCAGGCGCTCGTAGGCGGCGTGCAAGAGCGCCATGCCGGGGGCTTCGTAGATGCCGCGGCTCTTGGCCTCGATGATGCGGTTTTCGATCTGGTCGCACATGCCAAGGCCGTGGCGCCCGGCTATGCGGTTGGCTTCCACGAAGAGCTCCACCGGGTCGTCGATCTCGTGGCCGTTGAGCGCCACCGGGCGGCCTTCGTCGAAGCTGACCGAGACTTCCTCGGCCTTCACGGGCACCTCGTCCTTCCAGAAGGCCACGCCCATGATGGGGTTGACGATGCGGATGCTGCTGCTCAGATACTCCAGGTCCTTGGCCTCGTGCGTGGCGCCCAGCATGTTGGAGTCGGTGGAGTAGGCCTTCTCGGCGCTCATCTTGTAGCCGAAGCCCTCGCGGGTCATGAAGGCCGACATCTCGGCGCGCCCGCCCAGCTCGTCGATGAAGGCCTGGTCCAGCCAGGGCTTGTAGATCTTCAGCTGCGGGTTGGTCAGCAGTCCGTAGCGGTAGAAGCGCTCGATGTCGTTGCCCTTGAAGGTGGAGCCGTCGCCCCAGATGTGCACCTCGTCTTCCTTCATGGCGGCCACCAGCATGGTGCCGGTGACGGCGCGGCCCAGCGGCGTGGTGTTGAAGTAGGTGGCCCCGCCGGTGCGCACGTGGAAGGCGCCGCACTGGATGGCGGCGATGCCCTCTTGCGCCAGTTGCGTGCGGCAGTCCACCAGGCGCGCCTTCTCCGCGCCGTATTCCATGGCCTTGCGCGGGATGGCGTCGTAGTCGTCCTCGTCGGGCTGGCCCAGGTTGGCGGTGTAGGCGTAGGGCAGGGCGCCCTTGTTCTTCATCCAGCGCAGCGCGGCGCTGGTGTCCAGGCCGCCGGAGAAGGCGATGCCGACTTTCTGGCCGGCTGGAAGCGATTGCAGGATGGTTGCCATGGCAGCGTGCGCGGCGCGGCCTTGCGCCGCGCCCTCAAGTCGTGGGTGGAAAAGCTGCCGATTCTAGGGGGCCGCGCCGGCCCCGGGGTTCAGCGCCGGTGGTGGCGCCAGCCGTGGTCCCAGCCGCCGCCGCTGCGGTATTCGATGGTTGCGGTCACGGGCGGGGCGACGTAGACGGGGCTGGTGTACACCGGCGTGGTGTAGGCGGGCGACTCGCGCACCACCACCGCGGGCTGGGGCGCGTCGTCGTAATAGCCGTAGTCCTGCGGATAGCCGGAGGCGGGCGCCACCGCGGGCTGCACCGTCACCGGGATCCATTGGCCGGGGTCGGCCTGGGTGCGCGTGGTGTACTGGCGCCCGCCGTATTCATAGACCACGTCGTAGCCCAGGAACTGGCTGTCGTAGCGCGTCTGCGTGCTGCAGCGCTGCACCGTGCGGTAGCCCGGCCCGCCGCTTTCCACGCTGTTGCCCAGCATGGCGCCGCCGATCACGCCGGCGGCGGTGGCCGCCGCGCGGCCCGAGCCGCCGCCGATGGCATTGCCCACCAGGCCGCCCGCGACCGCGCCCAGCACCGCGCCCGCGCCCGAAGGCTGGCGCGCACCGCTGTAGATGGTCTCGTCACGGCACAGCTGCTGGGGCACGGCCACCTGTTGGGTGACCGGCGTGACCGAGAGCACGCGCCCCATCTCGCGCCCCTGGGGCTGGGCCTGCGTGGGCAGCGCCATGAACGCGGCGCTGGCGACGAGGGTAAGTGCAAGGGTTTTTTTCATGGTGCGACTTCCTTTCGGCGGATGCCGGCCCACCGGGGCCGGTGTCATGAGCGACAAGTGTAGGCGGGGCTTGTGAAATTGCACCATGGGCACCGTAAAGCTGCGTAAACGGGTTGGCCGGGCGTGTCAGCCCAGGCGCCGCGCCCAGTCGCCGGCGTCGAAGCCCGCGGTGGCGGCGTCGCTCCATTCGACCACGGGACGGCGGATCAGCGAGGGCAGCGCCTGCATCAGCGCGCAGGCGCTGGCCGCGTCGTGCACGCCCTCCCGGGTGGCGGCGTCCAGCCCGCGCCAGGTGGTGCCACGCCGGTTGAGCAGCGCCTCCCAGCCCAGGGCCTGCGTCCAGCGCGCCAGTGCGCCGGCGGGCACGCCCTGCTTCTTGAAGTCGTGGAAGTCGTGAGCCACGCCCCGGGCAGTGAGCCAGGCCCTGGCCTTTTTCACGGTGTCGCAGCCGGGGATGCCGTAGAGGGTGATGGATGCAGGGTTACTCATGGGCGCAATGATCGCCCGGCGGGCGCTGCATGACAATCGCTCGCCTATGCAAACACCAAACACCCTGCAAGAGTGGCTTGCCTACTGCGAGCGCCTGCATCCGCACACCATAGAGATGGGCCTGGACCGCGTGGCGCGGGTCAAGCAGCGTTTGAACCTGCGCCTGGACTGCCCGGTGATCACCGTCGCCGGCACCAACGGCAAGGGCTCCACCTGCGCGATGATCGAGGCGGTGGCGCTGCAGGCGGGCTATCGCCCCGGGGTCTATACCTCGCCGCACCTGGTGCACTTCGAGGAGCGCTGCCGCATCCACGGCGAAACCGTGAAGGCCGAGGACTTGCTGCCCCACTTCGCGGCGGTGGAGCGCGCGCGCACCGAGGGCGAGGAGGTGCAGCTCACCTATTTCGAGTTCACCACGCTTGCCATCCTGCGCCTGATCAGCCAGGCGAGGGTGGACGTGGCGGTGCTGGAAGTGGGCATGGGCGGGCGCCTGGACGCGGTGAACGTGATCGACGCCGACTGCGCGGTCATCACCATGATCGACGTGGACCACGCCGAGTACCTGGGGCCGGACCGCGAGAGCATCGGCCGCGAGAAGGCCGGCATCATGCGCGCGGGCCGCCCGGTGGTGGTCTGCGACCCGCTCCCGCCCGAGAGCGTGGTCGAGCACGCCGCGGCCATCGGCGCGGACTTGTGGCGCTTTGGCAGCGACTTCAACTACTCGGGCGACAAGCTGCAGTGGTCCTGGGCCGGGCGCGGGCGCCGCTACGCGGGCATGGCCTACCCGGCGCTGCGCGGCGCCAACCAGCTGTTCAATGCCTCCGGGGCGCTGGCGGCGCTGGAGGCGATCCGCGACAAGCTGCCGATCTCCGCCCAGGCGGTGCGCGCAGGTTTGGCGCTGGTGGAGCTGCCGGGGCGTTTCGAGGTCGCGCCGGGCCAGCCGGTGGTGGTGCTGGACGTGGCGCACAACCCGCACGCGGTGGCCACCCTGGCCGCGAGCATGAGCACCATGGGGCATTTCCGGCTGACGCACGCGGTGTTCGGCGCGATGCAGGACAAGGACATCACCGGCATCTTCGAGAAGATGGGGCCGCTGGTCGACCGCTGGTACTTCACCGACCTGCCCACGCCGCGCGCCGAAACCGCCGCGCACCTGCAGGAGCGCTGGGAGCGCTACCACGCCCGGCAGGAGGCCTTGAATGCCCCCGCGCAGGTGGTGCAGGACGACGCGCCGCGCATGGATCTGGCCGAGGCGCTGAAGCAGCAGGACGACAAGCCCCATCTGTCGGTCACGCGCTCGCGCCGGGGCAGCAGCGGCGAGGGCGGGGGCGGGCGACGCATCGTCAAGAGCGAGGTGTTCGCCGACCCGCAGGCGGCGCTGGATGCGGCCCTCGCCGCTTCCAGGCTCACTGATAGAATCGTCGTCTTCGGATCGTTCTACACGGTCGGCGGCATCCTCAAGAACGGCGTGCCGCAGATGCACGGCAAGCACTTCGACCTTTGACCTGGCAGGCGCCGGTTTTCATGGCATTTTTCAAGTTTCCCTGGACCCCCCGAGCGCAAGAGCCGGCCAGGGCCGCGCCGCCAAAGCGGGGTCGCGCCGCGCAGGCGCAGGCCCAGAGCATGGAAGAGCTGCGTCGCAACGCCCGCCATCGCCTGATGGGGGCGGCGCTGCTGGTGCTGGTGGGGGTCATCGTCTTCCCGCTGGTCTTCGATACCGAGCCGCGCACCATGGCGGTGGATGTGGCCATGGACATCCCCGACCGCAACACGGTCGCTCCCCTGGTGGTCGGCGCGGCGCATCCGCCTGCCGAGGGCGAGCCGCCCCTGGCCAACGCCGGACTGACGCCGGGCGAAGAACAGCTGCAGGCCAGCGCGCCCAGGGCCGCCAGCGCTGCCGCGCAGCCCGAGGTGGACGCCGGCGCGGCGCACAAGGCAGCGCCTGAAGCGGCGCCCGCGGCCCCCGCCCAAGCCAGGGCGGAGCCCAAACCCGAGCCCAAACCCGAGCCCAAGGCAGAGCCCAAGCCCGAACCCAAGCCGGAGCCGGCCAAGTCCGCCCCCGCGCCGACGCCAGCCGCCAGCAGCGAGGCGCAGCGTGCGCGCGCCTTGCTCGAAGGGCACGCGCCGGCCACCGTCGCCAGTGCCGCGGCGCCAGCCGCCGCGACCGCTGGCCAGGGCGAGCGCTACATCGTCCAGGTCGGTGCCTATGCCGACCAGGGCAAGGTGCGCGAGGTGCGCGCCCAGCTCGAGCGCGCCGGCATCAAGACCTATGCGCAGGACATCCAGGGCAAGGGCGGGGTGCGCACGACGCGGGTGCGCGTCGGGCCCTTTGGCAGCCGCGCCGAAGCGGGCAAGGTGCTCGAGCGCGTCAAGGGCCTGGGGCTCGACGGCGTGGTGCTCACGCTCTAGGCAACGGAATTTCGATGAACCTGTCGCCCGAGCGCCATGCAGGCTTGCACCTCCTCGCCAGGGTCGGCGCGGCGGCCCGTGCCATGCGGCGCACGGGGAGCGCGCGCCTGCCGATGCACGGCGGCCGCCTGGGCTCGGGACGCTGACGGCGGGCGCCCGCGCACGCACGCATTGCCATGGCCGCACTCGATTGGGGCTTGCTCGCGGCGCTTCTGGTGTCCTTCGTGCTTGGCGCCTGGCGCGGCCTGGTCTTCGAGCTGCTGTCGCTGGCCGGCTGGGTGGTGGCCTTTTTCGTCGCGCGCGCCTGGGGCGCATCGCTCGGCGAGCTCCTGCCGCTGGGCGAGGCCCAGGCCGCCTGGCGCCCCGCGGCCGGCTTCGGGCTCTTGTTTGTGGCCACGGTGTTTGCCTGCGGCCTGCTGGCGACGCTGGCGCGCAAGCTGATGCTGGTGGCCGGCTTGCGTGCGGCCGACCGCGCGCTGGGCGCACTGTTCGGCCTGGTGCGCGGCGTGGCGCTGCTGCTGCTGGCCACCTGGCTGGCGTTGCACACGCCGCTGGCGCAGCAGCCGTGGTGGCAGGCTTCGCGCATGGCGGCGCTGCTGGAAGACACGGTGGCGCAGGCCGGCGTGGCGCCGGCGCAGGATTGGCTGCGGCATCTTTCCGGCCCGGAGCACTGACGCGCAAGCGGATCAAGGAATCAAGCGATGTGTGGAATCGTGGGTGTGGTCGGCCAGTCGGCCGTCAATCAACTGATCTATGACGCCTTGCTGCTGCTGCAGCACCGCGGGCAGGACGCGAGCGGCATCGTCACCGAGCAGGGCCGCAAGTTCTTCATGCACAAGGCCAGGGGCATGGTGCGCGACGTCTTTCGCACGCGCAACATGCGCGCGCTGCCGGGCAATGCGGGCCTGGGCCAGGTGCGCTATCCGACGGCGGGCAGCAGCACCAGTGAGGAAGAAGCGCAGCCGTTCTACGTCAACGCGCCGTTTGGCATCGTGCTGGCGCACAACGGCAACCTGACCAACGCCCACGCCCTGCGCCGCGAGCTGTTCGACAACGACCACCGCCACACCAACACCGGCAGCGATACCGAGGTGCTGCTGAACGTGCTGGCGCACGAGCTGGCGCGCGCCAGCAGCGGCAACCGGCTGCAGGATGCGCAGGTCTTCGATGCGGTGCGCGCGGTGCATGCGCGCCTGCGCGGCTCTTACGCGGTGGTGGCGCTGATCGCGGGATTTGGCCTGCTGGCCTTTCGCGATCCCTGCGGCATACGCCCGCTGTGCCTGGGCCGCGGCGACGATGGCACGGTGATGGTGGCCAGCGAATCGGTGGCGCTGGAGGGCACGGCGCTGCACCTGCTGCGCGACGTGGCGCCGGGCGAGGCGGTGCTGGTGCGGGGTGACGGCCGCATCGAAACCATGCAGTGCGCCCAGGCTCCCGAGCTGCACCCCTGCATCTTCGAATACGTCTACCTCGCGCGGCCCGATTCGGTGATGGACGGCATCTCGGTCTACCAGGCGCGGCTGAACATGGGCGAGACCCTGGCCAAGCGCGTCATCTCCACCGTGCCGCCGGCCGAGATCGACGCCGTCATCCCGGTGCCCGAATCGAGCCGCCCCAGCGCCATGCAGCTGGCGCAAAAGCTCGGCCTGCCCTACCGCGAAGGCTTCGTGAAGAACCGCTACGTCGGCCGCACCTTCATCATGCCGGGGCAGGCCACGCGCAAGAAGTCGGTGCGCCAGAAGCTCAACGCCATCAGCAGCGAATTCAAGGGCAAGCGGGTGCTGCTGGTGGATGACTCCATCGTGCGCGGCACGACATCCCGCGAGATCGTGCAGATGGCGCGCGACGCGGGCGCGAGCAAGGTGTACCTGGCCTCGGCCGCGCCGCCGGTGCGCCACCCCAACGTCTACGGCATCGACATGCCGACCAGCGAGGAGCTGATCGCCAACGGCCGCACGGTCGATGAAATCCGCGCCTGGATAGGGTGCGACGCGCTGATCTACCAGGACCTGGAGGCGATGAAGCGCGCCATCAGCGCGGTCAACCCGCAGGTGTCGGGCTTCGAAGCCTCCTGCTTCGACGGCCGCTACATCACCGGCCTGAGCGCGGACGAGCTTGCCGCCCTGCGCGCCGAGCGCAGCCCCGTGGCCGAGGACGAGGGCGCCGCGGGCTCGCGCCTGTCTCTGCCCAATGCCGAACCTGCTTGAAAAAGAGAGCTGGTAGCGCGCGCAGGCATTGGTTTTAAGATACAAAACTATCTGAAACCATTGTCAGGCCAGCGCTAACAGCTCCTGTTTTGGAAGAGCCATGTCTGAACCATTGTCCGACCTGCCCGAGGGTCTGCACCCCGAAACCTATGCCGTGCGCGCCGCGGTGGCGCGCAGCAGCTTTGGCGAGCACAGCGAGGCGCTGTACCTGACCAGCAGCTTCGTGCAGCACGACTGCGAAAGCGCCGCGCGCCGCTTTGCCCGCCAGGAACCCGGCTACACCTACACGCGCACCGCCAACCCCACGGTGGCCAGCTTCGAGCAGCGCCTGGCGCGCATGGAGGGCACGGAATGCGCCGTCGCCACCACCACCGGCATGGCCGCCATCCTGCTGGTGGCGCTGACGACGCTCAAGGCGGGCGACCACGTGATCGCTTCGCAGTCCATGTTCGGCTCCACCATGAAGCTGCTGGGCAGCGAGATGGCGCGCTTTGGCGTGGAGACCAGCTTCGTCTCGCAGACCGACGTGTCCGCCTGGCGCGCTGCCGTCAAGCCCAGCACCCGATTGCTGTTTGCCGAAACCCCGACCAATCCGCTGACCGACCTGTGCGACATCGCGCAGCTTGCCGACATCGCCCACGGCGCCGGTGCGCTGCTGGCGGTGGACAACAGCTTCGCCTCGCCCGTGCTGCAGCGCCCGGTGGAGTTCGGCGCCGACCTCGTCGTGCATTCGGGCACCAAGCTGATCGACGGGCAGGGCAGGGTGATGGCCGGCGCCGTCTGCGGCACGCAAAAACTCGTCGATGGCGTGATGGGCACCTTCTTGCGAAGTGGCGGGCTCAACCTCTCGCCGTTCAATGCCTGGGTGGTCCTGAAGGGGCTGGAGACGCTGGCGCTGCGCGTCAAGGCCGAAAGCGCCGCCGCGCTGGAACTGGCCACCTGGCTCGAATCGCACCCCCAGGTCGCCGCCGTGCACTACCCGGGCCTCAAGAGCCACCCGCAGCACGCGCTTGCCATGCGCCAGCAAAGCGGCATGGGTGGCACGGTGCTGGCGTTCGACGTCGCGGGCCACACGCCCGAGCAACTGCGCGCCAACGCCTTTCACGTGATCGACCGCACCCGCGTATGCTCGGTCACCGCCAACCTCGGCGACGTGAAGACCACCATCACCCACCCCGCCAGCACCTCGCACGGGCGCCTGACCGAAGAGCAGCGCCAGGCCGCCGGCGTCAAGCAGGGCCTGATCCGCATCTCGGTGGGCCTGGAACACATGGACGATCTCAAGGCCGACCTGCTGCGCGGCCTGGACACCCTGGCATGACCGAAAAGAAAGTACGCACCCGCTTCGCCCCGTCGCCGACGGGCTTCATCCACCTGGGCAACATCCGCTCGGCGCTCTACCCCTGGGCCTATGCGCGCGCCATGGGCGGGCAATTCATCCTGCGCATCGAGGACACCGACCTGGAGCGCTCCACGCAAGAGGCCGTGGACGTCATCCTCGAAGGCATGCGGTGGCTTGAGCTCGACATCGACGAAGGCCCGTATTACCAGATGCAGCGCATGGAGCGCTACAAGGCCGTGCTGGAACAGCTCAAGGCCAGCGGCCACGTCTACCCCTGCTACATGGGCCAGCAAGAGCTGGACGCGCTGCGCGAGCGCCAGATGGCCGCCAGGGAAAAGCCGCGCTACGACGGCACCTGGCGACCCGAGCCGGGCAAGACCCTGCCGCCCATCCCCGAAGGCGTGCAGCCCGTGCTGCGCTTCAAGACCCCGCAAACCGGCACGGTGGGCTGGGACGACCAGTGCAAGGGCCGCATCGAGTTTCAGAACAGCGAACTCGACGACCTGGTGATCGCCCGGCCCGACGGCACGCCCACCTACAACTTCTGCGTCTGCGTGGACGACATGGACATGGCGATCACCCACGTGATCCGCGGCGACGACCACGTCAATAACACGCCGCGCCAGCTCCACATCTACGAGGCGCTGGGCGTCAAGCCGCCGGTCTTCGCTCACCTGCCCACGGTGCTCAACGAAGACGGCGAGAAGATGAGCAAGCGTCGCGGCGCCAAGCCCGTCACCTGGTATCGCGACGCAGGCTACCTGCCCGATGCCATGGTCAACTACCTCGCGCGTCTGGGCTGGAGCCACGGCGACGACGAAATCTTCTCGCGCGCGCAATTCCTCGAATGGTTCAAGCTCGACCACCTGGGCAAGAGCGCCGGGCAGTTCGACGAGGCCAAGCTGCGCTGGGTCAACGCCCAGCACCTGAAGGCGCTGGCCGACGAAGACCTGGCGCGTCGCGTGCGCCCCTTCGTGATGCAAGAAGGCGTGAGCGAGGCGCAGCTTGATGCCGACGATCGCCTGCCGCGCATCTGCGCGCTGTTCAAGGACCGCTGCGACACCCTGGTGGACCTGGCTCGCTGGGCGCGGCTCTTCTACCTCGATGCGATCGAGCGCAATGCAGAAGATGCCGCCCAGCACCTGAGCGACGCCGCGCGCGCGCCGCTCGCCGCCTTTGCCGAGGCGATCCAGACCGTGCAGTGGACGCGCGAAGCCATCAACGCCGCCATCAAGGGCGTATTGAAGGCCCAGGGCATCAAGATGCCGCAGCTGGCCATGCCGCTGCGCGTGCTCACCATGGGGGTGGCGCACACGCCGTCGGTGGACGCGGTGCTGGAGCTGCTGGGTCGGGAAAAAATCCTCGCACGACTGCAAAACCGCTGAAAATCCACGCTACAATGCGCGTCTTTGGTGGTGACGGCCCGGTGAAAATCAGGACTGATCCAGCGGGAATGGGGCTGAAAGCGCGCTTTTGCGTCATGTACCGCAAGACAGCAGTTTCAGCCGCCTGCGCCCACCAGAAGATTTGTCTCAGGTTTTGACCCTATCGTCTAGAGGCCTAGGACACCACCCTTTCACGGTGGGTACCGGGGTTCGAATCCCCGTAGGGTCGCCAAGTTGTACGGCACTTGGTTGCTCTGTTTATCAGAGCGGCAAAAGCTGTGCTGGAGTGGTAGTTCAGTTGGTTAGAATACCGGCCTGTCACGCCGGGGGTCGCGGGTTCGAGTCCCGTCCACTCCGCCACAATTCGGGGGTATAGCTCAGCTGGGAGAGCGCTTGCATGGCATGCAAGAGGTCAGCGGTTCGATCCCGCTTACCTCCACCAATACGAAAAAAGGCCAACCGTTCGCGGTTGGCCTTTTTTTCTGCCCGTGACCCGTCCTGCCAGAGGTTGACACCTTTCCCCGCCTGGAGAGGACAGTCTCATGGAATCAGGGCGCCAGCGCACGCAGCGGGACTGCGCGCCGGCTCTTGAATTGCCCCCGTGCGAAAAGTGAGAGGCGAAAAAAAACCAACCGTGAATGGTTGGCTTTTCAAATGGTGGTGGAGAGGAGGAGGATCGAACTCCCGACCTCCGCATTGCGAACGCGGCGCTCTCCCAGCTGAGCTACCCCCCCACGAAGGAGGACGATTGTAGTGCAATTGGAACCGGCTTCCGGCAAATGGGGCGAGTCTTTCATCGCGGCAAGCAGGCCGCCTCAGGCGCGGCAGGTGCGATTGCGCCCCTGTTCCTTGGCCTGGTAGAGCGCGCGGTCGGCGCGGGCCAGCAGGTGGTCGAGCGTGTCGTCCTTGCCCTGCCAGGTGGCCAGCCCGATGCTGAGCTGGCAATCGAGCGGATGCCCGGTGGCCAGCGCGGCATGCACGCGATCGGCCACCTTCATCGCGTCGTCGGTCCGGGTTTCGGGCAGCAGCAGGACGAACTCCTCGCCGCCGTAGCGCCCCATGCGGTCGGCGCCGCGCAGCGTGGCCAGCACGCGGCCCGTGAAATGGCGCAAGACGGCGTCGCCATGCTGGTGTCCGTGGGTGTCGTTGATCGCCTTGAAATGGTCCAGATCCAGCATCAACAGGGCCGGACCCCGGCCGTTGCGCGGCCGGCCACCGCCAGCCATGCTTTGCCATGCCCCGGCACCTTGAGGAAGCGTTGACAGCCGAGGAGATAGGCGATGGCGCCCAGCATCAGCAGCAGGTTGGCCAGCACCACGGTGAGCGTGGCGGACAGGCCGGCGTTGCGGTTGCCGAACAGCAGCGCCGCCATCACCCACAGGGCCGGCGATATCGCCCAGTACCCGATGCCGTGGATATGGGCCGGATAGTGCCGGCGCATGAGCCACAGCACGATGGCCATCAGTGCCCCCATGAGGGTGGCGACGAGAATGATCGAGCGTGGGTCGAGGCCTGTCATCGTGCGTTCGGGTTGAGGGGGCTGCGGCCACGCTCTTGGTGGGTGCTTGCGGGGCATCGTAGCTGCCAATGGGCGTGGCCCGGACCTTGTTTGCCGGGTGTAATCCCTCGGTTCGGGGCAGGCCTGCGGGTGCCCGCGACAATAGCGCCATGTCCAAGGCGCATTCCGACGAACTGCTGGCCCAGGTGGCGGCGCTGCCGCCGCTGCCGGGGGTGTACCGCTATTTCGACGCACAGGACGTGCTGCTCTACGTGGGCAAGGCGCGCAACCTCAAGCGCCGCGTGGCCAGCTACTTCAGCAAGCAGCACGGCGGCACGCGCACCGGCCACATGGTGGGCAAGATCGCGCGGCTGCAGACCACGGTGGTGCGCTCCGAGGCCGAGGCGCTGCTGCTGGAAAACAACCTCATCAAGACCCAGCGCCCCAGGTACAACATCCTGTTTCGGGACGACAAGAGCTATCCCTATCTGAAGATCAGCGGCGTGGCGGCCAGGGACGGCACGACGGACGACCCCTCGCAGCGCTATCCGCGCATCTCCTACTACCGCGGCAGCGTGGACAAGAAGAACCGCTACTTCGGTCCCTACCCCAATGGCTGGGCGGTCAAGCAGACGATAGAGCTGATCCAGAAGGTGTTTCGCCTGCGCACCTGCGAGGACACGGTGTTCGCGCACCGCACGCGCCCCTGCCTGCTCTACCAGATCAAGCGCTGCAGCGCGCCCTGCGTCGGCTACATCTCGCCCGAGGACTACGCCGAGGACGTGCGCGGCGCCGAGGCGCTCTTGCGCGGCGAGACCGACGAGCTGCTCAAGAAGCTGGAGGCGCGCATGCTGGCGCACGCCGAAAAGCTGGAGTTCGAGCAGGCCGCCGCAGTGCGCAACCAGATCACCGCGCTCTCGCGCGTGCTGCACCAGCAGGCGGTGGAGAGCGTGGGCGACAAGGACGTGGACATTCTGGCGGTGCGCGTGCAGGGCGGGCGCGCCTGCGTCAACCTGGCGATGGTGCGCGGCGGGCGCCATCTGGGCGACCGCGCCTATTTCCCCACGCAGGTGGAAGAAGCCGCGGGCGTATACAGCGCCGAAGAGGCCGAGGACGCGGCGCGTGCCGAGCAGGGCGTGGGCGCGCAGGTGGCGGTGCAGGTGCTCGAGGCCTTCATCGCACAGCATTACCTGGACGTGCCCGTGCCGCCGGTGCTCATCACCAGCGAGCCCGTGGCTCCCGCGCTGGTGGCGGCGCTCACCGAGCAAAGCGGCGTGCGCGTGTCGGCGGTGCACCAGCCGCGCGAGCAGCGGCGCGTGTGGCTGGAGATGGCGCAGGCCAATGCCAGGATCCAGCTCGCGCGCTTGCTGGCCGAGGAAGGTTCGCAGCAGGCGCGCACCCATGCGCTGGCCGAGGCGCTGGGGCTGGACGTAGAGAACCTGGATGAGCTCACGGCCGAGTGTTTTGACATCTCGCACACCGCTGGCGAGCAGACGCAGGCCTCGTGCGTGGTGTTCCAGCACCACAAGATGCAGCACGGCGCCTACCGGCGCTACAAGATCGAGGGCATCACGCCGGGCGACGACTACGCCGCGATGCGTCAGGTGCTGCAGCGCCGCTACGCCCCGGTGGCGCGGGCGCAGCAGGAGGCGGGCGGCATCGAGGTGACGCGCCGCGAGCTGCGCCTGCCCGACCTGGTGCTGATCGACGGCGGGCGCGGCCAGGTGGCGATGGCGCGCGAGGTCTTCGAGCAGCTGGGCCTGGACATCTCGCGCATCGTCGGCGTGGAAAAGGGCGAGGGGCGCAAGGTGGGCCTGGAAGAGCTGGTGTTCGCCGACGGGCGCGAGAAGGTCTACCTCGGGCACGATTCGGCGGCGCTGATGCTGGTGGCCCAGATCCGCGACGAGGCCCACCGTTTTGCCATCACCGGCATGCGCGCGGCGCGCGCCAAGGTGCGCACCGGCGGCAGCCGGCTTGAAGACATTCCCGGCATAGGGCCGCGCCGGCGTGCGCGCCTGCTGCAGCGCTTTGGCGGCGCGCGCGGCGTGCAGGATGCGAGCGTGGCGGACTTGATGACGGTGGACGGCATCTCGCGCCAGCTGGCCGAGACCATCTATCGTGCGCTGCGCTGACAGGGCAAAGCCGCGCCGGCGCGCGGCCTTGCCCCGGGTTCAGCAGACGGCGCAGAGGGCGTCGACGATGCGCCGCTCGCGACGGCCCAGCAGCCGGTAGCCGACGGCGCGCAGGTGGCGCATGGCGCGGTTGATCTCCAGGTCGCTGAATCGCATGGCGGTCTCCCCCTTGGCGTGGTTTGCGCCACAACATACGCCCGCGCGTGGTGGGCAAAGGGGCGATGAAGCTGCCCGGGCCGCGGCTGTTCGCGCGATCGGGCCGTGCTCAGGGCGCCAGGCGCTGCAGCGTCCAGCCCTGGGCGCCCGGCAGATAGCGCAGGCGGTCGTGCAGCCGGCTCCTGCGCCCCTGCCAGAACTCCCAGCGGTCGGGCTGCAGGCGGTAGCCGCCCCAGTGCGGCGGGCGCGGCGGCGCGCTGCCGAACTGCGCGCCGTAGTGCGCCACGCGCTGCTCCAGCAGCGCGCGGTCTGCGATCACCTGGCTTTGCGGGCTGGCCCAGGCGCCGATGCGCGAATCCAGCGGGCGGCTGTGAAAGTATTCGTCGCTCTGCGCGCCGCTGACCTGCTCTACCCGCCCCTCGATGCGCACCACGCGCTCCAGCGGTACCCAGTGAAATTGCAGCGCCGCATACGGGTTGCCGGCCAGCTCCTGCCCTTTGCGGCTGTCGTAGTTGGTGAAGAACACGATGCCGTGCTCGTCGTAGCCCTTGATCAGCACCACGCGCGTGCTCGGGCGCAGGTCGCTGCCCACGGTGGCCAGGGTCATGGCGTTGGCGTCGGCCACGCCGGCGTCCAGCGCCTGCGTGAGCCAGAGGCCGAACTGGCGCAGCGGGTCGCGGTCGCAGGCGTCCTCGTCGAGGGCCGAGCGCTCGTAGCTCTGGTGCAGGTCGGCGATGGAGGCGGCGGACGATGGGTGGTTCATGGCGTGATTGTGCCCGCGCCCGCAATGCCGACGATGCGTTCCAGCGCCCGGTCGCGGATGCCGCGCCGGCGCAGTTCGTGCAGCGTCTGCTCGGCGTAGTCGCGCGTGCTGCCGTAGCGCCCCTGCGCGCTGTGGAAGATGCGCCGGTAGTCCGCGTCCGAGAGCGTGCCGGTCCAGGCCGGGTGCGCGCGCGAGAGCGTGAAGCCCAGCGCCTGCACCTGGCCGCCGGCGGTGCGGCAGCGCAGCCAGCGCGGCTCATAGACGGGCAGCGGCATCTCGCGCTGCCACAGCTGCGGGAAGACTGCGGGCACCTGCGCCCGCGGCACCCTGAAGGCCACGCCGCGGCAGCTGCCGCCCGAAAGCAGCGCAAACACCAGGCCGGGCTGCTCGGCCGTGCCGCGGTTGACCCGGCTCCACATCTGCAGCGCGCGGTGCCAGCCGTGCACGGCGGCGGGGCGCTGCTCGCTGTAGGGCAGGTCGGGGCGCCAGATGAGCGAGCCGTAGCCGAAGACCCAGAGGTCTTCGCCGCGCGCCTGCCATTGCTGCAGGATGCGCTGCGCCAGCGCGTCGCTCGCGCCGTCGCAGGTGTCGTGGAAAGAGGGTGCGGTGGCGGTCATGGATTGCGCGTGATTCTAGGGTTGTGCCGCATGCGCCTGGCGCGAAAGCACGGCCCAGGCGCGCCGGCCCGGCCTGCGCCGCCCCTGGCAGAGGGCCTTGGGCAGGAACTAGAATGCATGGATTCACGGGGCCATCTGCGCAGCACGCAGATGGTCTCTTGTTTTGGCTTCCTCATCGGTGTGATTTTTCATGGCTACCCTTCCCATCACCAAGCGCGGCGCGGAAAAGCTCAAGGCCGAGCTGCAGCGCCTCAAGACCAAGGAGCGCCCGGCCGTGATCGCCGCGATTGCCGAGGCGCGCGCCCAGGGCGACCTGAGCGAGAACGCCGAGTACGACGCCGCCAAGGACCACCAGGGCTTCGTCGAGGGGCGCATCGCCGAGATCGAGGGCAAGCTGTCGGCCGCGCAGATCATCGACCCGGCCGCGCTGGACGCCGAAGGCCGCGTGGTTTTCGGCGCCACGGTCGATCTGGAAGACGTGGACACGGGCGATGCGGTCACCTACCAGATCGTCGGCGAGGACGAGGCGGATCTGAAGCACGGCCTGATCAACATCGGCAGCCCGATCGCGCGCGCGCTCATCGGCAAGGAAGTGGGCGACACCGCCGACGTGCAGGCGCCGGGCGGCGTGCGCTCCTACGAAGTCGTGGCCGTGCGCTACGTCTGAGTGCGCGCGATGTTCCAGCGCCTGCCCGTATTTGCCGCCGCCCTGTGGTGGAGTAGCCTGTCGGTGATCGGCTTCGTGGCCGTGCCGCTGGTCTTCATGCGCGTGCCGCAGAAGATGCTGGCGGGTTACGTGACGGCAGGCCTGTTCGAGGCGCAGACCTGGATTTCCGTAGCATGCTGCGCGCTCCTGCTGGTCGTTTCAAGGCCAAAACACTCTGAAACCGTTGCCCCATGGGCGCGAGCAGCTCTCATTTTCGTGATTCTGGGCATGCTGCTGGCGCTGTTGCTGCAATTTGGCGTCGCGCCCAAGGTCATTGCCTACCACGGTGTGCGGCTGTGGCATAACGCGGCCACCGTGATGTATTTCGGGCAATGGCTGTGCGCCAGCGTGGTGCTGTGGCGGTTGGCCGGGCCCGCGGGAGCGAAGGCAGATGCAGTCTCCGATCGTTGAAGCCGACCTCGTCGCCTGGGACGCCGCCCGGGCGCATCCTGAATGGACCGCCGCGGTCGAGGCCGGCAAGGTGCTGTTCTTTCCGGCGCTGGCCTTCGAGGTCTTGCCCGGGGAGCAGGCGCTGCTGCGGCCCGACATGCTCGCGCCCCGTTCGCGCAACGTCAGCCTGGACGCGAGTGGCGCGCTCAAGGGCGCGGGCGGCAGCGCGCAGGAGCGCGAGCGGCTGGCCGGCATGGTCGGGCGTTTTCGCGCGCAGGCGCTGGCGCTGGTCGACGGCCTGTTCCCCGAATACCGCGGCGTGCTGCGCATCGCGCCCACCAGCTTTCGTCCGCGCCAGGTGCAGACGCGCCAGCAGTCGGTGCGCGCCGACGACAAGCGCCTGCACGTGGACGCCTTCCCCTCGCGCCCCAACTACGGCGAGCGCATCCTGCGCGTCTTCGTCAACATCCACCCGCAGGGGGCGCCGCGCGTGTGGCGCGTGGGCGCGGACTTCGAGACCGTGGCCAGGCAGTTCCTGCCCCGGGCCAAGCCCTACCGCCTGTGGCAGGCGCGCGCGCTGCAGGCCCTGCACGTCACCAAGTCGCTGCGCAGCGAATACGACCACCTGATGCTGCAGCTGCACGACCTGATGAAGCGCGACGAGCACTACCAGCAGCACGGCGCGCAGTGGAAGGCGTCGTTTCCCGCCGGCAGCTGCTGGGTGTGCTATTCCGACCAGGCCGTGCATGCGGTGATGAGCGGCCAGTACATGATGGAGCAGACGCTCTACCTGCCGCCGGGGCGCGAGGTGAACCCCGCCGCCAGTCCGCTGCAGATCCTCACGCGGCTCGTCGGGCGCCCGCTGGCGGGCGTGGGCGCGGGCCTGGCGAGCTGAGCAGGTCCATGGCGGGCGGGAGCCCGGCCCTGGCGACGCGCGGGTTTCAGCTGCCCCAGGCCTCGGCCACCCAGCGCGCGGGGCGCATGTAGTGCCAGCGCTTGTTGCGCCGCCCGGCCAGCGCGTCCGGCGGGTTCACCTCGCCGTGGAAGATCACGATGCGCGCGCCTTCGGGCACGGCGGGCTCGCGCCAGTAGTTGGCCGGCCAGGCGGGGATGCAGTCGTACTTGAAGCTCGGGCACCAGCCCCGGGGCCAGTAGGCGAGCTTGCCCTGGCGGTGCAGGAAGTGCGACAGGAAATGCTGCTCGTTGCGGTGCTTGCGCTGCACCTCTTGCATGTGGCCGCGAAAGTGCGCCAATACGTCCGCATGCGCGCCCAGCTCAAAGCGGTAGACCGATGAATTGCCGACGATGCGCGGCCCGAAGCGCCACGGGCGCGGGTAGTCGTGGATGATGAGGAAATCGCCCGGCTGCTCGAAGAAGCCGTCGAGCGAGCCGACCACCACCACGTCCAGATCGAGGAACAGCGCCGTGCCCCTGAGCCCGTGCAGGTCGGCTTCGAAGGTGGTCAACTTCTTCCAGGCGCCATCGCGCTGGCCGGGCTTGAGGTTCAGGTTCAGCGGCGGTATCGGCAGGCATTGCACCTCGGGCGTGACGCCGCTGGCGTCGTCGGTCAGGCAGACCATGTGAAAGTCGCCGCTCAGGTGGCGGCGCACCATGGCGTAGAGGCGGTTGACGTAGTGCGGGCCGTACTTGGTGCCCCACTTCATGCACAGGATGTGGCGCTGCGCGTCAGCCATCACTTGCCCTGGCGCTTCTTGACCGACTTCTGTTTGGGCTTGGCCCGCTTGACCTGCCCGCCCGCCGTCAGGCGCTGGTTGCCCAGCACCTTGAGCTGCTTGACCTCGGGGCGCTGGCCGGGGCGGCCGAACTTGAGCACCTTGACCTCGCGCGGTCCCTTCTTGCGGTCTTCGTCCACCGCCTTGGGCTTTTCGGGGATGGGGCGCCAGAGCACCAGCAGCTTGCCGATGTGCTGCACCTGGGCGGCGTTCAAGTCCCGGGCCAGCTGCTCGTACATCGCCTCGCGCTCGCCGCGCTCGTCGTTGAACACGCGCACCTTGATCAGGCCGTGGGCATTGAGCGCGGCGTCCACCTCCTTGCGCACGGCCTCGCTCAGGCCGTCGCCGCCCACCATCACGACGGGGTCCAGGTGGTGGGCGTCGGCCCGGTGGGCGCGCCGCTCGGCGGCGCTCAAGACGATTTTCGGCATCGCCGTATTATCCCCGCCAATGAAAGTCCAAACCAAGAGCAAGAAGGTCAACAAGGCCTGGCTGCAGCAGCAGGCGAGCGACCCCTGGGTGAAACTGGCGCACAAGGAAGGCTACCGTGCGCGCGCCGCCTACAAGCTCAAGGAAATCGACGAACGCCTGCGCCTGTTCAAACCCGGCCAGGTGGTGGTGGACCTGGGCAGCACGCCCGGTGCCTGGAGCCAGTACGCGCGCAGGCAGCTCGCGCCCCGGGGGGCGGCCGTGGGCGCGCTCGACGGCAGCCTGGTGGCGCTGGACCTGCTGCCCATGGAGCACATCGAAGGCGTGGACTTCCTGCTGGGCGACTTTCGCGACGAGGCGGTGCTGGCGCAGCTGCAGGAGCGCGTGCGCGGGCGGCCCGTGGACGTGGTGATGTCGGACATGGCGCCCAACCTCTCGGGCATCGCCTCGGCCGACGCGGCGCGCGTCTCCCACCTGGTGGAGCTGGCGGTGGATTTCGCGCTGCACCATCTGCAGCCCGACGGCGCGCTGCTTGCCAAGGTGTTCCACGGCCCGGGTTACGACGAGCTGGTGGCGCTGTTTCGCCGGCACTTTCGCCAGTACAAGGTCATCAAGCCCAAGGCCTCGCGCGACCAGTCGGCCGAAACCTATCTGGTCGGGCTGGGCCTGCGCTGAATCCGCCTCCAATTGCCCGACGAGCGTAGGGGCGCTCCAGAGGGGCGCATGGGTTGAAACGCCTACAATGAACCCCAATTGCCCCCTGAGATTTCCCGGCGGCGCGCACAGCCGCCTCTATTGGAGTTGCGCTTGAACAATCAGTGGTTCTCGAAGATTGCCGTGTGGCTGGTGGTGGCCATGGTGCTGTTTACCGTCTTCCGGCAATTTGACACCCGCGCGACCATGGGAGCGGGCAACGTCGGCTATTCCGACTTCCTCGAACAGGTCAGGGGCAATCGCATCCGCTCGGCCACCATCCAGGAAGGCCCCGGGGGCACCGAAATACTGGCCGTCACCACCGACGACCGGCGCATCCGCACGACGGCCACCTACCTCGACCGCGGCCTGGTGGGCGACCTGATCGACCACGACGTGAAGTTCGACGTCAAGCCGCGCGAGGAAGGCTCGCTGCTCATGACCCTGCTGGTCAGCTGGGGGCCGATGCTGCTCCTGATCGGCGTGTGGATCTACTTCATGCGACAGATGCAGGGCGGCGGCAAGGGCGGCGCGTTCAGCTTCGGCAAATCCAAGGCGCGCATGCTCGACGAGAACAACAACACCGTCACCTTCGCCGACGTCGCGGGCTGCGACGAGGCCAAGGAGGAGGTGCAGGAAGTCGTCGATTTCCTGAAAGACCCGCAGAAATTCCAGAAGCTCGGGGGGCGCATCCCGCGTGGCCTGCTGCTGGTGGGCCCGCCAGGCACCGGCAAGACCTTGCTGGCCAAGTCCATCGCGGGTGAGGCCAAGGTGCCGTTCTTCTCGATCTCGGGCTCGGACTTCGTCGAGATGTTCGTCGGCGTGGGCGCGGCCCGCGTGCGCGACATGTTCGAAAACGCCAAGAAGAACGCGCCCTGCATCATCTTCATCGACGAGATCGACGCGGTGGGCCGCCAGCGCGGCGCGGGTCTTGGCGGCGGCAACGACGAGCGCGAGCAGACCTTGAACCAGATGCTCGTGGAGATGGACGGCTTCGAGACCAACCTCGGCGTGATCGTGGTCGCGGCCACCAACCGGCCGGACATCCTGGACGCCGCCCTGCTGCGCCCGGGCCGTTTTGACCGCCAGGTCTACGTGACGCTGCCCGACATCCGCGGGCGCGAGCAGATTCTGGGTGTGCACATGCGCAAGATCCCCGTGGGGCAGGACGTGAACCCGAGCATCATCGCGCGCGGCACCCCCGGCATGAGCGGGGCCGACCTGGCCAATCTGTGCAATGAGGCCGCCCTGATGGCCGCGCGGCGCAACGCCCGCGTGGTCGAGATGCAGGACTTCGAGCGCGCCAAGGACAAGATCATCATGGGCCCCGAGAGGAAGAGCATGGTGATGCCCGAGGAAGAGCGGCGCAACACCGCCTACCACGAGAGCGGCCACGCCTTGATCGGCCGGCTGCTGCCCAAGTGCGACCCGGTGCACAAGGTCACCATCATCCCGCGCGGGCGGGCGCTGGGCGTGACCATGGCGCTGCCCGAGCAGGACCGCTATTCCTACGACAAGGAGTACATGCTCAACCAGATCGCCATGCTGTTCGGCGGGCGCATCGCCGAAGAGGTCTTCATGCACCAGATGACCACCGGCGCGAGCAACGACTTCGAGCGCGCGACCAACCTGGCGCGCGACATGGTCATGAAGTACGGCATGACCGAGGCGCTCGGCCCCATGGTCTATGCCGAGAACGAAGGCGAGGTCTTCCTTGGCCGCTCGGTCACCAAGACCACCAACATCTCGGAAGAGACCATGCAGAAGGTGGACGCCGAGGTGCGCCGCATCATCGACGAGCAGTACACGCTGGCGCGCGGACTGATCGAGGACAACCAGGACAAGATGCACGCCATGGCCAAGGCGCTGCTCGACTGGGAAACCATAGACATGGAGCAGCTCGACGACATCATGGCCGGCAAGGAGCCGCGCCCGCCCAAGGACTGGACGCCGCGCACTCCGCCACCGGGCGGCAGCGGTCCGGGCAATCCGCCCCCGGTCAAGACCGACCCCGCGCCCACCGCGGCGTAAAGCGACAGACCAGCACATGGGGCGCCAGCGAGCGCCCCATGTGCCATCGTGCAGAGCCCCTTTCATGTACTGGCAGACCACGCGCTTTGCGATCGACCTGGCGCAGCCGCGCGTGATGGGCATCGTCAACGTCACGCCCGACTCCTTCTCCGACGGCGGCGAGCACGCGAGTGCCGAGGCCGCCATCGCCCACTGCGAGCAGCTGGTGGCCGAGGGCGCGGACCTCCTGGACATCGGCGGCGAATCCACCCGCCCCGGCAGCCCGCCGCTGCCGCTGGAAGAGGAGCTCGCGCGCGTGCTGCCCGTGGTGCGCGCCGCGCTCACGCTGGGCGTGCCGGTCTCGGTCGATACCTACAAGCCCCAGGTGATGCAGCGGGTGCTGGACCTGGGCGTGGACATCGTCAACGACATCTGGGCGCTGCGCCAGCCCGGTGCGGCGCAGGTGGTGGCAGCGCACCCCAGCTGCGGCGTCTGCCTGATGCACATGCATGGCGAGCCGCAGACCATGCAGCTCGCTCCCATGCAGGGCGACGCTCTGGTGCAGGTACTCTCGTTTTTGCAGCATGCAGCGCAGGCCCTGCAAGGGCTGGGGGTCGAAAAACATCGTATCGCCATCGATCCCGGCATAGGCTTTGGCAAGACGGTGGAGCAGAATTTCACGCTGCTCGCCGGACAGCGCGTGCTGCAGGCGGCGGGCTATCCGCTGCTGGTGGGCTGGTCGCGCAAGTCCTCGCTGGGCGCGGTCACGGGCCTGGCGGCGCGCGAGCGCGTGGCGGCCAGCGCGGTGGCCGCGGTGCTGGCGGTGCAGCGCGGCGCGGCCGTGGTGCGCGTGCACGACGTGAAGGAAACCGTGGCGGCCCTGTCCGTGCTGCGCGCCGCGCAAGCCGGGGACGCCGCCGGGCAGGCCTGAGAAGAAGAGCAAACCGGAGGAAAAATTGACGCGCCGATACTTTGGAACCGACGGCATACGCGGCACCGTGGGCCGCGAGCCGATCACGCCGGACTTCGTGCTGCGCCTGGGCCACGCGGTGGGCCGGGTGCTCAAGCGCCAGGGCGAACGCCCGCGCGTGCTGATAGGCAAGGACACGCGCATCTCGGGCTACATGCTCGAATCGGCGCTGGAATCGGGCCTGAATTCCGCCGGCGTGGACGTGGTGCTGCTCGGGCCGCTGCCGACCCCGGGCGTGGCCTATCTGACGCGGGCGCTGCGCGCCGATCTGGGCGTGGTGATCTCCGCCTCGCACAACCCCTTTGCCGACAACGGCATCAAGTTCTTCGACGCGCGCGGCTCCAAGCTGCCCGACGCCTGGGAGCTCGACGTCGAGCAGGCGCTGGAGCAGCCCGCGCAGTGGGTCGGCGCGGCCGAGCTGGGCAAGGCCTGGCGGCTCGAGGACGCGGCGGGGCGCTACATCGAGTTCTGCAAGAGCACCTTTGCCCATGAGCTCACGCTCAAGGGCCTGAAGATCGTCGTCGATGCGGCGCATGGCGCGGCCTACCACATCGCGCCCAAGGTGTTTCACGAACTCGGCGCCGACGTGATCGCGATCGGTTGTGCGCCCGACGGCCTGAACATCAACGACGCGGTGGGCGCCACCCATCCGGATGCGCTGGTGCGCTCGGTGCGCGCCAACCATGCAGACTTCGGCATTGCGCTCGATGGCGACGCCGACCGCCTGCAGATGGTCGACGCCGCCGGGCGGCTGTACAACGGCGACGAACTGCTCTACGTGATCGCCATGGACCGCCTGCAGCGCGGTGAAGCAGTGGGCGGCGTGGTCGGCACCTTGATGACCAACATGGCGGTGGAGCGCGCGCTCACGCAGCAGGGCGTGCAGTTCGTGCGCGCCAAGGTGGGCGACCGCTACGTGCTCGAAGAGCTGCTCGCGCGCGGCTGGCGCCTGGGCGGCGAAGGCTCTGGCCACCTGCTGGCGCTGGACAAGCACAGCACGGGCGACGGGCTGGTCAGCGCCCTGCAGGTGCTGCAGGCCTGCGTCGGGCGTCGCCTGGCGCTGGCCCGGCTGCTGGGCGACGTGGTGCTCTACCCGCAGGTGCTGCTCAACGTGCGCCTCGTCCCGGGTCAGGATTGGCGTGCGAGCACCGCCCTGGCCCAGGCCACGCGCCAGGTGCAGGACGAGCTGGGCGAGCGCGGGCGGGTGCTGGTGCGCGCCAGCGGCACCGAGCCGCTGCTGCGCATCATGGTCGAATCGCCCGATCAGGAGCAGGCCGATCGCTGCGCGCGCCAGCTCGCCGACGCGCTGCGGACCTGAGCGCTGCGCCCACGCTACCATCGCGGCTGCAAGGAGGTGGCGATGGCAGACAAGGATGATCTTCGCTCTCTGCTCAAGCGGCTGGAGCAGCTCAATGCCGTCGGCGCGGCGCTTTCGCGCGAGCGCGATCTGGGACGCCTGCTGGAGCTGATCCTTGACGCCGCCCAGACCCTCACCGGGGCCGACGGCGGCACGCTGTACCGCGTGACGGAAGACGGCAGCGCCTTGCGCTTCGTGCTCATGCGCACGCTCTCGCTGGGCGTGCGCAAGGGCGGGCAGGGCGAGGAGCCGCTCGATCTGCCCCTGCTGCCCTTGTATCTGCAGGATGGCACGCCCAACGACCACCTGGTGGCCGTGCATGCCGCGGTGCACGACACCACCGTGGCCATCGACGACGCCTACGACAGCGCGCGCTTTGATTTTTCCGGCACCCGGTCGTTCGATGCGCGCACCGGCTACCGCTCGCGCTCCTTCCTCACCGTGCCGCTGAAGAACCACGACAGCGAAATCATCGGCGTGCTGCAGCTCATCAACGCGAGCGACGCGCAGACGGGCGCGGTGCGGCCGTTTTCCGCGGGCGAGCGGCGCATTGCCGAATCGCTGTCCTCGCAGGCGGCGATCGCGCTGACCAACCGCCTGCTGATCGATCAGCTCGAGCGCCTGTTCGAGTCCTTCGTCAACCTGATCAACCAGGCAATAGACGAAAAATCCCCCTACACCGGTGGCCACTGCCAGCGCGTGCCCCGGCTCACCATGATGCTGGCCGAGGCCGCGCACGAGACTGCCGAAGGCCCGCTGGCGGCGTTCTCCATGACCGAGCGCGACCGCTACGAACTCAAGATGGCCGGCCTGCTGCACGACTGCGGCAAGATCACCACGCCGGTGCACGTGGTGGACAAGGCGACCAAGCTGCAGACCATCTACGACCGCATCGGCCTGGTGGACACGCGCTTCGAAGTGCTCAAGCGCGACGCCGAGATCGACGCGCTGCGCCGCCAGCTCGCGCTGCGACCGGTGGTCGACGAGACGGCCGAGCGCGGGCTGCTCGACGGCCTGCGCCGCCAGGGGCAGGAGCTGGACGCCGAGCGCGACTTCCTGCGCGCCTGCAACGTCGGCAGCGAATCGATGTCGGCGGCCGACCAGGAGCGTCTGCGCGCCATCAGCGCCCGGCGCGAGTGGCGCAACCCCGAAGGCGTGCCCACCGCGCTGCTCAGCAGCGACGAGCTGGAAAACCTCGGCATCCGCAAGGGCACGCTGACCCAGGCCGAGCGCGACATCATCAACTACCACATCGTGAGCACGATACGCATGCTCGAGAGCCTGCCCTGGCCGCGCCACCTGCGCAACGTGCCCGAATACGCCGGCGGCCACCACGAGCGCATGGACGGCAAGGGCTATCCGCGGGGCCTGACGCGCGAGCAGATGTCCTGGCAGGCGCGCATGCTCGGCATTGCCGACATCTTCGAGGCGCTCACCGCGGTGGACCGTCCCTACAAGCACGGCATGAAGCTGTCGCAGGCGCTGGCCATCATGCGCGGCATGCGCGAGGGCGGGCACATCGATCCCGACCTCTTCGACGTCTTCGTCAAGGAAAAGGTCTACCTGCGCTATGCGCGCGAGTTTCTCGATCCGGCCCAGATCGACGTGTAGGCGCTGGCAGCGGGGATAATCCGCCGTCTTCCCTCCTTTACCGCCAGCCGGCATGCCGCCGGCTGCGCCCCTGGTCTTTTTTTTCACATGAATACCACCGCCGCCCAGGCCGACCCGATACGCCCCTACCTTGAAACCGCACGCACCCAGATGGGGCAGGGACAGCTGCGCGAGGCGGCATTGACGCTCAACGAGGCGCAGAAGATCGCGCCGGGCGACGCGCGCATCTTCATGCTGGCAGGCCTCATGGCCGAGAAGTCGGGCAACGTCAAGGGCGCCTTCGAGATGCTGCGCAAGAGCGTGGCCACCGCACCCGGCTGGAGTCCGGGCCTGCTGGAGTTGGCCCTGCTGCTGGCGCGCCAGAATCAGTTTGCCGAAGCGCTGGAAAAGGCCGAGGAAGTGGCCCGGCTGGAGCCGAAAAACCCGCTGGTGCTGGCGGGGGTGGTGGATATTGCCCACCGCGCCGGCCACACCGAAATGGCCGTGCGCCACCTGCGCCGCGGTCTGGAGCTGGTGCCCGGCGATCCGCAGTTGCGCCGCCTGCTCGCGCGCGACCTCAGCACCCTGGGCCAGTACGACGAAGCATTGCAGGTCTGGGGCGGCTTGCTTGCGCAAGATCCCCATGACCGCGAAGCGCTGTTCGGGCGCGTGAACACCTGCGTGGCGATGGGTCGGCCGACGGACGCGGCGGCCGACACCGCCACGCTGGCTCAGCTCCTGCCCGACGACCCGGTCGTCGCCTACTACGGCCAGCTGGCCAGCGGCGAGACGCCCGCGCACCAGCCGGTGGAGCTCAATCGCGCGCTGTTCGACGGCATGGCCGAGCTCTACGACCAGCACGTGGTGCGCGGCCTGGGCTATCGCCTGCCCAAGATCGTGGCCGACAAGATCCTGCAGCGCTACCCGCAAAAGCACCTCAACGTGCTGGACCTGGGCTGCGGCACCGGCCTTCTGGGCGTCTGCCTGGGGCGGCTCGACGGCTTTCTGATCGGCGTCGAGGTGTCGCAGAAGATGATCGAGCAGGCCGCGCGCCACAAGGTCTACGACCGCTTTCACACCGTGGACCTGAACGAGGCGCTGGCCGCCACCCCCGAGGCGCAGTACGAGGTGCTGGCCGCGCTGGACGTGTTCATCTACACCGGCGAGCTCTCGCGCGCCATGGCCGACGCCCACCGCATCCTGCAGCCCGCGGGCGACTTCTATTTCTCCTGCGAGCTGGCGCCCGAGGAGGGCGCGGATCTCATCCTGCAGCCCAATGGCCGCTATGCGCACAAGCGCAGCCATGTGGCGCGCCTGTGCCGCGAGGCCGGCTTCGAATCCGTCGAGATCGAAGAGCTGGACCTGCGCCGCGAGGCCGGGGCGGCGGTGCGCGGCATCCTGGTGCGCGCGCACAAGGCGCCCGCCTGAGCGCGGCGGCGCCGGCCCTTCAGTTGAGCAGCCGCGACGAGTGCGGCACGTGCGCCATCAGGAAGTCCATCTGGTCGGCCAGGATGCGGCGGTTGCGGAGGATGAAGTCTTCCCACAGGCTGGGCACGTAGGGCGCGTAGAGGAGCGGCATGTGCGCCTGCTCGGGCGTGCGCGAGGCCTTGCGGTGGTTGCAGGCGCGGCAGGCGGTGACCACGTTCATCCAGTGGTTGGGTCCCCGGCTGGCCACGGGCACGATGTGCTCGCGCGTCAGGTCCTCGTCCTTGAAGTGGCCGCCGCAGTAGGCGCAGAGGTTGCGGTCGCGCTGGAACAGCTTGGCATTGGTCAGGCTGGGCTGCAGCTCGAAGGGGTTGATGTCGGGCACGCCGCGGGTGCCGATGATGCTGCTGACCTCGATGCGCGACTGCCTGCCGGTGCGGGCATTGTGGCCACCGCGGAACAGCGCCACGCGGCTGCCCAGCTCCCAGCGCACGTCGCCGGCGGCGTAGTGGGTGACCGCCTGCTCGGGCGTGATCCAGGATTGCGGCAGACCCCGGGCCGACAGCTTCAAGACTTTCACGAACAGCTCCATCGCATGCACAGGCGCAAGCGCGCCGGCGACCCGCCTGCATGCCATTGCCGGCCGCCAGCGCGCAATATACTCGCCTTCGTAGCGCAATTGCCATCCAGCCCGTGAAGGCAAAGCGCTGCAAGCTATCAAAATTGAGTGCGCGAATGAAAATCTTCCACGGCCTGCAGGCCAGCGGCCTGGCGCCCGCCTGCGCCCTGACCATAGGCAATTTCGACGGGGTGCACCGTGGGCACCAGGCGATGCTCGCGCTGCTCGCGGCCGAGGCGCGCCAGCGCTCGGTGGCGAGCTGCGTGCTCACCTTCGAGCCGCATCCGCGCGACTATTTCGCGGCCGAGCAGCGCAAGCCCGACCTGGCGCCGGCGCGCATAGGCACGCTGCGCGACAAGCTCGCGGGGCTGGCGCGCTGCGGCGTGGACCAGGCGGTGGTGGTGCGCTTCAACGCGCAGCTGGCGCAGCTGCCGGCACAGGCTTTCATCGACGAGGTGGTGGTGGAGGCGCTGGGCGCGCGCTATGTGCTCGTCGGCGACGACTTTCGCTTCGGCGCGCGGCGCGCGGGCGACTACGACATGCTCGACGCCGCCGGACGCGCTGCGGGGTTTGACGTGGCGCGCATGCTCAGCTACGAAGTGCATGGCGAGCGCGTCTCCAGCACCGCGGTGCGCGAGGCGCTGGCCGCTGGCGACATGGATGCGGCCGCGCGGCTGCTGGGGCGTCCCTACGCCATCTCCGGCCACGTGGTGCGCGGGCGGCGGCTGGGGCGCGAGCTCGGGGCCAGCAGCGCCGGGGCCGGCGACGGCTTTCGCACGCTGAACCTGCGCTTCAGCCACTGGAAACCCGCGGCCAGCGGCATCTTCGCGGTGCTCGTGCATGGTCTGGGCGCCGCGCCACTGCAGGGCGTGGCCAACTTGGGCGTGCGCCCCTCGCTCGATCCGCGCGACGTGAACGCGGGCCGCGTGCTGCTGGAGACGCACTGCCTGGACTGGCCCGCCGAGCTCGGCGCCGAAGGGGGCTACGGTAAAATCATCTGCGTGGAACTGCTCTGCAAATTGCACGACGAATTGCGCTACGAAAGCCTGCAGGCGCTCACCGAAGGCATAGCGCGCGACCGCGACGCGGCGCGCGCGTATTTCGCCACCACCTACCTGCAAACCCGCCGCCAGACGACGCGCGACCGAATTTGACGCAGGCTCGCACAGCCTGGCCCGTCACCTTCCCCTGCTTGCCGGTACAGCGCCCGCAAGTGCCAAGTTCTTGAAAGTCTTCCATGCCCGATTCCAAACCCAAGCACGCGCCCGAGAGCGCCTACCGCGCCACGTTGAACATGCCGGACACGCCGTTTCCGATGCGCGGCGACCTGCCCAGGCGCGAACCCGGCTGGGTCACGGAATGGAACGACAAGGGCCTGTACAAGAAGCTGCGCGACGCCCGCCATGGTGCGCCGAAATTCATCCTGCACGACGGCCCGCCGTATGCCAACGGCCAGATCCACATCGGCCATGCGGTCAACAAGATCCTCAAGGACATGATCGTCAAGGCGCGCCAGCTCGAAGGCTACGACGCGCTCTACACGCCGGGCTGGGACTGCCACGGCCTGCCGATCGAGAACGCGATCGAGAAGAAGTACGGGCGCAAGCTGCCGCGCGATGAGATGCAGGCCAGGGGCCGGGCCTTTGCCACCGAGCAGATCGCCCAGCAGATGCAGGACTTCCAGCGCCTGGGCGTGCTCGGCGAGTGGGAGCACCCCTACAAGACCATGGACTTCGCCAACGAGGCCGGGGAGCTGCGCGCGCTCAAGAAGGTGATGCAGCGCGGTTTTGTCTACCGCGGTCTCAAGCCGGTGTACTGGTGCTTTGACTGCGGCTCGTCGCTCGCGGAGTTCGAGATCGAATACCAGGACAAGGGCAGCCAGACGCTGGACGTGATGTTCCCCGCCGCCGATCCGGGCCGGCTGGCGGCGGCGTTTGGCCTGGCCAGGCTGGACAAGCCCGCGTTTGCCGTGATCTGGACCACGACCGCCTGGACGATTCCGGCCAACCAGGCGCTCAACGTCAACCCCGAACTCGAATACAGCCTGCTCGATACCGAGCGCGGGCTGTTGATCGTCGCCTCGGCGCTGGTCGAGAAGTGTCTGGAGCGCTGGCAGCTCCAGGGCAAGGTGATCGCCACCACCGTGGGTGCGAAGCTCGACCACATGCCCTTTCGGCATCCGCTCGCCCACGTGGACCAGGGGTTTGACCGCCTCTCGCCCGTCTACGTGGCCGACTACGCCACCGCCGAGGACGGCACCGGCATCGTGCACAGCGCGCCCGCCTATGGCGTGGAGGACTTCAACTCCTGCGTGGCCAACGGCATGAAGGTGCAGGACATCCTCAACCCGGTGCAGGGCAATGGCGTGTACGCGCCGGACCTGGGCATGTTCGCCGGCCAGTTCATCTGGAAGGCGGTGCCGCTCATCATCGATGCTTTGAGAGTGGCCGGGCGGCTCATGGACACGCGCGCCATCACGCACAGCTACCCGCATTGCTGGCGCCACAAGACGCCGGTCATCTACCGCGCTGCCGCGCAGTGGTTCGTGCGCATGGACGAAGGCGAGGGCGTGTTCACCGATCCAGCACAAAAACCGGCCCAAACGCTGCGCCAGATTGCGCTGGCAGCTATCGAAAACACCAGTTTTTACCCGGAAAACGGCAAGGCGCGGCTGCGCGACATGATCGCCGGCCGGCCCGACTGGTGCATCTCGCGCCAGCGTTCCTGGGGCGTGCCGCTGCCCTTCTTCCTGCACAAGGACAGCGGCGAGCTGCATCCGCGCACGCTCGCGATCATCGACCAGGCGGCCGATATCGTGGAGCAGGGCGGCATCGAGGCCTGGAGCCGCCTGAGCGCCGAAGACGTGCTCGGCGCGCAGGAGGCACAGTCCTACACCAAGAGCACCGACATCCTGGAGGTGTGGTTCGACTCGGGCTCCACCTTCTGGCACGTGCTGCGCGGCACGCACCCGCAGCTGCACCACGACGAAGGCCCCGAGGCCGACCTGTACCTGGAAGGGCACGACCAGCACCGCGGCTGGTTCCATTCCTCGCTGCTGCTGGCCAGCGCCATCTACGGGCGCGCACCCTACCGCGGCCTGCTCACGCACGGCTTCACCGTGGACGGCCAGGGCAAGAAGATGAGCAAGTCGCTGGGCAACACCGTCTCGCCGCAGGAGGTCAGCTCTCGCCTGGGGGCCGAGATCATCCGGCTGTGGTGCGCCTCGACCGACTATTCCGGCGACCTGGCGATCGACGACAAGATCCTCGCGCGCGTGGTCGACGGCTACCGGCGCATCCGCAACACCCTGCGCTTCCTGCTGGCCAACGTGAGCGACTTCGACCCGGCGCGCGACGCGGTGGCGACCGAGGAAATGCTGGAGATCGACCGCTGGGCGCTGGCGCGCACCGCCGCCTTGCAGCAGGACATCCTTGCGCATTACAAGGTCTACGAATTCCACCCGGTGGTGGCGCGGCTGCAGCTCTTCTGTTCGGAAGACCTGGGCGGCTTCTACCTGGACGTGCTCAAGGACCGGCTCTACACCACCGCCCCCAAGAGCCTGGCGCGGCGCAGCGCGCAGACCGCGCTGCACGCCATCACCCACGCCATGCTGCGCTGGATGGCGCCCTTCCTGTCGTTCACCGCCGAGGAGGCCTGGAAGGTGTTCGGCGGCTCCGGGTCCATCTTCCTGGAGACCTATTGGAAGCCGGCCGAGGTGGACGAGGCGCTGCTCGCCCGCTGGCAGCGCATCCTGGAGATCCGCGCGGCGGTGAACAAGGAGATCGAAAACCAGCGCGAGGCGGGTGTCGTCGGCTCGTCGCTGCAGGCGGTGGTGGCGCTGGCGGCCGGGCCCGAGGACCACGCGCTGCTGGCCAGCCTGGGCGATGACCTGAAGTTCGTGTTCATCGTCTCTGCTATCGAACTCAAAGCTGCCGACGCTTTGCAGATCAGCGTTTCAGCCAGTTCCGAGCACAAATGCGAGCGCTGCTGGCACTACCGCGCGGACGTCGGCCAGGATGCGGCGCATCCGACGATCTGCGGGCGCTGCGTGAGCAACCTGTTCGGCGATGGCGAGCGTCGCGTTCATGCCTGAGGCGGCAAAGGGCGCGGGCGCCGCGCGCCAGGCATTGCCCTGGCTGGCCTGGGCGGCGGTCGTGGTGGTGCTCGACCAGCTCACCAAGCTGCTCATCCTGCGCGCCTACCAGCTGGGCGAGGCCACGCCGGTCACCGGCTTCTTCAACATCGTGCGCGCGCACAACAGTGGCGCCGCGTTCTCCTTCCTGGCGGGTGCCAGCGGCTGGCAGCGCTGGCTCTTCGTCGGCCTGGGCCTGGTCATTGGCGCCTTCATCGTCTGGCAGCTGCTGCGCCACCCGGGCCAGAGGCTGTTTTCCTTTGCGCTGGCCAGCATCCTGGGTGGCGCCGCGGGCAACGTGCTGGACCGTCTGCAGCACGGCTACGTGGTGGATTTCCTCGATTTCCACTGGTCCTGGCTCGCGGGCATCTTCTACCGCGGGCACTTCCCGGCCTTCAACCTCGCGGATTCGGCGATCACGCTCGGCGCGGTGTGCCTGATCGTGGATGAGGTGCGGCGCAGCAGGACGGCGCCGGCAAAATGAAAATGCACATTGCTGTGCAATGTGCATTTGCTCGGGCAAGCCGCACCGGAGCGCTCCGGTGCGGTCCGCGTTACAGCGAAGCGTTGTTCAGGCGGCTACTGGGCATCAACTCCATGATGACGTCCTGAACCTCATCCTGAGGGCCAAAGTATTTCAGCGGGATCCCGTTGCCGACGCCTAGCCAGTGCGTGGTCTTGCTGCCGTCACCCTCGGTGATTTCAAACTTGCAGGTGTCGAAGGTGCCGGCCGGAATGGAGATTCTCTCCTGGCCCACGTAGGTGGACTTCAGCGTTTCCTGGCTCACCTGGGTCGGCGCCAGGGAACTCGAAACGGTTGCCGTGGTGCTGGCAACTGCTGTGCCACCCGGCGCCAGTGTCAACTTTTCGTCTCTCAGAGGGGGGTCGTAGGTGGTCGTGACATTGAAGCTCATGTCCATCACCGCCACGTCCGCGGTAGAGCCGACTTGAATCGATGTCACGCCGTCCAGCTTCGCGTAAGTGTGGACCGTCGAAGTCGTGGGGCCGGCCGCTGCCAGTGGCGCAGGTGAGGAAAACTGGGTGACCGCGACGGATTTGTGGTCAAACAGGCCGGAGTGCCCGTTGAAGGTCGCGCCCGTGGAAACGGAAATCTGGTGCGAGCTCGTCCCGGTTGCGCCGCCGGTGAGCTGGTAGTCGAGCAGCGCGGTCGCGCCATCGTGAAACAGCGCATCGCTGAAGCAGTCCGATGCGGTGCCGGTGCCGGGAGCCGGCGCCGGCGTGGGAGCGGGTGTCGGGGTGGGTGCTGGAGTCGGCGCAGGCGCCGGGGTTGGCGCTGGCGCTGGCGCGGGGGTGGGCGCCGGGCCGGGGTCGGAACTGCTGGAACCGCCACCACATGCCGCCAAGGCGGCGGTCGCGATGATCAAGGCCGGTATCTGAAAATATCTTTTTTGCATGGCTCTTCCTTTGATGCTTGCGTGCCCACGCCGCTGGCTTCAGCCTGAAGCCCAAGCCCAAGCCCAAGGCGAGACGCTTTCCCCCTCTGGAAAACGTTTCTGGGCGCGGCCATGGTAACGAATGGCGTATTGACCTTGGAAGAAGGCGGAAAGGCGCGGCCCTCCAGGCGGCGTGAATGGCCGGTTTCAAAACCCGATGGGCGGTCTGCGGCTTGGGGTCGCGGGCGTCAAGCCAAGTGGCCGTAGCCCAGCAGCGCCGCCAGCGCAATGCGTGCGCTGGCCGACGGTTGGCGCGCCGGGACGATCAAGCGGCAATGGGCTTGCAGCGTCTGGCGCAAGGCCCGGTTGCGCGTGACGCCGCCGCTCAGCGCCACCTGGCTCAGGCCGCTGCGCCGCAGGGCTTCAAGCGTGGGCGCCAGCAGTTGGCGCACCACCGCAGCCTGCACTGCGGCGGCCAGGTCGGCGCGAGGCTGTTCACAGGGGCTGCCTTCCAGTTCCCGCACGCGCGCCAGGGCGGCGGCGCGCAGGGGGGCAAAGACAAAACCGGTTTGCGCCTTGGTCTGGTCCGCCTCGGGCAGTTCCACGGCACCGGCGTTGCCGAAGTCCGCGAGACGCTCGATCGTCGGCCCACCCGGCGCTTCCATGCCCAGCGCCAAGGCCAGGGCATCGAAGACCGCGCCGGCGGACAGGTCCAGCGCATGGGTGAGGACGCTGCAGTGCGCGGGGTCGTCCACCCGCGCGAGCACGGTGTGCCTGGCCGTGGCCACCAGTGCCAGATAAGGGCCGGCCGGTGGCGTTTCATAGGCCAGCGGCGCCAGCAGGTGGGCCAGCGCCGGGTCCACCGCCTGGGTGCGGGCGGCGGAAAACAGCGTGGCCAGCGCCGGGTTCATGCTGGAGCAGCCTGCGCCGACCACGCGGGGCGACGGCAGGGGTGCGCCCTGCGCGTCGTGCAGCGCGCGCAGTTCCTCCAGGCGGGCGCATTGCCCCTGGCCCAGCAGCGCCGGCCTGCCGCTGTGGTCATCGATCAGCGTCCAGGTGATCTTGCCGCCCCGCGAGGCAATGCCCAGGGCGGGTCCGTGTTGCGCGTGTGTCATGCCGCGGGCGAGTGTAGGCGCCGCGCCGATGGCTGCGGGTATGCTGTGCGCTTGCACGCACGGGCAACGAGGGATTGCCCCGTGCTGCGCTAGTATCCATGAAGCACCTTCTGAATCTGCTGGCCGCGATCGCCCTGCTGGTGTGGGGCATGCACCTGGTACGCACCGGGGTGCTGAGGGTGTTCGGCGCCAATTTGCGTGCCTGGCTGGCGCGCAGCCTGGGCAACCGCTTTACCGCGGCGCTGTCGGGCATAGGGGTGACGGCGCTGGTGCAGTCCAGCACCGCCACGGCCCTGATGACGGCCTCTTTCGTCGGGCAGGGGCTGATCTCGCTGCCGGCCGCGCTGGCGGTGATGCGCGGGGCGGACATAGGCACGGCGCTGATGGCGGTGCTGCTGTCGTTCGACCTGTCCTGGCTGTCGCCGATGTTCATCTTCGTGGGCGTGGTGCTGTTCATCACGCGCCAGGCCAGCACCGCCGGGCGGGTGGGGCGCATCTTCATCGGGCTGGGGCTGATGCTGCTGGCGCTGGAGCGCATCGTGCAGGCCAGCGACCCCATGCTCGCCTCGCCCGTCACCGCCGTGGTGCTGGAAGCCCTGGGCAAGGACCTGCTGGCCGAGATTCTCATCGGTGCGGTGCTGGCCATCATTTCCTACTCCAGTCTGGCGGTGGTGCTGCTGATCGCGGCCATGGCCGCGTCGCAGGTGGTGCCGGTGGACATGGCGCTGGGCCTGGTGCTCGGCGCCAATGTCGGCAACGGCCTGGCCGCGGTGCTGACGCTGGCGGGTGCGGACACCGAAGTGAAGCAGGTGACCGTGGGCAACCTGCTGTTCAAGCTGCTGGGCGTGGCGGTGATGGCGCCCTTCGTCGGCCTGTGGCTGCGCCTTGTGCAGCCGCACATGCCGGGCGTGGGGCATGGCGTGGTGCTGTTTCACCTGGCCTACAACGTGATCATCAGCGTGGGCTTCATCGGGCTTACCCAATGGGTGGCGCGGCTGATTGCGCGCCTGCTGCCCAAGCCGGCGCGGCTGCCGGGCCAGCGGCCGCACCACCTGGACCCCTCGGCGCTGTCCACGCCGTCGCTGGCCATGAGCCTGGCGGTGCGCGAGGCGCTGACGCAGGCCGACGTGGTGGAAAACATGCTGACCGGTGTGATGGAGGTGATACGCCGCAACGACGAGTCGCTGGCCATGCGGCTGCGCGAGATGGACGACGAGGTGGACAGCCTGTATTCCGCGATCAAGTACTACCTGACCAAGATCCCGCGCGACGACCTGGGCGAGAAGGAGAGCCGGCGCTGGGCCGACATCATCAGCTTCACGATCAACATGGAGCAGATCGGCGACATCATCGAGCGCATCGTGCAGGACGTGGAAGAAAAGAAGATCAGCAAGGGGGTGGAGTTTTCCGAAGCCGGCATGGCCGAGATCTCGGACCTGCATGCCCGCCTGGTAAACAACCTGCGCCTGAGCATGGGGGTGTTCCTGGACGGCACGGTGCGCGACGCCCAGCGCCTGCTGGAAGAAAAGGGGCACTTTCGCGCGCTGGAGCGCACCTACGCGGCCAACCACCTGGCGCGCCTGGCCGAGCGCGCGACGCAGAGCATGGAAACGAGCTCGCTGCACATCGACCTGCTGTCGGACCTGCGGCGCATCAACTCGCTCATCAGCGCCACCGCCTACCCCATCCTGGAGCAGGCCGGCGCCCTGCCTTCGGGGCGCGAGCGCGCCGTGGGACATGAAGGCGGACTGCCCAAGGTCTGAAGCCTGAGCCGCGGCCCGGCGCACCCACGTGCCGGAGGGCTCCGACCCACCTTTGGCCACTGGCGGCACCCTTTGTTGCAAATTGGCCAAAGCCAGCGAAGGCGCGCGTCAGCGCCGGTTTTGCCGCGCCCCGCGGCAACGTGGCGGCTCTCTTTTCCCCACTAGATGTTGTGTTAGGCTGCTTACAAAACTACTATACGTAGTGTTTTATGAACTGCCACACACCACAGGAGAGCAAGCCGCCATGATCGAATCCGTCACCAAGCGCGATGGCCGCGTAGAGCCATTCACCCCGTCCAAGCTCAACGGCTGGGGCGAATGGGCCGCCAAGGCCCTGGGGCCGGATATGGACTGGTCCTCGGTGGTGCTGGAGACGGTCACGGACATGCCCGAGCAGGTGACGACCACCATGCTGCAGCAGCAGCTCATCAAGAACTGCCTGCAGTCCGACTCGTGGCTGTACAACCGCATGGCCGGGCGCCTGTACGCCGCGCTGATGCACAAGGAGGTGCACGGCGTCTTCATGCCCACGGTGCTGCAACTGCACCGGCGCCTGCAAAAGCTGGGCTACATGGAGGTGCTGGACTATTCCGACGAGGAATACGCCGAGGTCGAGAAGCTCATCGACCACGACCGCGACTACAGCTACGCGCACTACCAGTTGCACACCCACCTGTCGAAGTACGCGATCGCCGACCGGGTGAAGAACCGCATCTACGAGACCTCGCAGTTCATCTACATGCGCATGGCCATGGCGCTGGCAGTGGACCAACCGCGCGAGCGGCGCATGCATGACGTGGCGCGTTTTTACGAGCACCTGTCGATGAACCGCATCAACGCGCCCACGCCCAACCACATCAACCTGGGCACCCCCCTGCGTGGCTACGCCAGCTGCTGCCTCTACACCACGGCCGATTCGGCGCGCTCTATTGCCGTGGGCAATCACATCGCCTACACCATGACCTACATGAGCGCGGGCATCGGCTCGCACATGAACCTGCGCTCGGTCAACGACCCGGTGCGCGGCGGCGTGATCCGCCACCAGGGCAAGCTCCCCTACCTGCGCGCGGTGGTGTCCGAGGTCAAGTCCAGCCTGCAAAACGGCCGCGGCGGCGCCTGCACCAGCTATTTCTCGATCTACGACCCCGAGATCGAAACCCTGCTGCGCCTGAAGAACCCCATGTCCACCGAGGACAAGAAGATCCGCGGCATGGATTACTCGTGGGGCAGCAACCGCCTGTTCGCGCGCAAGGTGGCGCGCAACGAGGACATCTTCCTGTTCAACAGCTTCACCGCGCCCGATCTGTACGAGGCGCTCTACAGCAACGACGAAGAACGCTTCGAGCAGCTCTACCAGAAGTACGAGAAGAACCCGCTCTTCCCCAAGCGCTTCGTCAATGCGCGCGAGCTGCTCATCACCGCCTGCAACGAATGGAACGAAACCGGGCGCATCTACGAGCACAACATCCACGAGATGAACCGGCACACGCCGTTCAAGGAGACCATCTACAGCTCCAACCTGTGCTCCGAGATCGACCTGCCCACCGGCGCCTACAACCACATCACCGAGATCTACCAGGACGCGGACGTGTCCTTCGTCGAGTTCGAGGATGAAGAGGGCGGCACGCACCGCCTGAGTGGCGCGCACGCCGTGCGAACCGGCCGCGGCATGGTCTATCCGCTGGAACTGCGGGAGGGTGACGAGGTGAACGGCGTCACCGTCCAGAAGATCCTGCAGCGCTCTTCGCCCGAGGTGGCCACCTGCAACCTGGCGGGCATCTGCGTGGACAACATCGAAAGCGACGCGCAGTACGAGGAAGTCGCCTACTACGCGCTCCTGATGATCGACAAGTGCATCCACCTGGCCGAATACGAGCTGCCGCACATCGGCTACACCTCCAAGGCGCGCCTGAACGCCGGCGTGGGCATTCTGGGCCTGGCGCACCTGATGGCGCGCGAGCACAAGCGCTACACCACCGCTGAAGGCAAGCAGTTCATCCACCTGGCGGCCGAACGCCACTTCTACCACCTGGTGCGCGCCAGCCTGCGCCTGGGCAAGGAACTGGGCAACGCCCCCTGGATGCACAAGACCCGCTGGCCCGAAGGCTGGATGCCGCTGGATACCTACAACCGCAACGTCGACCAGATTGCCGACTTCACCAACCACTACGACTGGGACGCGCTGCGCCTGGAGGTGGTGGCCAACGGAGGCATCCGCAATTCGGTGCTGGCCGCGCACATGCCCACGGAGACCTCGGCCAATGCCTCGGGCACGACCAATGGCGTGTACCCGATCCGCGAGCTGACCATGATCAAGACCGACAACCAGCGCGTGAACTACTGGGCCGCGCCCGAGGGCGAAGAGCTGGCCGAATGGTACGAATCGGCCTGGAACATCCCCGCCAGGGACATGACCGAGGCCTACGCCATCATCCAGAAATGGACCGACCAGGGCATCTCGGCGGACTTCTACCGCAAGGTCATCGGTGACGCCTTCATCGGCTCCAGCGAGATGATCCGCGACTACCTCTACCGCATCAAGATGGGCCTCAAGAGCAAGTACTACATGAACCAGAAGACCTCGGCCGGCTTCAAGCCCCTGAACGAGGCCGAGGCCGAACGCAAGGAACTCGTCGACCGCATGGTCGGCAGCGCCATGGCCGCCGCCGACAAGAAGGAGGGGGCCGGCAGCACCGACAGCGACGCCGCCGCCACCGTCAGCGTGCTCGACGCCGACCCCGAATGCAACGGCTCTTGCACGCTCTGAAGCAAGGAAAACACACCATGACCGCCAACGTCTTCAACTACGGCAAGACCGACTACGACAAGCCGCTGCTCTTTCTCGGCGAAAAGCAGGGCCTGTTCGACACCATCAACCGCCACTACCCGCGCATCTGGGAGCTTTACAAGACGCAGAAGTCGCTGGACTGGGACGAAAACGAATTCGACTACTCCAGCTGCAACGCCGACTTCAAGAAAGCCAGCCGCTCCACCTACGACATGATGATCAAGACGCTGGCCTGGCAGTGGGAGGCCGACAGCGTCGCCAGCCGCGCCATCGCGCCCGTGCTCGCGCCCTTCATCACCAGCAGCGAGCTCTGGGCCGCCTGGCAGCGGGTGTCCGACAACGAAGTCATCCACGCCGCCACCTATTCCGAAATCGTGCGCAACTCGTTCGACGACCCCTCGGTCATCATCGACGAAATCCTGCGCGTGGAAGAGGCGCACGCACGCCTGAACCGCGTGGTGCAAGCCTTCGCCGACGGTTTCAGGGCATCGCACCAGTATGCGCTGGAGCAACTGCCCAACGACCAGGAAACCTACAACGCCATCTTCATGATGGTGGTGGCGCTGTATTGCATGGAGCGCATCCAGTTCATGGCCTCGTTCGCCGTGACCTTCGCCATCTGTGACACCGGCATGTTCCAGCCCATAGGCAAGGCCATCCAGAAGATTGCGCAGGACGAGCTCGAAATCCACGCCGAACTCGACCGCGCCGTGCTGCAAAACGAACTGGAAACCGCCCGCGGACAGATCGCCTTCGCGCAAAAGCGCGAAGACATCGAGCAGCTCATCGCCGAAGTGGTGGACAGCGAACTCACCTGGATCGCCTACCTGTTCTCCGAAGGGCGCGAACTGGTCGGCATGAACGCCGAACGCCTGGCCGCCTGGACGCTGTACTGCGCCAAGGATGTGTACCAGACACTGGGCATAGAGACCACGCGCTACGAATTCCCCAAGGCCAATCCGCTCAAGTTCATGGAGAAGTGGCTCAACATCAGCAAGACGCAGGCTTCACCGCAGGAGCAGGATATTGCGGCGTACAAGGTGGGGGTGATGAGGAGGAATGATGAGGGGGTGGTGTTTGAGGAGGATTTTTGAGGAGTGGCTTCCGGAAAAATCCAGGTCTGCTTAAATTGGAGGGGGTCCGTGTTTTCCACGGAAATTTTTTGACGGCGCTGCTTTATGTGACGAAAGGCGCTGAGGATCGTGTCAGCCAGGTCCAGATAGGCACTCCATGAAAGTATTTCGCGGCAGTACGTTCAAGGCGGATCGCGCTTGGGGCGCTATGGATATCGCCAATATGGGCGGTATCACCACGCGCTTGCATTGGACAGACCAGCCGTATAAGTGGCACGTCAATGACGGAGAGGAGGTGTTCGCCGTCCTCAATGGTTGTGTCGAAATGAGGTATCGAGATGCAGGCTCTGAGCACAGCATTGTCTTGGAGGCTGGCGATGTGTTCTATGCGGCTACAGGCACGGAGCATGTGGCCCATCCTATTGGCGAGGCCAGAATTCTGGTGATCGAGCGCGAGGGAAGTGTCTAACTGTCGCATCCCGGATGATTGCATAGACGAAAATCGCTATCCGCTGTTCATGGCACGCGCCGTGATGACAGAGCTGATGGCGAGTTTGCAAGCATCCGGGAGAGCTCAGACATGATGATCGCACTACACAAGAACGCCCGCACCACGCCTGCGGTGCGCGCTGAAATCGCCGCCAGCAGCGAGAGCGCAGCCGTGCTGGCAGCGCGTCACGGTGTCACCGAGCAAACCATCTACAAGTGGAAAAGGCGCGATGTCTTCACTGACCGCTCGCACAGCGCCCACCGCCTGCAAACGACACTCACGCCCGCGCAGGAGGCCATCGCCGTAGAGCTGCGGCGCACCTTGCTGCTGCCCCTGGATGATTTGCTGGCCGTCACCCGTGAATTCCTGTGTCCCGCAGTCTCTCGCTCGGTGCTCGATCGCTGCCTGCGCCGCCACGGCGTGGGCAACTTGAATGCTCTGAAACCCCAGCAGCCCAAGCCTGCGCACAAGGCCTTCAAGAGCTACGAGCCGGGCTTTGTGCATGTGGACGTGAAGTACCTGCCGCAAATGCCTGGCGAGAGCTGCCGGCGCTACCTGTTCGTGGCCATCGAGCGGGCCACACGTTGGGTGTTCGTGCAGATCAAGCGCAGCAAAACCGCCAGCAATGCTCGGGCCTTCCTCAAGGCTTTGCACAAGGCTTGTCCCATCAAGATCACCCGGCTGCTGACCGACAACGGCAAGGAGTTCACCGATCGCCTGTTTGCCAGCCGCGAGCGCGAGCCCAGCGGCCAGCATGAGTTTGATCTGCTGTGTCAGCAGCTGGGCATCGAGCACCGCCTGACCCGGCCCAGGACACCCAGAACCAACGGCATGGTCGAGCGTTTCAACGGTCGCATTGCCGATGTCTTGAACACGCATCGCTTTGACAGCCAGGAAGATCTGGACAGCACGCTGCTGCGCTACGTGGCCTTGTACAACCACCAGCTGCCCCAGTCAGCTCTCAAGAGCTTGACGCCACTGCAGGCCATGAAACAGTGGTACACATCCCATCCGCATTTGTTTCTCAGGCGACCTTATGATCGTCCGGGATGCGACATCTAACAATTCACTCAGGCCGCCGCCGCTTTGCCGCGTGGCTCAAGCCAATTGTTGGATTTCCCCCTGCGGTCAAACGCGCCATCATTCTTCGTAAAACGCCCCCAACACCAGCGCCGCCTCCGGCGTGAACGCCCTGGCGGCCAGCCGCGCCTGCACCTCGGCGTGGCTCCAGCATGCAAAGCGCTCGACTTCGCCGTTCTGATTCACTGGCATCACGGCCTGCGGCAGGCGGGCCGACCACCAGTGGACGCGTTCGTGCAGATGGCCCAGGCCCGCGCCGCCTTCGTCGCTGGGCTGGTCCAGCAGCACGGCGGCGCCGGCTTGCAGGTGGGTGAGGGCGCTGAGTTGCAAGCCGGCTTCTTCCTGCGTTTCGCGCGCCAGCGCGTCGCGCAGGCTGTCGCGCGCGCTGACCATGCCGCCCATCAGCGTGTCCCATTGGCCGGGGTGGCTGGGCTTGGTGCGCGATCGCTGCTGCACCCAGACGGCGCTGGCGTCTTCGGTCAGGCCGACGAGGTGCACCGCGTCGGTGGCAATGCCCAGCACGCGCACGGCGCCGCGCTCCACCGTGGCCCGTTGCCGACCGGCGGCGTCGCGCACCGCAAGCTGCTCGTTGCGCCAGGGGCCGCAGCGGCCGACCTCGCGCAGCAGGGCGGCAAGGGCGTTCAGGGCGGCGCTTGCCTGCTCCGCGGGCAGGGTCAAGGCAGGGGCGCCGTCCGACTCTTCAAATGAGAGCTGGTAGCGCTTGTCCAGCAAGCGTTTGGGGCCGATTTCATTCAGAATTTCAGCTGCGACCGATCCGATCTGCGCGTCGCCCAGGCGCAGCGGTATGCGGCCTGGATGCGGCCCGCGCCGGGTGGCTGCGCGCAGCGCGCTCAGCCAGGCCGCGACGGGCTGGCTCACGGCAGGGTGAGGATGGTGCAGCCGGTGGTCTTGCGCGCCTCCAGCGCGCGGTGCGCCTGCTGCACGTCGGTGAGCGCAAAGCGCTGGCCAATGTGGATCTTCACCTGGCCGCTGGCTACCACGGCAAACAGGTCGTCGGCCATGGCCTGAGTGGATTCGCGCGTGGCCATGTGGGTGAACAGCGTCTGGCGCGTGACGTACAGCGAGCCCTTGGCCCCGAGGATGCCGGGTGCGAACGGCTCCACCGGCCCCGAGGCGTTGCCGAAGCTGGCCATCAGGCCGAAGGGGCGCAGGCAGGACAGCGACCCTTCCCAGGTGTCCTTGCCGACCGAGTCGTAGACCACCTTCACGCCCCGCCCGCCGGTGATTTCCCTCACGCGCGCGGCGAAGTCTTCCTTGGCGTAGTTGATGGCGTGGGCTGCGCCATGGGCCAGCGCCAGAGCGCATTTTTCGTCGCTGCCGGCGGTGCCTATGAGCTGCAATCCCAGCGCGCGCGCCCACTGACAGGCAATCAGGCCCACGCCCCCGGCGGCGGCGTGGAACAGCACGTGGTCGCCCGCCTGCAGCCCTTGCACGGGCAGCGTCTTCTTGAGCAGGTATTGCGCCGTCAGGCCCTTGAGCATCATGGCCGCGCCGGTGTCGAAGTCGATGGCGTCGGGCAGTTTGCAGACGGTGGCGGCGGGCATCACGCGCGCTTCGCAGTAGCTGCCCTGCGGCCCGGCGTAGGCCGCGCGGTCGCCGACGGCCAGGTGGGTGACGCCCGGGCCCACCGCCTCGATCACGCCGGCGCCTTCGCCGCCGGGCACCAGCGGCAGCGCGCTGGCATACAGCCCGGTGCGAAAGTACACGTCGATGAAGTTCAGGCCGATGGCGCGGTGGCGGATGCGCACCTCGCCCGGGCCGGGCTCGCCCACGGGCAGGTCGACGATGCGCAGCTCTTCGGGGCCGCCATGCCGGTGAATCTGTATGGCTTGGACCATGGTCATCCTCTAGCAAAATTCAGGGTGGAGCGCTCGATCGTGCCATGTTCGCCCGGCGCCTGCAGCGCCCGCGCCACAAGCCGTTACAGTCAGCTTCTTTCATGCTCAACCGCGACACGCTTTCCACCGTCCTGATGCTGACCACGGCGCCGCTACTGTGGGCGGGCAATGCCGTGGTCGGGCGCATGGTGCATGCGCTGGTCGGGCCGTCCATGCTCAACTTCCTGCGCTGGCTGCTGGCCTTTGCCATCCTGCTGCCCTTTGCCTGGCCGGTGCTGCGCCGCGGCAGTCCGATGTGGCCGCACTGGCGGCGCTACGCCCTGCTGGGCTTGCTGGGCATAGGCAGCTACAACGCCTTGCAGTACCTGGCGCTGCAGACCTCTTCGCCGATGAACGTCACGCTGGTGGCCTCGGGCGTGCCGGTGTGGATGCTGCTGGTGGGCGCGCTGGTGTTCAAGGTGCGCGTCACCGGGCGTCAGGCCGTGGGGGCGCTGCTTTCCGTGGCCGGGGTGCTGCTGGTGCTGAGCCGCGGCGACTGGCAGCAGCTGGTGGACCTGCGCCTCGTGCCGGGCGACCTGTACATGGTGCTCGCCACCATCGCCTGGGCCTTCTACAGCTGGCTGCTGCTGCGCACCAGCGAGCCCAGGGCGATACGCGCCGACTGGAGCGCCTTCCTGATGGCCCAGATGTTCTTCGGTGTGGGCTGGTCGGGCGCCTTTGCGGCCGTGGAATGGGGCACGGCCAGCTACGCCATCCATTGGGGCTGGCCGCTGGTGCTGGCGCTGGCCTTCATCGCTCTCGGCCCCGCGCTGCTGGCCTACCGCTGCTGGGGTGAGGGCGTGCGCCGCGGAGGGCCGGTGCTGGCGGCCTTCTTCCTCAACCTCACGCCGCTGTTTGCGGCCGTGATGTCGGCGGCCTTCCTGGGCGAAGTGCCGCACCTGTACCACGCGCTGGCCTTCGTGCTGATCGTGGGCGGCATCGTGGCCACGTCGTGGCGGCGCAGGGCGGCGCCATGAGCCCGGCCGCCAGCCTGGTCCTGATCGCGCTGCTGGTCGTGGCCAGCGCCTTCTTCTCGCTGGCCGAGATTTCGCTGGCGGCCGCGCGCCGCCTGCGCCTGCGCCAGATGGCGGACGAGGGCGATGCGCGCGCGCAGCAGGTGCTGCAGACGCAGGAGCAGCCGGGCGACTACTTCACGGTGGTGCAGATCGGCATCAATGCGGTGGCCATCCTGGGCGGCATCGTCGGCGAAGGCGCGTTCAGCGGGCCGATCAGCGAGCTGCTGGGCAGCTGGCTGTCGGCCACCACCGCGGCCACGCTGGGCTTCTGGATTTCCTTCCTGCTGGTCACCTCGTTCTTCATCTTGTTTGCCGACCTGCTGCCGCGGCGCCTGGGCATGGCTCACCCCGAGCGCATCGCGGTGCGCGTGGTGGGGCCGATGCGCTGGTGCATGGTGGTGTTTCGCCCGCTGGTCTGGCTGTACAGCCGCTCGGCCGACCGGCTGCTGCGCGCGCTGGGCTGGTCGAGCCAGCGCGACGACCGCATCACGCACGAAGACATCCTGGCGATGACCGAGGCGGGCACGCTCGCCGGCGTGCTGGCGCAGCGCGAGCAGCAGGTGATCGTGAACCTGTTCGAGCTCGACACCCGGGCCGTGGCCTCGGTGATGACGCTGCGCGAGCGCGTGGCCTATTTCCTGCGCGACGACCCCGACGAGGTGATCCGCGTGCGCATTGCCGCCGAGCCGTTTTCCACCTACCCGGTGTGCGAGGGCGACATCGACCACGTCGTCGGTTACGTGGACGCCAAGGACTTGTTCCAGCGCGTGCTGAACAACCAGCCGCTGTCGCTGCGCGACGACGCGCTGCTGCGCAAGGTGCTGATCGTGCCCGACCGGCTGACCCTGGCCGAGGTGCTGGAGCAGTTCCGCCAGGCGCACGAGGACTTTGCCGTCATCGTCAACGAATACAGCCGCGTGGTGGGCGTGGTCACGCTCAACGACGTGATGAGCACCGTGATGGGCGAGCTGCTGGGCCCGGCCGACGAAGAGCAGATCGTGCGCCGTGACGCGCATTCCTGGCTGATCGACGGCGTGGCGCCGATCGAGGACGTGCTGCACGCGCTGCAGCTCGACGAGCTGCCCGAGGCCGGCGAGTACGAGACCATGGCCGGCTTCCTGATGGTGATGCTCAGGCGCGTGCCGCGGCGCACCGACCACGTGGTGGTGGGCAACTACAAGTTCGAGGTGCTGGACGTGGACAGCTACCGCATCGACCAGGTCATGGTGACCCGGCTGGAGCCTGCCACGGCCGAAGAGCTGGCCGCTCAGGCGTTTCGCGCCGGCTCGGAGTAGTGCCAGCGCTTTTGCGCGGCGAAGACGGCATTGGGGTAGGCCGCCTTGCCCCGGCTGCCGTTGTAGCGGCCCAGCGCCATGTACAGGTCGCCGCTTTCGCGGTCCAGGTAGTGGCGCAGGATGACGCAGCCAAAGCGCAGATTGGTCTGCAGGTGAAACAGCTTGCCCGCGTCGCCGTCGCCGATCACGCGCGTCCAGAAGGGCATGACCTGCATGTAGCCGCGCGCGCCGACCGAGGAGACGGCGAACTTGCGAAACGCGCTCTCCACCTGGATCAGCCCGAGCACCAGCGATTCATCGAGGCCGGCGCGGCGCGATTCGTACCAGGCGGTCTGCAGGAAGTCGCGCCGCTGCTCCCAGGCCGACTTGCGCGGGCGCAGGCGCTCGCTCATGGTGGCGAGCCAGCGCAGGTAGTTGATGCGCGCCTCGGTGCTGGCAAACACCGGCTCGGGCGGCGCCAGCTCGGACACTGCGGCGCTGAGCGCGCTGCGCACCGAATCGATCAGCGGCTCTTCCAGCTGGCCACCGGCGTGTGCGGGCGCCGTCCAGCCGAGCAGGCCGGCGGGCGTACCGGCCAGGGCCAGCAGGGCGTGTCGGCGGGTGAAGCTCGGCTTGGTCATCCCTGGTTGATCTTCTGCAGCAGGTGGGGCAGCACAGCGCCGAGCGCCATGCGCGTCGCCTCGGTGTCGCGCCGGTGCTGGTATTCGACCTGGCCTTCCTTGAGGCCACGCTCGGACAGCACCACCCGGTGCGGCACGCCTATCAGTTCCCAGTCGGCGAACATTGCGCCCGGGCGCTCGCCGCGGTCGTCGAGTATGACATCCACACCCTGCGCGAGCAAATCCGCGTGCAGCTGCTCGGCGGCGGCGCGCACCGCCTCGCTGCGGTCCATGCCTATGGGGCAGAGCACCACGGTAAAGGGCGCGATCGCATCGGGCCAGATGATGCCGCGCTCGTCGTGGTTCTGTTCGATGGCCGCGGCCGGCAGGCGGGTGATGCCTATGCCGTAGCAGCCCATCTCGAAGAAGGCCGGTTTGCCGTCTTCGGCGAGGAAGGTGGCGTTCATGGCCCTGGAATACTTGGTGCCCAGGTAGAAGACGTGGCCTATCTCTATGCCGCGCTCGATCGCGAGCAGGCCCTTGCCGTCGGGCGAGGGGTCGCCCTCGACGACGTTGCGCAGGTCGGCCACCAGGTCGGGTTCGGGCAGGTCGCGCCCCCAGTTCACGCCGGTGATGTGAAAGTCCTCCTGGTTGGCGCCGCAGACCCAGTCGGCCATCAGCGCCACTTCGCGGTCGGCGACGATGGTCACGCTCTTGCGCAGGTTCAGCGGGCCAAGATAGCCCGGCCTGGCGCCGAAGTGCTCCTCGATCTCGGCCACGGTGGCGAAGCGAAAGCCCGCATCCAGCCCCGGCACCTTGGAGACCTTGACCTCGTTCATGTCGTGATCGCCGCGCAGCAGCAGCAGCCAGACCTTGCTGCCCGCCACCTGGCCCGCATCGTCCAGCGTGTCGGTGGCCAGCACCAGCGACTTCACGGTTTGCGTGAGCGCCAGCCCGAGCAGATCGGCCACCTGCGCGCAGGTGCTCTTGCCGGGCGTGGGCGTGAGCGTGCGCGGCTGGCTGGCGGCGGGGCGCGGGTGTGCGGGCGCCGCCGCCTCGGCCTTTTCCATGTTGGCCGCGTAGTCGCTGTCCGGGCAATAGACGATGGCGTCCTCGCCGGTGGCGGCGATCACCTGGAATTCTTCGGAAAGATCACCGCCTATGGCGCCCGAATCGGCGCGCACCGCGCGGTAGCGCAGGCCGAAGCGGTCGAAGATGCGCTGGTAGGCCGCGCGCATCGCCTGGTAGCTCAGCTGCGCGGCCTCGCGGCTCTTGTCGAAGGAGTAGGCGTCCTTCATGATGAATTCACGCCCGCGCATCAGGCCGAAGCGCGGGCGGCGCTCGTCGCGGAACTTGGTCTGGATCTGGTAGAAATTGCGCGGCAGCTGCCGGTGGCTGCGCAGCTCCTGGCGGGCGATGTCGGTCACCACCTCTTCGCTGGTGGGTTGCACGACGAAGTCGCGTCCATGGCGATCCTGGATGCGCAGCAGCTCGGGGCCCATCTTCTCGAAGCGCCCGGTCTCCTGCCACAGCTCGGCCGGCTGCACCACGGGCATGGTGCATTCCACGGCGCCCGCGCGGTCCATTTCTTCGCGCACGATGGCTTCCACCTTGCGCAGCACGCGCAGGCCCAGGGGCATGTAGTTGTAGATGCCGGCCCCGAGCTTCTTGATCAGCCCGGCGCGCACCATCAACTGGTGGCTGATAATCTCGGCGTCGGCAGGGGCTTCCTTGAGGGTGGAAATGAAGAATCGGGAGGCTTTCATCGGGGTATGTCCGGCGCCGCGGGGCGCAGCGCTTGCCGCACGCGTGCGAGCGTGCATAATGGCCTGAACTAGCAAGAATCGGGGTCAGATTATGCTCGACAGAGAAGGCTTTCGGCCAAATGTCGGCATCGTGCTGCTCAACCAGAGAAACCAGGTATTTTGGGGCAAACGTCTTGGAACGCACAGTTGGCAATTCCCGCAAGGTGGCATCGACCGGGGTGAAACCCCGCAGGAGGCCATGTTCCGGGAACTGCACGAGGAGGTCGGGCTGCTGGCCCACCAGGTGCGCGTGGTTGCCCGTACGCGGGACTGGTTGCGCTACGAAGTGCCGGACCGCTACATCCGCCGCGATGCGCGCGGACATTACAAGGGGCAAAAGCAGATCTGGTTTCTGCTGCAACTGGTCGGCAACGACTGGGACCTGAACCTGCGCGCCACCAACCATCCGGAGTTCGACGCCTGGCGCTGGAACGAATACTGGGTGCCGCTGGACGTGGTGGTGGAGTTCAAGCGCAGGGTCTATGAGATGGCGCTGACCGAACTCTCGCGCTTCCTGCCGCGCGGAGCGCAGCGCAACCGCTATCTGCGCGCCGGCATGCGCACACGCGAAGGCGCAGCGGGGCGCGACTATGCCGGCGCCTACCGCAGCGGCTCCATGCTGGTGCATCCGGGGGTGGAACTGCCGCCCGGGGCCAGCTTCGACCCCGACCCGCACGCGAGCCTGGCGCCCGCCGAGGCGCTCGGCTCTGCCCCCGTCGGCGGCCACCCGCTGCCGGCGAGCAAGTAGGCCAAAGCAGGCCAGCCGGGGCGGTCGCCGCTCAGTGGTGCGAGAGCACCATGTTGTCGCGGTGCACCATCTCGGGTTCGGCGGCGTAGCCCAGCAGGCGCTCGAATTCGCTCGACGGCTTGCGGCACAGCAGCCGCGCTTCGGCGCTGGCGTAATTGGCCAGGCCGCGGGCAATCTCGCTGCCGCCGGCGTCGCGCACCGCGATCACGTCGCCGCGCGCAAACTCGCCCTGCACCGCCACCATGCCTATCGGCAGCAGGCTCTTGCCGGACTCGCGCACCATCGCGGCCGCGCCCGCGTCCACGGTGACCGAGCCGTGCAGCTGCAGATGGTCCATCATCCATTGCTTGCGCGCCTGGTGCTTGTGGGTGTCGGCCACCAGCAGCGTGCCTATGGCCTCGCCGCGTGCCAGGCGCAGCAGCACGTCGCTTTCGCGCCCCCAGGCGATGACGGTGGAAGCGCCCGAGCCGGCCGCGCGCTTGGCGGCGATGATCTTGGTGATCATGCCGCCCTTGCCTATGGCCGAACCCGCGCCGCCGGCCATGGCTTCAAGCGCCGGGTCGCCAGCCTGGGCCTCGTGGATGAAACGCGCGTCGGAGTTGCGCCGCGGGTCGGCCGAATACAGGCCCTGCTGGTCGGTCAGGATGATCAGCGCATCGGCTTCGATCAGGTTGGTCACCAGCGCGCCCAGGGTGTCGTTGTCGCCGACCTTGATCTCGTCGGTGACCACGGTGTCGTTTTCGTTGATCACCGGCACCACGCCGAGCTTGAGCAGGGTGAGCAGCGCGGAACGTGCGTTCAGGTAGCGTTCGCGATCCGCCAGGTCGGCGTGGGTGAGCAGCACCTGGGCGCTGGCCATGCCCTGCTCGCGCAGCTTGGTTTCGTACATCTGCGCCAGGCCCATCTGGCCGACGGCGGCCGCGGCCTGCAGTTCATTGACCTCGCGCGGGCGCTGCGGCCAGCCCAGGCGCTTCATGCCTTCGGCGATCGCGCCGCTGGAGACCATGACCACCTCGCGCTTGAGGCCGGTGTCGCCCTGCACCAGCGCACAGAGCTGGCGGCACCATTCGCCGATGGCGTCGGCGTCCAGGCCGCGCCCCTCGTTGGTCACGAGGCTGGAGCCCACCTTGATGACGATGCGGTGGGCGGTACGCAGGATGTCTGAGGGATTTTTCATGTAAAAAGCGGCTCTAGCCCTTGCTGGGCAAGCGCTTGCAGCTATCAAAGCAGAGGTTCAATGGGGTACGTCACCGCTGTCCGCAAAGCGCGGGTCGGGCTCGGCGGGGGGCTGGCTGGCCTGCTGCTCGGCGTGCACGTGCTGGTAGATGGCGCGCACCAGCGGCTCGCAGCCTTCGCGCGTCAGCGCCGATATCTCGAACACCGGGCCCTTCCAGCGCAGGCGCCGCACGAAGTCCTTCACGCGCGCAGCGCGTTCGTCGGCGGGCACCATGTCCAGCTTGTTCAGCACCAGCCAGCGCGGCTTGGCGTGCAGTCCGGGGTCATACTTCTTCAGCTCGGCGACGATGGCGCGCGCTTGCGCCACCGGGTCCACCGCATCATCGAACGGCGCCAGGTCCACGATGTGCAGCAGCAGCCGCGTGCGCTGCAGGTGGCGCAGGAACTGGTGCCCCAGGCCCGCGCCCTCGGCGGCGCCTTCGATCAGGCCGGGGATGTCGGCGATGACGAAGCTCTGCTCGGGGCCGACGCGCACCACGCCCAGGTTGGGGTGCAGCGTGGTGAAGGGGTAGTCGGCGATCTTCGGGCGTGCGTTGGACACCGCCGCGATGAGGGTGGACTTGCCCGCGTTGGGCATTCCGAGCAGGCCGACGTCGGCCAGGATCTTGAGCTCGAGCTTGAGGCTCTTCCTCTCGCCCGGCCAGCCGGGGGTCTTCTGGCGCGGCGCGCGGTTGATGGCGCTCTTGAAGCGCAGGTTGCCAAAGCCGCCGTCGCCACCCTTGGCGATCAGCACCGGCTCGCCGGGCTCGAGCAATTCGTGCAGCACCGCGCCGGTTTCCGCGTCGCTGATGATGGTGCCCACCGGCATCCTGAGCGTGATGTCGCTGCCGGCGGCCCCGAACATGTCCGAGCCCATGCCGTGCTCGCCGCGCCTGGCCTCATGGCGGCGGGCGTAGCGGTAGTCCACCAGGGTATTGAGGTTGACGTCCGCCACCGCGTACACATGGCCGCCGCGTCCGCCATCGCCGCCGTTGGGGCCGCCGAACTCCTTGTACTTTTCATGCCGGAACGAGACGCAGCCGTTGCCGCCATCTCCCGCCACGATGTCGATATAGGCTTCGTCTACGAATTTCATGGTGCACAAGTGTAGTGAGGGGTGCGCGCCGGCCAAACAACAAAGCCCCGGAATACGGGGCTTTGCAGGTGGGGGCGGTGAGGGCCGTCAGACCGGCGTCACGTTGGCGGTGTGCTTGGACAACGCGCCCCGGGTGGAAAACGAGACCTGGCCGTCCACCAGCGCAAACAGCGTGTGGTCCTTGCCCACGCCGACGTTCGCGCCGGGATGGATGCGCGTGCCGCGCTGGCGCACGATGATGGAGCCGGCGCTGACGGTCTGGCCGCCGAAGGCCTTCACGCCCAGCATCTTGGGGTTGGAATCGCGGCCGTTGCGTGTGGAGCCGCCGCCTTTTTTCTGTGCCATGGTGTTCTATCTCCGTATCAGGCGGCTATCGTATCGATCTGCAGCTCGGTGAACTGCTGGCGATGGCCCTGGTGCTTCTGGTAGTGCTTGCGACGGCGCAGCTTGAAGATGCGCACCTTGTCGTGCTTGCCGTGGGCCACGACCGTGGCCTTGACACTGGCTCCGGACACCAGGGGCGTGCCGACCTTGAGTTCACTGCCGTTGCCGACAGCCAGAACCTGGTCAAGCACGATTTCCTGGCCTACTTCCGCAGCAATCTGTTCTATCTTGATTTTTTCGCCGGCAGCCACGCGATACTGCTTGCCACCGGTTTTTATGACCGCGTACATGTAAACCTCTAGAAACGTCGAATCAAAGAGTTCCCGCGAACGAATTTTCGCGAAACGGGCAATTGTACTGCACGGCGTTGCTGCCGGGCAATGCCCCCAGCCGGGTGCGGCCCAGGCCCAGGACGGCGCTTTCTATAATCGCGACCGAGCAAAGACACCAGCAGAGATCGGACACCTTGAGCGCCTCAGCACCCAGCACGACCGCCGCACTGGCACTCATTGCCAACGACATGCGCGAGGTGGACAAGGTCATCGCCGCACGGCTTGATTCTTCCGTGGCGCTGGTGGGCGACGTGGCGCGCTACATCATCCTCGCGGGCGGAAAGCGGCTGCGCCCGGCGCTGCTGCTGCTGATGAGCGGCGCGCTGCAATGCAGCGACGCCCGGCGCTTCAACCTCGCGGCGGTGGTGGAATTCATCCACACCGCCACGCTTTTGCACGACGACGTGGTGGACGAGTCCACGCTGCGCCGCGGGCGCACCACCGCCAACGAGAGCTTCGGCAATCCCGCCAGCGTACTGGTCGGCGACTTCCTGTATTCGCGCGCCTTCCAGATGATGGTGGAAACCGGGGACATGCGCGTGATGCGGATCCTGGCCGACGCGACCAACGTCATCGCCGAAGGCGAGGTGCAGCAGCTGGTGAACACCCACGACGCCACGCTGACCGAAGCGGGCTACCTGGAGGTCATCCGCTCCAAGACGGCCAAGCTGTTCGAGGCCAGCGCGCGCCTGGCCGCGGTGCTGGCCGGCGCCGACGCGCAGGTGGAGCAGCACTGCGCCGAGTACGGCAAGGCGCTGGGCACGGCCTTCCAGGTGATCGACGACGCGCTGGACTACGACGGCGACGTGCGCGAAATGGGCAAGAACATCGGCGACGACCTGCGCGAGGGCAAGATGACGCTGCCCCTGATCATCGCTATGCAGCGCGCCAATCCGGGGCAGCAGGCGCTGCTGCGCCGGGTGATAGAGCAGGGCGCCACCGGGGAGCTCACCGCCGTGGTGGACATCGTGCAGGCAACCGAGGCCATGGCCGCCACGCGGGCCGCGGCGGCGGCGCAGGCACAGCGCGCGGTGGATGCAATTTCCACCCTGAAAGCCAATTCGTACACCGAAGCACTGCTACAATTGGCGGCTCAGTTGCTGGTGCGCAGGGTCTGATTTGCGTCGGCAGAAGCGGGGTGTAGCTTAGCCTGGTAGAGCGCTACGTTCGGGACGTAGAGGCCGGAGGTTCGAATCCTCTCACCCCGACCAGAATTTCCTTGCCAATCAAGGACATACAAGCCGCGAACTCCGCGGCTTTTGTGTTTTAACAGGTTCTGTTCCAAATCTGTTCCACGAAAGCAGAGTTGGGTGGGACAGAAACTCGACAAGGCTAAAACCCATTCACTTCACGAGTCTCCCTTGTCAACTGGAGACTCACATGGCTGACCTCACCAACCGCGGGCGCTTTCGTGTCGCGGTCAAGAACCGCGACGACCTGACCCGGCACTTCAGCTTCAACCGGCTTGATGACGTTGGAAGCTACATGGCGTGTTTGCGCGCGCAACGCTTGAAGCCGCGTGTCGAGCAGCTCGATGAAAGCTGGCTCGTGCGCATTCGCGACAAAGGGCACAAGCCGCTGAGCGCGACGTTCAAGACGCGCAAGGAAGCCGAAGGTTTCATCGCCCGGACAACGGAAGAGCGCAGTCGCGGATTATTCGTCGACTACACGGCATCGCTCAAAGTCAGTCTCGCTGAACTGATGGTGCGCTACCTGCTCGAGGAAGCGCCAAAACACAAGAGCCATCAGGTGCTCTCCTATTCGCTGGAGGGCTGGCTCGCCGATAGCGGACCGGTCGGCCTCGAACTGCTCGAGAAATATCGCGAAGAGCGGCGCAGGCGCGGTCTCGCCGCGCGGGTGAGCAAGTTTCAGATGCGCCGCAGCAGCGGCGAGCTGGCTTGGATTCACAAGCCGCTGTCGGAAATCACGACGGTGGACGTCGAGAATTTCATCAATGAGCGAATCGATGCCGTCGCACCGGCTACGGTCGACCGCGAAATTGACCGCCTGAAGGCTCTCTTCAAGATTGCCATCTCTGTCTGGGACTACCCGCTGGCGAAGAATCCCATGGACGCGGTCCGCCGGCCGAAGTACTTCAATGAGCGCGATCGCCGCATCGCGGACGACGAAGAGCGCCGCCTGCTGGAGGCCTTCGCCGCGCTGGACTTCGAGCGCGCCGTTGAGGCTCGATTGAGCGAACTTGCCGACGCCGCTCTTGCCGACCATGTGTTTACGAGCGTCAGCGCACGCAAAAAGGTGCTGGCGAAAGTCCGTACTGAGTTGCTCCCGCTGGCGCAGGAGACGGCTGAGGCTGTGCCCTATTTACAGGTTTTTTATCTGTTCCAGGTCATGACCGCTGCACGCCGGGGCGAGACGCTCGGGTTGCCGTGGAAGCACGTCGATTTCGTCGCGAAGACGGCCTATCTTCCTAAGACCAAAAACGGGCGTCCACGCAAGCTGGCACTGCGCGAAGATCTAGTGCAGCTAGTGCGCGAGCTACCCCGCGACACCGAGCGGGTTTTCGACCTGGGGATTGACTATCTCGTATGCGTCACGGGTCGCATCGTCCGCATCGACGGCGTGCTTTCGGCCACTGTGCTGCCCGCCGACCGCTGGGGCCGGCCGCTCCCATCCTGGCAGCAGTGCCAGCGCCTCGAACCCGGTGAACTGTTCCTGCTCAGTGTGACCAATCCGGCGTCGTTCGATAGCAGGTATTTCGGGCCGGTCAGCGCAGCCGCCGTGATCGGCGTTGCACGTCCGGTCTGGCTGGAGTCACGCCCATGATCGCCGCTGATTCGCTGCGCATCATCGTGCTATCGGGCGTGGCGCAGCACGCAGCGGCTTCGCCGCCGTGCCGCGTGGGGCGCGAGGCTCGCGCCAATGCAGGCTTGTCCGCGTGCTTCGCACGACCGGACACGCCAGAGCTTGCAGAGAGCGCAGCCATGACCGACCGCCGCGACGATGATTTCCGCATCCGCCCCGGCGTCCCAAAGAACCGCGGCCAGGGCTTCGTCTCCAAGGTGCTCAAGCAGGCGGGCAAGGCCGGCAGCGGTACGTCCGCTGTGCGCCGTCCTGCCACTGCCAGCGGCACCGGGAGGGGCACCGGCCAGCGGCCCGGCTCGCGTCTGGGGCGCGGCCACACGGCGGCGCGTTTCGCGGGTGCGAAGCTGACGCCCATGTCGCGGCGCGTGACGATCAAGACCCTGCTGGTCAATCAACGCAACGCCAGCCCGCAATCGCTCGCCAAGCATCTGCGCTACATCGAGCGCGACGGCGCCGGCCGTGATGGTGAGCCGGGCCGGGCCTATGGGCCGCAGACCGATGCCGCCGATCTGGATGCCTTCAAGGAACGCTGCGCCGACGACCGGCACCATTTCCGCTTCATCGTCTCGCCCGAGGATGGGGCCGAGTTGGAAGATCTGCGTACCTACACGCGACACCTGATGAATCGAATGGAAGCCGACCTGGGCACGCGGCTGGAATGGGTGGCGGTCGATCACTGGAACACCGACAACCCGCACACCCACCTGATCGTGCGCGGGCGCGACGATACCGGCAAAGACCTCATCATCGCGGGCGATTACATCGCCGATGGCTTCCGGCATCGTGCGTCTGAGCTGGCGACCGAGTGGCTGGGGCCGCGCACCGAGCTGGAGATCCAGCAGACCTTGCAGTGTGAGGTGGAGCAGGAACGGTGGACGAGCCTGGATCGCACGCTGAAGCGCGAGCTTGGCGACGGCGGTCAAGTGCAGATTGAACGCTTCAACGAGCCGCGGCTGCAACGCCAGCGCCTATTGCTGATCGGCCGCCTGCAGCGTTTGCAACGTCTGGGCCTGGCCGATGAAGTGCAGCCCGGCACCTGGGCAGTCCATTCGGATGCGGAGAAGACCTTGCGCGCCCTGGGCGAGCGCGGCGACATCATCCGCACCATGCAGCGAGCCATGAATGGCGAGCCTCGCGAGCTGGCCGTATTCGAGCCGGGCGACGATGGTCGCAGGGTCATCGGCCGTGTGGCCGCCAAGGGGCTGGCTGACGAGCTGCGCGACCGGGGCTATTTGGTCATCGACGGGGTGGACGGCAAAGCCCACTATGTTGCGCTCAACGCCCGCGTCGAACTGGCGAACTATCCGACCGGCGCCGTGGTGGAGGTGAAGGGGTCGGCCGACATGCGCGCGGCCGATAAGAATATCGCGGCGCTGGCGAATGATGGCCTGTACCGCACCGACCACCACCTCGCCATCGCGCAGGGTCAGGCGGTGCCCGGACGCGACCCGCAGGAGGTCGTCGCGGCCCACGTCCGCCGGCTCGAAGCCCTGCGCCGCGCCGGCATTTTGGAGCGTGTCACCGAAGGTCTATGGAAGGTACCGGACGACCTGGCTGAGCAGGGCCGCCGCTACGACGCACAGCGCCTGGGCGGCGTGGCCGTGGAACTGAAATCGCACCTGCCCATCGAGCGGCAGGCCCGCGTGATCGGAGCCACCTGGCTCGACCAGCAACTGATCGGTGGCGGCTTAGGGCTGGGTGGCCTGGGCTTTGGTAGTGAGGTCAAGGACGCACTGCAGAAGCGGGTCGATTTCCTCGCCGAACAGGGACTGGTCGAGCGACGCGGCCAACGCGTCATCCTCGCCCGCAATCTGTTGAACACGCTGCGCAGCCGCGAACTGGCCCAGGTCGCGAAGGATATTGCCGCAGAAACTGGCCTAGAGCATCGCCCGGTGGCCGACGGCCGGCGCGTGGCGGGGATCTACAGGCGTTCCGTCATGCTTGCCAGCGGACGCTACGCCATGCTTGATGACGGCATGGGGTTCAGCCTGGTGCCGTGGAAGCCGGTGATCGAGCAGCGGCTGGGGCAGCAGATTGCGACGACTATGCGCGATGGCGTTGCGTCGTGGGATATGGGGCGGGGACGTGGGATGTCGATCAGATGAACTGAGCGAGAACATAACGTGCAGTCTCAAGCTGCAAGAGGGTTTTGTGCCCATTAATTTCGTCCTTTCTTGTTTCTGAATTCATCGAACACTCAGGTTCCGGCAAGATTCTTGCGGCAGTGCAGCGGCTGGGATGGGAACAAGGCCTCTGGCACCGAGATGCCAGAGGCCGAGGCAACGATCATGTGCACCGCTCAAATGGATGGAGCCGACTCTCTCGCCACTGTCGACAAGGGCGCTGAGTGCGCCGGTGTCGCGCGCCGCAGCAGCCGCATGGCATTGGCAATCACGATCAATACCGAGCCTTCGTGGAACAGCATGCCGGCGGCCATGGTCACCCCACCCATCAGCACACCGGTCAGCAGGAGGCCGACGGTCGCTAGAGCGATGACGATGTTCTGGCGGATGTTGGAGAGCGTGCGCCGCGCCAGCGAGATGGCCTCGGGCAGCTTGAGCAGGTCGTCGCCCATGAGCGCGATGTCGGCGGTCTCCACCGCCACGGCCGAGCCGGCTGCGCCCATGGCCACGCCGACGTCGGCGGTGGCCAGCGCCGGCGCGTCGTTGACGCCGTCGCCAACCATCGCGACGACGTGGCCGGCCCGCTGCAGGCGGGCGACGATGTCGAGCTTGTCCTCGGGCAGCAGCCCGGCGTGCACCTCGTCGATGCCGGTGGCGGCGGCAACGGCATCGGCCACCGGCTTCACGTCGCCGGTGAGCATGACGACCTTCTTCACGCCCGCCTTGTGCAGCGCGGCCACCATGGCTGCGGCGTCGCGCCGGATCTCGTCGGCCACGGCGATCACGCCCAGCACCTGGTCGTCCACGGCAACGATCATGGGCGTGCGCCCCTGGGTGGCCAGTTGATGCGCCTGGCGGTCTGCGCCCACCGTATCGGCGACGCCAAACTGCTCCAGCAAGGCCAGGTTGCCGATCAGCACCCGCTTGCCCTCGACGCGGGCGGTGATGCCCTTGCCGATCACGGGCTCGATGTGCTCGGGCAGCTCGGCCACCGCGATGCCTGCTTGCTCCGCCGCTTCCAGGATGGGACGCGCCAGCGGGTGCTCGGAGCCGGCCTCGGCGCGCGCCGCCCAGGCGAGCACCTGGTTCTTGTCCACGCCCGGCGCCAGCGCCACGACATCGGTGAGCTGCGGGCGGCCCTTGGTCAGCGTGCCGGTCTTGTCCACGGCCACGACGTCGATCTTGGCCGCGGTCTCCAGGAACTCGCCGCCCTTGATCAGGATGCCGTCGCGTGCCGAGCGGCCGATGCCGGCGACGATGGACACGGGAATGGAGATCACCAGCGCCCCCGGGCAGGCCACCACCAGCAGGGTCAGGCCCAGCACCACGCTGCCGCTGATGAGGCCGGCCAGCAGCGCCAGCACGACGACGGCGGGGGTGTACCAGGACGAAAACCGGTCCATGAATTTCTGCGTGCGCGCCTTGGCGTCCTGCGCGTCTTCCACGCGGTGAATGATGCGCGCCAGCGTGGTGTCGGCGCCGATGCCGGTGGCCAGCACCTGCAGAAAGCCGCCGCGCGAGATGGTGCCGGCGAAGACATGGTCGCCCTTGGACTTTTCCACCGGGATCGATTCGCCGGTGATCGACGCCTCGTCGAGCGCGCCGGTACCGGCGATCACCTCGCCATCGACCGGCACCTTGGCGCCGTTCTTGACCAGCACCACCTCGCCCATGGCGACGCTGGCGGCGGGGATTTCCACCTGCTCGCCCTTGCGCATCACGATGGCCGTGTCCGGCGCCACGGCGATCAGCTCGGCCAGCGCCGCGCGGGTCTTGTTCAAGGTGGCCGATTCCAGCGCGTGGCCAATGGCAAACAGGAAGGTGACGGCCGCCGCCTCCCAATACTCACCAATGATCAGCGCGCCGACGGCGGCGATGCTCACCAACAGGTCGATGCTGATATGGCGCACGGCCAGCGCACGTACGGCGTTGCGCACGATGGGCGCGCCGGCGACGAGGGCGGCGGCGACCATCAGCCACTGGGCCGCCAGGGCAGCGCCGTAGCCCTTGGATGCGGTGAATGAAGCCAGGATCAGCAGGCCGGACAAGGCGGGAGTCGTCCAGCGGCCGTTGATCCATGCGTTGATCTTGTTCATGGGGTTGGCCTCCAAAGGTGGTCAAGCGGGACAGGGGCAGCCGCCGCCGCCGGGCGCGGCGGTGTGCTGCTCGTGGAGTGAGCGGCGCGGGGGCCATGGTGGTGCGTCAGAACGCCGAGGCGCGCGCGGTGTAGCCCACCTTGGCGATGGCGGCGATGAGATCGTCCGCGCTGACGGTTTCGGGGTGGTGGTCGACTTCGATGCGCGCCGATGCGAAGTGCACCTTGACGTGGCTCACGCCCGCCATCGCGCCGACGCTTTTCTCGATCTTGGTCACGCAGGACGGGCAGGAAAAACCCTCGGCGCGCAAGGTGGTGCGGGTGTTGGTGTTGGTCATGGTTTTTTCCTTGTATGACGGTCTGGTTGAGGGATGCCTTCACTGTAGGCAGGCCCGCCGTATTGCTCCATGAGAAACGTCAATCAACAGCAGCCGACTTTGGCGCTGACTCAAACCATGCCGTCGCGCACTTGCTCCAAGCGCGCCGCATCGACGATGGCGACCCAGCGCCGGCCGGCGTCGATCCAGCCCTCGCGCTGCCACTGGCTGAACAAGCGGCTGACCGATTCGGTGGCCGCGCCGGCCATGGCGGCCAGGTCCTCGCGCGCCAGCGGCACGTCCAGCAGCATGGCCTCGTTCCAGGGCTTGCCGACCTTGTCGGCAAGAACCAGCAGCAAGGCTGCCAGGCGCTGCTCCAGCGGCGCCCCGGCCAGCATGTGAATGGCGTGCTGCGACTGCGTCAGCCGGTGCGCCACGCCCTTGAGCGTGGCCACAGCGACTTGCGGAATTTCTTGCAGGATGGCGTCGTACTCAGGCGCATCCAGGCCCAGCAGGCAGGCCGGCGTCAAGGCGGTGGCGCTGTCGGCGTAGAACTGCTGGCCCAGCGCCGGCAGCGCGCCAAAGAAATCGCCTGGGGTGAGCAAGTCAATCAGCGACTGGCGCCCATCGGCCGCCAGCCGCGTGGTCTTGACGGCGCCGATCGCCACCACGTAAATGTGCGTCGCGGCATCGCCTTCCAGGTAGACGGGCTCCCCGGCCGCGAAGTTCTGGGCCTGGCAATGCCGGTTGACCTGCGCCAGTTGCCCGTCGTCGAGATCGGCAAAAAGAGGGACTTTGCGGCAAACGGCCATGCGCATGTCCAGCGAGCAGGCCGCCGGGTCCGGGTCTGGCATGGACAGGGGGATTTGGCGGCGTTTGTTTATGGCTTGTTTCATCGTGCTGTGGAATAAGTTCGCGGCGTCTTGAGCCGATCTGCCGGTGTTCCGGCCGGCGTCCAGATCCGGAGCTGGCAAGGGTTTTGCGGCAGCCGGTCAGCGGCTGTCTCTGGAGTTTGGGTCAAGTCGAGCCCGCCCCAGGCCCATGCGTGCCAGCGTCGTGTCGTGCATCAGGTAGTGATGCACCAGCGCCGCTGCAGCGTGTAGGCCGATCAGCCAGTACCCGAGTGTGCCGATTGCCTCGTGGACTTCTTTGAGGCCGCCTGCAAGCGCCTTGTCAGGCGCCATCAGCCCAGGCAGTTCGAGTCCGAACAAGGACACGGGCGCGCCCTTGGCGTTCAGGCTCAGATAGCCGAGAACGGGCGCCGCGATGAGCAGGCCGTAAAGCGCCCAGTGCATGACATGGGCCAAGCGGGACTGCCACGCGGGCGTACCGGCAAGCTCACTGGGTTGACCCAGCATCCACCGCAGCGGCAGCCGAACCAATACGACGACTGCGAAAACCAGGATGCCCAGGCTTTCATGCCAGCTCTTGGCCAGCGCCCGCTCGGCACTGCCCTTGGGCAGGCCATCGTGCAGCTCGATCAAGGCATAGACACCGACCATCAGCAGCAGCGTCAGCCAGTGCAGTGTGATGAGCGTTGGATGGTAGCGTTCAGTGGTTCTGGACATGAGGCTCTCAATGTGGATGCGGGCGTGAACGTGGCAGCCCGCGCTTTTGCAGGCGAGGCTGCCACGATGCCAACCCTCGTTCCGGTTCTGAAAAAGCAGCTGATGGATTCTTGCTGCCCCTGCTTGCAGCACCGTTTGTCAGCCGATGGATGCGTCGCGACCGGTTGGCTGCTGCGCCATAGCCACCCAACGCAGCCCATCGCCCTGGCTGAGGTAGTAGTGGCCGTCGGGACTGATCACCACCGCACGGGGTGCGATCGAGTCGAAGAAGTACTGCCAGCCAAACCCGGGCATGCCGGCCTGGGCCTGGTTGGCGATGGCCTGCCAGGGCGCCGTTGCCGTTTCCGCCGCTGGTTGGGCTGCGGCGATCCAGCGCAGCCCCTTGCCGCGGCTCAAGTAGTAATGGCCATCAGGGCTGATGACGACGGCGCGCGCTGCCTGCGGGTTGAAGAAATACTGCCAACCATGTCCGGGCGAGCCTGCCTCGGCCGAGTTGGGAATGGCCTGCCAGGGTGCGTTCAGCGCTTCGATGCGCTCGGCGCGGCTGGCGTGGCGCTGCGTGCGATCGGAATGATCGCCGGCCAGGGCGGTGTTGCCCAGCAGGGCCGCGGCGATGCCGATGGAGGCGATGGTGGTGGCGACTTGCATGACGTTCTCCTTGAGTTGCAATGCAGTCACGATCGACTGTGGCTGCAGTCTGCGCGGGTGTGGGTGAACCGGTGCTGAACAGCCTCTTCACCCGCCGTTCATGCCGTACCCGCCGATGCGGCAGCGGCGAAGCGGCCCGAGCCCAACTCGACCAGCGCCTCGCCCCGGCGCAGCAGCCACAAGGCATCCAGGCCGTGCCGATGCGCCAAGGCCAGGCCCTGGCCCGAGCCCGCCACCAGCAAGGCGGTGGCCCAGGCGTCGGCGTCCATGCAACGGGGCGCCAGCACGGTGACGCTGGCGACGCCGTTGTTCACCGGCTTGCCGCTGCGCCCGTCCATGCTGTGCGCCAGGCGTGCCTGGCCCACCTGGACGAAGTGCCGGTAATCGCCCGACGTGGCCACGGCCAGGTCCTGCAGCTCGATCACCCCGTGCGCGGCGCGCAGGCCTGCACGCGGGCTCTCCAGCGCCACCGCCCAGGGCGCGCCGCTGGCCTGGGGGCCGATGGCGCGCAGCTCGCCGTCCAGTGCGACCAGGGCGTGGCACACGCCGTGTCCGGTGAGCACGGCACACATACGATCCACGGCATAGCCTTTGGCGATGCCGCACAAATCGAGCTGCAGTGGCGAGTGCTTGCGCGCCAGGCCGGCGGCCAAGTCCAGCTCAAGGGCTTGCGGTGTCGGCAGGCGTTTGGCATTGCGCGCGGCGCGGATGGCCTCGGCGTCCGGCGTGTCGCATGCCGCGCCAAAGCCCCAGGCATCGACCAGTGCGCCGACGGCGGGATCAAACGCTCCGTCGCTCAGGCGGCAGACTTCGAGCGCGCGGGCCAGCACCTCAAGGATCTGCGCCGGCAGTGCCAGCCAATCGCCTACCGGCGCACGGTTGAGCTGATTCAGTGCGCTTTCCGGCTGCCAGGGCGACATCTGGGCATCGACTTGTTCGACCGCTTCGGCCAGCGCCTGGCACAGCGCGTTCGTGTCCAGCACAGGCGGCACATCGCAGCTCACGGCCCAGCGCGTGGCCATGGTCGGCCCGTGCAGTTGCAGCCGGTGCAAGGGCTCAGAACAGGTCTTCGGCATAGCGCCCCTTGGCCTTCAGTGCGTTCACGTCAAGGCCCAGCGGCGCCAGCAGCGCATCGAGCACCTCGCCCACGCCCTGGGCCATGGGGCGGCTGCCGCACACGCGCACCGCGGCGCCGGCGGCCAGCAATTTGCGCAGGCGTTCGGCGTCGCGTTGCAGGATTTCCTGCACGTAGCCGCCGCCGGGCACGCGCGAGAAGATGGTGTTGACGCTGGCCACGCGCTGCTCGGCCTGCCAGCGCGCGATCTCGGAGCCGAAGTAGTAGTCGGTGGCCGGGTCGCGCGCGCCGAAGTACAGGTGCATCGGCGTGCGCTCGTCGTTGCGCCGAATGAAGCCTGCCAGCGGTGCCACGCCGGTGCCAGCGCCGATCAGCAGCACGCTCGGCGGTCGACCGCTGAGGGTAAAGCCCGGGTTGGCACGGATGAAGGCCTGCGTGCTGTCGCCCGGCTTGAGCCCCAGCAGGTGCGCCGAGCACACGCCGCCGGGCCACTGGCGCACGCAGATTTCCAGAAAGCCGTCGGCGCTGCCCGACGCCAGCGAGTAATAGCGCGCCACCGCGTTCCCCGGTGGCACGATACCTACCAGGTCGCCCGCCTCGAAGCGGCCCAGGCCGCAGCCGAGCAGACGCGCAAACCACGGCTGGCGCGGCCAGGCAAAGCGCAGGATGGCCGTGGGCCGATCGGCCTGGCCGGGGTAGTCGCGCCGCTCGACGAGCGTCAGCGCGGTGGTGGCGGGCAGACGGGGTCGGTAATCGATCGCCAGCGGCTGGCCCAGGGCCTGCGCCAGTGCCTCGCCCCAGCGGGCGAACTGCTGCGCCGACTGCTGGTGGATCAGCTCCAGCGGCAGTAGGCTCGCATGCCCCTGGGCACGCAGCGCCTGCTCGACGGCCTGTGCATAGGCGCAGAACGCCGGGTATTGGCGATCGCCAAAACCCAGCACCGTCACCGGCACGCCGCTGCCGCCCTGCGCGGCAATGCGCTCCAGCGCATGACGCGCATGCGCCGGCGGCTGGCCATCGCCATGCGTGGCCGCCAGGATGAAGACCTGCTGCGCCGTGGGCGTGATCTGGAAGTGCTCCAGTGCGCTGCTGTGCACGCGCCGCCCGGCGCGTACCAGCGCGGCATGCAAGGCCTGGGCAAAGCCCCAGGTGCTGCCGCCCTCGCTGGCGACGAAGATCAGCACCTCGGCCTGCTGCAGGCGGGAGTTGTCGGCGATGTGCACCGCGTTGCGGCGCCCCTGCCACCAGATCAGCACGCCGCTCGCCCAGAACAGCAGCACGCAGAGGCCCGCGAGGCCCATCACCACGGCCCACGGCCAGGCGCTCTCGCCGGTGTGCAGCACGCGGGCCCAGTCGTCCAGCCGCTGCGCCAACGTCGCCTCCTGCCAGGCCAAGGTATCGCCGCTGTGGCGGTCAATCCAGCCTTGGCCGCGCGTGGTCGCCACCTGCCAGGTGTCGGTGGGGTCGCCCGCATCGGGGAGGTTGACGCGGTGCAGATCGCCGACGCCGAGGTCGCGCAGCAGCGGTAGCTGCGCCGGCGCCAGGTCGGCCCCCGTGCTGGCGCTGGAAACAACGTCGGGCTCGGGCCCGGCTTCCAGTTCGAGCAGGCCGAGTGTCGAGGCGCTCATGGTCAGCGCCGTGATCGAGGACAGCAGCAGCAGGGCCAGCACCACCCGGCCCGCCAGTACGTGCAGGCGCTGCGCCAGGGTGCCGCGCACCCGGCCTGCCACATGGCGCCAGCCGCCCATGCGGCGCACGAGCAGCACCAGGCCGGAAATCGACAGCAAGACCATGGCCAGCGCCGTGGCCGCGGCGCCCCAGCGCCCACCATCGCCCAGCAGCAGCGCGCGGTGCAGGTTCTTGACCCAGCGCGGCATGCTGGAGGGCTGGTAGTTGCCAAGCAGCTGGCCGCTGGTTGCATCGACGTAGCGCGCCTGCGCTTGGTCGCCGTCGAAGCCGAAGGCGGCGACGGCGCCCGAGGGCAGGCGACGGATTTCCTCGACGCCGGGCATGGCCTGCTGCACCTGTTGCACCAGCGTGGCCACCGGCAGGTCGGCCGGTGCTGTCGGCGCCTGCCAGGCCTCCTGCACCGGATCCAGGGCCAGCAGGGCACCGGACAGGCCCAGCACCAGGGCCACGGTGCCCAGGCTCAGACCCAGCCATCGGTGGACGGCTTTCCAGTTCATGCCTTGCTCCTTACTTCAGCTGGAAGCTGGCCGACTGGATGTACTGCTTGCCGGCCTGCGCCTTGCCGGCGCCCGCCGCCGTCAGGGGCAGCCGCACCTCGGAGGGGCTGTCACGCATGTCTTCCACGGCGGCGTCGATGCGGATCTCGTAGCCGGCGTCGATCAGCGCGTCGGCCAGATCGGCCGTCACCCTGAGCGTGCGGCCCGCGCCGACGCTGGCGCCGGTCACGCCATTGAGACGTTTGGCGTCGCCGGCCGACAGGCGGCTCCAGTCCGCCAGGTGCTTGTAGTACTTGGCCTTGCCGCCGGCCACCCAGAGCGTGCCGGCGTAGGCGCCCTTGGCATCGGTCAGGTAGACCGCCAGGTAGGCGCCGTCGCCGCCGTAGTTCTTGAGCTGGGTGGCAATGGTGACTTCGCGCGCCTGGCCGAGGGCGGGCACGGCAAGCGCGCAAGCTGCGGCAATGGCGGTGATCAGGGGTTTGGACATAGGGTTCTCCTGGAAAGAGGGGAGGCGATTCATTGCACCTGGCCGCGCGGCGCGCTGCCCGGGGTAAAGAGGGGTGAGGAAGGGGCAGTGCCCGCATCCTGCGGCGTGTGGTCGCGCCGGCGCTCGCGCTCCCGGTCCCGGTCTTTGTGGTGGTCATCGCGCTCGCGCGACTTGATCTTCAGCACCTGCAGGGTCTCGGGGTCGAGCTTGGCCTTGAAGTGCTGGCCCTGGGCGTCGGTGCCACGGATTTCGTAGCAGCCGTCGTCAATCTTCAGTCGCTCGACCTGCCAGCCCTGCTGCGCCGCCATCTGGCGCACCGCTTCGCGCGACTGCCATCGCGCGGCCGGGGCATCGCAGTCGCTGGATGCCACCGCTGGCAGCGCCGCGACGGCCAGCACCAGGGTGGCCAGCCGGGGCTTGAGGTGTAGGTTTCGTTTCATCGTCGGTTCCTTTCACAGCATCAGAGCTGTTGATGCCAATAATTTTGACGAACCGGGGGTGAATCAACACTGAACCTTCTGTTCACCTCGTGTTCATCCGATCGAGCCAACGGTCAGTTCACGTTGCCACATGCCCCCATCGGACGTATTGATGAGAAGCATGAAGCGAATCGCGAGTCTGGCTGGACTGACGAAGACGGGTTCGTCAGGGCTTGCCCGAAGATGGAACTTTTGCGCTCCTCATGCGTTAACGCCCCAATGCCCCAACCGAGCCAGTTTGACGAGACTGACTGCATTGCCCGCGCCCAGCGCGGGGAGGTTGCGGCGTTCTCTGAGCTGGTGACGCGCAACCAGGATCGCATCTACCGCTTTCTGGTGCGCATGACTCGGTCACAGGAGGATGCGCGCGAGTTGACCCAGGAAACCTTTCTGAGCGTCTACCAGGCACTGCCCAGCTGGCGCCCGCAGGCGCAGCTGTCCACGTGGCTGTTCCGCATCGCGCGCAACCAGGCACTGGACCGGCTGCGTCGCGCGCGGCACGTGGAGTTCGTGGCGCTAGACGACGCGCTGCATCAGCAGGTACCGGCGGATACGCCCACGCCCGAGGCCATGCTGCAGGCGCGCCAGCGCATCGCGGAGCTGGAGCGCGCGCTGGCGCGGCTGTCGGTGGAGCACCGTGAGATCCTGCTGTTGCGCGACATCGAGGACATGCCCTACGAGGACATTGCCCAGGTGCTGGGCATCGGCCTGGGCACCGTCAAATCCCGCATCGCCCGCGCCCGCGCCGGGCTGCTGCAGCACATGCCACGCTGACCGCAAGGAGCCACCATGACCTGCCCACGCATCGAAGACCTTTCCGCCTTTGTCGATCACGCCCTGCCCGCGCGCAGACAGGCCGCGCTGCAGAGCCACCTGCGGGCCTGCCCTGTCTGCAGCCAGCAGCTCGATGCGCTGCGGGCGCTGCGCCAGGAACTGCACGCCCTGCCATCGCCCACGCTGGGCTTCGATCTCGCGGCGCAGCTGCAGGAGCGCCTGCGCGACCGGCGGCCACCGCGCGCCGCCAGGCCCCGGCGTGCCGGCTGGGACCTTCTGGGCTGGATGCCCACGGGCCTGGCGGCTGGCGCGGCGCTGGTCTCGGGCCTGTGGATGGGCGGGCTGCTGCTGGGCACGGGGGCAGCCATTCCTACCACGTTTGCGGCCGCCGACCCCGCCATGGCGCGCGTGTTCGACCCCGTGCCGCCGGGCGGGCTGTGCGCCGCCACCGAGATTTGCCGACTGCCAAGGAATCTGCCATGAAACACCCCACCTGGATCCGCACCCTGCTGGCCGTCTCGCTGGCGCTCAACCTGGGCATTCTTGCGGCGCTCGTGCTGCGCCCTGCCCGCGTGGCGCCGCCCCCGGCGCCGGCCGTGCACCTGCCGGACTACCTGGCGCTCACGCCCGGGCAACGCACGCGCTGGGAGGCGCTGGAGGCGCCGTTCCTGCACGACCTGTCATCCAACTGGGACGACATACGCCACCGTCGCGAAGCCCTGGTGCGCCACATCTTCGCCGCCGCACCCGACCGCGCGGCCATCGACGCCGAGCAGGCCGCCATTGCCCGCCTGCAGGCCGCGCAGCAGCAGCGCGTGATCACCCAATTGCTGGCCGAGCGCGAGCTGCTGGACACCGCCCAGCGCGAGCGCCTGCTGCAGCTGTTGCTGGGTCGCTACGCGCAGGAGGCGACCGAGGAGGAGCTGCTGCACCGCAAATAAGGCCGTGCACCAAAGATGCAAAACACATGGAACATTCAGACGCGCGCTTCGTTGAAGAGGGCAAGGCAGCCAGGCAACCCGCACGGCCACCTTGCATGGTTCAACTTTCAACGGAGCATTTCCATGAAACAACTCACCACACTGCTGCTGGCCGCCGCCCTGGCAGTCCCCCTGACCTCGATGGCCGCGAGCGCGCACGACAGCCACGGCAGCGCCGAAACCCACCAGTTGCAACTCAACGCCGGCAAGAAATGGGACACTGACGCGCCGCTGCGCCAGGCCATGACGGCCGTCCATGCATCGGTGACGAAAATCCTGCCCGCGGCCCATGCAGGCAAGGCCACGGCGGCCGACTACGACGCCTTCGGCAACGCCGTCGGCCAGCAGGTCGCCTACATGGTGGAAAACTGCAAGTTGCCCCCCGAGGCGGACGCCCAGCTGCACATCATCGTGGCCGACCTGGTGGCGGGCGCCGAGGCCGCCCAGGGCAAGCACGGAGAAGGCAAGCGCGCCGCCGGCGTGGTGCAGGTCGCGCAGGCCTCCAACGCCTACGGCAAGTATTTCAGCCACAGCGGCTGGAAGGCCGTCAAGCTGCCCCATTGAAGGACATGCCAAGCAGGGTGAGGGTATGCCCAAGGCAGGCCCATTCGCCCCCGTGCAAAGTGTCTAGCCACGTTCGGGCACTTGGAGGCACCACGCCGTGCCAGCACCATGGAGCGCGTGGTCGAAGGGCTATGGAAGGTGCCGAACGATCAGCCCGAGCAGGGCCGCCGCCATGACGTGCAGCGTCTGGGTGGTGTGGCCATTGAGCTGAAATCGTACCTGCCCATCGAGCGGCAGGCCCGCGTGATCGGGGCCACCCGGCTCGAATGGCAGCAGGGCGGGCCTGAGCAACCTGGGCTCCGGTGAGGGAACCAAGCAGGCGATGCAGCAGCGCGCCGACTCCCTGGACGAACAGGGACTGGATAAGCGGTGCAGGCGATGCGTGATCCTGACATGCAACCTGCTGGGCACGTTGCGCAGTTGAGAACTGGCGCAGACCGCGAGGACATCGCCTCCACCGGCCTGGAGCTGCCGGCGCACTTCATGACCGGCACAGGATTCGCGTACCTGACTCACGGGCTCAATAAATCTTTGGGATCGCCGGTGCCATCAAGAGCCGCGCGCTGCGCAGGGTCGAGCAGTGCTTCACGATTCCAGCCGGCCACGGTCGCTGCGGCATCCACCGTATGCGCCCAGGTACAGCGGTTGGCGAACAGCATGCCGGGGACATCGAAGGTGCCGCCGCGGCTGATGTAGCCGAGGGCGTGCGTCCTGGTCGGGCCGTTGTCGATGCGGCGCAGAATGCCGAGCATGGGCTCGGGGCGCGTGTGGGTGAGGATCACGCGCGGCAGGCCTTGCGGGAACAGCGTGCTGACAGTGGCGTCTTCATCGACGAACTCCGCTTCCATGGCATCGCGCGGGATGCGCAGGCGGCCAGGTTCCAGGATGACGGTGACGCAGGCGCGCTTGCCCATCCCGGCAAGGTGCTGCTGCGCCTTGATCGCCTCGTCGAGTTGGTAGGCACCCAGCGCGATGAGCTGCACTTCGGCCTCGGCGGGGTCACCGATCAGATGGGCCGCGCCGTCACGGATCAGGCGTTGCGCCGATTCGGCATCGAAGCGGTTCTCCACGTCGCGCTTGGAAACGATGAGGCAGGCCAGTTGCCCGCGTCCGGCATAGATTTCGCGCAGCGCGGCGACCGCAGTGTTGCCATCCACCGGGAACAACACGCGCGAGGTGTCCGACATCTCGCCCAGCAGGGCTTCGCCGATCGTCGGGTCTTGGTGCGACTGTTCGTTTTTGGCGTTCTCCCAGGTGTGCGAGGTGACGATGAGTGGCACCGACAGCCAGCCGGCGGGCTGGCCGACCTGACGCAGGTGGCGGGCGAAGATGATTTCCTGCCGCATCAGGCCGAGCATTTTTACGGCGAAGGCCTCGTAGCTGACGATCAGGTTCAGTCCACCCTTGTTGCCGAGTGCGGCGGCGGCCACGGCCTCTTCGTTGAGCGCGGTGATGACGGCGCCGTGCAAATCCTCAGGCACACCGGGTTCGGGCTCGTTGACGCGGTGCTTGAGCAGCGCCAGCGTGCCGCCCATCTTGTTGCTGGCCAATTCGTCAGGGTTGCCGATGCGCATGCGCAGCTCGGGATTGGCTTTGGCGAATTCAACGAACCACTGATCCAGCGCCGTCATCGCACTGCCTTCGCTGCCTGATATTTCCCAGCGCGGTTCGGGCAGCCTGGGCGCAGCGGGGTGGCGGTGCGCCATCGGATGCGCGCTTTCCAGCGGGCGCTGCTGGGCGGCGTGGGTTGCGAAGGCGGTGAGCGTCGCGTCGAGTTCGACCGGAGCAACGAAGAGCGCAGCCGCGCTTTCGTTGAACCGCCCACGCATGGCGACATCGGTGTGGGGGTTGCCGCCCAACGGCAGGTTGTGCGCGGCGTTGCTGCCAGCACCGGGAAAGCCGAAGCCCTTCTCGGTCTCGGCGATCACGTAGGGCAGAGGCGCCGGATAGCGGCGATCCGGATCGGCGGCAAACGCACGCAGCGCGCCCTCGGCTTCGACGATTGCCCAGGCGATCGCGGCCGGGTCGCGGCCATCGACGATCACCGGGTCGAAGCCGTTGTGGCGCACGTCGTCGGCCAGCCATTGCGCACCCCCTTCCTGCATGATCTGGGTACGTTGCTCGATGCGGCGGCCGTTGAGGATCATCACCGGTACAGCGAAGCCGCTGTCTTGCGCGCGCCACCAACGCGGCGCCCAGTCCGGGCCACGCTGCTCCTCGAAGGCGCCGTCACTGAGGAAGGCGACCAGCGATTCGCCAGGCAGCGGCATGTGGATGTACTGCAGTTCGGCAAAGCCGAGGTAGCCGCCTTCGGACACGGCACCGGCGGTGTTGGGGCCGGCATGGCTGCCCAGCGGCACGGCCGGGCGGCCCTGCGCATCGATGGCATAGGAATAGAAATCGGCACACAGGCGCGACAGGCCTTGCTCGCTGCGGTCGTAGCGGCCCCGCTGCGCGGGCGAGACATCGCCGGTCAGCACATTGACGGCTTCGATGGCGGCGACACAATGGCCCTGGCCCATGATCCAGCCGCGTGTGCTGCCGGTGAGCGCGTTGGCCAGCAGGTAGCCGACGAAGGCCTGCACCATATTCAGCGAGCCGCCGGTGTGGCCTTCGGGCGTGGGCTTGAAGTCCTCGGCTGACAGCGCCGCGCCGGAAAGATCGATGCGGCGCGCATAGGTCATGTGCGCGACCACGTTCATGGCCACGCAGCTCAGGCGGTCGGCGGCGGCAAGCAGGGTGTAGGCCGTCGTCTCGTCGGCAACACGGCCCTCGACGATCAAACGGGTCACCAGGGTTTCCATGCGTTTGATGGTCTCGTCGCGATGGACGATGGGGCCGTGCCCGGCAAGCCAGCACTGGCGGATGGTGGAAGCGGTGGTCATGCGATTTCCCCTCTTTGATGTCGATGAATCCCTGCGTGGCTACAGAGTCAGTTGAGTTGAGCGCGCTCGGCCTGGCTGGGACATCACGCGCCGCCTATCAAATCCTGCGTATAGCGCGCTGTGATCCATTCCTCGTTGGTAGGCTCCACCGCGGCCAGCACCCGGCTGTCGGTGGTGGAGATAACCGGGGCATCGATGGCGTTGGCATCGGCATCCAGCTTGATGCCGATAAATGCCAGGTCGCGGCAGACGCGCTCGCGCACGAAGGCGTTGTGCTCACCGACACCGGCAGTGAACACGAGCAGATCCAGGCCGCCAATGACTGCGATCAGTGCGCCAATCTCCCGCACGATACGGCGCACGTAGAGCGCCAACGCGATGCGGGCGCGTTCGCCGACTTCGCCGGAATCGCTCTCGTGCTTCACCACCACGCGCGGCTCGGCCGAAATCCCGGAAACACCGAGCAGGCCGGACTGGTTGTAGAGCGTGCGGCCTACTTCTTCCAGTGAGAGCTTTTCGATCTCCATCAGGTAGAGCAGGGCGCCCGGATCGAGCGAGCCGGTACGGGTGCCCATCATCAGGCCGTCGAGCGCGGAAAATCCCATCGTGGTGGCGATGCTTTGCAGGTTCTGCATCGCGCACAGGCTGGCCCCGCTGCCGAGGTGCGCGACGATGGTGCGGCCGCGTGCCAGATCACCGTGGCGCTCGGGCAGGACGTGGTTCATGTAGTCGTATGAAAGGCCGTGAAAGCCGTAGCGGCGCAGACCGCGTTCCCAGGCCGAGTACGGCAGCGGCAGGATCTGCTCCACCTTCGGCGCCGTGCGGTGAAAGGCTGTATCGAAGCACGCTACCTGAACAATTCCGGGCCACTGCTCGAACAGCAAACTCATGGCCTTCAGGGGAAAGGGTTGGTGCAACGGCGCCAAAGGAATCAAGGCCCGCAGCTCCGCGATGGAGCCATCGGTCACCACGGTTGGCTCGAAGTACCTGCTGCCGCCATGGACGACACGATGCGCGATGGCCACAATGCGGCGGCCATCGAGTCGGGCCACGATGCGCGCTTGAATCAGCGCCAGAGCGGCGGTGTGAGGGTGTTCGTGATCCAGATGGATGCGCTGCTGTGCAGTGCCACTGTCGCTGTACTCAGGCGCGGGCCCAGCAATCCCTTGCACCTTGCCGTGCCAGAGCGGCTCGCGCGGCAACGGGCGCACCTGTGCATCGAACAAGGCGAACTTGATGCTTGAGGAGCCGCAATTGAGCACCAGGATGAGGCTCGGCTGGGAGTTGCTCATCGTGATGCCCCATACAAACCGGCCTGGGACAAATGCGTGTCAGCGACTCCCATAAAACTGTTCCACGAACGATTGTCGGAAGCTTTGGTGACAAGCGAGGCAGCTTTGTTGTGTCTTGGAGAATGCGGCGATAACGGCCTGGCCGTCGCCGCGCTTGGCGGCATCCCCCATGGCGCTCGCAGCGTCCTGGACCTGCCCGTCGAAACCCCGAAATTTCCCGGCATCCGTGCCAAGCCAGCCAAGAATGCGCATTTTTTCGCCCAGAGGTGGCTCGGCATGCTTGGCGATTTTGGGCGCCAGCTCGGCGACCAGTGTCCATTCCTCCTTGGAAATCGCACCGGTGACGGCTTGCATGTCACGGCCAAGTCTCTCCATGACGCTGCGCAGCGCCATCGGCTTTGCAGCGTCAGCGGACTGCGCGCTCAGTCCCGTGGCAACGGTGGCCAAGGCTACTGACAACGTGATCGTCAAAAGCTGTCGAGGGTTCAATAGATGACTCACGGGATTCTCCATGGAGGTTGTTGGTGAATGCTTCGCAGGCGGGCGCATGGCTTCGGGATTTCAAAATTCCATGCTCAACGCAATCGATCCGAAGGCGTGATGGCCGATCTGCTGGTCGAACTCGCGGGTTCTCCAGACGCGCATCCCGGCAAGCCGCACGCCATGCCCGGCAACAATCCATTGGCTGCTGATGCCAATGGCTGCCTGAGCGACCCAGGGTCGTCGACTGACGTGATGGCTGTGCCGAAACAGATTCCCGTCGAGCGAGAAATCCCAGGCAACGGCTTTGGCCTCCAGATTCAGGAATGCATGCGCTCCGGGTTTGGGCGCGCGCGCTGATTGAGGCTCTGTTCTGCGCAGGTCGGAAACGCCCGAGGGCGGGCGATTCTCCGCGCCGGGCCGAATCGGATAGCTGCCGAAGTCGTTCGGAATGTTCCAGCCCGCACGCAATTCCATGCCGGTGCTGGCTGCGGTTTCGATGTTTCCGATCCGCAGGGCATAGCTGCCGATCACGTCGCCGCTCCACCCCGGCCGGACGGCACCCTCTGTGTACGACTTGAACTTGCGCTCCATCGCCATCTGGAACGCGGGTTCGTTGCGCAACTGGTTGTCCCAGCCGCGAAAACGATCGATGCCCCGCACCCGATGCACCAGATCCTGCGATTGCTCCGCCAACGACCAGGGGCCAATCACGCCCAGGGTCAGTTCGCGCACGTCAAGCATTTCATAGCTGGCGGCCTGTGGGTGGACGCGGTGATTCCATGCCAAACCCAGGTACAGCAGGCCGGCGTACGGGCGATCGTCGGAAATCAGATCGGTGCGCGTCTTGTCCTCGGGCGTGTACATGGACTGGCCGAAGCGCACGACGATGTTTTGCGATGCCGATTGGGCGCCAGAGTCGCGCCAGAACTCGGGATCAGCCCAGCCGATGAAGCGGGTGTACCAGGCAATCGGTTGGGGCAGACACTCCGGGCGGAGCGCGCCTTGCAGATCGCGCGAAACCACGCTCAGCGCCACACCGTTGGTGTAGTTGCGGTCGGTGCCCGTGAACAAATCGTTCTCCAGGCGCAGGGTTCCACCTCTCCAGTGCAAGGCGTGCTCTGGCAGGCAGCGGGAAATACCATCCGAGGATGCGGGCTCCGCGCCACGGGCGGCAGTCGAGCCGAGTACCGCGCACGCAATCAGCGGCGTGATACTGCGCATCGACCATTGCGCATTGGCCTTGGACAGCCGCGCGTGAAGGCTGCCGATGCGCATCATGATGGCGCGCCATCTGTTGCCCTATCGACGTAAAAGCGTTCCAAGGCACCCATGATTTCCTCGGCTTTGTCGACGCAGGTAAACAAGTCGAGATCGGACGGCGATACGTAGCCTTCGTCGAGCAGAAGATCGAAATCAACGGCTCGGCTCCAGAAGTCGCGACCGACAAGAACCACCGGAATCCGTTGCATCTTCCCGGTCTGGATCAGGGTCAGCACCTCGAACAGTTCGTCGAGCGTTCCATAGCCACCGGGGAAGGCCACCAGACCTTTCGCATGCAGCAAGAAATGCATTTTGCGCAGCGCGAAATAGTGGAACCGGAACGCCAGCTCCGGACACATGTAGGGGTTCGGCGCTTGTTCGTGCGGCAACGTGATGTTGAGGCCGATCGAGCGAGCCCCGGCATCGAAAGCACCGCGATTGGCTGCCTCCATGATGCCGGGGCCGCCACCGGTGATGACGACGAAATCGCATCGTCCCTCCTGCTGGAAACGAGCAGAGATCAGTTGAGCGAAGCGCTGTGCCTCTTCGTAATAGCGTGCCTGTTCCACGCGGCGACGGGCCAAGACTAGTTCCCGCCCAAGCGTCGAATTCCCTGGCATGGTGCCCGCTCGCTGCTCCAGCACAGCGAGCCGGTCGCGTGCAGTGGCAGCATCGCTTACGCGCGCACTGCCAAACACCACCACGGTCGAATGCACGCCTTGCTCACGCAAGATGCGTTCGGGCTTGAGCAGTTCGAGTTGGAGACGCAGCGGGCGCAGATCGTCCTGGCCAAGCAAATCGATGTCTTCATACGCAAGGCGGTATGTGGGTGAATCGAGGATGGCGCGCAGGCGCTCGTCAGGATCAGCGGGCGGTGTCATCGCTCGACCACCAGAAAATCCGGCCACGGAACGACCCGGCCGCGCTCGGGCACCGAGACCTGCCAGCCAAGCTGCTGTTGCAGGAGTTCCGCCAAAGCCTGCGCGGCGGACGGCTCCCCATGCACTACAAAGGTTTGCTCGGGGGCTTGCTTGAAGCCTCGGGCCCAGGCCATCAGGGCTGGTTGGTCGGCGTGCGCCGAGAGCCCATCGACACTGTGGATCGCCGCGCGCACCGGAATGTCGTCGCCGAAGATGCGCACGCGCGCCGCGCCATCGACCAGTTGGCGGCCCAGTGTTCCCTGCGCCTGAAAGCCGGAGAACAGGACGCTGCATTCCTTGCGCGGCAAATTGTGGCGCAGGTGGTGCCGGATGCGTCCCGCGTCGCACATACCGCTGGCGGAAATGATGATCGCGCCCGAACGAATCTGGTTCAGCGCCATGGATTCGTCGGCGCTTTCCGTGAAATGCAGATACGGCAGGTTTTCGCCGCGCGCGTGCCACCCGGCCAAGCGCTTGGCCTGCTCGTCGAACAGCTCAAGGTGCTCGCGCGTGATGCGCGTGGCTTCCGTGGCCATCGGCGAATCAACGAATACCCTCGGTTGCCGCAGCCGCCCCTCGCTGGTGAGACGGTGCAGGTGGTACAGGACTTCCTGGGTTCGACCGACCGCGAAGGCCGGCACGATGACGTTGCCACCGCGTTCGAACAGGGTTTTCTCGACGATGCCGATCATCTCCTCTTCGGTTGCCGAAAAGTCCTTGTGCTGGCGGTTGCCATAGGTGGACTCGATGACGAGGATGTCGGCGTCCTCGATGGGTGTCGGGTCGCGCAATATCGGGCGTCCCGGCTGGCCAAGGTCGCCGCTGAATACCAGTTTTGTCGGGTAGCCGTACTCGGTGACCCAGACTTCGATGATGGCCGAACCGAGGATGTGCCCGGCATCGCGAAAGCGCGCGCGCACCCCGACCCGGGGCGCGAACTCCCGGTCGTATTCGATGCCTCGTACCTGCTGCAGGCATTCGCGCGCATCCTGCAGCGTGTACAGCGGCGGCAGCGGGTCCTTTCCGCGGAACCGCTTGGCACTGCGTTTTGCATCGCTCTCCTGGATGTGTGCACTGTCGGGCAGCATCACGCCCAGCAGATCAACCGTGGCGGGAGTGGTGTAGATGGCCCCTTTGAACCCGGCGCGGGTGAGTTTGGGCAATAGCCCGCTGTGGTCGATGTGGGCATGGGTCAGGAGCACGAAATCGATAGCTGCCGGGTCGAACGGAAATGGCTCGCGGTTGCGCGCCGCCGCCGCAGAGCCCCCTTGAACCATGCCGCAATCCACCAGGAAGCGCAGGCCCGCCGCCTCCACCAGGAAGCACGACCCGGTGACTTCGCGCGCAGCACCCAGAAATTTCAGTTTCATGGGATGCTCACTCGGGCTTCTTCTTTTGCATTGGACAGGTGTTCACGCCGAGCAGGCGATAGCCCGGACAGCGACCCGCCAGGCCGGTAATCAGCGGCATGATTCCGATGAGCCCCAGCCACCGCCATGGCGAATCCAGCCACAACGGCAAGCTGAGCAGGATCAGGCCGATGACGACGCGCGCGATGCGATCGAGGTTTCCTACGTTCGTTTGCATGGAGGCACTCCTTGATGGTGGGATAGAACGGGTTCGGGAAATCACGCCGACGGCTACATGGCCGCCGCGAAAATGGCACTGATTTCCTCGTGCGACGCCTGTATTGGATTGGTCAGTCCGCACGCGTCCTTGAGCGCATTGGTGGCCAGGGTGGGAAAGTCCTTGGCCTGAACGCCAAGCTGTGACAGCCCGTGGGGAATGCCGATGTCGGCGGACAATTGGCGAATCGCCAATAGGCACAGATCCGCGGCGGCCTCGTCGCCCAGGCCATCGGTTTTTTCCCCCATCGCGCGGGCGATGTCGGCGAGGCGTCCCGCAGCGACCTGCTTGTTGTAGGCCTGCACGTGCGGCAGCAGGACGGCGTTGCACACACCGTGCGGCAGGTCGTAGAAGCCGCCCAGTTGATGCGCCATGGCGTGCACGTAGCCCAGCGAGGCATTGTTGAAGGCCATGCCGGCGAGGAACTGCGCATAGGCCATCTGTTCGCGCGCTTCGACGTTTCGCCCGTCAGCCACCGCCTTGCGCAGCCATTGGCTTATCAATGCCACGGCCTTGAGTGCGCAGGCATCGGTGATCGGCGTGGCAATGGTTGAAACATAGGCCTCCACCGCGTGCGTAAGGGCATCCATGCCGGTGGCGGCGGTCAAGCTGGCGGGTTTGAGCAGCATCAGCTCGGGGTCGTTGACCGAGAGAATGGGCGTCGTGTGCTTGTCGACGATCGCCATCTTCACGTGGCGCGCCTCGTCGGTGATGATGCAAAAGCGCGTCATTTCGCTGGCCGTTCCAGCCGTGGTGTTGATCGCCACCAAGGGCAGCTGCGGCTTGGCCGACTGGTCAAGTCCCTCGTAGTCCTTGATCGTTCCGCCATTGGCAGCGACCAATGCGATTCCCTTGGCGCAGTCGTGCGGCGAACCGCCGCCGAGCGAGATGACGAAATCACAATCGTTGTCGCGCAGTTGCTTCAGCCCATCGGCCACGTTCTTGGTCGTCGGGTTGGGCTGCACTCCATGAAAAACCAGGGTATCCACGCCGTGGCTGGCAAGAAGGTCGCGCACGTTGCCGACCAGTCCGAGACGAACCAAGGGAAGGTCGGTCACGATCAGCGCTTTCCTGAAGCCATAGGACTGGATGGCCTTGGCTGCATCACGAAGACAGCCCGCGCCCATCAGGTTCACGGGCGGAATGAAAAAGGCGGTGGTGGTCATGGCTTGGCTCCTTCGGTTGGCCTGTTGATGATCAAGTGAGTAAGGGTTTCGCGTTCCGCGCTTTGGCTTGTGAGGTGTTCCGTCGCGGCGGCGCTTGCAGGCATGCCGGAGCGACTTGCACGAGGCGTGGGTGCGGCGGCGCCTGTAGGCGAATGGGCGGCGCTTGGCGTCATGTTGGATACCTCCCAGCCGCCCCCGAGCGCCTTGTACAGCGCCACCAATTGCACGGCGGCGCTGGTATGCGCACGTGCGGCCGCAGTCTCGGCTTCGTGCAGGCTGCGCTGGGCGGCCAGCAGCTCCACCAGTGCAACATCGCCCGCGGCGTAGCGAGCCTTGGCGTAGCCGTAGCTGGTTCGTGCCGCATCCAGGGCCATGGCACGGCGCTCCAACGTGTCCAGCCCGCCGTGGTAGTCGCCCAGCGCACGCTCGGCGTCACCCAGCGCCGCCAACACCGCCTGCTCATAGGCCAGCGCCGCCTGCTGCTCGGCGGCCTCGCGTGCCCGAATCTCGGCACGCACGCGGCCACCATCGAACAGACGCCAGGAAATCAGCGGCAGGATGGAAAACCGTGAACTGGATGCATCGAACCAGTTGCCCGTGCTGAGCGCCTGAAACCCGCCGCCGACACCGATGGAGAGCTTGGGGAACAGCTCGGCCGTGGCCACGCCGATGTCGGCAGAACTCGCCGCCAGACGCCGTTCCGCGGCCAGCACGTCAGGGCGGCGGCGCAGAAGATCAGCACGTTCGCCCACCGGCAGGGCCCGCAGCGTGCACGGTGCCAAGGGGCCGTCGAGCAATGCCAGTTCACGCTCCGGTGGAGCGCCCAAGAGCACGCCCAGGCCCAGCACCGCGGCGCGCTGGCGGGCCTGGATGTCCGGCAGCAGTGCGTTGACGGCAGTCCACTGCGCATAAGCCGCCTCCACATCGGCGGCGGATGCGTCGCCCAATGCATGCCGCAGGCGCACCAGCTCCAAGGTCTGCTGCAGCGTATCCAGCGTGGCTTGTTGTGCATGCAGTTCGTATCCAGCACCAACGGCGGTGAACCAGGTGCGTGCGACCTCGGCCACGATGCGCATGCGCACACCCTGTGCTTCGACTTCGGTGGCTTGCAGGCGGGCGCTGGCGCCTTCCAGGGCGCGGCGCTTGGCGCCGAATAGATCGGCCTCCCAGGCCGCATCGAAGCCCGCATCGTAGATGGTCTGGGTGGCGTCCATGCCGGGAATCGAGCCCACGGGCAAGGGGCCGTTCTTGCTTTGCCCGCGTCGGTTCACGCTGGTGCCCGCGCTCACGGTGGGCATCTGGTCGCCAGCCACGCGGTCGCGCAGGGCGCGCGCCTCGTCGATGCGTGCCGCGGCTTGGCGCAGATCCAGGTTCTGTGCCAGTGCCGTGCCCATCAGGCGGTCAAGGATGGGGTCGTCCAACGCGGACCACCAGCGGGCCAGGTCCGCGGACTGCGATTCGCTCGCCAGAGGCAAGGTCCAACCGCTGCCGATGTCCACAGGAGGCGGCTCGCGGTAGTCGGGGCCCACGGCCGCACAGGCGGTCAGCAGCACGCAGGACAGGGCCAGCCCGAGCGGGCGCAAGCGCCTGGACGCCGGCGGTGCGGCTGGCGTGCGCGAGGAGAGGTGGCGGGTTTTGGTTTTCATTGCAGGCGTCCTCGGACGAATACGGTGGCCATCGTCAGCGTGGCGAGGGCGATGAGCGCCAGCGGCCAGAGGCTGGCGAGAATGTCGCCGGGCGGCATGGCCTTGAGGAAGCTGCCTTCGACGATGATGAGGAAGTGGGTCAGCGGAATGGCCTGGGCCAGCCACTGCAGGACGAGCGGCATGTTTTCCACCGGCGTCGCAAAGCCCGACATCAGCACCGCCGGCACGCCAATGGCGAACGCCCCCAGGATGGCCTGCTGCTGGGTCATGCTGACTGCGGAAATCATCAGGCCGATGCCGACCACCGACAGGATGAACAGCACCAGGCTGGCGAGCAGCAGCGCGAACGAGCCGGTGAACGGGATGCCGAACAGGAACACGCCGGCGCTGATCATGAACAGGCCCAAGAGCGTGCCGATCGCCAGCGCAGGCAGCGACTTGGAAACAATGATCTCCGGCGTCGAGGTGGGCGATACCAGCAACTGGTCGAAGGTGCCCAGTTCGCGTTCGCGCGCGATCGACAGCGAGGTGATGAGCAGCGCGCTGAACAGCGCCAGGATGCCCGTGAGCCCAGGCACGATGAACCAGCGGTAGACCAGGTTGGGGTTGAACCAGTGGCGCACGACCACGGGCGTCGGCGCCTGCGCGTCGGGCACGACCTCGGCCCCAACGTCGGCGGCGATGGTGGACAGGTAGGCGACGGTGATCTGGCCCGAGTTGCTGCGCCGGCCATCGACCAGAACCTGGGCGCGGCCGCTGTCGCCGGCGGCGATGGTGCGCGAGAAATCCACGGGAATGGCGAGCGCGGCGATCACCTGGCCGCGGTCGATCATCTCGTGCAACAGCCGCTGGCTGTCCACGTGCCGCACGTGGGTGATGAAGCGGGCGCTGTCCAGGCGCTGCACCAGCTCGTGCGACCAACGCCCGGCGTCCTGGTTGTAGACGGCGATGTCGACGTTGCGCACTTCCAGTGTGGCTGCAAAGGCGAATACCAGCAGTTGCAGGATCGGCGGTACGAATACCACCATGCGGCTGCGCGGGTCGCGCAGCACGCTGAGCACTTCCTTGATGAATTGGGCGCGCAGGCGGGTGAACGAGAAGGCAGAGGTCAACATCGCGTCACTCCAGGTTCTTGCGCGTGGCGCGCTTGGCGATCAGGAAAAACAGCGCCCCAATCGCCGCCATGGCCGCCAGGTTGGGCAGGAAGACGGCCCAGATGTCGCCGGCCAGGAACACGGTCTTGAGCGAATCGACGAAGTAGCGCGCCGGAACCGCCCGAGTGATGGCGCGGATCGGCGCTGGCATCGCATCGATCTCGTACAGAAAGCCTGAGAGCATGAAGGCCGGCAGAAAGCCCGTGAACAGGGCGATCTGCGCCGCCAGGAACTGGTTGCGCGCCAGCGACGAAATCAAGAGGCCCTGGCCCAGCGCCGGCACCATGAACACCGCCGACAAGAGCAGCAGCGCCGCCAGAGAGCCGCGCATCGGCACGCCGAACACGAACACGGCTAAGGCCGCCGCGCCCAGCGTGGACAGCATGCCGAGCACGAAGTGCGGCAGCAGCTTGCCGATCAGGATTTCGGCCACCGACGCGGGCGTGGACAGCACCGCTTCCATGGTGCCGCGCTCCCATTCGCGCGCCACCACCAGCGCGGTCAGCATGGTGCCGATGATGGTCATGACGATGGCAATGGCCCCGGGAATCAGCGCGCGACGGCTTTCCAGCTCGGGGTTGAACCAGTAGCGTGGCTCCAGCACGACGGATTGCGCGGGTGCCGCGACATCCAGCCCGGCACGCCAGGTCTGCACCACGCCGCGGGCGTAGTTCTCGACGTAGTTGGCGGTGTTGGGATAGGAGCCATCGGTGATGATTTGCACCAGCGGTTCTGCTCCGCGCTGGGCCACGCGCTGCTCGAAATCCTGCGGAATGACGACGTAGCCGCGCAGCGCACCGGAGACGAGCTGGTCTGCCACCTCGCGCCGGTCGTGGGCGAATTGCGTCTTCAAGAAGCGGGTGCCCGAGAAGGCAGCGGCCAGCGACTGCGCCGATGCACCGGGCGACTCCAGCACGACGCCGACGCGGACCTCCTTGGCATCCAGCGACACCGCATAGGCGAACAGCAGCAGCAACACCACCGGCAGCACGAAGGCGATCAAGAGCGTCGAGGGGTCGCGCAGCGCCTGATAGCTTTCCTTGGTGACCAGGGCCATCAGCCGCCGCAGGTCAAAGCGGCGCAAATCGCTCGGCTCCAAAGCAGCCCCTTCCTTGCGTTGTGCTACAGCGTTCATGCGGCGGCCTCCATCTCGCGGTCGGCAGATTCCACCAGGTGAATGAAGGCGTCCTCCATGGTCGGGTCGGGGTGTTCGACATTGGCTGCGGCGCGCTTGAGCGCATCGGGCGTGTCCAACGCGATCAGGCGTGCGCGCGAGAGCATGGCGACGCGGTCGCAGTATTCGGCCTCGTCCATGAAGTGGGTGGTGACCATGATGGTCACGCCCTTGCGCGCCAGGCCGTTGATGTGGGTCCAGAACTCGCGCCGGGTGATCGGGTCCACGCCCGAAGTAGGCTCATCGAGGAACAGCACGGGTGGCCGATGCATGAGCGAGCAGGCCAGCGCCAGGCGCTGCTTGTGCCCCAGCGGCAGGGAATCGGGCGTGGCGGACAGCCACTCCCCCAGATCGAAGGTCTCGATCATCTCGGCAATGCGCTCGCGCCGGGTGTTGCCTTCCAGCCCGTAAACGCCGGCCGAAAATTCCAGGTTCTGCTGCACCGACAGCAGACCGTAGAGCGAGAATTTCTGCGCCATGTAGCCGAGCCGGCCCTTGGCTGCACCGGTGGCGCGGCGCAGATCATGGCCCACCACATGCGCTTCACCAGCAGTGGGTTTCAACAGGCCGCACAGCATCTTGAAGGTGGTGGACTTGCCGGCGCCATTGGGGCCGAGCAGACCGAAGATTTCGCCCTTTTGCACCTCGAAGCTGACCTGGTCGGTGGCGGTGAACTCACCGAAACGCTTGGTCAGATTGCGGCAGGAGACGGCTATTTCGGAGCCCAGTTCGACCGGTGACAGCCGTTCGGCCAAGGTTGAGGTGCCGCCGGGCCCGCCGCCGAGCAAATCGATGAAGGCATCTTCAAAGCGGGCGGGTACCGGCGCCAGCGCTACTCGCGCCCGATCAGCCAGCGACTGGATTTGGCTGACCTGCGCACCTTCGCGCAGCACCACCCGCACCCCGGCGCCCTGGATCACTCCGTCGCTCACGCTCTCCAGATCGAGTGCCTCGGTCAGAACCGCCCGGCGCTCGGCGCCGACGTTTTCCAGGCGAAAGCTGCGGCCTTCAAGTTGCGCGGTGAGTTGCTGCGGTGGACCATCGAACAGGAGCTGCCCCTGGTTCAACAGCAGCACGCTCTCGCAGCGCTCGGCCTCGTCGAGGTAGGCGGTGGACCAGACCACGGCCATGCCCTCATCGGTCAGTGCCTGCACCATGCGCCACAAATCCTGCCGGCTGACCGGATCGACGCCCACGCCGGGCTCGTCCAGCAGCAGCACCTTGGGCCGCGCCATCAGCGCACAGGCCAGCCCCAACTTTTGCTTCATGCCGCCGGAGAGCTTGCCGGCCAAGCGTTTGGTAAAGGGCCCAAGCCGCGTGAAGTCCAGCAACTCGGCAAACAGATCGGCATTGCGATCCGCGTCCATGCCGCGCAGCTGCGCATACAGGCGCATGTTCTCCATCACCGACAGGTCTTCGTACAGGCCGAAGCGCTGCGGCATATAACCGCTGGCGACATGGATGGCGTCGTTGTCCTTGACCACGTCAAAGCCAGCCAGGGTGACGCGACCGGCGTTGGGCACCAGCAGGCCGGTCAGAATGCGCATCAGCGTCGTCTTGCCGGCGCCGTCCGGGCCGACCAGGCCCGTCAGCCGTCCGTAGTGGATGTGCGCGCTCAAGCTGCGCAGGGCCTGCACCTTGCCGAAATGCTTGTCCACCCCTTCGATGACGACGGCGGCAGCGGCGACAGCGCTTGCCGGCGTGGCGGCCATGGCGGTGTCTGCCTGCATCTCAACGCTCCCCCGCGCGCGCGCCGGAGACCGGCTTGGCATCGACCGCGATCGTCACCGGCATGCCCTGGCGCAGGGCGGCATCGCTGTCGGCCTCGTCGATGACGATGCGCAGGCGGTACACCAGATCCGTGCGCAAGTCCGTTGTCTCCACCGTCTTTGGCGTGAACTCGGCGCGCGGCGAGATGAAGCCGACCTGGCCGCGATAGACCTTTTCCCCGGAATCGCTCCTGACGTGCACCACGGTGCCCGGTGCGATGCGGCCCAGATCCCGTTCGCCCACGTAGGCGCGCACGTACACGGGCTTGTCCAGACTCAGGCTGTAGACCGTGCTCTGGCTGGCCACCATGCTGCCGGGCTCGCGCACCCGCGCGATGATGGTGCCGTTGCTGGGTGCCGTCAGTTCGGTGTCCGCCAGGGAAGTGGTGGCTTGCGCCGCGGCTGCCTGCGCGGCTGCAAGGCGAGCCTGCGCTGCCTCAATGTCTTCCTTGCGAAAGCCTTCGGATGCCTGCGACAGGGCGGCCTTGGCGGATTCGACACCCGCGGCCGCCTGATCCCTGGCAGTGCGTGCGGCATCGACCGTGCGCTGGCTGCTGGCGCCCGACGCCAACAGGCTGCTCTGGCGCTGGAAGTTGCGCTCGGCGTCAAGCGCCTGCGCCTGCGCTTGTCTGAGCGCCTCGCGTGCCTGGGTGATTTCCTGCGGCCGCAGGCCGCGGCGCAGCTTGGCCAGCTCGGCCTGGGCCACCTGCACCTGGGCTTGCGCGGCTGCAAGGGCGTCTTGATATGGCTGCGCGTCGAGCGTGGCCAGGCGCGCGCCGGCGGTGACGACATCACCCTCATCGAAAGTCATTTGCGTGATGCGCCCGGGCTGGCGGAAAGCCAGTTGAACCTCACGGATGTCGACGTTGCCATAGAGGCGCAATGCATCCTGGTTGTCATGGCCGCGCGTGAACCAGAACGCCAGTGCACCGCCAAGGGCGAGCAGGGCAACAATGATCACGGCCCAACGGGCTTTTCTTGTAGGGAGGTTCGGAGTTGTCATTGATGGGTTTCCACTGGAAAGAGATGCTCAGTGCTCGCGCGTGGTCGGTGCATGCGCTGTTGATCGACGCCAAGCCATGGCCGCAATGCCAACCCACACCAACGTACGCAGCGTCATGGCAATGAGCGTGCGCCGCTCCCAAGCGCCGTCCAGCGCCACATGCACTCCGAAGGCCAGGAATACGAGCGCCGTTGCCACCGCGATAGCCATCGACATCCATGCGGCCCAGCGCCGGCGCATCCACAATCCGGCGCCAGCGATGACGTAGGCAAACCCGGCCAGGAAGTTGAACCAGAGCACGAACGGCACGTAGCTTCCGGCTGCGGCACGCGCCGCGCCGTCAAAAAACAGAACGGCGCCGCCTTCCCTGATGGTCAGCAGACCAAATGCGATGGCAATCAGGGCGATCACACGCATCCAGATTCCGCGCCCGCTGTGTGCAGTCATGTTCATGGCCCCCGGTTCTTTGGAGGGTTTGCTGGATCGTCGTGCCGCTTGTGGACTGGACGGGCGCTTCATGTGCCGCTTTCGATGCCACGGCGATAGATGGCGAACACGGCGGGCGCATCGCGACGAATCCGGCTGACCTTGCCGGCCAGCAAGGACTGCATGACCAGTCCCTGGATCGTGCCGATGAACAGCACGGCGGCGGCGTCCACGTCCAGCTCCGCGCTCAGCTCGCCCTGCGCCTTGCCCGCTTCCATCAGGCGACGCAGGCGCTGCTCGTACTGGCGGATCAGGGTTTGCACCATGCGCTTGGCGAGCGTTTCGCCAGAGCGCTGCAACTCTCCGAACAACATGCGTGGCACGCCCGGGTGCTTGGACACGAAGTCGATGTGCGTGATGAACATCGCTTCGAGCGCTGCGGCGGGAGATGCGGCGCCCTCGGCCGCCTTGTCCACGCTGACCAGAAGACGTTCGCCGACCCACGACATCGTGGCTTCCACGATGGCTTCCTTGGTGGGGAAGTGGCGAAACAGCGCGCCCTGTGTCAGGCCCATTCGGTCGGCAATCGCCGTGGTCGTGATCTCGGCCGGGTTCTGCTCGGCTGCCAGATCAACCACGGCTTGCACTGTGGCCGCACGCCGATCTTCGGCGGACAGGTATTGGGGGCGTTGACTCACGATTCGGACTCCATGTAGTTAGTGATCTATTACTATCGTAACACGCAAAATGACCATGATGCAAGATCGGAAACTTGTCGGGTGAGGCAGGACTGTGGGCCCTTTCCTGGGGAGAGCGGATCGGTCAACTTGATGCAACTCAAGAAGCTGTATGGCCTTCCAGACAGATCGAAAAGTGCTTGATCGTCGGACTGCAGCATCAGCAGCGGTAGTGATTGAGCTTTGGGTGGCTGAAAAATTTGGCGCCCCTGCGGAAGGCTTGCAACTTTTCCTGTAAGCGATAAGATAGTAATATGTTACTCGCTAAATGAAGGGTTGGAGATGAGCAACGTCGCAACACACGGCAAGGCCGATCTGGCGCAGCCCGAAGCCTGTCGCCCTGACACCCTGGATACGCTTGCGAACGCCTGGCGGGCGCGCAGCACGGGTGGGCTGTCACCGGCGGCCGGCCTGCTGGCCTGGTACGACTGGGCGTTGCACCTGAGCCTTTCACCAGGCAAGCAACGCAGCTTGATCGAAAAGGGTTTGCACAAGCAGCAGCGCCTTGCGCGCTATGCCTTGCGCGTTGCCAGTGCGCACGACTGCCCGACCTGCATCGAACCGCTGGAGCAGGATCGGCGCTTTGCCGCCCCGGCTTGGCAGCAGTGGCCCTTCAACGTGATTCACCAGGGCTTTTTGCTGCAGCAGCAGTGGTGGCACAACGCCACCACGGGCGTGCGTGGCGTGTCGCGCCATCACGAGAACATGGTCACTTTCGCCGGGCGGCAGTGGCTGGACATGTGGTCGCCTTCGAATTTCATCTGGACCAACCCCGAGGTGCTGCACGCCATCACGCAAAGCGGGGGCGCAAACCTGTGGCGCGGCGCCATGAACTTTCTGGAAGATGCAAGGCGCCTCGCGCTCGACGATGCGCCTGCAGGGGTCGAAGGGTTCGAGGTCGGCAAGGACGTGGCGGTCACCCCAGGCAAGGTGGTGTTTCGAAACCACCTGATCGAGTTGATCCAGTACTCACCCACGACGCCGGATGTGCATGCGGAGCCGGTACTGATCGTGCCGTCCTGGATCATGAAGTACTACATCCTCGACCTGTCGCCGCACAACTCGATGGTGAAGTACCTGGTCGATCAGGGGCACACGGTGTTCATCCTTTCATGGAAGAACCCGACGGCGGCCGATCGTGACCTCGGCCTGGAGGACTACCGCTGGCTGGGGGTCATGGACGCATTGGATGCGGTCACGGCCATCGTGCCCGAACGCAAGGTGCAGGCGGTCGGCTATTGCCTGGGCGGCACCTTGCTCGCGATCGCCGCCGCCGCGATGGCGCGCGATGGCGACGAGCGTCTGCAAAGCCTGACGCTGCTGGCATCGGAGACTGATTTCCGCGAGTCGGGCGAGATCGCGCTTTTCATCGACGACAGTCAACTGGCATGGCTGGAAGCCGGCATGTGGGACAAGGGCTATCTCGACGGCAAGCAGATGGCTGGCGCGTTCCAGATGCTCAACTCACGCGACCTGATCTGGTCGCGACGGGTGCGCGAATACCTGTTGGGTGAGCGTCAGACCTTCAATGACCTGATGGCCTGGAATGCCGACGTGACCCGCATGCCGTACCGCATGCACAGCGAGTACCTGCGGCGCCTGTATCTGGACAACGACCTGGCCGAGGGGCGCTACCGCGTCGGCGGGAGACCCGTGGCGCTGGCCGACATCGAGGTGCCCATGTTCATCGTCGGCACGGTGCGCGATCACGTCGCCCCCTGGCCGTCCGTGTACAAGATGCACCTGCTCAGCGATGCGGAACTGACCTTTGTTCTCACCAGCGGGGGGCACAACGCCGGCGTCGTCAGCGAGCCGGGACACCCCCGGCGCAGCTTCCAGATTGCGACCCGTGCGGCCGGCGATCGCTATATCGATCCGCAACTGTGGCGTGCCGAGACCCCGATGAACGAAGGCTCCTGGTGGCCGGCATGGCAGCAATGGCTGGCCCAGCGCTCTGCCGGGCGCGTCGCGCCGCCTGCCATGGGCGGGACGCAAGCACCGCTTGGCGATGCGCCGGGAACCTATGTGGCCATGCGATGACAGGACAAAACATCGCCAAGAATACACCCTCAACTTTCATCGGGCCGTTGCGCAGCCATGGCCTACACCCGCCCCGGAGGGGCACATCATGACCGTGGAGCATTGACATGAACAGCGAACTGCCCATCCAACTCTACAAGGCCAATGCCGAGTTGCAGCTTCAGATCACCCGCTTGCTTCAAGAAAGCGGCCACCACTGGCTCGAAGCCATGCAGCAACTCAGTGCCGGTGGCGTGCTGGAGACCACCTCGCGCATCCAGAACCTCCAACAGGCAGCGGACTGGCAGGCGCTTGCCACCTTGCCGTCCGAGGTGTTCTGGCGCCTGTGCCAAGGCCGTATGGGCGACACACAGGCGGTCGGCCGGGCTGCTGCCAAGAGCCAGGCGGCATTCGCCGATGGCCTGCGCGAAGCGCTGACCACCTGGCAGGCATCTGTCTCCGAGGTATTCGGCGCCAGCGGCGGCACAGCCTCTTTCGCGCAGTTTTTTCAGCAATGGACGCAGCCCTGGACTGCGCCAGGCGCCGCGCCTCAGGGCAAGGCCAAAAAGTGAGGAGGCGCATATGAGCAGTTCGGGACGAACCGCCCTGGTCACTGGCGGCAATCGCGGCCTTGGCGCGGCCATTGCCCGCGCGCTGGACGACGCGGGCCACCGCGTCATCATCACGCACACGCCCGGCAACGAGAAGGTCGCCGCCTGGCTTGACGCGCAGGACACCAAAGGCTACCGGTTCACGGCCTACGGCGTCGATGTCGGCGACTGGGAATCGACCCAGGCCTTGGCGCGTCAGATTCAGGCGGACGGCCACCACGTTGACATCCTGGTGAACAACGCCGGCATCACCCGCGACGCGACCCTGCGCAAGATGGACAAGGCCGGCTGGGACGCCGTGCTGCGCACCAACCTGGACTCCATGTTCAATGTCACCAAGCCATTCATCGATCCGATGGTGGAGCGTGGCTGGGGGCGCATCGTCAACGTCTCGTCCATCAACGGCAGCAAGGGTCAGTTCGGCCAGACCAATTACTCGGCGGCCAAGGCTGGCGTGCATGGCTTCACCAAGGCGCTGGCGCAGGAGGTGGCACGCAAGGGCGTGACGGTCAACACCGTCTCGCCGGGCTATCTGGCCACCGAAATGGTGATGGCGGTGCGCGAGGACGTGCGCCAGAAGGTCATCGAAGCGATTCCGGTGGGTCGCCTCGGCCAGCCGGATGAGATCGCGGCGCTGGTGGCCTTCATCGCCAGTGACGCTGCTGCTTTCATGACGGGCAGCAACGTGGCGATGAACGGTGGCCAGCACATGTCATGAGTCGGGAGAGCCCGCAGCCCTTGCGGGCGGTTTCCCGCGCGGCAGTCAGCGCCTCCCGGAGGAGTTCCATGTATTCCCGATTTCTGGTGCCGCTGGACGGCAGTCCCACATCCTTCCTGGCGCTCGATCATGCGGCAGAACTGGCACGCCTGAGCGGCGCCACCGTGATCTTGCTGCATATCGTCGAACCAACCCGCCACAGCACGGGTTTCGAACGTCCCGAGGTCTACCATCAAGGATGTCCGCCCACGCTTCCTCAAAGCCGGCCAGACGTTGCTGGATGAGGCTGCGAGTCGGCTCCGCCGGGAAGGAATTGCCACAGAGACGGTGCTGCTTGAAAGCGGCACCGAACGCGTGTCGGAACAGATCGCGCATCAGACCGAGATCAACGATTGCGACCTGGTCATCCTGGGCACCCACGGACGTCGCGGCATGAACCGGCTGCTGCTGGGCAGCGATGCGGAGCAAGTAGCGCGCATCGCGCCAGTTCCGGTAATGCTGGTGCGCCAGTCGAGCCGAGATGGTGGCCCGCCATCTTCAGCCGCACGGGCGCCAGTGAAGGCCAGCGACAACATCGGTACGTCAGGCTGGCGTTCAACTGGCGCAAGCAAGGCAAAGAAATCACATGAATGAACAAGCCCCTGAGGGCGTTCGCGCCGATCCTCCAAGTGGTGTCGAGCGTCTTATCGCCCATGTCAAAACCATGGCCCCGGTTCGCACCGCGGTGGTGCACCCTTGCGACGCGCTCAGCTTGGGGGGTGCCTTGGACGCGCGCGATGCCGGCGTCATCTCGCCAGTATTGGTGGCGCCGCTCGCCAAGTTGCGTGCCGTTGCGGCCGACACGGGGTTGGAACTGGGAGACAGTGAGGTCGTCGATGTGCCGCACAGCCACGCCGCAGCGGCCACCGCCGCCCGGCTGGCTGGCAAGGGCGAGGTGCAGGCGCTGATGAAAGGCAGCTTGCACAGCGATGAGTACCTGGGTGCCATCCTGGCGCCCGAAGCCTGCCTGCGCACCGAGCGCAGATTGACGCACTGCTACATCATGCAGACGGCCAGCTACCCACGGCCCTTCATCATCACCGACGCCGCCATCAATATCGCTCCGACGCTCGAAATCAAGGCCGACATCGTGCGCAACGCCATCGACTTGGCGCGCGCCATCGGCATTGCCGAGCCCAAGGTGGCGATCCTGGCGGCGGTCGAAACCGTCAACCCGCGCATGCTTTCAACCCTGGATGCTGCGGCACTGTGCAAGATGGCCGATCGTGGCCAGATCACCGGAGGTGTGCTCGACGGGCCACTGGCCTTTGATAACGCCGTCTCTCCCGATGCCGCGCGCGTCAAGGGCATCAAGTCCGCCGTGGCCGGGCAAGCCGACATCCTGGTCGTTCCCGACCTGGAAAGCGGCAACATGCTGGCCAAGCAACTGGAATACATGGGCCAAGCCGATAGCGCGGGGATCGTGATGGGCGCGCGCGTGCCGATTGTGCTCACCAGTCGCTCGGACTCGCGCCGCACGCGAATAGCTTCATGCGCCATTGCACTGATCTTGGCGCATCGCCAGCGTGCTTTTGTTCAGGGCGAAGGGAGCCGCGTATGAAATGCAATTTCACGGGCAATGTTCCGTTCGTTTCAGGTAATGATTCTGCAGTGCCGGTACGCAGCTCTCGATCGTGAGGCATATGCTCCTTGCATCTCTCTGGCGTTGGTTGATCGTGATCACCGCCGCGTTTGCACTTGGTGGTTGCGCGGTCGTCAGTGAATTCAAACCTTCTGTCGCTGTACGCGCGATGACGCCGGATGAATACGTTGCCCTACGACGCGGCGATCTCCTCGGCAGAGGCAAACTCAGCGCACCGACCTTGCAGACAATCCGCGTGACCGGGCTCGATGAGCGAGTTTGCGCAACGAACACCTCGCTCACTTGCATCGAGGCGTTGACCATGATGAAGGACTTGGACGGCGAAACGAGGCTGTCGGCACTGGCTGAACTCTGGTTGCAGCATGCCATGTCGATCTCGACGGCAGTCCCAAATAGTCGCATCGTTTCTACTTCCGCCTGGATCGAGACGGCTCGGCACGCTTACGCGTATCTCTTTTTCACCAGGCGCTCGCCCGGCGAGCGCGCGTTTGAGGAACGGCAGACGCAGGTGCGCGATTGGTACAACTATGCGGTGCAAAAAACGGTCACGCAATTGTTTGGCCTACAGCACCAAGCACTTCGTGCACATGCTGGCGAAACCAAAGCGACATTGTGGACTTGAAGTTGCCCCTTTTTCACGGACACCTTACCGTTTGGATCAAAGGAGTCCGCAATGCCCAGAACCCGCCCGCCGTATCCAGCGGCATTTCGACAACAAATCCTGGAGCTCGCCCACTCTGGGCGCACGCCCGCTGAGCTCTCGCGTGAGTTCGGCGTCACCGCACAGACCATCTCCAACTGGGTGGCGCAAGACGCACGCGATCACGGCACAGCACTGCCCGGCAAGGAAGGCCTGAGCACGGCCGAGCGTGAAGAGCTGGTACGCCTGCGCCGCAGGCTGCGTCAAGTGGAGCAGGAGCGCGATATCCTGGTAAAGGCTACGGCCTGGTTTGCCGCCAGACACGACAAGACGTTCACCGCGTCTACGAACTCATGAGCGCAAACCAGGCCGACACCAAGAGCCGTTTCCCCCTACGCACCATGTGCCGGGTGCTGGGTGTGTCCAGCAGCGGTTACCACGATTGGCTGGGGCGCCGCCCCAGTGCCCGGCAGACGGCCAACGCACGTCTTGCCGAGCAAATTCTCCAGGTGCATCAGGCGTCAGACGGCACCTACGGCATGCCACGCGTGCGCGCACAACTGAGGGCCGAAGGCCACAGCGCCAGCCGCAAACGCATCGCCCGGCTGATGCGACAAGCGGGGCTGCGCGGCGTGAGCCGGCGCAGGAGCTTTGTGGTGACGACCGAGGGCGATAAACGTCAACGCCCCGCCCCCGATCTGGTCAACCGGCGCTTTCGCGCCGACGCACCCAACCAGCTGTGGGTGGCCGACATGACCTACGTGCCCACCTGGACGGGGTTCGTGTACCTGGCCATGGTGCTCGATGCCTTCAGCCGCAAGGTGGTGGGCTGGGCCATGGGTGAGAGGATGACGGCCGATCTGGTGATCTCGGCGTTGAACATGGCGCTGCATATCAGGCGCCCGGATTCGGTCATTCATCACTCCGATCAGGGCAGCCAGTACACCAGCATTGCCTTTGGCAATCGTTGCACAGAGATGGGGGTGCGCCCATCCATGGGCACGGTGGGCGATGCGTATGACAACGCCATGGCAGAGAGTTTCTTTGCCACGCTCGAGTGCGAACTGATCAATCGGCGCAGCTTCAAGACCAAGGCCGAAGCCAGGACGGCGCTGTTTACCTGGATCGAGGGCTGGTACAACCCGCGCCGGCTGCATTCGTCCCTTGGCTATCTCTCCCCCATCAAATTCGAGGAGACATTCGTGGCGAACAACGATCGCGCCCCCAGCACCGGGTTACCCACCGCGGCTTTGCGTTCGTCGCAAGCGACGCACGCCGCCGTGGATAACCCTGCACCCGAGACGGCTTGAGAATCAAGCCAATACCTGTCCGTGGGATGGGGTCAAGTCCAGCACGCCGCCGTGGATAACCCTGCACCCGAGACGGCTTGAGAATCAAGCCAATACCTGTCCGTGGGATGGGGTCAAGTCCAAGTCCAACTTCAAGTCCAAGTCCATTCCTCATACCGGCTCTCTGTAACCGAACGGTTGGAAATCCGTGTGCAGGGTCACGGTCAACGTTACATGCTCAGTGCAGAGGTTGCTACACTAGTGCCGCTAGCGCAGTTTTCTGTTCCAATTCTGTTCCAGTTCCGCCGTTTGGAAGACGGTAGAAATCAATGGAAATGGGTGAAAAACGACGCTTTCACTAGGAACAACCATCGCGAGGTGTGGCTCCTGGAGTGATAGGTTATGGTTCGGGACGTAGAGGCCGGAGGTTCGAATCCTCTCACCCCGACCAGAATTTCCTTGCCAATCAAGGACACAAGAGCCCCTGACTCAGGGGCTTTCGTGTTTCTGGCGCGCCCTGGTGGCACTACGGTGGCATTTCTCGCCCTTCGTGCCGTCGACGTGCAGGAAGAGCACACTGGAACAAACTAGAGGCCAGGATGGCAACCGCTGGAAAGAAGCTACAGACCCATCTCGTCGCGCCTACGCTCATCACGACGCTACTGTCCGCTTTCCCTGAGGAGGAGGTCTCTGTTCAGGCGCTGTTGCGTGCTGGCGTCTTGTTTGGTGTGACTGAGCGGGGAATCCGCGTCGCGCTGGGGCGCCTCTCGGCCGAGAAGAAGATCCAGAACACGTCCCGCGGCAACTACATGAGTGCGCGCCGTACTGGCACTGTGCACCGTGCGATCGTCGACTGGCGCCCCGCCGAGATCCGGATTGTCCCTTGGGATCGCAGCTGGCTCTGCATGCTTGGCGCCGCTGTAAGCCGGGGTGAACGAACCCAGTTGAACCGCCATGAGCAGGCACTGAGATTCAGGGGCTTTCGAGAGCTGCTCCCGTCGTTCTGGGTTCGTCCGGCCAATTTGAGGGCGGGCTTGGGCGTCCGCGACGAACTGTGCCAGCTTGGTCTCCATCCTCATGCCCACCTGATGGTCGCTTCCGAGTTTGAGAAGGGATTGGACACCAAGGCCAGAAAGCTGTGGAAGCCAGAGCATCTGGAAAAGAAGTACGCCAGCAATGTGAAGATGCTGGAAACCAGCATGCAGAACCTCAACAAGCTGACTGCTGAAGACGGGTTGGTCGAAACCCTGACCTGCGGCCGCGCGGTCATCCGCGACATTGTCCTGGACCCTCTTCTGCCCCAGGAGCTGGTGGATGTCGAACTGCGCCGGTCCATGATTGAGCACATGAAGACCTATGACGATATCGGCCACAAGCTTTGGCGGAGCTTTCTCTTCTCTTGATGCTGCTGCGGCTCGCTTCTGGCTTGAGCGCCCGATTTGCAACGGGATCGAGAGGCAAGTCGATGGCGCCAGCAATGCTCGCCATCGGCTTGGTCAAAACGGCTCTGGCCATGAACAGCGGGTGCTTTTCTCGTCGATGCAATCGGCCGGGGTGAGCCAATTGGATTGAGCCGGCACTCTCAGGCAGCCTGCTTCATCCCTGCGTCGCTGGCTTCGCAGGGTAGAGAGCGCTCCAGAATCTCGACAGCGGACGTGCCGGAGAAATTTGTCGTGCCGTAGGTCAGTTGTGAGCGAGCTCCAAGGCGGGAGCCAGCAAAGGCGTCGGCCATGAAACCTGGCGAGTGCTGACGAAGGAGTGAAAGCTGCAGTGCAACTGCAAGACGCTCCGTCAGCTCGCGCCCCAGGCGTTCGTCGGCAAGGGCGTCATCAATCAAGGCCTCCATGTCGCGCACAAGCGACGCGGACAGGCGGTCGCCCTTCAGCCCGGCCTTCAGCTCGTTGACAAGTGCCTCACGCGTGTGGGGTTCGCGGCGCAGTGCACGAAGAACGTCCAGGCAGATGACATTGCCAGAGCCCTCCCAAAGGCCGTTCAACGGCGCTTCGCGGTAGAGGCGAGCAGTGATGGTCTCTTCGACGAAACCGTTGCCACCGATGCTTTCCAGGGCCTCGGTCACGAAGTACGGAGTGCGCTTGCATACGAGGTACTTGGCCGCAGGCACCAGAATGCGAGCCAGCAGGCGTTCTGATTCGTTTTTCTCGGCCCTGTCTGTAGCTTGTGCCGCGCGCATGGCCAGAAGAGTAGAAGCCTCGCTTTCGATGGCCATGTCAGCCAAGGTGGATTGCATGAGCGGCTGCGCAGCCAGCAGACGTTTGAACGCTCGGCGATGGCGCGTATGGTTGATGGCTTCGGTCAAGGCACGACGCATGATGCCGGCCGAGCCCAGCGTCACGTCCAACCGCGTCAGATGGCCCATTTCGAGAATCACGGAGATGCCCTTGCCTTCGGGTCCGACCAGGTAGCCGCGGGTGTTGTCGTACTCGATTTCGCTGGACGCGTTCGAGCGGTTTCCCACCTTGTCCTTGAGCCGCTGGATGTGAAACGGGTTGCGGCTTCCGTCTGGCATCAGGCGGGGAACCAAGAAGCAAGAGACCCCATGCTCGGTTTGTGCCAATGTGAGGAATACGTCGCTCATGGGAGCGGAGCAAAACCATTTGTGACCGGTGATACGGTATTCGTTGCCCAGGTCGCTACGGCCAACCGGCACTGCATAGGTACGGGTGGCGCGCAGGTCCGAACCGCCCTGCTTCTCCGTCATGGCCATGCCGATGGTGCAAGCTGCCTTCTCGTACCCCGGAATCCGGCGGGCGTCATACCCGGGCTCGATGATCTTGGGCTCCCAGAATTTCGCAAGCTCGGGCTCCTTGCGTAGCGCCGGCACGGCCGCAAAGCTCATGGCCAGCGGACAGCAGACACCGTTCTCCGCCTGGTGCCACGTGTAGGCCATGGCGGCTCGAGCAGTGTGTGCTCCTTCTCGGCCTTCGGCAAGCCAGGCGGATGAGTGCACTGCAGACTCGTAGCTCATTTGCATGAGCTCGTGCCACGAAGGATGGAAGTCGACGACGTCGATGCGATGACCTTGCCGGTCATGGCTACGCAACTCGGGCTTGTGATCGTTGGCGGCCTTGGCCAACTCTTGGACATGCTCGCTGCCTGCCTGTGCGCCAAGGGCATCGAGGCGTTCACGGGCCCATGCGGCACCTGTGCGTTGCACGGCCTGCTGGATCGCGACATCTGCCTTATACAGATTGCCGGTGAATGTGGGGGATTGGTTGGTAGGCTCGCGACTCTCGGAAGGGGACAACTGCATCTGGGCTCTCCTGGTTGGCGGCTGCGCTCATTTGAGTTCAACAGATTGTCTCATATTTTAGAGTTTCATAATTTTATATGAGACATATATGGTCTTGATCCCAGGGTTGGCCTGACCCCTGGACAGCCTCGTTGACGCCGGCCTGACAGGCGGCGGAAATACTTCCGCCAACGCTCCATGCCCAGCAGCATTGAAGCGTTGAGTTGATACCAATTTGCGAGCACTTGAGTCACACCCGTCATGCGCGGAGCCGATACCGGATCGTTGTCCGGCTCTCTTCAGGCTCCGCGCTCTGGCCAGGTGGAAAGCGCCTGCTCGGCAATGGCTTCCAGCTTTTCTCGGCTGAAGCCGGCCTTGGCCTGGACAGCGATCCCGTGAAGCACGGTGCAGACGTAGGCGGCCAGTACCGCCGCGTCGGCAGCTTCGGGCAGATCTCCCTGTTGTCGGGCCCGTTCGAAGCGCTCGCGCAGCGCTGCCTCCCCGTCTGCGCGGGCTTGCACCAGGGCGCGCCGGATCGGCTCCGCGTCGTCCGAGCCCGCTAAATCGCCAAGGACGCCAAGACATCCGGTGTGGTCCGGATAGCGGGTGTTGAGTTCGGCCGCGCTGTGCAGGATGTGCGCTGCCACCTCTCGCGAGGTCGGCAACTGCAGCGCTGCAGGAATGAAGTCCAGATAGTGCTCGTAATAGCGCTCGAGCGCTCGGCGAAAGAGCGCCTCCTTGTTCCCGAACGCCGAATACAGGGCAGGCCGTTCCACGCCGGTCGCCTCGGTCAGGTCGGTGTACGAGGCCCCCTGGTAGCCCTTGCGCCAGAAGACGCAAAGCGCGGCGTCAAGCGCTTCTTCCACATCAAATTCGCGAGGGCGTCCCATCAGTCCAGTCCCGTGACTTCCAAGTTTGCTCGTCGGTACGAAGTCTCTTGACAACTATCATACCGATCGTTATCATACCGATCATTACGTTATTGCTTGAAGTCACTTCCAATGACAACCATCGGAATCATCGGCGCAGGCGAGATGGGCAGCCAGATCGCGCGTGCCGCCATCGCTCAGGGTTATCGGGTCGCCATCGCCAATTCGCGCGGCCCGCAAACCTTGGCGCCGCTGATCAGTGCGCTGGGGCCATCCGCACGTGCCGCCTGGGCGGCCGATGTGGCCGAGGCGGGCGATTTCGTCGTGGTAGCTGTTCCCCTCAAGAGGGTCAACGACTTGCCTGCGGCCGCGCTGGCGGCAAAGGTCGTGCTCGATACCAACAACTACATGAGCTGGCGGGATGGCCATTTTCCCGAGATCGACGCCGGTCGAAAGACCGTCCATGAGCTGCGTCAGGAACATCTTCCTTCTTCGAAGGTGGTCCAGGCCTTCTCGCTCATCCAGGCGCCCCGCATCACCACTGTCGGCAGGCCGCCGGGCGCCCCGGGGCGCTGGGCCTTGCCCATCTCCAGCAACTTTCCCGAAGCGATCCAGTTGGCAGCACGCCTGTACGACCAGTTTGGCTTCGACACCGTTGACAACGGCCCGCTCAGCGAGGCCTGGCGCAGTGCGCCAGGCCAACCCGCCTGGACGGCCGCATTTGAGGGCCAGAGCCGGGACGAGCTGATCGTGAACCTGGCCCGGGCCCGGCGCATCGTGGCGGCGTGACGCCATCAACACACTACGAAAGTTTTTTCATGCACGAATCGCAGAATTCATTGCGGGGCAAAGTTGCGCTGGTCACCGGCGGCTCGCGCGGACTGGGGGCAGCCATTGCGCTCGCGCTCGCACGGGAAGGAGCGGACGTGGCAATCAGCTACGTGGCGTCCGCCACGAAGGCCGAGGCCGTGGTCCGCAAGCTGGAGGCCCTGGGCGTGCGGGCACTCGCGCTGCAGAGCGACCAAGCCGACATGGCCGCCGCCAGGCCGCTGGTGGAAAAGGTGGTGGCGCACTTCGGCCAGCTTGACATCCTCGTGAACAATGCGGCGATCGTCGCGAACGGGCAGAGGGTGGACGATCCCGCCCTCGACGCGGCCGCGCTCGACCATCAGTGGCAAGTCAACGTCATGGGCGTGGTAGCGACCACCCGCGCGGCGGCGCCCCGGCTTTGCGATGGTGGGCGCATCATCTTCATCGGCTCGCTCAATGGCACCCACGCCCTGATTCCCGGCGTGGCGGACTATGCGGGGAGCAAGGCCGCGATCAACGGCTATGCGCGGGGTGTCGCCCGCGATCTGGGGCGGCGCAACATCACCGTCAACGTGGTTCAGCCCGGTGCCATGCCCACCGACATGATGGCGGCCGTCTTCGGCAGCACGGTGGCCCCCGCCGAACTTCTCGATCTCCTTCCCATTCGCCGCATCGCGACGCTCGACGAGGTCTCCGCCCTGGTCTGTTTTCTTGCGGGGCCGAACGGCGGCTACATCACCGGCGGCGTGCTGGACGTTGCCGGTGGCGCTGGGATCTGACAGTTTTTCAACAGCTGGAATCAAAGGCAGAAAATGACCAAGAAATTTGGTGCGAAATCGACCATCGATGAAGTGCTCGCCGGTGTGGACCTGAAGGCCAAGCGGTTTTTCATCACGGGGGTCTCGTCGGGCATCGGCCTGGAAACCGCTCGCGCTCTGGTGGCCCATGGCGCCAGCGTCGTCGGCACCGTCCGCAACCCGGCCGAAGCCGCCCATGCCCGGGACTCGACCCGCGATGCGGCCGCGCAGGGTGGCGGCGGCCTGCAAGTCGTCGAGCTCGATCTGGCCTCGCTGCAAAGCGTTCGCGCCTGCGCGGACACGCTGCTCGGTGACGGTCAGCCGTTCGATGTCATCATCGCCAACGCGGGGGTCATGGCCACGCCAAGGGGGCACACGGCCGAGGGTTTCGAGACGCAATTCGGCATCAACTATCTGGGGCATTTTTCCTTGATCAACCAGATCGAGGCGCTGCTCAAGGATGGCGGGCGTCTGGTGGTGGTTTCATCGCAGGCGCACCGCATTGCCGATGTCGATCTGGAAGATCCGGATTTCGAGCACCAGGATTACGACCCCTGGGTCGCCTATGGCCGATCAAAGACGGCGTGTGCGCTTTTTGCCGTGGAATTTGACCGACGCCACCGCGGCCGTGGTGTTCGCGCCGTGTCCGTGATGCCCGGGAACAGTTTCACCGGTCTGGTGGCGCATTTCTCCGACGTACAGTTGCAGGGGTTGTTCGAATCGGTTGCCAAGGCACGCGCCGACGCGGGTCTTGCGCCAGCCGAGTTGAAGGAGGTCGCGCGGGCGGCAGCAACGTCGGCCTGAGCAGCTGTGGTGGCGGACAAGGAGGCAATCGGCGGCAGCTATCTTGAAGACTGCGCCGTCGCGCCGCTCGACGATACGCCCAACCCTTTTGCCGACGGAGTCAAGTCCTATGCGCTCGATGCGGACAGGGCCAGGCGGCTTTGGGCGAAGAGCGAAGAATGGCTTGTCGCCGCATCGCGAGCTGATGGGGCACGCGTGAATCGCACGGAGGCGATTGACGCCTGAAAGAGGGCCGGATCGCAGCGCTTGCGGTTCGGCCTTTTTCATCGGCCTGCTTGTGCCGTCTTTTCAGCTCCAGGCCTTGGCAAGCACGAACAGCGTGATGATGCACAGCTGCGCCAGTGGGTAGAGGCTGGCGCGGTCGAACAGGCGGGCGGCGGCGCGCGGGGCGTGGGTGCGGGTCAGGTGCAGGCCGGGCAGGAGCAGCAGGTAGACCGCGGCGGCCAGTGTGGCGGCGAGGTAGGGCCAGCCCAGGGGCAGGGGCGACATCACGGGCAGGGCCAGGCTCAGGGCGGTGGTGGCCAGCAGGGCCAGGAGCACGGCGGCGCCGGCGATGCGCGGGCCGAAGACGAGGGGGATGGTTTGGGCACCGACGCGGCGGTCTTCTTCGACGTCGTTCCAGTCGGCAGGGATGTTCTGGCCGCCGATTTCCCAGCACATGAGCCAGGCGAGCATGAGGGCGAGCAGGCCGGGGTCGGGCCGGGGCACCACGACCAGCACGGCGGCTATCGGCCCCAGTGCCTTGACGATGCCGCTGACGAACACGCGCCACCAGCCGACCTTGAGCAGTTTGCAGTAGAGCGTCTCCAGCACCGGGGCGGCGAGCACGATGGGCACGAGCCGCGGGTTGAGCCACCAGGCTCCGGCCAGGGCCACGAGGTACCAGAGCGCGAACCAGAGCATGGCGGGGGCAAAGCCGAGCTTGCCCTGGGCGATGGGGTAGCGCAGGGCGGAGGCTTCGACGGAGTAGCCGGGGTTGATGCCGTTGCCGGCGAATTTCTCGCGGTCGGCCTTGACGCCGACCAGGTCGTTGAGCGCGTAGATGGCGGTGTAGCCGGCCACGGCGGTGAGCAGGGCCACGCCCAGCACGGTCAGCGGCGGGAAGGCGCCCAGCCAGAGCAGGGCGGCAAAGCCGGGCATGGCGATGTCCAGGATGCCGTGGGTGGAGCGCGAGAGGGCGAGGAATTTGCGCATGGGTTCAGAGCTTCAGAGGAAATTGTCCGTGCCCGAAAGGCGCGTCAAAACGCTGCCCATCGAGACGCAAAACGCAGTCATGGCTAGTGCCATGGCGAGTATTTGCAACGAAGAGTGGTGGTGTTTTGGCGTGCAGGGCGGGCATGGGGGATGGCCTCTCAAGCTCTCAGGCCTCCTTGACGCAGCTCATCATGTAGTTGACGTCTTCCTTGCCCGCGGCGACGCGAAAGCGCTTGAACAGCGGGTGGTACATGAGGCTGGCGCTGCGCAGGTGCTTCAGGCCGGCCTGGCCGGCCCAGCTGCGCAGCTCGTCCGGGCGGATGAGTTTGGCGTAGTCGTGCGTGCCGCGCGGCAGGATGCGCAGGATGTATTCGCCGCCGATGATGGCGAACAGCCAGGCTTTGAAGTTGCGGTTGATGGTGGAGAAGATGGCGTGCCCGCCGGGTTTGAGCAGCTGGGCGCAGGCCTGGATGATGGCGGCGGGGTCGGGCACGTGTTCGAGCATTTCCAGGCAGGTGACGACGTCGTAGCTGCCGGGTTCCTGCTGCGCCAGCGTTTCCACGGTCTGGAGGCGGTAGTCGATGGACAGGCCCGCCTGGGCGGCGTGCCGGCGTGCCACCTGCAGGGTGAGTTCGGACTGGTCGAGTCCGATGACATCCGCACCGGCCTTGGCCAGGGTTTCGGTCAGGATGCCGCCGCCGCAGCCGACATCGACGACGCGCTTGCCACGCACGTCCACGTGGTCGAAAGTGAATTGGCTGCGCAGCGGATTGATGACGTGCAGCATGCCCATCTTGCCCTTGGGGTCCCACCAGAGCCGGGCGATGCGGTCGAATTTGTCGACCTCCCGGCGGTCAACGTTGGAGGGTGGGTTCGTCGTCATGGAGCAGTCTTTCTTGCAGTTCGGCGCTGGCGCGCGCGATTTCGGCGCGCGTGATGTCGTGCGCGAAGGTGCATTGGCCAATGGCGGTGGGCAGGGGTACGCGCTGCAGGCCGTTGCGGTGTTGCACGCGGTCTTGCAGGGCCTGCCACATCAGCTCGACTTCGAGCACGTCGGGCTTGGGCGCGATGGCCAGCTGCCGCACCAGAGCGAGGATGCGTTGCAGCGCAGCGTCGGGCAGCAGGCCGCGATGGGCGGCGATGAGGCTGCAGAGCAGGCAGTCGAGCAGGACGGCTTCGCCGTGCAGCAGGCGTTGCGGATGGCGGGTTTCCAGGCCGTAGCTGAAGGTGTGGCCGAAGTCCACCTTGCGCGAGAGTTCTTCTTCGTGCAGGTTGGGGGCAAGTTCTGCCAGCATGCCGGTGATGGCGCGGTCCAGGAGGGCGTCGCCCTCGGGCGTGGCGAAGGCCAGGCGCAGGCTGCGTGCGCCGTGGGTTTCGAGCTGGGTGAACAGGGTGGCGTCGGTGACGATGGCGAGTTTGATGATTTCGCACAGGCCGTTGGCCAGGTGCCGCCGGGGTAGGGTGCGCAGAAAGGCCGGCTCCAGCAGCACGGCCAGCGGCGGCTCGAAGCTGCCCAGGCGGTTTTTGCTGGTGCCGAAGTTGATGCCGTTCTTGATGCCCAGGGCGGCGTCGATGTAGCCCATGAGGGTGGTGGGCAGCTTGACGTGCGGGATGCCGCGCCGGTAGCTGGCGGCAAGGTAGGCGGCGACGTCGGTGAGCACGCCGCCGCCGATGGCGATCAGGGGTTCGTCGCGGCGGTGGACGGGGAAGGCGTCGAGCGCGCGGGCGAGGTCTTGCAGGGCGTCGATGTTCTTGTGCTCTTCACCGCCGGGGAAGATGGCGTAGTGGGCCTCGATGCCGTGCGCGGCAAACCAGGCGCGGATCTGGCTGCCGTGCAGTTGCCAGACGCGGGCGTCCAGCACCACGAAGCGCCGCCCGCCGGGGCGGCCGTAGCCGAGCAGGGTGGTGTTGCCGGGGGCGAACAGGCCGGGGGTCTTGACAACGTCGTAGGCGATGGGGCGCTGGCTGCGCACCTGCCAGAGGGTGGTGTGGTGCGGGGAGGCGGGGCTCATGCGGCGTCCAGCCAGGTGGCGCGGTGGGCGAGGATTTCCTGCGCGAGCTGGCGCGCAGCCTGCAGGTCGTGGTCTTGCCAGTGGCCGCATTGCCCGATGTTGGCGTAGGGCACGGCGGCTGCGGTTTGCATCTCCTGCAGGATGCGCTCCAGCGTGGCGCAGAGCACTTCGGGGCGGCCTTCGTTGACGAAGCCGAGGTAAAAGCCCGTGCGGCAGCCCATGATGCCGACCGAGAGGAAGTGGCGCGGCAGCAGGCGGCTGAAGCCTTCGAGCAGGAAGTGCTCGGTGGAGTGCAGTTCGCTGCTGCTCAGGAAGGCGTTGCGGTTGGGCAGGCGCACGCGCAGATCAACGGCGTAGATGACGTCGCCACCGGGGGTGGGCAGGGCGCTGCGCAGCTTGACGGTGGGGGCTTTCAGGCGGCGGTGGTCCAGCTCGCCGGTGAGGCCGGCGGGCCACAGGCCGGTGTGCGGATGCAGGGCGGGGCCGGGCATGGCTCAGGCCAGCAGCGGAGCGAGGTGGCGGTGGCTGGCATGCAGCGCGGCCTGCCAGCCGTCCACGTGGTGGTACAGCTCGATGGCGCCCCAGCCGTCAAAACCGTGGTCGCTCAGTGCCTTGAAGCTGGCGGCAAAGTCCAGCGTGCCTTCGCCGGGGACTTCGTGAAAGTGCACGATGCCGGTGCGCGTGTGGGCCACCATGCGGTCGACGAGCGGCTGGCCTTGCGCGCCGCGCAGCCAGGCGATGGCGGGGCGGGCGCGTTCGAGCACGTCGTAGCTCAGGCCGGGCACCGAGATCAGGTAGGTGAAGATTTCATCGTCCAGCGGGCCGCGTGCGGTGGGCAGGCTGGCGTAGTCCACGGTGTGCAGGGGGGCGCTGGTGCCGGCCTGTTGCAGCAGTGCGGCGATGCGCCGCTGGCGCGCGGGGGTGGGCTGGCCGTCGGCAAAGTGGATGGCGTGGGCCGGGTCCACCAGCAGGAAGTCTGCCGTGTCGGGGAAGTGCACCAGGGTGCTGGCGTGGGCCAGATCAAAGCGCAGCAGCTCGCTGTCGTGGCAGATCTGCAGGTTCCAGCCCTGGCGCGCGTCGGAGATGTGCAGGTAGCGCGCGTGGGGGGCGGCGTCGGCCAGGGCCTCAATGTAGTTGGCCTCGGAGCAGTAGGCGTGGCAGATGTCGATGTGCAGCTTGAATTTGGGGGAATCGACCGCCTGCATCAGCGCCAGGCCCTGGGCCAGAGTTTCGATGTGCATGCCGGGTTCGGGCTCGATCAGGAGGGTGATGTCCTCTTCGGCGTGGATGGCGCCCAGGCATTCGCGGATGGAGTCCACCAGCAGTTCGGTGGGGTTGGTTTCGGGGTGGGCCGCGTGGTCGTCGCGCACGAAGCCGCTGCCGAAGGTGACGAGCTTGACGCCGAGCATGCGCGCGACGTGGATGCCGCGCTTGACGAGGTCGATGCGGCGCTTGCGCGCGGCGTATTCCAGCGCCATGAGCGAGGGCTCATGCGGGCGCTGCGGGTCAAAGAAGTGCGAGGCGGTGGCGACGCAGGCGGGCTGGGTGCGCAGGCGCGCGAAGTGCCGACGCACGGCGAGCAGGTCCTGGTCGCCGAGTTCAAAGGGGTTGAACTGGCGGCGGTGAAACGAGACTTCAACGCCTTCGTAGCCTGCGGCATCGACGGCGTCGAGCGCGGCGCAAAAGTCCAGATTGGTCAGCCCGAAAGTGCTGTATGCGAGGTGTATCTTGCCCATGCGTGGCCGGCCGCGTCGGTGGCGGGACGGCAACCGGCAACCGGCAACTCTGCCACGCGGGTGCGGCGCGGCGCTTGCCAAAAGGCAAGAAAGCGGGTGCGGGCTCAGGCGCTCAGGTGGTAGTCGCGCAGGCCGGGCTCGTCCAGCACCAGGATTTCGCGCCCGTTGACGCGGATCAGGCCGCGCTCGCTCAGGTCGTGCAGGATGCGTGAAAAATGCGCCGGCGTCAGGTTCAGGCGCGAGGCGATGGTGCGCTTGCTCACGTCCAGCGTGAAGGGCAGGCCGGCGCTGGCGGTGGATTCGCGCAGCAGGTAGCCGATGAGCCGCTGCGGCCCCGAATGCGTGGTGAACGCGCCGAAGTCGGCAATCGCCATGTACAGCTGTTCGCTCAGGCGCGCGATCAGGCGTTGGGCAACCTGGTTGTTGCCCGCCACCAGCTGGCGGATGGCGGCCTCGCTCACCTGCAGCACCAGCGTGTCGGCAAGGGCGGTGGCGGTGACGATGTGCTCGCGCCCGCTGAACAGCGCGGCCTCGCCGAAGCTGGCGCCCGCTGCCAGCAGGCGCACCGTGCGCTCGCTGCCGGAGGCGGCGTTGTACACCAGCTGCACCGAGCCGTAGATCACGAAGTACATGGCGCTGCAGCGCTCGCCGCGGCGCACGATCGTCTCGGCGGGCGCGAGGCTGCGGCGCTGCGTGGCGGCGGCCAGCTGCGCAAGCTCGGACTCGCTCAGGCTGGCAAACAGCGGCAGTTGCGACAGCAACGCGCGCACGCGCTGCTCGGGGTTGCCGGCGGCGGCATCGCCGCTGCGCGCAGCGGTGGGCGCTGTGGCTGCGGGCGTGGGGCGCGGGGCGGGTGGTGGGCTCATGGCGGGACTGCGGGGGCTGACAGCCCGGGGCGCGGATGCCGGCGGGCAGGCGGTATTTTCACCTGCGGCGCAGCGGGCAGGGCGCGGGCGCGCGCCTCGCGCTCAGGCGCCGGCCGCGTGCTTGCCCAGCTCCCACTTGGCGATGGCGTTGCGGTGCACCTCGTCGGGCCCGTCGGCAAAGCGCAGCGTGCGCGCGTTGGCGTAGGCGTAGGCCAGCGGGAAGTCGTCGCACACGCCCGCGCCGCCATGCGCCTGGATGGCCCAGTCGATCACCTGGCAGGCCATGTTGGGGGCGACGACCTTGATCATCGCGATCTCGGTGCGCGCGGCCTTGTTGCCCGCGGTGTCCATCATCCAGGCGGCCTTGAGCGTGAGCAGGCGTGCCATGTCGATCTTGCAGCGCGCCTCGGCGATGCGCTCCTGCGTCACGGTCTGCGCGGCGATCGGCTTGCCGAAGGCCACGCGGGTGCTGGCGCGCTGGCACATCAGTTCGAGCGCGCGTTCGGCCTGGCCGATCAGGCGCATGCAGTGGTGGATGCGCCCCGGCCCCAGGCGCCCCTGCGCGATCTCGAAGCCGCGGCCTTCGCCCAGCAGCACGTTGGCCGCGGGCACGCGCACGTTGTCGAAGATGACCTCGGCGTGGCCGTGCGGCGCGTCGTCGTAGCCGAAGACGTTGAGGTTGCGCAAGATGGTGATGCCGGGGGTGTCGGCGGGCACGACGATCATGCTTTGCTGCGAGTGGCGCGGTGCCTCGGGGTCGGTCTTGCCCATGGTGATGAAGACCTTGCAGCGCGGGTCGTTGGCGCCGCTGGTCCACCACTTGCGCCCGTTGATGACGTAGTCGTCGCCGTCGCGCTGCATGCGGGTGGTGATGTTGGTGGCGTCGCTGCTGGCCACTTCGGGCTCGGTCATCGCGAAGGCCGAGCGGATGCGCCCCTGCAGCAGCGGCTTGAGCCATTCGCTCTTGATCGCCTCGCTGCCGTAGCGCGCGATGGTTTCCATGTTGCCGGTGTCGGGCGCGGAGCAGTTGAACACCTCGCTGGCCCAGAGCACGCGGCCCATGGTTTCGGCCAGCGGCGCGTATTCCTGGTTGGTCAGGCCCGCGCCGTGGTAGCCCGAGGCTTCGGCGGTATCCACCGGCAGGAACAGGTTCCACAGCCCCGCCGCCTGGGCCTTGGGTTTGAGGTCTTCGATGGTCTTGAGCGGCGTCCAGCGCTTGCCCGCGGTGGTGTTGCGCGCCAGCTCCGCGGCGTGCTGCTTTTCAGCGGGGTAGATGTGTTCGTCCATGAACTGCGCGAGGCGTGCCTGCAGTTCCAGGGTCTTGGCGGAGTAGTTGAAGTCCATGTCGGTCCTTGCACTGGGGGTGGCGGGTGGCCGGGCTCAGCCGCGGCGCGCGAACGACCAGGCCAGCTCGGCCATGGGCCGCGCCTGCGCACCCGCGGCCTGGGCCTGGCTGCTGGCCGCCGTGCCCGCCTGCACGCGCTTGGCGATGCCCTGCAGGATGGCGGCAATGCGAAACAGGTTGTAGGCGAGGTAGAAGTTCCAGTCGGCGTGCAGGCTGTCGGTATCGTGCATGCCGGTGCGCTCGCAGTAGCGCTGGATGTAGGCGCGCTCCTGAGGTATGCCGAGCGCGGCCAGGTCCAGGCCCGCGATGCCGCGGCTGAGCGCGGCGGGGATGTGCCAGCTCATGCAGTGGTAGGCGAAGTCGGCCAGCGGATGGCCCAGCGTGGACAGCTCCCAGTCCAGCACCGCGGTCACGCGCGGCTCGCTCGCGTGGAACATCAGGTTGTCCAGCCGGTAGTCGCCATGCACGATGGCCACGCGGTTGGCGTCGCGCGCGCTCTCGGGCATGTGCGCGGGCAGCCAGTCCATGAGCCGGTCCATCTCGGCGATGGGTTCGGTGACGGAGGCGCGGTACTGCTTGCTCCAGCGGCCGATCTGGCGCTCGAAGTAGTTGCCCGGGCGGCCGTAGTCGGCCAGGCCCAGGGCGGCAAAGTCCACGCGGTGCAGCGCGGCGATGACGCGGTTCATCTCGTCGTAGATGGCACCGCGCTCGGCGGGCGTCATGCCGGGCAGGGATTGGTCCCAGAGCACGCGCCCCTGCATGTGCTCCATCAGGTAGAAGGCGCGGCCGATGACGGCTTCGTCCTCGCACAGCGCGAGCATGTGCGGCACCGGCACGTCGGTGGCGGCCAGCGCCTGCATCACGCGGTATTCGCGCTCGATCGCGTGGGCCGAGGGCAGCAGCTGCGCCACCGGCGCGGGCTTGGAGCGCATCACGTAGCGGGCGCCCGGGGTGCTCAGCAGGTAGGTGGGGTTGGACTGCCCGCCCTTGAACAAGGCCGCCTGCACCGGACCGGCAAAGCCCGGCACGTGCGCCGCGGCCCAGTCGGCCAGGGCCTGCGCGTCGAAGGCGTGCTTGCCGCCGACGGGGCGCGTGCCGATGAACTGGTCGTAGTTGGACACGGGGACCTTTCAAAAAGCCTAGCTGCTAGCGCTTGCCAGCAAACGATTTGCAAGTGTTTTCATGCTGAAACCCTTGCTGGACAAGCGCAAAGAGCTATGTTTTTATGCCAGCCTAACCCACGCTTTCGGTGATGCGCATCAGCGCCTGGCGGTCGCGCAGCACCAGACCGCCGGGCTCGATGCGGATTGCGCCCTCGCGCTCCATGGACTTGAGTTCCTGGTTCACGCGCTGGCGCGAGGCGCCCAGCAACTGCGCCAGCTCTTCCTGCGCCAGGTGCAGGCCGATGCGCACCTCGTCCTCGCACGACAGGCTGGTGATGCCGTAGCTGCGCGCCAGGTGCAGCAGCTGCTTGGCCAGGCGCGCGCGCAGCGGCAGGGTGTTGAGGTCTTCCACCAGGCCGAAGAGCTGGCGTATGCGCCGCGCCTGCAGGCGCAGGAGCGCCTCGTAGAGTTCGGAGTGCTGCGCCAGGATCTTGCGAAAGTCCGCGCGCGCCACGCAGACGATGGTGGTTTCGCCATGCGCATAGGCGTCGTGCGTGCGCTGGTCGCCGTCCAGGATGGCCACGTCGCCGAACCAGATGCCCGGCTCCACGTAGGTCAGCGTGATCTGCTTGCCCGACAGCGAGGTGGAGCTCACGCGCACCGCGCCCTTGGCGCAGGCGATCCATTCCTCGGGGAACTCGCCTCGGGCGGTGATCAAGGTGCCATCCTTGTAGCGTTTGACGTAGGTGCATCGAAGAATGTCGTGCCGCAGCGAGGGCGACAGGGAAGAAAACCAGCGACCGGAATTGATCGCCTCTCGTTCTTCGATCGTAAGGATGGGCTCATCCATGGTCTGTCTTTTGAGCGACTGCGCCGCTGGCGCCGCCCCGGTAATGCCAAACCCCCGATGATGCACCAGAGCCCCGCCGCGCGGGCGGGCGCTCGTCAGCGGCGCGCGCCGGCGGGGCTGGGCCCGCCCTGGGGCATGGCGCTGGCGCCGGTGTCGAGGCTGCGCACGTCGGCCACCGGCTCGCGGCCGAAGGCCGGGTGGCGCAGCCAGGCGAGCACGCGCGCCGCGCTGGCGCCGGCGCTGCTGAGCTCTTCTTGCGCGTTCAGCCGGGCAAAGCGCGGCTGATCGGGGAAGTGCGCCGGGTCGGCGCTGCGCAGTTGCAGCTGCATGTCGGTGTCGATCACGCCCGGCGCCAGCGAGCACACGCGCGCGCCATTGGGCCGTGCCGCCTCTTCCAGCGCCAGGCAGCGGCTGAAGTGGTCCATGCCGGCCTTGGCCGCGCAATAGGCGGCCTGCGCGGCCATCGGACGACGCCCCAGGCCCGAGGAGATGTTGAGCACCTTGCGCGCCCCGGGCCATTCGGCGGTCGCGCCCAGGAAGCTGGCGCTCAGCAGCATCGGCGCCTCCAGCCCCACGCGCAGCGCGTTGGCGATGCTGGCCTGGGCCGGCGCCTGCGCGCACTCGCGCAGCGGCGCGATCTGCGCCAGCGCTCCGGCGTTGTTGATCAGCGTGGCGCTGGCATGGCGCCCGGGCGGCTGCTGCGCGAGCCACTGGCCCAGCTGCTGTGCGGCGGCGCGGGCGTCGCCCAGGTCGTGCTGCCACTGCGTCAGCTGCGCGCCCGGCGGCGCGTGCAGGCCGGGGGCGGCGCTGCGGGCGATCAGCACCAGACAGTGCCCGGGCTGCAGCAGCTCGCGCGCCAGCGCCAGGCCCAGGCCGCGCGAGGCGCCGGTGAGGATGTAGAGGTGGGAAGCGGACATGGCGGCAAGTGGGCAGAAAGAAAGGACCAAACGGCGCGCAGGGCGCCAGCGCTGTCAGAACGGCAGCGGGCAGGCAAGTTCCAGCCACTGCCCGGTGCGTGGATGGGCCAGCGCCAGGCGCCAGGCGTGCAGCAGCAGGCGCGGCGCCTCGTCGGCCTGCCCGGGCGGACCGTAGAGCCGGTCGCCGACGATGGGATGGCCGATGTGCGCCAGGTGCAGGCGCAGCTGGTGGGTGCGCCCGCTGAGCGGCTGCAGCAGCAAGCGGCTGCGCGTGCCGCCGGCGTCGCTGGCGAGTGTGCGCCACAGCGTCTGGCTGGGTTTGCCGGCGGCGTGATCGACCTTCTGCAGCGGGCGGCGCGGCCAGTCGGGCGTGAGCGGCAGCTCGATCAGGCCCCAGCCGGGGCCCTGGGCGCGCGGGTGCGCGAGCGGCGCGGCGCGCGGGCGCCCGTGCACCAGCGCCTGGTAGTGCTTGTGCACCGCCTGCGCGGCGAAGGCCATGCCCAGGCGCCGCTGCGCCTCGGGGTGGCGCGCCATCAGCACCAGGCCGGAGGTGGCCTGGTCCAGCCGGTGCACGACCAGCGCGCCCGGCCAGTGCCGCTGGGCGCGCGTGCTCAGCGCATCCTGCTTGAGCGGCCCGCGCCCCGGCACGCACAGCAGGCCGGCGGGCTTGGCCAGCGCAAGCAGGTCCTCGTCGGCATACAGGCAGTGCGGCGCCTGGGCGGCCAGGGCCCGCGTGTCCGCCCCTGGCGCGCCGGCGGGTGCGATGGCGCCGTTGGCAGCGGAGGCAGCGGAGGCAGGGGCGGCGTTCATGGCGCGCCGCGCACCAGCCGGTCCACCGTGTCGCACAGCTCGTGCACGTCGTTGGGCTTGTGTATCAGTGCGCGCGCGCCTTCCAGCAGGGCGCTTTGCTCGATCTCGGCGGTGATGTAGCCCGAGGCCAGCGCCACCGGCAGGTCGGCGCGGACCTTGCGCACCTCGCGCAGCAGCTGCACGCCCGAGAAACCGGGCATGTTGTAGTCGGTGACCAGGAGGTCAAAGCGAGCGGGCTCCTGCGCCAGTGCGCGCAGCGCGGCGCGCGGGTCGGTGAAGCCGGCCACTTCATAGGAGCGCCGCCCGAGCAGGCGGCGCACGAGGAAGACCAGCGCCTCGTCGTCGTCCACATACATCACGCAGGGGCGCTTGCGCGTGCTCGCCGGCCGGTCGTCGGCCAGCACCATGAGCGGCATGGGGGCGCTCTCGGCCTCCACCTGCGCGGCATCGGCCAGCGGAAAGAACAGCGTGAACAGGCAGCCGCGGCTGGGCGCGCTTTGCACGTCGATGGCGCCGCCGTGGGTGCGCATCACGCCATGCACCACCGGCAGGCCCAGGCCCGTGCCCTGGCCCACGGGCTTGGTGGTGAAGAAGGGCTCGAAGATGCGCGCGCGCGTGGCCGCGTCCATGCCGGGGCCGTCGTCGCTCACCTGCAGCGCCACGTAGGTGGCGGGCGCAAGCTTCAGGCGCTCGCGCAGCGCCGCGTTGGGCCGCAGGCACTGCGCCTGCATCATCACGCGCCCGGGCCGGGTGCCCACGGCCTGGATGGCGTTGGTGCACAGGTTCAGCAGGGCCTGTTCCACCTGGGTGGCGTCCGCCAGGATGGGCGGCAATTGCGCTGCGCATTGCACCTGCAGATGGATGTGCGCGGGCAGGGTCACGCGCAGCAGGCGCTCGGTCTCGCGCATCAGCTCGGCCAGTTGCACCGCGCCGCGCGGCGGTGCCTCGTTGCGGCTGAAGGCGAGGATCTGGCGCACCAGATCGCGCGCGCGCCGCGCGGCCTTGTCGATCTCGTGCAGGCTTTCAAGCACCCGCGGGTCGGTGCCCGGCGTCTGCGCGTCGGCCTTGGCCAGCTCCACGTTGCCCAGGATGGCGTGCAGGATGTTGTTGAAGTCGTGCGCTATGCCGCCGGCCATGGTGCCCACGGCCTGCATCTTCTGCGATTCGCGCAGCTGCACCTCGAGCTCCTGGCGGCGCTCCTCGGCGCGCTTGCGCGCCGTCAGGTCGCGCGCGAACACGGTGGTGGTGACGCTGCCCTCGTGGTGCTCGAAAGTGACGCTGACCTCCACCGCCAGCTCGCGCCCGGTGGCGCTGCGCGCCTGCATCTCGCCGAGCGCCGCCTGCGTGGTGAGCTGCGCATAGCCCGGGGCGCGCGCCAGCTCGGGCAGGAAGCGCGACAGCGGGCTGCCCAGCGCGTCGCGCGTGGGGCACTGGAACAGGGCGGCCGCGGTCGGGTTGAAGACGGTGATGCGCTGGTGCTGGTCCACGCAGATGATCGCGTCCAGCGCCGAGTTGATCACCGCCTCCAGGCGCCGCTCGCTGGCGTGCAGCTGCTCGTTCCTTTGCTGCAGCGTGTGGCGCTCGGCCAGCAGCGGGCCCTGGTCTATGACCGCGCAGAGGAACTGGCGCAGCGGCTCGCCGCTGCCCTGCAGAGTTTCGAGGTAGGCGATGTGCAGGTCGCCCGTGATGCGCCGCTCGCCGCCGATCTGGAACACCACCTCGGAGGCGTCGCTGCGCCCCTGCGCGCGCGCCAGCGCAAAGGCGCTGTGCACGCGGTCGGCGTCGGCGTCGCTCACGAAGGGCATGAGCGAGGTCAGCGGCCGGTCGAATTCGGTGGGCTGGAACGAGCGGTGGGCCATGGCGTTGGCCTGCACCACCATGTCGTGCTCGTCGAGCACCATGAGCGACAGCGGCACGCTGGAAAACAGCGCCTCGAAGCGTTCGGAGGCGCTCTCGGCCGCCGCCTGGCTGTAGCGCAGCTCCTTGTTCTGCGCCTCCAGCTCGGCCTGGTAGCCGCGCAGCTCGGCCACCAGGTCGGCAAAGGCCGGGCCCTGGACGGACGCCCGGCCGGTGGCCGGTGCGGCGGGCGCCGGCGTTGGCTGCGGCGCCGGCGCGGGCGTGTCCTTGCCCGGCGGCTGCGCTTCGCCGCGAAACAGGAAGGACAGGTCGGGCTCGGTCATGGCGGTGGTGCGCGCAGTGCGCGGGCGGGCCTCAGCGCTGCACGCCCAGCAGTTCGATCTCGAAAGTCAGCGTGGCATTGGGCGGTATCACCCCGCCCGCACCGCGCGCGCCGTAGGCGATCTCCGGCGGGCAGGTAAGCTTGGCCTTGCCGCCCACCTTCATGCGCTGCACGCCTTCGGTCCAGCAGGGGATGACGCGGTTCAGCGCGAACTCGGTCGGCTGGCCGCGCTGGTAGGAGCTGTCGAACTCCTTGCCGTCGGCCAGCTGCCCCTTGTAGTGCACCTTCACCGTGTCGCTGGCCTTGGGCGCATCGCCCGTGCCTTCGTGCAGCGACTGGTAGATCAGGCCGCTTTGCGTGGTGACGGGTGCGGCGGGCGCGCCGCTCTGTGCCTGGGCGGCGCCGGCGAGGAGTACGGAGGAAAGAAGCAGGAGCGGGGTGCGCATGGCGTGGGGCGACCTGTGAAAGCTTGAAGCCGCAATGTTAGGGCAATGCCCGCGGTGGGCCTTGCCGTGGGCGCTGCGCCGGCCACCGCCTCGGGGTGGCGCTTGACCCCCGCGCTTGCCGGCCTTGCCACGGCAAGCAGTGCGATGGTGGAAACGGCGGCGGGTGCCGCCGGTGGTGTTCAGGCGAGCTCTTGGATGGGCGGACAACTGCAGAACAGATTGCGGTCCCCATAGACGTTGTCCACACGGCCCACGGGTGCCCAGTACTTCAGCCGGCGCAGGCTGGCCACGGGGTAGGCGGCCAGTTCGCGCGGGTAGGGGTGCTTCCATTCATCCGCCAGCAGGGCTTCGGCGGTGTGCGGGGCGTTCTTGAGCGGGTTGTCGTCCTGCGGCCAAGTGCCGTTTTCAATCTGACGGATCTCCTGGCGGATGGCGATCATTGCGTCCACGAAGCGGTCCAGTTCGGCCAGGTCTTCGCTTTCGGTGGGCTCCACCATCAGCGTGTTGGCCACCGGGAAGGAGAGCGTGGGCGCGTGAAAGCCGTAGTCGATCAGGCGCTTGGCCACGTCCTCGGCCATCACGCCGCTGGTGTCCTTGAGCTGGCGCAGATCCAGGATGCATTCGTGCGCGACGTGGCCGTTGCCCGACGCGTAGAGCGTGGGGTAGTGGTCCGCCAGGCGCTTGCTGATGTAGTTGGCGCTGAGGATGGCCACCTCGGTCGCGGCGGTGAGACCGTCGGCGCCCATCATGCGGATGTACATCCAGCTGATGGGCAGCACGGCGGCGTTGCCCAGCGGCGCGGCCGACACCGCGCCGACGCGCGGGCCGGGCGCCATGCCATCGCCCGCAGCGGGTGCAGGCATGGAGCCGCTGGCTTGGGCCGTGGCGTGACCGGGCAGGAAGGGCACGAGGTCTTCGACGACGCAGACCGGACCCACGCCGGGGCCGCCGCCGCCATGCGGGATGCAGAAGGTCTTGTGCAGGTTCAGGTGGCTCACGTCGCCGCCGAACTCGCCCGGCGCGGCCACGCCGACCAAGGCGTTCATGTTGGCGCCGTCCAGGTACACGCGAGCGCCATGGCGGTGCACGATCTCGCACAGCTCCTTGACCTGGGTCTCGAACACGCCGTGCGTGCTGGGGTAGGTGATCATCACGCAGGCGAGGTCGGCAGCGTGCCTTTCGCACTGGGCCTTGAGGTCGGCCATGTCCACGTTGCCGTTGTCGTCGCACTGGACCACCACCACCTGCAGCCCCACCATCTGGGCGCTGGCGGGGTTGGTGCCGTGGGCGCTGCTCGGGATCAGGCAGACATTGCGGTTGGCCTGGCCGCGCGATGCATGCCAGGCCTTGATGGCCAGCAGGCCGGCGTATTCGCCCTGGCTGCCGGCGTTGGGCTGCAGGCTCACGCCGGCGTAGCCGGTCGCCTGGCACAGCCAGTCGCGCAGCAGCCGGTCCAGCTCGGCGTAGCCGGCGAGCTGGTCCGCCGGCGCGAAGGGGTGGATCTGGGCGAATTCCGGCCAGGTGATGGGGATCATCTCGCTGGTGGCGTTGAGCTTCATGGTGCAACTGCCCAGCGGGATCATGCTGCGGTCCAGCGCCAGGTCCTTGTCCGAGAGCTGGCGGATGTAGCGCAGCATCGCGGTTTCGCTGTGGTGCGTGTTGAACACCGGGTGCGTGAGGAAGGGGCTGGCGCGGCGCAGCTCGGCCGGGATCAGCGCGGGCGCCTGCTGCTCCAGCGTGGCGAAGTCCGGCAGCGCGCGGCCGTCGCCCGCGAAGATGCGCCACAGCAGCTGCACGTCGGCGCGGGTGCTGGTTTCATCAAGCGAGATGCACAGATAAACGTCCCAGGCTTTCCTGAGGTTTGCGCCCATCTGCACGGCGCGTGCAGCTATGGAGTCGGTAGCATCGTCGGTCTTCAGGCAGAGGGTGTCGAAGGCGCTGGCATGGTGGTGGTGGCTGAAGCCCAGTTGCGTGAGGCCCGCCTTGAGGATGGCCGTCAGGCGCGCGGTGCGCTCGGCGATGCGCGTCAGGCCCTCGGGGCCGTGGTAGACCGCGTACATGCTGGCGATGACCGCGGGCAGCACCTGCGCGGTGCAGATGTTGGAGGTCGCCTTCTCGCGGCGGATGTGCTGCTCGCGCGTCTGCAGCGCCAGGCGGTAGGCGGGCGCGCCGTGCACGTCCACGCTCACGCCCACCAGGCGCCCGGGCAGGCTGCGCTTGAAGCTGTCCTTGCAGGCCATGAAAGCCGCGTGCGGGCCACCCGCGCCCATGGGCATGCCAAAGCGCTGGGTGCTGCCGATGACGATGTCCGCGCCCATCTCGCCGGGCGACTTGAGCAGCGTGAGCGCGAGCAGGTCGGCCGCGACGATGGCGGCCGCGCCCTTGGCGTGGATCTTGGCGATCTCTTCGCTCCAGTCCTGCACCCAGCCGCTGCTGGCCGGGTACTGGATGAGCGCGGCGAAATAGTCGTCGCCCGCGATGGCCGCGTCCCACTCGGCGGCCGAATTGGCCAGCTTGAGCGTCAGGCCCATGGGCTCGGCGCGCGTGCGCATCACCTCGATGGTCTGCGGGTGGGCGTCGCCGAACAGCACCAGGGTGTCGCCTTTGGCCCGCACCGATCGGCGCGCCAGCGTCATCGCCTCGGCCGCGGCCGTGGCCTCGTCCAGCATGGAGGCGTTGGCGATGTCCATGCCGGTGAGGTCGGTGACCATGGTCTGGAAGTTGACCAGCGCCTCCATGCGCCCCTGGCTGATCTCGGCCTGGTAGGGCGTGTAGGCGGTGTACCAGGCGGGGTTTTCCAGCACGTTGCGCAGGATCACGCCGGGCGTGTGCGTGCCGTAGTAGCCCTGGCCGATGAAGCTCTTCATCACCCGGTTCTTGCCGGCGATGGTTTTGAGCTCGGCCAGCGCCTCGGCCTCGGTGCAGGCGGGCGGCAGCCGCATGCTGCTCGCGCGCGCGATGGAGCGCGGCACGATGGAGTCCACCAGCGCGCGCCGCGAGGCGACGCCCACGACCGAGAGCATGTGCGCCTCGTCGGCTGCGGTGATGCCGATGTGGCGGGCGTGGAACTCGCTGGCGTTTTCCAGCGCGGACAGGGGCAGGGCAGGCATGGGAAGATTGAGGTCAAAAGTGCTTGAAACCCGCGCAGACAAAGCGCGGGATACTCTGTTTTCAATAGCTCTCAGGGCGGCGCTTCAGGCCTGGGGACGGCGGCGGGCTCCCGCCTGCCGGCTCCCGTGCGCGCCTCACGCCTTGGTGAAGTCCTGGTAGGCGGCCTCGTCCAGCAGGCCGGCCAGCTCGTCGGCCTGGCTCAGCTTGACCTTGAAGAACCAGCCCGCGCCCGTGGGGTCGGTGTTGGCCAGCGAGGGGTTCTCGCGCAGCTGCTCGTTGACTTCCACGACTTCGCCCGACACCGGCATGTAGATGTCGGACGCGGCCTTGACCGATTCGACCACGCCGGCCACGTCGCCGGCCGCATAGGTCTTGCCCACTTCGGGCAGGTCGACGAAGACCACGTCGCCCAGCGCATCCTGCGCATGCGCGGTGATGCCGACGATGGCGGCCGCGGCGTTGGAGGAATCGACCCATTCATGGTCCTTGGAATACTTGATGCTCATGGGGTGCTCCGTTGCTAGAGGGTGAAAAAGGGCGATTGTGACTATCCGCGGTGGTAGCGCGGCGCGAGAAAGGGGGTGGCGGCCACTTCCATGGGCACGGGCTTGCCGCGCACCAGGGCGTCCACGCGCGTGCCGACGGCGGCAAACGCCGGCGGCAGGTAGCCCAGGGCGATGGGTTTGCCCAGTGACGGCGCCAGCAGCCCGCTGGTGATGGTGCCTATCGCGGCGCCGCCCGCTTCGTGCAGCGGCGTGTGCTCGCGCACCGGCACGCGCTCCAGCGCCACCAGGCCCACGCGCTTGCGCGTGAGGGTGGCGGGGTCGGCGATCTGCGCCAGTACCTTGTCCGCGCCCGGAAAGCCGCCGGCGCGCTCGCCGCCGCTGCGCCGCACCTTCTGGATGGCCCAGTTCAGGCCGGCTTCGGGCGGGGTGGTGGTGGCGTCGATGTCGTTGCCGTACAGGCACAGGCCGGCTTCCAGGCGCAGGGAATTGCGCGCACCCAGGCCCACCGGCTTGACCTCGGGCTGCGCCAGCAGGGCGCGGGCCAGGGCCTCGGCCCGGTCGCCGGGCACGGAGATTTCAAAGCCGTCTTCGCCGGTGTAGCCGCTGCGCGTGATGAACAGCGGCGTACCCTGCCAGTCGGTGTGGATGCCGTTCATGAACACGAGCTGCTCCACGGCCGGCACCAGGCGCGCCAGTGCGGCGGCGGCCTGCGGGCCCTGCAGCGCCAGCAGGCCCTGCTCGGGCAGGGTCTCGATGGTGCAGCGTGCGCCGATCTTCTCGCGCATGTGGGCGATGTCGCCCAGCTTGCAGGCGCCGTTGACGATCAGGAAGAAGACGTCGTCGGCCTCGCGCAAGAACATCAGGTCGTCGATGATGCCGCCCGCGTCGTTCAGCAGCAGGCCGTAGCGCTGCTTGCCCAGGCCCAGACCCGCCACGTCCACGGGCATCAGAGTTTCCAGCGCGGCGGCGGCGTCAGCGCCCTTGATCCTGAGCTGGCCCATGTGCGAGACGTCGAACAGTCCCGCGTGTTCGCGCGTATGCAGGTGTTCGGCCATCAGGCCGGCGGGGTATTGCACCGGCATTTGATAGCCGGCAAACGGCACCATGCGTGCACCCAGTTCCTGGTGCAGGCCGGCCAGCGGTGTGGTGAGCAGGGCAGTATCGGACAAGCGCGGACTCCTTGATGGAAACGGCACGCCACACCATGGGGTGTGGGCATGCCCGGCTGTCCGCTTTACCTGAGAGATTCACGCGGATGATGCCGCGCTTGCTCCTTCGGTGGAGGCGCGCGGTGGATCACCACGAGCCCCTCTCTCCAGCAGGGATGCGCCCCGCCAGGCGGGGCACTTGCCAGTCCTTTTGCCTGAGCGTTTGGGCACATGGCCTCGCGCCTTCGGCGGCGCCGCACCGTGCGGGTGGTGGCGCTCTCTCCTGACGGGGGGCGATTCTACGTGGCTTTTGGGCGCCGCCCGCGCCTGCGCGAACCAAGGCGACAGCGCCGGCCCCACCGTGTGGCGCGATTGCCGCAAAATGTCCGGTTTGGCCAGTGATGCGGCCCGGGCGCGCCGCGCCAGGCCGGGAGAGAGCACGATGAGCAAGCAAACCGCCGCCGCGGCCCAGCCCCAGGGCTTGAGCTACCCCTGTGGCGAAGCCCCGGGGCTGGGGGAGGTCAGCGAGGTGGCCGATGGCGTGTACTGGATACGCATGCCGCTGCCGTATTCGCTCAACCACATCAACCTGTGGGCGCTGCGCGACGGCGAGGGCTGGGCGCTGGTGGATACCGGCATCTGGTCCACGGTGACGCTGGACGCCTGGCGCGCGCTGTTTGCCGGCGCGCTCGGCGGCCCGGTCACGCGCGTGTTCATCACGCACATGCACCCGGACCACATCGGCATGGCCGGCTGGCTCACGCGCAAGTTCGGCTGCCGGCTGTGGATCAGCCGCCTGGAATACCTGAGCTGCCGCGCGCTGGTGGCCGACACCGGGCGCGAGGCGCCGGAGGACGCGATCGACTTCTACCGCCGCGCCGGCTGGGACGACGAGGCGATAGAGACCTACAAGACGCGCTTTGGCGGCTTCGGCAAGACCATCTACACCATGCCCGACAGCTTCCGGCGCCTCACCGATGGCGAGGAGATCGACATCGGCGGCTACCGCTGGCGCGTGGTCATGGGCCGCGGGCATTCGCCCGAACACGCCTGCCTGTACTGCCCCGAGCGCAAGCTGCTGGTCTCGGGCGACCAGGTGCTGGCGGGCATCTCGTCCAACGTCTCGGTCTACCCGACCGAGCCCGACGCCGACCCGCTGGGCGACTGGCTCGCGTCGCTGGAGAAGCTGCGGCGCGAGGTGGCCGACGACGTGCTGGTGCTGCCCGCGCACAATCGGCCCTTCCGCGGCCTGCACGAGCGCCTGGCGCAACTGGCGCGCAGCCACCAGGAGTCGCTCGCGCGGCTCAGGCAGGCGCTGGGCGAGCCGCGGCGCGTGGTGGACGTGTTCGGCGCGCTGTTTGCGCGGCCCGTGACCGCGGACCAGATACTCATGGGCCTGGCCACGGGTGAGGCGCTGGCCCACCTGAACTACCTGCTGGTGCGCGGCGAGGTGCAGGCGCGCCAGGGCGAGGACGGCTGCACCTGGTACCAGCGCCGCGCTGCCTGACAACCGCTATCTGGAGGATTGCACATGACCAAGAGCCGACGGCCTTTCGACTGGAATGACCCGTTCGCGCTGAGCGAGCAGCTCACGCCCGAAGAGCGCGCGGTGCAGGACGCCGCCGCCGCCTACTGCAAGGACAGCTTGCTGCCACGCGTGCAGCAGGCCTTTCGCCACGAACAGACCGATGCGGCCATCTTCCGCGAGATGGGCGAGCTGGGCCTGCTGGGCGCCACCATCCCCGAGCAGTACGGCGGCGCCGGCCTGGGCTATGTCAGCTACGGCCTGATTGCGCGCGAGGTGGAGCGCGTGGATTCGGGCTACCGCTCGATGATGAGCGTGCAGTCCTCGCTGGTGATGGTGCCGATCAATGCATTTGGCAGCGAGGCGACGAAGCAGAAATACTTGCCCAGACTGGCTGCCGGCGAGCTGATAGGTTGCTTTGGCCTGACCGAGCCCAACCATGGCTCGGACCCCGGCAGCATGGCCACGCGCGCCAGAAAGGTGAGTGGCGGCTACCAGCTCACGGGCTCCAAGATGTGGATCACCAACAGCCCGATCGCCGACGTGTTCGTCGTCTGGGCCAAGGACGACGAAGGCGCGATACGCGGCTTCGTGCTGGAAAAAGGCGCCAAGGGCCTCTCGGCCCCGGCGATCCACGGCAAGGTGGGCCTGCGCGCGAGCATCACCGGCGAGATCGTGATGGACGAGGTCTTCTGCCCCGAGGAAAACGCCTTCCCCGAGGTGCGCGGCCTGAAGGGCCCGTTCACCTGCCTGAACAGCGCGCGTTTCGGCATTGCCTGGGGGGCACTGGGCGCAGCCGAGGATTGCTACGCCCGCGCGCGCCAGTACGTGATCGACCGCCAGCAGTTCGGCAAGCCGCTGGCGGCCAACCAGCTCGTGCAGAAGAAGCTCGCCGACATGCTGACCGAGATCACCCTGGGCCTGCAGGCCTGCCTGCGCCTGGGACGCCTGAAGGAAGAGGGCGAGCCGGCGGTGGAGCTGACCTCCATCGTCAAGCGCAACTCCTGCGGCAAGGCGCTGGACATCGCACGCCAGGCGCGCGACATGATGGGCGGCAACGGCATCAGCGACGAGTTCGGCGTGGCGCGCCATCTGGTGAACCTGGAGGTGGTCAACACCTACGAGGGCACGCACGACATCCATGCGCTGATCCTGGGGCGGGCGATCACGGGGATTGCGGCCTTTTGATGGCGGCGCATACCGCCGCGCGCCAGCGCCTGGGCTTCTGGCTGGGCGTGTTCGGCATGGTGCTGTTTTCCGTCACCGTGCCGGCTACGCGCCTGGCCACGGGCTCGGATGCCGACCCGCAGCTCAGCCCCTGGTTCGTCACCGCCGGCAGAGCGGCGCTGGCGGGGCTGCTGTCGCTCGCCTTTCTGCTCTGGACGCGCTCGCCCTGGCCGGCGCGCCACCAATGGCGCCCGCTGCTGCTGGCGCTGCTGGGCAACGTGCTGCTGTGGCCGCTGCTGGCGGCGCTGGCGCTGCGCAGCGTCACGGCGGTGCATGCGGCGGTGATCGTCGCGGTCATTCCGCTGGCCACGGCGGTGTTTGCCGCCGTCGTGCTGCATGAGCGTGAGCGCCTGGGCTTCTGGCTCTGCGCGCTGCTGGGCGTGGCGCTGGTGGTGGTGTTTTCGCTGATCCGCGCGGGCGCGGAGGGCGGCTTCGGCTTTGCTGCGGCCGACCTGCTGCTGGCCGGCGCGGTACTGGCATCGTCATTTGGGTACGTCTATGGCGCCCAGGTCACGCCAGAACTCGGCGCCGAGCGGGTGATCTGCTGGATGTGCGCGCTGGCGCTGCCCGCCTCGCTGCCGCTGGCGCTGTGGCTCTGGCCCGAGGGGCCGGCGCTCGCTGCGGTGCGTTGGCCGGCCTGGGCCGGCCTGGTCTACGTGGGGGCGGTGTCGATGTGGTCGGGCTTTTTCGCGTGGTTTCGCGGGCTGCAGTGGGGCGGCACGATGCGCGTGAGCCAGGTGCTGCTGCTGCAGCCGTTTCTGGCCATGGTGTTTGCCGTGCCCCTGCTGGGCGAGCACATCGACGCGCTGTCGCTGGGCTTTGCGCTGGCCGTCGTCGCCACCGTCTTCGTGGGGCGCAGGTTTTCCGGCGCGGCGCGGCCGGTCAGGGCCGAAGCTCCATAAAAAAAGGAGCTGCTTGCGCAGGTGCGGCAAGGGTTTCGGGATCTTTACAACCTGAAACCCTTTCCTGGTGCGCGCAGGCAGCTCCTGTTTTTGCGTATCAGCCCAGCAGCAGCGCGTCGTCCGCCAGCTCTTCGCCGCGCACCTTGGCGAACATCCTGAGCAGGTCGGGCACGTCCAGGCGCGAGCGCTCTTCGCCCGCGACGTCCAACACCACCTGGCCCTGGTGCAGCATGACGGTGCGATCGCCCACGTCCAGCGCCTGGCGCATGGAGTGCGTGACCATCATGGTGGTCAGCTTGTTCTCGCTGACGATGCGCTGCGTGAGCTTGAGCACGAAGTCCGCGGTGCGCGGATCGAGCGCCGCGGTGTGCTCGTCCAGCAGCAGGATGCGCGAGGGCTGCAGCGAGGCCATGAGCAGGCTCACGGCCTGGCGCTGTCCGCCCGAGAGCAGGCCGATGCGGTCGGTCAGGCGGTTTTCCAGCCCCAGGCCGAGGATGGCCAGGCGTTCGCGGAACATCTCGCGCTCGGACTTCTTCACCGCCGAATGCAGCCCGCGCTTGGTGCCGCGCTGCTGGGCCAGGGCCATGTTCTCCTCGATGCTCAGGTCTTCGCAGGTGCCGGCCATGGGGTCCTGGAAGACGCGGGCCACGCGCTGCGCGCGCGTCCACACCGGCTCGTTGGTCACCTCCAGGCCGTCGATCATGATGCTGCCCGAATCCACCGCCAGGCCGCCCGAGATGGCGTTCAGGAAGGTGGATTTGCCCGCGCCGTTGGAGCCGATCACGGCGACGAACTGGCCCGCCGGAATTTCCAGCGACATGCCGCGCAGCGCCTTGGTCTCGATCGGTGTGCCGGGGTTGAAGGTGATGAAGAGTTCTTTTGCGCTCAGCATGTCGGTATCCGTCCTCTTCACAGGCTCTTGGGCGCTTCGGGCAGCCGCTTGTGCTGCAGCATGCGCTTGAGGTTGGGCACCACGAGCGCCAGCGTCACCAGCACCGCGGTGACCAGGTTCAGGTCCTGCGCCTTCAGGCCGATGAAGTCGCTGTTGAGCGCGGCGGCGATGAAGAAGCGGTAGACGATGGCCCCGATGATGGCCGCCAGCGTCGCATACACCAGCCGGCGCGAAGGCAGGATGGCCTCGCCCACGATCACCGCGGCCAGGCCGATGACGATGGTGCCTATGCCCATGGAGATGTCGGCGCCGCCCTGGGTCTGGGCAAACAGCGCACCAGCCAGGCCCACCAGCGCGTTGGAGATGGCCATGCCCAGCAGCACCATGGCGCCGGTGTTGATGCCCTGGGCGCGCGCCATGCGTGCGTTGGAGCCGGTGGCGCGGATCGCCAGGCCGCGCTCGGTGGAGAAGAACCAGTCGGCGGCGAACTTGGCGATGATGATGATCACCAGCAGGATCATCGGGCGCGACCAGTAGTCCTCCAGCCCCTCGGGCTGCAGCAGCGTGAACATGGTCGGGTCGTTGATCAGCGGAATGTTGGGCCCGCCCATGATGCGCAGGTTGACCGAGAACAGCGCGATCATCATCAGGATGGAGGCGAGCAGGTCCATGATGCGCAGGCGCACGTTGAGCCAGCCGGTGATGTAGCCGGCCACGGCGCCCGCCAGCGTGGCACCTATCGTGGCCACGTAGGGGCTGTAGCCCGCCTGGATCATCACCGCGCAGACCGCGCCGCCCAGCGGGAAGCTGCCGTCCACCGTCAGGTCGGGAAAGCGCAGCAGCCGAAACGAGATATAGACACCCAGCGCGACCAGGGCAAAGATCAGCCCGATCTCGATGGCGCCGAGAAAGGAAAACAGGGACATGGGGGACTCACAGACGAAAACGGGCAGAAGCCATGGGGTGCACGGTTTCTGCCCGAGGGGGGTGGCGCAGCAGCTGCGCCCTCACACTTACTTGACGATGGTCGTCGCCGACTTGATGAACTCGTCCGAGAGCTTCACGCCCTGCTTTTCGGCGGCGCCGGGGTTCACGAACAGCTCGAGCTTGGTGCTGACCTCGGGCTTGATGTCGCCGGGCTTTTCGCCCTTGAGGATGCGCGCCACCATGCGGCCGGTCTGCTCGCCCAGGTCGCGGTAGTTCACGCCCAGCGAGGCGATGGCGCCGCGCTTGACGCTGTCGGAGTCGGCGGCGATCAGCGGGATCTTGGCTTCCTGCGCCACCTTCACCAGCGACTCGTAGGCCGACACCACGTTGTTGTCGGTGCTGTTGTAGATCGCGTCCACCTTGCCCACCAGGCTGCGCCCGGCGCTGCCCACGTCCACCGAGCGCGGGGCCGAGGCTTCGACCAGCGTCATGCCCATCTTGGGCAGCAGCTCCTTGAGCTCCTTGACGACGACCACCGAGTTGGCTTCGCCCGGGTTGTAGACGATGCCCAGGCGCTTGGCGTCGGGCACCACCTTCTTGATCAGCTCGACCTGCTTGTCCATGGCCAGCAGGTCGGACACGCCCGTCACGTTGGTGCCCGAAGCGTCCCAGCTCGGGACCAGCTTGGCGGCCACCGGGTCGGTCACGGCGGAGAACACCACCGGCACGTTCTTGGTCGCGGCCACCACGGCCTGGGCCGACGGCGTGGCGATGGCGATGATCACGTCGGGCTTGTCACCGATGAACTTGCGCGCGATCTGCGCGGCGGTGCCGGTGTTGCCCTGGGCGCTCTGGTACTGCCACTTCAGGTTCTTGCCTTCTTCAAAGCCGGCGGCCTTGAGCGCATCCTTGGCGCCGTCGCGCACCGCATCCAGTGCGGGGTGCTCGACGATGGCGGTCACGGCAACCGACTTTTCCTGTGCGCTGGCTGGGGCAATGGCGGCGAACGCCAAGGTAAGTGCACCCAGGGTCATCCAGGGCAATTGCTTCATGAAGATCTCCTTGTTGGGGAATTTGCTGGTGGTCACGCGGCCCGGCAGGGTGTGCCCGCCGGGACGCCGTGGGCGCGAGTGTACGTCAGTGACACCATGAAAAACGCCCCTGTCAGGGGCGTGTAAGGGAATACCCTTGTTTGATTTTCGTCAAATCTACATCGACGCATAGTTGGGTCCGCCGCCGCCTTCGGGCGCGACCCAGACGATGTTCTGCGTCGGGTCCTTGATGTCGCAGGTCTTGCAGTGCACGCAGTTCTGCGCATTGATCTGCAGGCGCTGGCCGCCCTTGCCGTCGTCGACGAACTCGTACACCCCGGCGGGGCAGTAGCGCGCCTCGGGCCCGGCGTAGGTGGCCAGGTTGATGTCCACCGGCACCGAGGCGTCCCTGAGCGTCAGGTGCGAGGGCTGGTTCTCCTCGTGGTTGGTGTTGCTCACGAAGACGCTGGAGAGGCGGTCGAAGGTCAGCTTGCCGTCGGGCTTGGGGTAGTCGATGGGCGTGCATTCGCTGGCCGGCTTGAGGTAGGCGTAGTCCGGCTTCTTGCGGTGCAGCGTCCAGGGGAAGTGCCCGCGCAGCACGTACTGCTCGAAGCCGTTCATCAGCGTGCCCACCGACAGGCCCCAGCGGAACCAGTTCTTGAAGTTGCGGTCCTTTTGCAGCTCGGGGTAGAGCCAGCTGTTCTCGAAACCCAGGGTGTAGTTCTTCAGTTCGTCGTGCTGGCGTCCGGCGGTGACCGCGGCAAAGGCCGCGTCGGCCGCGAGCATGCCGGTCTTGATCGCCGAATGGCTGCCCTTGATGCGGCTGACGTTCAGGAAGCCGGCGTTGCAGCCGATCAGCGCGCCGCCCGGGAAGACGAATTTGGGCAGGGCATTGATGCCGCTGGCGTTGATCGCGCGCGCGCCGTAGGACAGGCGCTTGCCCGTCACCTCGCCCTTGGCGTTTTCCAGATACCAGCGCACGTTGGGGTGGGTCTTCCAGCGCTGGAATTCCTCGAACGGACTCAGATAGGGGTTGCTGTAGTTCAGCCCGGTGACGAAGCCCAGCGCCACGCGGTTGCCGTCCAGGTGGTAGATGAAGCCGCCGCCGTAGGTGCTCGGGTCCATGGGCCAGCCGGCGGTGTGCACCACCAGGCCGGGCTGGTGGCGCTCGGGGTCGATCTCCCAGAGCTCCTTGACGCCCAGGCCCCAGGACTGCGGGTCGCGCCCTTCGTCAAGCTTGTAGCGCGCGATCAGCTGCTTGCCCAGGTGCCCGCGCGCACCCTCGGCAAACACGGTGTACTTGCCCAGCAGCTCCATGCCGAGCTGGAAGTGGTCGGTCGGCTTGCCGTCCTTGCCCAGGCCCATGTTGCCCGTGGCCACGCCCCTGACCGCGCCGTCCTCGGTGTACAGCACCTCGGCCGCGGCAAAGCCCGGGAAGATCTCCACGCCCAGCGCCTCGGCCTGCGCCGCGAGCCAGCGGGTGACGTCGCCCAGGCTGACGATGTAGTTGCCGTGGTTGTTGGCAAACGGCGGCAGGAACAGGTTGGGGATGCGAAACGAGCCGCCTTGCCCGCCCAGGAAGACGTAGGCGTCCTCGGTCACCGGCTGGTTCAGTGGTGCGCCCTTGGCCTTCCAGTCGGGAATCAGCTCGGTGAGCGCGCGCGGATCGACGATCGCGCCCGAGAGGATGTGCGCGCCCGGCTCCGAGCCCTTTTCCAGCACCACCACCGACACCTCCTTGCTGTGCGCCGCCGCCTGCTGCTTGAGGCGGATGGCCGTCGCCAGCCCCCCGGGGCCGGCGCCGACGATCACCACGTCGTATTCCATCGACTCGCGCGGTCCGTAGGTGCTCAGGAGTTCTTCGTTGGTCATGGTGGGTCTGTCCTCAGGGTGCGGTGCGGCAATACCCGATGGTATTGAACCTTGCATTGTATGTGCGCGACGGACAAAAAAGCACGATCGTTCTATTTTGTCCGGACCCTGCAAGCCGGCCGGGCCCGGGCGGCGGCTTTGCAGGGGAAGGCGGGGTGGTGGCTCCTCGACCTGGGCTCGAACCAGGGACCTGCGGATTAACAGTCCGTCGCTCTACCGACTGAGCTATCGAGGAATATGCGCTGCGGGCAGGCGCGCTGCGGGGGCGGCTGCGGAAATTCGGTGGCTCCTCGACCTGGGCTCGAACCAGGGACCTGCGGATTAACAGTCCGTCGCTCTACCGACTGAGCTATCGAGGAACAAGAGCGAGATTCTAGCGTGAAAACCGCGGGTTTCCGGTGCCCGGGGTGGCGCAGTTCATGCTTGGGGCTCAGGCCGATACCACAGCCAGACCAGCACGCAGGCCATGTTGATCCAGGCGAACCAGCGCGCCCAGTTCGGCGCGTTGACCATGGCCAGGATCAGCGCAGTGCTGCCCATGACCAGGGTGGCGCTCCACTTGGCGCGCCGGCTCACGCGCCCGCCGTCGGCCCAGTTGCGCAGCATGGGGCCAAACAGGCGGTGGCGCCACAGCCAGGCATGCAGGCGCGGCGAGCTGCGCGCCGCGGCCCAGGCGGCGATCAGGATGAAGACGGTGGTGGGCAGCCCCGGCAGGAAGATGCCGACGATGCCGGTGGCCAGGCTCAGCAGCGCCAGCGCCAGCAGCAGCCAGCGCACCGGCGCGGGAGGAGGGGGCGGCAGGTCGGGCAGCGCAGGCGGCTGTGGCGGGCTTTCCATCACGCCCACGATTGTGCCCACGATGTATGCTGCGCTGCACTATGACCATACACACCATCCTGAAAATGGGCGACCCGCGCCTCTTGCGCGTGGCCCAGCCGGTGCGCGAGTTCGACACCGATGCGCTGCACACCCTGGTGCGCGACCTGATCGAGACCATGCAGGCGGCCAATGGCGCGGGGCTGGCGGCGCCGCAGATCGGGGTCGATCTGCAACTCGTGGTCTTCGGCAGCGGCCAGCCCAATCCGCGCTATCCGGACCAGCCGCCCTTTGCGCGCACGGTGCTGCTGAACCCGGTGATCACGCCGCTGGGCGAGGAGGAGACGCTGGATTGGGAGGGCTGCCTGTCCGTGCCCGGCCTGCGCGGCAAGGTGCCGCGCTTCACGCGCATCCGCTACAGCGGCTTCGACCCTTTTGGCGAGCCCATCGAGCGCGAGGCCGAGGGCTTTCACGCCCGCGTGGTGCAGCACGAATGCGACCACCTGATCGGCAAGCTCTACCCGATGCGCATGCGCGACCTGACGCAGCTGGGCTATATCGAGGTCTTGTTCCCGGGGCTTGCGCCCGAGGACGACTGAGGCGCGAGCGCCGCAAGCGCCTCGCCGATCGCGCTCTGGCTCTGCGGGCGCACCAGGCGCGCGACTTCCGCGCCGTCCTTCAGGAAGATCAGCGTCGGCCAGAGCTTGACGCCGTAGCTGCGTCCGAGCTTGCGCCCCGGGCCGTCTTCCACCTTCAGATGCTGCACCTCGGGATGGGCGCCGAGCGCCGCCTCGATCAGCGGCTGGGCGCGCGCGCAGTGGCCGCACCAGGGCGTGCCGAACTCCAGCAGCGCGGCGCCCGCCAGCTGGTCCACGGCTTCGCGCGTGGGGGCCTGGGCAAGGTGGGTGGGGTTGTAGCTCATGCGAGTGTCTGCGGGTATCAACCGCCGATGTAGCTCATCTCTATGCGCCGCGGGCCATCGCCGTCGCCCTCCTGGTGCGGCAGGCTGGCGCGCAGTTCGGAATAGCGGTCGTTGCGCCCATGCCAGATGTCGGCGATGGCTTGCGAGAGCTGCGCATCCGTCGCGCCGCCGCGCACCAGGGCGCGCAGGTCCCAGCCCTGGGTGGCGAACAGGCAGGTGAAGAGCTGGCCTTCGGTGGAAAGCCGTATGCGGTTGCAGGTGCCGCAAAACGCCTTGGTCACGCTGCTGATGAAGCCGACCTCGCCCAGCGCCGGGTCGAACTGGCCGTCCGCACCCGCATAGCCCCAGCGCTCGGCGGTCTCGCCCGCAGCCGAAGGCTGCAGCGGCACCAGCGGAAACTCGGCCTGCAGGCGCGCCAGCACCTCCCGAGAGGGCAGCACCTGCTGCATGCGCCAGTGGTTGGTGCTGCCCACGTCCATGAATTCGATGAAGCGCAGCGTGATGCCGCTGCCGCGAAAGTGCCGCGCCATCGGCACGATCTCCTGGTCGTTGGTGCCGCGCTTGACCACCATGTTGACCTTGATGCGCTCGAAGCCCGCCGCCTGTGCCGCGTCGATGGCCGCGAGCACGCCCGCCACCGGAAAGCCCACGTCGTTCATCGCCTGGAACACCGCTTCGTCCAGGCTGTCCAGGCTCACCGTCACGCGCGACAGGCCGGCGGCCTTCAGGCCGCGCGCCTTTTTGGCCAGCAGCGAGCCATTGGTGGTCAGCGTGATCTCGGGCGGCTGGCCCTCGGTGGTGCGCAGCCCGGCCAGCATGGCCACCAGGTCTTCAATGCCCTTGCGCACCAGGGGCTCGCCCCCGGTCAGGCGGATCTTGTGCACGCCATGCGCCAGGAACAGGCGCGCCAGCCGGGTGATCTCCTCGAAGGTGAGCAGGCTTGCCTGCGGCAGGAAGGCGTAGTCGCCGCCGAAGATCTCCTTGGGCATGCAGTAGGTGCAGCGGAAGTTGCAGCGGTCGGTGACGCTGATGCGCAGGTCGCGCAGCGGCCGCCCACGCAGGTCGCGCAGTTCGCCGGTGGCCGCTTCGAGTGCGCCTTCGTGCGCCGGCGGCAAGCGGCCGATGCGGCGGGAATCAACGATGGATGCGCGCTTGCCTGTGCTCATGCGGACATTGTGCCGCCTGCGCCGCGCCGCTGCAGTGCGCGCTGCGCTGCGCCCGTCGCCAGCCTGATGCGGGCCTGTCCCGGGCGGGGCGGCGGGCGCCTGAACGGTGTTCTAATGGCGCCATCCGCTCCGCATGGCAGCCTTCTTTTTAATAGCTGCCAGCGCTTGCCAGGCAAGCGTTTGAGCCCGTTTTAATTCAAACCCATGAGCCCATCCCGGCGTGCACAGCTGGCCGTCGCGCTGATCTTCGTCGTGCCCCTGCTGTGGGGCTTCAACTTCCTGATTGCCCGCAGTGCCCCCGGGGTGATAGCGCCCAACACGCTGGCCGCGGAACGCTGGCTGCTGGCGGGCCTGGCCTTTGGCGCCGTGGCCTGGCGCGAGCTGTGGCAGCACCGGCGCGCGGTGCTGGCCGACTGGCGCCACATGCTGGTGCTGGGCGCGCTGGGCATGTGGATCTGCGGCGCCTGGGTGTATCTGGCCGGGCAGAGCACCAACGCCACCAACATGGCGCTGATCTATGCGATCTCGCCGGTGATGATCGCGCTGATCTCGCGCCTGTGGCTCAAGGAATCCTTCACCGCCCTGCAGGCCTGCGGCGTGGCGCTGGCGCTGGCGGGCGTGGTGCACGTGGTGCTGCGCGGGCGCTGGGGCGCGCTGACGCAGCTGCAATGGGCGGCGGGCGACCTGTGGATGGTGGGCGCGATGCTGGCCTGGGCCTTCTTCACCATCTTGCTCAAGCGCTGGCGCTCGCCGCTGTCGGACATGGGGCGCCTGGCGGTGATGAGCGCCTGGGGCGTGCTGGTCATGCTGCCCATGGTGGCCTGGGAGGCCGCCACCGCAGCGCTGCCGACGCTCTCCTGGCAGGGCCTGGGCCTGGTGCTGGCCGCCGCCGCGCTGCCGGGCTTTGGCGCCTACCTGTGCTACGCCTTCATGGTGCGCGAGCTGGGCGCGGCCCGCGCCGGCGCCGTGCTCTACCTGAACCCGCCCTACGCGGCGGTGATGGCCTGGGCCATCCTGGGCGAGCCCGTCCACCTCTATCACGTGGTGGGGCTGCTGTTGATCCTGCCGGGGATCTGGCTGGTCAACCGGCGGTAGCAGACCCCCTTCGGGATGGTCGAAGCGACTTTGGTAACCTGCGCGGCGGTCCAGACCAGCAAGCACGATGAACCCCACCCAGCCCCACGATTCCGACCTGGCCTACGCCGACACCCTGTGGAAAGCCGCCGACACCCTGCGCGGCCAGATCGACGCCGCCGAATACAAGCACGTCGTGCTCGGCCTCTTGTTCCTGAAATACATCTCCGACTCGTTCGCTGCGCGCCGCGATGAATTGAAGGCGGAACTCGAAGCCGATGGCATCAAAGGCGCGCAGCTCGAAGCCCTGCTGGAAAGCCGCGACGAATACACCGCCGAGCGTGTCTTCTGGGTGCCGCCCGAGGCGCGCTGGCAAAACCTGCAAAACCAGGCCACGCGCGCCGACATCGCCACGCTGATCGACGACGCCATCCTGGCGGTGGAGCGCGACAACCCCAAGCTCAAGGGCAAGCTGCCGCGCGACTACGCCCGCCGCGGCATTGCGCCCGAGAAGATGAAGGGGCTGATCGACCTGATCGCTGGCATCGGCTTCAAGGGCAGCGCCAGCCGCGCGCGCGACACCCTGGGCCGTGTGTATGAATACTTCCTCGGCAAATTTGCCCAGGCCGAAGGCAAGCTCGGCGGCGAATTTTTCACCCCGCGCTGCATCGTGCGCCTGTTGGTGGAAATGCTCGAACCCTACAACGGGCGCGTGTATGACCCATGCTGCGGCTCGGCGGGCATGTTCGTGCAGTCCGAGCGTTTCGTCGAAGCACACGGCGGACAAGCCACCGATATTCACGTCTTCGGGCAAGAGTCCAACCCCACCACCTGGCGCCTGGCGCACATGAACCTGGCCATCCAAGGTATCGAGGCCAACCTTGGCGCGCAGCCGGCCGATTCCTTCCTGCGCGACCTGCACCCTGATCTGAAGGCCGATTACATCCTGGCCAATCCGCCGTTCAACATTTCCGACTGGTCGGCCAAATTGTTGGAAAACGACGTGCGTTGGAAGTTTGGCACCCCGCCCGCTGGCAACGCCAACTACGCCTGGATTCAGCACTTCATCCACCACTTGGCCCCGCCCAACGGCCACGGCGGCGGCGTGGCCGGCTTCGTTATGGCCAACGGCTCGCTGTCGTCGGGCAGCGGCGGCGAAGGCGAGATACGCCGCAAGATCGTCGAAGCCGATCTGGTCGATTGCATCGTGGCCCTGCCGGCGCAGCTTTTCCTGACCACCGGCATCCCCGCCTGCCTGTGGTTTCTCACCCGCGACAAGACCGGCCGCAACTTGAAGCACGGCGGCCGCAACCGCCAGGGCGAAACCTTATTTCTGGACGCGCGCAAGCTCGGCACCCTGCAGACCCGGACGCTGCGCGTGCTCACCGGCGGCGACGATGGCCAAACCCGGCTGCCCGATGGCCTGGGCGATCCGAACATGGACACCGACATTGGCCGCATCGTCTACGCCTACCGCCAGTGGCGCGGCGAGCCCGCGCCCGACTGGTGGAATGAGAGCGAGCACGGCGGCTGGTACTACGAAGACGAGCCGGGCTTCTGCAAGGCCACCACCATCGAAGGTATCGCCAAACAGGGCTTCGTCCTGACGCCGGGGCGCTACGTCGGCGCGGAGGCGCAGGAAGACGACGGGGAGCCGTTCGAGGAGAAATATCCGCGGCTATTGGCGGAGTTGGAGCGGTGCTTTGTTGAAGACCAACGGTTGACCGGCGAAATACGCCAGCAACTGGCCATGCTTAGCAGCGACGGAGTTGCTACGTGATCGGTGTGCACGCAAGCGAAAACTGGGTTCCCTGCACTACACGTAATCTGATCGCGGACGGAAAATTGGCTATTGGCGATGGCTACCGTGCGAAGAACTCCGAACTGTCCGGCGAAGGCCTTCCATTTGCACGCGCTGGAAACATCAATAGCGGTTTCCACTTTGTGGATGCCGATCGGTTTCCTGTGAAGGAAATCGCAAAAGTTGGAGACAAGGTTAGCCAGCCGGGTGACGTAGTGTTCACTTCTAAAGGTACTGTTGGTCGCCTTGCACTCGTCCGCTTGACTACGCCGCGGTTCGTCTACTCGCCACAACTCTGCTACTGGCGAAGTCTTAATCAGGAGGCTATCGATTCCCGGTGGCTCTATTTTTGGATGCACGGGAGCGAGTTCGGGTACCAAGTTGCTGGCCTGAAAGGCCAGACCGATATGGCGGACTATGTGAGTTTGTCGGATCAGCGAAACATGGAAATCTCGCTTCCGCCGATCGCCGAGCAACGCGCCATCGCCAGCGTCCTCGGCGCGCTGGACGACAAGATCGAGCAGAACCGGCGCACGGCGCTGGCGCTGGAAAAGCTGGCGCAGGCCATCTTCCGCGCCTGGTTCGTGGACTTCGAGCCGGTCAAGGCCAAGGCCGCAGGCGCCACCCGCTTTCCCTCCATGCCGCAGCCCGTCTTCGACGCGCTGCCCACCTGCTTCGTCGATTCCGACATCGGCCCTGTACCGGAAGGGTGGGAGGTAAAAGCGCTTGCGAACGCTGCGACCTTTCTCAACGGCTTGGCACTGCAAAAGTACCCGCCGCGCGGCGATGACGACGACCTGCCCGTCATCAAGATTGCGCAGCTTCGCAAGGGTTCCACCGATGGCGCCGATTTGGCCAATGGTGACGTGCCCGAGCAGTACGTGATTGGCGACGGTGACCTGTTGTTTTCGTGGTCAGGCACGCTGGAAGCGGCATTCTGGTTTGGCGGTAAGGGCGCGTTGAATCAACACCTGTTCAAGGTGGCCTCCGACGAACACCCGAGTTGGCTTTGCCTGCTTTGGGTTCAACAACATTTGCCGTGGTTCCGCACCATCGCGGCAGGCAAGGCCACCACGATGGGACACATCAAGCGCGGTCACCTCATGGAAGCGCAAGTGGTCACCGCGATGCCCAAGGTGTTGCAGGCGGCCGACGCCATCATTGGCCCTGTCTACGACTTGTACGCGCAGACCATGCTGGAATCCCGCAAGCTCGCCCAAATGCGCGACTATCTGCTCCCCAAACTGCTGAGCGGCCAAATCCGTGTCCGCGACGCCGAGCGCAAAGCCGCCACGGTGCCGTAGCCGTGTATCCCGTCGTTCGCATCCAGTCCTCGCGCGCCCAAGCGCTGGAAGACCTGGGCACCAAAGCCAAGTTCTGGTACCTGGAGGGCGACACCCGAATGCTGTTCAAGGCCGAAGAGCGCGGCACGGGCGAAGATTGGGCGGAAAAGATCGCCTGCGAGCTGGCCGCGCTGCTGGGCCTGCCGCACGTGCATTACGAGATGGCGCACGACGTCGATCAGGATAGGCCGGGCGTGGTCTGCGCGTCGCTCGTGCCACCACCGCTGGCGCTGGCGCATGGCAACCAGTTGCTGCTGGCGCTCGACCCCGATTACCCGGGCGCGCAAGGGCCGCACTACCGCAGCCGCGCGCACACCATCGATGCGGTGTTCGACGTGGTGCGCAGGCTGCGCATGCCGACTGCGGGCTGGTGCGTGAACCTGCCCGACGGCATCGACGATGCGGCGGGCGTCTTTGCCGGCTACCTGCTGCTTGACGCCTGGGTGGCCAATCAGGACCGCCATCACGAGAACTGGGGTGCCGTGTGGGACGGGCAACATCTGCTGCTCGCGCCCAGCTTCGACCATGGCGCGGCGCTGGCGCGCAATCTCTCGGATGCCGAGCGCGCCGAGCGGCTGGCGTCCCGCGACCACCATCGGCAAGTGGCGCACTTTGTCCGCCGTGCGAGGTCGGCGCTGTACGCCGATGCCGTCGCTCCGTCGCCCTTGTCCACGCTGGAGGCTTGGCGCGCCTGGGCCCAGCGCGTTCCGAAGGCCGCCCGGGCATGGCAGGAGAGGCTCGATGGTGTCGAGAGTGAAGCGGTGGCGGACATCCTGGAGCAGATTCAGCCAGAGCGGATGTCGGCGATCTGCCGCCAGTTCACCGCGGAGTTGCTGGCCCAGAACCGAAGGCGGATACTGCAACCGGAGGAACCATGAACACGACCGTATTCATCGCATGGCGCGGCGGCTCGGCCGAAAGGGGCGAGTGGTCGCCCGTGGCCAAGCTGGAACACGTTGACGGCGAATATCGCTTTGCCTACACGCACGGTGCGCTGACGCTGCCGGGGTTTCACCCCTTCCCGGGCATGGACGATCTGGGCACGGTGTATCGCTCGCGCACCTTGTTTCCGTTGCTGGCCAATCGCCTGCTCTCGCGCTCTCGCCCGGAGTACGAGGCCTGGCTGACGTGGAGCGGCTTTGACCCGAAGAATGCGCCGACGCCGCTTGCCGTGCTGGGTGTGACCGAAGGCATCCGCCAGACCGATGCGCTCGAAGTGTTTCCCCAGCCCGTGGCCGATGCCCAAGGCCGCTACAGCGACCACTTCTTTTTGCACGGCTTGCGCCATGCCGGCGCGTCGGCGCATGAGTGGCTGGCGACGCTGCGTGCGCAAGACGTTTTGCGTCTGGAGCTGGAAGACGACAACGCGCATGACCCGCGCGCCGTGGCTGTTCTGGACGATGGCGCAGAGCGGTTGCGCCTGGGTTACGTGCCGCGCTATCTGGCGCGCGACGTGCGCGCCCTGGTGGCGCGAAGCGGCATGCAGTCCATCGACTTGCGCGTGGCCCGCGTGAACCATGGCGCGCCCTTGCAAATGCGGGTGCTGTGTGTGCTGCGGGCGCCCTGGCCACACGGTTTTGCGCCTTGCACCGGGGCCGAATTCCAGCCGCTTGCAGAGGTGGCTGAAGCACCGCAGCTTGCCCATGCTACGTGAGCAGGACGTCGAGCTCGGGGCGCTCGGGCTGCTGCGCCAATCGGGATTCGATTTGCGCCACGGGCCTGAATTGGGGCCTGACGCGCCGCAGGCAGAGCGCGCGTCGTTTGCCGACGTGGTGTTGCAGGCCCGGGTGGCCGCCGCGCTGCAACGTCTGAACCCCCGCCTGCCGCGCGAAACCTTGGACGGCGTGGCGCGCACGCTGGCGCACCCGCCGCACCCAACGCTGATTCAAAACAACCGCTGGCTGCACGGCCTGCTGGTGGATGGCGTACCGGTGGAGTATCGCGACGCGAAGTCTGGCGAGATGCGCGGTGGTTGCGCACGCCTGGTCGACTTCGACCAACCGCAAGCCAACGACTGGCTGGCGGTGCGTCAGCTCACCATCACCGGCGCAGCGGGCAAGAGCATTCGCCCGGATCTGCTGCTGTTTCTGAACGGCCTGCCGGTGGTGGTCATCGAGCTGAAAGATCCGGCGGATGAACAGGCCGATCTGGGTGTGGCGATGGCTCAGCTCAAGCGCTACATGGCGACCACGCCGGACCTGTTCGTGCCCAACGTGCTGTGCGCGGTGTCCGATGGCCTGTTGACGCGCGTCGGCTCGATCACCGCTGGCGCGAGCCGCTACATGCCCTGGCGGCCGCTGGCCGATGAAGGCGGCGCGCCGACGCTGGAGGCCTTGATTCGCGGATTGCTGGAGCCGCGCACGCTGCTCGATTACCTGCGCGCTTGCGTCACCTTCGAGGAAGACGAGCGCGGCGACATCGTCAAGAAGATCGCCGGATACCACCAGTTTCGCGCGCTGCGCAAGGGGCGCGCCAGCGTGCTGGCGCACTTGAAGCCGGAGGGTGACGGGCGTGGCGGCGTGGTCTGGCACACGCAGGGCTCGGGCAAGTCGCTCACCATGCTGATGCTGGCAGGCAGCCTGATCCGGGAGCCGCGCCTGGCCAATCCGACGGTGGTGCTGATCACTGACCGCAACGACTTGGACGACCAACTGTTCGACACCTTCGCCGCGGGGCGCGCGCTGCTGCGCCAGCCGCCGGTGCAGGCTGCGGGCCGTGCGCACTTGAAAGACTTGCTTGACCGCGCCGCCGGCGGTGTGGTGTTCACCACCATCCAGAAATTTGCGGAAGGCGCTGGCGTGATTTCCGAGCGCCACAACGTGGTGGTGATGGCCGACGAGGCGCACCGCAGCCAGTACGGCTTTGTCGAGGGCGGCGCGCGCTGGATGCGTGAAGCCTTGCCGGGTGCCACCTTCGTGGGCTTTACCGGCACCCCGCTGGAGGGCGACGACAAGAACACCATCCACGTGTTCGGTGAATACGCCGACGTGTACGACATCCGGCAGGCGGTGGTGGATGGCGCCACCAAGCCGCTTTATTACGAGTCGCGCATCGTCAAGCTCAAGGTCGATGAAGAAGGCTTGCGGGTGGCGGAGCAAGAGGTCGAATACGCCGTCAACGCCGACCGTGACGGCGAGGTGGCGCCGGGCAGGTACCGGGTACCGCTGGAGTCGCTGGTCGGCGCGCCGGAGCGCATCGAGCGCCTGGCGGCTTTCATCGCCTGCCATTGGGAAGAGCGCCGCGCCGCCATGGAAGGCAAGGCCATGGTGGTGACCATGAGCCGCGACATTGCCGCCGGTTTGTATGAAGCCATCCGCGCGCTGCGCCCCGACTGGCACGATGCCGACGACGAGCGCGGCGCCATGAAGGTGGTGGTGACCGGCAGCGGCGATGACCCCGAGCCGCTGCGCAGCCACGTGCGCACCAAGGCCGCGCGCAAGCGCCTGGCGGAGCGCTTCAAGGACCCCGCCGACGATCTTCGGTTGGTCATTGTGTGTGACATGTGGTTGACGGGTTTTGACTGCCCACCAGCGCATACGCTGTACCTGGACAAGCCGCTGGCCGGGCACAACCTGATGCAGGCCATCGCGCGGGTGAATCGTGTGTACGGCGACAAGCCCGGCGGGTTGATCGTGGACATGCTGGGCCTGGCCGATCAACTGGCGGATGCGCTGGCCACCTATACCCAGGCCGGCGGCACGGGCGAAGCGGTGCGGCAGGTGCAAGGCGAGGCCGTACCGGCGATGCAAGCGGCGTTCGAGAAGCTGCGCGATTTCTTCCACGGCTGCGACTACGCGGCGGCCTTGCATGCCGAACCCCACGACGTGCTGGCGCTGTACCTGCGCGCCATCGACCACGTGCTGGGCCAAAACGACGGCTGGCCACGCTTTCGCGCACTGGTCAAGGAACTGGCAACGGCTTTTGCGCTGGCGGTGCCGCGACCTGAAACGGCGGCCATCACGCCGCACCTCGCGTTCTTCCAGCGCTGTGCGGCAATGATCCGCAAGCGCCTGGCCGACGACGACGGGCGCCATGCGGCCAACAGCCGACAGCGCGACGTGGATGCGGCGGTGCGCCAAGTCATTGGCGGCGCCGTGGATGCCGACGACGTGATCGACTTGTTTGCCGTGGCAGGGCTGGATGAAGCGCGGCTGGACATCCTGGGCGATGATTTTCTGCAGCGCGTGGCGGCGCTGGAGCAGAAAAATCTGGCGCTGCAAACGCTGCGCAAGCTGTTGAACGACCAGATCCGCATCACCGAGCGCAGCAACCTGGTGCAAAGCCGCAAGTTCCGCGAGGCGCTGGAAGATGCGCTGTCACGCTACACCAACAAAGCGATATCGACCGCCGAGATGATCAGCCGTTTGATCGACCTGGCGAAAAGCCTGCGCCAGGCCCGGTGGCATGGCGAGCAGTTGGGCCTGAGCCCGGAAGAAACCGCCTTTTACGACGCCCTGGCCGACAACGAGTCCGCGCGCGACGCCATGCAAAGCGACACCCTGCGCCTGATGGCGCGCGAGTTGACCGAGATGGTCAAGAAAATGCCCAAGCTCGACTGGACACAGCGCGAATCGGTGCGCGCCAGCCTGCGCCGCAACGTGCGGCGCTTGCTGGCGCGCTACGGTTACCCGCCCGACCTGGCCGAAGGGGCCACGCAACTCGTGCTCAAGCAGGCCGAGCTGTCCACCGACAACGCGCCGTAGGCGCGCTTAGCTCGCAGAGGCGGGCGCCGGCGGCTCCAGCGCCGCCTGCATCGCCTGGTCCACGCGCTCCAGCCAGATGAATTCGAGCTTGTCGCGCACCTCCTGCGGGATGTCCTCGTAGTCGCGCCGGTTGCGCGCGGGCAGCATCACGCGCGTGATGCCGGCGCTGGCGGCGGCGATGACCTTTTCCTTGATGCCGCCCACGGGCAGCACCAGGCCGCGCAGGCTGATCTCGCCGGTCATCGCGGTGTCGCTCTTGACGCTGCGGTGGGTCAGCAGCGAGACGAGGGCGGTGAACATGGCCACGCCCGCGCTCGGGCCGTCCTTGGGCGTGGCGCCCGCGGGCACGTGCACGTGGATGTCGATTTCAGCGAGCTTTTCGTCCTCCAGGCCCAGCTCCCGCGCGCGGTGCTTGACCAGCGAGAACGCTGCCTGCACGCTCTCGCGCATCACGTCGCCGAGCTGCCCGGTCAGGGTCAGCTTGCCCTTGCCGGGGTAGCTCGTCGCTTCGATGAAGAGGATGTCGCCGCCCACCGGCGTCCAGGCCAGGCCGGTGGCCACGCCGGGCGTGGCGGTGCGCATGGCCACCTCGTTTTCGAAGCGCGGCTGGCCGAGGATGGCGGCCAGGTCGGCGGTGTCCACGTCGATGTGCGCCGCCGAGCCGTCGGCGATGCGCACCGCCACGTGGCGCAGCACGCGGCCGATTTCGCGGCGCAGGTTGCGCACGCCGGCTTCACGCGTGTAGTCGCGGATGATGGCGTGCAGTGCCTCGTCGCTCACGCTGGCCTGCTCGGGCGTGAGGCCGTTGCTCTGGAGCTCGCGCGCGACCAGATAGCGGCGGGCGATCTCGAACTTCTCGTTCTCGGTGTAGCTGGCGAGCTCGATGATTTCCATGCGGTCGCGCAGCGGCCCGGGGATGCTCTCGAGCATGTTGGCGGTGGTGATGAAGACCACGCGCGAGAGGTCGAAGGGCACGCCCAGGTAGTTGTCGCGAAAGGCGTTGTTCTGCTCCGGGTCGAGCACTTCGAGCATCGCGGCGGCCGGGTCGCCCTGCACGCCCGCGCCCATCTTGTCGATCTCGTCGAGCAGCATGACGCAGTCGCGCGCGCCGGCCTTGCGCAGGGCCTGGATGATGTTGCCCGGCATGGCGCCGATGTAGGTGCGCCGGTGGCCGCGGATTTCCGCCTCGTCGTGCACGCCGCCCAGGCTCACGTGCGCGAAGGGCCGGCCCATGGCGCGCGCGATCGACTGGCCCAGCGAGGTCTTGCCCACGCCGGGCGGCCCCACGAGGCACAGGATGGGCGAGCGCCCCTGGGGCGCGAGCTTGCGCACCGCGAGGAATTCGACGATGCGCCGCTTGATCCTGCTCAGGCCGTAGTGGTCCTGCTCGAGCACCTTGCGCGCGGTCTCGATGTCGATGGGGCGCGGCTCGGGCTCGGCCCAGGGCAGGCCGGTGAGCCAGTCCAGGTAGGTGCGCACCATGCCCGCTTCGGTGGCCTCGGAGGGCATGCGCTGGTAGCGGCGCAGCTCCTTGCGCGCGATCTCGTCGGCCTCGGGCGGCAGCTTGGCTTCATCCAGCGCCTTGGTCAGCTCGGCCACTTCCTGCGACTTGCCGTCGTCGTCGGTTTCGCCGAGTTCCTTGCGGATCGCGGCCATCTGCTCGCGCAGGATGGCTTCCTTCTGGCGCTCGTCGAAGGTCGCCTTGGTGCGCTGGCCGATTTCCTGCGACAGGCGCATCACCTCGATGCGCTTGGCCAGCAGGGTGGAGACCTTGTCGATGCGCTCGGCCACGTCCAGGGTTTCGAGCAGCGCCTGCTTGTCCGCGCGCTCGAGCTCCATGTAGGCGGCCACCAGGTCGGCCAGCGCGCCGGCGCCGGCGGTGTTCTGCACCGCGGCCACCAGCGGCGGCGGCACGTTGGGCAGCAGCTGCAGGGCCTCGAGCGCCTGCTGGCGCAGGTGCAGCACGCGCGCCTCGATCTCGGTGCCGTGGGTTTCGGGCTCTTCGATGGCTTGGGCGCGCACCGCCAGCACGGGCGATTCGCTGATGAAGTCCCTGACGCGAAAGCGCTGCTGGCCCTGCACCACCAGGTGGTGCCCGCCGTCGGGCAGGGTGACGTAGCGCAGGATGCTGGCGATGGTGCCGGTGTGGTAGAGGTCCGCCGCGGTGGGCTCGGCCACGCCCGCGTCCTTCTGCATCAGGATGCCGATGGGCCGCTCGGCGCGCAGCGCCTGCTCGGCCGCTGCCACCGACGATGCGCGCCCCACGAGGAGCGGGAACACCGTGCCGGGGAACAGCACCGTGTCGGTCATCGCGACGATCAGCAGCGCGTCCTCGGGCAGGCCGGTGGCGGGCGGTGCGGCCGTGGCGTCCGCCGGGGTGGCCGCCGCGTGCACCGGATCGTCCTGGGGCAGGGTGGATTCACTCATGGCATCTTGTGCAGGCGGATGACCAGACAGCCCTGCTCGCTCGCGACGTCCACCGCGCCGTAGCGGCCGGCCGGCAGGGCGATGTGCCGCTCGAAGCGCCCCTGGGGCAGTTCCAGCCGGTGGATGGCGGCGGTGCGCAGCGCCGGCGGCAGGGTGCGCCGGCCCGAGACCACGAGCGTCGCATCCTCGATCATGGCCCCGACCTCATGCGCGTCCACGCCGGGCAGGGCCACGTAGATCAGCACCTCGTGCTCGGTCTCCAGCACGTCCACCGGCGGCTCCCAGGTGCTGGCGTGGCGCGGCTGGAACAGCTGGCGGTGCATGCGCTCGGCGCGGTCCAGCGCCGCGAGCGCGTCGGACCACATCCAGTCGGGCAAATCTTCTCGGCGTTTCATGTTCGTGCTTCTTTGCCTTTCGCCATCGATGGTACGACCGCCGCGCGCACCCTGCAGGCGCGCCTGCCGTTCAGGCGCCGAGCAGGGCCTGGTAGCCGGCGCGCGCCTGCAGGTAGGTCTCGAAGGGGAACTTGATCGGCACGCCTTCGAGCGCCGCGGCCAGCATCTGCAGGTGGCCTTCGAAGCCGGCGCAGGCCTTGGCCGCGTCTTCGCCCGCGGGTACACCCACGGTGAGCACGAGCTGCGTGCCGCCGGCCGTGGGGCTCAGTTCCCAGCGCAGCGGGCGCTGCGGCTCCTTGCCGCTGCTCCAGGAATATTGCAGCAGCTTGCCGGCCTCGAAGGCGGTGACCGTGCTGTCGATCACGATGCCGCTGTCCACGAAATCGATGCGCACCTTGCCGCCCAGGCGCTGCTCTATGGTGCCGCTGCTGAGCCATTGTGCCATTGCGGCCGGTTCGGTCAGCATGGTCCAGACATCGGCCGGGGGGTGCTCGAAGCTGCGCGCCAGGCGCCCCTGGTAGCCCTCGCCCTGCGCCGTGATGGTGCCGAGTTGCAATGCCTGCTCGCTCATGGTGTTGCTCCTTGCCTGGGTTGGATCGTCGTGGCCCATCCTAGCGCCGCGCGAATAGCCGCAAGGGTTTCAGGCCTGTGGCGGCGCACCGGGCAGCTGTTCATGGAGCGCCAGGTCCGCCGGGGCGCCGACACCGTGCCAGCAGCTGCGGCCCGGCCGCGCGGTGGATGGCGCCATCGACCCCGGCGGCGCTGGCCTGCCGCAGGCCGGGGCGCCGCTCGGGAAGAAAGCAGGCATTGTGCGCCGCTGGATTGCGCCTTGCCCCGCTTGCCGCAGGGCGGCGCGCGGGGCCTTTACATTTCTTCAAGTGCTCCATACCGCCTGCTTGCGCCAGCTGGCTACGATGCGAAGGCCCGAGGGAAAAACGAATTCGAACATGGCCGAACCTGCACAGACTCCCCCATCCGCGACGCCCGCGCCGCGCCCGCACCGCAAGGGCCTTTCACTCCTGCTCACGCTGCTGGCCATCGCGCTGCTGGTGGGCGGCGCGTGGTGGCTGGTGCAGCGCGGCAATGCGCCCGCACCCGGCGCGCCGGGCGCGGGGCCGCCGGGGCGCGGCGGGCCCTTCGGCGGTGGCGGCGGACCGGGCGTGACCGTGGGGGCGGCCGTGGCGCGCCAGGGCACGCTGCCGGTGGTGGTGGATGCGCTGGGCACGGTCACACCGCCGGTCACGTCCACGCTGGTGCCGCAGGTCTCGGGCATCCTCTCCGAAGTGCTGTTCACCGAGGGGCAGATGGTCAAGAAGGGCCAGGTGCTGGCGCGCATCGACGTGCGGCCCTACGAGCAGGCCTTGGCCCAGGCACGCGGGCAGAAGGCGCGCGACGAGGCGCAACTCACCGCAGCCAGGCTGACGCTGTCGCGCTACCAGACGCTGCTTGCGCAGGACTCCATCGCCCGCCAGGACGTGGACACGCAGGCGGCGCTGGTCAAGCAGCTCGAAGGCGCGGTGCAGGCCGACGAGGCCAGCGTGCGCGCGGCGGCGCTGAACGTGGATTTCGCGACGCTGCGCGCACCCATCAGCGGGCGCATCGGCCTGCGCGCGGTCGATCCGGGCAACCTGGTTTCCAGCGGCAGCGCCACGGGCATTGCGGTGATCACCCAGGTGACGCCGATCGACGTGGTGTTCTCCGTGCCGCAGGAGCGCGTGGGCGCGGTGCTGGCGGCGCAGAAGGTGGGCGAGCTGCCGGTGGCGGCGCTGGACAGCGCGCGCACCCAGCCGCTGGCCGAGGGGGTCTTCCTCACGCTGGACAACCAGGTGAACACCGCCACCGGCACGGTGCGCGCCAAGGCGCGCTTTGCCAACGCCGACGGCGCGCTGTTCCCCGGCCAGTTCGTCAACGCCCGGCTGCGACTGGGTCAGGAAACGGGCGTGCTGGTGCCGGTGACGGCGGTGCGCACCGGGCCGCAGGGCGACTACGTCTATGTGGTCGATGCCGACGACACGGCGCGCACCCGGGTGGTCAAGCGCGGCCTGGCCGACGCCGCGCAGGTGCTGCTCACCCAGGGCCTGCAGGCCGGCGAGCGTGTGGTGACCGAGGGCGGCGACCGCGTGAAGGATGGCGGCAAGGTGCGCCTGAATGATGAACAAAAAGCGGCGCAAACGCAGACAGGACAAGCGCGAGCAGCTACTGAAAATGAATCACCCGACCTGAGTCGCCTGCCGCCCGAGCTGCGCGAGAAGCTGGAGAAGATGACGCCCGAGGAGCGGCGCGCGTTCTTTGCGCAGCGGCGCGGGCAGCAAGGGGCGGCGCGGTGATGGCGGGCTTTGGACTCCCTCGCCCCTTTGGGGAGAGGGTGGGGCAGAGGGGTTGGCGGCGCGAGCATGACGGCTCGGGCTGTGCTGGGCATCGCGCGCCCCCACCCCGGCCCTCTCCCAAAGAGGGAGGGAGGAACACCAGAGAGGCGGGCGCATGAACATCTCGCGCCTGTTCATCCAGCGTCCGGTGGCCACGGCGCTGTTCATGGTGGCCATCGTGCTCGCGGGTCTCGTCGGCCTGCGCTTTCTGCCGCTGGCCGCGCTGCCGCAGGTGGATTACCCCACCATCCAGGTGCAGACGCTCTACCCCGGTGCCAGCCCCGACGTGATGAGCCGCACCGTGACCGCGCCGCTGGAGCGCCAGTTCGGCCAGATGCCGGGCCTCACGCGCATGGGCAGCGTGAGCAGCGCGGGGGTGTCCATGGTCACGCTGCAGTTCGACCTGCAGCTCAGCATGGACGCGGCCGAGCAGCAGGTGCAGGCGGCGATGAACGCGGCCGGCTCCCTGCTGCCCGCCGACCTGCCCACGCCGCCGATCTACGCCAAGGTGAACCCGGCCGACGCGCCCATCCTGCAGCTGGCGGTCACCAGCACCAGCCTGCCGCTCACCGAAGTGCAGAACATGGTGAACACGCGCCTGGCGCTGAAGATCAGCCAGATCAACGGCGTGGGGCTGGTGACGCTGGCCGGCGGGCAGCGCCCCGCCGTGCGCGTGCAGGGCGACGTGCAGCAGCTGGCCAGCATGGGCCTGGGGCTGGACGCGATCAGCAGCGCCATCACCGCCGGCAACGCCAGCGGTGCCAAGGGCACGTTTGACGGGCCCACGCGCCAGTACAGCATCAATGCCAATGACCAGTTGCTGACCGCCGAGGACTACCGGGAGCTGATCGTCGCCTACGTCGATGGCCAGCCGGTGCGCCTGAAGGACGTGGCGCAGGTGGTGGATGGCTCGGAGAACGACAGGCTGGGGGCGTGGACGGGGATCAAGGGGGAAGGCGGCGCGGCGCAGGCCCCTCACCCCTCCCTCTCCCCAGAGGGGCGAGGGCGATCGGCCGCACCTGATTCACGCTCTGCCACGCCGCTCAACCCCGCCATCATCATCAACGTGCAGCGCCAGCCCGGCGCCAACGTCATTGCCACGGTGGACGCGATCAAGCGCCAGTTGCCGCTGCTGGAGCAAGGCCTGCCGCAGAGCGTGCAGCTGGCGGTGCTGTCGGACCGCACGCTGGGCATACGCGCATCGGTCGAGCATGTGGAGATGGAGCTGATCCTGGCCATCGTGATGGTGGTGCTGGTGATCTTTGCCTTCCTGCACAGCCTGCGCGCCACCCTGATTGCCAGCATCGCGGTGCCGATCTCGCTGCTGGGTACCGTGGGGGCGATGTACCTGCTGGGCTATTCGCTCAACAACCTGAGCCTGATGGCGCTGACCATTGCCACCGGCTTCGTCGTCGATGACGCCATCGTGATGATCGAGAACATCGCGCGCCACCGCGAGATGGGCAAGCCGCCGCTGCAGGCCGCGCTGGCGGGCGCGGGCGAGATCGGCTTCACCATCATCTCGCTCACCGTCTCGCTGATCGCGGTGCTGATACCGCTCTTGTTCATGCAGGAGGTGATAGGGCGGCTGTTTCGCGAGTTTGCGGTCACGCTGGCGATCACCATTTTGTTTTCCGCGCTGGTCTCGCTCACGCTGGTGCCGATGATGTCGGCGCGCGTGCTGGGGCCGCTGGACGAGGCCCAGGGCCGCATTGCGCGCACGCTGCAATCGGGCGTGGACGCCATGATCCGCTGGTACGACGGCGGCCTGCAATGGGTGCTGCGCCACCAGGGCTTCACGCTGTGGCTGGCGCTGGCCACCTTTGCGGTGACGGCGCTGCTCTACGTGCTGATTCCCAAGGACTTGTTCCCCACGCAAAGCACCGGCCAGCTGCAGGGGCAGGTGCAGGCGGCGAGCGACGTGTCGTTCGCCCGCATGTCGCAACTGCAGGGCGAGGTGGCGCGCATCGTGCTGGCCGACCCGGCGGTCGCCTCGCTCAGCTCCGTCGTGGGGGTGGATGCGGCCAACAACGCGGCGCTGTCGTCCGGGCGACTGGTGCTCAACCTCAAGCCGCGCGCGCTGTTTGGCGATACCGAAGCGGCCATCATGCAGCGCCTGCGCACGCGGGTGGCCGAGCAGGTGGCGGGCGTGCAGCTGTATCTGCAGCCCACGCAGGACCTGACGATCGATTCGGATACCGGCGCAACGCAGTACCGCTTTGACCTGGAGGGCGTGGATACCCGGCTGGTGGGCGAATGGGCGCGCAAGCTCGTCGCGGTGATTGCCGACCTGCCCGAGGTGCGCCACGCCACCACCGACGCGGGCAAGACCGCCCCCTCGGCCATGGTGCGCGTGGACCGCGACACCGCCGCCCGCCTGGGCGTGGCCACCAGCACGCTGGACAACACGCTGTACAACGCCTACGGCCAGCGCATCGTCTCCACCATCTTCAGCGAGACCAACCAGTACCGCGTGATCCTGGAAGCCGCCCGCCCCGAGGCCGCCAGCCTGCAACTGCTGCGCGACCTGCCGGTGAAGACCAGCGGCGGGGGTAGCACGCCGCTGTCCTCCTTTGCCGAGGTGCTGGAGCAGCCCGCCGCGCTGACGGTGCAGCGCGTGGGCCAGTACCCCGCGGCCACCGTCGGCTTTGACACCGCCCCCGGCGTGAGCCTGGGCGCGGCGGTGCAGGCGGTGAGCACGGCGGCGGTGCAGGCCGGCCTGCCCGCGAGCCTCACGCTGCGCTTTACCGGCGCCGCAGGCGCGTATGAAAAGTCCCTGGCCAACCAGCTCTGGCTGATTCTGGCGGCCGTGGTCTGCGTCTACATCGTGCTGGGCGTGCTGTACGAGAGCTACGTGCATCCGCTCACCATCCTCTCCACGCTGCCCTCGGCGGGCGTGGGCGCGCTGCTGGCGCTGGAGTTCACCGGGCATGCGCTGGACGTGGTGAGCATCATCGGCCTGGTGCTCCTGATCGGCATCGTCAAGAAGAACGCCATCATGATGATCGACTTCGCCATCGAAGCCGAGCGCCACGAGGGCAAGAGCGCGGTGCAGGCCATCCACCAGGCGGCGCTGCTGCGTTTCAGGCCGATATTGATGACCACGCTGGCGGCGCTGGCGGCGGCCGTGCCCCTGATGCTCAGTTGGGGGGATGGGGCGGAGTTGCGGCGGCCGCTGGGGATTTCGATTTTTGGCGGGTTGGTGTTGTCGCAGTTGCTGACGCTGTTCACCACGCCGGTGATTTACATCTGGTTTGATCGTTGGGGGGAAAGGTTTGGCGGGCGGCCGGTGGAAGATGCTCTTCCTTTGGGAGAGAGCCGGGATTCACTCCCTCCCCCTCTGGGGGAGGGCGGGGGTGGGGGCCAGCGGCGATGAAAAATTCAGAGCTGTTTGTCTTGCAGACGCCGGAGGCCGGGTCTCGCCCCGGCGGGCGAGGCACTTTTCTTTGCTTCGCCAAAGAAAAGTGCCCAAAAGAAAGGCGACCCCGCTGTCGGTGTCCCCTGCACTGCGCTACGGGGCAACCTGCGGCGCTCGCGGTCGGGGTGTGCCGCGAAACTCACTGCGCGCTGACGCGCTGCGTTCAGACAGACGCGGCAAGTCAGATCACGAAGCGAATGCGTCCTGCGGCGCATTCGCCCACCCCGACTGCTGCGCTCCTCGGCACAGCCAGAGGGGACCCCGAAAACGGATACGGGTACCAGTCCGGGGTACATGGAACGCAGGGGCGCTCGCACACCCCCATCCCCTCGGCTGCGCCTGCGGCGGCTCGCTTGCGCGGTGAGCATGTGCGTCGGAGCGCACATCCCGGCCTCGGACGTCTGCAAAGACAAGACATTGGCAATGCCCGCGCCGCAGGCCCCCGCCCCAACCCTCCCCCAGCGGGGGAGGGAGTCAATCCGCAGAGGGCAAGCTCCCGGTGCAGAGGGGATCAACCATGAACCTCTCCCGCCCCTTCATCCGCCGCCCCATCGCCACCATCCTCCTGACCATAGGCCTGGCGCTCGCCGGCATCGCCGCCTTCCTCACGCTGCCCGTGGCGCGCCTGCCCGCGGTGGACTTTCCCGTCATCTTCGTCTCCGCCAGCATGCCTGGCGCGAGCCCCGCCGACATGGCGCGCACCGTGGCCACGCCGCTGGAGCGCCGGCTTGGCACCATCGCCGGGGTCAACCAGATGACCAGCTCCAGCAGCACCGGCTCCAGCCGCGTGGTGCTGCAGTTTGATCTGAACCGCAACATCGACAGCGCCGCGCGCGACGTGCAGGCGGCCATCAATGCCGCGCGCATCGATCTGCCGGCCAATCTGCGCTCCAACCCGACCTACCGCAAGGCCAACCCCGCCGCGCAGCCCTTCATGATCCTGGCGCTCACGTCCAGGACGCGCTCGCCGGGGCAGATCTTCGATGCGGTGAACAACATCGTCAGCCAGCGCCTGCTGCAGGTGCCGGGCGTGGGCGACGTGACGCTGGGCGGCGGCTCGCAGCCAGCCGTGCGCGTGGAGCTCAACCCCTTCGTGCTGCACGACCTGGGCATCAGCAGCGACGACGTGCGCGCCGCACTGCAGTCGAGCAATGCCAACCGGCCCAAGGGCGTGGTGGAGACCGGCGGCGCGCAGGACGGGCGGGCGTTTCAGGTGCTGACGCCCGCGCCGGGGCTGCGCGCGGCGGACTATCGCGATCTGGTGGTGGCCGTGCGCGACGGGGCCGAGGTGCGCCTGTCGCAGGTGGCCACGGTGAGCGACAGTGTGCAGGACGTGCGCACGCGCGGCATGTTCAACGGCCAGCCGGCCATCGTCGTCAACATCACCCAGCAGCCGGACGCCAACCTCATCGCCACCGCCGACGCCATCGAGGCGCTGCTGCCGCAACTGCGCGCGCAACTGCCGCAGGACGTGCAGCTGCAGGTGGCGATCGACCGCACCGGCTCGGTGCGCGGCTCGGTGCACGAGGTGGAGATCACCCTGGCCGTGGCCGTGCTGCTGGTGGTGCTGGTGGTGGGCCTGTTCCTGGGCAACCTGCGCGCGGCGCTGATTCCGGCGGTGGCCACGGTGGTCTCGCTGCTGGGCACCTTCGCGGTGATGGCGGGGCTGGGCTATTCGCTGAACAACCTCACGCTGATGGCGCTGACGGTGGCCACGGGTTTCGTGGTGGATGACGCCATCGTCGTCATAGAGAACATCTCGCGCCACCTGGAGCAGGGCGTGGCGCGCGGCAAGGCGGCGCTGGATGGCGCGCGCGAGGTGGGCTTCACGGTGCTCACCATCAGCGTTTCGCTGGTGGCGGTGTTCATTCCGCTGCTGTTCATGGGCGGGCAGCCGGGGCGGCTGTTTCGCGAGTTTGCTGTCACGCTGTCGGTGGCGGTGATGATTTCGCTGGTGATCTCGCTCACCACCACGCCCATGCTGTGCGCGCTGCTGCTGCCGGCGCACCAGGCCAGGCGCGCGGCGGATGCGCCGCCCCGGCGCAGCGCGGCCGGCTGGCTGCGGCAAAGGCTCGGTCGTGGCTGGGGTGCGCTGATGCGCGGCTACGGCCATGCGCTGGATTGGACGCTGGCCTTCCCCTGGCTGGTGGTGCTGGTGCTGGCGGTGGTCGTGGCGCTCAGCGGCTATCTCTTCGTGCATATCCAGAAGGGCTATTTCCCGGACCAGGACAACGGCCAGTTCTTCGCCGGGCTGCGTGCCGACCAGAGCATCTCTTCGCTTGCCTTTGGCGAGAAGCTGCAGCAGGCGGCGGACATCATCGGTGCCGACCCTTCGGTGGGCACCATCGTCGCCTACGCCGGTGGGCGCAGCGGCGGCGGCTTTCTGTTTGGCGCGCTCAAGCCCGCCGCCGAGCGGCCCAAGGGCGAGAAGACGCGCACCGTCATCAACCGCCTGCGGCCCAGGCTGGCCACCATCACCGGGCTGAGCATCTTCCTGAACCCCGCGCAGGAGCTGCGCATGGGCGGCAGAAGCAGCAACGCCACCTACCAGTACACGCTCAAGGCCGACAGCCAGGGCGACCTCAAGACCTGGACGCAGCGCCTGGCCGCCCAGCTCAAGCAGGACGCGCGCCTGAGCGACATCGACGACGACATGAGTGACAACGGCGTGGAAACCTTCATCGAGGTAGACCGCGCCAAGGCCGCCAGCCTGGGCATCGCGCCCTCGGCCATCAACGATGCGCTCTACAACGCCTTCGGCCAGCGCCAGGTGGCCACGATGTACAGCGAGCTGAACCAGTACAGCGTGATCATGGAATGGGCGCCGCGCTACGCCCAGTCGCCCGCCACGCTGCGCGACGTGATGGTGCCCGCGGGCAAGACGAGTGGCAGCGTGGTCAACCCGGCGCTGCGCGCCAGCTCCACCGGCGCGGCGATCTCCACCAGCGGGCGCACCATGGTGCCGCTGTCGGAATTCGCGCGCTTTTCCGAGCGCGCCGTGCCCGCCAGCGTGTTCCATGACGGCGGCGAGCTCTCCAGCACGCTGTCCTTCAACCTGGCCGATGGCGTATCGGAGCAGCAGGGCCGCCAGGCCGTGCTGGACGCGGTGGACGCCGTGGGCATGCCCAACAAGGTGCGCGGCGCCTTCGACGGCGCGCTCGCCATGGGGCAGCAACAGCAGTCCGAGCAGGGCCTGCTGATCCTGGCCGCCGTGGTGGTGATCTACCTCGTGCTCGGCATGCTCTACGAGAGCCTGATCCATCCGCTGACCGTGCTCACCACGCTGCCCAGCGCGGGCTTTGGCGCGGCGCTGGCGCTGATGCTGCTGAAGATGGAGTTTTCCATCATGGCGCTGATCGGGGTATTCCTGCTCATCGGCATCGTCAAGAAGAACGCCATCCTGATCATCGACTTCGCCATCGAGGTGCAGCGCACGCGCGGCCTCGGCGCCGTGCAGGCGGTGCGCGAGGCCTGCCTGCTGCGCTTTCGCCCCATCCTCATGACCACGCTGGCCGCGGGCCTGGGCGCGCTGCCGCTGGCCGTGGGCTTTGGCGAGGGCGCGGAGCTGCGCCAACCCCTGGGCGTGACCATCGTCGGCGGGCTGATTGCCAGCCAGTTGCTCACCTTGCTGACCACGCCCGCCGTCTACGTGCTGCTGGACAAGCTGCGCCGCGCCAGGCCCGAAGCCGCACCCACACACCGCCCCGCATTGGAGGGAGCATGACCCTGCCCGATCTGCCTTCTGCCTCCTTCCCCCAGCGGGGGAAGGCCGGGATGGGGGCCGCCAGCTCTTTCAACGGCAGTGGAAAAAGCCCACGCCGCTGGCCCCCACCCCAGCCCTCACCCGAAGGGGGAGGGAGCAGGGTGTCCTCTGTTTTGCTAGCTGCCAGCGCTTGCTGGGCAAGCGTTTCAGCCACTTTTCATGTAAATTTTTGGCATACCGCAAAACCCCGCAAGCTGCCCGCCCTGCTGCTCGCCAGCGCCCTGCTGGCCGCCTGCTCCAGCACCACCTTGCCACCCACCGCGCCTGAGCCGCCTTTGCCCACGCAGTGGAAAAGCGCTGCCCCCAAAGGCTGGGTCAGCACCTCGGACTACCGGCGCTGGCAGGACGGCCAGTGGTGGCAGCTGTTTGGCGATGAGGCGCTCGACGCGCTGGTGGCGCAGCTCGACGCCGGCAACCAGAACATCGCCGTGGCCGCGGCCAACGTCGCCCAGGCGCAGGCGCTGCTGCAGCAAAGCGAGGCCCAGCGCCTGCCCACGCTGGGCCTGCAGGCCGCAGCGCAGCGCGGCGGCGAGCCGGCGCGTGGCAGCGCCAGCCTGGGCCTGGCGGCGAGCTGGGCGCCTGACCTCTGGGGGCGCATTACCGCGGGCGTGCGGGCGCAGCAGGCGGCGCTGCAGGCCAGCGAGGCGGACCTGGCCGGCGCCCGCCTGGCGGCGCGGGCCAGCCTGGTGCAGGCCTATCTGCAGGTGCGCGAACTGGACGCCGAAATGCGCCTGATGGACGAGATCATCACCGGCTACGAGCGTGCCCGCGAGATCACCGGCAACCGCTACCGCGCGGGCGTCGCTGCGCATGCCGACCTGCTGCAGGCGCAGACCACGCTGGAAAACGCCCGCGCCACGCGCGTGGGCCTGGCGCGCAGCCGCGCCAGCGCGGAGCACGCCATTGCGCTGCTGCTCGGGCGGGCGCCGGCGCAGTTCACGCTGGCGCCGGCCGGCTGGCGCGACGCGGTGCCCCAGGTGCCGCCGCTGCTGCCTTCCGAGCTGCTGCTGCGCCGCCCCGACGTGGCGTCGAGCGAGCGCGAGGTGGCCGCGGCCAATGCGCGCATCGGCGCGGCGCAGGCCGCGTGGTTCCCGAGCCTGAGCCTCTCGGCCGGGCTGGGCGCCGCGGGCGGCAGCATCGCCGATCTGCTGTCCGTGCCGGCGCTGACCTGGTCGCTGGGCACGGCGATTGCCCAAACCCTGTTCGACGGCGGCAGCCGCGACGCCGCGCTGCAGCAGGCCATCGCCGCGCAGCAGGCGGCCGGTGCGCGCTACCGCCAGAGCGTGCTCGGCGCGCTGGGCGAGGTGGAAGACCAGCTCACCGCGCTGGATGCGCTGGAGCGCCAGATCGTGCATCAGCGGGCGGCCGCCGATGCGGCGGCGGGGGCCGAGCAGCGCACGCTCAACAGCTACCAGGCGGGGCTTACGGCCTACACCAGCGTGGTGACGGCACAGGCGGCCACGCTGGGCGCGCGCCGGGCGCTGATGCAGCTGCAACTGCAGCGCCAGCAGGCCGTGGTGGCGCTGGTGCAGGCGCTGGGCGGCGGCTGGCAGGCGCCGTGGAGCGCGGATGGCGCAGCAGGCGCGCAACCGGCAGGCGCGCCCGCGGCGCAGGAGCCGCAAGGGGCCGGACCGCCAGGGCACTGACTGGGCCAGGCGGAACTCCCCGGCGGCAACAGGGGTCTGACTGTGCACAACGCCGGTTTGCTGCACGAGGAGGTTCGCCATGAAGCCAGTCTCGACAAGCCGGAGCATGGTCTGGGTGCTCGGGCTGTTCATGTGCCAGATGGCGGGGGCCCAGGTGACCTCGTCCGGGCTGGCCCTCAGCGCCCAGACCATGGCTGCGCCGCACTGGCAGTGGCGCGCCGACACCATTCCCCCCGGAAGCACTGTGCAGGAGCGCGCTCAGGCGCTGGACCTGGTGCACTGGAGCGCCGCCACGGGCGCGGCCACCGGCTTTTCCCTCGGCGCGCAGACCACGCCCTGGGGCCGCTGGGCCGGCGACCAGGCACTCGGCCCGGCCGCGCGCTGGCAGCCGCGCGTGGGCGTGCACTGGCGCCAGCCCATGGGCGGGCGCTTGCGTCTGGGAGTCTCGGGCTGGATGCAGTGGTCGGGCAACTTCCGCAACGCGGCCCAGGCCGTTCAGGCGCAGCACAGCGCCGCGCTGCCCGTCTACGCCGCGCGCCTGGAGGTGCAATGGAAGTCCGCCCGCGGCGGCGGCATCATCCCCGAGTTCGGCGCGATCGGCGTACAGCTGCAGGGCGGCGGCGACGCCCGCCTGCTGCTGCGCGCGCGCCACGGCGGGCCGATGGTCTATTACCGCGCCAAGTTCTGAGGCGGGCGCGGCGGCTTCAGCCCTGCTGCTCCAGAAAGCGCTGCGCGTCCAGTGCCGCCATGCAGCCCGTGCCGGCGCTGGTGATGGCCTGGCGGTAGACGTGGTCCTGCACGTCGCCCGCGGCAAACACCCCGGGTACGCTGGTCTGGGTGGCAAAGCCCTGGTGGCCGCCCCGGGTGATGATGTAGCCGCCTTCCATTTCGAGCTGGCCGGTGAACATGCCGGTGTTGGGCGCATGGCCGATGGCGATGAAGCAGCCCTGCACCGCGATGTCCTCGGTGGCGCCGCTGTCCGCGTGCCTGATGCGCACGCCGGCCACGCCCTTGGCGTCGGACAGCACCTCATCGACCGTACAGGGGGTCTTGAGCTCGATCTTGCCGCTGGCCACGCGCTCCATCAGCTTGTCCACCATGATGGGCTCGGCGCGGAATTTGTCGCGCCGGTGAATCAGCGTGACCTTGCGCGCAAGGTTGGCCAGGTACAGCGCCTCTTCCACCGCAGTGTTGCCGCCGCCGACCACGCACACGTCTTGCCCGCGGTAGAAGAAACCGTCGCAGGTGGCGCAGGCCGACACGCCCTGGCCCATCAGCGCCTGCTCGGAGGGCAGGCCCAGGTACTTGGCCGAGGCGCCGGTGGCGATGATGAGCGCGTCGCAGGTGTAGCTCTCGCTGCCCTGCAGGCTGAACGGGCGCTGGCTCAGGTCCACGGATTGGATGTGGTCAAAGATCACTTCGGTATCAAAACGCGTGGCATGGGCCAGGAAGCGCTCCATCAGCGCCGGGCCCTGCACGCCATCGACGTCGGCCGGCCAGTTGTCCACCTCGGTCGTGGTGGTCAGCTGCCCGCCCTGGGCCATGCCGGTGATCAGCACCGGCTTGAGGTTGGCGCGCGCGGCGTAGAGCGCGGCGGTGTAGCCCGCGGGGCCGGAGCCCAGGATCAGAACTTTGGCGTGTCGTGTGTTTGGCATGGGGCAAGGGCGCAGCGGTAACGGACTGAAAAAAGCGTCAAGCCGGTCATTGTATGAACCGTGCCCCGGCCACGCCACGTGGTGTGCATGCAGTAAGCTAGGGCAACGCTGGAAAAGCCTCTGCGATGGTGCGCGTCCAGCCTGGGGATGGGCTGCAAGGCGCAAACCGTAAACCGCAGCGAGCCCAAGCCGTTGCGAGGATTTGCAACGCCGCAGACCGTCGCAGGCCGGGATGCGCGACGTGCGAGGGGCTTTTTCAGCGTCGCCTCTATTCCCTTCGACATGTCCTATTCCTCCAATAGTCTGAATGTGCCGCGCAGGACCGGCGCGCGCGGCGCGGTGGCCCGCTTCGGGCAGGAAATCCTGCTGCTGCTGGGCCTGCTGCTCTGGCTGTTCTGGCTGCTGGCCCTGTGGAGCTATTCGCCGCGCGACGAAGCCTGGTCCACGGCGGGTGCGGCGGCGGGCCAGGCGGCGATCAACTGGGTCGGGCGCCTGGGCGCCTGGGTGGCCGACGGCAGCTACTTCATGCTGGGTTTTTCCGTCTGGTGGCTGATGGCCGCCGGCGTGGTCGCGTGGTTTGGCGCGCTGGCGCGCTGGATGCGCGGCGGCGACGACGCCGTGGCAGCGCGCCGGCGGCGCATGCTGTTCTGGGGCGGCCTGGTGCTGCTGATGCTGGCCAGCTGCGCGCTGGAATGGTCGCGCCTGTACCGTCTGGAGCCGCTGCTGCCCGGCCACGCTGGCGGCTTGCTGGGTTATGCCGTCGGGCCGCTGGCCGTGCGCTGGCTGGGCTTTACCGGCTCGGGCATCGCCGGCGTGGTGCTGACGGTGCTGGGCGCGGCCTGGGTGTTCGGGTTTTCCTGGGGCACGCTGGCGCAGCGCCTGGGCATGCTGGTGGACCGCGGCCTGCAGTGGGCGCGGGTGCAGCGCGAGCGCGCGCGCGACCAGGCGGCGGGGCGGCGCGCGGCGCGCGAGCGCCAGGAGGTGCTGCTGGGCGAGCGTCCCGACGAAGGCGGGGGCGCCGAGCCGCACCCGGGCACGGTGCATATCGTCGAGCCGCCGGCGGCCGCGCAGGCCGCGCCCAGCACGCGCGTCGTGCAGGAGCGGCAAAAACCCCTGTTCACCGAACTGCCCGACAGCCCGCTGCCGCAGATCGATCTGCTGGATGCGGCGCCCGCGCGCCAGGAGTCGGTCTCGGCCGAGACGCTGGAGATGACCAGCCGCCTGATCGAGAAGAAGCTGCGCGACTTCGGCGTGGAGGTCACGGTGGTCGCGGCCATGCCCGGCCCGGTGGTCACGCGCTACGAGATCGAGCCGGCCACGGGCGTGAAGGGCTCGCAGATCGTGAACCTGGCCAAGGACCTGGCGCGGTCCCTGAGCCTGGTGTCGATCCGCGTGATCGAGACGATTCCGGGCAAGAACTGCATGGCGCTGGAACTGCCCAACGCGCGCCGACAGATGATCCATTTGTCGGAAGTGCTGGGCTCGCAGGTCTACCACGACGCCAGGAGCCTCTTGACCATGGGTTTGGGCAAGGACATCGTGGGCGCGCCGGTGGTGGCGGACCTGGCCAGGATGCCGCACTGCCTGGTGGCCGGCACCACCGGTTCGGGCAAGTCGGTGGGCATCAACGCCATGATCCTGAGCCTGCTCTACAAGGCCGAGCCGCGCGACGTGCGCCTGATGATGATCGACCCCAAGATGCTGGAGATGTCGGTCTACGAGGGCATCCCGCACCTGCTGTGCCCGGTGGTCACCGACATGAAGCAGGCCGCGCACGGCCTGAACTGGTGCGTGGGCGAGATGGAGCGGCGCTACAAGCTCATGAGCCGCCTGGGCGTGCGCAACCTGGCGGGCTACAACGCCCGCATCGCCGAAGCCCATGCGCGCGGCGAATCCATCGGCAACCCCTTCAGCCTCACGCCCGAGGAGCCCGAGCCGCTGGACCGCCTGCCGCACATCGTGGTCGTCATCGACGAGCTTGCCGACCTGATGATGGTCGTGGGCAAGAAGATCGAGGAATTGATCGCGCGTCTGGCGCAGAAGGCGCGCGCGGCCGGCATCCATTTGATCCTGGCCACCCAGCGCCCCAGCGTGGACGTGATCACCGGCCTGATCAAGGCCAACATTCCCACGCGCATCGCGTTTCAGGTGAGCAGCAAGATCGACAGCCGCACCATCCTCGACCAGATGGGCGCCGAGGCCCTGCTGGGCATGGGCGACATGCTCTACCTGCCTTCGGGCACGGGGCTGCCGATCCGCGTGCACGGCGCCTTCGTCTCCGACGACGAGGTGCACCGCGTGGTCAGCTACCTCAAGGAGCAGGGCGAGCCCGATTACATCGACGGCGTGCTCGAGGGCGGCGCCGGCGAGGGCGAGGACAGTGGCTTTGGCGCCGAAGGCGAGGGCGGCGGCGAGAAGGACCCGATGTACGACCAGGCGGTGGAGATCGTGCTCAAGGACCGCAAGGCCAGCATCTCCTACGTGCAGCGCAAGCTGCGCATAGGCTACAACCGCTCGGCGCGCCTGCTCGAGGACATGGAGAAGGCGGGCCTGGTCAGCGCCCTGACCAGCAGCGGCCAGCGCGAGGTGCTGGTGGCCGCGCGCCCTGAATGAAAGTCCCGGCCATGCAACGTTTGTTTTTCACCATTTTGATAGCTGCATGCGCTGGTGGGGCATGGGCTCAAGGCCTGAAAAGCCTGGAAAGTTTCATGCAGCAGGCACGCAGCGGCGAGGCCGAGTTCACCCAGCAGGTCACCGCCCCGGCGCGCGACGGCAAGACGGCGCCGCCCAAGGTGTCCAGCGGGCACTTCGCCTTCGAGCGCCCGGGGCGCTTTCGCTTCGACTATGCCAAGCCCTTCGTGCAGACCATCGTGGCCGACGGCAAGACCCTGTGGCTCTACGACGCTGACCTGAACCAGGTGACCGAGCGCGCCCAGGACCAGGCGCTGGGCAGCACGCCCGCGGCCTTGCTCACTTCCAAGCCCGACCTGGCCGAGCTGGGCAAGGATTTCACTTTGACCGAACAGCCCGACGCCGACGGCCTGCACTGGGTGCTGGCGAGCCCGAAGGCGCAGGACGGGCAGATTGCCAGCGTGCGCGTGGGCCTCAAGGGCGAGGTGCTGGCGCGCCTCGTCATCGTGGACCATTTCGGCCTGCGCTCGGAACTGCGCTTCAGCGACTTCAAGCTCAATGCGCCGCTGCCAGCCGGCAGCTTTCGCTTCACGCCGCCCAAGGGGGCGGATGTGCTGCGCGAATGAGCCGAATGCGGCGCGGTCTCAGGCCTGCAGGGTCTTGAGCCAGTCGCGAAAGTGCGCGCCCACCTGCGGGTGCTGCAGCGCCAGCTCAACGGTGGCCTGCAAGAAGCCTTCCTTGCTACCGCAATCGTAGCGTTTGCCGCTGTACTGGTAAGCGTAAACCGCCTCATGGCGCATGAGGCGCGCGATCGCGTCGGTAAGCTGGATCTCGCCGCCCACGCCGCGCGGCTGCTGGCGGATTTCCTCGAAGATGCGCGGCGTGAGCACGTAGCGCCCGGCCACGCCCATGCGCGACGGCGCCACCTCGGGCGCGGGCTTTTCGATGATGGAGTCGATGCGCAGCAGCGGCCCGCCCGCGTCCTCGCCCTTGACGATGCCGTAGCGCCGGGTTTCCTCCTGCGGCACTTCCTGCACCGCCAGCAGCGAGCGGCCCTGCTTTTCAAACGCCGCGGTCATCTGCGCCATCACGCCAGGCCCGCCCGGCTCGCCCACCATCAGGTCGTCGGCCAGCAGTACCGCAAACGGTTCATTGCCCACCAGCGGCTCGGCGCAGAGCACCGCATGCCCCAGGCCGAGCGAGCGCGGCTGGCGCACGAAGAGGCAGTGCATGTCCTCGGGCGTGACGCTGCGCACCAGGTGCAGCAGCGCCTGCTTGCCCGCGGCTTCCAGCTCGCTTTCGAGCTCGTAGGCGGTGTCGAAATGGTCTTCGATCGCGCGCTTGCTGCGGCCGGTGACGAAGACCATGTCGCGGATGCCCGCTTCGTAGGCTTCTTCCACCGCGTACTGGATCAGCGGCTTGTCCACCACTGGCAGCATCTCCTTGGGGCTGGCCTTGGTGGCGGGCAGAAAGCGCGTGCCCAGGCCGGCGACGGGGAAGACGGCCTTGCGGATGAGGGTGAGGGTCATGGAGCACCTGTAGTGTGGGTTTTTGCTCCCTCCCCCTCTGGGGGAGGGTTGGGGTGGGGGCCAGCGGCGGCGCAGTCGCCGGCAGCCCCCATCCCCGCCTTCCCCCAGAGGGGGAAGGAGTCATCAGCCCAGCCGGGCCAGTTGTTCCCGGATGCGCGCCAGCGTCGCGCCGAAATCGGCCACGCGCTGCTTTTCCTGGGCGATCACTGCGGCCGGGGCCTTGGCCACGAAGGCTTCGTTGGCCAGCTTGCCCCGGGCCTTGGCGATCTCGCCCGACAGGCGCGCCGCTTCCTTGGCCAGGCGCGCCTTCTCGGCCGCCGCGTCGATTTCGACGTGCAGCGCCAGGCGCGCCTTGCCGGCCACCAGCACCGGCGCCTGTCCGGCTGCGGCCTGCCAGGCGGACTCGTCCTCGAAGAGCTTGAGCTCGCTCAGCCGCGCCAGGTTTTGCAGCACGGGGGCGTGCTCGCGCAGGAAGCGTGCCTCGTCGCCGTCGTCGGCCACGGCCAGCAGGGGCAAGCGCTGTGCCGGCGACACGCCCATCTCGCCGCGCAGCTGCCGGCAGGCCTCGACCATCTGCTGCAGGTGGCGCACCTGCGCACAGGCGGCTTCGTCGATGCGCTCGGGCTGGGCCTCGGGGTAGGGCGCGAGCATCACGGAAGGCCCGGCGCGGCCGGCCACCGGCGCCACCACCTGCCACAGCGCCTCGGTGACGAAGGGGATGAGGGGGTGGGCCAGGCGCAGCATGGTCTCCAGCGTGCGGATCAGCGTGCGCCGCGTGCCGCGCTGCGCCGCCTCGTCGCCGGTCTGCAGCTGCACCTTGGCGATCTCCAGGTACCAGTCGCAGAACGCGTTCCAGACGAATTCGTAGATCGCGCCCGCCACGTTGTCCAAGCGGTATTCGGCAAAGCCCTGGGCCACGGCGGCTTCGGTCCTCTGCAGCTCGGAGACGATCCAGCGGTCGGCCGCGGAAAACGACATGCGGCCATTGGCGCAATTGCTCAGCCCGTCGAGCCCGCAGTCGTGGCCTTCGCAGTGCATCAGCACGAAGCGGCTGGCGTTCCAGAGCTTGTTGCAAAAATTGCGGTAACCCTCGCAGCGCTTGCTGTCGAAGTTGATGGAGCGCCCCAGGCTCGCGAGCGCGGCGAAGGTGAAGCGCAGCGCGTCCGCGCCGTAGGCGGGGATGCCTTCGGGAAATTCCTTTTGCGTGTTCTTCTTCACCTGCGGCGCGGTCTCCGGGCGGCGCAGGCCGGTGGTGCGCTTTTCCAGCAGCGGCGCGAGCGCGATGCCGTCGATCAGGTCCACCGGGTCGAGCACGTTGCCCTCGCTCTTGCTCATCTTCTTGCCCTGCGCGTCGCGCACCAGGCCGTGGATGTAGACGTGGCGAAAGGGCACGCGGCCGGTGAAGTGCGTGCTCATCATGATCATCCGGGCGACCCAGAAGAAGATGATGTCGTAGCCGGTGACCAGCACCGAAGAGGGCAGGTAGAGGTTGTAGTCATCGGCGGGCGCGTCGCTCTGCTCGGGCCAGCCCATGGTGGAAAACGGCACCAGGGCGCTGGAGTACCAGGTGTCGAGCACGTCCTCGTCGCGGCGCAGCTTCTTGCCGGGGGCCTGCGCCTGCGCTTCTTCCTCGCTGCGTGCGACGTAGACCTGGCCATCCTCGTCGTACCAGGCCGGGATCTGGTGGCCCCACCAGAGCTGGCGCGAGATGCACCAGTCCTGGATGTGGTTCATCCACTGGTTGTAGGTGTTGACCCAGTTCTCGGGCACGAAGCGAACCTCGCCCGAGGCCACGGCGTCGATGGCCTTTTGCGCGATGCTCTTGCCGCTGGCGTCGCCTTCGCCCACCTTGGACATCGCGACGAACCACTGGTCGGTCAGCATCGGCTCCACCGCCTGGCCGGTGCGCGTGCAGGTGGGCAGCATCAGCTTGTGCGGCTTGATCTCCACCAGAAAACCCCCGGCCTCCAGGTCGGCCACCACCGCCTTGCGGGCGGCGTAGCGGTCCATGCCGCGGTAGGCGGCGGGGCCGTTGTCGTTGATGTGCGCGTCCAGCGTGAAGATGGTGATGAGCGGCAGGCCGTGGCGCAGCGCGCAGGCGTAGTCGTTGAAATCGTGCGCACCGGTGATCTTCACGCAGCCCGAGCCGAATTCACGGTCGACGAAGTCGTCGGCGATGATGGGGATGTTGCGCTGCATCAGCGGCAGCTCCACCATCTTGCCCACCAGGTGCCTGTAGCGCTCGTCCTCGGGGTGCACGGCCAGCGCGCCGTCGGCCATCATGGTTTCGGGGCGGGTGGTGGCGATCGTCATGCCGCGCTGCATCACGCCGTCGATGGGTTGCGGGCCGTCGACGAAGGGGTAGGTGATGTAGTGCATCTTGCCCTCGGCCTCGACGCTCTCTACCTCCAGGTCGGACACGGCGGACTGCAGCTTGGGGTCCCAGTTGACCAGCCGCTTGCCGCGGTAGATCAGGCCCTGCTCATACAGGCGCACGAAGGTCTCGGTCACCACCCTGGAGAGCTTGTCGTCCATGGTGAAGTACTCGCGGCTCCAGTCCACGCTGTCGCCCATGCGGCGCATCTGCGTGGTGATGGTGTTGCCGCTTTTCTCCTTCCACTGCCAGACCTTGGCGGTGAAGGCTTCGCGCCCCAGCGCGCGCCGCTGCACGCCCTGTTCCTGCAGCTGGCGCTCGACCACGATCTGCGTGGCGATGCCCGCGTGGTCCGTGCCCGGCACCCAGACCGTGTTGTGCCCCTTCATGCGGTGGTAGCGCGTGAGGCTGTCCATGATGGTCTGGTTGAACGCGTGGCCCATGTGCAGCGTGCCCGTCACGTTGGGCGGCGGCAGCTGGATGGCAAAGCCTGGCTGGCTTGCGTCCGGCTGGCCGCTGCCGCGCACCCCCGCGCGGGCGTAGCCGCGCTTTTCCCATTCCGGCCCCCAGTGGGCCTCCAGCGGGGCGGGTTCGAAGGATTTGGACAGGCTGAACAGGCCCGGTTGTGCAGGGGTTTCGCTCATGGCATGAAAAACGGCATCCCGCGGGATGCCGTGCTAGGCAAAAGGATAAGGGCGGCCTGATTTTATGCGGTCTGCCGGCTGCTACGGCAGCAATAGCTGTCTGCGCAGGCGGGGCAAGCGCAAAAGGCGGTTTTGATGCTGAAAATTCTTGGCCCGCTCAGGGCTTGGCCAGCAGCCCTTGCACCAGCGCGCCCAGTGCGATGCCGCCCAGCGCGTAGAGCAGCATCCAGTTGCCCGCGCCCAGGCCGGCGATCGCCGGGCCGGGACAGACGCCGCTCAATCCCCAGCCCACGCCAAAGAGCGCGGCGCCCACCAGCGTGCGGGCGCCCGGGTGCATGGGGTGGCGCTGGAATTCACCCCCCAGCAGCGGGCGGCGCAGCAGGCGCGGCAGCAGTGCGTAGGCCAGGCCGGTGACGAGCACCGCGCCACCCAGCACCAGCACCAGGCCGAAGTCCTGAAAGCGCAGGAAGCTGAGCACCACCTCGGGGCGGATCATGGTGGAAGCGGCCAGGCCGAAGCCAAAGAGCATGCCGGCGGCCAGCGTCGCCAGGGCGCGTGCGGATGTCATGCCTGCAAGCTCCAGACCAGGTTGGCGGTGATCATGGCCGTGGCCATGAAGCACAGCACCGCCAGGGCCGACGGCCATTGCAGCGAACCCAGCCCGCAGATGCCGTGCCCCGAGGTGCAGCCGTGGCCCATGCGCGCGCCAAAGCCGGCGATGAAGCCGCCCACCAGCAGCTGCCAGGCCGGCACGGCGGTGGTCTCCGGCCCCGGGCCGCCCAGCCACAGCCACCACAGCAGCGCCCCGAGGACAAGGCCGGCGGCGTACTGCAGCCGCCAGATGCGCGAGCCGCGCAGCGCCGGCTGCTGGAAGAAGGGCCGCCGCACGATGAAGGACCAGGTCGAGGAGAACACGCTGCTCATGCCGCCGACCAGGCCGGTCATGGCAAACAGCAGCGCCACGCCCAGGCCGATGCACAGGCCGCCCAGCAGGTAGTGTTCCCAGCCCAGCGGAAACAGGGTGGATGCGAGGTTCATGCCGGCCATTATCTGCCTGCCCGCGCCCGCCGGCGGTGTGCGCCCTCAGGGCGATTGCGGACTTGGGGCGCTGGCGCCCTCGCGCGCGGCGGCGTCCTGCGGCGCCTGCGTGCCCGCCATGCGTCCGGTGTCGGCGTCGCGGCGCGCGACCCACCAGAACACCTGCGCCAGCCAGAGCAGCGCCACCGTCGTGGAAATGGCGGTGAGCCACTGGCCCAGGCGCTCCTGGTCGCCCAGCAGGTAGGCATTGCACAGCCGCAGCGGCGACTGCGCATAGAGCTGCCCGACGACCGCGCCCATGAGCAGCATGTTGCCCAGAAAGAAGCCCTGGGCCACCAGCCCCGCCTGCCGCCAGGACAGGCGCAGCGCCGCGCCGGCGGCCAGCAGCGCGCCGCACTTGGCCAGCTCCACCGCCGGCGCAACCAGCGCCAGGTCCAGCACGCGCGGAATCATCAGCACGGTGATGACCGTGCCCGCCAGCAGCAGCCCGCTGATGCCCGAGGCGTTCCAGCGCGCCAGGCGCTCGCGCATGCGACCGCTCAGCCCGCCGGCCAGCAGCGCGCCCGAGAGCATCCACAGCGGATACTGCAGCACCATGTGGCGCCACATGCTGGCCTCCAGCAGGGTGCGCGCCGCCGGCAGCGCCAGCACCGCGGCCAGCAGCAGGCCCGGCCAGGCCAGCCGCCGGTCGCCAAGCAATGCGATGAGTCTGCGCCCCCCGTGCCCGTTCATGAGCGCTTGGAGGCGAGCTGGCGCGCGTAGTTCAGCGCCAGCTCCTGCTCGGCCAGGTCGAACACCCGCACCATGCGCCCGCGGGCGTCGAACACCAGCAGCGCGGCGTTGTGCTCGAATTCGCCCAGTTCGTCGGGGATGACCACCACGCCCAGGCGCTCGAGCAGCGCGCGCTGCTGCGCGGCGTCGGGCACGCTGGCAAAGCGCCAGAGGTCGGGGTCGGCGCCCAGCTTGCCGGCATAGGCCTGCAGCACCGCGGCGCTGTCGTGCGCGCCGTCGAAGGACAGCGACAGCAGCCGCAGCGGCGCGGCGCCTTCGTCCTGGGGCTCGGTCTGCAGCCTGGCCTGCAGTTGCTGGAAGGTGCTGCCCAGCGACAGGCAGACCGTCTGGCAGCGGGTGTAGAAGAAGTCGGCAATCGTCACGCTGCCCCGGGCGGTGGCGGCCAGCGTGGGCGCGGGCAGCCGTGTGCCCTGCAGCGCCACCTCGGGCAGGGGCACGGGCGCGAGCGCCACTTCCAGGCGGCGCGCGCCTTCTTCGGTCCAGACGCGAAAGTCGTGCGTGAGCCAGCTGGCTGCGGCGTAGCCGCCGATCGCCACCAGCAGGCTGATCAGCGCGGTACGCAGCACCATGGGCGGCTCAGGGCTCCAGCGCCTTGAGCGCTTCGCCGCTCTCGAACGGCGTGTCGCGTCCGCTCTTGCGCTCCTGGGCCAGCAGCTCGGCGTCCACCGGCTCGTTCTGGTTCGACCAGCTGCTGCGGATGTGGGTAAGCACCCCGGCAAGCTCGGCGTCGCTCAACTGCGCAAAGCTCGGCATCAGGCCCTTGTAGGTGTTGCCCTTGACGGTGATCTCGCCGTCGATGCCGTGCAGCACGATGTTGGCCAGGATTTTGGGGCTGCCATGCACCCATTCCGAGCCGTCCAGCGGCGGGAACACCCCCGGCAGGCCGGCGCCGCTGGCCTGGTGGCAGGAGGCGCAGTTGGCCGCGTAGATCGCGCCGCCGTCGACCGCCGCGTCCGCGCCGCCACCGCCGGCGGGCTTGGCCTGCAGGTCGGCCAGCGTGCGCTCGTCACCCATCCAGGGGCGGCTGTAGGGGCCGGAGATGGCGATGTAGATGATGCCGAAGAGCACCATGCCGATGGCGATCAGCGCCGGCAGCAGCGGCATCGGCCGGATGCGCTCTTCCGGATCGGTGCTCTCGCGCTGCTGGGCCTCGGGACGTTCATTGGAATTGGGCATGCATTACCTCACAGGTTCAGTCCGGTCGGCGCGCTCATTGCGGGTCGGCCGGCACGATCGGGTAGTTGCGCTTGAGCGACTGCAGGTACTTGACCAGATCCAGCGCCTCCGGCTTGGCCACGACCACCTTGCCCTCGGGAGCGGTGCCCGGCGGCAGGTTGACCACGGTCTCGTCCTTGTCCGCCTTGTCCTTGACCTCGAACATGTAGGGGTAGGACGGCATGATCGATTCCTTGACATAGGCGCGCGGCTGGTACAGGTGTCCCAGGTTCCAGTCCAGGCTGGGCTGGCGCACGCCGATGTTGAACAGGTCGGGCCCGGTGCGCATGCTGCCCAGCAGGTGCGGGCGGTCGTAGGTGTAGTCCGCCGGCACCGACACGCGGCCCCAGCCGCGCTTGGCGTCGGGGGCGAAGCTGGCGTCGCGCGGCTGCTGGGTGTGGCAATACATGCAGCCGTTGGCGATGTAGACCTCGCGCCCGCGCAGCTCGGCGCTGGTATAGGGCTTGAGTCCGTCGGGCGCGGGGATGTCGCGCACCTGGAAGTAGGGGATGAGCACCAGCGCCGCCACGGCGATGGTGAAGGTCACCATGGTGCCGGTGATCAGCTTGACTTCATTTTCCATGGGCCACCTCCAGCTTGCGCGGCTCGTGGTTGAACAGGGCGGCGCCGGTGCGGTTGGGGCCGAAGCGCAGCACCATCACCAGCACGTGGAAGGCGAAGATCAGGTGGCTGGCAACCATCATCGAGCCGCCTATGCTGCGCCAGTAGAGGTAGGGAATGGTGAGCGTGACCGAATCCATGAAGGGACGCGACTCGTCGAGCATGGCCAGGCCCTGCAGCCACCCGCCGTAGGTCAGCGGGCCGAAGTAGATCAGGATGCCGATCGCGGCGAGCCAGAAGTGCCAGGAAATCAGCCTGGGGAAGGGCCATTCCCAGCGCAGGATGCGTGGCAGCATGAAGTAGACGGCGCCGAACAGCACCATGGTCACGAAGCCGTAGGCGCCCAGGTGGGCGTGGGCCACGGTGAAGTGCGTGAAGTGCGCGACGCGGTTGACCGAGCGCAGCGCCTCGAACGAGCCCTGCACCGACGACAGCATGTACATGAAGCCGCCGAACATCATGAAGCGCAGCGTGGGCGAGTACAGCGCCAGCTTCATGCGGCCCCACATGGTGCCGGCCATGTTCACCGAGAACGCGGCCACCGGCACGATCATCATCATGCTCTGCACGATCGAGAGCGTGATCAGCCACTCGGGCACCGGCCCGCCCACCAGGTGGTGTCCGCCGACCTGGGCGTAGAAGAATGCCAGCGTCCAGAAACCCAGGATGGACAGGTTGTAGGAGCTCACGCGCCGCCCTATCACCTTGGGCAGGAAGTAGTAGATCGCGCCCAGCGCCGCCGGCGTGAACCACAGGCCCAGCACATTGTGGCCATACCACCAGTTCATCGTGGCCTGCTCCACGCCGTAGTGCGCGCCGGGGAACTTGGCCACGGTGAACAGCAGCGCGATCCACAGCAGCGAGCCCACGTGGTACCAGGCGCTCACGTAGATTTCATGTGCCTTGCGATGCACCACTGTGGAGATCACCGGAATGATGATGCAGACGAAGCCCAGCACCAGGAAGATGCCGATCTGCCACGGGATCTCGAGATATTCCATGCCGGCCGTCCAGCCCGCGCCAAAGCCGCCGATGGCGCTGGCGATGCCGACGTTGATCAGCGCGCCGCCCATCATCACGAACAGCGGCCCGCGCAGCGGCGTGCGCATCAGGCGCGGCAGCAGCCAGACGATGATGCCCAGCTCGCAGTTGGTGATCCAGCCGTAGAGCACCGCCGTCAGGTGGTAGGTGCGCATGCGCCCGAAGGTCTCCCAGGCCTCGCCCACCAGCCAGTCGGGCCAGTGCAGCTTGAGCGAGGCGGTCAGGCCTGCGAGCGAGCCCACCACCAGCCACATCACCGCGAAGCCGATGAACATGAAGGCCGGAAACGAGGTGGAGCGGTCGGCCTCGATGCGGTCTTCCAGCTCCTGCGGGTCCTCGGCCTGCTGCAGTTCGCGGCCCTTGTCCTGGGTCTCGTCGATGGCCTGCTGCAGCCGCGCCTCGCCGCTCGGGGTCAGCGAGGGATCATCGGCCTTGCCCACCTCGCCCGGGGCAAAAATCGTGCCGGCGGCCTTGGGGTTTTCCACGAACAACCCCTTGCGCATGGACCACATGAAGGCAAAAAGCCCTATGAGGGACAGCACAAAGGCCGACAACAGGCTGACTACTGCGCTGTCCATGACGGCTTCCTTTTCTCAAGCATATTTTCAGGATGTGGGAATTGAAGAAAATCAAGTATCGGGTAGACCCGAAGATTATAGAAAGTGCCTGCCCCGCGAAGCACCAGATACCCTTATGCAAGTCCGGGTTCTCGAGAACCCGGCCGGGCGCCTGCAGCCGGCAGCGCCAGCCCTACACTTGCGCCCATGCACCGCCTGATCCTCGGCATTGAATCTTCCTGTGACGAAACCGGCGTGGCGCTGGTGCGCGTGCGCGACGCCAAGGCCCGCCCCGAACTGCTGGCGCAGGCGCTGCACAGCCAGATCGCCATGCACCAGGCCTATGGCGGCGTGGTGCCCGAGCTCGCCAGCCGCGACCACATTCGCCGCGTGCTGCCGCTCACGCAGGCCGTGCTGCAGCAGGCCGGCGTGGCGCTGTCCGCGCTCGATCTGGTGGCCTTCACGCGCGGACCAGGCCTGGCCGGCGCGCTGCTGGTGGGCGCGGGCGTGGCCTGCGCCATGGGCGCCGCGCTGGACCTGCCGGTGCTGGGCGTGCACCACCTCGAAGGCCATCTGCTGTCGCCTTTTCTCGGGGCCGACCCGCCCGAGTTCCCCTTCGTCGCGCTGCTGGTCTCGGGCGGACACACCCAGCTCATGCGGGTGGATGCGGTGGGCAGCTACGAACTGCTCGGTGAAACCGTGGACGACGCTGCCGGCGAGGCCTTCGACAAGTCGGCCAAGCTGCTCGGGCTGCCCTATCCGGGCGGGCCGGCGCTGGCCCGGCTGGCCGAGGGCGGCAGGGCCGAGGCCTTCAAGCTGCCTCGGCCCCTGCTGCACAGCGGCACGCTGGATTTTTCCTTTGCCGGCCTCAAGACCGCCGTGCTCACCCAGGCGCGCAAGCTGGGCGAGGACCTGCCGGCGCACACCGCGGACCTGGCCGCCAGCACCCAGGCGGCCATCGTCGAGGTGCTGGTGAAGAAGTCGCTGGCGGCGCTGCAGCAGAGCGGGCTGCGGCGCCTGGTGGTGGCCGGCGGCGTGGGCGCCAACGCGCGGCTGCGCGCGCAGCTGGATGCGGCCTGCGCCGCGCGCGGCCTGCGCGTGCACTACCCCGAGCTGCACCTGTGCACCGACAACGGCGCGATGATCGCCATGGCGGCGGCGATGCGCGTGCAGGCCGGGCTGGCGCGGCCGACGCGCGACTATGCCTTCGACGTGCTGCCGCGCTGGTCCTTGCAGGATATTGCTGCCTGAAACAGGCGGTGAACCCCCCTGCGCGCGACCGGCACTGCTGCACAATCGGTCTTCCATGCCGATCGCCAGACACCCCTTTGCGCTTCATCTCGGCCTCGCGGCGCTGCTGCTCGCGGGCGCGCTGACGGGCTGCGCGCGCCTGCCCGAAGCGCTGCCCGGGCCCGAGCGCAACATCGCCTTCACGCCCAACGACTTCGACCGCTCCGACATGCACACGCGCCACCTGCGCGCCGGCCAGCAGCAAAGCTGCGAGGCGGCGCGCCGCGCGCTGCTCAGCCAGGGCTACATCGTGGAGACCGCCACCGCCGAGGACGTCAAGGGGCGCAAGTACTACCAGCCCACGCCGGACGTGCACTACGAGGTGCAGATGCGCGTGGTCTGCGCGCCCGACGGGCAGGGCGTGGGCGCCACCGCGGTCTTCGCCAGCGCCATTCAGGACCGCTACGTGATCAAGAAGGTGAACAATTCCGCCTCGCTCGGCGTCGGCGGCCTGGGTTCGCTGTCGCTGCCGCTCAATGCCACCGACGACACCCTGGTCAAGGTGGGCAGCGAGACCATCAACGACGCGCACTTCTATGCCAGCTTCTTCGACCTGTTCGCGCGCTACCTGCCGGCGCCCGGGCCGCGCCTGCAGCAGCCGGTGACGGTGCAGCCGGTGGCCCAGCCGCACGCCGAGGACGCGGTCGTGGCGCCGCTGACGGGCACGGTGCAGTAGCGCGCGCCGGCGCGCTTCATCCGCCGTTTTCAGGGCGTGCGGCGCCTGGACGCCGCGGCTGGCGCAGCGCGCCCCAGGGCAGGCGGCGCAGCGCGCGGCGCAGCTCGGCCGGCGACGCTTCTTCGGGCGCCGCGCCGTAGCGCGCGCGCTCCAGGCGCAGCAGCCAATCGGCCAGCGGCTCGGCATCCGCGCCCGCCGCCTCGCGCAGGTGCCGGGCCATGGTGCGTGCGGGCAGGTGCTCGGGCAGCGCCAGGTGGGCGCGGCGCAGGTGCCGGTGCAGCTCCTGCATCAGCCGCTGCCAGGGGTCGAGCCGGTAGCGCTCGCGCAGCACCCAGGCGGCGCCCGCCAGCGCAGCAGCGGCGGCGAGCAGGCCGAGCACGCGCACCAGGTCGCGCCAGTCGGGGTCGCGCAGGCCCAGGCGCTTGAGCAGGTCGAGCTGGCGCTCCTGCGTGTAGTTCAGCACCCACTGCGTCCAGCGGTTGTCCAGCGCCTCCCAGACCGAGCGCAGGCGCTGCAGCATGGACGGGCTGATGACCGCACCCAAGGCGGTGCCGAAGGCGCCGCGCGGCGCCTGCAGGCGCTGCAGCGTGCCTATGCGCCCGGGCGCCACCGCGCCCGTCGGGTCCACCCGCACCCAGCCGCGCTCTTGCATCCAGACCTCGGTCCAGGCGTGGGCGTCGCTCTGGCGCACCGTCCAGTAGCCGTCCAGCGGGTTCATCTCGCCGCCCTGGTAGCCGGTGACGATGCGCGCGGGGATGTCCAGCGCGCGCATCAGCACCACGAAGGCCGAGGCGATGTGCTCGCAAAAACCCTCCTTGCGATCGAACCAGAAGGTGTCGGCGGTGTTCTGGCCGTAGGCGCCCGGCTCCAGCGTGTAGCGGTAGCCGCCGCTGCGCAGGCGCTGCAGCGCGGCGTCCACCAGGGCCTGGGCGCCGCCGCCGAGCTCGGCGCGCATGGACTGCGCCAGCGCGCGCGTGCGCGGGTCGGAGTCGGGCGGCAGCTGCAGGTAGGGGCGCAGCATGGGCGTGCGCTCGCGCGGGCCGTGGCGAAAGCGCAGATAGCTCGCGGCCTCGTAGCGCAGCACGCTGGTGACGGGGCGCAGCGTCACCCACTGCAGCTCGGGCGTCATCTGTGCGCGCATGCCCTGGGGCAGCTGGGGAGGCTCGGCGGGTACGTCCAGCGTCAGCAGCCAGGGGCGGCGGCTTGCTTCCATGGTCATCTCGTAGCGCACCGGCTCGCCCTGCACCTGCAGCTCGGCGGGGGCCGGAATCGCCCAGCCCAGGGTGCGTGCCTCGGGCTGCAGCAGCGCGTACCAATCGCGGCCGTTGAAGGCGCTGAGCACCGGACCGCGGAAGTACAGCGCGGACTGTGGCGGCGGCTCGCCGCCCGGCGTGTGAAAACGCACGCGCAGCGCCACGCTGTCGTCCAGCGCCAGCTGCGCGATCGCGCCCACGCTCATCTGGCCGGACAGGCCGCTGCGCCCCGTGGTGTCGTCGCCCGGCACGCCCCACAAGGGCGCAAAGCGCGGGAAGAAGACGAACAGCGCGAGCATGATCGGTGCGCCCAGCAGCGCCATGCGCGCGGCGGCGGCGAGCGAGGAGGCCAGGCTCGGCCGCCCGGCCGGGCGGTGCGCGTTGACCAGCGCGGTGAGCAGGCCGAGCAGGGCCAGCAGCATCATCAGCGCCACGCCCAGCGCCTGCGAAAACAGGAAGTTGGACAGCAGCGTGAAGAAGCCCAGGAAGAAGACCACCATGGCGTCGCGGCGCGCGCGCAGCTCCAGCGTCTTGAGCGCCAGCAGCATGACGACGAGGGTCACCCCCGCATCCGGTCCGACGATGGTGCGAAAGCTCGCCAGCGTGAAGCCGGTGACGGCCAGCAGCAGCAGCCAGATGACCGGGCGCGAGGGCAGCGGGTGCAGCCGCCAGGCGAGTGCGCCGCGCCACAGCAGCAGCAGCGCCCCGAGCACCGAGGCCCAGGGCGGGATGTGCGCCACCAGTGGCGCGATGCAGCAGGCCACCACCAGCAGCAGAAACAGCGTGTCGCGCGTGTCGCGGGGCAGGCTGTGCAGACGCTGCATCATGCGCGGCCTCGGGTCGGCCAGTGGCAGAAACTATCCGAAAGATAGCTGCCAGCGCTTGCCAGGTAAGCGTTTGAGGCGTATTTCATGCAGAATCAATGGACGGCCAGCGCGTGCAGGCAGCGCTCGCGCTGGGCCGCTCCGCTGCCTTGCGCCACGGTCACCGCGCCCAGGCGCAGCCCGTAGCTCAGCCCCAGGCGGTCGGCCTGCAGCACCCAGGCCGCCAGGCGCGAGAGCGCGGCCTCGGTGTCGCGCAGGGCGGTGGCCTGCAGGCTGAGCCAGAGCTGGCTGCGCTGGTCGGCCTGGGCGTCGCGGCTGACCAGCGCGTCGCTGCCGCTGGCCAGGGCCTGCGCCGCCTTCTTCCAGACGATGAGGCGCTGCGCGTCGCCGCGCCGGTAGGCGCGCACGCCGCCGTGCTCGCTGCTGGCGCTGCTGCTGGCCGCGCCGCCCTGGCCGGCCAGCGGCTCGCCCGCGGGCAGGGGCGGGCAGGCGGCCTCGGGCTGGGGATAGACCAGCACCTGCGCCTTCGGCCGCCACCAGGCCCACACGCGAAACAGGCCCATGGGGTAGAGCGTCTGGATGGCCAGCGGCGGCACCGCCTGCAGTCCGCGCCGCGCGGGCGCGAAGCTCAGCTCCAGCGCCGCGCTGCCCTGGGGCGGCACGTCCGTCCAGGACCACAGCCGCGGCTGGCGCAGCGACAGCGCTATGCCATGGCGCCCGCTGGCGCGCGTGTTGATCAGCTGCACCTGCAGCCGCACGCTGGTGCCGGCGAATTGCGGCGTCGGCGGCGCCAGCACGAGCTGCAGGCCGCGCAGCGTGGCGTGGCTCACCCAGGTGCTCACGGCCGCGCAGCCGGCCAGCAGGAAGGTCAGCAGATAGCCCAGGTTGAGCTGGAAGTTGATCGAGGCCACCAGCAGGATGAGCAGCGTCAGCGCCAGCATCCAGCCCGCGCCCGTGGGCAGGATGTAGATGTTGCGCTGCGTCAGGCGCAATTGGTCGCCCGGCGGCACGCGCGCCATCCACCAGCGCTGCCAGCGCGCGGCCAGCCAGGCATGCGGGGCGGCGACGCTGCTCATGGCAGAGCCACGGCCTGCACCATGGCCTGCACCTGCTCGACGCTGCCGCGGCCCGCGCCGCTCACCGGCTGCATGCGGTGGGCAATGGTCTGCGCGAGGATGGCCTGCACGTCGTCCGGTGCCACGTAGCCGCGCCCTTCGATCAGCGCCTGCGCGCGCGCCGCGCGCACCAGTGCGATCGCCGCGCGCGGCGACAGCCCCTGCACGAACCACTTGCCCGAACGCGTCGCCGCGATCAGCGCCTGCACGTAGTCCAGCAACGCGGGCGCCACGTGCACCGCCTGCACCTGCGCCTGCAGCAAGGCCAGCTCGCGCGCGTCGAGCAGCGCCGGCAGGTGCTCGAGCTGCTCGCGCCGGTCTTCGCCAGCGAGCAGCGCGCGCTCGGCCGCACGGTCGGGGTAGCCCAGCGAGATGCGCATCAGAAAGCGGTCGAGCTGGCTTTCGGGCAGCTGGAAGGTGCCGATCTGCTCCTGCGGGTTCTGCGTCGCGATCACGAAGAACGGCTGGGGCAGGGGGCGGGTTTCGCCTTCCACCGAGACCTGTTTTTCCTCCATCGCCTCCAGCAGCGCGCTCTGGGTGCGCGGGCTGGCGCGGTTGATCTCGTCGGCCAGCAGCACCTGGGTGAACACCGGGCCGGGGTGAAAGACAAAGGCCTCCTTGCCGCGCTCGTACACCGCCACGCCGGTGAGGTCGCTGGGCATCAGGTCGGAGGTGAACTGCACGCGCGCGAACGCCAGCCCGAAGCTGCGCGCCAGCGCATGCGCCAGCGTCGTCTTGCCCACGCCGGGCACGTCCTCGATCAAGAGGTGTCCACCCGCGAGCAGGCAGGCGACGCTGTCCTGGATCTGCGTCGGTTTGCCCACGATCACCGTGTTAAGCTGGCTCAAAAGCGCCTGGATTTTTGCCGGTATGTCCATGGCCGCGACGTTATCCCAAAAGCAGCGTGGAGACAGAGCGTGAGCAGAACGGGCTTTTATACCCACCCTGATTGCCGCAGGCACGAAATGGGGGCTGGCCACCCGGAATGCCCCGAGCGCCTGGATGCCATCCACAACCGCATGCTGGTCACGGGCCTGGCCGACGTGCTGGACCAGCGCGAGGCGCCGGCCGCCGCGCTGGCCGACATCGAGCTGGCGCACGACCGCTGGTACGTGGCCTCGCTGCGCGGCATGTCCGAGCGCATTGCCGAAGAAAAGGCCGCCGGCGGCCCGGCCCACGCGCAGGTGGACCCGGATACGTCGATGAACGCCTGGACCTGGAACGCCGCCCTGCGTGCCGCCGGCGCGGCGCTGGACGCCACCGACGCGGTCATCGCCGGCGAGCTGGAAAACGCCTTCTGCGCGGTGCGCCCGCCCGGGCACCATGCCACGCACGCCAAGTCCATGGGCTTTTGCTTCTTCAACAACGTGGCCGTGGCCGCCAAATACGCGCTCAAGCGCCACAACCTGAAGCGCGTGGCGGTGATCGACTTCGACGTGCACCATGGCAACGGCACCGAGGACATCCTCGCCGGCGACGATCGCGCGCTGATGTGCAGCTTCTTCCAGCATCCCTTCTACCCCTACAGCGGCGACCAGCGTCCGGCGGCCAACATGTGCAACGTGCCGGTGGCCGCCTACACCCGCGGCATGGACATCCGAGAGATCGTCGACCTGGTCTGGATGCCGCGCCTGGAGGCCTTCAAGCCGGAGATGATCTTCATCAGCGCGGGCTTCGACAGCCACCGCGACGACGAAATGGGGCAGCTCGGGCTGGTGGAGGCCGACTTTGCCTGGATCACCTCGCGAATCAGGGACGTCGCACGGCGTTTTTCCAAAGGGCGTATCGTTTCCTGTCTGGAAGGCGGCTACGCGATGAACCCGCTGGCGCTGAGCGTTGAGGCGCATCTGCGCGCGCTCGCCGATTTGTGATGCAAGAGGCAAAGAGACCATGACCGATACCGCCGAGCTGCTGCGCACCGAGCGTGACGCACGCGGCGTATACACCCTGACGATGAACGACCCCAAGCGCTTCAACGCGCTGGGCTCGGAGATGCTGGCCAGCCTGCAGGCCGCCTTGCAGCAGGTGCAAGCCGACCCCGACGCGCGCATGGTGGTGCTCGCAGGCGGCGGCCGTGCGTTTTGCGCCGGTCACAACCTCAAGGACATGTCGGCGCATCCCGACCTGGCCTGGTACCGCGAGCTGTTCACCCAGTGCAGCCGCGTGATGCTCGCCATCAACCAGCTCGACGTGCCGGTGCTCGCGCGGGTGCAGGGCATCGCGGCGGCCGCCGGCTGCCAGCTCGTGGCCCAGTGCGACCTGGCGGTGGCCAGCACCGAGGCGCGCTTTGCCACCAGCGGCATCCACTACGGCCTGTTCTGCTCCACGCCCAGCGTGCCGCTGGTGCGCAACGTGCCGGCCAAGCGCGCGATGGAGATGCTGCTCACCGGCGACTTCATCGACGCGCAGACCGCGCTCGAGGAAGGCCTGGTCAACCGCGTCGCGGCGCCCGACCAGCTCGATGCCGAGGTGGCGGCGCTGGTGGACGCCGTGGTGGAGAAGCCCCGCGCGGCCGTCGCCATGGGCAAGAAGCTGGTCTATCAACAGCGCGAGCTGGGCCTGCAGGCCGCCTACCAGCTCGCCGGCCAGACCATGGCCGCGAACATGATGGACGCCGACGCCCAAGAGGGCGCGCTGGCCTTTGCCGAAAAGCGCGTGCCGAGCTGGAAGCCGCATTGAGCGCGCCCGCGCTGTCACCGACACGACGCAGGCGTTTGAGCCGCGGCTGGCATAATCAAAAAAGCACGACCGTTCGTTTTATTTGAAACGGCGGGCAAGGCGCCAGCACTATAGAATCTTCGGGTTTACGTACACGTCAACGCTATCAACTCCAGGAGCCGCAGCATGAAGGTTTTGGTCCCCGTCAAACGCGTGGTGGACTTCAATGTCAAGGTCCGCGTGAAGTCGGACAACACGGGTGTGGACATCGCCAACGTCAAGATGAGCATGAACCCCTTCGACGAGATTGCCGTCGAGGAGGCCGTGCGTCTCAAGGAAAAGGGCGTGGTCAGCGAGGTGGTGGCGGTGTCCTGCGGCGTCGCCCAGTGCCAGGAAACCCTGCGCACCGCCATGGCCATAGGCGCGGATCGCGCCATCCTGGTGCAGACCGACGAAGAGCTGCAGCCGCTGGCCGTGGCCAAGCTGCTCAAGGCGCTGGTGGACAAGGAACAGCCGGGCCTGGTGATCCTGGGCAAGCAGGCGATTGACGACGACGCCAACCAGACCGGCCAGATGCTGGCCGCGCTGGCCGACCTGCCGCAAGCGACCTTTGCCAGCAAGGTCGAAGTGGCGGACGGCAAGGCCACGGTCACGCGCGAGGTGGACGGGGGTCTTGAGACCGTCAGCATCACCACGCCCGCGGTCATCACCACCGACCTGCGCCTGAACGAGCCGCGCTACGTCACGCTGCCCAACATCATGAAGGCCAAGAAGAAGCCGCTCGATACCGTGACGCCTGCCGACCTCGGGGTGGATGCGGCGCCACGCCTGAAGACCCTGAAAGTGAGCGAGCCGCCCAAGCGCGGCGCCGGCGTGAAGGTGCCCGACGTGGCCACGCTGGTCGAGAAGCTGCGCAACGAAGCCAAGGTGATCTGAGGTAAAGGAACACAGAACATGACCGCACTCGTCATTGCCGAACACGACAACGCCAGCCTCAAGGCTGCAACCCTGAACACCGTTACCGCCGCCGCTGCCTGCGGGGGCGAGGTGCATGTGCTGGTCGCCGGGGAGAACGCCGGCGCCGCCGCGCAGGCCGCCGCGCAGATCGCCGGCGTGGCCAAGGTGCTGCACGCCGAGGGCGCCAGCCTCAAGGACGGGCTGGCCGAAAACCTCGCCGCCCAGGTGCTGGCCGTCGCGGGCGACTACAGCCACATCCTGTTTCCGGCCACCGCCAGCGGCAAGAACGTGGCACCGCGCGTGGCCGCCAAGCTCGATGTGGCGCAGATTTCCGACATCACCAAGGTCGACGCGCCCGACACCTTCGAGCGCCCGATCTATGCCGGCAACGCCATCGCCACGGTGCAGTCGGGCGATGCGGTCAAGGTGATCACGGTGCGCGGCACGGGCTTCGATGCCGCCGCGGCCAGCGGTGGCTCGGCTGCCGTGGAGACCGTGGCTGCCGTGTCCGACAGCGGCAAGAGCAGCTTCGTCGGGCGCGAACTCAGCAAGAGCGACCGTCCCGAACTGACGGCCGCCAAGGTCATCGTCTCGGGTGGCCGCGCGCTGGGCAGCAGCGAGAAATTCAATGAAGTGCTCACCCCGCTGGCCGACAAGCTCGGCGCCGCCATCGGCGCGAGCCGCGCGGCGGTGGATGCGGGCTATGCGGCCAACGACCTGCAGGTGGGCCAGACCGGCAAGATCGTCGCGCCCGACCTCTACATCGCCTGCGGCATTTCAGGCGCCATCCAGCACCTCGCGGGCATGAAGGATTCCAAGGTGATCGTCGCGATCAACAAGGACGAAGAAGCGCCGATCTTCAGCGTGGCCGACTACGGTCTGGTGGCGGACCTGTTCGACGCCGTGCCGGAACTGGTCAAGGCACTCTGAAGCGCCAGTCGGCTACCGGGGCATCGCACGCGATGCCCTTTTTTTCACCTGCAGGACCCCGCCATGAGCTATATCGCCCCCGTCAAGGACATGCTGTTTGCCATCGAACACCTTGCGCGCATCGACCAGATTGCCCGGATGCCGGGCTTCGAGGAAGCCGGCCTGGACACCGCGGCCGCGGTGCTGCAGGAGTGCGCGCGCTTCAACGAGGGCGTGCTCGCGCCGCTGAATGCAGAGGGCGATGTGCGCCCCAGCAGTTGGAAGGATGGCGCCGTCACCACCACTCCGGGCTTCAAGGAGGCTTATCGCCAATTCATCGAAGGCGGCTGGCAGGGCGTGCAGCACCCGGCCGAGTTCGGCGGCCAGGATCTGCCCAAGACCATCGGCGCGGCCTGTGTGGAGATCCTCAACGCCGCCAACCTCAGCTTTGCGCTGGCGCCGCTGCTGACCGACGGCGCGATCGAGGCGCTGCTGACCGCGGGCAGCGATGAACTCAAGGCCGTCTATCTGGAAAAGCTGGTCTCGGGCCAGTGGACCGGCACCATGAACCTGACCGAGCCGCAGGCTGGCTCGGACCTTGCGCTGGTGCGTACCCGCGCCGAACCCCAGGGCGACGGCAGCTACAAGGTCTTCGGCACCAAGATCTTCATCACCTATGGCGAGCACGACATGGCCGAGAACATCGTCCATCTGGTGCTCGCGCGCGTGCCCGGCGCGCCCGAGGGCGTCAAGGGCATCAGCCTGTTCGTCGTGCCCAAGTTCCTGGTGAATGCCGACGGCGGCTTGGGCGCGCGCAACGACGTGCACTGCGTCTCCATCGAGCACAAGCTGGGCATCAAGGCCAGCCCCACGGCCGTGCTGCAATACGGTGATGGCACGGCGGCGAGCATTGCAGACAGCGCCGGCCCCGGCGCCGTGGGTTATCTGGTCGGCGAGGAAAACCGCGGTCTCGAGTACATGTTCATCATGATGAACGCCGCGCGCTATGCGGTGGGCATGCAGGGCATCGCGGTGGCCGAGCGCGCCTACCAGCGCGCCGTCGCCTACGCCCGCGAGCGCGTGCAAAGCCGCCCGGTCGATGGCAGCCTGGCGGGCAGCGCGCCCATCATCCACCACCCGGACGTGCGCCGCATGCTCATGACCATGCGCGCGCTCACCGAAGGCTGCCGCGCGATGGCGACGGTGGCGGCGGCGGCCTACGACACGGCGCACCGCCACCCCGATGCGCAAACACGCAAGGACAACCAGACCTTCTACGAATTCCTCGTGCCGCTGGTCAAGGGCTATTCCACCGAGATGAGCCAGGAGGTCACCTCGCTGGGCGTGCAGGTGCACGGCGGCATGGGCTTCATCGAAGAGACCGGCGCGGCCCAGCACCTGCGCGATGCGCGCATCCTGACCATCTACGAAGGCACCACGGCGATCCAGGCCAACGACCTGGTCGGGCGCAAGACCATGCGCGACGGCGGCACCGTGGCGCGCGCGCTCGCCGGGCGCATCGAGCAGACCGAAGCGCAGCTGCGCGCCAGTGGCAGCGCGGCGGCGCTGGCCATGGCTGCGCGCCTGGCCAGCGCCCGAGCGGCCTATCTGGAGGTGGTGGGCTACATCACCGCGCTGGACGCCAGGCAGCACATCAACGCAGTCTTCGCGGGCAGCGTGCCCTATCTGATGCTGGCTGGCAATCTGGTGGCGGGCTGGCAAATGGCGCGCGCGCTGCTCGTCGCCCAGGAAAGGGCAGGCCAGGAGGAGGATGCGGCCTTCATGCAGGCCAAGATCACCACCGCGCAGTTCTACGCCGAGCACATCCTCACGCGCGCCCCGGCGCTGCGCGACGCCATCGTGCACGGTGGTGAAAGCGCCTGCGCGCTGGCGCTGGAAGCTTTCTGAACCAGCTTCCACAAAGATAGCTGGCAGCGCTTGACCAGCAAGCGTTTGAGCCTGATTTCATTGGTACTTTTTTGGAGCATACTCTCATGGCCTTGCCCCCGGTGTTCAAGAAGCTGCGCCTGCCGGTGATCGGCGCGCCGCTGTTCATCATCAGCAACCCGCAACTGGTGATCGCCCAATGCCAGGCGGGCATCGTCGGCGCGATGCCGGCGCTCAATGCGCGCCCGGCCTCGCAGCTTGACGACTGGCTGGCCGAGATCACCGAAACCCTGGCCGCCTGGGACCGGGCGCACCCCGAGCAGCCGGCGGCGCCGTTCGCCATCAACCAGATCGTGCACAAGAGCAACGACCGGCTGGAGCACGACATGCAGATGTGCGCCAAGTACCGGGTGCCCATCGTCATCTCGTCGCTGGGCGCGCGCGAGGATGTGAACCACGCGGTGCACGACTGGGGCGGCGTGGTGCTGCACGACGTGATCAACGACCGCTTTGCCCACAAGGCGATAGAAAAGGGCGCCGACGGTCTGATCGCGGTGGCCGCGGGGGCGGGCGGGCATGCAGGCGTCAAGAGCCCGTTTGCGCTGGTGCAGGAGATCCGCCGCTGGTTTGACGGGCCGCTGGCGCTTTCCGGGGCGATCGCCACCGGCGACGCGGTGCTCTCGGCCCAGGCCATGGGCGCCGACCTGGCCTATATCGGCTCGGCCTTCATCGCAACGCAGGAGGCGCGCGCGCAGGAGGCCTACAAGCAGGCGATCGTCGATGGCACGTCCGACGACATCGTCTACACCAACCTGTTCACCGGCGTGCATGGCAACTACCTCGCACCGTCGATACGCGCCGCCGGCATGGACCCCGAGCACCTGCCCGAGTCCGACCCGAGCAAGATGAATTTCGGCGGCAACGCCGCGGCCAAGGCCTGGAAGGACATCTGGGGCTGCGGCCAGGGGATTGCTGCCGTCACCGACGTGCGCCCGGCAGCCGAGATGATCGCCCGCCTGCAGCGCCAATACCATGCCGCGCGCGAGCGCCTGCAACTGAACTGAGGGCCGCTCAGCCTGGGCGCTTGCGATGGCCGGCCCGGCTGGCCGGGCGCCCGTTGTTCTCCTTCGCAGCCTGCGCGGCCATCTCCCCCCAAGCGCGTCGGGGCCGGCGGCGTGCCGGATCTGTTCAGCGGTGCAGCTCGCCCGCGCTCTCGGGCTGCCAGGTGATGGCGTCCACGCGCACCGTCACGTGGCCGGTGGGGCTGGGCATGGGCAGCTCCTGGCCGACGCTCAGGCCCAGCAGCGCGATGCCCACGGGCGCGAGGACCGACACCTTCTCGGCCGAACCGTCGAGGTCTTTGGGGTAGACCAGCTGCAGCGTGCTGGTCTTGCCGGTTTCCACGATGGTGAAACGCACCGTGGAATTCATCGTGACCACGTTGGCCGGCATGTCTTTGGGCTCGAGCACGTCGGCGCGGTCCAGTTCGGCTTCCAGCGCCTCGCGCCCCGCAAAGCTCGGGCCATCCTTTTCAAGCAGCCTCTGCAGGCGCTCGTAGTCCAGCGACGACAGAGTGATCTGGGGTTTGCCTACCATGGTCGGATTCCTATCAAAATTTCTTGTCTGGCATTTGGCGCGCGCAGACGGACAAAAGCCCGGGCAACCGCCGTTGTCCGGGCCAGAGCGTCATGCAAGGGCTTGCGCCGACATGCGTTGATCCGGATTGTGCCGTGGATTGCCGCAAACGCCAAGCGGGCCCCTGCGGCGGGGCGCCAGTGCCGCGCCAGAAAAAAGCCCGCCGGCGGTGTGCGGGCGGGCTGTTCTTGCAGGGCCTGCGTGGCCGATCAGCGCTCGCCTATGGGCGTGACCTTGCGTTCCGGCGCCCCGACGTAGAGCTGGCGCGGGCGGCCGATCTTGTATTCGGGGTCGCTGATCATCTCGTTGAGCTGGGCGATCCAGCCCACGGTGCGTGCCAGCGTGAAGATGCCGGTGAAGAGCTTGACCGGAATGCCGATCGCGCGCTGCACGATGCCGGAGTAGAAGTCCACGTTCGGGTAGAGCTTGCGCTGCACGAAATAATCGTCTTCCAGGGCGATCTTCTCGACCTGCTTGGCCAGGGCGAAGAGCGGGTCTTTTTCCAGGCCGAGTTCGGCCAGCACCTCGTTGCAGGTTTCCTGCATGAGCTTGGCGCGCGGGTCGTAGTTCTTGTAGACGCGGTGGCCAAAGCCCATCAGCTTGACGCCGCTGTTCTTGTCCTTGACCTGCTCCATGAACTCGCCCACCTTGGCGATGCCGCCGTTGGCCTGGATGTTCTCGAGCATGTTCAGGCAGGCCTCATTGGCGCCGCCGTGGGCCGGGCCCCAGAGGCAGGCCACGCCGGCCGCGATCGCGGCGAACGGATTGGTGCCCGAGCTGCCGCACAGGCGCACGGTGGAGGTGGAGGCATTCTGCTCGTGGTCGGCGTGCAGGATGAAGATGCGGTCCATTGCGCGCTCGATCACCGGGTTGACCTGGTAGTCGGCCGAGGGCACGCCGAACATCATGCGCAGGAAGTTGCCCGCGTAGGACAGGTCGTTGCGCGGATACATGTAGGGCTGGCCCACGCCGTACTTGTAGGCCATGGCCACGAGCGTGGGCAGCTTGGAGATCAGGCGGATCGCGGCGATCTCGCGGTGCTCGGCGTTGTGGATGTCGGTGCTGTCGTGGTAGAAGGCCGAGAGCGCACCGATCAGGCCGGTAAGCACCGCCATCGGGTGGGCGTCACGGCGAAAGCCGCGCATGAAGAACTGCATCTGCTCGTGCACCATGGTGTGGCTGATCACGAGCTTGTGGAATTCGTCGCGCTGGCCGACGTTGGGCAATTCGCCCTTGAGCAGCAGGTAGCACACGTCCAGGAAGTCGCACTGCGTTGCCAGCTGCTCGATCGGGTAGCCGCGGTAGAGCAGGCGGCCTTTTTCACCGTCGATGAAGGTGATGCTGGACTGGCAGGAGGCGGTGGACAGGAAACCGGGGTCGTAGGTGAACATGCCGGTCTGGCTGTAGAGCTTGCGGATGTCGACCACGTCCGGGCCTATGGTGCCGTGGTAGACGGGCAGGTCCACGCTGGGGCTGCCGTTGTTGAACGACAACGTCGCCTTGTGTTGTGCCAATTGCATAGTCATCTCGGAGTTCCTTGTTAGTGTGGCAATGGGGTGGCCGTCACGACGGCAAGCCGCCCGGCGGGCGCTGACGGATCAGTTCCAGCACGGCATGCACCTGCGGCACATCCAGCTCGTCGGCGGGCTCGGTGCGGCGCAGGAAGAGCTCGAGCAGGTCGTTGTCGGGCAGGTTCATCAGCAGCGTAAGGCCATAAGCTTGTTCCTCGCTTACGCGCTGGCCGTGGACCTGGAAGAAACGCTCGATGAAGATGTCGTTTTCCAGCAGCCCGCGGCGGCAGCGCCAGCGCAGGATCGAGGTCTCGCGCTCGTCCAGCAGGTCGGGCGGGGGCATGGCCGCTTACAGCGCGCGGTGCGTCATCAATTCCTTGATCTTGCCGATGGCGCGATTGGGGTTGAGGTGCTTGGGGCACACGTCCACGCAGTTCATGATGCTGTGGCAGCGGAACAGCCGGTAGGGGTCTTCCAGGTTGTCGAGGCGCTCGCCCGTGGCCTGGTCGCGGCTGTCGGCCAGGAAGCGGTAGGCCTGCAGCAAGCCGGCGGGGCCGACGAACTTGTCCGGGTTCCACCAGAACGAGGGGCAGGCGGTGGAGCAGCTCGCGCACAGGATGCACTCGTACAGGCCGTCGAGCTCTTCGCGCTCTTCGGGGGACTGCAGGCGCTCCTTCTCGGGTGGCGGCTCGTCGTTGATCAGATAGGGCTTGATCGAGTGGTACTGCTTGAAGAACTGCGTCATGTCCACGATCAGGTCGCGGATCACGGGCAGGCCGGGCAGGGGCTTGAGAACGATGGTCTCGGGCAGTGTGTGCATGTTGGTCAGGCAGGCCAGACCGTTCTTGCCATTGATGTTCATCGCGTCCGAGCCGCAGACGCCTTCGCGGCACGAGCGGCGAAAGGCGATGGTCGGGTCTTCCCTCTTGAGCTTGAGCAGGGCGTCCAGCAGCATGCGCTCATGGCCGTCGAGCTCCACCTCGTGGGTTTCCATGTAGGGGCGTTCGTCCTTGTCCGGGTCGTAGCGGTAGACTTTGATGGTGCGCTTCATGATTCCATTACCTCGTGTGAACGAACCGCTCAGAACGTGCGGACCTTGGGGGGAATGCTGTCCACGCTCAAGGGCTTGAGGTTGACCGGCTTGTAGTCCAGCCGGTCGCCGTCGCGATACCAGAGCGTGTGCTTGAGCCATTCCTCGTCGTTGCGACCGAGCGGGAATTGCGGATGGTCGGCCGGGTGCTCGTAGTCGTAGACCATGTGCGCTCCGCGGCATTCCTTGCGCGCCGCTGCCGAGGCGATGGTGGCGCGCGCCACCTCGATGAGGTTCTCGACCTCCAGCGCCTCCATGCGCGCGGTGTTCCAGACCAGGGACTTGTCCTTGAGCGCGATGTGCTCGACCTCTTCGGCAATGCCCTTGACCATCTCCACGCCTTCGTCGAGCATCTTCTGCGTGCGAAACACGCCGGCGTGCGTCTGCATCGTGGTGCGCAGTTTGCCCGCCACGTCCTGTGAATACAGGCCGTCGGTCGAATCCTGCAGCTTGTTCAGGCGCGAGAGCGAATAGTCGGAGGCGTCGGCCGGTGCATCATGGTGCTCGCCGTAGCCGCGCACATACTCGGTGATGTGCTTGCCCGCAGACTTGCCGAACACCAGCAGGTCGAGCAGGGAGTTGGTGCCCAGGCGGTTGGCGCCGTGCACCGACACCGCCGAGCATTCGCCCACGGCATACAGACCGGACACGACCTGGTTCTGCTGCCCGTCCCAGACCACTACCTGGCCGTGGATGTTGGTCGGGATGCCGCCCATCATGTAGTGGATCGTCGGCACCACGCCGATCGGCTCCTTGGTGATGTCCACGTTGGCGAAGTTGTGGCCGATCTCTTCCACTGAAGGCAGGCGCTTGTGGATGGTCTCGGCGCCCAGGTGATCCAGCTTGAGCAGGATGTGGTCCTTGTTCGGGCCGCAGCCACGACCTTCCTTGATCTCCTGGTCCATCGAGCGCGAGACGAAGTCGCGCGGTGCCAGGTCCTTGAGCGTGGGCGCGTAGCGCTCCATGAAGCGCTCGCCCTCGCTATTCAAAAGAATAGCGCCTTCGCCCCGGCAGCCTTCGGTCAGCAGCACGCCGGCGCCGAACACGCCCGTGGGGTGGAATTGCCAGAATTCCATGTCCTGCAGCGGGATGCCCGCGCGCGAGGCCATGCCCAGGCCGTCGCCGGTGTTGATGTAGGCGTTGGTGGTGGCCGCGAAGATGCGCCCCGCGCCGCCCGTGGCCAGCAGCACCGCCTTGGCGTGCAGCTCGTAGAAGTCGCCGGTTTCCAGTTCCAGCGCGGTCACGCCGATCACGTCGCCCTGGGTGTTGCGGATGAGATCCAGCGCCATCCACTCGACGAAGAAATTGGTCTTGGTGCGCACGTTCTGCTGATAGAGCGTGTGCAGCATGGCGTGGCCGGTGCGGTCGGCGGCGGCGCAGGCGCGCTGCACCGGCTTTTCGCCGTAATTGGAGGTGTGGCCGCCGAAGGGGCGCTGGTAGATGGTGCCGTCGGGGTTGCGGTCGAACGGCATGCCGAAGTGTTCGAGCTCGATCACCACGTTGGGGGCTTCGCGGCACATGAACTCGATCGCGTCCTGGTCGCCCAGCCAGTCACCGCCCTTGACGGTGTCGTAGAAGTGGTAGTGCCAGTTGTCCTCGCTCATGTTGCCGAGCGAGGCCGACACGCCGCCTTGCGCCGCCACCGTGTGCGAGCGCGTGGGAAAGACCTTGGTGAGGCAGGCCACGTTCAGGCCCGAGCGCGACAACTCCAGCGCAGCACGCAGACCGGCGCCGCCGGCGCCGACGATCACGACGTCGAACTTGCGCTTGGTGATATTGGCTTTGGTGTAGCTCATGCTTGACTTTCGCTCGGAAGAATTTACAGACGCCACAACACCTGGATGGCCCAGCCGCCGCAGGCGACCAGCCAGAAGGCGGTGACGAGATAGAACACGAGGCGCAGACCGTCGGGCTTGACGTAGTCCATCCAGATGCTCTGCACGCCGACCCAGGCGTGCCATATCAGCGCCACGATGGTGGCGAAGGTGATGGACTTCATCCACTGGCTGGCGAAGATGCCGGCCCAGGTTTCATAGCCGATCGGGCCGCTGCTGGCGATCAGCTGCACCAGCAGCGCGATGGTGAACAGCGCCATGATGATGCCCGACAGGCGTTGCACGAGCCAGTCGCGCAGGCCGTAGTGGGCGCCGACGACGAGCCGCTTGGGACCGTAGGTGGTAGCCATGGAAATCTCCTTGATTCAGAAAATGCGCCGCTGCGCCATCAGTACAGGCCAAACAGCTTGGCGCCGAGGATGGCGGTCAGGCCGAAGGCCAGGATCAGCGTGGCCGCCGCCGTGCGGCGCCCGCGGCTCTTGGTCGTCATGTGGGTGATGTCGAAGTAGATGTGGCGCACGCCCGCAATGAAGTGCTGCAGGTAGGCCCAGATCAGCGCCAGCACGACGAGCTTGATGAACCAGCCGGGCACGAAACCTGCCCCTTCGCTGAACACGGAGGTGAAGCGGTTGAAGGAAAGCTCGGAGGACACCGAGGTGTCGAACATCCAGATGATGAAGGGCAGCAGCAGGAAGATCAGCAGCCCGCTGATGCGGTGCATGCCCGAAACCAGCGCCGCCAGCGGCCAGCGGTAGGTGGGCAGGTCTGAGAAGACGTTGAGGTTGCGGAACTCCGGGCGTTTCTTGGCGGTCTCTGGCATGGTGTGCTTTCGGAAAGTGGGAATGCGTTCAGTCGGGGCGCACAGCGTCGGCAACCGGAAATTCTAGGACACCACGGCCATGACCGGACGCATGACCGTGAAATTGGGCGCAGGGATGGCCATCGGGCGCGTGCAGCATGGTGCCGGCCTCAGGCCAGGGTGTTGCGGTAGTGGTGCGTGTCGGTGCGGTACAGACCGCGGCGCAGCTCCATCGCAAGGTCGTTGTAGGTATAGGCCACGCGCTCCACGCTGAGCACGGGCGTGTCCACGTCCACCTCGAGCAAGGCGGCCTGTTCGGCGTTGGGGTGTACGGCGCGCAGCTTTTCATCGGCGCGCACCATGCGCACGCCGAAGTCTTCCTCGAACATCGCATAGGTCGGGCCCGGGTAGCTGGCCATGCGTTCGGCGCTCAAGCCCTTGAAGGCCTGGGCCGGCAGCCAGATGTCCTCAAGTATGGCGGGCGTCTGCGCGAACAGCAGCACGCGCCGGGCATGCATCACCGCGTCGCCCGTGCGCAGCGCCAGCAGACGGGCCATCTCGGCGGTGGCGCGCATGCGCTTGCATTCGAGGATCAGACGCCGCGCAGGACCTTCGCTGTGCTCGTCGCCCTGGTCGGGGCGCAGCCGCAGAAAGCGGTACTGCACCTGCTGCTCGGCGTGGGTGGAGACGAAGGTGCCCTTGCCCTGGCGGCGCATCAGCAGGTTGTCGGCCGCGAGCTCATCGATCGCCTTGCGCACCGTGCCCTGGCTCACGCGAAAGCGCGCCGCCAGGTCCATTTCGCTGGGGATGGCTTCGCCCGGCTTCCATTCGCCCGATTGCAGCCCCTGCAGGATCAATCCCTTGATCTGCAGATACAGGGGGCTGAAGGCGGGCGTATCCAGTGTGGAGGAGGAAGCGTTGCTCATGAAAGGCTGCCGGCGCAGCCGGCGCGGCGCAGGTGCTTGGCCGCTGCGGGTAGCGCCAATTATATCTTATATAAGACATAAGACAAATTGACGCGGGAGCGATGGAGGCAGTAAAATCCTGCGGTTTCGCCGGGGTTTGCAGCGCGCCAGCAGATCGGGACGCCACAGCCACGGTTTTACTGCGTCTTACCGTTTCCACTGGAGTATCACATGAGCAAGAAACCCGTCCGCGTGGCCGTCACCGGTGCTGCGGGTCAGATCGGCTACGCCCTGCTGTTTCGCATTGCCTCGGGCGAAATGCTCGGCAAGGACCAGCCCGTCATTTTGCAGCTGCTGGAAATCCCGGCGGAGAAGGCCCAGAACGCGCTCAAGGGCGTGATCATGGAACTGGAAGACTGCGCCTTTCCGCTGCTCGCGGGCATCGAGGCGCACTCCGACCCGATGCAGGCCTTCAAGGACACCGACTATGCCTTGCTGGTGGGCGCGCGCCCGCGCGGCCCCGGCATGGAGCGCGCCGACCTGCTGGCCGCCAACGCGCAGATCTTTACGGCCCAGGGCAAGGCGCTGAACGCCGTGGCTTCGCGCAACGTCAAGGTGCTGGTCGTGGGCAACCCCGCCAACACCAACGCCTACATCGCCATGAAGTCGGCTCCCGACCTGCCGCGCGAGAACTTCACCGCCATGCTGCGCCTGGACCACAACCGCGCCGCCAGCCAGATCGCGCACAAGCTGGGCGTGCCTGTCGGTGACATCGAGAAGCTGGCCGTCTGGGGCAACCATTCGCCCACCATGTACGCCGACTACCGCTTCGCCCAGGTCAATGGCAAGCCGGTCAAGGACGCGATCAACGACCAGGACTGGAACGCCAATGTCTTCCTGCCCACGGTGGGCAAGCGCGGGGCGGCCATCATCGAGGCGCGCGGCCTGTCCTCGGCGGCCTCGGCGGCCAACGCGGCCATCGACCACATGCACGACTGGGCGCTGGGCACCAACGGAAAGTGGGTGACCATGGGCATTCCGTCCAACGGCGACTACGGCATTCCCAAGGACGTGATGTTCGGCTTCCCGGTCACCACCGAAGGCGGCAAATACAGCGTGGTGCAGGGCCTGGAAATCGACGCCTTCTCGCAAGGGCGCATCGACAAGACCCTGGCCGAGCTGCAGGGCGAGGCGGACGCCGTCAAGCACCTGCTCTGAGCCGCTTGTCGCACACGCGCGCCATGCCCGACTGGAACCCGGCGCTGTACCTGCACTTTGCGCCGCAGCGTACGCGCCCCGCGGCGGAACTGCTCGCGCGCGTGCCCCTGGTTTCGGTGCGCGAGGTGGTCGATCTCGGCTGCGGCCCAGGCAATTCCACCGCCTTGCTGGCGCAGCGCTACGCGAGCGCGCGGGTGCTGGGGCTGGACAGCTCTGGCGCCATGGTGGAACGTGCGCGCGCTCTGGTGCCGCAAGCCGTCTTCAGGCACCAGGACCTGCGCGCCTGGCTGGATGCGACCGAGCAGGGCGCAGGCAGCGAGCCCGCGCCGGAGTTGATCTTTGCCAACGCGACGCTGCAGTGGGTGGATGGGCACGAACGCCTCTTGCCCCGGCTGTTTGCCAGCCTGGCTCCGGGCGGCGTGCTGGCCGTGCAGATGCCCGACAACCTGCATGAACCCGCGCACCGGCTGATGCGGGAACTGGCGCGGCTGCCGCGTTTTGCGCCCCACCTGGCCGACGCGCCGTCGGCGCGCACGCCGCTGCTGGCGCCCGATGCCTACTACGACCTGCTGGCCGCGCCGTCGGCGCGCGCGGTGGAGGTGGACGTCTGGCGCACCACCTACCTGCACTCCATGGAGTCGCCCGACGCCATCGTGCAATGGTTTCTGGCCACGGGACTCAGGCCTTTTGTCGCGGCCTTGCCTGCAGCGCTGCAGGGCGACTTTGTCGATGCCTACCGGGCGCGCATTGCCGACGCCTGTCCCGCGCGCGCCGACGGCCGCCACCTGTTGGCGTTTCCGCGTTTGTTCATCCTTGCCAAGCGTATGCCATGACCCAGCACCTTGTTGCAACCCATCCCGCCCGGGTCTTGCTCGGCCCGCAGGCCGGCGCCGCCGTGTTGCCGGTGTGCGACCACTACAGTGGCGTGCAGACGCGCATGCGCAAGAGCCTGCAGCTGCAGGCCGAGATGACGCGCGAGTTCGGTACCTGCGTGTTCGACGTCACGCTGGACTGCGAGGACGGCGCTCCCGTGGGCGGCGAGGCGCAGCATGCACGCCTGGTGGCCGCGCTGGTGCGCGAGAGCGATCCGGGCGCGCGCGTGGCGGTGCGCGTGCATCCGGTCGATCACCCGGCGTTTGCGCAGGACATGGACACCATCCTCGGCGAGGCGGCCGACCGGTTGTGCCACGTCATGCTGCCCAAGGTGGAAAGCGTGGACGATGTTCTTTTCGCTGAAAAAGCCCTGCAACGCAATGCCGGCGCGCGCTTGCCGCTACATGTTTTGATAGAGTCGCCGGCGGCGGTGCAGCGCGCCTTCGACATCGCCGCGCACCCGCGGGTGCAGAGCCTGTCCTTCGGGCTGATGGATTTCGTCTCGGCGCACGGCGGTGCGATACCGGCGTCGGCCATGGGCTCGGCGGGCCAGTTCAGCCACCCGCTGGTGGTGCGCGCCAAGCTTGAAATCGCCAGTGCCTGCCACGCGCACGGCAAGGTTCCGTCGCATTGCGTGGTCACCGAGTTCAAGGACACGGCCGCCATGCAGGCCGCCGCCCGGCGTGCCAGCCAGGAGCTGGGCTATACGCGCATGTGGAGCATCCACCCGGCGCAGATCCGGCCCATTCTGGCGGCGATGGCGCCGGCCGACACCGAGGTCGCCGATGCCGCGCGCATTCTGCTCGCGGCCCAGACGGCCGAGTGGGCGCCGATCAGCGACGCCGGCACTCTGCATGACCGCGCGAGCTACCGCTACTTCTGGCAGTTGCTCCAGCGTGCCCATGCCACCGGCATGGCCTTGCCGCCCACGGTGGCGCACTGGTTTTCCTGATATACAGCATGCTCGTACCGTATTCGTCCTCACAGGTGATCGCATGAAACCCCTGATCCTGGCTTCCCTGCTGGTACTGGCGCCGGCGCTGTGCTGGGCTGCCGATGCTTCCGCGCCCGCAGCCACGTCGGCCAAGGCCGCTGCCAAGCCGGTCGCCAAGGCACCGGCGCGCAAGGCGCCGGCCGCGGCGCACAAGGCCAAGCCCACCAAGACCGCCAAGGCCGCGGCCAAGAAGCCCAAGGCCGAACCGGCAGCCGAGACGGTGCCCGAGGTGATCGTGCTTACCGAGCAGGAGCGCGCGCTGGGCGAGCGGGTCTATACCGGCCGTATCGTCTGCGAGCTCGGCGCGACCGTCCAGATCGATGCCGACCCGGCTTCACCCGGCGCCTTCTTCGTCTCCGGGCGCGGCTTCAAGTACCACATGCGCCCGGTGGTGGCGGCCACCTCGGCGGTGCGCCTGGAGGATCAGAAGGCCGGCGCGGTGTGGATACAGATCGCCAACAAGTCCATGCTCATGAACCAAAAGCTCGGCCAGCGCATGGCCGACGAGTGCATGAGCGAGCAGCAGGCCCAAGTCACGCAGGCGCTCAAGACCACGCCCGCACCCAGCCTGTTCGATTCCGCGCCGATCGGCAGTCGCTGAGCTCGCAGCCAAGGGTTCTGCCGCGGCGCTGCGCCGGGCACGGCGCAGCCATGCCAGATTTTTATTTGACGATGTACTTTGGAGAAGAAAGAAATGTTGCAAGCCTACCGTGAACACGCCGCCCAGCGCGCGGCGCTCGGCATACCGCCGCTGGCGCTGTCGGCCCAGCAGGTGGCCGAACTGGTCGAGCTCATCAAGAATCCGCCGGCAGGCGAGGCCGCCTTCCTGCTGGATCTGCTGGTGCACCGCGTGCCGCCGGGCGTGGACGATGCGAGCCGCGTCAAGGCCTCGTTTCTCGCCGCGATCGCGCTGGACGAGATCAAGGTGGAGCTGATTTCGCGCGAGCGCGCCACCGAGCTGCTGGGCACCATGGTCGGTGGCTACAACGTGCAGCCGCTGGTCAAGCTGCTGGACGACCCGGCGGTGGGCAGGATTGCCGCGCAGGGCCTGAAGCACACGCTGTTGATGTTCGACTACTTCAACGATGTGGCAGCCAAGGCCAGACAGGGCAATGCCCTGGCCAGCGAGGTGATCCGGAGCTGGGCCGACGCCGAATGGTTCACCAGCCGCCCCCCGGTAGCCGACAGGCTGACGGTCACGGTCTTCAAGGTGCCCGGCGAGACCAATACCGACGACCTTTCCCCGGCGCCCGACGCCACCACGCGCCCGGACATTCCGTTGCACTACCTGGCGATGCTCAAGAACGCGCGCCCCGACGCCGCCTTCCAGCCCGAGCAGGACGGCGTGCGCGGCCCCATCCAGTTCATCGAGGACCTGAAGAAAAAGGGCCATGTCGTCGCCTACGTGGGCGACGTGGTGGGCACGGGTTCGAGCCGCAAGTCCGCCACCAACTCCGTCATCTGGGCCACGGGCGAGGACATCCCCTTTGTGCCCAACAAGCGCTTCGGCGGCGTGTGCCTGGGCGGCAAGATCGCCCCGATTTTCTTCAACACCCAGGAAGACTCGGGCGCGCTGCCGATCGAGGTGGATGTGTCGAAGATGGAAATGGGCGACGTGATCGACATCTACCCCTATGCGGGCAGGATAGAGAAGGGCGGTGAAAAGATCGCCGACTTCGCGCTCAAGAACGAGGTGCTGCTCGACGAGGTGCAGGCCGGCGGGCGCATCAACCTGATCATCGGCCGCTCGCTCACGGCGCGCGCGCGCGAGTTCCTGGGGCTGGCACCGTCCACCACCTTCCGCCTGCCCAAGGAGCCGGCGCCCTCCAAGGCCGGCTTCACGCTGGCGCAGAAGATGGTCGGCCGCGCCTGCGGCCTGCCCGAGGGCCAGGGCGTGCGCCCCGGCACCTATTGCGAGCCGCGCATGACCACCGTCGGCAGCCAGGACACCACCGGCCCGATGACGCGCGACGAGCTCAAGGACCTGGCCTGCCTGGGCTTCTCGGCCGACATGGTGATGCAGAGCTTCTGCCACACCGCCGCCTACCCCAAGCCGGTGGACGTGAAGACGCACCACGAGCTGCCCGAGTTCATCAGCACGCGCGGCGGCGTTTCGCTGCGCCCGGGCGACGGCATCATCCACTCCTGGCTCAACCGCCTGCTGCTGCCCGACACCGTGGGCACGGGCGGTGATTCGCACACGCGCTTTCCCATCGGCATTTCCTTCCCCGCGGGCTCGGGGCTCGTGGCCTTTGCCGCCGCCACGGGCGTGATGCCGCTGGACATGCCCGAGTCGGTGCTGGTGCGTTTTTCCGGGCAGATGCAGCCCGGCGTGACGCTGCGCGACCTGGTGCACGCGATTCCGCTGTTTGCCATCAGGCAGGGGCTGCTCACCGTGGCCAAGGCGGGCAAGAAGAACATCTTCTCGGGCCGCATCCTGGAGATCGAAGGCTTGCCCCACCTCAAGTGCGAGCAGGCCTTCGAGCTCTCGGACGCCTCGGCCGAGCGCAGTGCCGCAGGCTGCACGATCAAGCTCGACAAGGAGCCGATCATCGAATACCTCAAGTCCAACGTGGTCTTGATGAAGAACATGATCGCCGACGGCTACCAGGACGCCAAGGCCCTGCACCGGCGCATCGAGAAGGTGCAGGCCTGGCTCGCCAACCCGCAACTGCTCGAGGCCGACAAGGACGCCGAATACGCCGCCGTGATCGAGATTGACCTGAACCAGATCAAGGAACCCATCGTCTGCTGCCCGAACGACCCGGACGACGCCAAGTTCCTCTCGGAAGTGGCCGGCACCAAGATCGACGAGGCCTTCATCGGTTCGTGCATGACCAACATAGGGCATTTCCGCGCGGCGGCCAGGCTGCTCGGTGGCCAGCGCGACATCCCGTCCAAGCTCTGGGTGGCGCCGCCCACCAAGATGGACGAGAAGGAACTGGTGGGCGAGGGGCATTACGCCGCGTTCGGCAGCGCAGGCGCACGTACCGAGATGCCGGGCTGCAGCCTGTGCATGGGCAATCAGGCGCAGGTGCGCAAGGGCGCGACGGTGATATCGACCTCGACGCGCAATTTCCCCAACCGCCTGGGGCGCGACACCAACGTCTTCCTGGGCTCGGCCGAGCTCACCGCGATCGCCTCGCGCATGGGCAGACTGCCCACGCCCGAGGAATATCTGGAAGCCATCAAGGTGGTGGATGCCGACAAGGCCAACATCTACCGCTACATGAACTTCAACGAGATCGAGGAATACAACAAGGTGGCCGAAACCGTGCAGAGCTGACGCCGGGCACGCCGCGCAAGACCCCGCCCGGGTTCAGGCCCGGGCGGGGTTTTTCATCCGTCAACGCCGGTCGTGCGGACTCCGAAACGCCAGGGCATTGCGCTTTTTTTTTCAAGGGTCTTTTAGGCCCCTGGCGCTTGTGTGCCAAGCGCTGAAAGCTATGAAATCGGGAGTTTCAGCGGCTTGCCGTCAGGCGCGGATAGAACAGGGTGTTCTCGCGCTGGATACGCTGGTGCAGGGCCTTGATGACGGTGTTGGCGTCGCTGCGAAAGCCTTCGGGGTCGGCGGCCAGGGCCTTGGCGCTGCGCCAGCGCCGGCAAAAGTCGTCGAAAGCCTGGGCCAGGCCCTGCATTTCGTCCTGGAAACGTTGCGCCAGGGCGGTCATGTCCGGGTCCTGCAGCGCATGGATGGCGGGGTAGAGCACCTTGTTTTCGGTGGTCAGATGCAGGCCCACGCGCGAACGCAGCTTCATGATGGCCCGGGAAAGCTCCTGGGCGTTTTCGGCTACCCCGGCCTTGCTGTGGTCGCGCATCTCCTTGATGGCGCGGAGGATGTCGGTGTGCTGCTCCACGAAGCGGCTGGTGTCCATCGGGTCTCCTTCGTCGTTGAGGGGGCTAATCCTTGGGGCGGAATCCGATGATCAGCGAGGACGGCACGCGCCCGTCCACGTCGCGCGGCAGGGTCTGCGTGCGCGACAGCGCACGCAGCACCGCATCGTCCCACGCCGGGTTGCCGCTGGAGCGGGTAATGCGCGCGCCGACGATGGTGCCGTCGGGCGCCGCGCGCACCTCGACCTCGGCGCGCGGATTGTCGGCGATGGAGTCGGGATAGACGATATTGGGTCTGACCTTGGCGGCCACCTTGCCTGCGTAGGAACCTGAAGGGCCGCTGCTCTGCTGTGCCGTCCCCGTGGCCGCGGGGCCGCCGCTGGCGCCCGCCAGCCCCGCGATGCGTTTGAGCTGCTCCTGGCGCAGCGCTTCGGCGCGCTTGGCATCGGCTTCGGCCTTGCGTTTTTTTTCCGCCAGCTTGCGCTGCTTCTCCTTCTCGGCTTTTTCTTTCTCGGCCTTCTCTTTCTCGGCTTTTTGGCGGGCCAGCTTTTCTTTCTCGGCCTTTTCCTTTTCCGCCTTTTCCTTTTCCGCCTTGGCCTTCTGCGCCGCCAGCTTTTCCTGGCGCTGGCGCTCCTGCGCTTCCTGGCGCTCCTTTTCTTCCTGGGCGCGCTTTTCCTGCTCCAGCCGGGCCTGGCGCTGTTTCTCTTCTTCCTGGCGTTTCCTTTCGCGTTCCAGCGCGATGTCCGCTTCGCTCGGCCGGGGTGGTTCTTCCACCTTGGGCGGTGGTGGCGGCGGGGGCGGTTCCGGCGCGGGAGTCGGTGGCGGGGCGGGTGCGGGTTCGGGCGCGGGCGCGGGCGCGGGCGCGGGCGGCGGCGGGGGGGGCGCGATGGCCTTGGGCGCGGCCTGCTGGGGCACGGCCGACCAGAGCTCGGCCTCCACCGCGGGCTGGTCGGCGCTGCTCTTCCAGTTCACGCCCCAGGTCAGCGCCGCGATCAGCGCGACGTGGGCCAGCACCGCCAGCGCAATCGCGCGCTTGCGCCCGCCCGGCATGGTGGGGGCGAAGAGGTCGTGCTCGCTCGGGCCTGCCACCGTCGTCACTTGCCGGTCTTGACGGCCAGCGCCACGCGCTTGACGCCGGCGCGCTGCAGCGCCGCCATGGCCTGCACCACCTCGTCGTAGGCAACGCTCTTGTCGGCGCTGATCAGCACCGGCGTGTCCTCGGGCTGGTCCTTGAGCCAGTTGCTGGCCACCGCACCCAGGTTCTGCAGCGCCACGCTGCGCTCGTTGCCATCGGCCTTGAACAGCAGGCCGCCGTCCTTTTGCACGATCACGTCGGCGCGCATCTTCGGCGGCGTGCTGCCCTTGCCGACCGAGGGCACGTTGATGGCCCCGGGGGTGAGCATGGGGGCGGTCACCATGAAGATGATGAGCAGCACCAGCATCACGTCGATGAAGGGCACCATGTTGATCTCGTTCATCGAGCGGCGGCGGCCGTGGCCGCGGCTGGCCATGACGGGCATGCTGGGCCTCCTCCTCAGTGCGGCGCGGTCGCCGGCGGCTGGCCGCCGAGGTTGCGCTGCAGGATGTTGGAGAACTCCTCGATGAAGGTCTCCTGCTGGATGGCCACGCGGTCGATGTCGCGTGCGAAGCGGTTGTAGGCGATCACGGCCGGTATCGCTGCGAACAGGCCCAGGGCGGTGGCCACCAGCGCCTCGGCGATGCCGGGGGCCACGGTGGCCAGCGTCACCTGTTCCATGCCGGCAAAGCCGGTGAAGGCATGCATGATGCCCCAGACGGTGCCGAACAGGCCGACGTAGGGGCTGACCGAGGCGACCGAGCCGAGAAAGGACAGGTTGGATTCGATCACGTCCATCTCGCGCTGCAGGCTGGCGCGCATGGCGCGGCGCGCGCCGTCCAGCAAGGTGCCCGCATCCTGGATGTGGCGCTCGCGCAGCTTGTGGAATTCGCGCATGCCGCTGGCGAAGATGCGCTCCATCGGCCCGCAGCCGGCGGCGTTCTTCACCGCCGCGGCGTACAGGTCGTTCAGGCGCGCGCCCGACCAGAAATCGCGCTCGAAGTCGTCATTGAGCGCGTTGATCTTCTTGAGCCCGTAGATCTTGCGAAAGATCGCGGCCCAGCTGGCCACCGAGACCACGAGCAGCAGCAGCATGACGAGCTGCACCACCCAGCTGGCATTGAGTACCAGGGCCAGAATGTTCAAATCCTGCGGCGAATTCATGGATGAAGTTGTTGGAGTAGTGTCGGGGGAATGCGCCGGGGGCGCAGCGTCTGCACGTCGACCCAGCCTATGCGGATGCTGGCCTGCGCCAGCACGGTCGGCGGCGCACCCGGGGTGCCCGGCGCCAGCAATGCCTGCTGCTGCACGGTGATGCTGGCGCGGCTGTGCCCGGCCAGCGCGGTGGTGATCAACAGCTCATCGTCCAGCCGCGCGGGGCGCAGGTAGCGCAGCTGCGCGTCGGTGACCACGAACATCGCGCCCAGCGTGGCCTTGAGCTGCTGCTGGCCGTGGCCCAGCGCGCGCAGCCATTCGGTGCGCGCGCGCTCGAAGAACTTCAGGTAGTTGGCGTAGAACACGATGCCACCGGCATCGGTGTCCTCCCAGTACACCCGCACGGGCCAGCTGAAGGCCATCAGGCCAGCTCCCGGCGCAGGCGCGCCACCGCTTCGTGCAGCTGCGCCATGCTGTTGGCGGTGGAAAAGCGGATGAAGTGTGCCGTCTCGGCATGCCCGAAATCGCGCCCCGGCGTGGCCGCCAGGTGGGTGCGGCGCATCAGCTCAAGCGCGAAGTCCCAGCTGCCCTGGACACCCAGTTTCCGCGCGGCTTCAGCGCAGTTGGCCCAGGCGTAGAAGGCGCCGTCCGGCATGACGGGTACCTTCAGGCCGAGTTGGTTCAGGGCCGGGATGAAGTAGTCGCGCCTGGCCTTGAATTCGGCCCGGCGCTGCTCGTACAGCGCGATGCTCCCGGGCTCGAAGCAGCCGAGCGCCGCATGCTGGGCCACGGCGGAGGCGCAGATGAAGAGGTTTTGCGCCAGTCGCTCGACCACTGGCACCATGGCCTCGGGTACCACCATCCAGCCCAGGCGCCAGCCGGTCATGTTGAAGTACTTGCTGAAGCTGTTGATGCTGATGATGTCGTCGCCGAGCGCCAGCGCGGTCTGGCCGAAGGCCTCGTCGTGGGACAGGCCCAGGTAGATCTCGTCGATCAGCGTGAGGCCGCCGCGCGCGCGCACCAGCTCGTGGATGGCGCGCAGCTCGTCGGCTGCGATCGAGGTCCCCGTGGGGTTGGAGGGCGAAGCTAGAAGCACGCCGCGCGTCTTCGCGCCCCAGGCGGCCTGCACCTTGGCGCTGCTGAGCTGGTAGCGCTCTTCGGCGCTGGTCGGGATCAGTACCGGCACGCCCTCGGCGGCGCTCACGAAGTGCCGGTTGCAGGGGTAGCCGGGGTCGGACATGAGAATTTCGTCGCCCGCGTTGATCAGCGCCAGGCACGCCAGGTGCAGTGCGGCCGACGCCCCGGCGGTGACGACGATGCGCCGCGCCGGCACCTGGACGCCAAAGCGCTGCGCGTACCAAGCGCTGATGGCTTCGCGCAGGCTGTCCAGCCCGAGCGAGTTGGTGTACTGGGTGCGCCCGTCGCGGATGGCGCGCTCGGCCGCCTCGGCCACCGCGGGTGGCGCGGTGAAATCCGGCTCGCCCACGTTCAGGAAGATCATGGGCTCGCGCCCCCGGGCGGCCTCGCGCGCCATGGTCTGGGCGGTCTTGGCCATCTCCATCACGTAAAACGGGTCTATCCGCTCGGTGCGGGCGGCAAATTGCATGGGGCTCGGTCTCCGTCGGGATTCAGTTGCGGGGTTTGCCGCCCTGGTCGGCAGCGACTTCGGCGCTGCGCAGCTCGGGCGCGAGGTGGTTGAGCACGCCGTTGACGTACTTGTAGCCGTCGGTGCCGCCGAAGGACTTGGACAGTTCGATGCACTCGTTGAGCACCACGCGCCAGGGGATGTCGGGGCAGTGCTTGAATTCGTAGGCGCCCATCCAGAGCACGGCGTGCTCGATCGGGGAGATCTCGGCCCAGCTGCGGTCCAGGTGGGGTTCGAGGCAGGCGTCGAGCTCGGTCGCGCCGGCGATGCAGCCGTGCAGCAGCGCGTCGTAGTGGGCGCTGTCGGCCTTGTGAAAGCCCGACAGGTCGCGCGTGTACACGTCGATGTCGGTGGCCGGGTTGCCGCCCACCAGGTGCTGGTACAGGGCCTGCAGCGCGAATTCGCGCGCGCGCGAGCGGCCCGAGAGCTGGCTGCTCTTGCGCGCGGTGTAGGCCGGCCGGGTGGCGGTGCTCACGAAAGTGCCTCCAGCAGATTGGCCATCTCCACCGCCACGTAGGCCGCGTCGCGTCCCTTTTCGCCCTGGCGCGTGATCGCCTGCTCGAGGTTCTCGGTGGTCAGGATGGCATTGGCGATCGGCAACTGGTAGTCGAGCGCAACGCGGCCCACGCCGGCGCTAGAGTCGTTGGAGACCAGCTCGAAGTGGTAGGTCTCGCCGCGGATCACGCAGCCGATGGCGATCAGCGCGTCGTGGTCGCCCTGTTCGGCCATGGCCTGCAGGGCCACGGGAATCTCCAGCGCGCCCGGCACCTGCACGTGGGTGATGTCCTCCTGGCGCACGCCCAGGTCCTGCAGGGCTTGCAGGCAGGCGCTGGCCATGGCGTTGGTGATGTTGGCGTTGAAGCGCGCCTGCACGATGCCGATGTGCAGGCCCTTGCCGTCGAGCCGCACCGCGCTGCCCTTGTCCGCGTTTTGCATGTTCAGTCCTTGGGGATGTAGCCGGTGATCTCCAGACCATAGCCGACCATGCTCGGCAGGCGCCTGGCCTGACCCATGAGCTGCATGCGCGCCACGCCCAGCTCGCGCAGGATCTGCGCGCCTATGCCGTATGTGCGCAGATCCATGCGCCCGCGCTCGGGCGCGTGCGTGGCGCGCGCCGTGCCCTCGAAGCGCGCCAGCAGCCGCTCGGCGCTTTCGTCGCAGTTGAGCAGTACCGCCACGCCGCGGCCCTGCGCCTCGATGTAGCGCAGGCTCTCGTGCAGGCTCCAGGAATGCATGCTCGCGCCGACCTCGAGCAGGTCGAGCGTCGACAGCGGCTCGTGCACGCGCACGGCCACGCTCTCCTGCGGCTGCCACTGGCCCTTGACCAGCGCCAGGTGCACGTTGTGGCTGGGCGCATCGCGAAACAGGTGGGCGGTGAATTCGCCCCAGGGCGTTTGCAGGCTGCGCTGGCTGAGCTGGCGCACCAGCGATTCGGTCAGGCTGCGGTGGCCGATCAGGTCGGCAATCGTGCCCACCTTCAGCCCGTGTTCGGCGGCAAACAGCTGCAGGTCGGGCAGGCGCGCCATGGTGCCGTCGTCTTTCATCACCTCGCAGATCACCGCGGCGGGCGAGCAGCCGGCCATGGCCGCCAGGTCGCAGCCGGCTTCGGTATGGCCGGCGCGCATCAGCACGCCGCCATCGACCGCCTGCAGCGGGAAGATGTGGCCGGGCTGCACCAGGTCGCTGGCCTTGGCGCCGGGGGCCACCGCGGTGGCCACGGTGTGCGCGCGGTCGGCGGCGGAGATGCCGGTGGACACGCCCTCGGCCGCCTCGATGGAGACGGTGAAGGCGGTGCCCAGCTTGGCGCCGTTGTGCGCCACCATGGGCGGCAACTGCAAGCGCTCGCAGGCTTCGCGGCGCAGCGTCAGGCAGATCAGGCCGCGCCCGAAGCGGGCCATGAAGTTGATCGCCTCGGCGCTGACGTGGTCGGCCGCCAGCACCAGGTCGCCTTCGTTTTCGCGGTCTTCCTCATCGACCAGGATGACCATGCGGCCGGCCGCAAGCTCGGCCACGATGTCCTGAACCGGAGAGATGGGTACGGGGGTGAGTGTGGTTTGCATGCAAAGGGCTTTCGCTTGGGCCGCGACCAGCGCCAGCGCCGCTCCCGGCCGAGGAAAGCCCCAAAGAACATGCGCTGTGCCTCTGGACAGAGGACGCCGGGGATGGTTCCCCGCAAGCCGGCGATTTTAGGGCAAGGTCGCATGGATCCGTGGCGTGCGCCGCAGCGCGAGGCGCCGTGCGGCCCCGTCTCGCTCGTTCATTCAGAAGGAGGAGCCTTCCAGGTCCACGTCGCTTTCGGGGTAGGCGACGCAGGGCAGCACGTAGCCGTCGGCCACGTCCTGGTCGGACAGGACGATGAACTCGTGCTCGTAGCGCACCCGCCCGCTGGTGAGCCGGCCCATGCAGGTGCCGCAGCTGCCGTCGCGGCAGGACGAGGGCCAGTCGATGCCCGCCAGCTCCAGCGCGTCGAGCAGGGTCAGCGTGCGCGGCGCGGGGATGTCCTGCGCCTGGCCTTCGACGTGTGCGGTGTAAGACTTGGGAAGGTCCATGGCGAAAATAAAAATTTGTATGAAATACGGCTCCAGCCCTTGCTGGAAAAGCGCTGGCAGCTATTAAAAAGGGAGATTGCAGCCAGTGGCGGGGATGGCCGGATTCTTTCACGTCCGGCCCGGGCCAACCCCGCGCCTGCCCATGGGCACAGTAGGATCGTGGTCGCTGTCCAAAGGAGTTTCACATGAACGACACCGACCGCGCGGCGGATTTCTCCGCCGGCGCCGCCTGGGTGCAGGGCCGTTACCTGCCGATCGCCCAGGCCACGCTGCCACTGACCGACTGGGGTTTCCTGCGCTCGGACGCTGCCTACGACGTGGTGACCGTCTGGGACGGCGCCTTCTTCCGGCTCGATGCCCACCTGCGGCGCTTTCGCGCCAGCTGCGAGGCCTTTCGCCTGCAACCGGGGCGCAGCGACGAGGAAATCGCGCAGATCCTCATGCAGTGCGTGCGCCTGTCGGGCCTGCGCAATGCCTATGTCGAGATGATCGTCACGCGCGGCCAGCCGCCCTGGGGTTCGCGCGATCCGCGCCAGGCAGTCAACCAGTTCCATGCCTTTGCCGTGCCCTATGTCTGGATCGCCAACGAGGAACAGCGCCAGCGCGGCCTGCGCATGCAGGTGAGCGACGTGCCGCGCATACCCTCGGCCAGCGTGGACGCCAGGGCCAAGAACTACCACTGGCACGACCTCACGCGCGGCCTGCTGCAGGCGCTGGACGCGGGCTTCGACACCGCGGTGCTGGGCGACGGCGCGGGCCACGTGGTGGAAGGCCCTGGCTTCAACGTCTTCGCGGTCGATGCCGGCGGGCGGATCGCCACGCCCGACCAGGGCGTGCTCGAAGGCATCACGCGCCAGACGGTGATCGACATCGCGGATGCGCTGGGGCTGGCGCTGCAGCAGCGGCCGCTGCCGGTGCAGGAGCTGCGCGCGGCGCGCGAGGTGTTCGTCACCAGCTCCGCCGGCGGGGTGCTGCCCGTGACCGAGCTCGATGGCCAGCCCGTGGGCAGCGGTGCGCCCGGGCCGCTGACCCGACGCATCACCGAGACCTACTGGGCCTGGCACAAGGACCCGCGCTACAGCCGCGCGGTGGACTACGGCGGCGCGCCCTGATCAGCGTAGCAAGGCGTCGAAACCTGCGGCCGGCAGAAACAGCCGGCCCTGGCGGTACAGCCGCGTGGGGCCGGGCAGGGCGCGCTCCTTGACGGAATGGCGCGCGTCGCCCGGGTAGCACAGCACCTGGGTGTCGCCCTCCTGGTAGATCTCCGGCGCGATGGCGGGCGCCAGGCGCTCGCGCGCGGCGGCCAGCGCCTGGCTTGCACTGGCGTAGCGGCACAGATGAGCGAGGCTCATGATTTGCGGCGGTGCCAGCTCGATGTGCCCGTCGCGGTAGTGCTGCAGCGCGCTCTGCGGCGTGCTCCACAGGCTGGCCGTGGTCTCCTGGGCGTCGTGCAGCGCCTCCTGGCCGGCCGGTGCCCGGGCAAGAAAGAAGCGTGCGTCAAAGCGGCGGGTGCGCAGCACCGGCGTGGCGGGGGTGATCCAGCGCGACCAGGGCACCAGCGCGCGCGTGGCCATGCGCAGCTGCAATTGCGTCAGCACCTGGGCGAAGCCCAGGCCTTCGGCCAGCAGGCGGCGCGCGCGCAGGTTGTCGAACTGTGCGCCCGTGCTGCCGGCGTCGGCCAGCAGCAGGCCGCATTCTTCCAGCGCTTCGCGCAGCGCCGCCACGTGCAGTCCGGCGGCCATGGCGGCGTCCGTGCCGGGCTCGCCCAGGCGGGCTTGCAGCGCAGGCAGGGTTTCGTCAAGCAGGCCGAAGCTGTGCGCGTCCGAGTCGCTGTGTTCCAGCTTGCCACCAGGGAAGACGAACATGCCCGCCATGTTGGCCAGCGCCGCATTGCGCTGCAGCAGCAGGGTCTGCAGACCCTCGGGGCTGTCGCGCAGCAGCACGATGGTGGCGGCGGGGCGCGGCTGCGCCAGCTTGTCGGGCGCCGTCATGCCGGGCGTCCTGCGCGCGACGGCCGGCGTGCCGGTGCTGGCTTACATTGCGCCGATCGCAATGCGTACAACTTGATGAAGGAGGCGTGCATCATGGGTCTGGATTTCACGGGACGGGTGGCCATCGTAACGGGCGCCGGCGGCGGCCTGGGGCGCGAGCATGCGCTGGCGCTGGCGGCGCGCGGCGCCAAGGTGCTGGTCAACGATCTCGGGGCGGCGGTCGATGGCAGTGGCCATTCGGTGTCGGCGGCGCAGCAGGTGGTCGAGCAGATCCGCGCGGCCGGTGGCGAGGCCATGGTCAATGGCGCCTCGGTCACGGACTTCGCCGCGGTGCAGGCCATGGTGCAACAGGCCGCCGACGCCTGGGGCAGGGTGGACATATTGGTGAACAACGCCGGCATCCTGCGCGACAAGTCGTTTGCGAAGATGTCGATGGAAGACTTCCGCCTGGTTGTCGACGTGCATCTCATGGGCGCAGCGCACTGCTGCAAGGCGGTGTGGCCGCTGATGCAGGCGCAGCAGTACGGGCGCATCCTCATGACCACCTCGTCGACCGGGCTGTACGGCAACTTCGGGCAGGCCAACTACGGCGCGGCCAAGCTCGCGCAGGTCGGTCTGATGCAGACCCTGGGCATCGAAGGCGCGAAGTACGGCATCCGCGTCAACGCCCTGGCGCCGACGGCTGCCACGCGCATGACCGAGGGTCTGATGACCGAGGGCGCGCTGCAGCAGCTGGCGCCTGCCGCCGTCGTGCCCGCGATGCTGGTGCTGGTGCATGAGAGTGCGCCCACGCGCACCATTCTGTGTGCCGGCGCCGGCAGCTTCGAGGCCGCGCACATCACGCTCACCCAGGGCATCCACCTCGGCACCGGCGCGCAGGTGCCCGAGGCACTGGCCCAGCGCTTGCAGGCCGTGCTGGCGCCCGAGGGTCAGCAGGTGCCGGACAGCGGCCAGGCCCAGGCAATGCACGAACTGGGCAAGGCTGGCGCGGGCGTGCGCTGAAGACCGGGGGTGCCTGCAGGTGATTGCCACCCGCGGCCTCGCGCCCTGGCCTGGCGTGCTAAGTTTCGCACCTTCCTGAAACCGGCATGCACCAAACCATGAGCACATTGCAAGCGCGCATTGCGGCGCTGGGCGCCGAGCGCCTGCGCGGCATGCGCCGGGGCATAGAAAAAGAAGGTCTGCGCGTGCTGCCCAGCGGCCAGCTGGCGCTCACGCCGCACCCGGGCGCGCTGGGTGCGGCGCTCACGCACCCGAGCATCACCACGGACTACAGCGAATCGCTGCTGGAACTCATCACCCGGCCCCATGCGAGCGTGCAGGACTGCGCCGCCGAGCTGGCCGAGCTGCACCAGGCGGTGGAGCAGGTGCTGGCGCGCCAGGTTGAGCCCGAAATCCTCTGGAACGCCAGCATGCCGTGTCGCCTGCCGCCCGACGAGACCATCCCGCTGGGGCGCTATGGCTCATCCAACATCGGGCGCGCCAAGAGCGTCTACCGCATGGGCCTGGGCCATCGCTACGGTCGGCGCATGCAGACCATTGCGGGCATCCACTACAACTGGTCGCTGCCGGGTGTGGGCACGGATGAGTATTTCGGCCTGATCCGCAACTTCCGCCGCCATTCCTTCGTGCTGCTGTACCTGTTTGGCGCATCGCCCGCGCTTGCGCCCTGCTTCGTGCGCGGGCGCGAGCACGGCCTGCAGCCGCTGGGCGACGGCAGGCGGGGCATGGGCCTGCCGCATGCGACCTCGCTGCGCATGGGGCGCCTGGGCTACCAGAGCGATGCCCAGGCGAGTCTGGCGGTGAGCTACAACGGCCTGCAGGGCTTTGCCGCGTCGCTCTACGACGCGCTGACCCAGCCCTATCCGGCCTATGAGGCCATGGGCGTGCGCAGCCTCGGGGGCGACTACAACCAGCTGGGCACCAGCCTGCTGCAGATCGAGAACGAGTTCTACGGCACGATACGCGCCAAGCGCACGGTGCGCAGCGGCGAACGTCCGCTGCATGCGCTGCGTGAGCGCGGCGTCGAGTACGTGGAAGTGCGCCTGATGGACATCAACCCGCTGGTGCCCACCGGCATCAGCATGCAGGCCATGCGCGTGCTGGACGTGTTCCTGCTGCACTGCCTGCTCTCGGACAGCCCGCCCGATACGCCCGAGGAAATCAGCGCCCTCAAGCACAACCAGCATCTGACGGCCGAACGCGGGCGCGAACCCGGCCTGCGCCTGAGCCGCGGACAGGAACAGCCCATGCTGGTGGACTGGGCCGCGCAGGTGCTAGACGAGTGCGTGCCGATCGCCGATCGCCTGGACGCGCTGCTGGACACCGCCGAATACGGCCTGGCGCTGAATGAGGCGCGTGCGCTGCTGCAGCGTCCCGAAGCGACGCCCTCGGCGCGCGTGCTGGCCGAAATCACCGGTCTGCACGACAACGACTACATCGCCTTTGCTACCACGCGTTCGCTGACCGCGCGCCAGATGCTGCTCTCCAGCCCCTGGACGCGGGCGCAGGAGCAGCACTATTGCCAGCTGGCGAGCGATTCCTTCGTGCGCCAGCGCGCCATGGAAGAGGCCGACACGCTGAACTTCGAGGACTGGCTGGTGCGCTACATGGCCGAGGATCAGCTTGTCGTCTGATTCGCCCGCGCCTGTGGCGCGATGCTCTTGGGCCGGTAGTCGCACCAAGGCGCGACGCTGCATTCCCAGCAGCGCGGCAAGCGGGCCTGGCAGACGTAGCGGCCATGCAGGATCAGCCAATGGTGCGCGTCGGGCAGGTATTCGGGCGGCACGCGGCTGAGCAGCTTGAGCTCCACGGCCAGGGGCGTCTTGCCGGGCGCGAGGCCGGTGCGGTTGCTGACGCGAAAGATGTGCGTGTCCACCGCCATCGTGGGCTCGCCGAAGGCCACGTTGAGCACCACGTTGGCCGTCTTGCGCCCCACGCCCGGCAGCGCCTCCAGGGCTTCGCGCGTGCGCGGCACCCGCCCGCCATGGCGCTCGAGCAGGAGCTGGCAGGTCTGCATCAAATTCTTCGCCTTGGTGCGATACAGCCCTATGGTGCGCAGGTAGTCTTCAAGCCTCGGCAGGCCCAGCGCCACGATGGCCGCCGGCGTGTTGGCCACCGGAAAGAGCCGGCGCGTGGCCTTGTTCACGCCCACGTCGGTCGCCTGCGCCGACAGCAGCACGGCGGCCAGCAGCTCGAACACGTTGGTGTATTGCAGCTCGGTCACGGGGTGGGGGTTGGCCGCCTTGAGCGTGGCAAAGAATGCCTGTATCGATGCCTGGTTCATGGCCGCGATTGTCGCCGCGCACGGCCCGGCGCGCGATTGGCGACAATCGCCGTTTTCTTGTTCCAACAACCACGAGACACCTTGATGCCGATTTCCTTCGCCAGCCGCCTCGACCAGGTGGAAACCTCCGCCATCCGCGAACTCTTCAAGCTGCTGGGCAAGCCCGGCATCATCAGCTTTGCCGGCGGCTTTCCGGACAGTGCGATGTTCGACGTTGAAGGCATCCGCGAAGCCACGCAGCGGGCGCTGAGCGAGGAGCCCGGCAGCGCCCTGCAGTATGGCGCCACCGAGGGCTACCCGGCGCTGCGCGAACAGCTGGCCGGCTACATGGCGCTGCGGGGTGCACAGGGCATCCAGCCCGAAGACCTGATCGTCACCACCGGCAGCCAGCAGGCGCTGGACCTGGTGGGCAAGACGCTGATCGATCCAGGCGACAAGGTGATCGTCGAAGGCCCCACTTTTCTTGCAACCATCCAGTGCTTTCGCCTTTACGGCGCCGAGCTTGTCAGCGCTCCCATCGACGCCGACGGCGTGCAGGTCGATCGCCTGGAGCAACTGATTGCCGAACACCGGCCGCGCCTCGTCTACCTGATTCCGACCTTCGGCAACCCCAGTGGCGCGACGCTGAGCCTGCAGCGGCGCAAGCGCATCCTGGAGCTTGCGGTCGAGCACCAGACGCTGATCGTCGAGGACGACCCCTACGGCGCGCTGTACTTTGACGCCCCGCCGCCCGCGAGCCTGCTGGCGCTGTCGGCCCAGGTGCCGGGCAGCCGCGAATTGCTGGTGCATTGCGGCTCCTTGAGCAAGGTGCTCTCGCCGGGCCTGCGCGTGGGCTGGATGATTGCCCCGCCCGCGCTGCTGGCCAAGGCCACGATGTGCAAACAGTTCAGCGATGCGCACACCAGCACCTTTGCGCAGGCGACGGCCGCGCAATACCTCAGGGCCGGGCGCATGCCGGCGACGCTGGAGCGCGTGCGCGCTGTTTATGCGCAGCGCGCCCGCACCATGGGCGAGGCCCTGCGCGCGGAGCTGGGCGGGGCCATCGACTTCGTGCAGCCGCATGGCGGCCTGTTCATCTGGGCACGCCTGACCGGTGCCGGCGGCAAGCTGGCCGACGGCAGTGCGTTTGCCCGCAAGGCGATCGAGCAGGGCGTGGCCTTCGTGCCCGGCGCGCCTTTCTACTGCGCCCATCCGGATCCGGCGACGCTGCGGCTGTCGTTTGCCACCGCCGATGAGGCAAGGATCCGCGAAGGCGTCGCGCGCCTGGGCCGTGCGCTGGACGCCTGAGCGCGCCATGTCCAGGGAGCAAGACCGGCTGCAGGCCCTGGAGCTCAAGGCCGTGTGGGCCGAGGACCTGCTCGAGCAGCTGAATCTGAGCGTCTACCGCCAGGCGCAGGAAATCGAGCGGCTGCGCCAGCAGCTGGCGCACCTGCGCCAGCAGTTGCGCGACGGCGCGGCGCCGGCGCAGCAGCCCGACCCGCACGATGAGATTCCACCGCACTATTGACAGGACAGCGCCCGGGCAGACGGGCGCAGTCGATAAAATGCATCTCAAATGACACTTTATGTGCGGACGAGTGCATGCATCTGACCCAGTGGACCGACTACGCGCTGCGCGTGCTCATGTATTGCGCAGCCTTCGAGGACCGTGAAAAGCCGGTCACCATCAGCGAAATCGCGCAGGCGCACGACATCTCGCGCAGCCATCTGACCAAGATCGTGCGCCAGCTGGCGGCCATCGGCGTGCTGGACACCACGCGCGGGCGCGGCGGCGGCATGCGGCTGATGCGCCCGCCTGCGGACATCTCCGTCGGCTTCGTCGTGCGCGCCACCGAAACCGGCTTCGACATGGTCGAATGCTTCAGCCGCGACCACAGCAGTTGCCGCATTAGCAACAACTGCAACCTCAGAGGTGTGCTCGAGCGCGCCACGCGCAGCTATCTGGCGGTGCTCGACGAGGTGACGCTTGCCGATCTGGCGCCGATGCGCGCCAGCAGCGTGACGCGTGCGCGCCGCACGCCCATTCCGGGTGTGCCCATGTTGTCGTGACTCTCGACCGGGGCCACGCTCGGCGCCCTCAGTCGCGCGCCGCGTGCTGCTCTTGACCTGACGCGCCGGCCTGCGGCGGCAGTGCGCGCGCATGGCCGCTCAGATTCGGCGGCACGTCGGCTCCGGCGCGGCGTGCGCGGAACAGCGCCGCGCGCAGCAGGAAGACACTGGTGATCGGCACCGTGATGGCGACGAAGAATGCAATCAGATACAGCCGCAGCGGTGCACTGCCTGTGGCCCACCAGAAGTAGGCAAATGCGGCGTGCAGGATGCACCAGCACGCCAGCGTGGCAATCATGGCTGGCGGGTGGGTGCGGGTGAAGAAGCTGGGCAGCGTGAGCAGGCCCATGGACGCGATCAGGGCGATGGCCGCGCCCGCCACGACCAGCAGCGAGACCAGCAGGTCCAGCCACAGCGGCATCGCGCTCATTCGATGACCTCGCCGCGCAGCAGGAATTTGGCCAGCGCCGTGCTCGCGGCAAAGCCCAGCACCGCGATGAGCAGGGCCGCCTCGAAGTACACCGTACTGCCCCAGTAGATGCACAGCACCAGCACCAGCAGCATGGCGTTGAGGTACATCGCGTCCAGCGCCAGGATGCGGTCCTGCGCCGTGGGTCTGCGCAGTATGCGCATCAGGCACAGCGCCATGGCCAGTGCCAGCATGCCCATGGCCAGCGGCAATGCCCAGGGCAGAATGTTTGCGTTCATGACTCGAAAATCTCCATCAGCGGGGCTTCGTAGCAGCGCTGCACATGGGCAGCGACGGCCTGGGCGTCTGCCACCTCGAGCACGTGCAGCATCAGCAGCGAGCGGTCCAGCGACAACTCCGCCCACACCGTGCCCGGGGTGATGCAGACGATCATCGCCAGCACCGCCAGCGCATTCGGGTCGCGCACCTGCAGAGGAATATGCACGAAGCCCGCCGGATGCGGGCGCCGCGAGGGCTGCAGCAGGTAGCGCAGCACCGCGATGTTCGAGCGCGTGGTGTCCAGCATCACCCTGAGGCACAGCCGCAGCACCGTCAGCGGATGGCGCACGCGCACCCGCTGCGGCCGCAGTCCCTGCAGCAGCAGCGGCAGTCCGATCGCGAGCAGCAGCGCCAGCACGAGCTGGCCGCGACCGCCATCGGGATTGAGCAACCACCAGGCGAGTGCCAGGCCGACGCTCACGAGGGGAGCAGGCAACAGCCGCTTCATCGCCCGGGCGCCTCCCGCGGCGGGGTCGCAAGAATTTCTTCGATGTACTGCACGGGCGCATGCAGCGCGCGCGCGGCCTGGCTGGTGTAGTGCATGACTGCAGCGGCTTGCACCACCAGCGCGACGCAGGCCGCCAGCAGCCCGGCGATCGGCAGCCCTTCGAGCATGCGCAGCTGTGGCGCCCGACGGTCGTGGGCGGCCCAGAAATGGCGTATGCCCACGCGCGTCATCGCGAGCAGGGCCATGAAGCCGGTGAGGAGCATCAGCGCCAGCAGCCACCAGGCCTTGGGTGTCGCCGCAGCACTCCCGAGTGCGGCCGTCAGCATGGCGAACTTGCCGATGAAGCCCGACAGCGGCGGCAGGCCCGTGATCACCAGCGTGATCAGCAGGAAAGCAAGGCCCAGGAAAGCGGTGGCCGCCTGGATCACACGGCCCACCAGGATCTGCTGCTCATCGTCGAGATTGAAGGTCTCGCTGGGCAGCAGTTCGGGCGTGAGGAAGGGCGTATCGTCGCGCTCGTAGGGTGCGATGCTGGCGCCATCGTTGCGCCAGCGCTTGATCAGGTCGGACAGCAGGAACAGGCTGGCGCCAGCCAGGGTGGAGCCTGGCAGGTAGTAAATCAGCCCGCTCGTCACGTCTGCCTGTCCCAGGCCCATGGCCGCCAGCAGCGTGCCCGAGGACAGTATGGCCGCATGGCCGGCGAGGTAATTCAGGCGCTGCGAAGCCAGCATGCCCAGAGCCCCGAAGGCCATGGTGGCCATGCCGGCGCCGTACAGATAGGCGCCGCCCCACTGCCCGGACAAGCCTGCGGCCTCGCCGAACCACAGCGGCCAGAGCCTGAGCAGGGCGTACACGCCCACCTTGGTGAGCACCGCGAAGAGCGCGCCCACGGGCGCGGCCGCGGCGGCGTAAGCCGGCACCAGCCAGAAGTTCAGCGGCCACACCCCCGCCTTGATCAGAAAGGCCATGGCCAGCGTCGCTGCCCCGGCATTGAGCAAGCCGCGGTGCGCCTGTGGCACGTCGCTCATGGCGCGGGCAATGTCGGCCATGTTGAGCGTTCCGGTGATGCCGTAGAGCAGTGCGGCGCCAATGAGAAACAGAGTCGATGCAGCCAGGTTGATGGCGATGTAATGCAGCCCCGATTGCACCCGCGCCTGCCCCGACCCATGCAGCAGCAGCCCGTAGGAGGCGGCCAGCAGGATCTCGAAGAACACGAACAGGTTGAACAGGTCTGCCGTCAGGAAGGCGCCCGCCAGCCCCATGAGCTGGAACTGGAACAGCGTGTGGTAGAGCACGCCGGCACGGTGCCAGCGTGCACTGGCAAAAAGGATGGACGCGAGCGCCACCGTATTGGCCGTGAGCAGCATCAGCGCCGCCAGCCGGTCCAGCGCCAGCGTGATGCCAAACGGCGCCGGCCAGTTCCCCGGCAGGTAGACGCCGACGGTCTGGGTCTCTGCGCCCGCCGTCCATGCCAGCAGGGCCACAGAAACCAGAAACCCCAGCATGGTCGAGCCCAGATTGATCGCCAGCTTGAGCCGCTCGCGCTCCTCGCGCAGCACGAGCAACAGGGCTGCAGTAAACAGGGGCAGGGCGATGGGCACCAGTATCAGGTGCGGCATCAGCGCCGCGATGGCTTGCAGGGCGGGGTTCATCGCCTGGTACCACCCCGGCGCCGTTCGGGTTCGGCGCCATCGACATGGTCGGTCCCGCTCATGCCGCGCAGCGCCAGCAGCACCACCAGGAACAGTGCCGTCATGGCGAAGCCGATGACGATGGCAGTGAGCACCAAGGCCTGGGGCAGCGGATCGGCGTAGTGCAGCAGGTCCAGCGGCTTGGCCGGGTCGAGCACCGGCGCCTTGTTGACCACCAGCCCCAGGCGCGCCGATGCGAAGATGAACAGGTTGACCGCATAAGACAGCAGCGTCAGCCCCATGATGACCTGGAAGGTGCGCGGACGCAGCGTCAGCCAGACGCCGCAGCCGGCAAGCACCCCTATGGCCAGCGCCAGTACCACTTCCATCAGCCCTGTCCTCCTTGCGCTGCGGCAGGCTGTCGCTCGGCCAGCAAATGGGCATGGAAGCGGTGGCTGCGCACCGACTGGTGGGCGATGGCCGTCAGTATCAGCAGCGTCGCGCCTACCACCAGCAGGGCCACGCCGATGTCGAAGAACAGCGCGCTCGCCAGGTGCAGTTCGCCCAGCCACGGCAGCTGCAACTGCAGCATGTGGCTGGTGAGAAAGGGGTAGCCGAAGTAGAGGGCGCCGAGGCCGGTGAACAATGCGCACAGCAGGCCCGCCGCCATCCAGCGCTCGGGCAGGACGCGTACATGGGCCTCGACCCACGCCGCGCCGGACACCAGGTACTGCACGATCAGGCCCAGCGAGAGCACCAGGCCGGCAACGAAGCCTCCGCCCGGTTGGTCGTGGCCGCGCAGGAAGAGATGGACGGCGATCAGCGCCGAAAACGGCAGCAGCAGGCGCGCCAGTACCGCCGGCACCATCAGATAGCCGACGGCGGTGTCGCTGGCATGGCGCGGATTGAGCAGATCGGTCTGCAGGTCGGCCGGCAGCAGCCGCTGCTGGGGCGGCAGGTCCATGGTCTCGCGCGCGGGCCGGAAGCGGCGCAGCAGCGCATACACGGTGCAGGCGACGATGCCAAGCACGACGATTTCGCCGAAAGTGTCAAAACCGCGAAAGTCCACCAGCATCACGTTGACCACGTTGCTGCCCCCGCCCTGGGGCAGGGCCTGCTCCAGAAAATAGGTCGCCGTGCCGTGGGTGAAATCACGGCTCATCAGCGCATAGGCAAGCCACGCCATGCCCAGCCCGCAGATGCTGGCGATGAAGCCGTCGCTCACGCGCCGTGCGCGCGTGCGCAGTTGTTCGGCGCGCGCCGCGCGCAGGGTTTCGTCGCGCCGCGGCAGCCAGCGCAGGCCCAGCAGTATCAGCACGGTGGTGACGAATTCCACCGCAAACTGGGTGAGCGCCAAATCCGGCGCGGAAAACCACAGGAAGGTCAGGCTCACGCACAAGCCCGTGCCGCCGACCAGGATCAGTGCCGCCAGGCGGTGGAACTTGGCCTGCCATGCCGCGGCGATCGCGCAGGCGCCGCCCACCAGCCACAGCACGGTGAGCGTGAATGAGGGCGGCAGCAGCGCCCGCTCACCCCAGTGCGTGCGCGCGGACCACAGCGGAAGGGCTGCGGCCAGGAAAGACGTGACTACCAGCCAGCGCATCTGCCATTGCAGGCGCCGGGTGCTCAGCATCCGCCGGGCGCTGCGTGCCCCGTGGGTAGCCAGTGTCAACAGGGCGTGGAAGACCCGGCTCGCGTCGAGACGATCCTGCCAGAGGCGGGTGTGGCGCTGCGTGTGGCTGCGCAGCAGGCCCCAGTAGAGAAAGATGCCGCCGGCCATGGCTATCGCGCTCATGGTCAGCGCCGCGTTCGGGCCGTGCCAGAGCGAAAGGCTGTAGGCGGGCAGGTGCCCGCCGACGACGGGCTGTGCGGCGGTGGCGAGTATTGGCCCTATGGCCCATTGCGGAAACATGCCGACCAGCAGGCAGATGGCGACCAGCAGTTCCACCGGCACGCGCATCCAGCGCCGGGGCTCGTGAGGCTGTCGTGGCAGGTCGCTGGCAAGAGGGCCGAAGAACACCGAGACCGTCAGGCGCAGTGAATAGGCGACACTGAACATGCCCGCGACGGTGGCCGCCACCGGCAGCGAAATTGCCACCAGCGGCGAGGCGTCGAGAAACACCGTCTCCGAAAAAAACATCTCCTTGGACAGGAAACCGTTGAGCAGAGGGACCCCGGCCATGGCGGCGCTCGCCACCGTCGCCAGCGTGGCGGTGATCGGCATGGCATGGCGCAGCCCCGAGAGCCGCTGCATGTCCCGTGTACCGCTTTCATGGTCGACGATGCCGGCCGCCATGAACAGCGAAGCCTTGAAGGTGGCGTGGTTCATGATGTGAAACACCGCCGCCACCGTGGCCAGTTCGCTGTTCAGCCCGAGCAGCAGGGTGATCAGGCCCAGATGGGAGATGGTCGAATAGGCGAGCACGCCCTTGAGGTCACGCTGGAACATGGCGATGAAGCCGCCCAGCAGCAGCGTGGCAACGCCTATGCCGCCGACCCACCACAACCATGGCTCGGTACCCCCGAGCACTGGCCACAGGCGCGCCAGCAGGAACACGCCCGCCTTGACCATGGTCGCCGAATGCAGGTAGCTGGACACCGGCGTCGGCGCGGCCATCGCGTTGGGCAGCCAGAAGTGGAAGGGAAATTGCGCGCTTTTGGTGAAGGCGGCCAGCAGCACCAGTGCGAGGACCGCCGGATACAGCGCATGCGTGCGGACCTGCTCGCCGGCTGCGAGCGTCGCGTCGAGCGAATAGCTGCCGACAATGTGGCCCAGCATCAACATGGCGCCCAGCAGCGCCAGCCCCCCTGCCGCCGTCACGGTGAGCGCCATGCGCGCGCCGCGCCGCGCGTCGCGCCGGTGGTGCCAGTAGCCAATCAGCAGAAACGAAAACAGGCTGGTCAGCTCCCAGAAAAAAGCCAGTTGTATGGTGTTGCCCGACACCACCACGCCTGCCATCGCACCCATGAAGGCAAGCAGAAAGGAAAAGAAGCGTGGCACCGGGTCCGAGGGCGACATGTAGTAGCGCGCATAGAGCACGACCAGCGTGCCTATGCCGAAGACCAGCATGCAGAACATCCAGGCGAAGCCGTCCAGCCGCACGCTCGGGTTCAGGCCCAGCTGCGGCATCCAGACGAGCTCGGCCTGCAGCACCTGGCCGGCGGCAATTTCGGGGAACAGCAGGGCGCTTTGCAGCGTGCACCACAGCGCCACGACCGCGGCCAGGGTGGATTCCAGGTTGCGTGCATTCGCCGGCAGCAGCGCCGCCAGCACGCTGGCGGCAAACGGCAGAACGAGCAGGAGCCACAAAGACATTGGTGCCGGATTCTAGGAGGGCGGTACTGGAAGGGCTGCGCTAGAGTTCTTCGACGCGCCGCGGCGGATAGCTGTCCCAGCTCTGGCAGCCCGGGCATTGCCAGAAATGCTGCAAGGCTTCGAAGCCGCAGGCTGCGCAGCGGTAGCGCAGCAGGGGCTTGGCCGCCAGATCCAGCGCGCGCTGGATCGCCGGATGGCGCTCCTCGTGGCTGAGCGTTTCGTGCGCGAGCCACTTGCCCGCCACCACGAGCGAAGGCTCGCGCTCCAGGTAGTCGGCATACCAGTCCTGCGCCTGCGCAGGCCCGGCACCGCCGGCATCTGCCACAGACAGCGCGATGATGGCGTCGAGCACATCGAGTGATGCCTGTGCCTGGTAGTGCGCCTGCAGCATCGCCCGCGCGCTCTGCTGTTCGCCGCAGGCCTGTGCGGCTTCCACCACCAGAGTGGCCGCGAGCGGCAGGGCGGCAGGGGCGGTGCTGGCAAGCTCGCGCAGCGTTGCCAAGGCTGTGGTGGGCGCGCCTTGCTGCAACTGCAGGCGCGCAAGTTCCAGCCGCGCCCGCGGTGCGTTGGGCGCAACCGCCACGGCCTGGGTGAGCAGCTCAAGAGCGGCTTCGTGGTCGGCGCGCGCGATGCGGCCGGCGGCCTGCTCGCACAGATAGTGTGCCTGGCGCACGCTGAAGTCGCCCTGGTGGGCGTCCTGCATGCGCCGGGCTATGGCGCTGGCCTGCTGCCAGTCGTGCGAACGCTCGTAAATGATGAGCAGGGCCAGCCTGGCCTGGGTTTCAAACGGCGTGCCTTCAAGGCGTCGCAGCGCGTCCTCCGCGCGGTCCAGCAAGCCCGCCCTGAGGTAGTCCAGCGCCAGACCGTGCTGCGCGCGCTCGCGGTCACCGCGGCTGATGTCGTCGCGCGAGAGCAGATGCTCGTGCACGCGCACGGCCCGGTTGTATTCGCCGCGGCGGCGAAAGAGGTTGCCCAGGGCGAAGTGCAGCTCGGTGGTGTCCGGGTCGTTCTGCACCGCCTCGATGAAGGCGTCTATGGCCTGGTCTTGCTGTTCATTGAGCAGGTAGTTCAGACCCTTGAAGTAGGCCTTGGGAGCGCGCCTGCTGTCGGCGCGCGACTGGCGCAGGTCCAGGCGCGATGCGAGCCAGCCCAGGACGAAGGCCAGCGGCAGGCCTAGTAGCAACCAGCTTGAGTCAAATTCCATCGACGCTCGGCTCGGTGGGTGCGGGGACGGCCTGGCTGCGCTGCTGGCGCACGGCGCTGCGGTGGCGCCACCAGTGCGGCACCATGCCGAGCACGCCCACGGCCACGCCGAGCGTGAATGCCGCAAGCACCACCAGCACCAGCGAGGTGGTCCACTGCGTGCCGAAGAAGAAATGCACGGTGACGTCCTGCTGGTTGTTCAGCGCGAAGGCGAACAGGGTAAAAAAAATGGCTGCCTTGAGCAGCCATGCGAAATATTTCATGAAGCTTCCCAACAATGCGCACCGATTCTACGGTGTCGCATGGCGGGATGAGGGCCTTGCCTGCCGCGTAATGGGAAGCCCGCCAGGTTCATTGGTCGCCCGGGTGTGTCGCTCCGCCGGCCGTGGCAGTGTCGGGCTCGGCCAGGCTGGCAACCACGGCGGTGCGCAGCGCCTTGCCCGGTTTGAAGTGCGCGACGCGCTTGCTTGGCACCTGCACGGCTTCGCCGGTGCGCGGGTTGCGCCCGGTGCGTGGCCGGCGGTGGTTGACCGAAAAGCTGCCAAAGCCGCGTATTTCTATGCGATGGCCCCGCACCAGGGCGTCGGCGATGGCGTCAAGAATGTTCTTGACGGCCGATTCCGTGTCGCGCTGGGTGAACTGGCCGAAGCGGGCAGCCAGTTCCTGGACGAGGTCTGAGCGGGTCATGGGCGGGTCATGGGCGGGTCATGGGCGGGTCATGGGCGGGTCTGCAAGCGCCTGCGGGCGGGCGCCGGGCGCGGTCGTCGGATATCGACGGCGCGTCCGGCGCGTGCCTTGGCTTACTTCTCTTCCGTATGGTCCAGCTTGGCACGCAGCAGCGCGCCCAGGCTGGTGGTGCCGGCGTTGCCCGAGGTCTGGCTCAGGCTGGCCATGGCTTCCTGCTGGTCGGCCTGGTCCTTGGCGCGGATCGACAGGTGGATGGTGCGGCTCTTGCGATCCACGTTCACCACCACGGCGGTCACTTCGTCGCCTTCCTTGAGCACGTTGCGCGCGTCTTCCACGCGGTCACGCGAGATCTCGGAGGCGCGCAGATGGCCGACGATGTCCTGGCCGAGATCGATTTCCGCACCGCGCGCGTCCACGCTCTTGACCTTGCCGGTCACGCTGGAGCCCTTGTCGTTGACCGACACGAAGGTGGTGAAGGAATCGGCGTCGAGCTGCTTGATGCCCAGCGAGATGCGCTCGCGCTCGACGTCCACCGCCAGCACCACGGCCTCCACTTCCTGGCCCTTCTTGTAGTTGCGCACGGCCGACTCGCCCGGCTCGTTCCAGGACAGGTCGGACAGGTGCACCAGGCCGTCGATGCCCGAGGGCAGGCCGACGAACACGCCGAAGTCGGTGATCGACTTGATCGGGCCGGTGACGCGGTCGCCGCGGTTGACGTTCTGCGCGAATTCCTGCCAGGGGTTGGCCTTGCACTGCTTCATGCCCAGGCTGATGCGGCGCTTGTCCTCGTCGATGTCCAGCACCATGACCTCGACCTCGTCGCCCAGCGAGACCACCTTGGACGGGGCCACGTTCTTGTTGGTCCAGTCCATTTCGGAGACGTGCACCAGACCTTCGATGCCGGGCTCGAGCTCGACGAAGGCGCCGTAGTCGGCGATGTTGGTGACCTTGCCAAAGAGGCGCGTGCCCGACGGATAGCGGCGCGAGACGCCCATCCAGGGGTCGTCGCCGAGCTGCTTCAAGCCCAGCGAGACGCGCTGCTTTTCCGGGTCGAACTTGAGCACCTTGGCGGTGATTTCCTGGCCGGCCTGCACCACCTCGGAGGGGTGGCGCACGCGACGCCAGGCCATGTCGGTGATGTGCAGCAGACCGTCGATGCCGCCCAGGTCGACGAAGGCACCGTATTCGGTGATGTTCTTGACCACGCCCTGCACGATGGCGCCTTCCTTGAGCGTGGCGAGCAGCTTCTCGCGCTCTTCGCCCATGCTGGCTTCCACGACGGCGCGGCGCGAGAGCACCACGTTGTTGCGCTTGCGGTCGAGCTTGATGACCTTGAATTCCAGGGTCTTGTTCTCGAACGGGGTCAGGTCCTTGACCGGGCGGGTGTCGACCAGCGAGCCGGGCAGGAAGGCGCGGATGCCGTTGACCATGACGGTGAGGCCGCCCTTGACGCGCCCGCTGGTGGTGCCGGTGACGAATTCGCCCGATTCGAGCGCCTTTTCCAGCGACAGCCAGGATGCGAGGCGCTTGGCGGTGTCACGGCTCAGGATGGTGTCGCCGTAGCCGTTTTCGATCGAGCCTATGGCCACCGAGACGAAGTCGCCGACCTGGACCTCGATTTCGCCCTGGTCGTTCTTGAACTCGTCGATCGGTACGTAGGCTTCGGACTTGAGGCCGGCATTCACGACGACGAAGTTGTGCTCGACGGCGACGACTTCGGCAGTGATGACTTCGCCCGGACGCATTTCGGTGCGTTTCTGGGACTCTTCGAACAGCTCGGCAAAAGATTCAGACATGGGTTTCCTTGATCGCAGCACAGGGTTGCCGTGGACCGCACGATTGCGGTGCCTATGCGGGTTGTGTGCGAGGGCTAGTGCGGGAGGGATGTGTTCCGCGGGTTGAGGGTTGAACCACCGGCGGGCCGTTGCGCAGTGCGCGCGAGGAGGGAGCCTGCCGGGCGTTTGCCAGCCGCCTTGCGTGGTGTTTCAGTGCGCAAAGGGCTGGCGTGCCTGCCACCAGCCGAGCACCCGGTCCACGGTTTCATCGATCGTGAGCTCGGAGCTGTCCAGCAGCAAGGCGTCTTCGGCCGGTTTGAGGGGCGCGCTCTGGCGCTGCATGTCGCGCGCGTCGCGTGCCTCAAGGTCTGCCCGAAGGTCGGCGATTGTAGTTGAAATTCCCTTGGAAATCAATTGCTTGTGGCGCCGCTCGGCACGGCACTGGGCGCTGGCGGTGAGGTAGATCTTGAGCGGCGCCTGCGGGAAGATCACCGTGCCCATGTCGCGCCCGTCGGCCACCAGCCCGGGCAGGCGCCGAAAACCGTGCTGCAGCGCGACCAGGGCGGAGCGCACCAGCGGCAGTTGCGACACCTGCGAGGCCTGCATGCCGATCTGCTCGGTGCGTATCGCCTCGCTCACGTCCTGGCCGGCAAGCCACACGCGGGTGGCGTCAAAGCGCACCGGCAGGCTTGCAGCCAGCTCTGCCAGCACCGCCTCGTTCGCCGCCTGCGGGCCGACGCCGTGCTGCGCCGCCGACAGCGCGGTGAGCCGATACAGCGCCCCCGAATCGAGCAGGTGGTAGCCCAGGCGCGCGGCGACCGCGGCGGCGAGCGTGCCCTTGCCCGAAGCCGTGGGGCCGTCGATGCAGATCACCGGGATGCGCTCGGCCGCCGTCTGCGCCACGCCCAGCAGCGCATCGAAATAACCCGGAAAGGTCTTGGCCACGCAGCCCGGCTCCAGGATGCGCAGCGGCAGCCCGGCCGGGTTGAAAGCCGCGAGCGACAGGCACATCGCCATGCGGTGGTCGTCGTAGGTGCGGATGCTCGCCGCGCGCCAGTGCGCGGCGTCGCCGGGGGGCGTGATGCGCAGGTAGTCTTCGCCCGCTTCGCAGTGTGCGCCCAGCCGGCCGAGCTCGGCCGCCATGGCGGCGATGCGGTCGGTCTCCTTCACGCGCCAGCTGGCGATGTTGGTGAGTTCGGTCGTGCCTTCGGCATACAGCGCCATCGCGGCCAGGGTCATGGCGGCGTCGGGAATGTGGTTGCAGTCCAGCGAGATGGCCTTGAGCGGCCAGCGCCCGCGGCGCACCTGCAGGCTGTGGGCATCGCCGGTGATCTTCGCACCCATGGCGCGGGCCGCATCGATGAAGCGGATGTCGCCCTGGATGGAGGTGAGCCCCACGCCTTCGATTTTCAAGCCTTTTTGGCCTGTATCGCTTGCTGCTATTGCGCCAGCAGCTATGAAATAGCTAGCCGATGAGGCATCTGCCTCCACCTGCAGTACCCCGGGCGAGTGGTAGCGGCTGCCTGCGAGGATGGTGAAGCGCCGGTAGCCATCGCGCCGCAGCGCTATGCCGAAGCGTTCGAGCAGCGCCAGCGTGATGTCGATGTAGGGCTTGGAGATGAGCTCGCCGACCACTTCGATGCTGAGCTCGCGCTGCTGCGCACGCTGGGGCAGGGCCATGAGCAGGGCGGTCAGGAACTGGCTGGACACGTCGCCGCGCACGCGAATCGCCCGATCGAGCGCCAGCGGCGCGGCCGCATCCTGGCGGATGCGCAGCGGTGGAAAGCCCGGCGTGCCGAGGTATTCGATGGCGCAGCCCAGTTGCTGCAGCGCCTGCACCAGGTCGCCTATGGGGCGTTCGTGCATGCGCGCCACGCCGGACAGCTCATAGTGCCCGCCGCGCAGGGCCAGCGCCGCGGCCAGCGGGCGCATGGCGGTGCCGGCATTGCCCAGAAAGAGCTTGACGGGCGCGCCGGTGTGCGGCGGCGGCGGGCTCGCGCCCAGGCCGCCCAGGCACAGGCGGTCGGCATCGGGCGTTTGCACGGTGCAGCCGAGCCGGCGCAGCGCGTCGAGCATGACGCGGGTGTCGTCGCTGTGCAGCAGGCCGCGGATCTCGGTACTGCCCTCGCTCAGCGCGGCCAGCAGCAGCACGCGGTTGGAGATGCTCTTGGAGCCGGGCAGGCGCACGCGGCCCGCCACACCCTGCAGCGCGGGAATGTCCAGGAAAGCGGGGTAATCCATCAGCCGCCCGAGCTGCGCCGCTGCGCGCCCATGCGCCATTTGGCGCGCAGGGTGCTGGCCGCGGTAATCAGGTTTTCCAGCGGCTGGTCATTGTCTGCCTGCATGGCCTGCTCCAGTTCCCGCAGGGCTTCACGAAAGAGCGCGGCCTGGCCGAGGATCTCCTCGTGGTTGGAGCGCAGTACGTCGCGCCACATCTTGGGGTCGCTTGCGGCGATGCGGGTGAAGTCGCGAAAGCCCGGGCCGGCCAGAGAGAGGTAGTCGTCCGCCTCGGGCTGCATGGAGATGCTTTGCATCATCGCGAAGGCGAGAAGGTGCGGCAGGTGGCTGACCGCGGCAAAGGCCGAATCGTGCGCCTGCGGGCTCATGCGCTTGACGCGGCAGCCCAGCGCCTTCCACAGCGCTTCGGCGCGTTCGAGCTGGTTCAGATCGGTCGCGTCGGTGGGGGTCAGGATGATCTGCCGGCCGCTGTAGAGCTCGGCTTCGGCGTGTTCCACGCCAGAGACCTCGCGACCGGTGATGGGGTGGGCGGGCACGAAGTTGCTGATGTGTTCGCGCAGGGTGCGCTGAGCGGCGGCCACCACGTCGGATTTGGTCGAGCCCACGTCCATCACCAGCATGTTGGGCGTGATGAGGTGGCGCACCGCCTTGAGCGAGGCTTCGGTGGCGGCCACCGGCACGGCGAGCAGCACCAGGTCGGAGTTGGAGACGGCCATCAGCGCCGACGGCGCCTGCGCGTCGATCACGCCCAGCTGCTGGGCGCGTTCGGTGGTGGTGGGCGACTTGCTGTAGCCGACCACGCGCTTGACCAGGCCGGCGCGCTTCATGGCCAGTGCGAAGGAGCCGCCCATCAGACCGCAGCCGATGAGTCCGAGTTGTTCAAACATGCATTGCCCTTATTGCGCGACGGGGTAGGTGCCCAGCACCTTGTAGAAGGCGCACAGCCGCCCCAGCTCGGCGAGCGCCGCCGCCACGTGCGGCTCGGCCGGATGCCCTTCGATGTCGATATAAAAATAATAGTCCCACTGGCCGTTGCGCGCGGGGCGCGACTCGATGCGGGTCATGGACACCGCATGCTGCTTGAGCGGCACCAGCAGGTCGTGCACCGCGCCCGGGCGGTTGGGCACCGAAACCACCATGCTGGTGCAGTCGCGAGCGCTGGGCTGGGGCGTGGGCATGGTCTGAGGCAGGCAGATGACGGCGAAACGGGTGCGGTTGTGCGCGTCGTCCTGGATCGCGTGGGCCAGCACGTGCAGGCCGTACTTCTGGGCCGAGCGCTCGCTGGAGATGCCGGCCCAGGCCGGGTTGGTCGCCGCCAGGCGCGCGCCCTCGGCGTTGCTCGAGACCGGCCGGCGTTCGGCATGCGGCAGGTGGCGCGACAGCCAGCCCTGGCACTGGGCCAGCGCCTGCGGGTGGGCCAGCACCGCTTCTATCCCGTCCAGGCCCTCGGTCGCGCGCAGCAGGTGGTGGCGCACCAGCAGGCTGATCTCGCCGATGATGTGGCAGGGCGTACGCAGGAACATGTCGAGCGAGCGCGTCACCGCACCTTCGCTGGAGTTTTCCATGCCCACCACGCCGAATTCCGCCGTGCCCGCCGCCACCGCGTGGAACACCTCGTCGAAGTTGCCACAGTAGACGAAGTCGGCGCTGCTGCCGAAATATTCGACGGCAGCCTGTTCGCAGAAGGTGCCTTCCGGGCCCAGCAGCGCCACGCGCTGCGGGGCTTCCAGCGCCAGGCAGGCGGACATCAGCTCGCGCCAGATGGCCGCCACGTGCTGGCTCTTGAGCGGCCCCGGGTTGGCCGCCTGCACGCTATCTATGACCTGCGCCACGCGGTCGGGGCGAAACAGCGGGCTGCCTTCGCGCTTCTTGACCTCGCCCACCTGTTCGGCCAGGCGCGCGCGTTGGTTGAGCTGGACGAGCAGCTGGCGATCGATCTCGTCGATCTGCTGGCGCAGTTGCGCCAGGATTGGGGATGACCGGGGTTCAGACATGGGCCTCGTCGTGGGTGGTGGTTGCCGTGCCGCTGCCTCGCGCGTGGCGCGGCCGGCGTGCCGGGCAGCGGATCATGCGCGCTCGCGCTCGAACGCCGCCATGTAGTCGACCAGCGCCTGCACGCCGGCAGTCGGCATGGCGTTGTAGATGCTCGCGCGCATGCCGCCGACGGACTTGTGGCCCTTGAGCTGCAGCAGGCCGCGCTCCCGGGCGCCGGCGAGAAAGGCCTCGTTCAGCGCGTCGTCGGCCAGCAGAAAGGGAACGTTCATGCGTGAGCGGCAGTGGGGCGCGACCTTGTTCAGGTAAAAGCCCGAGGCGTCGATGAAGTCGTAGAGCAGCCGCGCCTTCGCCGTGTTGCGCGCCTCGACGGCGGCGATGCCGGCAAGCTGCCCCTCGCGCTGGCGCTTGAGCCACTGGAAGGTGAGCCCGGCGACGTAGATCCCCCAGGTGGGCGGCGTGTTGTAGCGCGAGTCGGCCTCGGCCACGTTCTTGTAGTCGAAGGCGCTGGGGCAGATCGGCAGGGCGTGACCGATCAGGTCTTCGCGCACCACGACCAGGGTCACGCCCGCGGGGCCCAGGTTCTTCTGCGCGCCGCCAAAGGCCAGGCCGACACGGCTCCAGTCGACGGTGCGCGAGGCCACGTGCGAGGAAAAATCCACCACCAGCGGCGCGTCGCTGCCCAGACTCTTGAGGTCGGGCAGCTCATGGAATTCGACGCCGTGGATGGTCTCGTTGCTGCAGATGTGCACATAGCTCGCGCCGCGCGAGAGCTGCCAGCTTGCGGGGTCGGGTACGGTGGTGAAGCCCGAAGCCTCGGCGCTGGCGGCGACGTGCACCTCGGCCGCGTACTTGAGCGCCTCCTTGCGCGACTTCTGGCTCCAGCTGCCGGTGAGGACGAAGTCCACCGTGCCCGCGCGCGAGAGGTTCAACGGCACGATGGCGTTCTCGGCCACGCCGCCGCCCTGCATGAACAGGACTTTGAATTCACCGGGAATGGCCAGCAGCTCGCGCAGATCGGTCTCGGCCTGCTCGCAGATCGCGATGAATTCCTTGCCGCGGTGGCTCATCTCCATCACGCTCATGCCGCTGCCATGCCAGTCGAGCATCTCGGCGGCAGCGGTTTGCAGGACTTCCTCGGGGATGGCGGCCGGGCCGGCGGAAAAATTGTAGGGGCGATTCATTTGAATAAAATATGGCTCAAACGCTTTGCCAGCAAGCGCTGGCAGCTATCAAATCAGGAAATATCGTCGGCGGCCTCATCGCCCGCGTCGTTTTCCACGATGCGCTGCAGGCCCGACAGGCGTGCGCCCTCATCCAGATTGATCAGCGTCACGCCTTGCGTGGCGCGGCCGAGCTCGCGGATCTCGGCCACGCGCGTGCGCACCAGCACGCCGGTGTCGGTGATCAGCATGATCTCGTCGTCGACATGCACCAGCGTGGCGGCGACCACGCGGCCGTTGCGCTCGCTCTGCTGGATCGCGATCATGCCCTTGGTGCCGCGGCCGTGGCGCGTGTATTCGGTGATGTTGGTGCGTTTGCCGTAGCCGTTTTCGGTGGCGGTGAGCACGCTCTGCGATTCGTCTTCGGCCACCAGCATGGCGATCACGCTCTGGCCGTCTTCCAGCGCCATGCCGCGCACGCCGCGGGCGTTGCGCCCCATGGGGCGCACGTCGTTCTCGTCAAAGCGCACCGCCTTGCCGCCGTCGCTGAACAGCATCACGTCGTGCTGGCCATCGGTCAGCGCCGCGCCGATCAGGTAGTCGCCCTCGTCCAGGCCGACGGCGATGATGCCGACCTTGCGCGGGTTGGAAAATTCGGACAGCGCGGTCTTCTTCACCGTGCCCATGCTCGTGGCCATGAAGACGTAGTGGTCCGCGGGGAAGTGGCGCATCTCGCCGGTGAGCGGCAGCACCACGTTGATCTTCTCGCCGTCCTGCAGCGGGAACATGTTGACGATGGGGCGTCCGCGTGAGTTGCGCGAACCGGCGGGCACCTCCCAGACCTTGAGCCAGTACAGCCGTCCACGGTTGGAAAAGCACAGGATCCAGTCGTGCGTGTTGGCGATGAAGAGCTGGTCGATCCAGTCGTCTTCCTTGGTGGCGGTGGCCTGCTTGCCGCGCCCGCCGCGCTTTTGTGCGCGGTATTCGGACAGTGGCTGGCTCTTGATGTAGCCGGTGTGGCTGAGCGTGACCACCATGTCGGTGGGCGTGATCAGGTCTTCGGTGGAGAGGTCTTGCGCGCTGTACTCGATGGTGGAGCGGCGCGCGCCCAGCCTGGTCTGGCCGAACTCGTTCTTCAGCGCGGTGAGCTCTTCGCCGATGATGGTGGAAACGCGCTCGGGCCTGGCGAGGATGTCCAGCAGGTCCTCGATCACCGCCATGATGTCCTTGTACTCGGCGACGATCTTGTCCTGCTCCAGCCCGGTGAGGCGCTGCAGGCGCATCTGCAGGATTTCCTGCGCCTGTGTTTCCGACAGCCGGTACAGGCCGTCCGCCTGCAGGCCGTAGTGGCGCTCCAGCCCCTCGGGGCGGTAGTCGTCGGCGCTCACCACCGCGCCGTCCGCCCGCGTGCGCGTGAGCATCTCGCGCACCAGTGCGCTGTCCCAGGAGCGGTTCATCAGCTCGGCCCTGGCCACGGGCGGCGTGGGCGACTCGCGAATGATGCGGATGAATTCGTCGATGTTGGCCAGCGCCACCGCCAGGCCTTCGAGCACGTGGCCGCGCTCGCGCGCGCGGCGCAGCTCGAACACCGTGCGCCGCGTCACCACCTCGCGGCGGTGGCCGATGAAGACCTCGATCAAGTCCTTCAGGTTGCACAGCTTGGGCTGGCCGTCCACCAGCGCCACCATGTTCATGCCGAAGGTGTCCTGCAGCTGCGTCTGCTTGTACAGGTTGTTGAGCACCACCTCGGGCACTTCGCCGCGCTTGAGCTCGATCACCAGGCGCATGCCGGACTTGTCCGACTCGTCCTGGATGTGGCTGATGCCCTCGAGCTTCTTCTCGTGCACCAGCTCGGCCATGCGCTCCTGCAGCGTCTTCTTGTTCACCTGGTAGGGCAGCTCGTCGACGATGATCGCCTGGCGCTGGCCGCGGTCGATGTCCTCGAAGTGCACCTTGGCGCGCATCACCACGCGCCCGCGGCCGGTGCGGTAGCCGTCCTTGACGCCCTGGATGCCGTAGATGATGCCGGCCGTGGGAAAGTCGGGCGCCGGCACGATTTCCATCAAATCATCGACCGTGGCGTCCGGGCTGCGCAGCAAATGCAAACAAGCGTCAACGACTTCATTCAGATTGTGCGGCGCGATATTGGTGGCCATGCCCACCGCAATGCCGGCGCTGCCATTGACCAGCAGATTGGGCAGGCGCGCGGGCAATACCAGCGGCTCTTTCTCGCTGCCGTCGTAATTCGGGCCGTAATCGACGGTTTCCTTGTCGATGTCGGCCAGCATTTCATGGGCGATTTTCGAAAGGCGAATCTCGGTGTAGCGCATGGCTGCGGCGTTGTCGCCGTCCACGCTGCCGAAGTTGCCCTGGCCGTCCACCAGCATGTGGCGCAGGGAAAAATCCTGCGCCATGCGCACGATGGTGTCGTACACCGCGCTGTCGCCGTGGGGGTGGTACTTGCCGATCACGTCGCCGACGATGCGCGCCGACTTCTTGTAGGGGCGGTTCCAGTCGTTGTTGAGCTCATGCATCGCATAGAGGACGCGCCGGTGCACCGGCTTCAAGCCATCGCGCGCATCGGGCAGGGCGCGTCCGACGATCACGCTCATCGCGTAATCGAGGTAGCTGCGGCGCATCTCCTCTTCCAGGCCGATGGGCAGGGTTTCCTTGGCGAACTCAGGCATTTCGTACGATCCGGACACGGGAAAGAAGGGCCATTTTAGGTGCAAGGGTTTGTTGCCATATGGCAACAGCTTGGCTCCCATCAGGGTGGCATGCACCGCCGGCGCGCACCGATTGCCACACTATTGGTAGCGCCTGTGGCACAATCTGATCAACGTTTTTAGTGCGGTTCACTGACGACGTCTTGTTTTCGCAGCGCGGCTGCGGTTTTTAAATTTCCCAAGAGGAGAACCATGAAAAAACTGAACCAAGTGGCAGTGCTGTTGGCCTCTGCCGTGCTGGCTGCTTCGGCCACTGCCCAGGTAAAAGCGGCCGATGGCGGCAAAACCATCGACAACTGGGTGAATGGCACGGGCGAGCTGGTCTGGAAGAACGGCACCAACGAACTGTGCTGGCGCGACGCGTCCTGGACGCCCGCCACCGCCGCCGAAGGCTGCGATGGCGCCCTGCAAAAGACCGCGGCTGCTCCGGCACCCGCCGCCGCACCCGCGCCCGCCGCTGCTCCGGCACCCGCCCCCGCACCCGCACCCGCCGTGGCCAGCAAGGTCACCTACGGCGCCGACGCCTTCTTCGACTTCGACAAGTCCGTGCTGAAGCCCGAAGGCAAGGCCAAGCTCGACGATCTGGTCTCCAAGATCAAGGGCATCAACCTCGAAGTCGTGGTCGCCGTCGGCCACACCGACTCGATCGGCACCAACGCCTACAACCAGAAGCTGTCGGTGCGCCGCGCCGAGTCCGTCAAGGCTTACCTGGTGTCCAAGGGCATCGAAAAGAACCGCATCTACACCGAAGGCAAGGGCGAAACCCAGCCCATCGCCTCCAACAAGACCAAGGAAGGTCGCGCCAAGAACCGCCGCGTCGAGATCGAAGTGGTCGGTACCCGCGCCAACTGAGCACTTGCAGTGCCATTCAAAAAGCCCCGCTTGCGGGGCTTTTTTTACGTCTGTCTAAAGGGGAAACGGGTGACGAGCCTTACCCCCGGCACTGGCTCCACAGTTGGGGCTGCTTGGTTCCCCACCTGACCCGATTGGCTGCTTCACCATGCGGGGAGGCCCGTCGCCTTGCATTGTAAGCGGCCCGGCGCATCGGCGAGCGCGCACTGGCCACATAGAATCCACCACCATGTCCTATCTCGTGCTCGCCCGCAAATACCGCCCCCGCAATTTTTCGCAGATGGTGGGGCAGGAGCACGTGGTCAAGGCGCTGGCCAATGCGCTGACCCAGCAGCGCCTGCACCACGCCTACTTGTTCACGGGCACGCGCGGCATAGGCAAGACGACGGTCTCGCGCATCCTGGCCAAGTCGCTCAATTGCGTGGGGGCGGACGGGCAGGGCGGCATCACCGCCACGCCCTGCGACGTCTGCCCGGCCTGCACGGCCATCGACGCGGGGCGCTTTGCCGATTACGTGGAACTCGATGCCGCCTCCAACCGCGGCGTGGACGAAGTGCAGGGCCTGCTGGAGCAGGCGGTGTACAAGCCGGTGCAGGGGCGCTTCAAGGTCTTCATGATCGACGAAGTGCACATGCTGACGAACACCGCGTTCAACGCGATGCTCAAGACGCTGGAGGAGCCGCCCGAATACCTCAAGTTCGTGCTGGCCACGACCGACCCGCAGAAGGTACCGGTGACGGTGCTCTCGCGCTGCCTGCAGTTCAACCTGCGCCCGATGGCGCCCGAAGTGATCGGGCAGCACCTTGCCCAGGTGCTTGCCGTCGAATCGATTGCCGCCGAGGCTCAGGCCTTGCGCTTGATCGCGCATGCAGCGCGCGGCTCCATGCGCGATGCGCTCAGCCTCACGGACCAGGCCATCGCCTTTGGTGGCGGCGCCTTGCAGGAAGAGGCGGTGCGCCAGATGCTGGGCAGCGCCGACCGGGCCCACGTGTTTGCGTTGGTCGACGCGCTTGTGCAGGGCGATGGCCAGCGCGTGGTGCAGACCACCGAAGCCCTGCGTGTGCAGGGCTTGTCTGCCGCCGCCACCCTGCAGGACATGGTGGCGGTGCTCCAGGGCGTGGCGACCGCCCAGGTGGCGCCCGACGCGGCGCTGCTGGCAGGCCAGAGCGAGCCGGATGCGACGGAGATGCTGCGCCTGGCGCAGGCCATGCCGGCCGACGAGGTGCAGTTGCTCTACAGCATCTGCCTGCACGGCATCGAGGAGCTTGGCCTCGCGCCCGATGAATACGCGGCGCTGACCATGGTGCTGCTCAGGCTGCTGGCCTTCAAGCCGGCGGCCGCCGGCGCGGAAAAAAAAAAGCTGAAGCCGGCTGAGGTTGTCGAAGCTTGCACACCCGAGGCGCCGTCGCCTTCACTCCAGCCCCCACGGACCAGGGCGTCCGAGCCGGCCGCGCATGCGGCACCGGCGCCGGCGCCGGAGCACACATCCTCTCCTTCGCCGGCGCCATCCTCTGCGCCGGCACCCACCCGGCCCGCGCCGCCCGTGCGCGACGCCGCGAGGGCGCCAGAAGCATCGCACGCCCCGGCACCGGGCGATCTGCGCCTGCCGGTGCGCGCACCCGAGGATTTGATGGAAAAACCGGCACAAACCCTTGTGCAGCCTGCGCAAGCCGCTACCCAAACCATGAGCGTCCCGGTGCGCGATTTGCCGCAGGGCGACGAGCCTGCCGCGGGGGCTGCGGGGCTCGCTCCCACGCCCGAGGGCGATGCCTGGCATGCGCTGGTGCAGCAACTCGTGGCGCAGCAGAAGATAGGCGCGCTGGTGCGCGAGCTGGCGCTGCAGTCGCAGCTCGTGGCGCGCGATGGCGGCCATTGGCATCTGCGGGTGGAAAACGCCTCGCTGAACCAGGCGACGACGCGCGAGCGCTTGCGTCAGGCGCTGCAGGAGGCGGGACAGGCGAGCCAGATCAGCGTCGAAGTCGGCACCGTGAGCGACAGCCCGGCGCGGCGCAAGGCGGCGGCCGAGGTGGCGCGCCAGCAGCGCGCCGAGGCCATCGTGCACGGCGATCCGCAGGTGCAGCGGCTGGTGCGCGAGTTCGGGGCGAGAATCGTCCCTGGCAGCATCAGGCTGGCATGAGTGAAGTCTGGCATCGAAGGTGGCGAAACGCGCCAGTGCGATGCGCTGGCGGTCTTGCTTTTCCGGCCGCTGGCCTCACCATCGCAGGCGGACAGCGCCATGTATCGCGCCGTGCATCGGCCGGGGCGCCGCAATGCGCATGCCGCCTGCCCCGGCGAGAAGAGCGCCCCGTAAACATTTTCAGGACCACAAGGAAACATTGATGTTCAACAAAGGACAGCTTGCCGGCCTCATGAAGCAGGCCCAGACCATGCAGGACAACCTCAAGAAGGCGCAGGACGAGCTCGAGCGCATCGAGGTGGAGGGCGAATCGGGTGCGGGCCTCGTGAAGGTGCTGATGACCTGCAAGCACGACGTCAAGCGCGTCACCATCGACCCCAGCCTGCTGGCCGAGGACAAGGACATGCTTGAAGACCTCGTGGCCGCGGCCTTCAATGCGGCCGTGCGCAAGGCCGAGGAGACCTCGCAGGAGAAGATGGGCAAGATCACCGCCGGCATGCCGGGCCTGCCCGGCGGCATGAAGTTCCCGTTCTGAGGCGGGGGCTGCGTCCGTGTCCGATGCTGGCAGCCTGCAGGCGCTGGTCCAGGCGCTGCGCCGCCTGCCCGGGGTGGGCGTGAAATCTGCCCAGCGCATGGCCTACCACCTGCTGCAGCACGACCGGCCGGGCGCGCAGGTGCTGGCGCAGGCGCTGCAGCAGGCCTGCGAGCACCTGGGCCACTGCGAGCGTTGCCATACCTTTTCCGAGCAGGCGCTGTGTGCCATCTGCCGCGACGGCGAGCGCGACGCCACCCGCCTGTGCGTGGTGGAAACCCCGGCCGATCAGGCCGCGATGGAGCGCACCGGCGCCTTCAGCGGCCTGTACTTCGTGCTCATGGGCAGGTTGTCGCCACTCGATGGCGTGGGGCCGGCCGACATCGGCATGCAGCAGCTGCTGCAACGCGCCGCCGACGGCGTGGTGCAGGAGGTGATTCTGGCCACCAGCTTCACCGCCGAAGGCGAGGCGACGGCGCATGCGCTCTCGCAGGCCTTGCGGCGCGCGGGCGTGCGCGTGACGCGGCTGGCGCGCGGCGTGCCCGTGGGCAGCGAACTCGAATATGTCGACCTGGGCACCATCGCCCACGCGCTGGCCGACCGGCGCTAAGGCCGGAGCAAGCCCTTGAGCTGGTACAGCGCATCCAGCGCCTCGCGCGGGCTGAGCTGGTCGGGATTGATCTGCGCCAGCGCCGCCTCGGCGGCGCTCGGGGTGGCTTGCGCCGGGGCGGGTGGGGCGGCGAACAGATCGACCTGCCTTTGCGCCTCCTGCGCGCGCGCCTCCAGCGCGTCCAGTGCGTGGCGCGCATGGTGCAGCACGCTGGCGGGCATGCCGGCCAGCCTGGCCACCTGGATGCCGTAGCTGCGGCTGGCCGGGCCGGGCTGGATCTCGTGCAGAAAGGCGATGTCCTGGCCGTTTTCCACCGCGCTCACATGCAGGTTGATGGCATGGCGCGCGCTGGCGGGCAGTTCGGTCAGTTCGAAGTAGTGCGTGGCAAACAGCGTGAAGGCACGGCTCTTGTCGTGCAGGTGGCTGGCGATGCTCGATGCCAGCGCCAGCCCGTCAAACGTGCTGGTGCCGCGGCCGATCTCGTCCATCAACACCAGGCTCTCGGGCGTGGCCGCATGCAGGATTTGCGCGGCTTCCACCATCTCCAGCATGAAGGTGGACTGCGCATTGGCCAGGTCGTCGGCCGCGCCGATGCGGGTGTGGATGGCGTCTATCGGCCCGAGGCGGCAGCTGCTGGCCGGCACATGGCTGCCCATGCTGGCCAGCAGCACGATGATGGCCACCTGGCGCATATAGGTGGATTTGCCGCCCATGTTGGGCCCGGTGATGATCTGCATGCGCTGCCTTGCATGCATGCGCGTGTGGTTGGGGATGAAGGCCCCGCTGGAGGCCTCGGCCAGGCGCGCCTCCACCACCGGGTGGCGGCCGGCCTCGATGTCGATGCAGGGTTCGTTGGCAAAGCTGGGCGCGCACCAGTTCAGCGTCAGCGAGCGTTCGGCCAGGCAGCAGAGCACGTCGAGTTGCGCCAGCGCCTGGGCGACGCGGGTGAGCCGCGGCACCTCGGGCTGCAGTCGGTCAAGCACTTGTTCGTACAGCCATTTTTCGCGCTGCAGTGCGCGCTCCTGGGCGGACAAGGCCTTGTCCTCGAAGGCTTTGAGTTCGGGGGTGATGAAGCGCTCGGCGTTCTTCAGCGTCTGGCGGCGGCGGTAGTCGCCCGGCACCTTGTCCAGATGGCTGGTGGTGACTTCGATGTAGAAGCCATGCACCTTGTTGAACTGCACGCGCAGGTTGGGGATGCCGCTGCGCTCTTTCTCACGCGCTTCCAGGTCGAGCAGAAAACCGTCGCAATTGCTCTGGATGGCGCGCAGCTCGTCCAGCTCGGCGTCAAAGCCGCTGGCGATCACGCCACCGTCGCGCACCAGGGCGGCGGGCTCGGACGCTATGGCCGATTGCAGCAAGGCAAGTGCCGTGGCAGGCGGTTGCAGCTGTGCAAAAATATCAGTCAAATAGGGCTCTGGCGCTTGTCCAGCAAGCGCCAAGGGCTCTGTTTTTTGTAGTGTTTGCGCCAAGGCCAGCAATTCACGCGGACGCACCTGCCGCAAGGCGATGCGGGCCGTGATGCGCTCTACATCGCTCACGCCCTTGAGCTGTTCGCGCAGCACCTGCCAGGCACCGCCGCGCAGCGCCTGGGTGGCGGCAAGGCGCTGGCGTGCGGCGCTGCGCTCGCGCTCGGGCTCCAGCAGCCAGGTGCGCAGCAGGCGGCTGCCCATGCCGGTCATGCAGCTGTCCAGCAGTGAAAGCAGGGTAGGGCTGCTTTCGCCGTGCAGGGTCTGCACCAGCTCCAGATTGCGCACCGTGCTGGCGGGCAGCGTGATCAGCGCGTCGTCGCGCTGCACCTGCACGCTGTGCAAATGGGTGAGCGCGCGCCCCTGGGTGTGCTCGGCATAGTGCAGCAGGGCGCTGGCGGCGGCATGGGCCTCGTGCAGGCTTTCCGCCTGCCAGGCGGCAAGGCTGGCGGCACCCAGGTGCTGGCACAGGCTGCGTTCGCCCAGGGGGCCGTCAAACTGCCAGTCCGGGCGCGGGCTGAGCGGGCAGGCCAGTGCGCCCTGGTGTTGCAGCTGCTGCAATTGCTGCTCAAAGCGCTGGGTGACGCCGGCGCTGTAGATCAATTCGCTGGGCGCGATGCGCGTGAGCCAGGCCGCGAGTTCATCGAGCGCGCATTCGGCCAGGAAGACCCGCCCCTGCGTCACCGACAGCCAGGCCAGGCCGCAGCGCGCGCGCTTGCCCTGGTGCAGTGCCAGCAGCAGCGCCTCGGCCTTGTCGCTGAGCAGTTCGCTGTCGGTGATGGTGCCGGGCGTGACCACGCGCACCACCTTGCGCTCCACCGGCCCCTTGGCCGCGGCCACGTCGCCCACCTGCTCGGCGATCGCCACCGATTCGCCCAGCTTGATGAGGCGCGAGAGGTAGTTTTCCAGCGCATGAAACGGCACGCCCGCCATCACCACCGGCTGGCCGGCCGACTGCCCGCGCTGCGTCAGCGTGATGTCCAGCAGCCGCGCGGCCTTTTCCGCGTCGGCGTAGAACAACTCGTAGAAATCGCCCATGCGGTAGAGCAGCAGCGTCTGGGGGTGCTCGGCCTTGAGCGCGAGGTACTGCGCCATGACGGGCGTATGCGGCGGGGAATCGGCTTTTTCCATGAACGACAGGCGGGCGAGGGTGTGCGGCGATGAAAAAACCGCCCGAAGGCGGTTTTCGGTTCGGCAGCGGCTGAGGTTACAGCACCGCCGCAATCGCCTTGGCCACGTAGCCGACGTTGTGCGTGTTCAGCGCGGCCACGCACATGCGCCCGCTGTCGGTGCCATAGACGCCGAATTCGCTTCTCAGGCGCACCATCTGATCCTTGGAGAGGCCCGAATAGCTGAACATCCCCGCCTGCGTGGTGATGAAGGACATGTCCTGCGTCACACCCGCGGCCGTCAGGCCCGCGACCAGCGCGTGGCGCATGCTCTGGATGCGGATGCGCATCTCGCCCAGCTCTTTTTCCCACAGTGCGCGCAGCTCGGTGTTTTGCAGCACGCTGGCGACGATGCTCGCGCCATGCGTGGGCGGGTTGGAATAGTTGGTGCGCACGGTGATCTTCAGTTGCGAGAGCACGCGCTCGGTCTCGCTCTTGTCCTGCGTGACGACCGAGACCGCGCCCACGCGCTCGCCGTACAGGCTGAAGCTCTTGGAAAACGAGGTCGAGACGAAGAAGCTCAGGCCCGAGGCGGTGAATTTTTCGATGGCGGTGGCGTCTTCCTTGATGCCCTGGCCAAAGCCCTGGTAGGCCATGTCCAGGAAGGCGACGAGCTGCTTTTCACGCACCAGGTCCACCACCCGGTCCCACTGCGCGGCCGTCAGGTCGTAGCCCGTCGGGTTGTGGCAGCAGGCGTGCAGCACCACCACGGTGCCGGGCGCGGCGGCGCGCAGGTCGGCCAGCATGCCGTCGAAGTCCACCTTGCGGCCGGCAGCGTCGTAATAGGTGTAGCTGCCCACCTCGAAGCCCGCGTTCTTGAAAATGGCGTTGTGGTTGGCCCAGGTGGGGTTGGAGACCAGTGCCTTGGCGCCGGGGTTGAGCTGGTGCAGGAAGTCCGCACCTATCTTCAGTCCGCCCGTGCCGCCCAGGCTTTGCACGGTGGCCACGCGCCCCGAGGTCACCACATCGGACTGCGCACCGAACACCAGGGCTTTCACCGCCGCGTCGTAGGCGGCAATCCCGTCCATCGGCAGGTAATTGCGCGCCTGGGGCGATTCCAGCATGGCCTGTTCCGCCAGGCGCACGCATTCGAGCAGGGGCAGCTTGCCTTCATCGGTAAGGTAGACCCCGACGCCCAGGTTGACCTTGTTCGGGTTGGCGTCCTGGGTGAACTGGTCGTTGAGGCCGAAGATCGGGTCGCGCGGTGCCATTTGCACGGCGGAAAACAAAGACATGATGCGTCCTGGGAGTTGAACAGGGTGGACACCGTCACCAGCTAGGATGGCGGAACAGCAAATTTTAACGAGCGCCCGCGCGCCGCCGTTGACCCACCGCATGCAAGACCTTGTCGCCCCTGCACCCGTCGCCCAGGGCGAATTCGTGCAGTTTCCCGATTCGCCCTTCCAGCTCTTCCAGCCCTATCCGCCCGCCGGCGACCAGCCCGAGGCGATAGACAAGCTGGTGGAGGGCGTGCGCGACGGCGAGGCCTTCCAGACGCTGCTGGGCGTGACCGGCTCGGGCAAGACCTTCACCATGGCCAACGTGATCGCGCGCCTGGGGCGCCCGGCGATGGTGTTTGCGCCGAACAAGACGCTGGCGGCGCAGCTGTATTCCGAATTCCGCGAGTTCTTCCCGAAGAACGCGGTGGAGTATTTCGTCAGCTACTACGACTACTACCAGCCCGAGGCCTACGTGCCCCAGCGCGACCTGTTCATCGAAAAGGACAGCGCAATCAACGAGCACATCGAGCAGATGCGCCTGTCCGCCACCAAAAGCCTGCTGGAGCGCCGCGACGTGGTCATCGTCGGCACCGTCTCGGCCATCTACGGCATCGGCAACCCCGAGAGCTACCACCGCATGGTGATGACCGTGCGCCAAGGCGACCCCATGGGCCAGCGCGACGTGATTGCCCAACTGGTGCGCATGCAGTACCAGCGAAGCGACATGGACTTCGCGCGCGGGCAGTTCCGCGTGCGCGGCGACACCATCGACGTCTTTCCGGCCGAGCACTCCGAGCTGGCGATCCGCATCGAACTGTTCGACGACGAGGTCGAGAGCCTGCAGCTTTTCGATCCGCTCACCGGCCAGGTGGCGCAGCGCATCCCGCGCTTTACCGTGTATCCGCGCAGCCACTACGTGACGCCGCGCGACGTGGTGCTGTCGGCGGTGGAAACCATCAAGCAGGAGCTTGTGGAGCGCGTGAAATTCTTTGTCGACCAGGGCAAGCTCGTGGAGGCGCAGCGCCTGGAGCAGCGCACGCGCTTCGACATCGAGATGCTCAGCGAAGTGGGGCACTGCAAGGGCATCGAGAACTACACCCGCCACCTCTCTGGCGCGGCACCGGGTGAGCCGCCGTCCACGCTCACCGACTACCTGCCGCGCGACACGGTGATGTTCCTCGACGAGAGCCACCAGATGATCGGGCAACTGAACGCCATGTACAACGGCGACCGCTCGCGCAAGACCACGCTGGTGGAATACGGCTTTCGCCTGCCGTCGGCGCTGGACAACCGGCCGCTCAAGTTCGAGGAATTCGAGCGGCGCATGCGCCAGGTGATCTTCGTCTCGGCCACGCCGGCGGATTACGAGAAAGAGCACTCGGGCCAGATCGTCGACCAGGTGGTGCGCCCCACGGGCCTGGTCGATCCCGAGATCGAGGTGCGTCCCGCAACCACCCAGGTGGACGACGTGCTGCAGGAAATCCGCCTGCGCGTGCAGGCGCACGAGCGGGTGCTGATCACCACTTTGACGAAGCGCATGGCCGAGCAGCTCACCGAATACCTGGCGGAAAACGGTGTGGCGGTGCGCTATCTGCACTCGGACGTCGATACCGTGGAGCGCGTGGAGATCATCCGCGACCTGCGCCTGGGGGCGTTTGACGTGCTCGTCGGCATCAACCTGCTGCGCGAGGGCCTGGATATTCCAGAGGTCTCGCTGGTGGCGATCCTGGACGCCGACAAGGAGGGCTTTCTGCGCGCCGAGCGCAGCCTGATCCAGACCATAGGGCGCGCGGCGCGCAACCTGCACGGCAAGGCAATTCTGTATGCCGACCGCATCACCGATTCGATGAAGAAGGCGATGGACGAGACCGAGCGCCGGCGCGCCAGGCAGACTGCCTACAACCAGGCCCGCGGCATCGAGCCGCGCGCCATCGTCAAGCAGGTGCGCGACCTGATCGATGGCGTCTACAGCGAAAAGGCCGGGCGCGATGCGCAAAAGGCGGCGCAAGCGCAGATGCAGCGCGCGCGCGTGGAAGACATGAGCCAGAAAGACCTGGCGCGCGAGATCAAGCGTCTGGAGCAGGCCATGTATGAGCACGCGCGCAATCTGGAGTTCGAGCAGGCGGCGCAGGCGCGCGACGAGCTGGCGCTACTGCGAGGCGCCTTGTTTGGCTCTTGATAAAAATCAAGTCCTGTGCAAATTACCCGATAAAAACACTAGAGATTAATGATATAGTCGTACAAATCAGTCGGGTAATGCGGGCATTCAGGCAGTCGCTCTGCCGCCTTCCCTCCCGGATTGCTGTTGGCTGTTTGTCTGGTGCTTTTTTACAGGAGCCGTTCATGCGCCTCACTACCAAGGGCCGTTTTGCCGTCACCGCCATGATCGATCTGGCCTTGCGCCAGAACAGTGGTCCGGTGACGCTGGCAGCGATCAGCCAGCGTCAGCAGATCTCGCTGTCCTATCTGGAACAGCTCTTTGGCAAGCTGCGCCGCCACGAACTGGTCGAATCCACACGCGGCCCTGGCGGCGGCTATACGCTGGCGCGCAAGGCGGGCTCCATTACCGTGGCCGACATCATCGTCTCGGTGGACGAACCTATCGACGCGACGCAGTGCGGTGGCAGCGAGAACTGCATGGGCGGCGGCAAATGCATGACGCACGACCTGTGGACCGCGCTGAATCAGCGCGTGGTCGAGTTCCTCGACTCGGTCACGCTGCAAAAGCTCGTCGACGAGCAACTGGCGCGCGGCATCCGCATCGAAGACCGCCCCGCCACGCGGCGGGCGATTTCCACCGTGCCGGTGGTCAAGCCCATCCGCGTCAACGCGCCCAATTCGGTGTTTGCACTGGGCAGCGCGGCGTTTGCCAAATAGCGGAGCAAGTTCGAGAATCAGCCGCATCCATGGCTGATTCTCTCCCCATCTATCTCGATTACGGCGCGACCACCCCGTGCGACACACGGGTGGTCGACGCCATGCTTCCCTGGCTGCGCACGCACTTTGGCAATCCGGCGTCCAGTTCCCACGCCTGGGGCTGGGAGGCGCAGGAAGCGGTGCAGCGCGCGCGCGAACAGGTGGCCGAGCTGATCGGCGCCGATGCACGCGAGATCGTCTGGACCAGTGGCGCGACCGAGTCGATCAACCTGGCGCTCAAGGGCGTGGCCGAGAGCTACCAGCACAAGGGCAGGCATTTCATCACGCTCAAGACCGAGCACAAGGCGGTGCTCGACACCATGCACGAGCTGCAGCAGCGCGGCTGCGAAGTCACCTGCCTGGACGTGCAGCCCGACGGCTTGCTCGACCTGCAGCGTCTTGCCGATGCGCTGCGCGAGGACACCGTGCTGGTCAGCGTGCTCTTCGTGAACAATGAAATCGGCGTGGTGCAGGACATTGCCGCGATCGGCGCCTTGTGCCGCGAGCGGGGCGTGCTGCTGCACGTGGACGCGGCCCAGGCCACGGGGCGGGTGGACATCGACCTCGCCAGCCTGCCGGTGGACTTGATGAGCATGACGGCGCACAAAACCTATGGTCCCAAGGGCGTGGGCGCGCTCTATGTGCGGCGCAAGCCCAGGGTGCGGCTGAATGCACAGATCCACGGTGGCGGGCATGAGCGCGGGCTGCGCTCGGGCACGCTGCCCACGCACCAGATTGTCGGCATGGGCGAGGCCTTTCGCATCGCGGGGCGCGAGATGCATGAGGACAACGAGCACGCGCAGGCATTCCAGCAGCGGCTGCTGGCGGGGCTGTTGCCGCTGGGTGAGATACTGGTCAATGGCAGCCTGCAGCGGCGCGTGCCGCAGAACCTGAACCTGAGCGTGCCTTGTGTCGAAGGCGAGGCCTTGATGAGCGCCATCCGCGGCGTGGCGCTGTCCTCGGGTTCGGCCTGCACCTCGGCCAGCGCCGAACCCAGCCATGTGCTGCGTGCGCTGGGGCGCAGCGACGAGCTTGCCCACAGCAGCCTGCGCATCACCACCGGACGCTTTACCACCGAGCGCGAGATCGATCAGGCCGTGCAGGCGATACGCGAAGCGGTGTCGCGCCTGCGGGAAATCAGCCCCTTGTGGGAGATGCACCAGCAGGGCGTGGATATCGAGGCACTGCAATGGGCGCCGGCGCCCTGAGCCGCCGCTAAACTCGCCGCAATGGCGTATTCGCAGCAGGTCACGGACCATTTCCAGAACCCGCGCAACTGCGGGTCGTTCGACGACGCCGAACCGGGGGTCGGCACGGCCATGGTAGGTTCGCCTCGGGCGGGCGAGGTGATACGGCTGCAGATTCGCGTGCATCCGGACGGGGCGCGCATCGAGGAGGCGCGCTTCAAGGCCTACGGCGCGGCGCCGGCCATTGCCGCCGCTTCCTTTGTCGCCCACTGGCTGGGTGGCAAGAGCCTGGAGCAAGCCCTGGCACTGGGCCACGCCGACGTGGCGCAGGCCCTGGGGCTGCAGCCGTCGCAACTGCACAGCGCCATCCTGGCCCAGGAGGCGGTTCGGGCCGCGGTGGCCGCATTGGCTGGCGGCCCGGCACAGAAGGAGGACAGCAAACCATGACGGGTACCGCGTTGCGGCAAATCGTGCTGGATACGGAAACCACCGGCCTGTCGGCCGAACAGGGCGACCGCGTCGTCGAGCTTGGCTGCGTGGAGCTGGTGGGGCGGCGCCTGACGGGCAACAACCTGCACCTGTACTTCAACCCCGAGCGCGAGAGCGAGGAGGGCGCGCTGCGCGTACATGGCCTGAGCAGTGAGTTCCTGCGCGACAAGCCGAAGTTCGCCGAATGCGCCGAGCAGATTTTTGACTATCTCAAGGGCGCGGAGCTCATCATCCACAACGCCGCCTTCGACATGGGCTTTCTGGAGATGGAATTCGCTCGCCTGAAGCGCCCTCCGCTGGCTGCGACCCTGGCAGGCGTGCTCGACACCCTGATGCTGGCGCGTGACCTCTACCCGGGCAAGCGCAACACGCTCGATGCGCTGTGCGACCGCCTGGAAGTGGACCGCTCTGGCCGGACCCTGCACGGCGCATTGCTGGATGCGGAGCTGCTGGCGAGCGTCTACATCCAGATGACGCGCGGCCAGGAATCGCTGCTGGTCGCCCCGGGTGCCGTGGACAGCCCGCAGGCGAGCGCTGCCGCGACACTGGATCTGAGCGGCTTCGATCTGCCGGTCCTGCTGGCCGACGTCCGCGAGCTCGCCGCTCACGAGGCCGTGCTGCTGGAGATCGACAAGACAAGCGCAGGCCGGGGGGTGTGGAAACCTGCTCGGAACGTGACGCAAGCTGTGCCATAATCTCGCTCTTCGCAAAATGCGATACGGGTGATTAGCTCAGCGGTAGAGCACTGCCTTCACACGGCAGGGGTCAGTGGTTCGATCCCACTATCACCCACCACGGACTACGCAGCGCCTTGGCATTAAAAGTGCCAAGGCGTTTTTTGTGGCTGCAGGGCCCGGGCGGTGGCCAATGGCCTTGCGAGGACGGCGCGGCAGCGGCCTGCCCAACCGTGCAAAGCTTGCAGCGACAAAACCGCGTGGCCGCTGCAAAAGCTAGGGTTTTCATGGCCGGACTTTGCCTTGACAGTGGCAAGCAAGGCCACCCACAATGCCCGTTCAGGGGTCCACCCAGCGATCCTGTCCCACAGCAACGATTTCAAGGAGACACAATGAACAAGGCACTGACTCTGCTGGCCGCGGGCGTGGCCCTGGCATTCGCCAGCACGGCCGCCCAGGCGGGGGACACCTACAACGCGGTCAAGAAGAAGGGGTTCGTGCAGTGCGGCATCAACCCGGGCCTGCCGGGGTTTTCGCTGGCCGACAGCAAGGGGGTCTGGAAGGGCCTGGACATCGACATGTGCCGCGCGATTGCGGCCACGGTCTTCGGTGACGCGTCCAAGTTCAAGGTGACGCCGCTGACCACGCAGCAGCGCTTCACCGCGCTGCAGTCGGGCGAGGTGGACGTGCTGACGCGCAACTCCACGGCCACCATCGCGCGCGACACCACCCTCGGGCTGATGAGCACTGGCACCAACTACTACGACAGCCAGGGCGTGATCGTCAAGAAGAGCCTGGGCGTGAAGAGTGCAAGCGAGCTCGATGGCGCGTCGGTCTGCGTGCTGCAGGGCACGACCACCGAGCTGAACCTGGCCGACTGGTTCCGCTCGCACAAGATCACCTACAAGCCGGTGGTGATCGAGACGTCCGAAGGGGGCTTTCGCACCTTCGAGGCCGGCCGCTGCGACGCCACCACCAGCGACAAGTCGCAACTGGCGGCGCTGCGCGCGTCCTCGTCCGCGCCCGACGACTTCGTCATCCTGCCGGAAGACTTCTCCAAGGAGCCGCTCGGCCCGATGGTGCGCCAGGGGGACGACGAATGGTTCATGGTGGTGCGCTGGACGCTCAACGCCATGCTGGAAGCCGAGGAGTACGGCATCACCTCCAAGAACGTCGAGCAGATGCTCAAGAGCGACAACCCCAATGTGCAGCGCATCCTGGGGGTGAACGGCGAGATGGGCAAGGGCCTGGGTGTGGACAACCGCTGGGCCTACAACATCGTCAAGCAGGTGGGCAATTACGGCGAATCCTTCGATCGCAACGTCGGCAAGGATTCCCCGCTCAAGCTTGACCGCGGCCTCAATGCCCAGTGGACCAAGGGCGGCGTGATGTACGCCTGGCCCATCCGCTGATCGCAGGCCTCTGAGCTGAAGACCGGGGTGCCGCGCAACGGTGGCGCTCCGGTTGCCGGTATGGCTGGACAAGATTTAGCACCGTCGCCGCGGGCCACAGGGGCGCGGCGTGCAAGGCGCTGGTCGTGGAACGACCCGACGACCCGCGCCATCATCTACCAGGTCGGGCTGCTGCTGCTGGTCGGCTTGCTGATCTGGTATCTGGCGCACAACACGCTGCGCAACCTGGCGGCGCGCAATATCACCACGGGTTTCGACTTCCTGCAGCAGCGGGCGGGTTTTTCGATCGGCGAGAGCGCGATCGAGTATTCCCCGACCGACAGCTACGGCCGCGCGGTGCTCGTCGGCCTGCTCAATACCTTGATGGTGTCCGTCGTGGGCATCGTTGCCGCCACCGTGCTGGGCACCTTGCTCGGCATAGGGCGCCTGGCCAGGAATTCGCTGGTGTCGGGCCTGTGCGGCATCTACATCGAGGTGATGCGCAACATCCCGCTGCTGCTGCAGCTGTATTTCTGGTATGCGCTGGTGACCGAGGTGATGCCCAGCGCGCGCAAGGCCTTCTCGCCGCTGCCCAGCGTCTTCATCTCCAACCGCGGGCTGCGCCTGCCCTGGCTGCAGGGCAATGCGATCGAGTGGATGCTCGGTGGTCTGGCCCTGGCGATAGCCGCCTGCCTGCTGCTCAGCCATTGGTCGCGCCGCCGTCAGGAGGCGAGCGGGCGCAGCTTCGCGCTGCTGCCGGCCTGCGTGGCGCTGCTGCTGGCGCTGCCGGCGCTGGGCTGGTGGATCAGCGGGGCGGGCTTCGTCGTGGACCGCCCGGTGCTCAAGGGCTTCAATTTCCAGGGCGGCTTTACCGTAACGCCCGAGATGTTTGCCTTGCTCGCGGGCCTCGTGACCTATACGGCGGCCTACATCGCCGAAGTGGTGCGCTCGGGCATCCAGGCGGTAAACAAGGGGCAGTGGGAGGCGGCCGCGTCCATCGGGCTGTCGCGGGCGCGGGTGCTGCGCTTCGTCATCCTGCCGCAGACCATGCGCGTCGTGATACCGCCGATGACCAGCCAGTACCTGAACCTGGTCAAGAACAGCTCGCTGGCGGTGGCCATAGGCTATCCGGACATCGTGGCGGTGACCAACACCATCCTGAACCAGACGGGGCAGGCGATCGAGGGCATCGCCATCATCATGGCGGCCTATCTGGTGGTGAGCCTGTCGATTTCGCTGTTCATGAACTGGTACAACAAGCGCATGGCGCTGGTGGAGCGCTGAGCGATGACGCAAGCGCAACTCTCCAGCGTCGGCCGTGCGCCGCCAGGCCGCAGCGCGGGCGCGCTGGGCTGGCTGCGCAGCCAGCTGTTTTCCTCGCCGCTCAATGCCTTGCTCACCGTGCTGGTGGTCTGGGTGCTGTTGATGGCGCTGCCGGCGCTGGTGGACTATTTTTTCATCAAGCCGGACTTTGCCGCCACCACCGCGGCCGGTTGCCGTGAAGCGGGCGGCTATTGCTGGGCGCTGGTGCGCGAGAAGCACCGGTTGATCCTGTTTGGCCTCTACCCCTACGACGAGCAGTGGCGCCCGCTGCTGGCGTCGGTGATTCTGCTCGGCATCATCGTCTGCAGTGCGATGCGGCGCTTCTGGCGCCCCGCGCTGGGCCTGGCCTGGGTGGTGGCGCTGGTGGCGGTGGGCGTGCTGATGTGGGGCGGCGTGTTCGGGCTCAGCTACGTGGAGGACGCGCGCTGGGGCGGCCTGCCGCTGACGCTGATTCTGGCCACCTTCGGCATAGGCATCGCGTTCCCCTTTGGCGTACTGCTGGCGCTGGGCAGGCGCTCGAACATGCCGGCGGTCAGGGCGGTGTGCATCATCTACATTGAGCTGATCCGCGGCGTGCCGCTCATCAGCCTGCTGTTCATGTCTTCGGTGATGCTGCCGCTGTTCCTGCCCGAAGGCTTTTCCATCGACAAGCTGCTGCGCGCGCAGATTGCGCTGATTCTGTTCACCGCGGCCTACATTGCCGAGGTGGTGCGCGGCGGCCTGCAGGCCATACCCCGGGGGCAGGTGGAGGGTGCGGATTCGCTGGGCCTGTCCTACTGGCAGCAGATGCGTCTGGTGGTCCTGCCGCAGGCGCTGCGCATCTCCATCCCTACGCTGGTCAGCACCTTCATTTCGCTGTTCAAGGACACGTCCCTCGTGGTGATCATCGGCATTTTCGACCTGATGCAGGCGGCCCGGGCCGCGGTGCTGGATTCGGCCTGGCAGGGTTTCAGCATCGATTCCTACATCTTCATCGCGGTGATCTACTTCGTGTTCTGTTTTTCCATGTCGCGCTACAGCCTGGCGCTGGAGCGGCGGCTCAACCAGGGGCAGCAGCGCTGAAGGGCGCGCTGGACCCACGCACGGTTTGCCTCCATGTCCGAATCGACCATACAGCTCAGGAACGTCAACAAGTGGTACGGCCAGTTTCACGTGCTGCGCGACGTGAATCTGGAAGTGGCCAAGGGCGAGCGCATCGTCATCTGCGGGCCTTCGGGCTCGGGCAAGTCGACGATGATCCGCTGCATCAACCGGCTGGAAGAACACCAGGAGGGGCAGATCGTCGTGGACGGCGTGGAGCTGAGCAACGACCTCAAGCAGATCGAGACGATACGGCGCAACGTCGGCATGGTGTTCCAGCACTTCAACCTGTTTCCGCACATGACGGTGCTGGAAAACCTCACCCTGGGCCCGATCTGGGTGCTGAAGAAGACCAAGGCCCAAGCCGCGGCCGAGGCGATGAAGTACCTGGAGCGCGTGCGCATTCCGGACCAGGCGGGCAAGTACCCGGGACAGCTCTCGGGCGGCCAGCAGCAGCGCGTGGCGATTGCCCGGTCGCTGTGCATGAACCCCAAGATCATGCTGTTCGACGAGCCCACCTCGGCGCTGGACCCGGAGATGGTCAAGGAGGTGCTGGACGTGATGATCGAACTGGCCGAAGAGAGCGGCATGACCATGCTGTGCGTGACGCACGAGATGGGTTTTGCCCGCAGGGTGGCCAACCGGGTGATCTTCATGGACTACGGCCAGATCATCGAGCAGAACGTGCCGGGGGAGTTTTTCGACAACCCCCGGCACGAGCGCACCCGGCTGTTTCTGCAGCAGATCATCCACTGAGCGGGCCGCCCGGCGGCGGCGCAGCCGGCGCTTCTAGCTGCGGCGGTCGGCGCGCAGCGCCCGCGCGGTCTGCAGCACCAGCGAAGGGCCGCGGTAGATCAGCCCGGTGTAGATCTGCACCGCGTCGGCGCCGGCGCGGATTTTTTCCAGCGCGTCCCTGGCGCGCAGGATGCCGCCCACGCCGATGATGGGGAAACCCGCGCCCAGGCGCGCGCGCAGTTGATGGATGACGGCGTTGGAGCCCTGGCGCAGTGGCGCGCCGCTCAGTCCGCCCGTCTCCTGGGCGTGGGGCAGGCCATGCACGCCGGTGCGCGCGGTGGTGGTGTTGGTGGCGATCACTCCGTCCATGCCGTGGCGCTGCAGCGCGTCGGCGATCAGCGTGATCTGGCTGTGCTCCAGGTCGGGCGCGATCTTCACGAAGATGGGCCGGCGCTTGCCGTGCTGCGCGGCCAGTTCGTCGCGCCGGCGCGCCAGCGCGGACAGCAGCGCATCGAGCGCTGCGTCGCTTTGCAGGCTGCGCAGGTTCTGGGTGTTGGGCGAGCTGATGTTGATGGTGATGTAGTCCGCATGCGCGTACACGCCTTCGAGCCCCAGCAGGTAGTCGCTGGTGGCCTCTTCGATCGGCGTGGCGGCGTTCTTGCCGATGTTCAGGCCCAGCAGCATGGCGTCGCCGCGCTGGCGCACGCGCGAGCGCTGCACGTTGGCGACGAAGGCCTGCAGCCCGTCGTTGTTGAAACCCATGCGGTTGATGAGCGCCTGGCCCTCGGGCAGGCGGAACATGCGCGGCCTGGGGTTGCCCGGTTGCGCCAGCGGCGTGACGGTGCCCACTTCGACAAAGCCGAAGCCCATCTCGGCGAAGGCGTCGATGCAGCGCGCGTTCTTGTCCAGCCCCGCGGCCAAGCCCACGCGGTTGGGAAATTGCAGCCCGGCCAGCGTGATCGGATCGCTCACGCGCGGGCAGGCCCAGGTGCGCGCCAGCGGCGTGCCAGCGGTCCTGGCCAGCAGCGCCAGCGTGCGCTCGTGCGCGGTTTCGGCATCCATGCGAAAGAGTAGGGGGCGGGCGAGCAGGTAGGGCAGCGGCATGCGGATAATCCGGAAAAAACTCGCTGGATTTTCCGCCATGAACCAAGCCGCTGCGCTCAGCCAGGATGAACTCAAGCAACTCGTCGGCCGCGCCGCGCTGCAGTACGTGGTGCCGGGCGAGATTCTGGGTGTGGGCACGGGCTCCACGGTCAATTGCTTCATCGATGCGCTGGCGCAGATCAAGGCGCAGATTCCCGGCGCGGTGTCCAGCTCCGAGGCCAGCACGCAGCGCCTGCGCGCGCTGGGCATACCGGTGCTGGAGGCGGCCGCGGTGCAGCGGCTTTCGGTCTATGTGGACGGCGCCGACGAGATCGACGGCCAGGGCTGCATGATCAAGGGCGGCGGCGCGGCGCTCACGCGCGAGAAGATCGTCGCGGCGCTGGCCGAGCGCTTCGTCTGCATCGCCGACGCCAGCAAGCGCGTGCAGGTGCTCGGGCGCTTTCCGCTGCCGGTGGAGGTCATCCCGATGGCGGCGGCGCAGCTCGGCCGGCGCTTTGCGGCGCTGGGCGGGCAGGCGCGGCTGCGGCTCAAGGACGGCGTGCCGCTGGTGACCGACAACGGCCAGCACATCCTGGACGTGCACGGCCTGCAGATCGGCGCGCCGCTGGCCTTTGAAAACGAGGTCAGCCAATGGCCGGGCGTGGTCACCGTGGGGGTGTTTGCCCACCAGCGCGCCAGCGTCTGCCTGCTGGGCAGCGCCAGCGGCGTGCAGACCCTGAGCTTTGCTGCCTGAGCATGCTGCCCGAATTCTGGCGCAGCGAAACCACCGCATCCGGCAGCGAGCGGCTGATCTACGCGGTGCGCGGTGGGCGCGCCTTTCTGCCGTTGCTGGTCCTGGGCGCGGGGCTGATCGGCGCAGGGGTGTGGGGTGCAGGCGCGCTTGGCTGGGGCGCGGACCTGACCGTGGCGGGCTGGGTGCTCTTCATCGTGGCGCCGGGCGGCGCGGTGCTCGCCGGCGTTTATGTGCTGGACGTGCTGTTCTGGCGCCAGCACAGTTACACCTTTGACGCCAGCATGCTGCGCGTGGCGGAGCGCTCGCTGTTCTTTCGCCGCGAGAGCGAGATCGCGCGCAGCCTGGTGCGCGGCGTGGAACTGGCTTACACGCCGCCGCGCGAGGATGCCGCCACGGGCGACCCCGGCAGATGGGCGACCTTGCTCGAATACCAAAGGCCGGACGGCGAAAGCGCCACTTTGGCCTTGACCGGCATGGGCAGCGAGGAGGAGGCGCACTGGCTGGGCCCGCTGCTGGCCGATTGGGCCCAGGTGAAGCTGGCGCGCGGTTTTGGCGCCGCGGTGGCCGACGAGGCCGACCCCGAGGAACTGCCGGGCAGCAAGCCGCGCAAGGCGCGCAAGCAGACGGCTAAAAAATGATGCCGGCCGGGTTCGATGGGCTGGGCGTGCCTGGAGCGGGCGCCGGCGGCGCCGGGGGCGCGGCGCGGGGGGTGGCGGCGGGAGCGGCTTCGGCTGGCTGCGCCTCGCTCGGCACCGGCGCGCGGGGCTCCACCAGAGGGCTGGGCGCGGGGCGCTGGTAGCCGGGCGGCAGCTGCGTCGCCCCGGGGTAGCCGGCGGCGTCCAGGTACTGGCTCCATTCGCCATCGGAAAAGCCCTTGAGCTGCTGGCTGCCTATGGTGAGCAGCGGCAGCGTGGCCTCGCCCGCCAGGCGCTGGTAGGCCTGCAGGTCTTCCTGTGTCGTCACCGTGCGCTCGGTGAACGGAATGCCGCGGTTGATCAGCAGGTTGCGCCCGTTCACGCAGGGGCCGCAGTTGTCACCGCTGTAGAGCACCACCGGGTAGCGCGTGGCGGCCTGGCGCAGCGCGTAGGGCAGGGCGCCCAGCTGATTGCCGGCGGAGCGGCCAGCGGCGGCTGCGCTGCCCGCGTGGCCGACGCTGCTGCCCTTTGCGGCGGCCTCGGGCGGGCGGTCGCTGAAGGTCACGCGCCCGTCGGGCCCGACGATGCGATACACCGTCTGCGCCTGCGCCGCGCCGGCAAGCAGGGCGGCCACGGTAGCGGCCAGGGCGATGGTGTGCGCGGGTTTCATCGGATGCTCTCCTAGTTTCCCATCAAAATGGTAGCTGCTAGCGCTTGATGTACAAGGTTTTCAGATATAAAACACTTTGAAACTGTTGCTGCACAATCGCTGGCAGCTCACTTTTTCATGCCATGCCCTGGTGGCGCAGTAAGGCGTCGAGCTGTGGTTCACGCCCGCGGAAGGCCTTGAAGGATTCGATCGCCGGACGGCTGCCGCCGCTCTCCAGGATGGCCTGGCGGTAGCGCCGCCCGGTCTGGGCGCTGGGCATGCCGTCGGGGCCGCGGGTTTCCTCGAAGGCGGCGTAGGCGTCGGCCGAGAGCACCTCGGCCCATTTGTAGCTGTAGTAGCCGGCCGCATAGCCGCCGCTGAACACGTGGCTGAAGCTGTTGGCAAAGCGGTTGAAGGCGGGCGGCTGCAGCACGGCCACTTCGGAGCGCACCTCGCGCAGCAGCGCCTGGATGTCTTCGCGCGCCTCGCTGCGGGTGTGCGCGAGCATGTCGAAGAGGGCGAATTCGATCTGGCGCAGGGTTTGCATGCCGGCCTGGAAATTCTTGGCCGCCAGCATCTTGTCGAACAGCGCGCGCGGCAGGGGCTCGCCCGTGTCCACATGGGCCGTCATGTGCCGGAGCACCTCCCATTCCCAGCAGAAGTTCTCCATGAACTGGCTGGGCAGCTCGACCGCGTCCCACTCGACGCCGCTGATGCCCGAGACGTCGTATTCATCGACCTGGGTGAGCATGTGCTGCAGCCCGTGGCCGAATTCATGGAACAGCGTGATCGCGTCGTCGTGCGTGAGCAGCGCCGGCTTGCCATCGACGCCGTCGGCGAAGTTGCACACCAGATAGGCCACGGGCGTCTGCAGCGTGCCGCTGTCCGGGCGCAGCCAGCGGCTGCGCGCGTCGTCCATCCAGGCGCCGCCGCGCTTGCCCGCGCGCGCGGGCTGGTCCAGGTAGAACTGGCCGAGCAGCCGGCCCTCGCGCTCGATGCGGTAGAACTGCACCGCGGGGTGCCAGACGGGGGCCTGGTCGGGCGCGATGCGCACCTCGAACAGCGTCTCGACGATGCGAAACAGTCCGGCCAGCACCTTGGGCGCTGGGAAGTACTGCTTGACCTCCTGCTCGTTGTAGGCGTAGCGCGCCTCCTTGAGCTTTTCCGACACGTAGGGCCAGTCCCAGGCCTGGGGGTCGGCCAAGCCCAGCTCGGCGGCGGCAAAGGCGCGCAGGTCGGCCAGGTCTTTTTCGGCGTAGGGCCGCGCGCGCGCGGCCAGGTCGCGCAAAAAGTGCAGCACCTGCGCGGGCGAATCGGCCATCTTGGGCACGAGCGAGACCTCGCCGAAGTTGGCGTAGCCCAGCAGCGCCGCTTCTTCCTCGCGCAGCGCCAGGATCTCGCGCATCAGCGGCGCGTTGTCGAACTGCGCGCCCGCGCTCCCGGCCTGGTCCGAGGCGCGCGTGGCGTAGGCGGTGTACAGCCGCTGGCGCAGCGCGCGGTCCTGCGCGAACTGCATCACCGGCAGGTAGCAGGGCATCTGCAGCGTCAGGCGGTAGCCGTCGAGCCCGCATGCCTGAGCGTCGGCGCGGCAGGCCTGGACGAGGTCTTCGGGCAGGCCGGCAAGCTCTTCGCGGCGGGCCAGGTAGCTGAAGGCGTCGGTCGCGTCGAGCACGTTCTCGCTGTACTTCTGCTGCACCTGGGCCAGGCGCTCCTGCAGCTGGGCGAAGCGCTCGCGCGCGGCGCCAGTGAGTTCGGCGCCCGAGAGGCGAAAGCCGCGCAGCGCGTTGGCGAGCGCCTGGCGCTGCTCGGCGTTGAGGGCCGCCGGGTCCATGGCCTTGTACTTGGCGTACAGGCGCTCGTCCGCCCCCAGGCGCGTGAGGAAGGCGGTGACCAGCGGCAGCGCGGCGTTATAGGCGGCGCGCAGCGCGGGCGTGTCCATCACGCTGTTGAGGTGGCTCACGGTGCCGAAGGCGCGGGTGAGCCGTTCGGTCGCCACGTCCAGCACGCGCGAGATGGCGCTCCAGTCGGCGGGGAAGGCGTCGGCGGTGACTTCGGCCAGCGCCGCCTCGCAGCGCTGCAGCAGCTCGGCGATGGCCGGCTGCACGTCCTCGGGGGTGATGCGATCGAAGGCGATGGCACCGGAAAAGTCGAGCAGGGGATTGTTCATGGTGCTCAGAATGGCGCCGCGGGCGCGAAGTTCAAGCGCCGCTGGCGCGCTCGGCCGCCTCTATGGTGTTGACCAGCAGCATGGCGCGCGTCATCGGGCCCACGCCGCCGGGCACCGGCGTGATCCAGCCGGCCACTTCCTTCACGCCTTCGTAGTCCACGTCGCCGCAGAGCTTGCCCGCGTCGTCGCGGTTCATGCCCACGTCGATGACCACCGCGCCGGGCTTGACCATGTCGGCCGTGAGCACATTGCGCTTGCCCACGGCGGCGACGATGACGTCGGCCTGCAGCGTCAGCGCCTTCAGGCCCTGCGTGCGCGAATGGCAGATGGTGACCGTGGCGTCCTTTTGCAGCAGCATCAGCGCCATGGGCTTGCCCACGATGTTGGAGCGCCCGATGACCACGGCATGCCTGCCCCGCAGTTCGTAGCCGATCGATTCGAGCATCTTCATGCAGCCATGCGGCGTGCAGGGCCAGAAGCCCGCCAGCCCGGTCATCAGCGCGCCGGCGCTTTGCAGGTGAAAGCCGTCCACGTCCTTGGCCGGGTCGATGGCGCGGATGACCTGGTGCGCGTCCATGTGCCCGGGCAGGGGCAGCTGCACCAGGATGCCGTGCACCGCGGGGTCGGCGTTCAGCTGCGCAATGCGCGCGAGCAGGTCCGCCTCGGCCATGTCGGCCGGGTAGCGCTCCAGCGTGGCGGCAAGGCCGGTTTCGGTGCTGTCGTTGACCTTGTGGCGCGTATAGACCTGGCTGGCCGGGTCCTCGCCCACCAGGATGATGTGCAGCCGCGGCTGCACGCCGCGCGCCTTGAGCGCGGCGGTGCGGTGGCCCACCTGGGCGCGGATCTGGCGCGCCAGGGCATTGCCGTCGATGAGGGTGGCAGTCATGGATCAGTGGTGAAATATGCCGCAAACGCCCTGCATGCGGGCGCTGACAGCTATCAAAAATTCAAATCTTGGCGGGCGTGGAGCCCAGGGCAATCTTGAGCAGGTCGGCTACGGTGTTGGCGCCGAGCTTTTCCATGATATTGGCGCGGTGCGCCTCCACGGTCTTGATGCTGATGCCCAGGTCGTCGGCGATCTGCTTGTTCAGCCGACCCGCGACGATGCGTTCGAGCACCTGCGATTCGCGCCCGGTGAGCTTGGCCATCAGCGCCTCGTGGCTGGCCGCGAGCTGGTGGTCGGCAAAGCTCTCGCGCGCGTGCACTAGCATGCGCTCGACGAGCTCGGACAGCTCCTTCTCGTTGAACGGCTTCTGGATGAAGTCGAGCGCACCCTTCTTCATGGTGTCCACCGCCATGGGCACGTCGCCGTGGCCGGTGATGAAGACGATGGGCAGCGGCGACTTGCGCTCGATCAGGCGGTCCTGCAGCTCCAGCCCGGTCATGCCGGCCATGCGCACGTCGATGATCAGGCAGGCCACCTCGCGCGGGTCGTAGCGCGAAAGAAAGGTCTCGGCCGACTCGAAGCAGCGCACCCGGTAGCCCTTGCCCTCCAGCAGCCACTGCAGCGAATCGCGCACCGCCTCGTCGTCATCGACGACATAGACGGTGCCTTTTTTCGGAGACATCAGATTCATGCACATGCCTTTCACGTCGTTATTGCTTCGAAATTGCTAGTGGCATTCTCAGCGCCGGCCAGCGGCAACCAGAAAGTGAACAGACACCCCGTGACCTCTTTTCCATTGTAGAGGTTCTGTGCCTGCAGCCTGCCCTGGTGCGATTCGACGATGCTGCGGCACAGGTTCAGGCCCATGCCCATGCCTTCGCTCTTGGTGGAATAGAAGGCTTCGAAGAGGTGCTCCAGCACCTCCCGGGGCAGGCCCGGGCCGCTGTCTTCCACGCTGAACTGGATCACGTCCACGCCGTCTACCTGGCGCGGCACCACGCGCAGCTCCACGCTGCGCCGCGCGGGCGCGCAGCCGGCGTGGGCAATCGCCTCGGCGCCGTTCTTCATCAGGTTGATCAGCACCTGCTCGATCAGGATGCGGTCGGCCATCACCGGCGGCAGGCGCGCGGCCACGTAGTGCGTCAGGCGCACGTTGTGGCGGCGCAGCTCTATGGTGGCCAGCTCCACCGCCTCGGCCACCATCTCGGTCACCTTGGCCAGCTGACGGTTGGGTTCGCTCTTCTTCACGAAGGCGCGGATGCGCTGGATGATCTGCCCCGCGCGCTGCGCCTGGTGCGCCGTCTTGCCCAGCGCGCCCAGCAGGGCGTCCTCGCTGATCTGCCCACTCTGCACGCGCGAGATCATGCCGCTGCAGTAGTTGCTGATGGCCGTCAGCGGCTGGTTGAGTTCGTGCGCCACGCTGGAGGCCATCTCTCCCATGGTGATCAGGCGGCTGACCGACTGGGTGCGCTCGGCCTGGTGCGCGGCCAGCTCCTGGGCGTTGCGCCGGGCGGTGATGTCGGTGGCAATCACCATCTGCGCCAGGCGCCCGTCCACCCAGTGCAGGTAGCGCGATCGCACCTCCAGCCAGCGGCCCAGCTCGCTCTGGTAGATCTCCACGTTGTCGGAGTTGGCCTGCGTCATGGCGTGGCTGGGCAGACCCATCAGGCCGTCCTCGTCGTCCTCCTCGGGCGCGTGCACCACGCCGGCCTGCATCACCAGCTGCAGGTGGCCATCGGTCTGCGAGCCGAACCACTGGCGGTACAGCCGGTTGGCAAACAGCAGCTCCTTGCTGCCCAGCGGCGCGACCGAGACGGAAGCGTCGAGCGACTCCATGACGATGGTGAAGCGCTCGTGCGAGGCGACGAGCTGTTCGCGCACGCGGTTGGGCTCGGTGATGTCGGTCATCGAGGTCATCCAGCCGGTGTGCCGTCCATGCCCGTCGATCAGCGGCGAGACGTACAGGCGCGCGTCAAACACCGTGCCGCTTTTGCGCTGCACGCGCACCTGCAGGCCGCCGGGCAGTGCGCGGCCCGAGAGCTCTTCGTGCAGCTTGCTCTGCTGGGAGTTGCGCTCGGCCTCGGGCCAGTAGCTGTAGGGCGGGGTCTGGCCCACGAGCTCTTCGGCCGACCAGCCGGTCATCTGGCAGAAGGCGGCGTTCACGTAGGTGATGCGCCCCTCCAGGTCGAGCGCGCGCATGCCGGTGAGGATGGAGTTTTCCATCGCGCGGCGAAAGTTGGTTTCCGCCACCAGCGCTTCCTGCGCCTGCATGCGCTTGCGCGTATGGCGCCAGGTGCCCAGCAGCAGCCAGGCGGTCATGATGGAGAGCGCGCCCACGAGCCAGAACAGCCCGCTGCCTACCACCCCGAGCGAGGTGCGGTAGGCCTGCGCGCGCAGCACCAGCGTGAGGCCCGGCAGCACGATGGGTGCGTCGTAGGCGTTGCTCGCGCGCGCCCAGGGCAGCAACGGGCGCGCGCGCGGCTGCAGCGCCGTGCCGGCCAGCAGCTGGTGGCGCACGTTGAGCAGCGTGACGGCGTAGCGCGACAGCACCTCGTTGGGCGTGCCGTAGCGCAGCAGGCTGTCGGTGGAATATTCGGCCAGCAGCACGCCGGCAAAGCGCTCGTCGCCGCCCAGGGGCACCAGCAGCTGCAGCAGCGGCGCCGGACCTTCGGCGCGCGGCGCGGCCTGCTGGTAGCTGGCCTGCTCGAGCTGCTGCACCTGGTGAAAGCCCTCGAGCGTCGGCCCGGGACGCAGGATTTCACCAGCCAGGCGTATCTGGCCGCTGGTGAGCGTGGGCGCCGACTGGCTGGCGCGCACCCGCCCGGTCTCGTCGATCCAGCTGAGCGCCTGCACCTCGGGGTATTGGGTGATCAGGAGGTCGGCGAGCGTGGCGAAGTCGGTCTCGTTCAGGCCTTGGCCCGGGAGATCGCGCGCGATGCGCATGACCTGCTCCTGGCGCTCGGACAGGCGCAGGCGCAGGCGCTGCTGGGCGTATTCCACGTCGCGCTGCAGCGCCTCGCGCTCGCGTCCGATCTCCTCGGTGTGCAAATACCAGAACGAGGCGACGATGGCCAGGAAGAACAACAGCACCGCCACCAGCGGCGCCAGCGCCGCGAACCGGTCCTGGCGGTGCGGCGCCAGGCCCCGCCACCACCGGCGCCAGTGGCGCGACGGCGACTGCACCGACAGCGGCAACGCAGAGGCTCGGGACCCGGATGAAACCATCTGTGGAGTTTAAGGACAGCGACCCCGCCGATGCCGGCCTATTTCAGGGTTTTCCACAATAAATATCATAATATGAAATTGAATTGTGCTATTTGAAAAATATGGGATTTGTGCGACACTGCGCCATCTATCCTGACATTCACTGCGTAAAGGAGACCAGAGATGAGCGACGCCATCCCAAACCAGGCGCTGACAGATACGGACGAGCAGGAAACACGCGAATGGATGGACGCGCTGGCCGCGGTCATCGACAGGGAAGGGGCGCAGCGCGCCCACTTTCTGCTGGAACAGCTGCTTGAGCACGCGCGCGAGCACTCCATCGACATGCCGTTTTCGGCCACCACCGGCTACGTCAACACCCTGGAGCCCGAGGAAGAGCAGCGCAGCCCCGGCAACCTGGAGCTGGAAGGGCGGCTGCGCGCCTACATGCGCTGGAACTCCATGATCATGGTGGTGCGCGCCAACCGCGCGCACGTGGACGACGGTGGTTCGCTCGGCGGGCACATCGCCTCCTACGCCTCGGTGGCGCACATGTTCGAGGCCGGCTTCAACCATTTCTGGCATGCCGAGAGCGAAGGCCACGGCGGCGACTGCGTCTACTTCCAGGGCCACAGCTCGCCGGGCATCTATGCGCGCGCCTTCCTGGAAGGGCGCATCACCGAAGACCAGATGCTGCACTTTCGCCAGGAGGTGGGCTACAAGAAGGGCCTGTCCAGCTACCCGCACCCCTGGCTGATGCCCGACTTCTGGCAGTTCCCGACGGTCTCCATGGGCCTGGGGCCGCTGATGGCCATCTACCAGGCGCGCTTTCTCAAGTACCTGCAGGCGCGCGCCATCGCCGAGACCGAAAACCGCAAGGTCTGGGCCTTCATGGGCGACGGCGAGATGGACGAGCCCGAGAGCACCGGCGCGATCCGCCTGGCCTCGCGCGAGAACCTCGACAACCTGATCTTCGTCATCAACTGCAACCTGCAGCGCCTCGACGGCCCGGTGCGCGGCAACGGCAAGATCATCCAGGAGCTCGAGGGGCAGTTCCGCGGCGCGGGCTGGAATGTCATCAAATGCCTGTGGGGCAGCAGCTGGGACCCGCTGCTGGCGCGCGACAAGGACGGCGCGCTCAAGAAGGTGATGATGGACACGCTGGACGGCGACTACCAGACTTTCCGCGCGCACGACGGCGCCTACATCCGCGAGCACTTCTTCGGCCGCGACCCGCGCGTGGCCAAGCTGGTCGAGCACATGAGCGACGACGAGATCTGGGCGCTGCGCCATGGCGGGCACGACTCGCAGAAGGTCTACGCCGCGTTTGCCGAGGCGGTCAAGCATACCGGCCAGCCCACGGTCATCCTGGTGCGCACCATCAAGGGCTACGGCATGGGCGCAGCCGGCCAGGCCAAGAACCCCGCGCACCAGATCAAGAAGCTCTCGGACGATGCGGTGCGCACCTTCCGCGACCGCTTCAACATTCCGGTGCCCGACAGCGAGCTGGATAAGCTCCCCTTCTACAAGCCGGCCGAGGACACCCCGGCCATGCAGTACCTGCACGCGCGGCGCAAGGCGCTGGGCGGCTACCTGCCGCAGCGGCGCGAGAAGTCCGACGAGAGCTTCACCGTGCCGGCACTCGAAACCTTCAAGGCGGTGCTCGACCCCACGGCCGAGGGCCGCGAGATCAGCACCACCCAGGCCTTCGTGCGCGTGGTGGTGCAGCTGCTGCGCGACAAGGCGCTGGGCCCGCGCGTGGTGCCCATCGTGGTGGACGAGGCGCGCACCTTCGGCATGGAGGGGATGTTCCGCCAGATCGGCATCTACAACCCGCGCGGCCAGCTGTACACGCCGGTCGACAAGGGCGAGGTGGCCTACTACAAGGAAGCCACCGACGGCCAGGTGCTGCAGGAGGGCATCAACGAGCTGGGCGGCATGTCCAGCTGGATTGCGGCGGCCACGAGCTACAGCACCAGCAACCGCATCATGGTCCCGTTCTACGTGTACTACTCGATGTTCGGGTTCCAGCGTTTTGGTGACCTGGCCTGGGCGGCGGGCGACCTGCACGCGCGCGGCTTCCTGCTGGGGGGCACGGCAGGGCGCACCACGCTCAACGGCGAGGGCCTGCAGCACGGCGACGGCCACAGCCAGATGCATGCGGCCACCATTCCGTCGTGCATCAGCTACGACCCCTCGTTTGCGCACGAAGTGGCGGTCATCATGCACGAGGGCATGAAACGCATGATCGAGCGCCAGGAGGACGTGTACTACTACCTCACCATCCACAACGAGAACTACGCCATGCCCGGCCTGACCCCGGGCACCGAGGAGCACATCCTCAAGGGCATGTACCTGTGCCAGTCGGGCGCGGCCGGCGACAAGCGCGTGCAGCTGCTGGGCAGCGGCACCATCCTGCGCGAATCGCTGGAAGCGCAGAAGCTCCTGGCCGCCGACTGGGGCGTGCAGGCCGACGTCTGGAGCTGCCCCAGCTTCACCGAGCTGGGCCGCGAGGGCGTGGACGCCGAGCGCTGGAACCTGCTGCACCCCGACGAGCCGCAGCGCGTGCCCTTCGTGGCGCAGCAGCTGGCCGAGCACCCGGGGCCGGTGGTTGCCTCCACCGACTGGGTCAAGGCCTACCCCGAGCAGATCCGCGCCCACCTGCCCAAGGGGCGCAGCTTCACCGTGCTGGGCACGGACGGCTTCGGGCGCAGCGACTTTCGCTTCCGCCTGCGCGAGCACTTCGAGATCGACCGCCACTACATCGTGCTGGCCGCGCTGAGCGCGCTGGCCGACGAGGGCGCGATCGACCGCGCCCAGGTCTCGGCGGCGATCAAGAAGTACGCGATCAAGACCGAAAAGATCAACCCGCTGTACGCCTGAAGGAGGGACACGACCATGGCACTCAAGGAAGTCAAAGTCCCTGACCTCGGCGATTTTTCCGGGGTTGGCGTGATCGAGCTGCTGGTGCAGCCGGGCGACACCATCAAGGCCGAACAGAGCCTGATCACCGTGGAGTCGGACAAGGCGACGATGGAAATCCCCTCCAGCGACGCCGGGGTGGTCAAGGAACTCAAGGTCAAGCTGGGCGACAAGGTGGACCAGGGTTCGGTCATCCTGCTGCTGGAGGTGGAAGATGCAGGGCAAAAACAGGCCCAAACGCCCGCTGCGCCTGCGCCTGCAGCTCCTGAATCTGCAGCAGCGCCGGCCCCGGCCGCCGCCCAGCCCGCGCCCGCGCCGGCAGGCACGGAGCGCATAGAGGTGCGCGTGCCCGACATCGGCGACTTCAAGGACGTGGGCGTGATCGAGCTGCTGGTGGCCGTGGGTGACACGGTCAAGGCCGAGCAGTCGCTGATCACCGTCGAATCGGACAAGGCCTCGATGGAAATCCCTTCGTCCGCCTCGGGCGTGGTCAAGGAGCTCAAGGTGGGGCTTGGTGACAAGGTCAACGTCGGGGACCCGATCGTGGTGCTGGAAGGCGCGGCCGCTGCGGCGCCCGCACCCGCCAGCGCGCCGGCGCCTGCCGCGCCGGCCCCTGCGCCCGCGGCGGCGTCTTCATCCAGTGCTTCGCCCGCACCTGCAACCACTGCCACGCCCGCTCCCGGCGCCCCCGCACACCAGCCGGGCGGCTCCCCCGCCGGTTTGCCGCATGCCTCGCCTTCGGTGCGCAAGGCTGCGCGCGAGCTCGGCGTGCCGCTGGCCGAGGTCAAGGGCAGCGGCCCCAAGGGCCGCATCACGCTGGAAGACGTGCAGGCCTTCACCCGCGCCGTCATGCAAGGCAGCACGCGCACGGCGGCGCAGGCCGCAGCCGGCGTGGGCGCCGGTTCGGGCGTGGGCCTTGACCTGCTGCCCTGGCCCAAGGTGGACTTTGCCAAGTTCGGCGCCATCGAAGCCAAGCCCTTGAGCCGCATCAAGAAGATCAGCGGCGCCAACCTGGCGCGCAACTGGGTGATGATCCCCCACGTCACCAACAACGACGAGGCGGACATCACCGAGCTCGAAGCCTTCCGCGTGCAGACCAACAAGGAGGCGGAAAAGGCCAGGAGCGAGGTCAAGGTGACCATGCTCGCCTTCGTCATCAAGGCGGTGGTCGCGGCGCTCAAGAAGTTCCCCGAGTTCAACACCAGCCTGGATGGCGACAACCTCGTCTACAAGCAGTACTACCACATCGGTTTTGCGGCGGACACGCCCAACGGCCTCGTCGTCCCGGTGCTCAAGGACGCCGACCAGAAGGGCATCCTGCAAATCAGCCAGGAAATGTCCGAACTCGCCGCCAAGGCGCGGGGCGGCAAGCTGGGCATTGCCGACATGCAGGGCGGGTGCTTCTCCATCTCCTCGCTGGGCGGCATCGGCGGCACGCACTTCACGCCCATCATCAATGCGCCCGAGGTGGCCATTCTGGGCCTCTCGCGCAGCGCGATGAAGCCGGTGTGGGACGGCAAGGTATTCACGCCGCGCCTCATCCTGCCGCTGTCGCTGTCCTACGACCACCGCGTGATCGACGGGGCGGCCGCCGCGCGCTTCAACGCCTATCTGGGCCAGGTGCTGGCGGACTACCGCCGCATCCTGCTGTGAAAGGGGCTTGAGATGGCAGTGATGGACATCAAGGTGCCAGACCTGGGCGACTTCCAGGACGTGGGCGTGATCGAAGTGCTGGTGGCCGAGGGCGAGCACATCCGCGCGGAGCAAAGCCTGGTCACCGTCGAGTCGGACAAGGCTTCCATGGAGATCCCGTCCAGCCACGCCGGCGTGGTCAAGCAGCTGAAGGTCAAGCTGGGCGACAAGGTCAGTCAGGGCAGTGTGCTGCTCATGCTGGAGGTGGCCGACGCCGCGCCGGCCCCGGCACCAGCACCGGTCCCCGCCGAAACTTCAGCATCAAAACCCGCTCCAGCGCCCGCCAGTCAAGCGCAGGCAGCTCCTGCTTCTGCAGCATCCAGCTACGCTGGCAGCGCCGACGTGGATTGCGACGTGCTGGTGCTGGGCGGCGGCCCCGGCGGCTACAGTGCGGCCTTCCGCGCGGCCGACCTGGGCCTGAAGGTGGTGCTGGTCGAGCGCTACGCCACCCTGGGCGGCGTGTGCCTGAACGTGGGCTGCATCCCGTCCAAGGCGCTGCTGCACGTGGCCGCCGTCATGGACGAAGTGAGCCACCTCAAGAGCGCCGGCATCGACTTTGGCGCACCCCAGATCCACATCGACCAGCTGCGCGGCCACAAGGACAAGGTGGTGGGCAAGCTCACCGGCGGCCTGGCCCAGATGGCCAAGATGCGCAAGGTCACCGTACTGCGTGGCCTGGGCAGCTTCGTGGGTGCCAAGCATCTGCGGGTGGAAGAAACCGGCGGGGCGGGGCAGGAAAAAACCGGCAAGCAGCAGGTGGTGCAGTTCAAGCGCGCCATCATCGCCGCCGGCAGCGAGGCGGTGCATCTGCCCTTCATGCCCAAGGACCCGCGCGTGGTCGATTCCACCGGTGCGCTGGCGCTGGCGGGTGTTCCGAAGCGCATGCTGATCCTGGGCGGCGGCATCATCGGTCTGGAGATGGGCACGGTCTATTCCACGCTGGGCGCACGCCTGGATGTGGTCGAGATGCTCGACGGCCTGATGCAGGGCGCCGACCGCGACCTGGTCAAGGTCTGGCAGAAGATGAACGCGCCGCGCTTTGACCACGTCATGCTCAAGACCAAGACCGTGGCCGCCGAGGCCACGCCTGAAGGCATCAAGGTCACGTTCGCGCCGGCCGAGGAGGGCGGCAGCGCCCCCGAGCCGCAGACCTACGACCTGGTGCTGCAGGCCGTGGGTCGCAGCCCCAACGGCAGGAAGATAGGCGCGGAGCAGGCCGGCGTGGCGGTGAGCGACCGCGGCTTCATCCCCGTCGACATCCAGATGCGCACCAACGTGGCGCACATCTTTGCCATCGGCGACATCGTCGGCCAGCCCATGCTGGCGCACAAGGCGGTGCACGAGGCGCACGTGGCCGCCGAGGTCATCGCCGGCGAACTGCTGGGTGATGAAAAGCTCGCCAAGGCCGCCTTCAACGCCCGGGTCATCCCGAGCGTGGCCTACACCGACCCCGAAGTGGCCTGGGTCGGCCTGACCGAAGACCAGGCCAAGGCCGAAGGCATCAAGGTGACCAAGGGCCTCTTCCCCTGGGCAGCATCGGGGCGGGCGATCGCCAACGGGCGCGACGAAGGCTTTACCAAGCTGCTGTTCGACGCCGAAACCCACCGCATCCTGGGCGGCGGCATCGTCGGCACGCATGCGGGCGACATGATCGGCGAGGTGGCGCTGGCCATCGAGATGGGCGCGGACAGCGTGGACATCGGCGCCACCATCCATCCGCACCCCACGCTGGGCGAGAGCATAGGCATGGCGGCGGAAGCGGCGCACGGCGCCTGCACCGATCTGCCGCCGCAGCGGCGCTGAGCAGCGCGTCCACCCGCGCCAGGCCCGCCCCGCCGCGGGCATGGCCCCGGGTGCAAGGGCAGGGCGGCGCCTGCCCCGGGCGGGCGTCAGACCATGTCGTCGGCGTTCGGCTGCGCCTTCCAGTCGATCGGGTCCTGCTGCAGCACGGTGTCGATGTCCATGTCCAGCACCACGCCGACTTCACCGGGGAAGGTCGCGGCCAGTTCGCGCTCGCCCAGACCCCCCTCGCGTGCGCGGGCGCGCCAGGCCGCCAGGTGCAGGATGGCTGCCAGCGGCTCATAGACCTCTTCGTCGAACGGCGCGCAGTGGTAGCGCAGCGCATCGACCAGCACGGCGGGCAAGCGCCATTGCCGGGCCAAGCGTGCGCTTACCGCGGCATAGCTGTAGCCCCAGACGCGGTTTTCATGCCGCGCGCGGCGCAAATCCAGCGGCGCCACGGTGCGGCTGAGCTCATGGCTTTGTGCGGGGTTGCGCAGGTGCAGCACCAGTTCCCCCAGGCCGTGCAGAAGTCCCGCGCTGTAGGCCAGCGTCTGGTTGCGGTGCACGATGCCCGCGAGCGAGCGCGCCAGCCGCGCGGTGTTGCGGCTGTAGCGCCAGAAATGCTGCAGGTTGATGCCCGGCACCGACCCCGACGTGGTCCCGAGGAAGGCCTGCGCCACGAAGGCGCGCAGCTGCGGCAGATCGAGCAGCACGATCGCTTCGGGTACGCTGCCCACCGTGCCCGACAGCGGGTGCGAGCGCACGTTCGCTTCGCGCAGCAGCCGCGCCGCCAGCGCTGGATCGGTCAGGAAAAACTGGTTGATGCGCCGCAGACTCGGCTCGGGCCGCGCCAGCTCCGTCGTCAGCAAGGCCACCGCCCGCGGCAGGCTCGGCAGCGTGCATTCGGTCTGCAGTACGTCGTTCAAGTCCATCCGGGCAATCCGAGGCGCTGATCCCTTGCGGGCATTGGTCGGAGGGCATTATCCCCAGACTCGGGGCGGGTGACCTCAAGAATGGTTGCCGGCGATGCCATATCTATTATTTAACATAATATACATTGTATAAAGCATCCCAGGCGGTCAACTGCATCCATGCAACTGCGTCGCAACGCCGCGCGTTCGGGCCGTACCGGGGTGTTCAAGAGCCGTCGTGCCTGCACGCCGGGAGGGTCGCGCTCAGCGCCGGCGCAGGATGTGGATGAATTCCTCACCCTCGGTTTTCTGCTCGACGAGTTCGTTGCCGGTCTGTCGCGCGAAGGCCTGGAAGTCGCGCAGCGACCCGGGGTCGGTGGCCACCACCTTGAGGATCTGGCCGCTGAACATCTGGGTCAGCGCCTTCTTGGCCTTGAGGATGGGCAGCGGGCAGTTCAGGCCGCGCGCATCGAGTTCGCTGTCTATGTTCATCTTGCTTCCTTGGTTCAGTCCAGGCCACGCCGGCGTTCGGCGTTTTCCTCGGCGGTGAAAAACACCGGTTCGTGGCCCTGGCTGCGCAGCCAGTCGGCCAGCGCATAGCCGGTGCCCGCCGGCCAGCACTTGAGCTCGCGCGGCTCCATCAGCCGGTAGTCCAGCAGCTCCGGCGAAAGGCGGACTTCGCCCTGCGCGCGCACATGGTAGGCAATGATGACCTGGTTCATGCGCAGGAATTCATAGACGCCCACCAGCCGCGTCTGCAGCGCGTCCAGGTTGGTTTCTTCCTTGAGCTCGCGCGCGATGCCCTGTTCGGGGCTTTCGCCAGCCTCCATGAACCCGGTGATCAGCGCGAACATCTTGGGCGGCCAGGCGGCGTTGCGCGCCAGCAGGATCTTGTCGCCCACCTGCACGATCGCGGCCAGCACCGGCACCGGGTTGTTCCAATGGGTCCAGCCGCAGGCGGCGCAGCGCAGACGGACCTTTTCACCGCTGTCTTCCAGCTGCGCAATCGGCGCCAGCGGCCCCGCGCACTGCGGGCAAAAGCGCATTTCGTCAGGCATGGGCTTCAGGCGGGAAAGACGCCGGTGGACAGGTAGCGGTCACCCCGGTCGCAGACGATGAAGACGATGGTGGCGTTCTCTACGCGCGCAGCGATCTGCTGCGCCACCCAGGCGGCGCCCGCCGAGGAGATGCCGGCGAAGATGCCCTCTTGCGCCGCCATCTGGCGCGCCATGTCTTCGGCGTCGCTCTGCGATACCGGCACCAGCTCGTCGACCAGCTCGGGGCGGTAGATTCTGGGCAGGTATTCCGCGGGCCACTTGCGTATGCCGGGAATGCGCGAGCCCTCGGTGGGTTCGGCGCCGATGATGCGCACTGCGGGGTTTTTCTCGCGCAGATAACGCCCGACGCCGGTGATGGTGCCGGTGGTGCCCATGGCGCTGACGAAATGGGTGACGCGCCCGGCGCTCTGCTGCCAGATCTCGGGGCCGGTGGTTTCGTAGTGGGCGCGCGGGTTGTCCTCGTTGGCGAACTGGTCGAGCACCCTGCCCTTGCCCTGTTCGGCCATCTGCTGGGCCAGGTCGCGCGCGTACTCCATGCCGCCGCTCTTGGGCGTGAGCACCAGCTCGGCGCCGTAGGCCTTCATGGTCTGGGCGCGTTCCACCGACAGGTCTTCGGGCATCACCAGCACCATGCGGTAACCCTTGACCGCCGCGACCATGGCCAGCGCGATGCCGGTATTGCCCGAGGTGGCTTCGATCAGGGTGTCGCCCGGCCGGATCTCGCCGCGCTGCTGCGCGCCGTCGATCATCGCGAAGGCCGCGCGGTCCTTGACCGAGCCGGCGGGGTTGTTGCCTTCGAGCTTGGCCAGCAGCGTGTTGCCGCGCTCTCGGCAGGCCGGCGCGCCCAGGCGCGTCAGCGCCACCAGGGGCGTGTGGCCGATGGTGCTTTCTATGGTGGGATAGGCTGTCATATGTGCTTACTGTGCCATAATTTGCGGCTTCCCGAAAATGGCCCGGGTGGTGAAATTGGTAGACGCAGGGGACTCAAAATCCCCCGCCGCGAGGCGTGCCGGTTCGAGTCCGGCCCCGGGCACCAGGACCTCTTGAGACTGCACCTGCGCATGCGCACGTGCAGTTTTTTTGTGCCTGACGCTCCGGCCTGCGCGGGCAGGCGGTTGCTGCGTAAAATGTAGCTATCTCCGCAAGCTGGATCATCGATGGAGCCCGATTTTTCTCAAAATTCCGCCCCCGGGGCGCTTGCGGGCATCAAGGTGCTGGACTTGTCGCGCGTGCTGGCCGGACCCTGGTGCACGCAGCTGCTGGCCGACCTGGGGGCGGACGTGGTCAAGATCGAGCGCCCTGGCGTGGGCGACGACACCCGCCACTGGGGTCCGCCCTTCCTGCGCGACGCAGGCGGCCAAGCCACCGAGCAGGCGAGTTACTACACCGCCTGCAACCGCAACAAGCGCTCGGTCACGCTGGACATCACCCGGACGCGGGCGCAGCAGCTGCTGCGCGACTTTGCGGCCACGGCCGACGTGCTGGTGGAAAACTTCAAGGTCGGCGGGTTGGCGCGCTACGGGCTGGATTACGACAGCCTCAAGGCGCTGAACCCGCGGCTGATCTACTGCTCCATTACCGGTTTCGGCCAGGACGGGCCCTACGCCCGGCGCGCCGGCTACGACCTGATGGTGCAGGCCGCCTGCGGCCTGATGGACATCACCGGCCAGCCCGATGGCGCGCCCGGCGGCGGGCCGCTGAAAGCGGGCGTGGCGGTGGTGGACCTGTTCACCGGGCTGTATGCCAGCAACGCCATCCTTGCGGCGCTGCATGCGCGCGAGCGCAGCGGGCTGGGCCAGCACATCGATACCGCCTTGCTGGACGTGGGCGTGGCCATGCTTGCGAACCAGGCGGCGGGCTTTCTCGCCACGGGTGAATCGCCGGGGCGCGCGGGCAACGTCCACCCCAGCCTCGCGCCCTACCAGGATTTCGCGACGCGCGACGCGCGGGTGCTGCTGGCCATAGGCAACGACGGGCAGTTTGCGCGCTTTTGCCAGGCCGCAGGGCAGCCCGCCTGGGCGCAGGACGAACGGTTTGCCACCAACACCGCACGGGTGCGCAACCGCGCCGAGCTGCTGGCGCTGCTGCAACCCCTGATGCGCACGCGCACCAGCGACGAATGGATTGCGCTGCTGCAGGACAAGGCCGTGCCCTGTGGTCCGATCAATACTGTCGCGCGGGCCTTTGCCGATCCGCAGGTGCGCCACCGCGGGCTGCGCGTGGACCTGCCACGCCAGGCGCCGGGCGATGCAGTCCCCGTGGTCTCTACGGTGGCAAGTCCCCTGCGGCTGTCGCGCACGCCGGTGCGCTACCACGGCGCGCCGCCGGTGCTCGGACAGCACACCGACGAGGTGCTGGCCGAATGGGGCGTGGGGCCAGCGGAACGGGCCAGCCTGCGGGCCGAAGGGGCAATCTGAATGACCAGGCCGCCCCCGCCGAGGTAAAGAACTGGTAAAACCCGGCTACGCAGCTCAACTTTCGCGCTGAAGCCCCGTCACACAGCCATGCAATATTCTGTCCGCACCCTTTTACGTCGCCCCCTGCCCTTGTCCGCCGCGCTGGGCCTGGCCCTGCTGGCGAGCGGTTGCGCGGTTCCCGTCAACGACGGCTACGGTTATGGCTACGGCTATGACCCCTACGGCGGCTACGCAACGCCTTATCCATCGACGGTGTACGACGCCGGCCCAACGGTGGTCTATGGCAGCACGCCCTCGGTGATGTTTGGCAGCCAGATCTGGCTGAGTTCGAGCGAGCGGCGCGACAACCGCTGGCAGCGCGATGGCTGGAGGGATCGCGACGGCCACAGCAGCGGCCGGCGCGGCCCGGACCGCGGCCAGCGGGGCCACGAGGCAGGCCGCAATGACCGTGGGCATGCTGACCGCGGGCATGTGCGCCCGGCGCCGCAGCGCCCCACCTGGAGACCCGAACCCCGCCAGGACAGGCAGGATCGCCAGGAAGGCCACAGGGGCGACGGCCCGCGCGCCCCCGGCAGCATCATGCGCGAGATGCCCTGAGAGGGACCCCATGCGCTGGCCTTGCGGCTGGGGCTCACGCGCCCTGCTTTGCTGGGCGGTGCTGGCACCGCTGCCGCTCGCGGGCCTTTCCCAGGTGGTGCGCTGCACCGACCCGGTGAGCGGCAAGATCAGCTACACCGACGGCAGCTGCGACCCCGGCCAGGCGCGCAAGGAGGTGGCCCCCAAGCTGAGTGAGGAAGAGCTGGCGCGCCAGAACGCCCAGGCCGAAGAGGCCTTGCGCCTGCGCCGCGCCCAACAGGCCAGCGAAAGCGCCGCGACGCCCGCCTCTGGGGCGCAGGCACCCGCGGCCACGGCGCCCGAGCCCGCGCAGTCGCTGCAATGCGCACAGGCCCGGGCCGGACTGCAGGCGGCGCTGGCGCGCGACATCACGCTCTACGACACGAATACCCGCATCGCCCAGGCGCGCCAGGCGATGGAGCTGGCCTGCCTCACGCCCGATGAATACGCGCGCACCCAGGCACGCCAGGGCAGCCAGTCCGTGTACGACATGCCGGGCTACGTGCCGCCGCTCGTCGTCGTGCCGCCTGCGCGCCCGCACCGTCCACACCAGCAGGCGCCGCGCCCGAAGATGCTGCGCTGCGACGTATTCCGCTGCTACGACCAGCAGGGCAAGACCTACCCGCGCTGACGCGCGGCGTCGGCCTGCAGGCCCTCGCGCACCGTGGGGTAGCGCAGCAGCAGGCCCAGCTCGCCCCGCAGGCGCCGGGTGTCGAGCCGCCGCGATTGCGACAGGAAGTCCAGCAGCGCCGGCGACAGCTGCCTGGCGGCCTGTGCGCGGCCGATGCGGGGCACCGGCGGCAGGCCGTAGAGCCCGGCCACCAGGTCCAGGTATTCGCCCATGTGCAGGCGGCTCTCGTCAGCGACGTGGTAGATGCGCTGCGCCCCGCCCTGCCACAGCGCGCGCACGCAGGCGCGTGCCAGGTCGTCGGCGTGCACGTGGTTGATGAACACGTCGTCCTCGGGGCGCAGCGTGGGCGCGCCCTGCCGCACGCGCTCGCGCGGGGGGGTGCCCGCGCGGTCGGGTGCGTAGATGCCGGGCACGCGCAGCACGCTCAGGCGGCTGGCGTGGCGGCGCGCCGCCCGCAACGTGGTTTCGGCGTCCAGGCGGCGCCAGGCGCGGTCGCTGGCCGGCGCGGGAC